>NZ_RAQG01000003.1:0-1903453 GCF_003610655.1 Rhizobium sp. AG855 | reverse complement strand
TCGTGCCGATCGCGATGGAAGAAAAGCTGCGCTTCGCGATCCGCGAAGGCGGCCGCACCGTCGGCGCCGGCATCGTCGCCTCGATCATCGAGTAATCGATTACGGGAAGCGGCCTCGGGCTACCGGTCCGAGGCCGCTTCGCATTTCTAGCTGCAGCTGGCGCAAGCCAGTGATGCAGTGAAAGCAGAGCTCGGCATTTCGGTCAGCGTGACCAATTGACGAGAGGCCGTTTGCGGTGTATGTCGCCGGCCACGATCAGAATCGCGCGGTGATTTGCACGGCGGATTCTCAGCGCTGCAGTTTTCAAAGGCCTGGTGACGGGTCGAGTTCGGCAGGGCTCCTCAGGAATAGAAGAGTGACAGCGGCATCCATGATGTCGCTGTGATTTTTGAAAATTTGGGGCCGGCCAGTCATGGTAATTCACTGTCTCTGCGTATGCGGGACGCAAGAAAAGAAACAAGGACAAGTCGAATGAACGGCCAGAATATCCGCATCCGCCTGAAGGCGTTTGATCACCGGGTTCTCGATGCCTCCACGCGCGAAATCGTGCAGACGGCAAAGCGCACCGGTGCCAGCGTCCGCGGCCCGGTTCCGCTCCCGACACGCATTGAAAAATTTACCGTCAACCGTTCGCCTCACGTCGACAAGAAGAGCCGCGAACAGTTTGAAATGCGCACGCATAAGCGCCTGCTCGATATCGTTGATCCGACCCCCCAGACCGTGGACGCGCTGATGAAGCTCGACCTGGCTGCCGGCGTCGACGTCGAGATCAAGCTCTAAGAAGGAATTCCGGCGAGAGCCGAAATAACAAGGAAGGTACGTGGCAAGACCTGCCAACGACTTCTCGAAACGGGAAACCCGAAGGTTCGGAAGGGCCGGAGTGGAATCCTTAAACAAAGAGGAAAGGTCAGGATCGCGAGATCCCGTCCGCGACTCTCAAGAGGAATGAACCAATGCGTTCAGGTGTGATTGCACAGAAAGTGGGTATGACCCGCGTCTATAACGACGCCGGCGAACATGTCCCGGTTACAGTTCTGCGTCTGGATAACGTACAGGTCGTCGCGCAGCGCACGGCCGACAAGAACGGCTATGTCGCGCTTCAGCTCGGCGCCG
Organism: Rhizobium sp. AG855; assembly: GCF_003610655.1. Taxonomy (NCBI): domain Bacteria; kingdom Pseudomonadati; phylum Pseudomonadota; class Alphaproteobacteria; order Hyphomicrobiales; family Rhizobiaceae; genus Rhizobium; species Rhizobium sp. AG855. The sequence goes on along the minus strand of NZ_RAQG01000003.1, from coordinate 1,902,340 downwards.
GTACGTCGAAGGTCAAGAACACGACGAAGGGCCTTCGTGGTCACTTCGCAGCAGCGAGCGTTGAGCCCAAGGCCAAGCTCGTTGAATTCCGCGTTTCCGAAGAAAACCTCATCGATGTCGGCGCACAGCTGACCGCGAGCCATTTTGAAGCCGGCCAGCTGGTCGACGTCACGGGCACGACGATCGGTAAGGGTTTTGCCGGTGCCATGAAGCGCCACAACTTCGGTGGTCTGCGCGCGACCCACGGTGTTTCCGTCTCGCACCGTTCGCACGGTTCGACCGGTTCCAACCAGGATCCGGGCCGCGTTTGGAAGGGCAAGCGCATGGCTGGTCACATGGGCCAGACCCGCGTCACCACCCAGAACCTCGAAGTCGTTTCGACTGATGAAGATCGCGGTCTCATCCTGGTAAAGGGCGCAGTGCCCGGTTCCAAGGGTTCCTGGATCATCGTCCGCGACGCCGTTAAGTCGTCGAAGTAAGGGAGCCAAGCACATGGAATTGAACGTCAAGACCCTCTCGGGCAAGGACGCCGGCAAGGTTTCTCTGTCTGACGAAATCTTCGGCCTTGAGCCGCGCGAAGACATCATTGCCCGCATGGTCCGCTACCAGCTGGCCAAGAAGCGCCAGGGCACGCACAAGACCAAGACCCGCGCTGAAGTCTCGCGCACCGGTGCGAAGATGTACAAGCAGAAGGGCACCGGTCGTGCTCGTCACCATTCGGCCCGCGCTCCGCAGTTCCGCGGCGGTGGTAAGGCTCATGGCCCGGTTGTTCGCAGCCACGCCCATGACCTGCCGAAGAAGGTTCGTGCACTCGCTCTGCGTCACGCCCTGTCGGCAAAGCTGAAGTCGGAAGACCTGATCATCGTTGATAATCTGGTTGCTGCCGAAGCCAAGACCAAGACCCTGGTCGGCACCTTCGCCTCGCTCGGCCTCACCAATGCTCTCGTCATCGGCGGTGCCGAAATCGACAGCAACTTCAAGCTCGCAGCCGCAAACATCCCGAACATCGATGTTCTGCCGGTTCAGGGCATCAACGTTTATGACATCCTGCGCCGCGGCAAGCTCGTCCTGTCGAAGGCGGCTGTGGAAGCTCTGGAGGAGCGGTTCAAATGACGGATCTTCGCCACTACGACGTGATCGTATCTCCGTCGATCACGGAAAAGTCGACCATGGTGTCTGAGAACAACCAGGTCGTCTTCAACGTCGCCAAGGGCGCCAGCAAGCCGGAAATCAAGGCTGCTGTCGAGGCTCTCTTCGGCGTCAAGGTCACCGCCGTCAATACGCTGCTCCGCAAGGGCAAGACAAAGCGTTTCCGCGGCTTCATCGGCAAGCAGAAGGACGTCAAGAAGGCGATCGTTACGCTCGCTGAAGGTCAGTCCATCGACGTGTCGACGGGCGTCTGAGGTAGGGAACAAGAACAATGGCATTGAAAAGCTATAATCCGACGACCCCGAGCCAGCGTCAGCTGGTCATCGTCGACCGCTCGGGCCTCTGGAAGGGCAAGCCGGTCAAGGCGCTGACGGAAGGTCTGTCCAAGAGCGGTGGTCGTAACAACCTCGGCCGCATCACGGCTCGCTTCATCGGTGGTGGTCACAAGCGTACCTACCGTCTCGTTGACTTCAAGCGTCGCAAGTTCGACGTCGAAGGCACAGTAGAACGTCTGGAATACGACCCGAACCGCACCGCCTTCATCGCCCTCATCACCTATGCTGATGGCGAACAGGCCTACATCCTGGCTCCGCAGCGTCTCGCTGTCGGCGACAAGGTGATCGCCTCTGAGAAGGCTGTCGACGTAAAGCCCGGCAATGCGATGCCGCTGCAGTACATCCCGGTCGGCTCCATCATCCACAACGTGGAAATGAAGCCGGGCAAGGGCGGTCAGATCGCCCGCTCTGCAGGCACCTATGTTCAGCTGGTCGGCCGCGATGCCGGCATGGCAATCCTTCGCCTGAACTCCGGCGAACAGCGTCTGGTCCCGGGCTCCTGCCTGGCCACCGTCGGCGCCGTTTCCAACCCGGACCACGGCAACATCAATGATGGCAAGGCGGGTCGTACCCGCTGGCGCGGCAAGACCCCGCATAACCGCGGTGTCGTCATGAACCCGGTCGACCACCCCCACGGTGGTGGTGAAGGCCGCACGTCGGGTGGTCGTCACCCGGTCTCCCCGTGGGGTAAGCCCACCAAGGGTAAGCGGACTCGCTCGAACAAGTCGACCGACAAGTTCATCATGCGCTCGCGCCACCTGAAGAAGAAGTAAGAGAGGTAGTCAGAAATGGCTCGTTCAGTATGGAAAGGCCCGTTCGTTGACGGCTATCTTCTCAAGAAGGCTGAGAAGGTTCGTGAAGGCGGTCGTAGCGAAGTGATCAAGATGTGGAGCCGTCGCTCCACCATCTTGCCGCAGTTCGTCGGTCTCACTTTCGGCGTCTACAACGGCTCAAAGCATGTGCCCGTCTCTGTCAACGAAGACATGGTCGGCCACAAGTTCGGTGAATTCGCTCCCACCCGGACCTACTACGGTCACGGTGCGGACAAGAAGGCGAAGAGGAAGTAACGATGGGCAAGGCAAAAGCCGAACGCCGGCTGAAGGACAACGAGGCGCAAGCCATTGCGCGCACGATCCGCGTCAGCCCCCAGAAGCTCAACCTGGTTGCCGCGCTCATCCGCGGCAAGAAGGTCGAGCGCGCTCTCGCTGATCTCGAATTCTCCCGCAAGCGCATCGCCGGCACGGTCAAGAAGACCCTGGAATCGGCCATCGCAAACGCCGAGAACAACCATGACCTCGACGTCGATCAGCTGATCGTCGCCGAAGCCTATGTTGGCAAGTCGATCACCATGAAGCGTTTCCACGCTCGTGGCCGCGGCCGCGCATCGCGCATCGAAAAGCCGTTCTCGCACCTGACGATCGTCGTGCGCGAAGTCGAAGCCAAAGGGGAGGCCGCATAATGGGTCAGAAAATCAATCCGACAGGTTTTCGCCTGGGCATCAACCGCACTTGGGATAGCCGCTGGTTCGCGGACAATGCCGAGTATGGCAAGCTGCTGCACGAAGATCTGAAGATCCGCGCCTACCTGATGGAAGAGCTCAAGCAGGCCGGCATCGCCAAGGTCGTCATCGAGCGTCCGCACAAGAAGTGCCGCGTCACGATCCACTCGGCTCGTCCGGGTCTGATCATCGGCAAGAAGGGTGCAGACATCGAGAAGCTTCGCAAGAAGATCTCGTCGATGACCAACTCGGAAACGCACCTCAACATCGTTGAAGTGCGCAAGCCGGAAATCGACGCAACCCTCGTTGCCCAGTCGATTACCCAGCAGCTCGAGCGTCGTATCGCTTTCCGTCGCGCCATGAAGCGCGCCGTACAGTCGGCAATGCGTCTGGGTGCCGAAGGCATCAAGATCACCTGCGCCGGCCGTCTCGGTGGTGCTGAAATCGCGCGTACCGAATGGTACCGCGAAGGTCGCGTTCCGCTTCACACCCTGCGTGCCGACATCGACTACGGCACGTCGGAAGCGGAAACCGCCTACGGCATCTGCGGCGTGAAGGTCTGGATCTTCAAGGGCGAAATCCTTGAGCATGATCCGATGGCGTCTGAGCGCCGTGCACTCGAGGGCGATGCCCAGGGTCCGGCAAGCCGTGAACGCGGTGATCGTGGCGACCGTCGCCGCGAGAACGCTTGATTGAACGCTGGCGAAAGATAAGCTCGGAGAAGTAAGAAAATGTTGCAGCCAAAGCGTACAAAGTACCGCAAGCAGTTCAAGGGGCGCATCAAGGGCGTCGCCAAGGGCGGTTTTGATCTGGCATTCGGCGAATTCGGCCTGAAGTCTCTCGAACCCAACCGCGTGAATGCTCGCGAAATCGAAGCAGCCCGTCGTGCGATCACCCGCTACATGAAGCGTGCGGGCCGTGTATGGATCCGCGTATTCCCTGACGTTCCGGTCACGGCAAAGCCGACCGAAGTTCGTATGGGTAAGGGTAAGGGTTCGGTCGAATACTGGGCTTGCAAGGTCAAGCCCGGCCGAATGATGTTCGAGATCGACGGTGTATCCGAGGAGATCGCTCGCGAAGCGCTCCGTCTCGGTTCGGCCAAGCTCTCGGTCAAGACGCGCTTCGTACAGCGCATTGCAGAGTGAGGATTGAGCCCATGAAAGCCGCAGACGTCCGCGCCATGAGCGCCGATCAGCTGAACGACGAGCTTGCCAAGCTGAAGAAGGAGCAGTTCAACCTGCGCTTCCAGAAGGCCACCGGCCAGCTTGAGAAGTCTTCCCGTATCCTGGAAGTTCGTCGTGACATCGCACGCGTGAAAACCATTGCCCGCCAGAAGGCGGCAGAAGCCAAGGCCTAAGGACCAGAAGAATATGCCGAAACGCATTCTGCAGGGCGTAGTTGTCAGCGACAAGAACGACAAGACTGTCGTTGTTCGCGTTGAGCGTCGATTCGCACATCCCTTGCTTCAGAAGACCGTTCGCCGGTCGAAGAAGTACAAGGCCCATGACGAAAACAACCAGTACAAGACCGGTGACGTCGTTTCCATCGAGGAATGCGCACCGATCTCCAAGGACAAGTGCTGGACGGTTATCTCCGCCCAGGCTTAATTTGACGAGTTTCTGCGCAGGGGCTTGCACCTTGCGCAGAATCTTGTATGAAGCAGGCCACTGGCTGGGAACGCCCCCTTACGGGCGTTCTTTTGCTTTGAGCGCACGGAAGGTCCCTTATGGGAAACCACCCTGTATTTATCTTCCCGCGCACTCTCGAAATTTATCATAAGCCGGAATAGGGGGCGTATGCCCAACCGTTCGGGTTACAACAAGAAGGCGACCTGACATGATTCAGATGCAGACTAACCTCGACGTCGCGGATAATTCCGGCGCACGTCGTGTCATGTGCATCAAGGTGCTGGGCGGCTCCAAGCGCAAGTACGCTTCGGTCGGCGACATTATCGTCGTCTCGATCAAGGAAGCGATCCCGCGCGGCCGCGTCAAGAAGGGCGATGTGATGAAGGCGGTTGTCGTTCGCACCGCCAAGGACATCCGTCGCGCTGACGGCAGCGTCATCAGATTCGATAACAACGCTGCTGTTCTTATCGACAACAAGAAAGAGCCGATCGGCACCCGTATCTTCGGACCGGTTCCGCGCGAACTTCGCGCCAAGAACCACATGAAGATCATCTCGCTGGCTCCAGAAGTACTGTAAGGGAGCGGGAAGCGATGAATAAGATCCGCAAGGGCGACAACGTCGTCGTACTCTCCGGCAAGGACAAGGGCCGCACTGGCGAAGTCCTCCAGGTCCTGCCGAAGGAAGATCGCGCCGTAGTGCGTGGTATCAACATGGTGAAGCGCCATCAGCGTCAGACACAGACGCAGGAAGCCGGCATCATCAACAAGGAAGCATCCATTCACCTGTCCAACATTGCCATCGTCGGCAAGGACGGCAAGCCGACCCGCGTTGGCTTCCAGGTCGTAGACGGCAAGAAGGTGCGTGTGGCCAAGCGTTCGGGAGATGTCATCGATGGCTGAGGCAAAGTATGAGCCGCGGCTCAAGACCGAGTATGTAACGCGCATTCGTGCAGCGCTGCAGGAGCAGTTCTCGTTCGCAAACGAGATGCAGATTCCGAAGCTCGACAAGATCGTCATCAACATGGGCGTGGGCGAGGCGACTGCCGACTCCAAGAAGCCTTCTGTTGCTGCTGCTGACCTTGCTGCGATCGCTGGCCAGAAGCCGGTCATCACCAAGGCGCGCAACTCGATCGCTGGTTTCAAGGTTCGTGAAAACATGCCGATCGGCGCGAAGGTTACCCTGCGCGGCGCCCGCATGTACGAATTCCTGGACCGCCTGATCAACATCGCGCTTCCGCGCGTTCGCGACTTCCGGGGCCTGAACCCGAAAAGCTTTGACGGCCGTGGCAACTTCGCCATGGGCATCAAGGAGCACATTGTGTTCCCTGAGATCAACTACGACAAGGTTGATCAGATGTGGGGCATGGACATCATCGTTTGCACGACGGCAAACTCGGACGACGAAGCTCGGGCTCTTCTGAAAGAGTTCAACTTCCCGTTCCGCACGTAACCGTAACGACGAGCGTAGAAGAGGAACTTCCATATGGCGAAGACAAGCGCAGTTGAAAAGAACAAGCGCCGCCGCAAGTTGGTCGGTCAGCACGCCGCTAAGCGGGCCGCGCTGAAGGCGATCATTATGAACCAGTCGCTCTCGATTGAAGAACGGTTCAAGGCAACATTGAAGCTGGCGGATCTGCCGCGCGATGGCTCCAAGACCCGTATCCGCAACCGTTGCGAAGTGACCGGCCGTCCGCGTGCGTTTTATCGCAAGCTCGGCATGTCCCGTATCGCACTCCGCGACCTCGGCAATTCCGGCAAGGTGCCGGGCATTGTCAAGTCGAGCTGGTAAGGAGACGCGCAAATGACGATGACTGATCCGTTGGGCGATATGCTCACCCGCATCCGCAATGGCGCCGCACGCCGCAAGAGCTCGGTTAACACCCCGGCCTCGAACCTGCGCGCCCGCGTTCTCGACGTTCTGCAGGCCGAAGGTTACATCCGCGGCTACAGCCAGGTCGATTACGGCAATGGCAAGTCCGAGCTCACGATCGAGCTGAAGTACTACGAAGGTGCTTCGGTCATTCGCGAAATCGGCCGCGTCTCCAAGCCGGGCCGCCGAGTTTATGTCTCGGTCAAGTCCATCCCGCAGGTCGCGAACGGCCTCGGCATCACCATCCTTTCGACTCCGAAGGGTGTGATGGCCGATCACCAGGCTCGCGAACAGAACGTTGGTGGTGAGGTTCTCTGCTCTGTCTTCTAAGACAGCGCAGGGGAACTCCATAGCGAACAGACAGGATAAAAACTATGTCTCGTATCGGTAAGAAGCCCGTTCCGGTTCCGGCTGGCGTGACCGCCACTGTCGAAGGCCAGAAGGTCTCCGTCAAGGGCCCGAAGGGTGAACTCTTCTTCGTCGCAAATGACGAAATCTCCGTGAAGCTCGAAGACAACGCTGTTGTCGTCCTGCCGATCAACGACTCCAAGGATGCTCGTTCCAAGTGGGGCATGTCCCGCACGATGGTCGAAAACATCCTGAAGGGTGTCAAGGACGGTTACGAGCGCAAGCTCGAAATCAACGGCGTTGGTTACCGTGCATCGCTGCAGGGCAAGAACCTGCAGCTCGCGCTCGGCTTCAGCCATGACGTCGTCTATGAGCCGCCGGTTGGCATCTCCATCGCTGTTCCGAAGCCGACCGAAATCATCGTGTCCGGCATCAACAAGCAGCAGGTCGGCCAGGTTGCCGCCGAGATCCGCGAATATCGCGGTCCGGAGCCCTACAAGGGCAAGGGCGTCAAGTATGCCGAAGAGCGGATCGTCCGCAAAGAAGGCAAGAAGAAGTAAGGAACGCGCGAAATGGCAAGCAGAAAAGAAGCACTTGTTCGCCGTGCGAACCGCGTACGGCGTCAGATCAAAGCGGTGGCCAATGGCCGTCCGCGTCTGTCGGTACATCGCTCTTCGAAGAACATCTACGCTCAGATCATCGACGACGTCGCTGGCAAGACCCTTGCGGCTGCTTCGACCCTCGATGGCGGCCTGAAGGCCGAGCTCAAGACCGGCGCCGACACCGCAGCAGCTGCTGCCGTTGGCAAGCTGGTTGCCGAGCGCGCAACCAAGGCTGGCGTGAAGGAAGTTGTCTTCGATCGTGGCGCCTTCATCTATCATGGCCGCATCAAGGCCCTGGCAGAAGCGGCCCGCGAAGGCGGTCTCTCCTTCTGATCATGTTTCCGCCCGGGCTTGCGCTCGGGCGGATATCCGGCCTATAGAGCCGGCCACACCGGATTCCACCTTGACCCGACAGGGCAGGGTGGAACTTTGCGTAATCTGCCGATTGCACCCGGAAAAGAAAAAGGAAAAGGACAATGGCACAAGAAAAGCGTGGTTCGCGCGATGATCGCCAGAACCGTGAAGAACGCGATAGCGAATTTGTCGACAAGCTGGTCGCCATCAACCGCGTCGCCAAGGTAGTTAAGGGCGGCCGTCGCTTCGGCTTCGCAGCCCTCGTCGTCGTCGGCGACCAGAAGGGCCGCGTTGGCTTCGGTCATGGCAAGGCACGTGAAGTGCCGGAAGCCATCCGCAAGGCCACCGAAGCCGCCAAGCGCGAACTGATCTTCGTTCCGCTGCGTGACGGTCGCACCCTGCATCACGACGTCAACGGTCGTCATGGCGCCGGCAAGGTTCTCCTGCGCGCCGCCAAGGCTGGTACCGGTATCATCGCCGGTGGTCCGATGCGCGCCGTGTTCGAAACGCTCGGCATGCACGACGTCGTCGCCAAGTCGACTGGCTCGTCGAACCCGTACAACATGGTTCGCGCCACGTTCGACGCCCTGAAGGCTCAGGTGCATCCGAAGGATGTGGCAGCTCAGCGCGGCTTGAAGTACGCCACGCTCCAGGCTCGCCGCGCCGCCTCCGGCAACGCAGCTGAAGAATAAGAGGAGTCTGAACCATGGCCAAGGCTACGAAGAAGACTGAAGCAAAGACGATCACGGTCGAGCAGATCGGTTCGCCCATTCGCCGTCCGGCAGTCCAGCGCGCAACGCTGGTCGGTCTGGGCCTCAACAAGATGCACCGGGTCCGCACCCTGGAAGATACGCCTTCCGTTCGTGGCATGATCCGTGCTGTCCAGCATCTCGTTCGCGTCGTCGACGAGAAGTGAGACGGGGGAAGTCATCATGAAACTGAATGAAATCAAAGACAACGAAGGCGCTTCTAAGGACCGTATCCGCGTAGGTCGCGGTATTGGTTCGGGCAAGGGCAAGACCGGTGGTCGCGGCGTGAAGGGTCAGAAGGCTCGTTCCGGCGTTGCCGTCAACGGCTTCGAAGGCGGCCAGATGCCGATCTATCGTCGCCTGCCGAAGCGCGGCTTCAACAACATCTTCGCATCGGAATACGTCACCGTTTCGCTCGGCCGTATCCAGACCGCGATCGATGCTGGCAAGCTCGACGCCAAGGCAACGGTTGATGCCGCTTCGCTCAAGGCAGCCGGCGTGATCCGCCGCGCCAAGGACGGCGTTCGCGTTCTCTCCGACGGCGACCTGAAGGCCAAGCTTACGATCGAAGTCGCCGGTGCCTCCAAGGCCGCCGTCGAGAAGATCGAAAAGGCTGGCGGTTCCATCAAGCTGCTCGAAGCAGCCAAGGAAGCCGCTGAATAAGTGACTGACAATCGCCCGGGGTGCTTCACACCGGGCGATTTTGCTCCCATATGTGAGCCTCACGATCCCAGGACGGAATGGACGTCGTTTCGTCTTCCGGGTCATCTGGAAAACAAGGGTGTGAGGCATGCGGTTGCTGGCCAACTTCTCCCCGCGCCCTGTTTTCTGAAAAACAGTTTGAACGAATAGCCTACGGCCGCGAAAGTCGCGTTGCCGGTCAAGGTTTGCGGAGAATTTCATGGCTTCTGCAGCGGAACAACTGGCCTCGAACCTCAACTTCTCGACTTTCGCCAAGGCGGAAGATCTGAAGAAGCGTCTGTGGTTCACCCTGGCCGCATTGCTGGTCTATCGCCTCGGCACGCATATTCCGCTGCCTGGCCTCAATCCCGAAGCCTATGCGGCGGCCTTCCAGGGCCAGTCCGGCGGCATTCTCGGCCTCTTCAACATGTTTGCCGGTGGCGCTGTCCAGCGCATGGCGATTTTCGCCCTCGGCATCATGCCCTATATCTCGGCCTCGATCATCGTGCAGCTCATGACTTCGGTCGTGCCGGCGCTCGAGAATCTCAAGAAAGAAGGCGAGCAGGGCCGCAAGATCATCAACCAGTACACCCGTTACGGCACCGTTCTGCTCGGCGCCCTGCAGGCCTATGGCATCGCGGTGGGTCTGGAATCCGGCCAGGGAATCGTTGTCGATCCCGGCATCTTCTTCAAGATCTCGACCGTGCTGACGCTGCTCGGCGGCACCATGTTCCTGATGTGGCTCGGTGAGCAGATCACGTCGCGCGGCATCGGCAACGGCATTTCGCTGATCATCTTCGCCGGCATCGCCGCCGGCCTGCCGACCGCGATCGCCCACACGCTCGAACTGGGCCGTACCGGCGCGCTCTCGACCTTCCTGATCTTCGCCGTCGTGATCGTCGCCATTGGTGTCATCGCGCTGATCGTCTTCGTCGAGCGCGCGCAGCGTCGCCTTCTGATCCAGTATCCGAAGCGTCAGGTCGGCAACCGCATGTTCCAGGGCGACACCTCGCACCTGCCGCTGAAGCTGAACACCTCGGGCGTCATCCCGGCGATCTTCGCATCCTCGCTGCTGCTTTTGCCCGCAACGGCTGCAGGCTTCGCTGGCAGCTCGCAGATGCCGGGCTGGGCAACGACCATCATCGCGTCCCTCAGCCACGGCCAGCCGGTCTATATGCTGATGTATGCGGCTCTGATCGCCTTCTTCGCCTTCTTCTACACGGCCATCGTCTTCAACCCGAAGGACACGGCCGATAACCTGAAGAAGCATGGCGGCTTCATCCCGGGCATCCGCCCCGGTGATCGCACGGCTGAATACATCGATTACGTCCTGACCCGCATCACGGTCATCGGCGCGATCTATCTCGTCTTCGTCTGCATTCTTCCCGAAATCCTCATCGCACGCACCGGCATCCCATTAGCCCTTGGTGGTACGTCGCTTTTGATTGTTGTCAGCGTCACCCTTGATACTGTAGCACAGATCCAGGGACATCTGATCGCCCAGCAATATGAAGGCCTGATCAAGAAGTCGAAGCTGCGTGGAGGAAAGAGGGGACGATGAGACTGATTCTGTTAGGACCGCCGGGCGCGGGCAAGGGGACCCAGGCCCAGCGGATCGTGGAGAAGCACGGCATCCCGCAGCTCTCCACCGGTGACATGCTTCGTGCAGCGGTTTCCGCCGGCACGGAGGTCGGAAAGCGCGCCAAGGCCGTCATGGACGCCGGCAGGCTGGTTTCTGACGAGATCGTCATCGCCATCGTGTCCGAGCGCATTGACGCGCCCGATTGCGCCAATGGCTTCATCCTTGACGGCTTCCCGCGCACGCTGGTCCAGGCCGACGCGACCGAAGCCATGCTGTCCGGCAAGAATATCGACCTGTCGGCGGTCATCGAGATCCGCGTCGACGACGAGATCCTCGCGGATCGAATCGCCGGTCGTTACACCTGCGCCAACTGTGGCGCCGGTTATCACGACGAAAACCTGAAGCCGAAGGTGGAGGGTGTCTGCGACAAGTGCGGTTCCACGCATTTCAAGCGCCGCCCCGACGACAACAGGGAGACGGTCCGTACCCGTCTCCAGGCCTACTACAAGGAAACATCGCCGCTGATCGGTTATTACCACGCCAAGGGTAAGCTGCATTCGGTCGACGGCATGGGCGAGATCGATGCCGTCACGGCCGAGATCGAAGCCATCCTCGCCCGGGTCTGACCCGGGCGGTTCCAAGAATCTTCGTGGCGTCGGTTGCTTTTGTCGACTGATTCCGCTAAAGACCGCGCCAACTCGCGACATGACTGCGATCGGCGCGTTCTTCCTGAGACGGAAGACCGGGTTCGATCGTTTTGACGTGTTGAGAACCCGATTTGTAATTGCGGCTCATTCGGGCCGTGTAACGAGACACCACTTGCCGGATGGCAACTGGAAGCAAGGAGAATAGGCGTGGCACGTATCGCTGGCGTCAACATCCCGACTGCGAAGCGCGTTGTTATTGCGCTGACCTATATTCACGGGATCGGACCGAAGTTTGCACAGGAAATCATGGAAAAGGTCGGCCTGCCCGCTGAAAAGCGCGTACACCAGCTGACCGACGCCGAAGTTCTGGCCATCCGCGAAACCATCGACCGCGACTACCAGGTCGAAGGTGATCTTCGTCGCGATACCGCGATGAACATCAAGCGTCTGATGGACCTCGGCTGCTACCGCGGCCTGCGTCATCGTCGCGGCCTGCCGGTTCGCGGTCAGCGCACGCACACCAACGCCCGCACCCGCAAGGGTCCGGCGAAGGCGATCGCTGGTAAGAAGAAGTAATTTTTTCGAGGCAGTTGGCAATAGGCAGTGGGCGGTAGGGATACTACTGGCTACTGCCTAAAACCTATTGCCTCGATTGGTGTAGCCGCTGGCATTACGGCGGTGCTTAGATCAACTGAAAGGAAGACCATGGCCAAGGAAGCCACACGCGTTCGCCGTCGCGAACGTAAAAACATCTCGTCGGGCGTCGCGCACGTCAACTCGACCTTCAACAACACGATGATCACCATCACCGACGCACAGGGCAACGCGATTGCCTGGTCGTCTGCTGGTGCTAAGGGCTTCAAGGGTTCGCGTAAGTCGACCCCGTTCGCGGCCCAGATCGCTGCTGAAGACTGCGCCAAGAAGGCCCAGGAACACGGCATGAAGTCTCTCGAAGTGGAAGTCTGCGGTCCGGGTTCGGGTCGTGAATCCGCTCTGCGCGCCCTCCAGGCTGCCGGCTTCATGATCACGTCTATCCGCGACGTGACGCCGATCCCGCACAATGGCTGCCGTCCGCGCAAGAAGCGTCGCGTCTAATCATTCTTCGTCTTGCCGGGCAGGCGGTTCGCCTTCCCGGTGCTTCTCATATTCGGCCGTCACGATTGAATGGTGATGGCGAACGGAAGGTAAAATCATGATTCAGAAGAATTGGCAGGAACTGATCAAGCCGAACAAGGTGGAGTTTTCCTCCTCCGGCCGCACCAAGGCGACCCTCGTCGCCGAGCCGCTCGAGCGTGGCTTCGGCCTGACGCTCGGTAACGCTCTGCGTCGCGTTCTCCTGTCGTCGCTTCGGGGTGCAGCGGTTACCGCTGTCCAGATCGACGGCGTTCTGCACGAGTTCTCGTCTATCCCTGGCGTTCGCGAAGATGTCACCGACATCGTCCTGAACATCAAGGAAATCGCCATCAAGATGGACGGCGACGATGCCAAGCGCATGGTTGTCCGCAAGCAGGGGCCGGGCGTGGTTACCGCCGGTGACATCCAGACGGTCGGCGACATCGAGATCCTGAACCCCAACCATGTCATCTGCACCCTCGATGAAGGCGCAGAAATCCGCATGGAGTTCACGGTCAACAACGGCAAGGGTTACGTCCCGGCCGAGCGCAACCGCGCGGAAGATGCTCCGATCGGCCTGATCCCGGTCGACAGCCTCTACTCGCCGGTCAAGAAGGTGTCCTACAAGGTGGAAAACACCCGCGAAGGACAGGTTCTCGATTACGACAAGCTGCTGATGACCATCGAAACCGATGGTTCGGTCACCGGTGAAGATGCAGTTGCTTTCGCAGCCCGCATTCTCCAGGACCAGCTCGGCGTCTTCGTCAACTTCGACGAGCCGCAGAAGGAAGTCGAAGAAGAGTCGGTTACCGAACTCGCCTTCAACCCGGCTCTGCTCAAGAAGGTCGACGAACTGGAGCTTTCGGTCCGTTCGGCGAACTGCTTGAAGAACGACAACATTGTCTACATCGGCGATCTGATCCAGAAGACCGAGGCAGAAATGCTGCGCACGCCGAACTTCGGTCGCAAGTCGCTCAACGAAATCAAGGAAGTTCTCGCGTCCATGGGCCTGCACCTCGGTATGGAAGTACCGGCATGGCCGCCCGAGAACATCGAAGATCTCGCGAAGCGTTACGAAGACCAGTATTAATAACAGTGAAGGCAGCCTCTAGATCTGCCTTTCCCCGTCAAACTGCGGGCGAATGCCCGTATGTGTCAGGAAACGGCAGCCTCTGAGACAGAGCCTGCACTTAAAGGAGAATAGCAATGCGCCACCAGAAAGCCGGCCGCAAGCTGAACCGTACCGCCAGCCACCGTAAGGCGATGTTCGCCAACATGGCGGCTTCGCTCATCCTGCATGAGCAGATCGTCACCACCCTGCCGAAGGCGAAGGAAATTCGCCCGATCGTCGAAAAGCTCGTCACCCTCGGCAAGCGCGGCGACCTGCATGCTCGCCGCCAGGCGATCTCGCAGATCCGCGACGTTGCCGTCGTCGCCAAGCTGTTCGACGCCATCGCTTCGCGCTACGCAACCCGCAACGGCGGCTACCTGCGTATCATGAAGGCCGGTTTCCGCCAGGGCGACAACGCCGCCATGGCCGTCATCGAGTTCGTTGAACGCGACGTCGACGCCAAGGGCGCAGCCGACAAGGCCCGCGTTGCCGCCGAAGCCGAAGCTGAAGCAGCGTAAGTTACCTCCCGTAAGGGAAGGACGAAAAAAGCCGGGTGAGCGATCACCCGGCTTTTTGCTGTCTTCCGTTTGCGTGACGGGCGGCCCTCAGAGTCTTCACCCGCAGGCCTCGGCGCGGCCCATCAGGAACGCCCGCTCTGCGGCATTCCCACTCAACCCGGCCGCCCGCGCGAACGCCGCCCGTGCCTCGGCCATGCGCCCCAGTCGAAACAGGAAGTCTCCCTTGGCCGCAGGGAGCGGCGCGTAGCCCGCCAGTGACTGCTCCGCCTCGATCTCCTCCAGCAGCGCCAGCCCCGTCTCCGGTCCGAACGCCATGGCATGCGCGACGGCCCGGTTGAGTGCGACAACAGGCGAGGGGAGCCGCGCCATGAGCCGATCATAGAGTGAAGCACTCAGCGTCCAGTCGGTCTTGGCAAAGGTCGTGGCCCGCGCATGCACCGCTGCAAGTGCCGCCTGCAGCGCATAAACGCCATCTTCACCGCCAAGCCTGGTTACAGTCGCCAGCCCCGCCAGCCCGCGTTGAATGAGCAGACGGTCCCAAAGCCCCCGGTTCTGCGTCTCGAGCGTGAGCGCGCGACCATCCGCGCCAACCCGTGCCTTGAAGCGCGAGGCCTGAAGCTCCATCAGCGAGAGCAGGGCATGCGCTTCCGGCTCTTCAGGCGCGAGGCCCACCAGGATGCGCCCCAGCCGCATCGCCTCCTGACAAAGCTGCGGCCGGATCAGATCCTCACCCCGGCTTGCGGCATATCCCTCGTTGAAGATGAGATAGATTACCTCCAGCACCGAGCCGAGGCGTGCCGCGCGCTCCTCGCCAAGCGGCACCTCGAACGCGACATCGCCGTCACGCAGGATCTTCTTGGCCCTGACGATCCGCTGCGCCACCGTCGTCTCCTGGGAGAGAAAGGCGCGCGCGATTTCCTCCGTCGTCAGGCCGGCGATAATCTTCAATGTCAGCGCCGTGCGCTGGTCGCGGGAAAGCAACGGATGGCAGGCGGTGAAGATCAGCGACAGCCGTTCGTCACCGATCGCGTCGTCGAGATGCGCCTCGACCGCCGCGTGTGCATCGCTCTGCCCGGCCTCGATCTCATGCGTGATCGCCGCCTCGTGCCGCGCCATCATCCGGCGTCGCCGCCAGAGGTCGACGGCCCGACGTTTCGCCGTCGTCATCAGCCAGCCACCGGGATTGGGCGGCGTTCCCGTCCGGGGCCAGGCACCAAGGGCAGCCATCAGCGCGTCCTGCGCCAGGTCTTCGGCCAGGCTGATGTCGCCCACATGCCGTGCGAGCCCGGCAATCAGCCGGACCCGCTCCAGGCGGAAGATCGCCTCGATATCCCGTGCGGTCGTCTCCATGGCGTCCTGGCTCGTATCGCAAGGATGAGCCGGCGCCTGTCCATCTCGTGTCATGGTCAGGAGTATGGACACCTTGCCCGTGCGGTCAACGCCGGTCATGGCCTCAGGCGTCGACGGTCGAGCTGTCGCCCGGCACGGCCGCGGGATCCATCCAGAAGATCTCCCAGACATGCCCGTCCGGATCCTCGACCGACCGGCTGAACATCGACCCATGATCCTGCGCCGGGTTCGGATCGGCCCGCCCACCCTTGGCGCTGGCAGCCTCCAGGACCCGATCCACCTCCGCCCGTTCACCAACCGTCACCGCGAGCAGCATCTGGCTCGTCGCCTTGGCATCGGCAATCGGCCGCTGGGTGAAGTTGCGGTAATAGTCATGCGTCAGGATCATCACGCCGATCGTGTCCGTCAGCATCATGCAGGCCGCATTCTCGTTGGAGAAATGCGGATTGCGCGCTGCCCCCAGCGCCTCGTAGAAGCGCGTCGAGGCGCCGAGATCGGTCACCGGCAGGTTGACGAAGATCATCTTGCTCATGCGGTCTCAGCCTCTCTCTTTCTGCTGGGCTGCAAGGCCTTCGGCGGCGCGATCATGGCTCGCCTGGCCCTCGGGCGTGGCGATCTCGGCAAAGTCCTCCATCTCGTAGAAGGGACGGATTTCGATCTCGCTCGGCCCCAGCATCGGGTTCGGGCAACGCTTCACCCAGGCGACCGCTTCGTCCATGTCCTTGACCTCCCAGATCCAGTAGCCGGCAACCAGCTCCCGGGTCTCCGCGAACGGCCCGTCGATCACCCGGCGGTCCGGCCCGTCAAAGGCCACCCGCTTGCCCATCTTGGATGGTTTCAAGCCGTCGCCGGACAGCATGATGCCGGCCTGCACCAGCTCCTCGTTGAATTTGCCCATGTCCTCGAACAGCTTCGGCGGCGGCATGATGCCTTCTTCGCTGTCTTCCGTCGCCTTCACCAAGACCATCACACGCATGACTTCTCTCCTCTTGTTGTCCGGACCGCCTTGTCCGGTCCTGTCCCCTCAACGGATGAGCATGGCAGGTTTCGACACGGGAGAGAAAAAAAATTAGTGGCGATGCCGATGGCGGAGGCGGTGGTCCAGAAAGCCGGCAAGTGCGATGCCGATTAGATAGGCGAGAATGTTCCACAGCGAGAAGATACGCCCCAGCAGCAAGGCGCCTGCAAGCGTCAGCCGAAAAGCGTCGAGCCAGGGAGCATGGTAGAGCCGGAGGAGCTCGACGGCGAGCGAGATTGCGCAGGCAAGCCCGGTCGCCAGCCGCAGCCGGCGGGGCAGGGCGGCCGCCACCAGCAGAAACACCATCGCCCCCCAGAGCATCGAACCGCCATATTTGACCAGTCCATAGGGCAAGCCGACCTCGTAACCGGTCAGCCGCAGGCTGATTCCCACGGCAATGGTCGCGAGCGCCGCAAGCAGCCGCCAAAGGCGCAGCTTTAGAATGACGTTTGATCCGGTCATGCCGCGTGTCTACCGGCAGGCCGGCAAAAGACAAGGGCCGAAGGGAGGGGGAATGAGCACGCTGACTTCAAGAGAGCGCATCAGCCTCGACGGCATCGACCGTCTCCTGATCGATCCGCCGCCGGCGCCTGCGCTTTCTGGCATCCGCCGCTTCTGTGTGGAATTTCTTCTGTTCGGTATCAAGGAGGCCCGTGCCTGCCTCTTTGCCGGGCTCTTCTTCGTCTCGATCTTCGTCATGCCCCGCGCGGGCCTTTTCGGCGTTCCGCGCTACGATCTGCTGCTCTTGATTGCGATTGCGATCCAGGTCTGGATGGTCTGGGCCAAACTCGAGACTTTGGACGAGCTGAAGGCAATCTGCCTCTTTCACCTCGTCGGCTTCGCTCTGGAGGTTTTCAAGACCTCAGGCGCCATCCAGTCCTGGTCCTATCCCGATTTTGCCTATACCAAGCTGCTCGGCGTACCGCTCTTCTCCGGCTTCATGTATGCCGCCGTCGGCAGCTACATCATCCAGGCGTGGCGCCTGCTGCATGTGCGGATCCGCCATCATCCCCCGTACTGGATGGCGACCCTGGTGGCACTGGCGATCTACGGGAACTTCTTCACCCACCATTATATCGGGGATTACCGCTGGTACATCGCGGCCTTGGCCATCGGTCTCTATGCCCGGGCAACCGTCGTCTACCGTCCCTTTGATCGCGACCGCCGCATGCCGCTGATCCTCGCCTTCATCCTGATCGGCTTCTTCATCTGGTTGGCCGAGAACCTCTCGACCTTCTTCGCCATCTGGCACTATCCCAATCAGATCGGCGCCTGGTCGACGGTCCATCTCGGCAAGTGGAGTTCGTGGACGCTCCTGGTGATCATGACCTTCACCATCGTTGCCTCGCTCAAGCACATCCGGGAAAAGATCTACATTCCGCAGTAGGGACGGGGTCAGCCAACCGCCCCTCACGCCATCAGCGACATTTCGGAAAACACCTGGTTTCGCCCATTGGCCTTGGCCATATAGAGAAACTGGTCGGCGGCATTCAGCTGGTTGTCCAGCGGCTCCCGGGCCTGCACATTGGCAAGGCCGAATGAGGTCGTGACGGAAATTTCGGTGCCGTTGCGCAGCTCGATCGTCATCTCCTCGATCGCGATGCGAACAGCCTCGCAGAAGTCGTGCGCCGACTGGTCAGTCAGACCCCGCAGATAGAAGGCGAATTCCTCGCCGCCGAGGCGGGCCGCCATGTGTGGCGTGCCCTCGACCGCCTCCTGGACGCAACCGGCGACGCGACGCAGCGTATCGTCGCCCGCCTCATGGCCGTAGGTGTCGTTGACCTTCTTGAAGAAGTCTATGTCGAGCAGGGCAACCGCGCTGTCCACGCCCATCGCCTGATCCTCGCGCATCATCTCCGCCACCACCTCGAAGAAGTAGCGACGGTTGGGCAGATTGGTCAGTTGGTCCCGCTCGGCAAAATAGCGCAGGCGCTTGATCAGCTTGATCGTGTCGACATTGCTGTCGATGCGACATTGGAACTCTTCCGCCAGCAGCGGCCGGTAGATGAAGTCATTGGCGCCCGCCTTGAGAAAAAGCGAACTGACGCGGCGATCGCTGGACGATGTCACGCCGATGATCCTGAGCTGGGTATAGGCGGAACTCTGGCGCACATGCTGCACCAGCGTATAGCCGTCCATGTCGGGCATATTGTAGTCGGTGATCAGCAGCTCGACATCCTTTTCCTCCGCAAGGATCGTCAGCGCCTCGGCCCCGGAGCGCGCCTCCCGCACATCGAAATTGTGCCGTGTCAGCAGGTCGACCAGGCTCTGGCGCGCGCTGTTCTGGTCATCGACCACGAGCACTTTCACATCCGCATTGCCGAGCACCCGCACAGCCGTCTGCACCACCCGGCCGATGGAATTGTTTTCATCCTTGACGCAGTAGTCGAGCAGCTGCATCTGCGCGTAGCGCGCCTGTGCCTGCGCGTCATGACGGGCGGTGAAGACGATGGCCGTAAGGTCAGCATCGTCGAGCACGCCGAGAATGTCCTCGCCACCGCCGTCCGGCAGGTTGAGCCCGGTGATGGCGAAGGCGAACCGCTCGGCCGTGAAGGCGCGACGGGCCTCGGCAAGGCTTGTGCAATGGACGATCGTTGCGCTCGAGACCGCCGCGAGCCGGGACATGATGAGGTTGGCAACGGCCAGGGAATCCTCGATCAGCAGAATGCTGTTCGACTTCTGCGCCCCGCGCACGGATTGAGCGTGGCAAGCCCAGCCGAAGGTAGCGCTGTCACGTCCTGAAAATTCCGCGTGGGGCTTCATGTCTCGGGCCGTCCTCCTGACGATCACACCGCAACTTAGGGCCCGATGTATTAATGCGATCTGAATAATCATCCGCCACAATTGACACTTTGAGGCGACGAATTGTTCTTAAAGCGACAATCGCTCCGTCAGGGCCTTGCCATCCCGCGCTTCGCCCGACGGCGCGCCATGATCCGGGGTCGAATGAGGCGGTAGCCGAGCAATACGACCGCGACCGTGATGTAGAAGGCCGGCTCCGCCGAGATCACCTTCAGCGACAGGGCATAATGCAGCACGGCGACGATCAGCACCGGATACACAAGCTTGTGCAGCTTGTTCCATGTCGGCCCCAGCCGCCGGATCGAGACCTGGTTGGAGGTCAGGGCGAGCGGGATCAGCATCAACAGCCCGGCCATGCCGAACATGATATAGGGCCGCTTCAGGATATCGCCGGCGATCGACGAGAAGATCAATCCGCGATCGAGCGTCAAATAGACGGTGAAATGCGCCAGCACATAATAGAAGGCGATCAGCCCCAGCGCGCGCCGGTAGGCAATGAGGTTAATGCCGAAGAGATCGCGCAGCGGCGTGACGGCAAGCCCGAGACAGAGAAACCGGAGCGCCCAGAGCCCCAGAAGATGCTCGAAGGCGCGAACCGGGTCCGCGCCAAGCCCGCCGAAGATGCCGAGATAGAAGGCATAGAACCCCGGCAGGAGGCCGACGACGTAAAGCACCCAGATCGAGGCCGGCTTGTAGCGGGCGGGAAGGGCAGGCAGCGAAAGCGCGGTCATCAGTAGAACTTCGTCAGGTCCATGCCGGCATAGAGGCCGGCGACCTCGTCGGCATAGCCGTTGAACGGCAGCGTATCGATGCGCGCACCGCCGAACAGCCCGTCGGCCTCGCCGATCCGCCGTTCGGTTGCCTGGCTCCAGCGCGGATGGTCGACGGCCGGATTGACGTTGGCGTAGAAGCCGTATTCGGACGACTGCAGCTTGTTCCAGGTTGACGGCGGCTCCTTGTCGGTCAGCGTTATCTTGACGATCGACTTGATGCCCTTGAAGCCGTATTTCCAGGGAACGACGAGCCGGATCGGCGCGCCGTTCTGGTTCGGCAGCGTCTCGCCATAGAGCCCGGTCGCCAGGATCGCCAGCGGATGGCGCGCTTCATCGAGCCTGAGGCCCTCGACATAGGGCCATTCCAGCGCCTGGAAGAGACCGGCCTGTCCCTGCATTTCCTCAGGGCGAACAAGCGTTTCGAAGGCGACGTATTTTGCCGAACCCAAGGGCTCTACCCGGTCGAGCAGCGCCGAAATCGGGAAACCGATCCACGGAATCACCATCGACCAGGCCTCGACGCAGCGCATCCGGTAGACGCGCTCTTCCATCGGGAATTCTTTCAGGATCGTCTCGATGTCGATCACCTGCGGCTTGTTGACCATGCCGCCGACTTCGATCGTCCACGGGCGCGTGTTGAGCGAGCCGGAGTTGCGCGCCGGATCTTCCTTGCCGGTCCCGAATTCGTAGAAGTTGTTGTAGCTGGTCACATCCTCCTTGGAGGTCAGCTTGTCATCGACCTTGTAGGCGCTGGGTTTGGCAGCCAGGGGCATGGTCAGTTGGGCGGCGCCCGCAATCGAGGGCAGGGCGGCAGCCGCAAGCCCTCCGGCGGCGGCGCCAATGAATTCTCGGCGTCGGAGATACAGCGACTTCGGTGTGATGGCGCTTTCGGCGATGCGGGTAGGACGGTAGCGGGACATGATCGACCTCGTGAAGCTCCGGTATGCCTTCGATATGACATAGGAGACGAGCGGCAGGAAAACAGAGTTTCATGCCGGGGAAAAGAAGTCGAGCGGGAACAATTTCGTGTAGCGTGGGGCGCCGCGCGGCCTGTAAGAAATCCGGGTGTCGAGCGACAGCCGTCAGCCACACCAGTTGAGCTTGTGGCCTTCCCAGCGATGCGCCAGACCCCGCGCGATCAATGCGTCGCCGATCGAGTGTCCGTCCTGCATCACGACGCGCAGCTTTCGCCCATACTTGTCGGTATCCCGCCATTCCTGCTGCTCGAGCGTCAGTCCGCGGCCGTTCAGCGTCTGCAAGAGCGCCACCTGCGCCTGGCGCGCAAGTTGCCGTTCCCGCTCGCAGGCCGGCTGGCTGATTTCCGGCGTGTTGATGTCCGAAATCCGGTATTTCACCCCGCCATACCAGAACGTGTCCCCGTCGACGACGCAGTTGATCCGCGTGGCCGAGGCGCAGATCGAGAACTTGGCACGGATCGGCTCTGCATCGGGCGCGACGGAGCCGGTGGTCGAGAGGTCGATCAGGCCGCTGGCATCAGCCATCAATTTGGACGGCGCCAGATTGGGGCTGGGCAACACGCCGAGGTAGATCGCCACCACGCCGAGCAGCGAAACGGCGGTCAGCCGCAGGGGAATGAAGTCGATCAGGCGCCTCTGGGGGTGGGGCGCGGGCGATGGTCCGGCCAGCTTCTGCCGGGCATCCTTCAGCAACAGCACGCGGGCGGGTTTCCGGGTCATCATGACGCCTCCTTCGCCGTCAAAGATTAGGAGAGACGTCTTGCCCCGGGCTTAACGCGATCACTCAAATGCGAATTGTCGTGCGGGTGCAGAGCCGGAAACCGTACCGATTTCAGGGAAGCTGCTAGTGACAGGATCGCCACCTTGGCTTAGATCCTTTCCAAAAAGGGCACCGCGCGCCGAGCGCCATTGGGCGTTTGCCTGCGGGCCAGAACCGACATCGAGGTAACACCCATGCCCGTCTATCGTTCGAGAACCACCACCCACGGCCGCAACATGGCGGGCGCGCGCGGCCTCTGGCGCGCCACCGGCATGAAGGATGGCGATTTCGGCAAGCCGATCATCGCGGTCGTCAACTCGTTTACTCAGTTCGTGCCCGGCCACGTCCACCTGAAGGATCTCGGCCAGCTCGTCGCTCGTGAGATTGAGGCCGCCGGCGGCGTGGCGAAGGAATTCAACACCATCGCGGTCGATGACGGCATCGCCATGGGCCATGACGGCATGCTCTATTCGCTGCCGTCGCGCGAGATCATCTCCGACTCGGTCGAATACATGGTCAACGCCCACTGCGCCGATGCCATGGTCTGCATTTCGAACTGCGACAAGATCACCCCCGGCATGCTCTCGGCCGCCATGCGCCTGAACATCCCCGCCGTCTTCGTCTCCGGTGGCCCGATGGAAGCCGGCAAGGTCGTCATGCATGGCAAGACGGTTGCGCTTGACCTCGTCGATGCCATGGTCGCCGCTGCCGACGACAAGATTTCCGACGAGGACGTCAACACCATCGAACGCTCGGCCTGTCCGACTTGCGGCTCCTGCTCCGGCATGTTCACCGCCAATTCGATGAACTGCCTGACCGAAGCGCTGGGTCTCTCGCTGCCCGGCAACGGCTCGACGCTCGCCACCCATTCCGACCGCAAGCGCCTCTTCGTCGAGGCCGGCCACCTGATCGTCGATCTCGCCCGCCGTTACTACGAGCAGGATGATGACAGCGTCCTGCCGCGCTCGATCGCAACGAAGGAAGCCTTCGAGAACGCCATGGCGCTCGATATCGCCATGGGCGGCTCGACCAACACGGTTCTGCACATCCTCGCAGCCGCGTATGAAGGCGGCGTCGATTTCACCATGGACGACATCGACCGCCTGTCGCGCCGCGTGCCCTGCCTCTCCAAGGTTGCTCCCGCCAAGCAGGACGTGCACATGGAAGACGTGCACCGCGCCGGCGGCATCATGCGCATCCTCGGCGAACTCGAACGCGGCGGCCTGCTCAACACCGATTGCAAGACCGTGCACGCCCCGACGCTCGGCGACGCCATCAACCGCTGGGATATCACCCGCACCAATTCCGAGACGGTCCGCACCTTCTTCAAGGCCGCCCCCGGCGGCGTGCCGACCCAGGTCGCCTTCTCGCAGTCCTCGCGCTGGGATGAACTGGACACCGACTCGGACAAGGGTGTCATCCGCTCGGTCGAAAAGCCCTTCTCCAAGGATGGCGGTCTGGCCGTGCTCTACGGCAACATCGCGCTCGACGGCTGCATCGTGAAGACTGCCGGTGTGGATGAATCCATCCTGAAATTCTCCGGCCCGGCCCGCGTCTTCGAAAGCCAGGACGCCTCGGTCAAGGCGATCCTGTCCAATGAGATCAAGGCCGGCGACGTCGTCGTCATCCGTTACGAAGGCCCGAAAGGCGGCCCCGGCATGCAGGAAATGCTCTATCCGACGAGCTATCTGAAGTCGAAGGGCCTCGGGAAGGCCTGCGCGCTGATCACCGACGGCCGCTTCTCCGGCGGCACGTCCGGCCTCTCCATCGGCCACGCCTCGCCGGAAGCAGCCCAGGGCGGCGCGATCGGCCTCGTCCAGGAAGGCGACACGATCGAGATCGACATCCCGAACCGCACGATCAACCTCGCCATCGACCCGGCCGAACTGGAGCGCCGCCGCGCCGAGCAGGACGCCAAGGGCTGGCAGCCTGCCGAAAAGCGCAAGCGCAACGTCACGACGGCGCTGAAAGCCTATGCCGCTTTCGCAGCCTCGGCCGACAAGGGTGCGGTGCGGATTTTGCCGGAATAAGACTTAACCTGACAAGCAGGAGGCGGCCCGCCGCCTCCTGACCCTGCCTGTCTTGAGTAAGCGGCCAACGACACGCCGCCCAAGACCACGCTGCGAAAACCACCGGGTGGTCAACCGGACCGAATTGTCGCCAAGCCTGAATGTCCCGCACATCTGGAGCCGCCATGACCGTCCCCTTCAGCCTCGTCGGTATCGACCACGTCGTCTTCATCGTCGACGACATGGAAAAGGCGCTCCGCTTCTATCACGACGCCCTCGGCTGCCGCCCCGGTTATTCTTATCCGGCGCTCGGCATGGAACAGGTCTGGTGCGGCGCGGCCCTGATCGTGCTCTGGGACATCACCCATCCCGGCGGCCAAAAGGCTGCCCCGCCCGTCGCCGGCGGCCGAAATGTCGACCACATCTGCATCGCCACCGGCCCCTTCGACCACGACGACCTGCGCGCCCATCTCGCCCGCCACAACGTCGCCATCGACCGCGAAGCCATGCACGGCGGCGCCCGCGGCATGGGCCATTCCTTCTATGTGAAGGACCCCTTCGGCAACACGATCGAGATCAAGGGCCCCGCCGAATATCCGGATGGACGCGGCTGACACGTGCATTTGGATAAATGTTCAGCGTTTCCGCCGAAACCACTCCTGCTTCTGTGTCTCGCGCACCCTGGTCAGATCGAACGCGGCGAACACCAAGCCGGCTTCTGTCGGCCCGATGGAAACGACGTGGCCCAGTTCATCGACAGCCACCGAATGCCCGTCATCTTTCGGCTCAGGATAGTTCGCCACCGCCATGCAGGTCACAGTCTGGTAGGCCGTGGCACGAATGCCGGCCAGCCGCACATCTCCGATTTCGGCATCGTCGACCAGCGCGCAACTGTTGGGAACCAGAATGATCTCGGCGCCCGCCCGCATCAGGTCCGTGGCGACATCGGGAAACTCCCGGTCCATGCAGATCATCAGCCCGACGGTGATCGTGCCATGCGCGGTGACGAGTTCGGTCACGTCCGACCGCTCCCCGGCAGCGCAGGCATCTTCCGGATTGTCGAAAAAGCAGATGTGGCGTTTGCGCTGCCGCAACACCGTCTGGCCCTGCCGGTCGATGAGAAGCACTGTGTTGAACGGCTTGTCCTCACCCCGCTCCAGCAGGGTCACGACAGTGGCGATCCGGTGACGAAGCGCCGCCTGGCGAAACCGTTCGACAAAGGCGCCGTCGATCGCCTCGGCGGCCTCGATCCACGCCGCGCGGCCGGACGGCGTCGTTTCATACCGGCCATATCCATTTGAGAACATTTCCGGAAAGACGATGACATCTGCGCTTTCCGCTGCCGCCTGTGCGAAGAGAGCCTCGATATCCGCGCCCGGCAGCACCTGTGCCAGTGCCACCTTGATCCGTTCGGCTTTCATTGATGACGCTCCTCCACCCGTTTTCGTGACCCGAAACAGATAGGGGTGGCGTGGTGTTCGCGCAATGCGTGTCGACCATCCGTCACGAAAGCAAACGCGAGGGAGCCATCCGCTGCCGTCTGGATCTCAATCCTGATAACTCGGATCCTCCTTGTCGAGGCACGACTTCAAATACGCAAAATGCCGCTCCGCCATGCCGCGATACGGAATCCACCCATCCGACGTGCCCTGCGCGATCTCGTCCGACAGCACCGCCAGCGGCTTGCCGGTCGACAGCGCCAGCACCATCGTCTGCGCTGCCTTCTCGAAGAAATACAGATCCTCAAACGCATCCGCCACCGTCTCACCGGCAACCGAGACGCCGTGATTACCCATCACCAGCACCGCCTTGCCACGGATCATCTCGGCCAGCCGCTCCCCTTCTTCCGCCGCGTCGGCGATCCCGCCAAACGACAAATCATAGCCGATCCGCCCGAAGAACCGCGCCGTGTTGTTGTCGAGCGGCAGAAGCGTCGGGTCCTTGAGGCAGGAGAGCGCGACTGCATAGGGCGAATGGCAATGCAGGATCACCCGCGCCTCCGGCAGCATCCGGTGCAGCGTGCCATGCACGGTCCAGGCCGACGGATCTGGCGCATTGGGCCGGTGCATCACATCAGGATCATCGGCATCGAGCAGCAGCAGATCGCTCGCCTTGACCGTGGCAAAATGCTGCCAGCGCGGATTGAGCAGAAATTTCCGCCCATTGGCGGAGACCGCCGCGCTGAAATGATTGCCGACCGACTCGCTCCAGCCGAAGCGATGGCAAAGCCGGAAGGCCGCCGCCAGATCCTGACGCAGGGTGGTCAGTGCAGCCTCATCGAGCATGTCGTTGACAACGGGAGAAATGTTCATGCCTTGAACCGCCCTTCCGTCGTCAGCGCCCGGTAGGTCGAGCGCATCTCCTCGCGATCAGCATAACAGCCGCGCAGATAACGATCACCGCTGGTCGCCGAATAGGCCATACGCCCATGCACGATCCGGTGGTTGTCGAACACCATGCACTCCCCGGCCTTCATCAGGAAGCGCATCATGAAGCGGTCGTCCTGCAGCATTTTGCCGAAGCGGCAGAAGGCCGGATAATAGTCGTCGAGCACGGTCTGCGGCAGGTCGAACAGGTCGGCCATATGCTGGCTGATCGTCAGCCCCGAGACCTCGCCATGTTTGTCGAGCTCGATCACCCGCTGCCGCGAGCGCATGTCATAGGTGTCGTGCTCGCAGAAGAAGGGAATGTCGATCTCCGACAAGAGCTTGAACCCCTCCGGGTCGATCTCGCGGAAGGCATTCGCCACCGCCACACCGTCCGAATAGATGCTCATGCCGCCTTCGACGGTATTGGCCCGGCAATGCAGGAACTGGATGCCCGGCGCATGCTCCTCGGCCGGCGTGTCGGTATGCAGCTCCAAGGCTTTCGCCGTATAGGCCGTGTTGGTCGGGTTGATATGCGTCTTCACATCAAAATATTCGCCGAAGAAGGTCGGCCGCACATGGCCCATCAGCTTGACGGTCTCGGTCAGCCCTTCGTTGCTGTCGGGCATATCGGTGACGATCGTCAACCCTTCGACGATCATGGCTTCGAGCCATTCGGCAACCTTCTTCGGATCGCGCATCAGTTCCGGCTGCGAGAAGCGGGGAATGTTTGGATAGTGGTCGCTGAACCAGGCCCTGCGGGGCAGGTCGGCCGGGTCAGGCCGATGTTTGCCTTCGGTGTAGAGTTCAAGCAGCGACAGCGGAAAGCGCGACACATGGTTCTCGCCCGCCCAGCGGATGACAAGCGTCCCGTCTTCGATCTCGGCACTGGCAGCGCGCGGAGCAGCAGAGAGGTGGAAGATGTCGAAGCTGCGTTCGCGCGTCGTGCTGTCGAAGGAGGAGGGACAATTGTCGCGCAGCCAGTAATAATTGAAATAGGCCTGCTTTCCCTCGGAGAGCGGCAGGTTCAGCCCTTTTTCGGCCAGGGTCACGGCGCCTGCGGCAACATGCATATTCACAGCGAATTTCCTTAAGCTGGGGCAGCGATAGAGCGGATCGGATTTGACGATCATCATCCGACTTAACAGGCGAGGCCAGAGCGATTATGCTTATGCTGAGTTAAGCTGGAGGTTAAGTTGAGCCGTCTGCCCCCCTTACGCCTTCTGACCACCTTCGAGGCCGTCGCCCGGCTCGGTTCCATGCGCGAGGCGGCAACCGCCTTGAACGTCACCCAGCCCGCCGTGACGCAAGCGCTGAAGGCGCTGGAAGACCATGTCGGCGCCATCCTGATCGACCGCACGACCCGGCCGGCCAGGCTGACCGAACCCGGCCAGCAGCTCGCCCGCGCCACCCGCGATGGCCTCGACCTGATCGCCGACACGATCGAGGAAATCCGCACCAGCACCGGCCTCGAAGACCAGCGTCTCACCGTCGCCTGCACCATGGGGCTGGCCACCCACTGGCTGATGCCGCGCCTGAGCGACTTCTACGCCCGCCATCCCGGCTATGTCGTCAATGTCCAGGTGCCGCCCACCGACCTGCCGCAAATGTGGCCCGGCACCGATCTCGTGTTGCGCTATGGTCGCGGCACCTGGACGGATGGCGCGACGCTGCGCCTCTTCGACGAGGCCGTCTGCCCCGTCGGCCGCCCGGCGCTGGTCGAAAACCTCTTGGCAAAAGGCGAGGGGCTGGACGCTGCCCCGCTCATCCATGTCCGCACCGTCGAGGCGCGCCACTGGGAAGGCTGGACCGATTATCTTAGCCGACGCGACCTGCCCAAGCCGCGCGGCCCCTCCCACATCTTCGACAACTACGTCCAGGCCGTGCAGGCGGCGTTGGACGGCCGCGGCCTGATGCTCGGCTGGCGCTCGATCACCGACACCCTCGTCGCCGAGGGCAGCCTCAAACCCTGGCCCGATGGCGCCCTCGACCTCGGCACCGCCTACTTTGCCACGGTCGCGCCAGCGGCCGCGAAACGCCCGGCGGTCAAAGCGTTTGTGGCCTGGCTGGGGGAGCGGGCGGAAGAAGCCCATGACGGGGTGGGGCAGGGTGCGTAATTAGGCAAATAGGAAAATAGCGGAATATCGACGGCGCCGATTACGAAGAAGGCTGCGTTTCCTGAAAACTCTCCAGCGCTGTCACCATCTGCCACCAATCGCCGAGATTGCCGTACTCCGCAAACATCTGGCGCAGCTCCGGCACCTCCAGCGCATAGGCGATGATCGGCGCCAGATGAAGATCCGCCAGCGTGAGTGTGTCGCCACACATCCACTGCTGCTCGGAAAGAAAGCCGGCGAGCACGCCGAGCGTGATCCGGGCAACGCCGCGCGCTGTCTCCACGCGCCCTTCATCCGGAGTTTCCCCCCGCTTCGGCTTTTCGATGCATTCCACATAAAGCCCCCAGACCATCTGCGGATACACATAGCCATCAGCAATGCTGATGATCTGGTTCATCCTGGCGCGCGTTTTCGCATCGGCAGGCTGAAGCGCCGGCCCGTCAAAGGCCTCGTCGACATAGCGGGTGATGGCGCCAGTCTCATAGAGATGGAAATCGCCGTGTTCGAAGGCCGGGATTTTTCCGAAAGGATGCCTCTGCCGATGCGCTGCTGGAATCCCGTCTTCGGCAAAGATGTCGACCGGCACGAGATCATAGGCAACGCCTTTTTCCAGAAGGGCAAGGCGCGCGATCCGCACGTAAACGCTGTAATCGGCGCCATAGAGCCGAGGTGGTTTTCTGCTTGCAGGCTCCGTCACCATCGCTCCTCATGCATCCAATTCGGATGTGTGTGATGCAGTCAAAACACCCGAAGCGCAGTCCGCTCGACATCGGCCCGGAGCAAGGGATGCAGGCTATTGCGTGTCGTGAGGTCAATAGCCATCGAAAGCTCCTGCTCCAGAAACTGCTGGATGCCGATAAGCTCAATCAGGGAAAACGTCTGGGCTGGATCATGATCAATAAACAGGTCCAGATCACTTGTTGGTTTCGCTTCGTCGCGGGCCGTCGAACCGAAAACAAACAGTGCGGTTGCCCCCATGGCCCGGACCGTTGGGGCAAGCCGCTTGAGCTGCGATAGGGCTTCGACCTGTTTCATGCGAGGATGTTAGCACTCCGCATGACGCCAGTCACTTCGGCCGTTGAACGCCCTCATACACCGTCGCGAGCTGCGCCATCCGCGCCGTATAGGCAGCCGTCAGGCAGGCAACATCGCCTTTGCATTCGCCGCGCTGCGTCAGCCAGGCGATCTGCTGGTCCTGCAATTCGCCGCGTGCGCCCATGGCGAGAAGGCCGGACAAAAGCTCGAAGGTCGTGACCATCTTCACGTCCACGTCGTTCAGCGACAGCGTCTGGCAAATGGCGGTCTCGTCCTCGGCAAGATCGGGTTTCTGGCAGTCGAAACTTGCGGCCTGGGCGGGAAGGGCACCCGCCAGCACGGGGCCGGCCAGAAGCGCGAAGAGGATGGCGCGTGCGGCTGCTGCATGGGGATCAGTCATCATGGTGACCTCGCTTGATTTCACTTAAGCGGGCAACGTCCACAACCACCGCATCGTTCCATGCAGCGCGCGCATGCCAGCCTCTCACGTTCAGGTGAAAATCCGCAAAAAGTCCTGTCATCGACGGCAGTACTCCCTACCTTCACCAGCATGAACCGAAGAACCCTGCTTGCGGCAGCCGCCGCCCTCCCGCTCGTCTCCGCCTCTCGCACCTTTGCCCAGTCGGCTGAACCCACAGCTGCGCTGCCTCCCGCGGATCTCGATGCGCTTCGCCCGCGTATCGCGACCCTGCTTGAGGATGCCCGAAGGCTCGACACGCTGGAAACAGTCATCGTCACCCGCAATGGCGAAGCCCTCGGTGAACGCGCCTATGGCACCAGTTCGCTTGATGGCTCGACCAACATCAAGTCGGCGTCGAAATGCGTGGTCTCGGCGCTGGTCGGCATCGCCATCGACAAGGGCCTGCTCGATGACGTCGACCAGAAGATCGAAACCGTCCTGCGCTCGGAATTCCCCAACAATCCCGATCCGCGCCTGTCGCAGATCACCATCGGGCATCTGCTCTCCATGCGCGCAGGACTCGACCGCATGTCGGGGCCGAATTACGGCCGCTGGGTCGCCAGCCGCAACTGGACGCGCTTTGCGCTCGCCGCCGATTTCATCGATGAGCCGGGCGGTGGCATGCTCTATTCGACCGCCTCCACCCATCTGCTCTCGGTGATCCTCACCAAGGTCTCCGGCAAGCCGACACTGGCACTGGCAAGGGACTGGCTCGGCCCGCTCAAGGGTTTCCGCATCGGCGCCTGGGACCGCGATCCGCAAGGCTATTATCTCGGCGGCAACCAGATGGCCATGACGCCGCGTTCGCTGCATGCCTTCGGCGAGCTCTATCGCCGGGGCGGCGTCACTGAAGATGGCACCCGCCTGGTCTCCGAAGCCTGGATCCGCGAAAGCTGGATCCGCCGCACCAATTCCGTCTTCAACGGCGACGGTTACGGCTATGCCTGGTTCCTCAAGGAGATGGCCGGCGAGCAGGTCAACTATGCCTGGGGTTATGGCGGCCAGATGCTCTACATCACCCCGAGCCTCGGCCTCACCGTCGCCATGACCTCCAACGAGGCCGCCCCGTCCGCCCGCACCGGTTACCGTGACGCGTTGCACACCCTGATGACCGGCATCATCGAAACCGTCAGGACTTGAGCCGGACAGGCGTTATCCCCATCTGCGATCACGCTTCCTTGGTTCTGCCTATTTCAGGACGCAGGAACCGGGTCTAGAACATTCCTGATCGTCTGAAGGATCTTCGCATGCCGCACTTCGACCGCCTGAAACCCATCGCTGTGATTGCCGCTCTCTTCCTGCCTCTGGCCCCGCCCGTGATGGCTGAGGACAAGGTCGTGCCGCAGAGCCAGCTCGACATGCAGATGTCCTTTGCCCCGCTGGTCAAGCAGACGCGCGGCGCCGTGGTCAATGTCTATGCCGAACGCATCGTCCAGAGCCGGTCCAGCCTCTTTGCCGGCGATCCCTTCTTCGAACAGTTCTTCGGCCAGCGCATGCCGAACCGCACCGAAAAACAATCCTCGCTCGGCTCCGGCGTTATCGTCGAGGCGAACGGCACGGTCGTGACGAACAACCACGTCATCGACGGCGCCGATGACATCAAGGTGGCGCTCGCCGATGGCCGCGAATATCCGGTCAAGGTGGTGTTGAAGGATGACCGCCTCGATCTCGCCGTTCTGAAGTTCGATGCGCCTGAAACGATGCCGACCCTGCCGATCGGAAACTCCGATTCGACGGAAGTGGGCGACCTCGTGCTCGCCATCGGCAATCCCTTCGGCGTCGGCCAGACGGTGACCTCAGGCATCGTCTCCGCACTTGCCCGCAACCAGGTGACGGAAGGCGATTTCGGCTTCTTCATCCAGACCGATGCCGCGATCAATCCCGGCAATTCCGGCGGCGCGCTGGTCAACACCCGGGGCGAACTGATCGGCATCAACACGGCGATCTTTTCGCGCGGCGGCGGCTCGAACGGGGTCGGCTTTGCCATTCCCGCCAATCTTGTGCGCGTCTTCCTCGATGCCGCCGATCGTGGCGATGCAAGCTTCGAGAAGCCCTATGTCGGCGCGAGTTTCGAGCCGGTCACGTCGGATGTTGCCGAAGCACTCGGCCTGAAAACGGTGCGCGGCGCGCTCGTCGTGCGCATTGCCGAGGATGGTCCGGCCGCCAAGGCAGGCCTGAAGCCGGGCCAGGTCGTGACCGCCGTCAACGGCATCCCGGTCGAACATCCCGACGCCCTCGGCTACCGCCTGACCACCGCAGGTCTCGGCAAGACGGCTGAACTCACGGTGCAGGAGGATGGCCGCGAGGAAAAGATCGAACTCACGCTCGCCGCAGCGCCCGAAACCCGTCCGCGCGACATCCAGCTGATCGAAGGCCGCAGCCCCTTTGCTGGCATGCGCGCCGGCAATCTGTCGCCGCGCCTCGCCTATGAACTCAAGATGGC
Source organism: Rhizobium sp. AG855 (assembly GCF_003610655.1). Lineage (NCBI taxonomy): Bacteria > Pseudomonadati > Pseudomonadota > Alphaproteobacteria > Hyphomicrobiales > Rhizobiaceae > Rhizobium > Rhizobium sp. AG855. Next base: position 1,870,045 of record NZ_RAQG01000003.1, on the reverse strand, counting down.
CTCCGAGGTGACTGGCGTCGTCGTCACCGAAGTCGTGCGCGGCTCGCCGGCTGCCCGTCTCGGCTTCCAGCCGCGTGATATCGTCATTGCGGTCAATGGCGAGGATATCGCCTCGGTCGAAGACCTGCAGAAGATCGCCGAAAGCGATCCGGGCTTCTGGCGCGTCGAGATCGAACGGGATGGCCAGCGCATCCGGCAGATCTTTCGATGAGTGATCTTTTCGCGCCGCAGATGTCGAAGGAAATGGCTGAGCGCCGGCCGCTCGCCGATCGCCTGCGGCCGAAAAACCTCGCCGAAGTCACCGGCCAGGAACACCTGACCGGCGAGGACGGCGTGCTCGCCCGGATGATCGCGTCGGGTTCGCTCGGCTCGATGATCTTCTGGGGGCCGCCGGGCACGGGCAAGACCACCGTCGCCCGGCTGCTGTCCGGCGAGGCGGGGCTGGCCTTCGAACAGATCTCGGCAATCTTCTCCGGCGTGGCCGATCTGAAGAAGGTCTTCGAAAGTGCGCGGCTCCGCCGCATGGAAGGCCGCCAGACGCTACTTTTCGTCGACGAGATCCACCGTTTCAACCGCGCCCAGCAGGACAGCTTTTTGCCGGTCATGGAGGATGGCACCGTCATCCTCGTCGGCGCTACGACCGAAAACCCGAGCTTCGAGTTGAACGCCGCTCTTCTGTCGCGGGCGAGGGTGCTGACCTTCAAGAGCCATGACGCCGATAGCATCGAAACGCTGCTGAAACGCGCCGAGGAAACGGAAGGCAAGCCGCTGCCGCTCGATGCCGATGCGCGCGCAACCCTGATCCGTATGGCCGATGGCGATGGCCGCGCCTCGCTGACCTTGGCCGAGGAAGTCTGGCGCGCTGCCCGTCCCGGCGAGGTCTTCGACACCGAAGGCTTGGGAAAGATCGTCCAGCGCCGCGCGCCGGTCTACGACAAGGGCCAGGACGGCCACTACAATCTGATTTCGGCGCTGCACAAGGCCGTGCGCGGCTCCGATCCCGATGCCGCCCTCTACTATCTCTGCCGCATGTTCGATGCCGGCGAGGATCCCCTCTATCTTGGCCGTCGCCTGGTGCGTATGGCGGTGGAGGATATCGGACTTGCCGACCCGCAGGCGCTTGTCGTCTGCAATGCCGCCAAGGACGCTTACGATTATCTGGGCTCACCGGAGGGTGAACTGGCGCTCGCCCAGGCCTGCGTCTATCTCGCGACCGCCCCGAAGTCGAACGGCGTCTATGTCGCCTACAAGGCCGCGATGCGCGCCGCCAAGGAACACGGCTCGCTTCTGCCGCCCAAACACATCCTCAACGCCCCGACCAAGCTGATGAAGGCGGAGGGGTACAACGAGGGCTATCGCTACGATCACGATGAGCCGGACGCCTTTTCCGGACAGGACTATTTCCCCGAAAAGATGGGCCGGAAAACCTTCTACGATCCGCCGGAGCGGGGCTTCGAGCGCGAGATCAAGAAACGCCTCGACTGGTGGGCGAAGCTGCGCCGCGAGCGCGGTGGCTAAGGCCTACTTGCGCATCGTCATGTCGGCTTAAGTCGGTTTTAAGCGCTCTGCCTTACTCTTTCCCGCGAGCAAGGGAGGAAGCATGGCGCAGAGCGGTTCAGTTTCACAGTTTCAGTCTGATGGCGGTGCGCCCGGAGGGTTCGGCCTGCCGGCGCTGGTGCGGCTTTTCGCCTTCGTCCTGATCACGCTCTCGGCCCTGTCGCTGCTCTTCATCGGCTATATCGCTTCGCGCAAGGCCGACGAGATTGCCGTCGACAAGCAGCTGGTGCTGCTTGAAAACGTCCTGCGCGACCGCCACGGCCTGCTCGCCCGCGACCAGCTCGGGCTCGCGCGCTGGGACCGCTCGGTCAAGTATATCACCCTGAAGTTCAGGCCGTCCTATGTGGTCGAGGAGTTCGTCTCTTCGCTCTGGTATGATTTCGGCCACGAGCGCAGTTTTCTGGTCGGCCCGGGCGGCCGGCTGCTGATGTCGGCCTGGCAGGACGATGTGGACCTGACGGCCCGCGATCTCGACGCCAAAGATGATCTGAAGGCCATCGCCGATCTCGCCATCGAACGGCATCATGCGCATCGCATCACGATCGAGGGCGGCTACGGCCAGAAGCCGGTGCCGGCCTCGGAAATTCACCAGGTCGCGGCCTTCGGTTATGCCGAGATCGACGGCGAGGTCATGCTCACCACCGCCATGGCGATCGTACCCGATGACGGGGAGGTGGCCCTGCCGGAAGGCGATCCGGTCATCCTCATCTCGGCGCGGCCGATCAACGCGGAATTCGTCGGCGATCTCAACGGCCAGCTGGAATATGCCGACCTGAAATTCGCGCGCAACGGCGATGGTCTCCTGAAGATCAAGAGTGTCGACGGCCAGCCCCTGGGCAGTTTCAACTGGGACCTCTACCGTCCCGGTGCCGAGATCTGGCCGGTCGTCGTGCCGGCCGTCATGCTGCTGTGCGGGCTGCTGCTGGCCGCAAGCTTCGTGCTCGGCCGCTATATCAGCCGTCTGTCGATCCGGCTCGAGGACAGCGAGCGCCGCAACCGCGATCTCGCCCACCGCGACGCGCTGTCGGGTCTCGCCAACCGGCTCTTCTTCGAAAAGGCGCTGAACGATGCGGCCGACCGGCTCGCCCAGGCACCGTTTGCCGTGATCGCCAGCGACCTCGATCGTTTCAAGCTGGTCAATGACAGCCACGGCCACGCCGCCGGTGACGAGGTGATCCGCACGGTCGCCGAACGCCTGAAGGACGCCGTCGGCGAAACCGGTCTCGTCGGCCGGGTGGGCGGCGACGAATTCCTCATCCTGCTCACCGCTGCGCGCGACAGGGCGCGGCTTGCAGCACTCGCCAGACGCATCATCGCCTCGGTCTCCGATCCCATCACCTTGTCGACGGGTGCCGTCGTCGATGTCGGCATCAGCCTCGGCATTGCAACGGCGCCCGAAAACGGCGCTTCGGCACGCGTCATCATGTCCATGGCCGACCGCGCGCTCTATGCCTCGAAGGAAACGGGCCGCGGCCGCGTCTTCTTCGCCGAAGATCTCGAGGCTCCAAACGTGGGAGCAGCCGTCGATGCGGCCTGATCGGCTTCGCCGCCGCCTGCTGTTCCTGCTTGCCGGCTCGGGCCTCTCGACGCTGCCGCTCGCCCGCCAGGCGCTGGCGGCGCCATCGCGACCGACGCCCGGCAAAGGGCAGGGGCAGGCGGCTGCAGATGCCGGCAAGGGCCTGAAGGTGATCGTGGTCGGTGCCGGCATGGCCGGCCTTTCCGCCGCCGCGACGCTGACCGAGGCCGGTGCCGAGGTGATCGTCCTCGAGGCCCGCGACCGGATCGGCGGGCGCATCTTCACCGACCGCAGCCTGGGCGTACCCGTCGAGAACGGCGCCAATTTCATCCACGGTTTCAACGACAATCCGGCAGCCGAGCTTGCAAGCCAGACCGGCGCCACGCCCTTTTTCGTCGATCCGGAGCAATGGCAGCTGTTCCAGCCTGGTGGCGTGGAGCCGGAGGAATTCGAGACCGACGACATTTTCGACGACCTTGACCGGATCGCCGACAAGGCGGCCGAGGAGGCCGATGGCGATCGCAATCTCTCGCTGGAAGAGGTGATCGCCGTGCTCGATCCCGCACTTCTGCAGGAGCCGATCGGCAATTGGGCACTGACCGATGCCTATGAGGGCGACCTCGGCGCGCCGCTCGCGCAGATCTCGGCCCTGCATTTCGACGCCGGCGAGATCTTCGACGGGCCGGACGCCGTGCTGCGCGAAGGTTATGACACGCTGCCGAAAGCGCTGGCCGAAGGCTTCGACATCCGGCTCAACGCGCCCGTCCGCCGCATCCGGCATTCCGCCGGCGGCGTCACCGTCGACACCGTCACGGGCACACTCAGCGCCGACCACTGCATCGTCACCGTGCCGCTCGGCGTCTTGAAGGCGGGGAGCGTCGTCTTCGATCCGCCGCTGCCCGAGCCGCATCGCCGGGCGATCGCGACCATCGGCTTCGGCCGGCTTGCCAAGGTCTCGGTCGCCTTCGACCAGGCCTTCTGGCCGGAGGCGCCGCATTTCCTGGGTTTTGCCGGAGAAAAGCGCGGCCGGTTTGCCGACATGCTGAACCTCGTGCCGATCCACGGCGCCGCTGTTCTGACCATGGTTGCAAGCGGCGATTATGCCGAAACCGTCGACGCCATGGACGAGGCCGCGCTTCGGGCGGATATCACGGCGGTGCTGCGCGACATGTTTGGAGACAAGGCTGTCGCCCCGAAGGCAATGGTCCGCCATGTCTGGTCGGCCGATCCCTTTGCGCTCGGCACTTATTCCTTCCCGGCGGTCGGGGCGCAGCCTTCAGATCACCAGGTGCTGGCCTTGCCGGCCGGGCCGCGCCTCTTCCTGGCGGGCGAACACACCAGCGCCGACTATTTCGGCACGGTGCATGGCGCCTTCATCAGCGGCGAACGGGCAGCAGACGCGGTGCTGGCGGCGGGCAAGGGCTGATCGATAAGGAGTGACCGGCAAAGGCGAGGGGCGGGCCGGCCCGGCTCAGGACGCCCGCTGCTTCGGCTGGACGGCCGGTGCCGCGATCATCTTGACCTTCGATTCCGCCAGCCCGTGATGGCCTTCCATGTCGACGATCAGGTGCCAGTGGCCGCTTTCCGGGATGACGATGTTGAGCGGCGATTTCTTCGCCACGCCGCCGAGGAATTTGAAATCCAGCGTTTCCTTGAAGCGCTGGAAATTCGTCGGCGTCATCAGCCGCACATTGTTCACGGCCGACAGCGTCACCTCGATGATCGTTCCGGCGCGCTGTTCCTTGAGGTCGTAATGGGTGAAGCGGAAGGTCGGTTTGGACATTTCGCTCGGGTCTCCGTCCAGTCTTTTAATGTATCATAAATTACCGCAAGGCCGTTAAGGAAGCGTTGGCCGGTCGGAGCGGCGGGGCCGGGCAGGGCGGACTTTTTTGGGACGCGGCATTCACGGGAATGAAAGGTGAGGGTGGGGCTCCGCGCTTGTGTCTCTGCTCCCTCATGCTGAGGTGCCCTCGCATGGCGAGGGCCTCGAAGCATCCTGCGCTGGTGGCCTCGTCCTTCGAGGCCGGGCGTTGCCCGGCACCTCAGGATGAGGGAAGCGGGGTGGCCTCGCCCTTCGAGGCCCGACTGTGTCGGGCACCTCAGGGTGAGGGGTGATGTTGTATAAATGTCAAAAAACCCAAGCTTCGCCGCCGGTCGGGATCGCTCCCTCCGGGGATGGGCATGCTTGTCTCGGACGAGGCGCCAGAAGCAACCTGTCTAAGTATTTTATGTGGCTCCTTCCGGCGCCTCGTTCGGCGTTTTGTCCCGCTGCATGCGTCTCTCTGGCAAGGCGGCGACGGTCCTCGTCATCCTCGGGTTTGACCCGAGGACCGAGGATGACCGGGCGCGGGTCCGGCTGCGGCAGTCTGCTCCGAAGAGTGTTCTGCCAGAGCCTGGCCGGTGGCCCGGGAGGTTCCCGCCGGATGGTGCACCAATCCGACCGGGACCCTCGCCCGGGGGATGATCGACTGGCCATTTGCGGCCTGGCGTCCATCCCCGCCGTTTTCTCCGCCCCGCTGTCTGGATGTTCGCGACAGCGCGGGCGCCTTGTCTGTGTGCCTCTGAGGCACGTCCTTCCGATCAGGGTATCCAGGCTTTGGGGCATCCGACCCCATCACCCTCGTCAAGCCCTTCGTCCGGAGGGAGACCGTTGCAGCGGGCCGGGGATTTGGATCTGCGACAACCCTCCACCCCGGCGCCGGCCCCGCCTCGCCTGACATCGCATCGTCAGGTGTATCCGAGGGCGGGACAGCGATGATTCTACGAAAGGAAAAAGGGTGGGGGATGAAAAAATGTTTCGGGGTTTGATTTTGTTGGGAAATGTCTGAAAGTCATCCCCCTTTTTTTGGAGATGGGGCTGTCTGTCATGACCGTCTGGCCTCGGAAGGCTTGTGTCTGGATCCTCGGGTCGAGCCCGAGGATGACGGAGTGTGGGCGAGCGACTGGTATCCTCCGCTACTGTCTTCACCGGATAACGTCTGCGGAGGATACCCCTATCTCCCCGAGAGGTCGTCATCCTCGGGCTTGACCCGAGGATCCAGACACAAGCAAACTACACGCATGGCGGGCTATGTCTATATCGTCACCAACCACAAGCACGGCACACTCTATATCGGCGTGACGTCCGATCTGGAGCGGCGCATCTACGAGCATCGAGAGGCGCTGACGCCGGGATTTGCCTCGAAGTACGGTTGCCGGCAGCTGGTCTGGTATGAGGAGCACGACAGCATCGGTACGGCGATCCAGCGGGAGAAGTCGCTGAAGCGCTGGTATCGGCACTGGAAGATCGCGCTGATCGAGGGGTTCAATCCTGATTGGCGGGATCTGTACTACGAGTTGATGTGAGGCGGTGCCGGTCGCTGCCGTTGAAGGGCTTGTGTCTGGATCCTCGGGTCAAGCCCGAGGATGACAACCTTGGGGGTGTGGCTGGGTATTCTCCTCAGGGCTCGCCCGAGGACGAAGGTAGAGGAGGATACCAGCAGAATCCCCACCCTCCGTCATCCTCGGGCTTGACCCGAGGATCCAGACACAAGCCCTCGGGACGCCCGATCAGGGCCAAACCTCAGATTTCGCAAGAGGGGGGCTCGGTGATGTCGGTGCCAACGGAACCGTGCCCCTCTCCAGGAAGATCTGAAGTTTAGGCGGCTTACGCGCGCCTAAGCCTTCGATTTTCCGTCCTCCCCCGCATGGGGGAGGTGGGAGCTGCGGAGGCGCATTTGTGCCTCGGTAACGGCGGGTGAGCATGACCTGATCGAACGCCGACTTCCACTGTCGCTGGCACATCGGCAATCGCGTCGAGATAGTCCTAGTCGAACTCACGGTCTCTGAGATCCTTCACTGATCCTTGGACCGGCTCTGACCATGGCACGCGAAACAATCCCATGACGACGCGATACGCAAGCCCCTCAAGAACTCGCTGAGTTTCGGTTGGATCAACATAACCGGTTTCATCAAAGTTTGTCTTTGAGAGCTCGTCAGATAGCGATTTCTCGATCAAGCGTTCACGCGAGTACTCATGCATTTGGCTGTGCAGTGTCGTTATGCCTCTGGCAATATCTTGTTCACTGAAGGCGCTTTCCTTCACCCGTTCGACTGGTAGAAGCTCAGCGGCTTCAGGATCAGTTGTCCTGTTTTCACGCTGACGAGGGTCATTGATTAGCATGATGGGTCTAATCTTAGATGGTAAGTGATCAGACAGCTTAAACGTCCATCCTACTACCCCGTACAGGTTGAAGTAGCCGAACACTGCTCCGTCAAGATCCTGTCCAACCCAAATAACGCTGGGGGTTGGTCCATGTGCTTCGGTAAATGAAGGAAGCCTATTGGAGTTGATCGATACGTCGATCGTATCCGCGTCATTCATGATGAAGTGGCGCACACCATCGAAACTTCGATGTAAAAGGGAATCGTTGCCTATCTGACTGGCTAAAAGCACGAGCATCGACTTTGCCATCGATCGCAGGGACATCCTGTCGCCAAGGGACAGGTTAAATTCGACTGTTGGGGTGGGATGATGGTGAACAACACTTCGTTCAAGAAATTCGGCGCGAAATTTCTCTGCAATTTCGTCTGTGAGTTTCCATCGCGTGATTGCTTGTTCAACTAATTGAAGTAAGTGGGGCAAGTCCCGCGCCTGAATGCTGATAGTATGCGAGCCATCATCATTTAGTTCTCGTTCCATGGCTTGCTGTGGCCTGAACCGTGGAATGCCATCTACCAGATCGTATTTGACCGCGCGCCCGCCCAAGTTTCTGAGTTTTGGTGGTGCGTCACCATCGCCTGCCTTAAATCCTGCATGCGCACGTATTGATTCAATTGAGTGGGTCAAGTGTCGGTCTATAGTGCTTCCGGTAACGTTGTTGCAGTCGTCACAGATAATTCCATAAACGGTTTTCTTTCCCCCCAACGCATTGAGGAGAATGTGTTCAGGCTTCTCGAACGAATTCCGTACTGACGTGCAGAGGATACAGATCGGCATGTCGAGTTTCCCAACCAAAACCCCGCGCCGAACTCAATCGACGCGGGGTTTACTTTATCTCATCTCAGGCGAGTGAAAATCGAAATCTCCACCTATCCCTGTGGTCCTCAGCTGCACCCGCTCGTGGCACCACACGTGTCGCACTTCTCACACGTCCCGTTCCGAACCATCGTAAAGTTCTGGCATTCCGAGCACATGTTGCCCGTATAGCCCTGGGCAATCGACCGCATGCGGCGGGTCGCCTCAAGCTGCTTGGCATCCGCCTTCGCCTTGGCGGCCTCGTCGGCGGCCGTGTCGGAGAAGAGGCTTTCTTCGGCGATCTCCTCGGCCAGTTCGACGGCGCGTTCCTCGTAATCGCGCTTGAAGGACACGACTTCCGACGTTGCGATTGCGGTCGTCACTTCGAGCTTGCGGGCGGTGTTGCCGGCCGATGCGAAGGCGGTGACGGTTGAGGCCTTGGCGGGGGCGGCGGTGGCGGCGCCCTTGGGCTCGGCGCCGGCCGCAGCCGGCATGTGGCTGGAGACCAGCGTCGGCTTGTAGCCGCGGGTCAGGCCCTTGGAGACGACATCCGCCTTGCCTTCCTTGACGCCACGGCCGAGTGCGGTCGCGGAGAAGTCTGACGTGTCGACATGGGCGAGATCGCTGCGACCGAGATAGGAGATCGCAAGCTCGCGGAAGACGTAGTCGAGGATCGACGTCGCATTCTTGATCGCGTCGTTGCCGGTGACCATGCCGGCCGGCTCGAACTTGGTGAAGGTGAAGGCGTCGACATATTCCTCGAGCGGTACGCCATATTGCAGGCCGAGCGAGACGGAGATGGCGAAGTTGTTGATGAAGGCGCGCAGCGCCGAGCCTTCCTTGTTCATGTCGAGGAAGATTTCGCCCAGACGCCCGTCGTCATATTCGCCGGTGCGCAGGAAGATGGTGTGACCGCCGATCTTCGCCTTCTGGGTATACCCCTTGCGGCGGGTCGGCAGCTTTTCCTGTTCGCGTACGACCCGCTCGACGATGCGCTCGACGATGCGTTCCGTGATGGTGACGGCCTGGGCGGCAGCGGGCTGAGCCAACAGGTCGTCGAGTGCGTCGTCATTGTCCTCGTCTTCGATAAGCGAGGCATTGAGCGGCTGGGAAAGCTTCGAGCCGTCGCGATAAAGCGCGTTGGCCTTGAGGGCCAGCTTCCAGGACAGCATGTAGGCGGCGCCGCAGTCTTCGACGGTCGCTTCGTTCGGCATGTTGATCGTCTTGGAGATCGCACCCGAGATGAACGGCTGGGCCGCTGCCATCATGCGGATGTGGGATTCGACCGAGAGATACCGCTTGCCGATCTTGCCGCAGGGATTGGCGCAATCGAAGACCGGCAGATGTTCGGCCTTCAGGAAGGGCGCGCCTTCGAGCGTCATCGCACCGCAGACATGGATGTTGGCAGCCTCGATGTCCTTCTTCGAGAAGCCCATGTGGTCGAGCAGGTTGAAGCTCATGTCGGCGAGCTGCTCGTCGGAAACCTTGAGGGTGTCCTTGAGGAAGTCGGCGCCGAGCGTCCACTGGTTGAAGACGAACTTGATGTCGAAGGCAGACTTCAGCGCGCCGTTGACGGCCTCGATCTTCTCGTCGGTGAAGCCCTTGGCACGCAGCGTCGTCGGGTTGATGCCCGGCGCCTGGTTCAGGTTGCCATGGCCGACGGCATAGGCGTCGATTTCGGCGATCTGGGATTCAGAGTAACCCAGCGTGCGCAGCGCTTCCGGAACGGCAGCGTTGATGATCTTGAAGTAGCCGCCACCGGCGAGCTTCTTGAACTTGACCAGTGCGAAGTCGGGCTCGATGCCGGTGGTGTCGCAGTCCATCACGAGACCGATCGTGCCGGTCGGCGCGATGACCGAGACCTGGGCATTGCGGTAGCCATGCTTTTCGCCGAGCGCCAAAGCCTTGTCCCAGGCAGCCGTCGCATGGGCGATCAGATCAGGATCGGTGCAGTCGGCATGAACAAGCGGCACGGGATTGACGGAGAGGCCTTCATAGCCGTCCGACAGGCCGAGTGCTGCGCGGCGATGGTTGCGGATGACGCGCAGCATGTTGTCACGGTTCGGCGCAAAGCCCGGGAAGGGGCCGAGTTCCGAGGCGATTTCGGCTGACGTCGCATAGGAGACGCCGGTCATGATGGCGGTAAGGCTACCTGCGATGGCACGGCCTTCGGCCGAGTCATAGGGGATGCCGGAGGACATCAAGAGGCCGCCGATATTGGCATAGCCGAGGCCGAGCGTGCGGTATTCATAGGAGAGTTCGGCGATCTGGCGCGATGGGAACTGCGCCATCATCACGGAGACTTCGAGCACGACGGTCCACAGGCGGACGGCATGTTCGTAGTCGCCGATGTCGATGTTCTTGGTCGTCTGGTCCTTGAAGCGGAGCAGGTTGAGCGAAGCGAGGTTACAGGCCGTGTCGTCGAGGAACATGTATTCCGAGCACGGGTTCGAGGCGCGGATCGGGCCCGCTGCCGGCGAGGTGTGCCAGTCGTTCATCGTCGTGTTGAAGTGCAGGCCAGGATCTGCCGATGCCCAGGCGGCATAGGAGATCTTGTCCCAGAGGTCGCGGGCCTTCAGCGTCTTCATCACCTTGCCGTCCTTGCGGGCGGTCAGGTTCCAGTCGCCGTCGTTTTCGACAGCGCGCAAAAAATCGTCCTTCAGCGAGACGGAGTTGTTCGAGTTCTGGCCCGACACGGTGAGATAGGCTTCCGAATCCCAGTCGGTGTCATAGGTCTTGAACTCGAGATCCTTGTAGCCCTGCTGGGCGAACTGGATGACGCGCTTGATGTAGTTTTCCGGAACCTGGTCCTTCTTCGCGGCGCGGATTTCGCGCTTCAGGGCAGGGTTCTCGTTCGGGTCGAAGCAGGCGCCGTTGTCAGCCTCGCAGTTGACGCAGGCCTTCATGATCGCCTTCAGGTGCTTGGCGACGATCTTGGAGCCGGTGACGAGGGCTGCAACCTTCTGCTCTTCCTTCACCTTCCAGTCGATATAGGCTTCGATATCCGGATGGTCGATGTCGACCACGACCATCTTGGCCGCACGGCGGGTGGTGCCGCCGGACTTGATGGCACCGGCAGCCCGGTCGCCGATCTTCAGGAACGACATGAGGCCGGAGGAACGGCCGCCGCCGGACAGCTTTTCGCCTTCGCCGCGCAGATAGGAGAAGTTGGAGCCGGTGCCGGAGCCATACTTGAAGAGACGGGCTTCGCGGACCCAGAGGTCCATGATGCCGCCTTCGTTGACCAGGTCGTCTTCGACGGACTGGATGAAGCAGGCATGCGGCTGCGGGTGTTCATAGGCCGACTTCGACTTGACCAGCTTGCCGGTGAAGGGGTCGACATAGAAATGGCCCTGGCCGGGGCCATCGATGCCATAGGCCCAGTGCAGGCCGGTGTTGAACCACTGCGGGGAATTCGGTGCGACGCGCTGGGTGGCGAGCATGTAGGAGAGCTCGTCCTTGAAGGCGGCAGCGTCTTCTTCAGACGAGAAGTACTTGCCCTTCCAGCCCCAGTAGGTCCAGGTGCCGGCCAGGCGATCGAAGACCTGGCGGGCATCGGTTTCCGAGCCGTAGCGTTCGTTTTCAGGCAGGGAAGCGAGGGCCTTCTCGTCGGCAACCGAGCGCCAGAGGAAGGAAGGAACGTCGTTTTCCTCAACCTTCTTCAGGATCTTCGGAACGCCGGCCTTGCGGAAATATTTCTGGGCGAGAATGTCGGCCGCCACCTGGCTGAACTGGGCCGGGACGTCAATGTCGGCAAGACGAAATACGATTGAGCCGTCGGGGTTCTTGATCTCGCTGATGGCCTTGCGGAACTCGATCTCCGCATAAGCGGACTGCCCCGGTTTGGTGAAGCGACGTTCAATGCGCATCTGCCTGTGTCCCTCGATCTTGGGCGCCGATAAGGCGCGAAATATGGCGTCCGGTTGCGCGCGTCAAACCGCACAGCCAGTGATTTGTTCGTCTGTCAGGTGATTCATCCGAAGACTGGGCACCCTGTATCTTGTGGTGATGGTGGCTGCAAACGCTAAATATAGTATTAACAGATTATTGCCGCCAGACATAGACCCCCTGCCGGGCGGTCAAAAGTCGCACAGAATTCCTATCATGGGCGACGTCGTCAGAACGCCGTTCCAGGTGCAAGAAAGCCGCTACAAATTTTGATGAAACCCGGCCTCGTTCATGCCCGGTCCAGTCGCCGCCGCAACAGGATCCATTAACATCGACCCGACTGATTCCGTCAAGGGGTGGTCTGTGAAGGAAATGTTAACGCTATATCTTGTGGTGCCCTGTTGTGGATAACGGGCAAAAGGCCGAAGTCACGGGAATGTCTTGCCTTTCTGCTGCAGCGATCGCAGGCGGGGCAGGGGCTCCGGCCTGTCAAGCTTCCGTCACGAATATTTTTCTGTCCGGCGGTGGCACACTACCCATAGTGTCCAGCGCCGCTGTCCACAGGCGAATTGGCCGGATTTGTGCGGTGGAAAAGCTGGGGATGACGCGATGTCGTCGGTTGGCTGAACGCTTGCTGCGCGCGTTGTGATGGCGGCTTTGGAAAGGTCACAGTGCGGTGCAGCACACCATCGAATTTCAGGCCGCAATTGCAACGAATTGGAAATATGTGGCTCCTAATTTAGCGCTCGATTTGTGTGGAATGACCTCCATGCCCGGCCGAGATGGTCACCTGCCAGGATGGCGGGTTTGTATGGAGCGCGTTGATGTCGATTGCCAATCTGTCCATTCTGAAGAAGGTGAGCCTCGTCGTCGTCCTGATGGGCGTGGCGGCGGCGGCCATCGCCACCGTCGGCGCCCAGGGCCTGTCGTCGCTCGGTGCGGCGCTCAAAGACACGGGCGCCCGCGAGGAAGTGGCCCGTGAAGCCATGGACCTGCGCGTGGATATCATTGCCATCTCGCGCATGACCTACCAGCTGGCGCTGTCGCCGGAAAAGGCGGCCGACTTTGCCGCCGAGACCGACAAGCGCTCGAGCGAGATGTTGGCGCGCCTGCCGAAGATCGCGTCCACCGCCAACGCCACGGAAAGCCAGCTGCTCGACAAGATCAAGGGCACGCTGGACGCCTATTTCACCCAGATCCGCGCCATGGTCGCGGTTGCCGGTTCGGATGCCGGCAAGGACCCGGCGGTGATGAAGGCCGAGCTTGCCAAGGCGCTCGATGCCCAGAAGGTGGTGACCTCGGCAGTCAAGGAATATTCGACGCTGTCGGCCACCACGCTCACCGCATCGCGTGACAATGCGCTTGCCGCCTCCAGCTTCACCATGCTGGTGCAGATCGTCACCGCCGCCGTCTGCATTATCGCCGGTGTCGCCGTCAGCTTCGTGCTCGCCCGTCGTGGCATCGTCAATCCGATCCGCAGCCTGACCGCCGTGATGTCGGACATGGCCGCCGGCCGTCGTCCCGACAGCATCCGCGGCACCGAGCGCAAGGACGAGATCGGCGAAATGGCCCGCGCTCTCGAAGTCTTCCGTGTCAATGAAGAGCATATGCGCGCCATGGAAGCGCAGGAAGCGGCACTCACCGCCCAGAGCAAGGACCTGCAGTCCTCGATCAGCGTCATCGTGGCCTCTGCTGCCGCCGGCGATTTCTCGCAGCGGATTTCGAAGACCTATGACGATGCCGACCTGCAGCGTTTTGCCGGCTCGGTCAACGAACTGGTGGCCAATGTCGACCGTGGCATCACCGAAGTGCGTCGCGTCATTGCAGCACTCGCCGATGCCGACCTGACCCACGAAATGCAGGGCCAGTTCCAGGGCGCCTTTGCCGAACTCCAGGGCAATGTGAACCAGACCATGGCGGTGCTGCGCCAGACGATGCAGAACATTCTGACGGCGGCCGGCACCATCACCGGCAATTCCGGCGAACTGTCCTCGGCTGCCAACCAGCTGGCCCGTCGCACCGAACAGCAGGCCGCATCCCTCGAAGAGACGGCGGCGGCGCTTGAAGAGATCACCACGACGGTCAAGACTTCGACGCAGCGCGCCAACGAAGCCTCGCAGATGGTCCGCGAGACCAAGGACAGTGCCGGCAAGTCGGGCGACATCGTCCGCAACGCCATCGACGCCATGGGCCGCATCGAGCAGTCCTCGAGCAAGATCAGCCAGATCATTTCTGTCATCGACGAGATCGCCTTCCAGACCAACCTTCTGGCGCTGAATGCCGGCGTCGAAGCAGCGCGTGCCGGTGAAGCCGGTCGTGGTTTCGCCGTCGTTGCCCAGGAAGTCCGCGAACTGGCGCAGCGTTCGGCGAATGCCGCCAAGGAGATCAAGACCCTGATCAACACCTCGGCCGAAGAGGTGAAGGGAGGCGTCTCGCTGGTGCTGTCGACCGGCGATGCGCTGCGCGAGATCGAGGCGCTCGTCAACCGCGTCAACGACCATGTGGTGACCATTGCCCGTGCGGCCGAGGAACAGTCGGCAGCGCTCGGCGAGATCAACACCTCGGTCAACCACATGGACCAGATGACCCAGCAGAACGCCGCCATGGTGGAAGAGACGACCGCATCCAGCCAGGTCCTCGCCGGCGAGGCCCGCCAGCTCCAGGCCCAGCTTGCCCGCTTCCAGCTCGGCGGCCAGACGGGCTCCGGCAGCTACCGCACGGCGGCCTGAGACAATTCGGTAATTCCATAAATAAGAAAGGCGCTGCAGCAATGCGGCGCCTTTTGCGTTTGCGGGGCGAAACGGGCAAGGTGGCCAGACAGTCTCTTGGCATGGCGCGGGGTTGCCCGGCGCCGGCCAATCCGCCAGTCATTGTTGAAGGAGGGTGCATGCATCTGTTGATATTGGGCGCGACCGGCCTCGTCGGCGGTCAGGTTCTGTCGCTGGCGCTCGCTGACCCGCGCGTGACGGCCGTGACTGCCCCGACGCGTCGCCCGCTAATGTCGCGGGAGGGCCTTTCCGCGCCGACGCTGGATTTCGAACAGCTGCCGCAGGACCCGGCGATCTGGGCGGTGGATGCGGTCATCTGCGCGCTCGGCACGACGCTGAAGACCGCCGGATCGCGCGAGCGCTTTCACCGTGTCGACCACGACTATCCGGTCGAGAGCGCGAGGCTGGCCAAGGCCCATGGCGCACGCACCTTCGTCCTCAACTCGGCAAAGGGGGCGGATGTGAAATCGCTGTTCTTCTACAGCCGGGTCAAGGGCGAGACGGAGCGGGACATTCTGGCGCTTGAGTTCGAGCGCACCGTGCTGGTCCGGCCGGGTCTGATCGATGGGCCGCGTCCGGAGCCGCGGCCGATGGAGCAATGGGCGGGCAAGATACTCAAGGTTCTGAAGCCGCTTCTGCCGGGTACGCTTCAGGCGAACCGGCCGGAGACCATTGCCCGTGCCATGCTGGAGGCGGCGGTATCGGCGCCGGCGGGCGTGACCATCATTCCGTCGCAGGACCTTTTGTAAAGGGCGCTGCGACGGCTTCGGTCGGGTTTGTCCGGTGTCAGCTGAAGCGGCCGAGCGGCAAATGTCGCGTCACATCGCCGACTTCAGGCGTCTTGATGCGCCGGTAACGCGCCTCGACGAAGTTGTAGAGACCGAAAGCGGCCAGGCCGAGCGCGACCACCGCATAGATGACGCCGCCGAAGGGGAGCGCGTGGACCCAGGCAAGCGCGTCCGCCATGCCGCCGGCCTGTTCCGGATCGACGGTGAAGGCGGCGTAGAGGAAGAAGACCCCGATGATGCCGAAGACCGCACCCCGCGCGACGAGGCCGTAAATCGAGATCAGCACCGCCGGCGTGTTCTTCTCGGCGTCGAGTTCCAGATAGCGACCGAAGCTGCGCTTGATGCCCTTCAGGGCGGTGACAACGCCGCCGATGACGAAGCCGAGACCGATCAGGCCGGCGAGATAGCGGCCGAAGGGCTGGGCCATGACCCAGGCGGCAAGGCCCTGTTCACCGCCGGAGCCGCCACCGCCCGACATCTGCAGCGCCATGGTGAAGCTGGTGACGGCAAGGCCGGCATAGGTGACCGCACTGCCGAAGAGGGCGGCGCGGATGGCATAACCTTTCATGTCGTCATCCTGGCCATCCGCATTGGCGAGCGACTGCGCGAGGCGCCAGATGACGAAGCCGGCAAGCCCGAGCCCGATCAGGCCGATCCAGATCCGTCCGAACGGCTGCTGCAGGATGGCGTCCAACGCGCCGCGCGTATCGGCCTTGCCGCCGCCCAGGCTTGAAAACAGGGCAAGGCCCGCAACGAGCAGAAAGACGATGCCGCGTGCGCCATAGCCGGCCCGCGCCATCAGATGAAATTTCGATCGGGTGTTCATGAAAAGCCTCTCCTGGTGTGGAGAGGAAACGGAGGAGAGGGGGCGGGGTTCCCCGCATCATCCGTGTTCCTGCCCGGCTTGTTCCGGAACCGAAGCCCCGGCGACGGGTTACCCTAGGAGGCAAGCAGCACGGGAGTATCGGATGGCGACGGAACCGGAAAATGGCGAGACCCAGCGGCCCCGCGACACCGATTACGCTGCCCAGTCCGACAGCGGCGCCAAGCCCGGCTTTGTGCTCTCGGCCTGGTCGCTCGTTCTTGGGGGGATCGCCCTTTTGTTGATCATCAGCAGCCTGCTGGTTATTTGACGCTCCCCCGTCACACTTTGCCCCGGAAATGAATCCTCAACCATATGGTTGACAATTGGATTTGTTGCGCTCATGTTCAACCACATGGTTGAATTATCTGCGCACCCCCTCGATACGATCTTTCACGCGCTGGGCGATGATACCCGCCGTCGGATGCTCGCAGCCCTGTCCGATGGCGAGCGCAGCGTCGGCGAACTGGCGGAGCCCTTTGCCATGTCGCTGGCGGCGGCCTCCAAGCACATCAAGGTGCTGGAGACGGCGGGCCTGATTCGGCGTGAAGTGAAAGGTCGCACCCATCTCTGCCGGCTGGAGCCGGGGCCGCTTGCCGGTGCCCACCAGTGGCTGAGCGCCTACGAGCACTTCTGGACCGGCCGGCTGGATGTCCTCGAGCGGATCCTGCGCGCGCAGGACGCCGCATCTTCCCCTCATGATGACACGGATGGAGAGAGACGATGACGCAACGACTGGACGTGAATGCTTACGGGCGGCTCGCCGAGCCGCAGACTTTGGTGATCGAACGCTTGCTGCCCGGCCCAGCCTCGCGGATCTGGGGCTACCTGACCGACAGCGACCTGCGGCGGCAATGGCTGGCCTCGGGTGCCATGGAAGAGAAGGCCGGGTCCGCCTTCGAACTGGTCTGGCGCAATGACGAACTGACCGATCCGCCGGGCATGCGTCCCGAAGACTTCGGCGAGGAAATGCGGATGAAGAGCCGCGTGCTGGAACTGCAGAAGGACAAGCGGCTGGTCTTCACCTGGGGCGAGAGCGGCGAGGTCTGCTTCGACCTGCGGCCCGAAGGCGACGAGGTGCTGCTGACGGTGACGCATCGCCGGATTTCCGACCGCGCCAACCTGCTGATGGTCGGCGCCGGCTGGCATATGCATCTCGACATTCTCCAGGCCAAGGTCAGAGGTGGTCGGACAGAGCCTTTCTGGGATGGCTGGCTGAAGCTCAAGGGCGACTACGACAAGCGGCTGCCGGCCTGATCAAAGATGCCCCCAAATGATGAGAGCCTCCCCGGTGACGGGGAGGCTCATCTGTTTTGTGTTTTGCAAGGGGACGATCCACTCAGGGCTGGGCTGGTGTCGCGGGTGCCGGGGCATCCTGCACCGCACCCTCAGGGTCCGTTGCCGGCACATCGGTCTGCGGCGGCGTCGTGGACGGCGGGGCGAGTGTGCCATTGCCGGGATCGGCCGGTGTCGCCGGGGTCGGTGCGACGGCCGGATCCTCTGCCGGGGCGACGCCGGGTGTCGTGGCCGGGGACGAGCCTGTGCCGCCGGTCTCGGTGCCGTCCGCTGCAGCGGGTGCAGCCGTGGCGGCCGGTGCATTCGGCGGCATCTGGTCGGTGCTCAAAGGTTCGGCAAGTGGCGTGGCGCCGGTGGCGGCAACCCGCCAGACGGTGTTGCCGGCATCGTCTGCGACGAGAAGCGCGCCGGTGCCGTCGAAACCGAGACCGACCGGGCGGCCGCGGGCCTCTTCGTCGGCATTCAGGAAGCCCGTGACGATATCCTGCGGATCACCCGAGGGTTTGCCGTTTTCGAAGGGCACGAAGAGCACTTTATAGCCGTTGAAATGGTCGCGGTTCCAGCTGCCGCGATTGCCGACAAAAGCGCCGTTGGCATAAGGCTCCGGCAGGCCCATGCCATAGGAGAAGGCAAGGCCCAGCGCCGCCACATGGCTGGACAGCGCATAATCCGGCTTGATCGCCTGTTCGACCATGTCAGGGCGCGGCGGATGCAGGCGCGCATCGACATGCTGGCCATAATAGCTCCAGGGCCAGCCATAGAAGGCGCGGTCCTTCACAGAGGTCATGTAGTCGGGCACCAGATTCGGGCCGAGCTCGTCGCGCTCGTTGACCACGGTCCAGAGCGCACCGCTTTCCGGGTTGAAGGTGAGGCCATTGGGATTGCGCAGGCCCGACGCATAGATGCGCGAGGCGCCGCTTTCGCGGTCGATCTGCCAGATGGCGGCACGCCCCTTTTCCGCCTCCAGCCCGCGTTCGCCGGCATTGGAATTGGAGCCGACGGAGGCATAGAGAAAACGGCCGTCGGGGCTGAGCGCCAGATCCTTCGTCCAGTGGTGGTTGATCGGGCCGCCGGGAAGGGGCGTCACGACGCGCGGCGGCGTGGTGATCTCGGTCTGGCCGAGCGTGTAGTCGTAAGCGAGCACGGCGTCGGCGGCAGCGACATAAAGCGTGTCGTCGGCAAAGGCGAGGCCGAAGGGGGAGTTGAGATCGGTGAGAAGATCATGACGTTCATCGACAGTGCCGTTGCGGTCGGTGTCGCGCAAAAGCGTGATCAGGTTGGTCGGCTTGGCCTCGCCACCACCACCGCCCGATGCGATGCCCATGATGAAGTCCCGGATCACGTCCTTCGGCCGCTCCACGGGTTTGCCCGGAGGCGCCTTGCTCTGCACGACGAGCACATCGCCATTCGGCAGGGTGTGGACCGTGCGCGGATTGGAAAGATCGCGGGCATAGGCGGTGACGGTGAAGCCGTCCGCCACGGCGGGCGTCTCGTCTTCACCCCAGCCGACGACCGGCGCCACCTTGAGGTCGGGGACGAGGCTCTGGCTCGGTTCCGGCAGCACCGGATCCGGGCCGATCTGGCTGGAGATGTCGAAGCTGTCGTCGCTGTCGCTGCAGCCGGCAAGGGCCAGCACGATCAGGGCGCTGGAGGCAAGCGCGGTTCGACGGAGCGGGCGGCGCAATCGCGGGGACGTTGATGTCATGGGATCCTCCAGGCATTGGCGGTACGGGTTCCGGCGGTGAGGTAGACGCTGGCGATCATCGCAAGCAGCGTGACGGCCGAGGCGATCAGCCCGGCGGGCACGATGGCGGTCCAGCCGTCGCCGGCATGAATGAAGCTGTTGAGGGTGCCGAGCAGAAGCACGCCGATATAGACGACGACGGCGGCAAGCGGCGGACGCAGCGCCCGCGTGGCGGGGCGGACGAGATCGATGAGGCCGGCGATCAGCGAGATCGCGCCGACGATCAGGCCGAAGAACAGCAGCCAGTCGGAAAAATTGCTCCACATCAGGTTCGAGGTCCGCCAGTAGAGAATGTCCGTGAGGAGGACGAGTGTGAAGCAGACGAAGGGAAAGGGGACGAACAGCGCCGAAAACGGATAGGCGTTCGACGCGGCGGGGGGAGATTGTAGAGCCATGGGGATCTCAGCCTGTCTGGAGGTGGGACATGGCTGTCATACGGATGGAGGGGGTGGTTTGTTCCCTCACAAAACCTGTGATGGCGACGTGAACGCGCAGATCAGCTGTCTGTGGCACGCGTCCCCAAAAGAAAAGGCCGCCCGAAGGCGGCCGATCCGGATGTCTGAACGTGTCGAAATTAACCTTTGGAGCCCTTGGCGATTGGTTCCTGATAGGTGAAGCCCATGTCCCAGGGGAAGTAGATCCAGGTGTCCTGGGAGACTTCGGTCACGAAGGTGTCGATGGTGGGCACGCCCTTCGGCTTGGCATAGACGCAGGCGAAATGGGCCTTCGGCATCATTTCGCGCACTTCGAGCGCCGTCTTGCCGGTGTCGGTCAGATCGTCGACGACCAGCACGCCTTCGCCGCCATTGGTCAAGAGATCGGCCGTCACGCCTTTCAGGACGTTCATGTCGCCCTGGTTGACGTAGTCGTGATAGGAGGCGATGCAGACCGTTTCGATCAGGCGGATATTCAGTTCACGCGAGATGATCGCCGCCGGCACGAGGCCGCCACGGGTGATGCAGACGATCGCGCGGAATTCCTGGTTCATGCCGGCAAGGCGCCAGGCGAGCGCCCGGGCGTCGCGGTGGAACTGGTCCCAGGAGACGGGAAAGGCTTTATCGGGAAGAGACATTCGGGAGGGCTCCGGTGCGGCGTCAGGGAAAGCCACTCCATAATCCAGTTCTTCTGGCATGAAAATCGCCAGAGACCTGAAATCACCTCGATTCACAGCCCGAAGCGGCGTCTTTACGGCGTTTTTTGAAGGACGTTGCCGGCTTGGATCACGGATTGCCTGCCCCGGAGCGGTTCTGCGCCAGGATGAAGGCCGAGATCGTGGAGAGCGCTGCGGGAGCATAGGCCCGGCGTCCTTCGACCAGGAAGCGGACGATGCGGGTCGCCGGCCAGTCGGATGTGAGTTGCGCATTGTAGGCATCGGCCTTCAGCAATCCATGCGTTGCGTTTGCCACCAGCACGACACTGCTTCCGGCCCGACCGGCAAGCACGGTTCGATAGATCTGGGAATCGCCCTTCGCATCCACATTCAGGTCATCTTCGCCCCAGATCGCCAGGAGCGGAATATCGAGCGCGTGCAGGTCCTGCCTTGCATCGGCATGGAGATTGCGCTGGATGAAGGCGTAGCGGGCAGGGGTGAGACCCGTGCGCCTGATGGTTTCCTCGCCTGCCTCAGGGCCGAAATTGGCAGCGTCTTGCACCGCCTGCGCGTCCGCCGCCCGTTCGGCGGCGCTGCGGTCCATACCCTCCCGCAGATTTCGGGTGATCCCGAAATAGCGGCCCTGGTCCAGCCAGGAAACCGCAGGCCCGGCCAGAACGAGAAAATCGGCTTGCGGCGCGCGCAGCTTCGGCAGCACCCATCCGGCCTGGGAAAAGCCGAGAGCGCCGGTTGCGAGACCCGGGAGCCGCTGCCGCAAGGCTGCAAGTGCTGCTGTCGTCTCGTCGGCGCGATCCTGCATGGATTGCGCCAGCCAGTCGCCGGACGACCCGCCAAGGCCCGGCTTGTCCCAGGAGGCGACAGCGATATTGGCATCCAGCAGGCTGTTGATCAACGGCGCATAGCCGTTGTCGGAGGTTCGGTTCTGCGGGCCGTCGCCATGCACCAGCACCACGGCGGACTGCGGCGGCTGATCGGGAAGCCACAAGGTGCCGGAGAGGTGTGTCGTACCATTCGAAAAATCGAAAGCCTCGAACGTACGACGGTCGAGATCCTGGTCGAGCAGCCCGCGCAGCGAAAAAGCCGCAAGGGCGACCAGAAGGAAGAGCGCGGTTATGAGAAGAGTGCGGCGGGAAGTCAGGCGGAACATGGGAAACGCGGCGGCCAGTGTAAAGAGGGGGACAGAAGGCTGAAGACGAAAGTCGCCGGCCAAGGTCCTATCACGTCATAGGAAGAAGGCACGCCGGCGGCGCAGTGACCGACGTGCCGTATTGCGGTTGGTCGAGAGGCTACGGCTCAACGCGACAGAAGCGTCAGTGCCGTCATCGAGTCGAGCAGCGTGCGGGTCACGCCACCGAACAGCATTTCCCACCACCGTTTGTTGCCATAGGCGCCCATGACCAGGAGATCAATGGAGCTGTCCGACAGGCGGTTCTCGATGGCCATGGCCGGGTCGAGCCCGCTCTTCTGCTGGCTGGTGACGGAGACCTTGATGCCGTGGCGGGCGAGCGTGGCGGCAATCTCGACGCCGGCCATATCGGCCGATTGCGCGGCGGTGTCGACCGCATCGACGGTGAAGATCTCGACTTCATCGGCCGCCTTCAGGAAGGGCAGGGCGTCGAAGGTGGCGCGGGCAGCCTCACGCGAGCCGTTCCACGCGATCAGCACCCGGCGGATCGGCTTCGGCGCGGCCAGGATATGCGGGATGAGCAGGACGGGCCGGCCGCTTTCAAAGAGGAAGCTCTCCAGTTCCGATCGGCTCTCCGACAGCAGACCGGTTTCCCCCTGGGCGGCGATGACGAGATCGGCGCTGCGCGCGCTGTCGATCAGGGCCGCCGAGTTGAAGCCCGAGGACGTGACGAAGCTGCGCCATTCATGCGAGAGACCTTCGCGGCGGGAGATGTCGCGGAACAGCGTTTCGACGGCCTCTGTCTCGCGGTGTGCCATGTCCTGAAGCGCCTGCACCGTGACGGGGTCTGGAATTTCCATCGGTGCGACCAGCGGCACCATGGCGACGGCCTCGGCATGGGCGCCGATCACGTGACCTTGAAACTGATTGGCGAGGGCCACCGCGAAATCGGTGACCTGGCGCGTGGTTTTCGGGGTGTCCAATATGGCAAGAAGTGTCCGGTAACCCATGATCGTCTCCTTTCGCGGCCCTTAAATCGCGTCCGCATGGGTTAACTATGGGGTCCCATGCGGAGTTCCGCCTTGACCTCGGTCAAGGCGGGAGCGGGTGAGGCAGGGGTTCAGGCGACCTCGCCGGTGCCGAGGTCGCGGGTCAGCGCTGCATCCTTCTCCAGGCGGATCGCCTCGATCATCGCCTCCACATCGGCCGCGGCGGCATCGACGAGCCCCTGGTCGCGGGCGCGCACGATCAGTTCGGTGGAGAATCGGATGCCGTCGAAATGCGGATAGGAGCCGATCGATGTCTGCGGATGCGCCTTCTGGATGATGCCGAGCGCAGTCCCGATATCGCCTTCGCCGAAGGGGCAGGCGATCGAGCGGGAGAGGACGCGCTGCCCGGCGGGAAGCGAGGCGACGACATGGGCGAGCATGGCCTGGAACACCTGCGGCACGCCCGCCATCACATGCACATTGCCGATGATGAAGCCGGGCGCAGTCGAGACCGGGTTCGGGATGTGGCGGCTGCCTTCGGGCATGCGCGCCATGCGCTGGCGGGCCTCGGTGAATTCCAGCCCGCGGCCGGCATACATGTCGCCGAGCAGTTTCATGGCGTCGGGATCGTGCAGGCAGGGCACGCCGAAGGCTTTCGAGACGGCATCCGCCGTGATGTCGTCATGGGTTGGACCGATGCCGCCCGAGGTGAAGACATAGGTGTAGCGGGCGCGAAGGGCATTCAGAGCCTCGACGATCGCCTCCTCCTCGTCCGCGACGATGCGGACCTCCTTGAGATCGATGCCGGCGACGGTCAGGAGATCGGCGAGGTGGCCGATATTCTTGTCCTTGGTGCGGCCGGACAGGAGTTCGTCGCCGATGGCGAGCATCGCGGCGGTCTTGATCGTGGAAGTCATGAACGGGTCCTATGGAATGGGCAGACAGGTGCGGCGGGAGGTTACCGTTTTGTGTCTGCGAAGAGAAGTAAAGGCCATCATTGATTGAACACTGCGTTCGTGCGCGCGTGACTGGTCGAGACGACGGAATGCGCTACATGTGGCACATCCATCACGCGGCGTGGCCGCAGCTTCATAAAGGGAGATACGACATGGCAAAGGTACTGGTTCTCTATTATTCGGCTTACGGTCATATCGAGACCATGGCTTATGCCGTCGCGGAAGGCGCAAAGTCGGCCGGCGCCGACGTTACCGTCAAGCGCGTTCCTGAACTGGTTCCGGAAGATGTCGCCAAGGCTTCCTACTACAAGGTCGACCAGAAGGCCGAGATCGCCGACCCGAATGAACTTGACCAGTACGACGCCATCATCGTCGGCGCCGGCACGCGTTACGGCACGGTTGCGTCGCAGATGCGCAACTTCTGGGATCAGACCGGCGGCCTCTGGGCGCAGGGCAAGCTGACCGGCAAGCTCGGCTCGATGTTCACCTCGACCGCGACCCAGCATGGCGGCCAGGAAACCACCATCATGGGCTTCATCCCGACCTTCCTGCATCACGGCATGGTCTATGCCGGCCTTCCCTATGCCTTCCAGGGCCAGATGGGTGTCGAGCAGGTCAAGGGCGGCTCGCCCTACGGCGCTTCCACGATCACCGACGGCGACGGCTCGCGCCAGCCGTCCGACATCGAACTGGAAGCCGCCAAGTTCCAGGGCGCCCATGTCGCCAAGCTGGCCGCCAAGCTCGCCTGATTTCGGCGAAGGCGATCACGGATGAAGGGCGGGGCTTCGGCTCCGCCCTTTTTTGTTTTTTTCTACGATATTTAAAATGCAAGTATTTGATTTTAAATATCGTTCAGCCCGAAATGCGATCCTGTGACCATTGAACAGAGACAGGATTGTGTCATGCCGGAAACAGAGAGGCGACGAGAGCCCCGTTTGCGCGCCCTGAAGGCGGGACGCGCGGTTTTGGCGGGCGGTCGATCCACCTTCGACTGCATGGTGCGCAACCTCTCGCCGATTGGCGCCAAGGTGGTCTTCGAGAGCACGGCGGACATTCCCCCGCGCTTCAGCCTGCGCTTCCAGGACGGCACCGCCCATGACTGCGCCGTCAAATGGCGCACGCAGCGCGAAATGGGTGTCGAATTCGTCGAAGCCAAGACAGGCTGAGACACGGCCCCGGTGAGCCAGCCATGTCGCCGCAAACGCACATGCCACCCATTGCAGACAGACATCGCCGTACCGCGTGACCCGTTTCGACCCTTGACGCCTTCGCGCAACTGGATGAAACAGGACGCGCATGCGGACGTGGCGAAACTGGTAGACGCAAGGGACTTAAAATCCCTCACCTCAGGGTATACGGGTTCGACCCCCGTCGTCCGCACCAAGACATCGGGCCAGCGGCAAACGCAGAACCCCTAAGATTTCTTCTCCACCAGCGTGAACGGCAGTTCGAAGGGGACCGAGCGTTCGGCGGCGACGTCGTTGATCGTGTAGCGCAGGATATAGGCGCCGGGGGCAGCGCCTGAGACGTCGAGGGTGAGGTGGGTATAGACCTCCTGCGCCGGCGAATGGGCGGTGAAGGTGAAATTGCCGAACTCCTTCTGCAGCGCGAGCGTCTTGCCCTTGTCGTCGGAGAGTTCGAGGTCGACGGTGAAATGCGCCTGGTGGCGGTCACCCTCGACGGGCTGCCATTGCAGGCCGAGCACCTCGACATAGGCAAGAAGCGATTCGCCCGCTTCGAAGATCGGCTCCTTCTTGGCGGTGTAGGCGCGGTAGGCGGTGGGTGTTTCCGTGACGAAGAGCGCGCGCGGGACCGACAGCGGCAGGCTGGCGGTAAAGCGCGCCATGCCGGCATGGATCGCCTCGAAGGCGCCGGAGGAATCACCGGCGGCAGCCTTGCGCTCGGCTTCGGCTGCGGCATCCAGCAGCGGGCCGGCATGAAGCGGCGGCGGTTCGAGAACCGCCAGAGAGCCGACAAACGCCGCCCCGAGCAGGGCGGGCCGCAGACAGACGCGCCAGAGGCGGCGTGCTGAGATCTTGGAACGCATGTGATTCTCGTCCTCCATCGCCATGTGTGGCGAGTGTGGGAAGATCCACCCTTTGCCGTCAAGCGCAACGTCGCGACGTTCGCAGCGTCCTGGGGAGCCGTTGCCGAGGGGTGACGGCTTCAAGGCCGGGACGGTTGAGGCTCCGCTGTCAGGACTTCCAGAAGATCGGCACCAGCAGCACCAGCATGGTCAGGACTTCCAGGCGGCCAAGCAGCATGGCGAGCGACAGGATCAGCAGTTCCGGGTCCTGCATCATCGAGAAATTGCCGACCGGGCCGATCAGGGGGCCGATGCCGGGACCGACATTCGACAGCGCCGTGATGACCGAGGACGTGGCGGTCGCGAATTCATAGCCGGCGAGCGCCATGGCCATCGAGCCGATCGCCCAGATGAAGATATAGGCGCTGAAGAACAGGAAGACGGCGCGCTGGGTGTCGGCATCGACGATCTGGTTGCCGTAGCGCACTGAATAGACCGCGTTCGGATAGATCAGCCGTTTCAGCCCGCTGACGATGATGTTGAACAGGATGACGAAGCGATAGGCCTTGATGCCACCGGCGGTCGAGCCGGAACAGCCGCCCATGAAGGTGGCGAAGAAGGCGGCGGCGACCGCAAACGGCCCCCAGAGCGTGTAGTCTTCGCTGGCAAAACCCGTCGTCGACAGGATCGAGGAGAAGTTGAAGAAGGAATGGGTGAGCGCGACCGGAAGGGCGATGCCGTTCTGCAGATGATTGTAAAGGCCGGCGGCCAAGGCAAAGGCGAAGATGTAACCGAGGAAGACGAGGATCTGCGGGTCGCGTAGCGCATCCAGCCGGCCCTTCACCACGAGCACGATCAGGATCGAGAAGGGAAGGCTGCAGAGCGTCATGAAGAAGGTCGAGATCCACAGGATCGTCAGGCTGTCGAAATGGGCGAACGAGGTGTCGTGATTGCCGAAGCCGGCCGTCGCGACGGTCGAGAAGGCATGCACGATCGCGTCGAAATGGCTCATGCCGGCGATGTCATAGGAAACGATGCAGGCGAAGGTGATGGCGACATAGACGGCCATGAAGGCGCGAGTGAAGGTGGCGATCCGGGCAAACGGCTTGTCGCCGATATCGGAGGATTCCATCTTGAAGAAGGAGACGCCGCCGACGCGCAGGAAGGGCAGGACGAAGAGGCCGAGCGCCACGATGCCGATGCCGCCGAGCCAGGCGAGCAGGCCGCGCCACATCAGGATCCCGCGTGACAGGGTGTCGAGGCCGGAAATGACGGTGGAGCCGGTCGTGGTGATGCCGGAGATCGATTCGAACAGCGCCTGGGCAAAGGTGAGGTCGAGGTTCGAGAAATAGAGCGGGATGGCGCCGACCACGGAGAACACGGCCCACAAGACATTGACCAGCAGAAAGCCCATGCGCTTGGTGAAGGCCGGCGGCGGTCCGCGTGTCGCCATGGCCGCCGTCAGCGACAGGCCGCCGACGAGGGCCGCAGACACCGTGAAGACGGACCAGTCGTCCGAACCGTAATAGAGATCCACCATGGCGGGGATCAGCATGGCTGTCGAAAGATAAAGCCCGCAGAGCGCGGCGATATAGACGACGGAACGGAACAGAGTGGCGTTCAAGGAATGTCTTCCGTTGGTTGGCAGTGCAAAGAGGCTTTGTCTCTGCCGGGTGTCTATGCCATAGCGGGACACGGTTCAGAATTCAACGGAGAGACGCGGTGAGGCCCAAGGAAGTCGACGACGCGCTGCAGGCGATGCGCGGTCTTTTTGCCGAAACGCCGCTGCAGTTCAATGATCATCTGAGCGCGCGTTACGGAGCGAATGTCTATCTGAAGCGCGAGGACCTGACGCCTGTCCGGTCCTACAAGATCCGCGGCGCCTTCAACTTCCTGCGCAAGATCGTGGCTGACAGCCCGAAGGACACGACCTTCGTCTGCGCCTCCGCCGGCAACCATGCCCAGGGTTTTGCCTATGTCTGCCGCCATTTCGGCGTCGAGGGCGTGGTCTTCATGCCGGTGACGACGCCGCAGCAGAAGATCGACAAGACCCGCACCTTCGGCGGCGAATTCATCACCATCCGCCTGGTCGGCGACATCTTCGACCAGTGCTATGCCGCCGCCCGCGACCATGTCGAGGCGATCGGCGGTTATATGGTGCCGCCCTTCGACCATCCCGATATCATCGAGGGCCAGGCGACGGTGGCGGCCGAGATCGTGCAGCAACTGCCCGAGGGCGTGACGCCGGATCTCATGGTGATGCCGGTTGGCGGTGGCGGACTGTCCTCGGGCATGACGGGGTATCTGGCAAAACGTCTGCCGGCCGATGCCATGGTCTTCTGCGAGCCGGCCGGCGCGCCCAGCCTGCGCCGCAGCCTGGAGGCGGGCGACGTCGTGACGCTGCCAAAGGTGGACAACTTTGTCGACGGTGCCGCCGTTGCCCGCATCGGCGACCACAATTTTGCGGCTCTCAAGCACTTCCGCCCCGAGCAGGTGGTGATCGTGCCGGAGAACGCGATCTGCGTAACCATGACCGAAATGCTGAATGTCGAGGGTGTGGTGCTGGAGCCGGCCGGTGCGCTATCGCTGGCAGCGCTTGACCTTCTGCCGCCGGAAGAGATTGCCGGCAAGACGATCGTGGCCGTCGTCTCCGGTGGCAACTTCGATTTCGACCGCCTGCCGGATGTGAAGGAGCGCGCCATGCGCTATTCCGGCTTGAAGAAGTATTTCATCCTGCGCCTGCCGCAGCGTCCAGGCGCGCTGCGCGACTTCCTCAATCTGCTCGGGCCCGAAGACGATATCGCCCGCTTCGAATATCTGAAGAAGTCCGCCCGCAATTTCGGCTCGATCCTGATCGGCATCGAAACGGGTCATCGGGACAATTTTGCCGGCCTGTTTGCCCGTTTCGAGGCGGCAGGTCTCGGCTTCGAGGACATCACCGATAATGAGATCCTGGCCAACCTGATCATCTGATCAGGGGGAAGTCTTCCCGAATCCCCTGTCTGCCGAGCCAGTCGAGGATCGCTCTAGCGATAGGGTCGGTGGTGGCTGGCGAATAGGTGTCGCCGGCAATCACATGATTGTTGGCGTCTCCGGTCGTGCCGGGGTCGAAGCTCTCATGCGGTGCGCCCCAACGGGTGGCGATCGCAGCCGTCAGGTCCGGCCTCACGACCAGATCCCTGGGCGAATAGACGAAAAAGGCCGGCACCTTGATGTCCTCGACCGGCGTGAAGGCGGCGAGCCGCACGGCCTCGGCCATCGGGATGAGGGCCTCGACGGGATAATCTGTCGTCCAGTTGTGGGCATTCAGCGCATTGACGGGCTCGAAGCCGCGCCGGGCGCCGATCACCAGATGGGCGATCTCTTTCGCAAAGGGGCCGGTCAGCAGAAAGCTGCCGGACGCCTGGATGCCGTAATTGGGCGACAGCAGGACCGTGGCCGCGACAGTCTCAGAAAGGCCGGGCCGGGCAAGGGCCCAGGTGACGAGCGAGGCGCCGGTCGAGGTCGCGATCACCACGACCCGGTCGCCCAGCAGGCGGCCGATGGCAAGAGCCTCTTCGAGATCGGCCGTCCAGTCACCGAGCACCGGCCGGCCAAGCGCGTCGGGGTCCTCCAGTCCGTGGCCGGCAAGCCGCGTGAAGAACAGGTTGGCGCCGAGCGCTGCCGCCACGCGGTCGGGCAGGGGGCGCAGTTCGGCCGGCGAAGCGGAAAAGCCGTGCACATAGACGACGGAGAGGGCGGTCCGGCCCGGATGGAGCGGATCAGCCCAGACGACCTGCTTGGCGAGACCCTTGCGGATCGAACCCGCCTTGTCCTCTTCACCGGCGATGAAGGCTTGAACCGATGTGATGTCGACACCGGCGGGCAGTGGCGACCTGCGCTCCAGCGCGAGATCGGGTGGCCGCCGATAGATGAGGGCGAGCGCAAGCGCTGCAATGACGACGATGGCGATCAACAGTCCCATGGCGACCCGCATTTCGAATGCCCCCCGGCCCCTCCAGGCCGACCGTGACCTTATCAGGACGGTGTCGCGATGGAAGTCGTCGCAGCCGGATGGCTTCCACCTGGCTCGGTGATGAGCATGGCGTCGGTCCCCGATTGCAGAGGTTGGGGGATGCCCGGCGAGTTTCGAAGAAAGGATCCACTTTGAATGCAAATCGGCCCCCGAGACCAGGAGAGCCGCCGGGCCCGAATCCTCTGGGATGACGGCGTGGGGATCGACGCAGGCTATTGCGATTTCCAGTGCATGCCAGCGGTGACCGAACGTCTTTCGTTCGGCCACCGGCCATGCTAGGGAAAATGCATGTCTATTCTGTCACGCATCCTCTCTATGTTCACGGGCGGCCCTTCGGGCGTCGCTCAAGCCCCCGCAGCCGAACCCGAGGCCTACAAGGATTGCCTGATCCATGCAGCGCCGATCGCCGAAGGCAGTCAGTATCGCCTGGCCGGGCGAATTGAGCGCGAAATCGACGGAAAGCTGCTTGAGCGCAGCTTCATTCGCGCCGATGTGTTCAGCTCCCGCGACGATGCCATGGAAGGCACCTTCCGCAAGGCGCGACAGATCATCGATCAGAATGGGCCGTCCCTGTTTGGCGATGGTGCGGACAAGCGCAGCGTCTGACGCCAGTTTTTCCGGTTTTCGCTGACGGCGTGACGATGACAGGACCGTCTAGATGACGCCTGGCCGTAGGCGCGTGCAGGTGCGCGCGCGCAGGTTCTGACCCGAGCATCTCTATAAAAACGAAACGACCGGCGGGAGGACCGCCGGTCGTTTGCGCATTGCGGGCGGTGGATCAGGCGGCGAGTGCCAGTTCGGCGACCTTGGCATGGGCGGCGGCAACGGCCTTTTCAGCCGCTTCCGGACCATAGGCGACGCCTTCGACATACACCGTCTCGACCAGTTCGATGCCGAGGAAGCCGAGAACCGTCTTCAGGTAGGGCTCGGCATGGTTCATCGGGGCGCCGGGGCCGGAAGAATAGATGCCGCCGGCGGCGAGCACGAGATAGGCCTTCTTGCCCTTGGCAAGACCGACCGGACCGTTTTCGGTGTAGGTGAAGGTGAGGCCGGCGCGGGCAACGTGGTCGATCCAGGACTTCAGCGACGAGTAGATGTTGAAGTTGATCAGGCCGGTGCCGATGACGATCGTGTCGGCAGCCATCAGTTCTTCGACAAGCTTGTCGGACAGCGCGACGGCTTGCGACTCTTCGGCCGTGCGGTCATCGGCCGGCTTGCGGATGGCGGCGGTGAAGGTGCCGTCGACATGGTCGAGCTGGGTTTCGACGAGGTCACGCCGAACGAGCTTGGCTCCGGCAGATGCGGCGAACTTTTCGGCCAGTTCCGTTGCAATGGCATTGGACAAAGATTCCGAGCCGCGCGGGCTGGAGGTGACGAGCAGGATGGACGACATGTGCAATTCCTCGAATGATGGAGGGCCCTTGGGAGCAGGCCAGCCATGCATCTAGACCCGGCGACGCATCGATGAAACTGTGATAATATAGATTGGTCATATCGAATAACTGGATGGATGATCGCCGCGCCATGGATGCCAATCCCACCCTCGACCAGCTTCAGGTCTTTCTGGCCGTTGCCGATGCCGGCAGCTTTTCGGCCGCCGCACGGATCCTCAACCGTGCCCAGTCCGTGGTGAGCTACACGATCGGCAATCTCGAGAGCCAGCTGGGTGTGACGCTCTTCGACCGGACCGGCACGCGTCAGCCAAGGCTGACGGACGAGGGCAGGGCGATGTTGACCGATGCCCGGCGGATCGTCGGCGATTTGCAGGTGATGCGCGCCAAGGTCCGCAGCATGCGCCAGGGGCTGGAGGCGGAACTGTCGATCGCCATCAGCGTGCTTGTGCCAACCGATGCACTCCTCGCAGTGCTTCGTGACTTCCAGCGGCAGTTCCCCTCCGTCTCATTGCGCCTGGAGGTTGGCGAACTTGGACGGCTGGTGGAACTGGTCTTGAGCGGCAAGGCGACGATCGGGATCGGCGGGGCGCCGACCCGCCAGGACGACACGCTGATTGTCGATCGCATCGGCCATAATTTCCTCCTTCCGGCGGCCGCAGCCGGCCATCCGCTGGCGGCCCGCCAGGGCACGCTGTCGCTGCAGGACGTGCGGGAGGAGACGCAGATCGTTGTCAGCGACGCCTCCGATCTCACCTCGGGTCGCGACTTCAATGTGCTTTCCTTCAAGACCTGGCGGGTGAGCGACATGGCCACCAAGCATCAGCTGATCCGGGGCGGTCTTGGCTGGGGCGGACTGCCGGTCTCGATCATCCGCGATGATCTCGCCAAGGGCCGTATCGTGCAGCTCGACCTGCCGGCCTATGAACAGGGATCTTACAATCTCTATGCCATTCGCCGGACCGATAATCCGCCGGGTCCGGCCGGCACATGGCTGGTCCGCGCCTTCGAGGACCGGTTGTCGAATTGCCCTGCGGATCTCGCCGCCCCACCGCTTGCGAAAGTGGTTTAGGGAATCGATTCAATGTCTTGAATCGATTCCACACTTGGGGCCGAAACAGCAAAGATCCTGTCGCGTCAGAGCGTCAATCGGAACTTCGCAAAGCCGTCTGCGCCATCGCCGGCATCCTCGATCTTGGCCCCCTTGAAATCGGCCAAATGCTCGCGCGCCCTGGGTCCGGTCTCGAAGGTGACGGAGGTGTCGCCGATCGGGGCGAAGGACCAGTTGCCGTCGGCGGACGGGTTGATCGTGCCCTGCTCGACGATGTAGCGCACGATGATGTCGCGATTGGTGTCCGGCCCGACGAAGATGACCTTGTCGGAGGCGATCTCGGGGAACTTGCCGCCGCCGCCGGCCCGGTAGTTGTTGGTGGCCACCACGAAGGTCTGACCCGGGTCGATCGGCTTGCCATCGAATTGCAGGTTGACGATGCGGCTCGATTCCGGATGCACGACCACGCCGTCCTTGTCGTAACGCGCGGGCTTGGTCAGATCGATCTGGTAGGTGACGCCGTCGATCACGTCGTAATTGTAGGACGGGAAATCGGGATTGATCAGGGGGACGTCTTTCGCCCCCTTCTCGATCTGGTTGAAGATGCCGGCCGACATTTCCAGCCAGTTCTTCACCTGCTCGCCGGTGATCGCCACCGCCTGGATGGTGTTCGGATAGAGATAGAGGTCGGCGACATTCTTGATCGCGATGTCGCCGGCCGGGACATCGGTGAAATAGTCGGCGCCGCCGCGCCCGCCGGCCTTGAACGGGGCGGCGGCCGAAAGCACGGGAAGATCCTTGTGCGGCCCGTCCTTCAGCATCTGGCGGATATACCAGGACTGGGCGATCGAGACGATCTGGATCGACGGATCGTCCGCAACCAGGGCGAAATACGAATAGAGCGGGGCCGAGGTCTTGCCGACGGGCGTGCGCACATAGTCGAGCGTCGCCTGATGCTCGGCCGCGACCGAGGCGACGACTTCCGCCTTGTCCTTGACGTCCGCCACGATCTTGCGCTTGTCGTCGCGGTGATAGATCGGCCGGGCCTCGCAGGTGAAGTCGACGATCTTCCAGCGCGATCCGTCCTTTTCGAGAAGCAGATCGATCAGGCCCATGTGGGATCCCCAGAAGCCGGCCATGACGGCGGGCTTGCCGAGCAGCGTGCCACGGGCGGCATCGGCGCCAGGGACGTTCTCGAAATCCTTCGGCCCAGGAAAGACGAGGTGCTGGTGGCCGGTGAAGATCGCATCGATCCCTTCGACACCGGCGAGATACAGCGAGGCGTTTTCCATGCCTTCCGCCTCGCCATGGCCATCGATGCCGGAATGGGAAAGCGCAATGACGATGTCGGCACCGTCCTCCTTCATCTGCGGCACCCAGGCGCGCGCCGCCTGCAGGATGTCGCGCGTCATCGCCTTGCCTTCGAGGTTCTTTGCATCCCACAGCATGATCTGCGGCGGCACGAAGCCGATGAAACCGACCTTGATCGGGCTCGTTGCCCCCGAGCCGTCGCGGATCTGCTTTTCGATGATGTGGTAGGGCTTGAAATAGAGCGGGTCCTGCTTCGGGTCGGAAGCGAGCTGGCCCTTGGTCAGGTTGGCGCAGACGAAGGGAAATTGCGCACCGGCCAGCGTGTTGAACATGAATTCGAGGCCGTAGTTGAACTCGTGATTGCCGAGCGTGCCGCAATCATAGCCGAGAACGTTCATGGCCTTGATGACAGGATGCACATCGCCGGGCTTCATGCCCTTCTGATAGGCCATGTAATCGCCCATCGGATTGCCCTGCAGGAAGTCGCCATTGTCGATCAGCATGGAATTGCCGGCCTCGGCGCGGATGGCATCGATGATCGATGCGGTGCGGGCAAGCCCCATCGTGTCGTTCGGCTTGTCGGCATAATAGTCGTAGGGCATCACATTGACATGGATGTCCGTCGTTTCCATCAGTCTCAGATGCGCCTGATTGCCCGCAGCGCGCGCCGCGAACGGATGAAGCGCCACCAGGGTGGCGGTGGCTGCGATGCCTCCGAGAAAGGAGCGGCGGCTGAAGGGGTGAAGATCGACCAATGAGGGCATGTCATGTCTCCCGGCGATGGACAGGTGCTGAAAGCGACCGATGTTAGGTCGCTTTCTCGACAGTTGCACCTGCAAAATGACAGGGGTGAGACGTGACCGCGATGTCGTCAGGATGGTTGGAGGTTTTTCGGGTCGCGGTGGAAATTGCGGAAATAGGCGGTGATCTGCGCCACCATATTGCTGGTCTGCTCGAATTCCAGGCCCATCTTGCCGGCCCTGTACCAGCGCACGCTGCATTCGACATGCCCGAGTTCCGGACAGGTGAGGATGACGGTGCTGCCGCGTTTCGCCTCGATCCAGCCATGCAGTTGCACCGCCATGCCGGTTCTTGAAATGTCGATGATGCGGCAATCGAGTTTTTGCGTGAGGAATTGCAGGGTGGCGCGGATATGGCACCGGATGCGCTGCGCGCGCCGGCCGTCGGCGCTTTGTTGAATGGCAAGCATGAAAATCTGCGCTCCATGAAAAACAAGG
The DNA here is from genome assembly GCF_003610655.1 of Rhizobium sp. AG855. Taxonomy (NCBI): domain Bacteria; kingdom Pseudomonadati; phylum Pseudomonadota; class Alphaproteobacteria; order Hyphomicrobiales; family Rhizobiaceae; genus Rhizobium; species Rhizobium sp. AG855. Next base: position 1,835,416 of record NZ_RAQG01000003.1, on the reverse strand, counting down.
AAAGAAACGCAGAAAACCTCGGCCGGGCGCCTTAACGGCGACTGACCAAGGTCGTTAAGATGCCGTGCAATGCCCCGGCATATTTCGGGTATTGGAGGGTCTTATCCCCCCGTTTACCGTAAAACGGTGGGGATCAGGGCAGACGCGATCTTAGCGGGTCAGGACCGGGCGCACTTCCTGATGAAAGTTGCGGAAATAGGCCGCAATCTTCGCAAGCGAATTGCTGTTGGGTTTGAACATGACGCCGAGGCGTCCGCCATAATTCCAGCGCACCACACCCTCGAGCAGGCCGATGTCGTCGTTTTCGATCACGACTGAACTGCCCGCTGCCGCATGCAGCTTGCCCGACAGTTCCAGCGCCAGACCGGTGCGGGATATGTTGATCACCCGCCCGTTCGCCTCCTGCTGGAGGTGCCGGACCTTGCTGTCCATGCGAACGCGGCTGCGAGGAGACTTTCTAACATCCATGGCGAGATTGTTGGTCATTGCACGATCCTGACGAAAGATGATCAGGTGACACTACCAACCATGCGTAAGGGCAGGCTAAATCAAATCATTAGAATTTTCGGGACATTCCCTAAAGTCCCACATTGGGGCGTTCGATGATTTCGCGCAGCGCGAAACTCGAATTGATCTTGACCACATGCGGCAGGGCCGAGAGCCAGTCGCGGTGAATGCGCTCATAGTCTTCGAGATCCTTGGCGGCGACCCTGAGGATATAGTCATATTCGCCAGACATCAGGTAGCAGACGAGCACATTGGGACAGCGTTTGACGGCCGCTTCGAACTCGGTCAGCGTTTTGGCGAACTGGCCGGACAGCGAGATATGGACGATGACCATCATCTTGTAGTCGATGGCCTTGTGGGCGAGGCGGGCGTGATAGCCGCTGATGACGCCTGACTTTTCCAGCATGTCGTGCCGACGCGAGCAGGCGGAAGGCGACAGTCCGACCTTCTCCGCCAGCTCCGCATTGGTCATGCGGCCATTCTCCTGCAGTGCCTTCAGAATGGCACGATCAATGGCATCGAGTTCCGCCATTCGCAGCTTTCCCCATTTTTGGGCTTCCTGACGCAAGAAGCTGCGAATTGTTTCGCGCTCCAGCCTTCATTTTGCAAGGACATTTTCCGCCGGGAATGTTTGAATTTCGGGGTCTGAAACAATGCGGCTGCGGCCGCGGAAAAAATGAGAGGAACGCTTGATGCGTGTCGGTTGCCCGAAGGAAATCAAAAACCATGAATATCGTGTCGGTCTGACCCCCGGTGCGGTCCGCGAATATGTGGCACATGGCCATGATGTCCTGATCGAAACGGGAGCGGGAGCCGGCATCGGCGCCGATGACCACGCCTATATCGCCGCTGGCGCGAAGATCGCAGCCTCCGCCAAGGACGTGTTCGATAAGTCCGACATGATCGTCAAGGTCAAGGAACCGCAGCCCTCCGAATGGGCGCAGCTGCGGGACGGCCAGATCCTCTATACCTATCTTCATCTGGCACCGGATCCGGAGCAGACCAAGGGCCTGCTCGACTCCGGTGTGACGGCCGTTGCCTATGAGACCGTGACCGATGAGCGCGGCGGCCTGCCCTTGTTGGCGCCGATGTCGGAAGTCGCTGGGCGCCTGGCGATCCAGGCGGGTGCAACGGCCCTGCAGAAGGCCCATGGCGGCCGCGGCATCCTGCTCGGCGGCGTGCCCGGCGTCCTTCCGGCCAAGGTCACCGTGATCGGTGGCGGCGTGGTCGGTCTGCATGCGGCCAAGATGGCCGTCGGCCTTGGTGCGGACGTCACCATTCTTGACCGCTCTCTTCCGCGCCTGCGCCAGCTCGACGACATCTTCGGTGGCCGTGTGCACACCGTTTATTCGACGATCGACGCACTGGAGCAGGAATGCTTCTCGGCCGATCTCGTCATCGGCGCGGTTCTGATCCCAGGGGCCGCTGCCCCGAAGCTCGTGACCCGCGAAATGCTCTCCGGCATGAAGAAGGGCGCCGTCATCGTCGACGTCGCCATCGACCAGGGCGGCTGCTTCGAGACTTCGCATGCCACGACCCATTCCGACCCGACCTATGTGGTTGACGGCATCGTGCATTACTGCGTCGCCAACATGCCGGGCGCCGTTCCGATCACCTCGGCCCATGCGCTGAACAATGCGACCCTGGTCCATGGCCTGGCCCTGGCGGATCGCGGTCTGCGGGCGATTGCCGAGGACCGCCACCTGCGCAACGGCCTCAATGTGCACAAGGGACGTGTCACCAACAAGCCCGTTGCCGATGCGCTCGGTTACCCGGCCCATGCGCCGGAGGCCGTGTTGAACGTAGCGTAAGGTCGCACTCTCCGGTCACCTTACGTTACGTCTGGCCGGCAGTTGTATTGTGTTCACGGCCGATCTGGGCCGGCCATCCCATCGGCCGGCCCATTTTTTTATGCCGGCGTGTCAGCCGGGCAGGGAGCCTCGGGTGGATGGGGTGAAAAACCGGCGGTAGAGGCGGCCGTCGATCAGCACCAGCCCGGCGACGATCGTCGCCATGCCGATGAAGTGCTGGGTCGCGAGCACCTCGCCGAGAAAGAGCCAGCCGAGCAGGATGGCGCTCACCGGAATGAGGAAGGTGACCAGCATCAGGTTCGTCGCACCGGCGGAGGCCAGGATGCGGAAGAAGATGATGTAGGCGAGGGCAGTGGAGACGAGCGCGATCGCGACGATCGCGGCGATCGTCGGGATACCCGGAACGGGCAGGGTCCAGGGCCTGTCGATGAAGAGGGCAAGCGGGATCATCAGGACGGCAGAGGCCGAGATCTGGCCCGTAGCCGTGACGATAGGGTCGATGCCCATCGCCTTGAACCGACGGCCAAAGATGCCGGCGAGCGAATAGGAGAGCGCTGCCCCGAGTACGGCAAGTTCGGCCAGGAGATGCGAGCCGAGCCCCGACAGCGCCGAAGGTCCGATCATCAGCGCCACCCCGGCAAAGCCGACGATCGTGCCGGCGAGCCGCCCGCCGGTCATCTTTTCGTCGCGGGTCAGCAGATGCGCGACCAAGACACCGAAGAGCGGCGTCGTCGCATTGAGGATCGAGGCGAGGCCGCTGGCGATATGGCCCTGTCCCCAGACGATCAGCGAAAAGGGGATCATGTTGTTCATCAGCCCCATGCCGAAGAAGGCGGCCCAGACCTTCAGCGATCTCGGCATCGGCACGCCTGCGATCCTGAGGCCGACGAGAAGGGCGAGGGCCGCGAGCCCGACCCGCGCGGCGACGATGGTGAAGGGCGGCAACTCCTTGACCGCGATCCCGGTGAAGAAGAAGGAGCCGCCCCAGATGACCGAGAGAGCGGTCAGCATGGCCCAGTCGCGGCCGCTCATGCTTTTTGAGGTCGTCATATCGTGTCTCCAACTGCGCTTGCGGCATTCCTGCCTATATGGGAAAAACTCAATCATAGGGTCCAGGTTCCTGAATGGTTCTGGCGGCCTGTGGTCTCGTTGTCTGTCCGATAGCTAGCCTGAACCGCAGGTGCTGGACAAACGACGATTTCTGCGAGAACGATTGAGGAAAACTAAATCATGAAGATGGTTTTGCCGCCGCTCAATGCGCTCAGGGCCTTCGAGGCGACAGCGCGCCACCTGAGCATGACCCGCGCGGCCGGCGAGCTTCATGTGACCCCAGGCGCGATCAGCCTGCAGATTCGCGAGCTCGAAACCGCGCTCGGCCTGCCGCTCTTTCTGCGCCGGCCGCGCGCCCTTGTGCTGACACCGGAAGGCACGGCCTACGCGGCAAGAATCCAGGCAGCCTTCGCGCTGATCCGGGAGGCGACGGCGGAGGTGACCGTGCAGCGCCGGGCAGCCACTTTGTCGGTGACCTGCACGGCGAGCGTTGCGGCCCAATGGCTCCTGCCGCGGCTGGCGGCATTTCAGGCCGAGATGCCGGATATCGACATCCAGATCAACAGCTCCAATCGCCTGTTCGACCTGGAACGCGATGGCATCGATCTCGCCATCCGCCATGGCAGCGGACGCTATGACGGGCTCTCCAGCGTGTTGTGGATGGAGGACGGCCTGCTGCCCGTTCTGAGCCCCGAGCTCGTGCGGCGTGCCGGCACGATCCAGCATGTCTCCGATCTGGCCGAGATCCCGCTGCTGCATGACGAAAACACCGACGACTGGCGCAAATGGTTGTCCGAGATGGGGGCGGCCGGCATCGATGCGGGGCGTGGTGCCGTCTTCAGCGGCGGCAACGGTGCCATCGAGGCGGCTCTCGCCGGCCTCGGCGTCGCACTCGTGCGCTACGCCTTTGTCGAGCGCGAGATCGCCGCCGGACGGCTTGTAGCCCCCTTCGAGCATACGATTACGCAGGCCTATGCCTATTATCTGATCTCGCCTTTCTCGGCCCTTCGCCGGCCTGAGGTCGTTGCCTTCCGTGACTGGTTGCTGCGCGAGGTCGGGCGTCTGCCGCCGGCTTGATCCCAGATGTGACATGGACGTCAGGCGGCCTTGTCTGCGTTGTCCCGGCGCTCGATCCGGCACTGGTAGCAATTGTTGCGGGCGGAGCGCACATGCACATAGGCGATCTTGGGATCTGTCAGGAGACTTGCCGCGCGGCCCGCGATCTCCGCCGTGGGTGTGACGGCGCCGGTACCATAGACGATGCGGTCGTCGGCGCCGTAGCCGCGAACGATGTAGTCGGGTCCCGATAGCATGGGCGGCAGGATCTCGGCTGCGGCATAGCGCGGGCAGGCTTGGCCATGGAGAAAGATCGGTCCCGTTTCGGCATAGGGCTGCAGCGTCGGAAAGGGGCGATAGGCAAGCGTCAGATAGTCCTCGCCGGCGCCAATCTCGTTGAGGCAATGGCGGCAAGGATAGCCGCCTGGCGAGACACGGCGTTCGGGGGCAAGTCCGTAGGCGTCGGCTGCACCGGCGCGGTAGGCTGAAGCCTCGTGCTCGCCAATGGCAACGAAGCGAATTTGGGGTGTCATGGTGGGATCTCCGTGAGGATGGAACGATGTCCATCCTTCGACCGGATCAGCAGAGCCGGCCACCCGATTCCTGCGCTTGGAGAGGACAATCGGCCATCACGTGCTGCAGGCGCCATGTCACCCGGATGTGGTCGGGCCGAACAACAACCGTCTCAGCGGATGAAATCGTCGATCCGGCGCAGGGTCACGCGGCGATTGCGCCAATCCGGCGCCTCTGTCGGGACGAGGAGAAAATCCTCGCCGTAACCCACCGTCTCCATCAGGCGCGGCGGAACGCCGAATTCTCGCGCGAGCACGAGCCGCAGCGATGCGGCGCGGCGCTCCGACAGGATCTGGTTCGACATGGCGGTGCCCACCGCATCGGTATGGCCTTCGATCAGGAAGCGCACGCCGCGCCGCCGCCTCAGGATCTGCTCCATGGCGCGGGCAATCTGCTGCACCTTGCGATACTCCGAGCGCGGGATTTCGGCCGATCCGGTGGCAAAGTTGATCGCCTGGATATCGATCGAGGGGGCCGCGCGGCGCAGGTCCGGCCGGCGCTTGAATTCGTTGAGCGTAACGCGGCTCTCCGGTGCGATCTGCCGCAACGGCGCGGCATCGAGCCGGCGCAGGATCATCTCCTCGCTCGGCCCCTCCTGCGCCAGGCCGACCTTGATCGAGGCAAGGGTCGCGCTGACGCCGACGCCTGCCAGAAATGCCCGTCTTTTCATTGATTCCCCCGTGTCTCCCTGTGCCGGAGTGTGTCAGAGAAGGCGTGAATTGCAATCCGGCGGAGGCCGGCTGACCTCTATATTTCGGGGGGTGGAAACAGGGTTTGGAGAGTGGCGAAACCGCAAGCCGGAAGGTCTGATTTCCCCGAAAAAAGCATTTCTCCTGCCTCCTGACTCGGGGCAGTGTTGATCCCATGCGAATCGGGATCGGGGGCATTCCAGATGAGATCACTGAAAACCTGTTGTGCCATAGGGCTGGCGTCCGTTGCGGCCTTCTTTTCCACGCCCGCCGATCGGGTGAGCGCCGCCGATCTGACGGCCGAGCAGATCGCGGAGGGGCAGAAATTCATCGTCAACAATGCGCTCTTCATCCTCTTTCATGAATCCGGCCACATGCTGGTGTCCGAGCTTGGCCTGCCGGTTCTCGGCCGCGAGGAGGATGCCGTCGACGCCTTGTCGTCCGTCATGCTGCTCGAAAGCGAGGACGAGGACCTGAAGGAAGCCATGCGGGATGCGGCAGACGGCTGGTTCCTGATCGACGAAGCCAATGGCGATGCGCTGGACGACAGCGATTTCCTCGATACCCACGGGCTTGATCGCCAGCGCGCCTATTCCATCGTCTGCATGATGGCCGGCGCCGATGCGGACTATTTCAAGACCTTCATCGATTCGCTCGACTTCCCGGCCGAGCGCCGCGAGGAATGTGTCGAGGAATATGCCAAGATCCGCGACAGCTGGTTCGGGCTGTTGGAAGCGCATCAGGACGAGGCCAAGAAATCCAAATTCACCGTGACCTATGAGCCGGCCAACAATGCCGATCTTCAGCCCTTCGCCGATCTCCTGAAGGAGAACCAGGTTCTGGAGACGATCGAGGCGACCTATGGCGAGGGCTACGACATTCCCGACGGCATCAAGGTGACCGGCAAGACGTGCGGCACGGAAAACGCCTTCTGGCATCCCGGCGACCGCGAGATCACCTATTGCTACGAAATGGCCGCCTATCACGCCGCCCTGATGGTCAACTACTTCAACAACCAGAATGCCCCGGCCGACGCTGATGCCGAGCAGGCACAGTCAGAGAGCCCGGAAGCCGAGGCGAATGCCAATACGGTCAAGCTGAAATTGAAGGACTGATCAGTGTTAGTGGTTAGAGAAGACGCATAGATCCTACAGAAAGCACCCCGAGATGAAGTGGCGACTATGGCTTGTGGCAGTATTCTCGGCGGGGTGCTTCATCGGCTATGAAATTGCACATGGACGCCAGGAAACGTATTTTGAAGCAAACGACGTAAGTCACTTCTTTTTCCGCAATCCAGTTCTCGAGGCGCCGATGAATGTGGTCGTCTTGGGGGATTGGGAAACAGTTTGCGTCAACCCTTCACAGCCTCCCGACCCTAGCAAAAAGCTGTTTGGAACAGTCGTTGACGAGGGACTGCTGGACTATCTGTCGAAGATCGTCGTTCTGCATTCGAATGGAGATTGGGGCATCATGAATTTCGACGAGAGATACTATACCGTCTTGTCTGAGAAGGAATGCATGCCGCTCCGCGACGTATGGGTCAAACGAACCGTTGCCACGACAGTAGATGACGATCCCGATGGAATACCTTTCGCGATGACGACCTTTGAACTTCGTCAGAGGCAGCCCTGAGACTTATCCGTCCCGCTTCATCAGCGCCATTAGCTCCTGCTCGGTCATCGGATCGATCAGAGCGTTGGTGGTCGCGACCGGCGAGAAGCCGAACTGCTGGTAAAGCTGCAGCGCGCGCGGATGGTCGAGCGAGTTGGTGGTGACGGTGACCCGCTTCGGATTGCTCGTCCAGGCGGAGTATAGCGCCTGCAGCAGGAACCATTTGCCGATGCCAAGCCCCAGCCCGTGTTCGAACAGGCCGAAATAGGAGAGTTCGACCAGGTCATCGCTTTCCTGCGACAGCTCGTAGAAGCCGCAAGGGGCGCCATCGACATAAAGCACCGAGATCGACACCTTCGGATTGTGAATGATCGCCTTCAGCTGCTCGTCGGTCATGCGCAAACGCTCATACCAGTGCCAGCGGGCGCCGACCTGGCGATGCAGGAAGCGGTAGAAGGCGAGCGGAATCTCATGCGTGCGCATGATGGCGGTCTGGATATTGACCGGCACCGGCAGGCTCGACTTCGGCGGCGAGGTCATTTCGAGGCGTGTGACATGGGCAGTGAGCGGCGCGGTCGCCTTGGAGTCGGCAATTGGCTCGGCAGCGCCCGTTACAACAGGCGTATCGCTTTTTGAGCCCCATTCCGACCAGGAACCGTCATACAGCGAATTGTCGCTATGCCCCAGGCTTTCGAGCGCCAGCGTCACGACGGCAGCGGTGACACCGGAGCCACAGCTGGTGACCACAGGATTGTTGAGGTCGATGCCGGCATTGATGAAGATCGAGCGCAGGGTGGCGAGATCTTTCAGCCGGCCGTTTTCGGAGAGCGAGGCGGCGGGCACGCTGCGCGCCCCCGGCATATGGCCGGAGCGCATGCCGGCCCGCGGTTCCGGCTCCTCGCCGGTGAAGCGGCCGGCGGGGCGGGCGTCGGCGATCTGCTTGTCGCCCTCGTCGGCGATGCCGGACATCTGGTCGAAGGAGGTGATCTTTGCCCGGTCGAACTGGGCTTCGAAGGTAACAGGTGCCGGTTCGGGCAGATCGGTTTCGAGGCGGCGCCCTTCCGCCTTCCAGCCATCGATCCCGCCCTCGAGCACATAGACGCGGCGTGCGCCCATGACACGGAACATCCACCAGACGCGGGGGGCGGAGAAGAAGCCCGGACCGTCATAGACGACGATCGTGTCGTCCGCGGAAATGCCGAGCTGGCCAACGGCCTGCGCGAAGAAGGACGGCGAGGGCAGGGAATGCGGCAGGCCGGTGGTGGTGTCGGCAATCACGTCCTGATCGAAGAACACCGCACCCGGGATATGGCCGGAGGCATATTCGACGGCACCGTTGCGCCCCTGCGCGGGCAGATACCAGGAGGCGTCGACGACTTTAAATCCGGGCGCCCCGAGGTTCTTTTCGACCCAATCCGCCGAAACGACGAAACGGCTTCTTTCACCGGACATGCACTTCTCCCGTAATTGCCTCAGGCAGAAGCGTCCGGGGCTCCAAAGCGAATGCGGAACCGGCGGTTCTCCTTGCCCTTCTTTTCAATCTTGGCGATATGAATCGCACCGACCTCCTGGGTCTCGGAAACATGTGTGCCCCCGCAGGGCTGGCTGTCAACGGCGGAGTTCTCGCCGATGCAGACAAGGCTAACGCGGCCTAAGCCAACGGGTGGGCGGACATTCTTCGACTTGACGATGCCAGGGTTGCCGGCGAGCTCGTCATCCGTGATCCACTGAAGGTATACGGGATGGTTTTCACCGACGAGTTTCATCAGGTCTGCCGTCACCTGATCCTTGTCGATCGTCTCCGCCATGTCGAAATCGACCCGGCTTTCTTCTTCGCCGACGGCCGCCCCGGTGATCGGATAGGAGCAGACGACCGAGAGCAGATGGCAGGCGGTGTGCATGCGCATCAGTTTGTAGCGGCGCGGCCAGTCGACATGCAGCACGAGTTTTTCGCCGGGCAAGGGCAGGGGCTCACCCTCCGCCGGACGATGGAGGATGATGTCCTTGCTGGCACCGTGTCGCGTTTCGGAAAGCTGGATGCGGCTGCCGTCTTCGCGTTCGAGGAAGCCGGTATCGCCTGGTTGGCCACCGGAGGCGGCATAAAAGCAGGTCTGGTCGAGTTCGACTGTGCCGTCCTCATGAACTGATGTCACCACCGCCTCCGCCGTCGAGAGATAGAAATCGTCGCGGTAGAGGGCGATGGTGGTCATGGTACTGCTTTCAATGGATGTCAGGCGGTCTCGAAGGGGAGATCGAAATCGGCGCGCTTTTCGAGCCACGTCGGGATCGGCAGGTTCTTGGAGCGCAGGAAGTCGGGGTTGAACAGTTTTGACTGGTAGCGATTGCCGTAGTCGCAGAGGATCGTCACGATGGTGTGGCCGGGGCCGAGTTCCCTGGCGAGACGGATGGCGCCGGCAATGTTGATGCCCGACGAGCCGCCGAGGCACAGGCCCTCGTTTTCGACGAGATCGAAGACGATGTCGAGCGCTTCGGCATCGGGGATCTGATAGGCGAAATCGGGGGTGAAGCCTTCGAGGTTCGCCGTGATGCGGCCCTGGCCAATGCCCTCGGTGATCGAGGAGCCCGAGGATTTGAGCTCGCCGTTCTTGTAATATTCGTAGAGCGCCGCACCCTCGGGATCGGCAATGCCGATCTTGACGCCGGGTTTCCTGTTGCGAAGGCCGATGCCGGTGCCGGCAAGCGTTCCGCCCGAGCCGACCGCGCAGATGAAGCCATCGACGGCGCCGCCGGTCTGCTCGAAGATTTCCTTCGCCGTCGTCTCGATATGGGCGTCACGATTGACCGTGTTGTCGAACTGGTTCGCCCAGATCGCCCCGTTCGGCTCGGTCTTTGCAAGCTGGGCGGCGAGACGACCGGAGATCTTCACGTAGTTGTTGGGGTTCTTGTAAGGCACCGCCGGCACTTCGACGAGTTCGGCGCCGAGCAGCTTCAGCGCGTCCTTCTTCTCCTGGCTCTGGGTTTCCGGGATGACGATGACGGTGCGATAGCCGAGCGCCTTGGCAACCAGCGTCAACCCGATGCCGGTGTTGCCGGCCGTGCCCTCGACGATCACACCGCCGGGGCGCAGCAAGCCGCGCCGCTCGGCATCGCGGATGATGAAGAGGGCCGCGCGATCCTTCACCGACTGGCCGGGATTGAGGAATTCGGCCTTGCCGAGAATGGTGCAGCCGGTCGCCTGCGAGGCGCCCTTCAGCCGGATGAGGGGCGTATTGCCGATCGCTTCGAGAACCGAGGGATGAAATGCCATGAGATGTGCCTTTTCGTCTGACGCGGACACTAGAACCAAATGCGCGGGGAAGAAAACCGGGGTGCCGCGCAATTTTGTCCTTCTGGACAAAATTATGCGGGTTAAGCGGCTGGCGCGGGATTGAAACGGTGTTTTCGGCTTGGAGGCCGTCAAAGGCAAGGAATGGCTTTTCGCGCAGCGACGGAGGGAGGGAAAATGCGTTCGGGGGAGTTAGGTGCGGAAGGCTTCCGGAAAATCACAGGCCACGCCGAGAGGCATGAAGTGTCTCAGATTGGCGGTGATCAAGGTCAGCCCATAGGCCTTGGCGGTTGCGGCAATCAGGATATCGGCGAAGCCCGGATGGGCACCCGTTGCTGTCGCGACATCATCGAGGCCGCCGGCGATCCGGGCGACGATGGGATCAACAGGGAGGACGTGGTCGCCGAAAGTTTCGGTGATCGAATCGAGCCAGGCACTCAAGCGCTGCGCCCTGTCTACGCCACCAAGACGGTGCAGGCGGCGCACGCCCTTCTCGATCTCGGCCAAGGTGATGGTTGATACGTAGAGGATATCGCCCTGTTCCCGGAACCACATCCGCATCGCCTCAGACGGCGCCTGCTTCCGGTCGGGCGAAAAGAGGGAGATGATATTGGTGTCGATGAGGAAGCCGCTACTCAAGCTCGGCATCCCGCATGGGAGATGGGTTGCGTTCGAGATCGGCAGGGCCGGGATAGGACATCAGGAACTCGCCGAAGTTCGGCCTCGGCTTCGCCATCGCCCGTTTCGCCGCCTCTCCGGCCTCGACACTGACCAGCATGGCAGCAGGTTTTCCGTGGCGGGTGATCGTTACGAACTCGCCATTGGCTGCTTCGTCCACGAGGCTCGCAAAACCGGCCTTGGCATCGGCAACACTCATGCTCGACATGGGGATCTCCCGAGATGACTATATGTGGTCATTTTAGCGGAGGGTACGGTGTCGATCAAGCGAACGATCTCCACGGACTTTCAAGGCTGGAAGCCTAGGCCCTCACTCCGCCTTCAACCCCTGAAACGCCGCCATCGCCGCATCCCGTGCCTTGCCGTGATCGACGATCGGCAGCGGATAGGTCTTGCCGAGGTTGACGCCTGCCTCCTTCAGCGCCGTCAGCGGCGCCTCCGATGGCTTGTGTATGAATTTATCCGGCATGTCCTTCAGCTCCGGCACGAAGCGGCGGACGTAAACGCCCTCGGGGTCGAATTTCTCGCCCTGGCTGGTCGGGTTGAAGATGCGGAAGAAGGGGGCGGCGTCGGCGCCGGAACCGGCGACCCATTGCCAGCTGGCGGCATTGGATGCCGGATCGGCATCGACAAGCGTGTCGCGGAACCAGCGCTCGCCTTCGCGCCAGTCGATCAAGAGATCCTTGATCAGGAAGGAGGCGACAATCATGCGCACGCGGTTGTGCATCCAGCCGGTCTGCCAGAGCTGGCGCATGCCGGCATCGACGATCGGGTAACCGGTCTGGCCCTTTTTCCATTTCTCCAAGAGGTCCGGCGCATCGCGCCAGGGGAAGGCGTCGAATTTGGCACTCCAGTTGCGGGTGGACAAATCCGGGAAATGAAAGAGCAGGTGATAGGAGAAATCGCGCCAGACGAGTTCCTTGCGGAAATGGATATAGTCTTCGCTGGAATAGTCCTCCGACAGACCGCGCGTCGCATGCCAGACGCTCGCTGGCGAGATTTCGCCGAGCGCGAGATGCGGCGATAGCATCGAGACATGCGCTTCGCCGGGGAAATCGCGGCGGGTGCGGTAGCCCTTGAGGCCGGACTGGACGAACGCGGCGAGCCGCTTTTGTGCGCCGGTCTCGCCGGGCTGCCAGGGACCTTCGAAGGATTTGGCCCAATTGGGTTTCGTCGGCAAGAGCGCCCAGTCTTCGAGCGCTTCGCTTTTGGGAGGCGAGGCGGGCGAGGGGATGCGGGCCGGCGCCGGGATCGGTTCGGCCGGTTCGCCGGACGCTTCAAGTGCCTTCCAGAACGGAGTGTAGACACGGAAATTGCCGCCGGCCCCGGTCTTCAGCTTGGTGGGTTCATGCAGGATCTGGCCGGCGAAGCTGCGCACGACCAGCCCGCGCTCGGTCAGATCAGCCTTGATCGCCTTGTCGATGGCAATGCCCGGCGGATCGTAGCGCCGGTTCCAGAAGACGGCGTCGGCGCCCGTCTCGGCAATCAAGGCTTTGAGCATCTCGGATGCCGGCCCCCGGCGCAAGACGAGCCCGCTGCCATGGTGCTTCAAAGAGCTGGCAAGGGCCTCCAGCGAATGATGCAGCCACCAGGCCTGCGCTGCCCCGAGCGGGCCGGTGCCGGCGTCTTCAGGTTCCAGGATATAAACCGGGATGACCTCGGCGCCCTCATCGACGGCGGTGGCAAGGGCTGCGTTGTCGGCAAGCCGCAGATCCTTGCGGAACCAGAGAAGGACGGTTTTCGGACGGGAGGGAGCGGCATCAGCGGGCATGGCAATCTTCTTGTCGTTGGCTTTGTCTAAGCCATACGCAGCCCGCGGGCGGAAAGATCACGCATGTCCGCGCTTTTGTCCGCCGTTGCCTCCTCCTGCGTTCGGGCGGCTTCTCAGTCGCGACGATGTCGGACGCAGGCTTGGCCCGTTATGCGGCCCCGCGGCTGCCGGTGCGCAGCCGATCCTGTTCGGCGCGCAGCAGCGCCATGATCTTCTCGGCGTTTTCGCGCACATAAAGCCGGTGCAGCTTTTCGGCGACGGGCGCGGTGGTCAGCAGGCAGGTATAGCCCTCCCGCTCGTACCAGCGGAAATCCACCACATTGTCCATGTTCACGAAGAGGGGGAAGCCATCCCCGTCATGAAGCTGGAGCCACATCGGCCTATTCTCCTGCATGCTTTGATCGGTCAAAATCTGCAAATGCGAATAGCAGCCAAAGATGAAGAGGGGGTTTCAGACCGGACGACGCTGCGATCATGGCGGATCATGCAGTGCCGTCGGATTGAAGGAGAAACAAAAAGGCCTGCGCAGCATTATCCGCGCAGGCCTTTTAAGAATGAGATGGCTCCCCGGGCCGGATTCGAACCGGCGACCTGTCGATTAACAGTCGAATGCTCTACCGCTGAGCTACCAGGGAACAGCCGCTTGGCGCGGTGTGAGCGGGGTAATACTGATGCTCGGTCCGTTTGCCAAGCGGTTTTTCAAAAAAAATGTCATCGCCTTGTTTTTATTTGTGGACCACCCATCTGCTCGAGCGGGGGCGGATGCTGAAGATCGCTGCAATTGCTGGAGTTTGAGACCTTGGCAGAACGACATTACCGCATCGACCAGGCCCGTGGTCGCCTCGTGCTGGGCCGTTTCGAGATCCCGATCCCCCGTTCCAGGGCGGGTCGGATCGCAACAGGGTCTGCGCTGATCGGCGGCGGGATTCTCGGTTTCCTGCCGGTGCTCGGCTTCTGGATGGTGCCGCTCGGCCTCGTCGTGCTCTCGCATGACCTCGCTTTCGTCCGCCGCCGCCGCCGCCGAGCAGCCGTCTGGTGGAGCCGCAGAAGGGCGGCACGCCGGGGGCCGCCCGTACAAGGCTGATCGCCGCTCCCCGATGCCCCCGGACATGTCTTAGTGAAATGCGCGCGCTTTCAAAGCAGCGTAGAAAGCTCAGACAGTCGGGGCACACCGAACGGCGATCCTGCCCGAACGGTTCCTCCGAAAAAAAATGGGTGAGGGTGAATGATCAACCTCCAGACGGCGGGGATCCCGATGATACTCACGCCACAAGACTTCAGCATCATGGAAGACGCGATGCGCGGTATCGGTGCGCTCAGCAGTGGACGTGACCGCGATATCCATCGGGAAAGCGTCGGCAAGGCGGTGATCAAGCTCTATCTCGCAGGCATCACCGATCCAACCAAGCTCGCGGAAGCCGCAGACACGCTGTCTGCCATGCGTCTGCTCAATCGGCGGGGGTGAGCGGGCGAGAGTGGCGCCGCTTTTTGGAGGGCCGCGCAAGCGTGTGTCGAAAAACAGCCGATTCCCGAAAATGCCTCTTGCGGTTTTTTTAGATCGCGTCTAAATCCGCGCCACCACACGCTCTTTTCTACCGGACGGCCTCGTGGCGGAGTGGTTACGCAGAGGACTGCAAATCCTTGCACCCCGGTTCGATTCCGGGCGAGGCCTCCATTTTTTATTTCAACGAATTCTATAATCATTCATCTGGAAAACTCCGAGGACGAATGCACTCGGAAGCTTTACGCTATCGTCCCGGTCGAAAACTCATCTCCCCGACTACCGGAAGCGCCCCATTTTCTGTATCACTTCGCCGAGCGCCTGGTTTTTCCATTAAAGGCAAGTGAGCTTGACTGATTTTTGAGGCCTGACGTGAGCCGACCTGTTACATTACCGGACTATAGCAAGCCGCCCTTGAACGAGGTCGTTCTCGGCGTTCAGTTCTCCATGCCTCGGGGCTATCAGCAAATCCTTGCATATGAGGTTTGGCAGCTGTACCGCGACGAGTTCCCCACGGTCGAGGAGCAGCCTCCCCTTGTCCCCACTTTCGAGACGTTCGGCCTTCCAAGCGGTCCGCAATTCAGTTTCAACATGACCACAGGCGCACAACATGACCGCTATTGGTTTCTGTCGCCTGACAAGGACGAGCTCATTCAGTTTCAGGACGACCGGCTTCTGCACAACTGGCGGAAGGTCGGCGATATGTCGAATGAGTACCCCCGTTTCGAAAAAATGGTTGTCCGGTTCGAGCATGAGCTTCGAACTCTCGATAAGTACGTGTCGACGCTCGCATCACAGAAGCTTAACATCACGCAGTGCGAAATCTCCTACATCAATCACGTTTATCCTGACGGTCCAGAACGGTCCCTCGAAGTATCGGACATTTTTCGCTTCGCTCAAATTTCAGGCGAGAAGCCCGAGGACTTTGCTGCGAACTTCCGGCGCACCATATCTGATGCGAGCGGCGCACCAATTGGCCGCCTGCATTCCGAGGTTCAGTCCGGCGTCAGCAACCTGAACGGACAGCGGGTGTTTGTGTTCACGCTCACCGCTCGTGGTGCGCCATCGCAACCGACGATTTCAGGTGCGTTAGAATTCTTGAAAGTAGGACGTGAGATGGTAGTGAATACTTTCACAGACCTGACAACTGATTCCGCACATGACATTTGGGGTAGGAAACCATGAGTTCGGCAACTGCTATCAGCGCCTATTCGCCAGGCTCCTGGGCGCCGAGGGCTTCCGTGGGCAGAGCCGCCAGCGTTTTCGAACAAGCGGCTTCGCCATCTCGCAGGATATCTGCGGCACAACGGGTAGTCGTTCAGGCTCCGGCTCGCGATTGGAGAGAAGCGGTTGAAACCAAGTTGCAAGATCTCATCCGGCTTCCGGTGGGGTGGGATGGCTATCGGGGTCAGCCTGTCAGCTTCGAGACGGCAAGTTTTGCCTTGCGCATGCTCGAAAGCATTCTTCCCTCCGGCGGGCCGGGTCCTCAGGTCATCCCCGGCGTGGCAGGTGACGTTCAGATTGAGTGGCATACCGAAGCGGGTGACATCGAGCTTCATGTTCGCCGCCCGAACAGTGTTCATGCATGGCGGGAGACTGCCGCAACGGGCGTAGACGGCGAAGAGGTTGAGCTTACCTTCGACTTCCGCCCAATTGTGTTGTGGATCAAGCAGCTTTCAGAGGCGATTGCCAATGCTGACGCCGCCGCCGCGTGACGAGAAAGGCGCTGTCGAGCCTCACGATCACCCTGAAATTGGCAACGGCGACGGAGTCATCCGTCGGGTCCAAGAGCAATGGATTGTCGAGGACAAGGACGGGAACCGTAGGTTATCATCGATGGCACTCAAGGCGTCGTCCGGTGACAATCAAGGCATGTCGGTTGACCTCGAGGCTCTGATCGTCGCTGCCGGGCTTGACCCTCACGCTTATGTCACCAATCCACGCTGGATTGGCTCAATTAGGTTTTCCGCCGGAGACCTTCGAGCGGAGGAGTTCAAGGTTGGTTTTGATCCGCTGGATGAAGAGCCTCCGAACCAACCAGCGAACCCCTACCATGGTGAGGTATGGGGATCGTTCTCAAGGGGGAAGCAGCGGAAACTTGCGGCTCTCGCGACGTGGTACGTCGCTCTCCCCGGAGTGTCGCTGGCTATCGGCTGAGCATAGTACCGGCCCTACCGCGGCGCTAATACGGGCATTCCAACCCTTCTCAACAGAATGGCTGCCTCTAGAGGCGTTTTATTGCGTGGCTGTCTCCCGTGTCGCAGAAGTTTAGCGGCCAAATCTGTGCTGATCGAGGCTCAGGCCGGGATGCGCCCGAAACTGGCCGATCTACCCGCTTGTCCCGAAAGTCCCGGCAGCGCAGGTCACGGACATTGTCCAATCCGGGAGTTTTACACATGCGCGCCGCCGTCTCTGTTCTTGCAACCGCCTTTCTTCTGTCCGTGCCACTTGCCGCTTCGGCGGAAACTTTGTCCTTCACGCTTGAAAACAAGACGTCCAACATGGTCGTGCAGGTTCACGTCTCGCCGGTCGATGGCGGCAAGAGCGTCGAGCTTCTGCGCAAGAAGGGGCTCTATGGCGGAAAGTCGCGGCAGTTGACCATCGACGACGGCACCGATGCCTGTGTCTACAGGATCCGGGTGGTCTTCGAGGGTGACAGCTACTACGACCTGCGCGACAAGGTCGATTTCTGCGAGACCGGCAGCTACACGATCGCAGAGTGACGCCCTTTTTGGCGGGCGGGTCTGAGGGCGTGCAATGATAATCTGTTCCCGAAGCCTGCCCGTGACTTGAAAGGCGCTCGCCCTGCAATTAAAGACACGGGGGAAAACCCGACCGGCCGAGATGGGGCGACAGGACATGATGGATTACGCAGCAGCACGCACCAAGATGGTGGACAACCAGATCAGGACCACGGACGTCACGTCCCACTCGGTGCTGACGGCCTTCCTTTCGGTGCCCCGTGAAGCCTTCGTTCCGGCGGAACTGAAGCCGCTCGCCTATATCGACGAGGACATGCAGGTTGCCCCGGCTGCCAACGGCAATCCGGCGCGCTACATCATGGAGCCGTCGCCGCTTGCCAAGCTTTTGCAGCTGGCGGCCATCACCAAGGACGACCTCGTGCTCGAAATCGGCTGTGGCGCCGGTTATGCGGCAGCTCTTCTGTCGCTGGTCGCAGGCTCCGTCGTGGCGGTCGAATCGGACGAGGCGCTGGTGCTGCGTGCGACCGAAAAGCTCTCCTCGCTCGGCTACGACAATGTCGCGGTCGTCGCTGGCAACCTCGAAGCCGGCTATCCGGCCGAGGCGCCCTATGACGTGATCTTCGTCAACGGCGCGGTGGAGCATCTGTCGGATGCGCTGCTCGGCCAGCTGCGCGAAGGCGGCCGTCTCGTCGCCGTCGTGGGGTATGGCAATGCGGCGCGTGCCCGTCTTTATGTGAAGGCCGGCGGCACGGTGTCCTACACCGAATATTTCAATGCTGCGGTCAAACCGCTGCCGGGCTTCCGCAAGGCGGCCGAATTCGTCTTCTGACGGGTGTCCCCATGAAACTGCCGAAGGCCCGCTGCGTGCGGGCCTTTTGCGTTCTGGGCGAACAAAGCTGTGCATCACGCCAATTGCGGGAGCCTGCGTGATTTTTTTCCTGAGGCGCGTATCCTAGGGTGAGCGCGAATCGGTTGGCGGCAAGGTCGTCGCCGATGATCTTGAGGACAACGGGGATTAGTATGGCTCAGCCAAGCGTAGCGCGTGAACCGTCCATGGAAGAGATCCTGGCATCGATCCGCCGGATCATCGAAAGCAATGACCCGGTTTCGGGCGAAACCTTCGCGAGTGACAGCGACGAGATGGACGAGGGCGCTCATGCGCCGGCTCTGCGCCAGGCCGAAGTCGATTTCAGCTATGAAAGCGTGGATTTCACCCCCGCAAACGATCCCGGACCGGCCGCGCCGGCACCGCAGCGCGTCGAGGCTCAGGTCCAGCCGGAAGCATCCCGCAGCGTTTCGCTGGCCGATCTCGCTGCCCGTGTCCGTTCCGCCTCCGAGCGCACCGAACGTCCGGTTCAGCCGTCAGCCGCCGTCGCCGCGCCGGTAACCGCCGCGCCCGCTGTCGAACAGCCGATGGCCGCTCCCCGTGACATGCAGCCCTCGCGCGGTGAAAGCCCGCTGATGACCGCGCGGCTTGCCGAACTGCGCGCCCCGCAGCTCCGGCCGTCGATTTCGGTCGAGATCAAGCAGGCCCCGGTGGCGGTCAGACCCCCGCAGGCACCCGAAACCCCTGTTGCCGCCGAACCCGTGCCCGCGCGCCCGGCCCCTGCCATGATGCCGGCCGCCCCTCAGGCGACGAGCCAGGCACCGGTGATCGAGCCGGAACGTCGGGACATGCCCGAAATGCAGTTGGAGATGCAGCGTGAAGAACCGCGCGCGCCATCCTTCGATGCGATCGCCATGCATCTGGCCGCCGAACCGAGGCCGGAACCTGTGGTCGAAGATGCGCCCCTGTCGAGTGCCGGTACTGATTTGACGGCCCTGGTTTCAGCAGCAACCGTCGAACAGGTCTCCCGTTCCTTCTCGGATCTCGCCGCTGCCATCGACGGCCAGGAGCGTCGCTCGCTCGACGAGATGGCCGAGGAAATGCTGCGTCCGATGCTCAAGGACTGGCTGGACGACAATCTGCCGACCCTGGTCGAACGCCTCGTGCGCGAGGAGATCGAACGTGTCGCCCGCGGTCCGCGGCGCTGATTGAAGTCCCCCTGGGGATCATGGGCCGCTCGAAAGAGCGGCCTTTTTTATTGACTTGGTTTTGCCAGTCCTATTTACCAACCCACATCCAGAACTCGAAGAAACCGGTCGGAAAATGCTCGAAAAGACCTATGATTCAGCCGCCGTCGAACCGAAGATCGCCAAAGCCTGGGAAGACGCGGATGCGTTTCGCGCCGGCGCCAATGCGAAGCCGGGCGAGGACACCTTCACCATCGTGATCCCGCCGCCGAACGTGACCGGCTCGTTGCACATGGGCCACGCGCTGAACAACACGCTGCAGGACATCATGGTCCGCTTCGAGCGCATGCGCGGCAAGGACGTGCTGTGGCAGCCGGGCATGGACCATGCCGGTATCGCGACGCAGATGGTCGTCGAGCGCAAGCTCGCCGAAAACGGCCAGAACCTCTCGCGCCGCGACATGGGCCGCGAGGCCTTCATCGAGCGTGTCTGGGAGTGGAAGGAAGAATCGGGCGGCCTGATCTTCAACCAGTTGAAGCGCCTCGGCGCCTCCTGCGACTGGTCGCGCGAACGCTTCACCATGGACGAGGGGCTCTCTCAGGCCGTGCTCGAAGTCTTCGTCACGCTCTACAAGGAAGGCCTGATTTATCGCGGCAAGCGCCTGGTCAACTGGGACCCGAAGTTCGAGACGGCGATTTCCGATCTCGAGGTCGAGAACAAGGAAGTTGAAGGCCATATGTGGCACTTCAAGTATCCGCTCGCCGGTGGTGCGACCTATACCTATGTCGAGAAGGACGAGGAAGGCAACGTCACCTTCCAGGAGGAGCGCAACTACATCTCGATCGCCACCACGCGTCCTGAGACGATGCTGGGTGACGGCGCCGTTGCCGTCCACCCCTCGGACGAACGCTATGCGCCGATCGTCGGCAAGCTTTGCGAAATCCCTGTTGGGCCGAAGGAACATCGCCGCCTGATCCCGATCATCACCGACGAGTATCCGGATCCGAAATTCGGTTCGGGTGCCGTCAAGATCACCGGCGCGCATGATTTCAACGACTATCAGGTCGCCCGCCGCAACAAGATCCCGCTCTACCGCCTGATGGATACCCAGGCGAAGATGCGCGACGACGGCGAGGACTACGCAGTCTACGCGGCGCGGGCACTCGACATCGCCAAGACCGGCCATCTGCCGAACGAGGCAGAAGTCGACGACATCAATCTCGTGCCCGACGACTATCGCGGGCTCGACCGCTACGAAGCCCGCAAGCGCATCATCGATGCGATCAATGCCGAAGGGCTCGCCGTCACGGTGAAGGACGCCGAAGGCAATGACATTCCTTTCGTCGAAAACAAGAAGATCATGCAGCCCTTTGGCGACCGCTCCGGCGTCGTCATCGAGCCGATGCTGACCGACCAGTGGTTTGCTGACGCAAAGACGCTGGCCGAACCTGCGATTGCTTCGGTTCGCGAAGGCCGCACCAACTTCGTTCCGAAGAACTGGGAAAAGACCTACTTCGAGTGGATGGAGAATATCGAGCCCTGGTGCATCTCCCGCCAGCTCTGGTGGGGGCACCAGATCCCGGCTTGGTATGGCCCGGACGGGCAGGTCTTCGTCGAAAAGACCGAGGAAGAGGCGCTGCATTCGGCGATCCAGCACTACATCGCCCATGAAGGCCCGTGGAAGGCTTGGGTCGAGGAGAAGCTCGAAAACTTCGCACCGGGCGAGATCCTGACCCGCGACGAGGACGTGCTCGACACGTGGTTCTCATCGGCGCTCTGGCCCTTCTCGACACTTGGCTGGCCGGACGAGACGCCGGAACTGGCGAAGTATTATCAGACCGACGTGCTGGTCACCGGCTTCGACATCATCTTCTTCTGGGTCGCCCGCATGATGATGATGGGCCTGCACTTCATGAAGGACGAGGACGGCACGCCGGTCGAGCCCTTCCACACGGTCTATGTCCATGCCCTGGTTCGCGACAAGAACGGCCAGAAGATGTCGAAGTCCAAGGGCAACGTCATCGACCCGCTGGAACTGATCGACGAATACGGTGCCGACGCCCTGCGTTTCACGCTGGCGATCATGGCAGCGCAAGGTCGCGACGTGAAGCTCGACCCGGCCCGCATCGCCGGCTACCGCAACTTCGGCACCAAGCTGTGGAACGCCACGCGCTTTGCCGAGATGAACGGCGTCAAGGCCGATTCGGCCTTCCTGCCGGAAACGACCTCGCTGGCCATCAACCGCTGGATCCTCACAGAACTGGCGCGCACCGAGCGCGAAGTCACCGAGGCGATCGAAAGCTACCGCTTCAACGATGCGGCCAGCAGCCTTTACCGCTTTGTCTGGAACCAGTTCTGCGACTGGTATCTCGAGCTGCTGAAGCCCGTCTTCATGGGTGAGGACGAACTGGCGAAGAACGAAGCGCAGGCCTGTGCGGCCTATGTCCTGGAGCAGATCTACAAGATGCTCCATCCCTTCATGCCGTTCATGACCGAAGAACTCTGGGCCCACACAGCCGGCGAGGGCGCTTCGCGTGACACCCTGCTTTGCCATGCTGACTGGCCGACGCCGGAGTTTTCGGACGAAAACTCGGCCGCCGACATCAACTGGCTGATCGACCTCGTCACCGGCATCCGTTCGGCGCGTTCCGAAATGAACGTGCCCCCGGGCGCTGTCGCTCCGCTGGTGGTGGTCGGTGCCAACGGCGTGACCCAGGAGCGGTTGTCGCGCCATGAAGCCTCGATCAAGCGGCTTGCCCGCGTCGAGACGATTGCAATCGCCGAGGAGGCGCCCAAGGGCGCAGCCCAGATCGTGGTGGGTGAGGCCACCGCCTGCCTGCCGCTCGGTGCGCTGATCGATCTCAACGCGGAAAAAGCCCGCATTGAAAAGGCGATCGGCAAGGTCGACCAGGAAATGGCCCGCATCGCAGGCAAACTGGGCAACGAGAAATTCGTCGCCAATGCCAATCCGGAGGTGGTTGCTGCCGAACGCGAGCGCTACCAGGAACTGGAAGTTCAGAAGGCCAACCTGGAAACGGCTCTGAAGCGGGTTATCGAGGCGATCTGATCCCCCCTCAAAAGGAATGGATTTCCAAGGGCCGGGCGGCAACGCCTGGCCCTTTTCCGTTGTGCCTTCGGCCGAGCAGGGAGGCAGGCCGTCGTCGGAATGTTCGAGTCCGCACGATAACCAGATATATCCCCTTGATTTTTGGTGGGTGGCGTCGATTTTTCGCCGTCTTTGATCTTCGTCAGATGAAGCTATGCGATGTGGCTGTCACGCAACAGGCAGTGTCGCAAGCGAAACATCATTCTCTGTCTGGCCAAAAAATCGGCATTTGGCGCAATAATCATCCAAGCGGGCCGCCGTTTGACGTGTTCGTCAAATAAATTACGTAAAAATTTCGGCACTGGTGGACCGCGCTGACAAATGCAACCCGATTGTCATTCTGTCGCACATGTCTAGTATGGCAAATCACAGTTTTGCCTGAATTGGGGAGAGACATGGCGAACAACCTGAAAAAGACGACCGCCCTCGGACTGATTGCCGCTTGCGCCTTTGTGGGAGGAGCGCAGGCCGGTGGCTTCTCGCGCGGTGAGGCAGATACGGACATTCTCTATGAGGATGGCGATATCGCGGCGCGCGCCGGCTATGTCTATGTCATGCCGCAGCGCGGTTACGACTCGATCAACGGTGCCAGCACCAGTGACGACGATTTCACCCAGAACTACAGCATTCCGAGCTTCTCGGCCAAGTTCCGCGTATCGGATAACTTTTCCTGCGCCCTGACCTATACCGAACCTTTCGGTGCCAAGTCCGAATATGGCGCCGATGCTCGGGCGGCGGACCGCAACGCCGATAGAGCCGAGGCCATTCTTGCGCCGGTCGGCGCCGGCAAGATCCCGCTGTTTATCGGCGGTAACGCAGTTCTCTCATCGCAATTCAAGACCACTGAACTCGGCGGCACTTGCGCCGTGAGCGTGGATGCTGGCCAGGGTCGGTTCTCGGTTCTCGGCGGCCTGTTCACGCAGTCCTTCGATTACACTGAGGTCAAGGACTATGGCACGCTGAACCTGCGCGACGACGGCGAGATGGGTTACCGTTTCGGCGCCGCCTATGAGATCAAGGAATATGCGCTGCGGGCCGAACTCATGTACCGCTCGAAAGTAGAGCATGATGCGGAAGGCGTCTTCACGTCTGCCGCCCCGCTCGCAAGTCTTCCGGGCGCCTTCGGCGGGCCGATCCCGCTGGGCACTCAGCTGTCCTCGACCGGCAACGGCACGCTGCCCCAGTCGCTCGAGTTGAGCCTGCAAAGCGGTATTGCGCCTGACTGGCTCGCCTTCGGCTCGGTCAAATGGACCGACTGGAGCGTCCTGCAGACGTTGAATTACCGGATTACCGGCCTTGGTCCGCAGACCAAGGACTTCTTCTGGCAGGATGGCTGGACCATTTCCGGCGGCGTTGGCCACAACTTTACGGATAAGATTTCCGGTGCGATCAGCCTGACCTGGGATCGTGGCGTTGGCACGGGTGCCGACATCATGACCGACACCTGGACGATCGGTGCCGGCACGCAGATCAAGGCTGGCCCCGGTGTGGTTCGTCTCGGTGCGGCCGCGACCTACCTGACGGAAGGCTCGCAGTCCACGGCTCAAGGCGCAGACTTCAATGCCACCGTGGGTGGCGACTGGGCCTATGCCGTCAGCGCCTCCTACAAGATCTCCTTCTGATCTTCGTTTAAACCGTTGATCGAAGCCCGGCTTGTCCGGGCTTCATTCGTTTCGGCCAGGCCTCACGTGTTTTTCAGCTTTCCGGAATGTGTTGATTCTGCAACATTGACTCTATCCTTGATGGCAGGATCGGGTTGCGCCCAATTTGTCCATTTCCCGCCACAAACGAAGAGCACCGGTGATCCCCAGAGACGGCGGGGCGCTGTTTCCGGCGGGTGGCCTTCGGGTGGTGTGTGAGTTGAGAATGAGCCTCAGGGGCGAAAATAGGGTTCGAATACAAATGGTTTCGGTCGCTTTCGGGGAGCGGTCGGTGGTTCCGGACAACGAACGGATGCACGAAATATCGAGCGTCCCAGTCTTGCCGGAAATCGGTTCTACTCTCTTCGTCATGTTAGATGATAAGCAACGGTGGCGCATCGATCGCCATGATATCGAGATTGGTTATGAACCCTCCGTTCATCCATCTTGCGGTATCTTCACATCGGACGCATTTGGTCTGGCCATGGCGGCGAGGCGGGTGTCGTGATGTCAGTCATGTCTTGGAAGAACGACGCAACCATGCGGATAAGGGACTGGAAGTCTTCGGCTCTACTTCTGACGGCGACCGCATTTCTGCTGTCTCTGAGCCCGTCGGCACAGGCCTTCGACATGAATGCCGGCGTCAACAAGGAGTCCGGCCCATTCGATCTCTTCAAGTTCGGCTTCAACGCCTACAAGAAGGGCCAGAAGCAGGAGGCCGTCGAAGCCTATCGCTACGCGGCCGAGAAGGGCCATACCGGTTCGCGCTGGGCGCTCGCCAATATGTATGCCGCCGGTGACGGGGTCGTTGAGAACGACTTCGAAGCCTTCAAGATCTATGCCGAAATCGCCAACCAGGGGATCGAACCCGGTTCGGAAGACACCGGCTTCTTCGTCAATGCGCTTCTGTCTTTGGCCCGCTACTATCGCCAGGGTATTCCCGAGACGCCGGTCAAGGCCGATCTCGCCCAGGCGCGCCAGATCTATTTCCAGGTGGCCTCGACCTTCGGGGTGCCGGAGGCGCAGTTTCAGCTAGCCCGCATGATCCTGGCGGGCGAGGGCGGCAGCGTCAACGTCCAGCAGGCCAAGAAGTGGCTGAACCTTGCCCGCAAGAGCGGCCATGCCGGCGCCATGTCCGTCTTTGGCAATGTGCTCTTCGAAGAGGGTCAGACGGTTCGCGGTCTCGCTTTCCTGACGGCGGCGCTGGATCGCTGCAATCCCAAGGATTGTCCCTGGATGCAGGATCTGCAGGAGCACGCTTTCTCCCTGGCGTCGGAGGAAGATCGGCGCGTCGCCGTGGTGCTCGCACCGAAGGTCTACGAACAGGGCGACTGACGTCCGGCTCTGGTGGAAACCAGGCTCCGCGAAGGGGCATGGAAAACAAAAAAGGACGCCGGCTGGGCGTCCTTTTTGCGTTTTCGCGATATCGTCAGGCGGGTGTCTAGAGCAATTCCAGCGAAAGTGGAAATCGGTTTCGCGTCCGGAATTGCGTAATAACAAAGGGTTAGATCATTTCTGTGTTTCCATGAAATACGGAAATGATCTAGAAGTTGAAATAGCCGGCGACAGGCACATGATCCGACGGCTTTTCCCAGGCCCGCACATGTTTTTCGATCTCGGCCGAACGCAGCCGGTCGGACGCTTCCGGCGACAGCATCAGGTGATCGATGCGGATGCCATTGTTTTTCTGCCAGGCGCCGGCCTGATAATCCCAGAAGGAA
This sequence comes from Rhizobium sp. AG855, assembly GCF_003610655.1. Lineage (NCBI taxonomy): Bacteria > Pseudomonadati > Pseudomonadota > Alphaproteobacteria > Hyphomicrobiales > Rhizobiaceae > Rhizobium > Rhizobium sp. AG855. The sequence goes on along the minus strand of NZ_RAQG01000003.1, from coordinate 1,809,701 downwards.
AAGAGAGGCGCCTCGTCCGTTGTGGCGCGAACGGCATCGACGAAGCCGAGGTTTTCCAGCCGCCGGAAGGCGGCCCGCGTCTGGGGCAGGAACAGCGCGTCGGTCACCCACTGGCTCGGGTCCTTGGCGTCATGCGGTTCGGGGATGACATTGTAGTCGCCGGCCAGGATCAACGGCTCCTCGAGCGCCATGCGGTCGCGCGCGAAGGCTTCGAGACGCGCCATCCAGGCAAGCTTGTAAGGGTATTTGACCGGATCGTCGGACGGGTTGCCATTGGGCAGATAGAGCGAGCAGACGCGCACGACGCCACCATCGACGGAAAAGACGCCTTCGATGAACCGGGCCTGTTCGTCGGTGTCGTCGCCCGGCAGGCCGCGGTTCACTTCATCCGGCTTCAGCTTGGAGAGGATCGCGACGCCGTTAAAACCCTTCTGGCCATGCGTCTCGACGTGATAGCCGAGCGCTTCGATCTCGAGTCTCGGAAACCCCTCATCGACCGACTTGATTTCCTGCAGGCAGACGATGTCGGGCTGGCTGTCCTTAAGCCACTGGCACAGGTTCTCGATGCGCGCCTTGACGCCGTTGATGTTCCAGGTGGCTATTTTCATCATCACTCACACGGAGAAGCTGGTGCCGCAGCCGCAGCTCGCCACCGCATTGGGGTTCTTGATCTGGAACGACTGGCCAAGCAGGTTGTCGACGAAGTCGATTTCCGATCCGGCCATATAGATCAGCGAAACGGGATCGATCAGCACGGTGGCACCATCGCGGGTGATGACGATATCGTCATTTGCCGGCTGCTGGTCGAGGTCGAACTTGTAGGAAAAGCCGGAACAGCCGCCGCCTTCGACGGAGACGCGCAGCGCCTGCTTGTCGGCATCGGCCGCGACGATCGCAGCGATTCGCTTCGCTGCGGCTTCGGAAAGGGTGACGGTCTCGGTGCTCATTCGGCCTCCTGCCGGGTTCAAGGCCCGGTGAAAACGGTCTTTTCTTCGCAAATCACCGCATTGTCACGCAAAAGCGCGATTTTTGATCCGGCGCGGCGGCGCGAAATCGGTTCGCAACCCGCATCGCCTTGCGGCTTTGTCCGCTATAGGTATGAAGGCACAAGAGTTGCGTCAATGGGGAGCAGGCGGCACAGGCATGACGATCGATCAAGCAGCACTGGGATTCGGCACCGGGCAGCGGGCGGTATACGCCACCGATCCGTGGAAAAGCCGTGGCCGGCTCTTCGAAGAGGGCGGCAGCCTCACGCGCTCCGAGTTTCAGCGCGACCGGGACCGGATCGTCCATACGACTGCCTTTCGCCGCCTGAAGCACAAGACCCAGGTCTTCATCGGCCCGGATGGCGATCACTACCGCACCCGTCTTACCCACACGATCGAGGTGGCCCAGATCGCCCGTGCGCTGGCGCGTGCCCTGAAGCTCGACGAGGATCTCGCGGAAGGCGTGGCCCTTGTCCACGACTTCGGTCACACGCCTTTCGGTCACACGGGCGAAGATGCGCTGCACGAGGTGCTGAAACCCTATGGCGGCTTCGATCACAATGCCCAGTCGCTGCGCATCGTCACCAAGCTGGAGCGGCGTTATGCCGATTTCGACGGGCTGAACCTCACCTGGGAGACGCTGGAAGGCCTGGTCAAGCACAATGGTCCGCTGCTGACCAAGGACGGGCAGGGGACGCGCGGCCCGGTTCCGCAGCCGATCCTCGACTATTGCGAGATCCACGATCTGGAGCTGTCGAGCTTTGCCGGACTTGAGGCCCAGGTCGCGGCGATCGCCGACGACATCGCCTACAACACGCATGACATCGACGATGGCCTGCGCTCCGGTTATCTCAATTTCGAGATGCTGGAAGACGTGCCTTTCCTCGCCGGTCTGATGAAAGAGGTCCGCGATCGCTATCCGCATCTCGACCCTGACAGGTTCACCCACGAGATCATGCGCCGGCAGATCACCCGCATGGTCGAGGATGTGATCGGCGTGGCTCAGGATCGACTGAGGACGGTCGAGCCGCAAAGCGTCGAGGATGTGCGCGCGGCCTCGATGACGATTGCCACCTTTTCCGACCAGATGGCCGAAACCGACAAGGCGATCAAGAAACTGCTGTTCAGCCGGATCTACCGGCACCCCGACATCATGCGAATCCGCGCGGCAGCGGCCGAGATCGTCACCGATCTCTTCACCGCCTATATGGCCGATCCGAAGCTGATGAAGAGTCACTTCTGGGTGAACCATATTTCGGGCCTGAACGACGGCCAGAAGGCACGCCATGTTGCCGACTATCTTGCGGGCATGACGGACACCTACGCGGTGCGCGTGCATCGCGAGCTGTTTGACCGGACTCCTGAATTACGATAGTCAGCCGACAAATTCTGAAGGAATGCAGCCGGAAATCCGCCTGCATGCAGGGATATGCCATGAACCTCTTCGCCGATTTCGAAACCCGGATCAAAGCAGCGCTCGACGAGATCGAGGTCGTGCGCGAGAAGCGCGACAGCCTCGACTTCAGCCGCATCGTGGTCGAGCCGCCGCGCGATCCGAGCCATGGCGACGCCGCGACCAATGCCGCCATGGTGCTGGCCAAGGGCATGGGCATGAACCCGCGCGCGCTGGCCGATCTGATCGGCGAGAAGCTGAAGCAGGATCCTGACATTGCAGATGTGGGTGTGGCCGGCCCCGGCTTCATCAACATCCGCCTGTCGGTTGCCTATTGGCAGCGGCTGCTCGCCACCATCATCCGGGAAGGCACCGATTTCGGCCGCTCGCCAGTTGGCAAGGGCCACAAGGTCAATGTCGAATATGTTTCGGCGAACCCGACGGGGCCGATGCATGTCGGCCATTGCCGTGGCGCCGTGGTTGGCGACACGCTGGCAAACCTGCTGGGCTTTGCCGGATACGAGGTCACCAAGGAATATTACATCAACGATGCCGGCGCGCAGATCGACGTTCTCGCGCGCTCAGCCTTCCTGCGCTATCGCGAAGCGCTGGGTGAGGATATTGGCGAGATCCCGGCCGGCCTCTATCCGGGCGACTACCTCGTTCCGGTCGGCAAGGAGCTCGCCGCCGAATACGGCACCAAGCTCCTGACCATGCCGGAAGACGAGATGCTTGCGATCGTCAAGGAGAAGGCGATCGCCGCAATGATGGCGATGATCCGCGACGATCTGGCGACGCTCAACGTCCATCACGACGTCTTCTTCTCGGAGCGCACGCTGCATGCCAGCAATGCCGCGAAGATCCGCACCGCGATCAATGACCTCACCTTCAAGGGCCACGTCTATCGCGGCACGCTGCCGCCGCCGAAGGGCCAGCTGCCGGAAGACTGGGAAGATCGCGAGCAGACGCTGTTCCGCTCGACCGAAGTGGGTGACGACATCGACCGGCCGCTGATGAAGTCGGATGGCTCCTACACCTATTTCGCCGCCGACGTGGCCTACTTCAAGGACAAGTTCGATCGCGGCTTCTCCGAGATGATCTATGTGCTCGGCGCCGACCATGGCGGCTATGTGAAGCGGCTCGAGGCCGTGAACCGGGCTGTGTCCGAAGGCAAGTCGAAGCTGACCGTGCTGCTGTGCCAGCTGGTCAAGCTCTACCGTGACGGCGAACCGGTGAAGATGTCGAAGCGCTCGGGCGATTTCGTGACATTGCGCGAAGTGGTCGAGGAAGTCGGCCGCGATTCGGTGCGTTTCATGATGCTCTACCGGAAGAATTCCGAACCGCTCGACTTCGACTTCGCCAAGGTGACGGAGCAGTCAAAGGACAATCCGGTCTTCTACGTGCAGTATGCTCATGCCCGTTGCATGTCGATTCTGCGCCAGGCGAAGGAAGCCTTCCCCGATCTCGAGATCGAGACACTCGACCTCGCCGGTGCCGTAATGGGACAGATCGAAGATCCGACGGAACTGGCTCTGGTGGCGAAACTGGCCGAATATCCGCGCCTGATCGAGGCGGCAGCATTGTCGCAAGAGCCGCATCGACTTGCATTTTACCTGCATGATCTGGCAAGCTCGCTGCATACGCACTGGAATAAGGGCAAGGATTCGCCCGAATTACGCTTTGTTAACGATAAACATAGAGAATTAACCATCGCCAGGCTTGGGCTGGTGCATGCTGTCGCCTCCGTGTTGAAATCGGGACTGGCCATTACGGGCACCGAAGCACCGGTTGAGATGCGATAGCAGTGTCACCAATTCCCCACATTGCGCTGGCAGGCGTATGGTCGCGTAAGTGAGTGGAACAGGGTATGGTACAGCAGCAGGCTGCAAACAGCATTCGATCGCAGGGCGATGGTTTCGCGGATGACGATCCGTTGGCGGAGCTTGCCCGTATTGTCGGCTTTGATCAGCCGTTGAAGCGCGAGCCTGTTGTGTCGCTGCCGCCCGCGCCTGACATGTCGTCGAGCGAATTCAATCTTGAAGACGAGCTGATGCGCGAGTTCGAAGGCTATGAGCAGCCTTCGTCGTCCATGCCGGACATGCGCGCGCCGGAGCCTGTCGTTCCGCACGCGCCCATCTCTCCGGTGCAGGTCTCGATGCGCGAAGAGCCGAGCTTCGAACCTGCCGCGCCCGACTTCGACGTCGATATTCCGTCTTATGCTCCGCCGGTCTCTTCGGCTGCCGTCGAGCGGTATGACGAGCCGCTGGTGGCGGAGGTGCAGGCGGCGCCTGAGCCTGCCATTTCCTACGATCTTGCGGACGAACTCGAGCTGGCCGTCGCCGATGCCGATATTCGCCCTGTGCCGTCGCATCAGGTCGAGCAGCCCCGTCTGCGACTGCCGCTTGCCAATTTTTCGGCGCAGGTTCAGCCGGTTCGTCGCGCAGAGCCCGAACTGTCGCCGCGCATCGAAGCGCTTGCCCCCGAGGTTGAGGCACCTGTTGTCGCCAAGGTCGAGGCGCAGCCGGTGGCCGCGCCCGCCGTCAGCCAGGAACCCGTCTTCGAATGGGCGACGGGCGCTTTCTCCTTTGGTGAGCCTGAGGGGCAGACGTCGAGCATCGTTGGTCCTGATTTGGCCGATCTGCCGGTCGAGGCTGCCGGTACCGGATCCTTCGCTGCTGCGCCGAAAGCGGAGCCAGCCCCGCAGGTAACCACCCGCAACGAGCCGGATTTCTCCTTCGACTTTTCCGCAGACCTGTCGCTTGACGATGAACTGGATGCTGCACCGTCCGCCAACGCGACGGCACCAGCCAGGAATGTTGCCGAGCCGGTGTCGGACGATGATTTCGATCCGTTCGGCGATCAGGATTTCGAGCTGAAGCTGGATGAACTGGATCTGGCGCTCGATCTCTCGGAAATCGAACCTGTGGCGCCCGTTGCGCCGGCTGCAAAGCCTTTGGCGATCGAACCGGCCGCACCGGCCTATGCCGCCGTCACTGCTGCTGCCGCGCCTGTGGTTGCCGCAGCCTGGCCTTCGGTTGCAGCACCGGTTTCTCCCCGTCGTGTCGAACCGGACATGCGCTTCACCCCAGATGCCGGCAGCTATGCGCCGTCTGCCGTGACGGCGCCTGCACGGCCGCAACCCGTTGCCCAACCGCTGGCACCGGCCCCGCAGCCTGTTGTCCAGCAGGCTTATGTCCCGCCAGCCTATTCCGTCGATGACGGCTTCGGTTTCGATCCTTCGGAAATCTCCGAGCAGGAAGATCATCTCGAAAGCGTGGGTGCGCTGGACGTGCCTGAGGTGCCCGTCACCGAAAACCGCCCGGCGGTCCCGGTTCAGTCGGAATACGACATCGATATCGATGCCGAACTGGCGACGCTGTTTGAAGAGCCGGTTGCACCGCCGACGCCGGCAAAGACCTTCGGCAACAGCCGTGTTGTGGCCGACACTCCGCCCGCGCGCGCAGCGGCGGCTCCGCTCGACGATTTCGATGCCTTCGAAAAGGCGCTGGAAGAGGATCTGCGCAGCTCGCTCAGCACCACCCGCGCGATCGACCCCGAAAGCCGTGGTCATATCACCATCGCCGGCGAGGCTCAGGGCTTCCGCTTCCGGCGCATCAAGCCTTATCTGATGACCGGCACGGCCGTGTTGCTGTTGCTGGCGGGGGCCGGTGGCCTTTATGCCTGGCTCGGCAACGGCGCGGTTGGTAGCCTGTCGGGCGGCGAACCGCAGATCATCGCTGCCGACAAGACGCCGGTGAAGATCGTGCCGGAAAATCCGGGCGGCAAATCCGTTCCCAACCAGGACAAGGCCGTCTACGATCGCGTGGCCGGCAACGGCGTCGAAGATCCCAAGCAGACCAGCCTGATTTCCTCGGAAGAGGAGCCGGTCGACGTGGTGCAGCGGACCCTGATCCCCGAGACCATGCCGCTCGAAGGTGAAAACGACGCTGCGGCAACGCCGGTGGGTGAAACCGAAGATCCGCGTCTGCTGCCCGACGGCCAGCCGCAGGAAACGGCAGCTGCCGCAGAAGATCCGGCAACGATCACGCCGCGTAAGGTGCGGACGATGATCGTGCGTCCCGATGGCACATTGGTGGCGCAGGAAGTGCCGGCCGAAACGGCTCCTGCTGGGACCGCACCGTCCTCGACGACGGCTGCCGCACCGGCTTCAACGCCGGCCGTTCTGGCCGCTCCGAGCGTGCCTTCGGCAAAGAGCAACGACGCCGTGAAGACGGTGGAGACACGGGTCGTCAACCCGAACGCGCCGGCGGATACCGCAGCGGCCACGCCGGCTGCGACCACGGCGTCCACAGCGCCTGCGACAAACCCGGCAACGGCAACGGCCGAAACCGCGCCGCAGTCTGTTGCCGAGGTCGCCGCCGCCTCGGCCGTCGAAGACAATGCCGCTCCGGCCGTCAACGCACCGATCCCGACCATGCGTCCGTCCGACCAGCCGGTGAATGTCGTTGGCACCGTGACCGATCAGGGCAATCTGCGCCCGTCCAAGCCGGCGGCGACCCCTGCACCGGCACCGACCGAAACAGCGGCCGCAAGCCCGGCGGCGGCACCTGCCGCCGCACCCGCTGGCAGCTATGGAATCCAGATCGCGTCCTTGCCATCGGAGGCCGAAGCCCAGCGCAGCTATCGCAGCCTGTCGTCGAAGTTTGGCGTTCTGGCCGGCAAACCCTACGAGATCCGCCAGGCTGACATCCCGGGCAAGGGCACCTATTACCGTGTCCGTATCGTTGCCGGCACCAAGGATGCCGCTGTGGCGCTCTGCGAGCAATATCGCTCGGCGGGCGGTACCTGCCTGGTCTCGAAGTAAGCACGCTCAGTCCTTTGAGAAAAAAAACGAGGCGGAACCGGGTGTTCCGCCTTTTTTCTTGTGCATGAACCGCATCCGTCTCCCGCCGACACCTTCGGCTTTCCTCTGACCCCCGGTATGATTCGCCCATGATCCAGACGTCTTCTCCTGCCAAAGCCATGATCCTCGGTTGCCTCGGTCAGCGCCTGACCGCAGACGAGAAGGCCTTTTATCGCGATGAACAGCCCTGGGGCTTCATCCTCTTCGGCCGCAATATCGGCGAGGCCGAGCAGGTGAAGGATCTGGTCGCGGAGATGCGCGAGACGGTGGGTGGTCGCAATGCACCCGTCCTGATCGATCAGGAAGGCGGGCGCGTTCAGCGCATTCGCGAGCCGATCGCGCCACGTTATCCCTCTGGCGCCGAACTCGGCGCAGTCTATGATGCTGACGCGGAAAGGGGCCTGCGGGCTGCCTGGCTGATGTCGCGCCTGCATGCCTTCGATCTCTACCGGCTCGGCATCAATGTCGATTGCCTGCCGGTGCTCGACGTCCCGATTGCAGGGGCCAGCAATGTCATCGGCAACCGCGCCTATTCGAATGATCCGCATGTGGTGGCGCTGATGGGGCAGGCGGCTGCGGATGGTTTGAAGGCCGGCGGCGTGTTGCCGGTCATGAAGCATATTCCAGGCCATGGGCGTGGCATGGCCGACAGCCATCACGATCTGCCTGTCGTCACCGTGCCGCGCGCCGAGTTGGAGGCGCATGACTTCGTGCCGTTCAAGGCGCTCGCCAACGAACTCATGGGCATGAGCTGCCATGTCGTGTATACCGACATCGACCCGGATTTCCCGGCCTCGACGTCACGCATCGTGACCGAGGAGATCATCCGCAAGGCCATCGGCTTCGAAGGGCTCCTGATGTCGGACGATATCTCGATGAACGCGCTACAGGGCACGATCGGCGAACGGGCCGTCCGCATCGCGGCCGCTCTGGACGTGGTCCTGCATTGCCATGGCCATATGGACGAGATGCAGGCGGTTGCCGCCGCCGTGTCGGAACTCTCCGGCAAGGCGCGTGCGCGGGCGGACGCCGTGGAAGCGGCCTTCACCGCGTCCGACGATGCCGACGAGCAGGCGCTGCGCGACGAGTTTGAAACCTTGATGGCGGTCTCCTGATGGTGCGTGGTCCTGTCCATCCGACTGTCATCAACCGGCCCTCGAACGCCGAAACGCCGGCGCCGACGCCGATGGACAGCCTGTGGCAGGACACCGCCGAAGATCGGGCCGCAAGCGACCCGGCTTTGCTGATCGACGTCGCCGGCTTCGAAGGTCCGCTCGACCTCCTGCTCTATCTTGCCCGCAACCAGAAGGTCGATCTGGCACGCATCTCGGTGCTGGCGCTGGCCGAGCAGTATCTGCTCTTCATCGAAAGCGCCCGGCGCATTCGCATCGAGCTGGCGGCCGATTACCTCGTGATGGCCGCCTGGCTCGCTTATCTGAAATCGCGCCTGCTCATTCCCCAGCAGGCCAAGGACGAAGGACCCTCGGGTGAGGAGATGGCGGCCCAGCTCGCCTTCCGCCTGAAACGTCTGGAGGCGATGCGCGACGCGGCCTCGCGGCTGATCAACCGCAATAGGCTGGGCCGCGACGTCTTTGCCCGGGGCGCACCCGAGCATGTGCCGGCCCGCGCCGACAGTGCCTATGAGGCCAGCCTCTACGATCTGCTCTCGGCTTATGCGTCGCTTCGCCAGCGCCAGGCCGTGACCCAGGTGACGATCGAACGGCGGCGCGTGTGGTCGCTGGCCGATGCGCGCGGCATCCTGACCCGCATGATCGGCGAGATCGGCGACTGGACGGCCTTGGATCAGTTCCTGATCCGCTTACTGGCGTCGCCTGAGGATCGCGTCACCGCGATCGCGAGCGCCTTTGCCGCATCCCTCGAACTGGTCCGCGAAGGGCGGCTCGAAATTCGCCAGGACGGCCCCTTCCAGCCGATCTACATGCGCGGCGGTCCGAAGGCCGAAGCCCTTCATGCGGTCGAGTGAGGGACGATGAGTGACGTTGACGCAGTGCCCGTGACTGACAGGGCCGATGACGAGGACGAAATCGTCATCGATGAGGCGAGCATTGCCCGGCATGAGGCGGAAGCGCTGCGGATCGCCGAAGCCCTGGTGTTTGCCTCTGCCCAACCGGTGTCGACGGGTTTTGTCGAGGAGCGCCTGCCGCGCGGCATCGACGCGCGCGCGGTGCTTCACAAGCTGAAGGACGAGTATGCCGGTCGCGGCGTCAATCTCGTCCAGGTCGACGACCACTGGGCGTTTCGCACGGCAGCCGATCTCTCCTTCGCCATCCGTAAGGACGAGACCGAGGTCAAGAAGCTCTCCCGTGCCGCCCTCGAAGTGCTGGCGATCATCGCCTATCATCAGCCGGTGACGCGCGCCGAGATCGAGGACATCCGGGGTGTGCAGACCTCGAAGGGCACGCTCGACGTCTTGATGGAGGCCGGCTGGGTGCGCTTTCGTGGCCGCCGCCGCTCGCCCGGCCGCCCGGTGACGCTGGGCACAACCCGCGATTTCCTCGACCACTTCGGCCTCGAGGAACTGCGCGATCTGCCCGGTCTCGAAGAGTTGAAGGGGGCAGGGCTGCTCTCCGGCCGCATCCCGGCCAACTTCAACATCCCCATGCCGCTCGGCTCCGACGACCTCACCGACGAGGAGGACCCGATCACCCAGCTCGATCTGGAAGAGCTCGGCCTCTTGACTCCGGGCGGTGAAGCAGAGGAATAGGGTCAGCTTTTAATTGGTAACCGGCTTTTCCCGGACCCAGCCCGTCCGGCCCTGCCGTCGCGGTAAGGGTGGGGCGGCCGCGCGGACGATGGAATGAACCCAGCGAAGACCAGGCACGGAAACGGTCAACGGACGGCGGGCGTGACATTTGCTGCCCGTCTGACATTCGAGGACATCCGACATCGCTATCACGGCAAGGAGACCATTCGCGGTCTGTCGCTGACGGCGGAGCCGGGTGAGGTGCTGTGCCTGCTCGGTCCATCGGGCTCGGGCAAGACGACGCTTTTACGCATCGCGGCCGGCATCGAGGCACAGACCAGCGGTCGGGTGCTGATCAACGACCGGGAAGTGGCCGGCCCCGGCTCGTTCCTGCCGCCGGAAAAGCGCGGCATCGGCCTGATGTTTCAGGATTTCGCCCTTTTTCCCCATATGAGCGTGCTCGACAATGTCCGCTTCGGCCTGACGGCGCTGCCGGCGAAGGAGGCGATTGCCGAGGCGGGCGTGGCGCTGGAGCGGGTGGGGCTGTCGCATTATGCCGACAAATATCCGCATGCGCTTTCCGGCGGTGAACAGCAGCGCGTGGCACTCGCCCGTGCCCTTGCGCCACGACCGAGCGTGCTTCTGATGGACGAACCGTTTTCCGGCCTCGATTCGCGGCTGAAAGACACGGTGCGCGCCGATACGCTCGCAATTCTTCGTGAAACCCGCGCGACTGCTGTCGTCGTCACCCATGATGCCGAAGAGGCCATGCGCATGGCCGACCGCATTGCATTGCTGAAGGATGGACGCCTCGTCCAAGTCGGCACCTCCGACGATCTTTACCGCCGTCCGCGCGATATTTTCGCGGCGGCCTTCTTCTCCGAGATCAATGAATTTTCCGGCCGGGTGGCCGGCGGCCGCGTCGAGACCCCCTTGGGCAGCGCCGATTCCGGCTCCATTGCCGAAGGGGCGGAGGTGGCGGTGGCGGTGCGTCTGTCGGGGCTTTCCGTGCGGGAGAGTGGTGGGCCGATCCCGGCGCGGATCGTCGCCCGGCGTTTCCTCGGGGTGGTCGAACTTCTCGATCTCGCCGTGCCCGGCACCGAGTCGCCGGTGCGCGCGCGGATCCGTGCGGACATGTTGTCGCCGGGCGTCCGCGACGTAACGATTGCGGTTGAGCCCAAGGACATTTTGGTGTTTGAAAAGACAACGGAAACCCCCTACATCGGGGAAACGACAATCTAAGGAGTGGCAGGCATGGGTTCGTTTAGCATTTGGCACTGGATCATCGTCTTGGCGATCGTCCTGCTTCTCTTTGGCCGTGGCAAGATCCCCGAACTGATGGGCGACGTCGCCAAGGGCATCAAGAGCTTCAAGAAGGGCATCAGCGACGAAGACGACAATGATGCGCCGTCGACGACCTCTTCGTCGAAGACCGTTGACCACAAGCTCGACGAGACCAAGTAAGCGATCTTTGTCTGACGGATTACGGGTGGCCCTTCGGGCCGCCCGCATAGGTATGGGATAGGCCGCGGACGTCCAGGACGACGACACGGCGCGGCATCAGGAGCCCGTTGAATGCTGGATATTGGCTGGACCGAGCTATTGGTGATCGCCGTGATCCTGATCGTGGTGGTCGGTCCCAAGGACCTTCCTCCGATGATCCGCGCCTTCGGCAAGATGACGAAGCGCCTGCGCCAGACAGCGGGAGAGTTCCGCGCCCAGTTCGACGAGGCGCTGCGCGAGGCCGAACTCGACGACCTGAAGAGCACGGTCAACGACTTGAAGTCGCTCAACCCGACGAATTCGATCCGCGAAACACTCAATCCGCTCCGGCAAATGGGCCAGGACATCAAGTCCGACCTGCAGAAGTCGTCTCGCATCGATACCCCGACCCCGGCATCCTCGTCGATGGCGGCGGCAGCTGCGGGTGTGAGCCCGACGGAAAACTCCATCCTTCCCGATCTGCCGACCGGTGCTGCCACTGTCCCGCCGGATCTCAGCCCGGCGGCTGCGCCTGTGACGGCGGCCGCCCAGAGCGAGCCGGCCTCCGCCGTTCCCGTGCCGCCGGCATCGAAGAAGCCGCGCAAGGCGTCGACGGCAAAGGCAGCCGCAGCCGTTGGTGAAACGGCTGCTGTTCCTGCTTCCGCAGCCGGTAAAGTGTCGAAGCCCCGGGCCTCGGCCTCGAAGGCCGTCGTCGCCGCGCCTGAGGTTCTGCCGGTGGCAACCAGCGTCAAAGCGGTCAAAGCGAAGCCGGCATCGGCCAAGCCTCCGGCCGCGAAATCCGGCGCAAGCAAGCGTGTTGTGGCCGAAGCCGCGCCTGCCGCACCCGTGGCCCGCAAGCCGCGCCAGAAGAAGAGTGAGGACCGCGCATGAGCGGCGACATCGACGACAAGCCGCAGCCGCTGATCGAACACCTGATCGAACTGCGCACCCGGCTGATCTGGGCGCTCGGTGCCTTCTTCGTGGCGTTCCTGGTATGCTTCTATTTCGCCAAGCCGCTCTTCAACCTGCTGGTCGTGCCCTACAAGTGGGCGGTGGTCTGGGCAGGTCTCGATGTGACCAAGGCGGAGCTGATCTACACAGCACCGCAGGAATTCTTCTTCACCCAGGTGAAGGTGGCGGCCTTCGGCGCCATGGTCATCGCTTTCCCGGTGATCGCCTCGCAGGTCTACAAGTTCGTGGCGCCGGGCCTCTACAAGAACGAGCGGGCGGCCTTCCTGCCGTTCCTGATCGCGTCGCCTGTGTTGTTCCTGATTGGCGCTTCGCTGGTCTATTTCTTCTTCACGCCGATGGTGATGTGGTTCTTCCTCGCCATGCAGCAGAGCCCCGGCGAGGGCGAGGTGGCGATTTCGCTGCTGCCCAAGGTTTCGGAATATCTGAGCCTGATCATGACGCTGGTCTTTTCCTTCGGCCTCGTCTTCCAGCTTCCCGTCATCACCACGCTGCTGGTGCGTGTCGGCATCCTGGAAAGCCAGTGGCTCGCCGACAAGCGCAAGTACTTTATCGTCGTGGCCTTCATTGTCGCAGCTGTGCTCACGCCGCCCGATCCGCTGTCCCAGATCGGTCTTGCACTGCCGACAATCCTTCTCTACGAGGTGGCTATCTACGCGGCGCGACTCGTCGAACGGAACCGGGCCAAGGCGGAAAGCGCCGAGGTGGTGGAGACCGAGACGGAGTAGGCGGCAGAAACGGCCGCCGAGCCACCGCTTCAACCCATGCCGACATGGGGCCGGACGTGGCCGCCGGCCAGCTCCGATCCCGGTCGAAACTCAAGACCTGGAACGACGATGCTCGATATCAAGTGGATCCGTGACAATCCCGAGGCCCTGGACGCGGCGCTTGCCAAGCGCGGCGCAGAACCGCTGGCGGCCTCCCTGATCGCCCTCGACCAGAAGCGCCGCGCGGTCGCCCAGTCGATGCAGGACATGCAGTCGCGCCGCAATGCGGCTTCCAAGGACATCGGCGCCGCCATGGCGCAGAAGAATATGGAGCTTGCCGAAAAGCTGAAGGCCGAAGTGGCCTCGCTCAAGGACACGTTGCCGGCAGCCGAAGAGGAAGAGCGCCAGCTCACCGCCGAGTTGAACGACGCGCTCTCGCGCATCCCGAACATTCCCCACGACGACGTTCCCGTTGGCAAGGACGAGCACGACAACGTGGTTGCCCGCGTGGTTGGTGAAAAGCCCATGTGGAACCACAAGCCGCTCGAGCACTACGAAATCGGAGAAGCGCTCGGCTACATGGATTTCGAGCGCGCCGCCAAGCTGTCTGGCGCCCGCTTTACCGTTTTGACGAGCCAGCTTGCGGGGCTCGAGCGCGCGCTCGGTCAGTTCATGCTCGACCTTCACACGAGCGAACACGGCTACACGGAAGTGTCGTCGCCGCTGATGGTGCGCGACGATGCCATGTATGGCACCGGCCAATTGCCGAAATTTGCCGAAGACCTGTTCAAGACCACCGATGGCCGCTGGCTCATTCCGACGGCCGAGGTGACGCTGACCAACCTCGTTGCCGGTGAAATCCTCGACCAGGAAAAGCTGCCGCTGCGCTTCACCGCACTGACCCCGTCCTTCCGTTCGGAAGCAGGTTCGGCGGGCCGCGACACGCGCGGCATGCTGCGCCAGCATCAGTTCTGGAAGTGCGAACTCGTCTCGATCACCGATGCGGAAAGCTCTGTTGCCGAGCATGAGCGCATGACGGCCTGTGCCGAAGAGGTGCTGAAGCGGCTCGGCCTGCATTTCCGCACCATGACGCTCTGCACCGGCGATATGGGTTTTGGCGCGCGCAAGACCTATGACCTTGAGGTCTGGCTGCCGGGCCAGAACACCTATCGCGAAATTTCGTCCTGCTCGGTCTGCGGCGATTTCCAGGGGCGTCGCATGAATGCCCGCTACCGCAACAAGGAAGAGAAGGGCACGACCTTCGTGCACACGCTGAACGGGTCTGGCACGGCCGTCGGTCGATGCCTGATCGCGGTGATGGAGAATTATCTGAACGAAGATGGTTCGATCACTGTCCCGGACGTCCTGCTGCCCTACATGGGCGGTCTGAAGAAGATCGAGAAGGCGGCCTGATCACGCCGCGACCGGAGTGGCCATGCGCATTCTGCTGACGAACGACGACGGTATCAACGCTCCGGGGCTTGTTGCCCTGGAGGCGATTGCTCGAAGTCTCTCCGACGATGTCTGGATCGTGGCCCCCGAGACCGACCAGAGTGGATTGGCGCATTCGCTGACGCTCTCGGAACCGCTGAGGCTGCGCGAACTCGGCGAAAAGCGCTTTGCCCTGCGCGGAACGCCGACCGATTGCGTCATCATGGCAATCCGCAAGGTTCTCGACCGCAAGCCCGATCTGGTTCTCTCAGGCGTAAATGCCGGCGCGAACCTTGCCGACGACGTGACATATTCGGGAACTGTGGCGGGTGCCATCGAAGGCACGGTGCACGGCGTGCGCTCCTTCGCCTTGAGCCAGGCCTATAGTTACGAGGCGGGCGCGCCCATTCCTTGGCATGTCGCCGAGACGCTGGCGCCGGACCTGTTGCGCAAGCTGATGAAGGTCGACCTGCCACCCGGCACCTTTCTGAACCTGAATTTTCCCCATTGCGAGCCGGAAGAGGCCGATGGTGTGGAGGTGACGGCCCAGGGCAAGCTGGAATTCGGCCTTTCGGTCGAGGAGCGCCATGACGGGCGAGGCCTGCCGTATTTCTGGCTGCGATTCGGCGACCGCAAGGGCAATTACCGCGCCGGCACCGACATTCACGCCTTGCGCGCGAAGAAGGTGTCCGTGACGCCGCTCAAACTCGACATGACCGATTACGCCGTCCAGGACGCAATCGCACAGGCGGTCGGGCAGGAGGATCTCGGATGAGATCGGCGCTTCTCGAACGGGAAGGCTTCGCTGCCCTGGTGCTGCGCCTGCGCGCCGAAGGCGTGACCAATCTCGATCTCCTGACGGCTGTCGAGCAGACGCCGCGCTCGGCTTTCGTGCCACCGGAATATGCGGCGAGCGCCTATTCGAGTCGCTCCATTCCGATCGAATGCGGGCAGTTCATGGAAGGGGCGGACCTCACAGTGAAGCTGCTCAGCCAGCTGCAGGTCAAGCCCGGACACCGCGTGCTGGAAGTCGGAACCGGCAGCGGCTTCATCACGGCGGTGCTCGCAAGGCTCTCCGAGCGGGTCATCTCCATGGAACGCTACAAGACCCTGATCGCCGGTGCGCAGCGGCGGCTCGAGACCCTGGGGCTGCGCAACGTCATCCTGCGCCAGGCCGATGGTGCAAATGGTCTGCCGGGCGAGGGGACCTTTGACCGCATCTTCGCAACGGCGGCTTATCCGTCCATGCCGCGCTTCTATGCCGAGCAGCTCGTTTCGGGTGGCATGCTGCTTATTCCCCTGATGGTCGATGAGACCCGCTGCATCATGGTACGCCTCACCAAAACCGGCAGCCGCTTCGAGCGCGAGGACCTCTTCGAGGTTCCCTTCCTGCCGCTGCAGCAGAAGATTGCCCGGCATCTGTGAGCCGCATCACAGCCTGAAATCGGTCATATTCTCCCAAAATCCAGGGTTTTTTACGCGCTTCCGGACGTCTGCATATCTGCGCCTTGTCGAATTAGTTCATGCGGAGTCAGCCGGGTTAACCGACCAGTAATACTAACGCGCTTTAATGATCCCACTTCAATTTGTGTCATATGTGGGTCGAGTCATGCGTAAAAGTGTATCGCCAAAAACTGGACTGCCGATCGTCCGCGTATGCGGCGCAATGGTCCTGGTAGGCGCCCTTGCCGGTTGCAGCTCGGATGCTTCGCGCTTCACTTCGGTCTTTTCCACCGACAATCTGACGACGGCCTCCATTCCGCGCGGTCGATCCCCGCTGCGCGAACAGCCTCCGGTGCCAGCCGAAAACATCGGCGGTGGCGGTGGCTATGGCCAGCAGCAGGCCATGGCGCAGCCGATGCCGGCCCCCACGTATCAGCAGAACACCTATCAGCCGGCCGCAGCCCGCGCCGCAAGCACGCCGGCTGCCGTCCAGCGTGCCGAGCTGTCCGCTCCGTCGGGCATGGCGGCTCCCGCCTCCAGCAACAATTCCGAGCGTGCCCAGGCGCTGGCGCAGCCATTCCCGTCAATGCCATCCGGCAACGGCACCCAGACCGCAGGCCTCGGTGCGCCGCCGCAAAATCTCGCAGAACCCAGCGTCACTGGCTCGACCCCGAAGGCGGGGCAGTGGTCGACGGCCAAGGCGACGCGTGTCACCCTGCATCAGGGCGAAACCATCGGCACGCTCGCCAACAGGTATGGCGTGCCCGAGCGCGAAATCCTGAAGGCCAACGGCCTGACTCAGTCCTCCGACGCGGCAACCGGCCAGCTCGTGGTCATTCCGAGCCTCGCCGGCGGAAACGCCGCCCGTGCTGCAGCCGATGCCAACGGCATTCCGGATGGCGGCAAGCCGGGTCTGCCCGACGGTCAGCAGCAGAATGTTGCCGTCCTGCCGACGGTACCCGGTGCGCGTGATAAGCAGCAGACCTCGACGCTCGCCGCAACCGGCAAGACCGCGACTGGGGCCGGCACCGGCACCTATGTCGTCAAGCCGGGCGATTCGATCGCCCGCATCGCCCAGCAGCATGGTGTGACGGCGGCCGAACTGAAAAAGGCGAACGGCCTCACCACCGGTGCGATTCGCATCGGCCAGACCCTGACCCTGCCGGCAAAGGCCAGCCAGGCGGCCGCCACACCGGTTGCCGCTGATCCGGTCAAGACCGCTTCGGTTCCGGCATCTGGGCAGCCCGCAGAATACAAGGCGCCTGCCGCCACGAAGTCGGTCTCGGAAGTCGCTTCGGTCGATCCGGAATCCTCTGCTCCGCAGGCAACGGGCATCGGCAAGTATCGCTGGCCGGCACGGGGCGCCGTCATCGCCAACTTCGGTTCGAACATCGACGGCAAGCGTTCCGACGGTATCGCGATTTCTGTCCCGACCGGTACACCGATCAAGGCCGCAGAAAACGGCGTCGTCATCTACGCCGGCAATGGCCTCAAGGAGCTCGGCAACACGGTTCTGATCCGCCACGACGACGGCAAGGTCACGGTCTACGGCCATGCCGACAGCCTGTCGGTCCAGCGCGGCCAGAAGGTTCAGCGTGGCCAGACGATCGCCACCTCGGGCATGAGCGGCAATGTCACCCGCCCGATGCTGCATTTCGAAGTCCGCAAGGATGCGGCTCCGGTCAATCCGATCACTTATCTGGAATAGGTTTTGCGTACCAGGTAATGGCCAAAGGCCCGGGTTCGTCCCGGGCCTTTTTCGTTTCACGCGTTGTCTGTGGAGATCCGCAGGCGACCGGCGAGGTCCTGGATATATTGCCAGGCGACACGGCCGGAGCGGCCGCCGCGCGTCGTCGCCCATTCGAGCGCCTCATGATGCAGCTCTGCCTGGGGCAGGGGCAGCTTGAAGTGGGCCGCATAGCCGTCGATCATCGTCAGATAGTCGTCCTGGCTGCATTTGTGGAAACCGAGCCACAGACCGAAACGGTCCGACAGCGAGACTTTCTCCTCCACGGCTTCCGAGGGATTGATGGCCGTCGACTGCTCGTTTTCCATCATGTGGCGCGGCAGGAGGTGCCGGCGGTTCGACGTGGCATAAAAAAGGACATTGTCCGGCCGGCCCTCTATGCCGCCGTCGAGCGCTGCTTTGAGCGATTTGTAGGCGGTGTCGTCATGGTCGAAGGACAGGTCGTCGCAGAAGACCAGGATGCGATAGGGAGCGGCCTTGAGGATATCGAGCAACCCCGGTAGCGAGGCAATGTCCTCGCGGTGGACTTCGATGAGCTTGACGGCGGCGCCGGTTGTCGCCCTGATGTCGGCATGCACGGCCTTGACCAGCGAGGACTTGCCCATGCCGCGCGCACCCCAGAGCAGCACGTTGTTGGCCGGGAAACCCTGGGCAAAGCGCAGCGTGTTGTCGTGCAGGATGTCACGCACATGATCGACGCCGCGGATCAGGGAGAGCGCGACCCGGTTCGGCCGTTTCACGGGCTGCAGGTGCTGGCGGGTGGCGTTCCAGACAAAACAGTCGGCCGCCTCCCAGTCATCCGCGACGGGGGCGGGGCCCGCCAGTCGTTCAACCGCATTGGCAAGCCGCGTTACTTCGGCAAGCAGCGCCGCCATCATCTGATCAGCCATCATGTCCTCCAAGCCCGGTGAAATCGGAGCTTTGCCTGTCTGGGGACGCGGTATCACGAGCATTTGCGCACAGAAAGTGTAAGGACCGGGAAAATGGTACGCCTTCGCGCTGTTTCTGTTGCATTCATAGGCCCGGTTACTATATTCCGGCGACCTGAACGGGGGGTGCCCGAGCGGCGCTTACACTTGTCTTCATAGGAGTTTCACATGTTTGTCACGCCAGCCTTTGCCCAGGACGCGACGGGTGCTACCGGCGCCATGGGGTCGGGTTTCGAGATGCTTCTGCTCTTCGCACCGCTGATGGTCGTCTGGTACTTCTTCCTGATCCGTCCGCAGCGCGCGCAGATGAAGAAGCGTGAGGAAACGCTTTCGACCATCCGCCGCGGCGACCAGGTCATCATGGGTGGCGGCATTGTCGCCAAGGTGACCAAGGTGGTCGACGACAAGGAACTCGAAGTCGAAATCGCCGATGGCGTGAAGGTTCGCGTTCTGCGCCAGTACATCGCGGAAGTCCGCGTCAAGGGCGAGCCGGTCAAGACCGAAACGGCAGCCTGATCCCCCGCTTGGGCCGGCACTGCGCCGGCCTTTGCTCTTTTTCCGCCTATTTTCCGAGAGTTCCATGCTTCACATTTCCCGCTGGAAGACTGCGTTCATCTGGTTGACCGTCCTGGTCAGCATTCTGATTGCCATACCGAATGTCTTCTCAGACGAGACGCTGAAGTCCTTCCCGTCGTGGCTGCCGACCAACAAGGTCACGCTCGGCCTCGACCTGCAGGGCGGCTCGCATATCATGCTGAAGCTGGAGCGCCAGGACATCGTCAAGGAACGGTTGGAAACGATCGTCGGCGATGTGCGCACGCAGCTGCGTGATGCCAATATCCGCTATACCGGGCTGTCCGGCGTCGGCCAGCAGATCCAGGTTCGCATCTCCGATACGGACAAAGTCGCTGCTGCCGTCGAGGCCCTGACCTCGCTCACCACGCCGGTGAGTGTCGGCGGCCTGACCGGTGGGTCGGTCACGGAAGTGACGATGGAACAGGCAGAAGACGGCCTGCTGCGCCTGACGCTGACCGATCCGGGCATCGACTACCGCGTTTCCTCCGCACTGACACAGTCGATGGAAGTCGTCCGTCGCCGCGTCGACGAACTCGGCACCACCGAGCCGTTGATCCAGCGCCAGGGCGAAGACCGCATCATCGTCCAGGTGCCGGGTCTGACCGATCCGCAGCGTCTGAAGTCTCTGCTCAACCAGACCGCCAAGCTGTCCTTCCGCATGGTGGACACCTCGATGCCGGTCACGGAAGCGATCAACACCCGCCCGCCGGCCCAGTCGGAAGTGCTCTATTCGACCGATGATCCGGCCGTGCCTTATCTGGTCGAGAAGCGCGCGCTGATCTCGGGTGAAAACCTCGTCGACGCGCAGGCGTCGTTCGACCAGCGTTCGAACGAGCCGGTCGTCAGCTTCCGCTTCGACAGCCGCGGCGCCCAGCGCTTCGCCCAGGCAACGCAGCAGAATGTCGGCCGTCCCTTCGCCATCATCCTCGATGACCAGGTCATTTCCGCTCCTGTGATCCGCGAACCTATTCTCGGCGGTTCAGGTCAGATCTCGGGCAATTTCTCCGTTGAAGGGGCAAACGACCTGGCCGTACTTCTGCGCGCCGGTGCATTGCCGGCAACGCTGACGGTCGTCGAAGAACGCACCGTCGGTCCGGGCCTTGGCCAGGATTCGATCAATGCCGGCGTCACCGCCAGTATCCTCGGCGCGCTTGCCGTCGTCGCCTACATGATGGTCTTTTACGGGACCTTCGGCCTGATGGCGAACATCGCGCTCACGGCCAACATCATCATGATCATGGCGGCGCTGACGCTGATCGGCTCGACGCTGACGCTGCCGGGTATCGCCGGTATCGTGCTCACCATGGGTATGGCCGTCGACTCCAACGTTCTGATCTATGAGCGCATCCGCGAGGAAGCGCGCAACGGCCGGTCACTGATCCAGTCGATCGACATCGGCTTCAAGAAGGCCTTTGCGACCATCGTCGACGCCAACCTGACGACCCTGATTGCAGCCGTGGTTCTGTTCTTCCTCGGCTCCGGCCCGGTGCGCGGCTTTGCCGTGACGCTCTCCATCGGTATCGTCACCACGGTCTTCACCGCCTTTACCATGACCTTCTGGCTGATGGCGCACTGGTATCGCTGGAAGCGTCCGAAGTTCATCCCGAAGAGCGTTCGCACCGGCTTCTTCGACAACCGCAACATCCGCTTCATGGCGATGCGCAAGATCAACTTCGCAGCCGCCATGCTGATCTCGATCGCTTCGGTGATCGGCTTCTTCACTGTCGGCATGAATCTCGGCATCGACTTCAAGGGTGGCTCGATCATCGAGGTCAAGGCACGCCAGGGCGCGGCGGACCTGTCCGATATCCGCGAACGGCTGAGCCAGTTGAACCTCGGCGAAATCCAGGCTCAGGGCTTCGGTGACGACAGTAGCGCGTTGATCCGACTGCAGGCGCAGGACGGCGGCGAGAATGCCGAGCAGTCGGCCCTTGCAAAGGTCCGAGGCGAACTGGAAGCCGAATACGATTTCCGCCGTGTGGAAGTTGTCGGTCCCTCGGTGTCGAGCGATCTCACCTACACCGCCACTCTTGGCGTGGCCGTGGCGCTGCTCGGGATCCTCATCTACATCTGGTTCCGCTTCGAATGGCAGTTCGCGCTGGGCGCCATCATCGCCACCCTGCATGACGTCATCTTCACGCTTGGCCTGTTCGTGCTGACCGGGTTCGAATTCAACCTGACCAGTATCGCGGCCATCCTGACGATCATCGGTTATTCGCTGAACGACACCGTTGTCGTCTACGACCGCATGCGTGAAAATCTGCGCCGCTACAAGAAGATGCCGCTCGACGTGCTGATCGACGAATCGATCAACCAGACGCTGTCGCGAACGGTTCTGACGGCAGGTTCCACCTTCCTGGCTCTGCTTGCTCTCTACATCTTCGGTGGCGAAGTCATCGCCTCCTTCACCTTCGCCATGCTCGCCGGTGTGGTCATCGGGACCTTCTCGTCGATCTACATCGCGGGTCCGGTGCTGATCGCCTTCAAGCTGCGCCCCGAGACCTTCCAGAAAGGCGACGAGAGCGACGCCGACAAGGCTGCCGCGAAGGCGGGGGCCTGAGCCGATGATCTTCGGTTTCGGAGATAAGGGCATCGTCAAGCGCGATGCCCATTTCCCCGGCCGGCCGGTGATCGATTCCTATGGCAATGGCGGTTTTCGTTTTGCCGACATGTCCCACAAGGGCTCTCTTCTCCTGCTGCCATCCGGTGTCTACGGCTGGGATCAGACGGAAGAGGAGCCCCTGACAGTCCGATCCTTCGAACGTGTGTTTGCCGAGACGGGCATCGAATTCCTCATTGTTGGAACGGGCCAGCAGCTTCGGCTGATCGACCCGGCCGTGCGGGCCGCGCTCAAGGAGAAGGGCATCGCCAGCGATCCGATGGGAACCGGCGCTGCGCTGCGCACGTATAACATCATGCTGGCCGAAGAGCGGCCGGTCGCAGCGGCTCTGATTGCCGTCTGAACAAGCCCCCGAAAGGTGCCCCGTGAGCGAAATGAAGCCGGACAATGAGGCGCTGTGCCTCGCAGCCCTGCGCGATTTCGACCGCGACCGTTATCTCGCGGCACTGCTGACACCGGCGGAAAAGCGCGCATCCATCGTCGCGCTCTATGCCTACAACGCCGAACTCGCGAGGGTCCGCGAACTTGTCCGTGAGCCGCTGCCCGGAGAGGTGCGCTTGCAATACTGGCGTGACCTCCTCCAAGGTTCCGGCCATGGCGAGACGGCGGCCAATCCGGTCGCGGCCGAACTGCTGCGGGCGATCCGGGATCACGGATTGCCTGTTGCCGCACTCGTCGCGATGGCCGATGCCCGCATTTTCGATCTCTACGACGATCCCATGGAATCAACGCAGATGTTCGAAGGCTATGCCGGAGAAACGTCGGCGTCTCTCATCCAGCTCGTGTCGCTTGTGCTTGATGCGAAGGCAGCCGAGGGCGCGTTCGACATCGTCGGTCATGCCGGCGTAGCACTGGCGGTGGCCGGCGCACTTCTGCTGCTGCCGGTCCACAAAGCGCGCGGCCAGGTTTACCTGCCGCTGACGATTCTCTCGGCAGCCGGTCTCGATCGTGAGAGTTTCCTGCAAGGCGCAGATCCTGCGCGGCTGAAGGCGGCCATCGAGGCCTTTGCCGGCTATGGCCTGGACCATTTGCGCCAGGCGCGGGCGGCGGGGGCGATCCCGAAGGGCCTGCTGCCGGCCTTTCTGCCTGTGTCCCTGGCGTCGGGCGTCCTCAAACGCGCCGCGCGCAATGGTGGCTCGGCACTCTCCCACGACTTCCGCGCGCCGCAATGGCGCCGTCAGCTGGCGATGCTGCGGCTCCTGGTGACCGGTCGCCTGTAGGCGAGGTGGCGGATCTGCCAGTGGTCACGTTCGCGCAAGCCTGGGCGTTTATGCGGGAGCGGATATGAACTGCGACTGTGGAGCCGCGAGCCGATCATGGTGACCTGGGGTATCGTATTGGCGCTTGTCGGCGTCCTCGCCTACTTCTCTTCCCGCATGGCGCGTCAGCAGGACGCCGACGGCCTCCAGGATATGGGGCTGGCGATCATGGAATTCGGCCGGGCCTTTCCGCAGGAGGCGATCCGCAGCCTGCATGCGACGGTCGACGGCAAGGCGGTTTTCGTCCGCCTGCACGACAACAAGGCCGGCTTCATGCGCAATATGCGCAGCCACTATGCCTGCCATTTGATTGAACCCGGCACGGTGCGCGTGCGCGATCTCGGCAATGGCAAGAGCTTCGCGGTCGAATTTCTCGAAGCACCATTCCACAACGGCGAATTCCGCTTTGCAACGGCCGCTGAAGCGGCCGAAGTCTCGCTGTGGCTGCTGGGGAATTATGTCGGTCCGGCCGATCGCGAGATCGAGGCTCTGCCGAGCGCCTGAGGCACCCGGCAGAACTGATCGGTGTCAGGCGCGGCCGAGCCACGCCTTGCAGTCTTCAAGAGCCCGTGCTGCCACCAGCTGGCGCTTCATGATCGTCTTGTCCTTGCCACGGAAGCGCTTGACGCCCTCCGGCTTGACGATCGAGCCCGGCTCCAGCTCCGGAAACAGCCCGAAATTGATGTTCATCGGCTGGAACGAGCGCTTGCCCGGCTCCTCGTCCGAGACGATATGGCCGCCGGTGATGTGGTTGAGCAACGAGCCGAGGGCGGTCGTCGCCGGCGGCAGGCTGATGTCCTCACCCTTGCGCTCAGCGGCTGCGAACCGGCCGGCGAGCAGGCCGATCGAGGCGCTTTCGACGTAGCCTTCGCAGCCGGTGATCTGGCCGGCGAAACGCAGGCCTGGACGGGCCTTCAGCTGCAGGGTCGGATCGAGCAGCGTCGGGGAGTGGATATAGGTGTTGCGGTGCAGACCGCCGAGACGGGCGAATTCGGCGTTTTCCAGGCCGGGGATCATGCGGAAGATCTCGGCCTGGGCGCCATACTTCAGCTTCGTCTGGAAACCGACCATGTTGTAGAGCGTGCCGAGCGCATTGTCCTGGCGCAGCTGCACGACGGCATAGGCCTTGACGGTCGGGTTGTGGGCATTGGTGAGGCCCATCGGCTTCATCGGCCCGTGGCGGAGTGTCTCGCGGCCGCGCTCGGCCATGACTTCGATCGGCAGGCAGCCGTCGAAATAGGGCGTGCCTTCCCATTCCTTGAAACCGACGGCATCACCCTCGATCAACGCGTCGATGAAGGCATTGTACTGGGTCTCGTCGAGCGGGCAGTTGATATAGTCCTTGCCCGTGCCGCCGGGGCCGACCTTGTCGTAGCGCGACTGGTACCAGCAGATGTCCATGTTGATGCTGTCGCGATGCACGATCGGTGCGATGGCATCGAAAAAGGCGAGCGCATCCTCGCCCGTCTTCTCGCGAATGGCTTCGGCGAGCGACGGCGAGGTGAGAGGACCCGAGGCAATGATGGCGAGGTCCCAGGCTTCGGGCGGAAGCCCCGTGACTTCCTCGCGCACGATTGTGATCAGCGGATGGGCGTTGATCTCTGCCGTGACCGCGTCGGAAAAGCCGTCGCGGTCGACCGCGAGCGCACCGCCGGCCGGAACCTGGTGGCGGTCGGCGCAGGCCATGATCAGCGAATTCGCCATGCGCATTTCGGCATGGATGACGCCGACGGCATTGGAGGTTGCATCATCAGAGCGGAAGGAGTTGGAGCAGACCAGTTCGGCAAGGCCATCGGTCTTGTGTGCATCGGTGCCGCGCACGCCGCGCATTTCATGCAGGATGACCGGAACGCCGGCCTGGGCAATCTGCCAGGCGGCTTCGGAGCCGGCAAGGCCGCCGCCGATGATGTGAATGGGGGAGAAGGAGCTATCTGTCATGGGCGGCTTCCTATCACGGACGAGCGGCCAAGGTCCATCGGATCTCGCAGTCGACGGGGCATGCCGATCGCTGCAAGAGAGGTCCTGGAATCAAAAACGGCACCATGCGGTGCCGTTTCAAACCGACTTCAATGCAGTTCCGATCAACGGAAGGAGCGCGAAGCGATATTGCGGATTTCGTAGCGGGTGATGCCGATGTCGTTCAGGGTCTGGCTGGACAGGTTGCCCAGTTCAGCCATCGTGCGACGGTAGCTCATCCAGTTCTTGGCAATGCGGATCGGGTTCATGGTCGTTTCCTCGGTTGTATCTCTTGGCTGATCCTGCGGTGTTTCCCGCATCAGCGATTGATGTTCTTATACGCCCGTAAAACAATATTGTGCAGTGCAAATAATGTGCGACTGCCATGCATTTGTGCATGAGGTTGGCGCGATAAGGAGCAAGTCCAGCTGGCTGCTCAAAAACGCGCCACAGGTTAATCGCTGTTCATGAATGCAGAAAAGCCCGCAATCGCGGGCTTTTCGGAGGTCTGGAAGGTGGGATTCAAGCCGTCAGATCGGCTTGACGAGGATATGCTTCTTTTTGCCCAGCGACAGCTTGATCACGCCATCGCCTGTTAGCTGTGCATTTCCGACAACCATGCGCTCGTCGGAGACTGCAGCGTCATTGATTTTTACCGCACCGCCCTGCACGTGGCGACGGGCTTCACCGTTCGAGGCGGCAAGGCCCGCCTTGACGATCAGTCCGAGCAGGCCGATGCCGGCTTCGAGTTCGCTGGACGCGATTTCGACGGTCGGCAGCGTATCGGCGAGTGCGCCTTCCTCGAAGGTCTTGCGGGCCGTTTCGGCAGCCTGTTCGGCAGCGTCGCGACCATGCAGCAGGGTCGTGACTTCTGTGGCAAGGATCTTCTTGGCCTCGTTGATTTCGGATCCGCCAAGCGCAGCCAGACGGGCGATCTCGTCCATCGGGAGAATGGTGAAGAGCTTGAGGAAGCGCACGACGTCGGCGTCTTCGGTGTTGCGCCAGTACTGCCAGAAGTCATAGACCGCCAAGAGGTCGGCATTGAGCCAGACGGCACCCGAGGCCGACTTGCCCATCTTGGCGCCAGAAGAGGTGGTGAGCAGCGGTGCCGTCAGCGCATAGAGCTGCGGCGTGCCCATGCGGTGGCCGAGGTCGATGCCGTTGATGATGTTGCCCCACTGGTCGGAGCCGCCCATCTGCAGCCGGCAGCCATAGCGCTGGTTCAGTTCGACGAAGTCGTAGGCCTGCAGGATCATGTAGTTGAATTCGAGGAAGGACAGCGACTGCTCGCGGTCGAGGCGCGTCTTGACGCTGTCGAAGGAGAGCATGCGGTTGACCGAGAAATGCCGACCGACATCGCGCAGGAACTCGAGGTAGTTCAAGGGGCGCAGCCATTCGGCATTGTTGATCATCAGGGCGCCGCCCTTCGGACCATTGTTGTAGTCCAGATAATGCGAGAAGCAGCGCTTGATCGAGGCGATATTCTCTTCGATCGTCTCGAGGGTCATCAGCTTGCGCGCCTCCTCCTTGAAGGAGGGGTCGCCGACCATGCCGGTACCGCCGCCCATCAGCGAGATCGGCTGGTGGCCGGTCTGCTGAAACCAGCGCAGCATCATGATCTGCATCAGGTGACCGACATGCAAGCTGGATGCCGTCGGGTCATAGCCGATATAGGCCGTCACGCTTTCCTTGGCGAGCAGGTCGTCGAGCCCCGTTTCATCGGACATCTGATGAATGAAGCCGCGCTCGGAGAGAATGCGGAGGAAATCGGACTTGAACTTCGTCATGACGCTGTTGCTTTCGGGTTCTCTGATCTTTCGGTGGTATTCTTGGAAATCCGCGCGGGCTTTAGCATTGTTTTTTGAATTGTGCACCCGTCTCGGTCATGAATGTCGGCCAAGACGGGTGGTCGAATCGGGTGATGTATGGCGCGGATGAAGACAGCGATCGGGCTGATGAGCGGAACCTCGATGGACGGCATCGACGTGGCACTGGTGCGCACGGATGGCGAGGCTATCGTCGAGCGCGGCCCGTTTCTCTCGGTGCCCTATGAGCCGGCGTTTCGCGAGCGGCTGAAGCAGGCTCTGGACGACGCGAAGGCGATCCGGGAACGCCGGGAACGACCAGGCGATCTCTCCCGTATGGAGAGGGACCTAACGTTACGGCATGCCGAAGCGGTGCGCCTTTTTCTCAAGCATGCGGGATTGTCCGCATCCGACATCGACCTGATCGGCTTTCACGGTCAGACTGTTCTGCATCGTCCGGACGAAGGGCTGACCGTCCAGATCGGCGACGGCGCGTTGTTGGCAAAGGAGACCGGCATTCCCGTCGTCTACGACATGCGCGCCAATGACATGATCCATGGTGGGCAGGGCGCGCCACTGGTGCCGGTCTATCATCAGGCACTGGCGCACCAGATCTCCGGCGATCAATGGCCCGTCTGTTTCGTCAATATCGGCGGCATTTCTAACCTGACCTTTCTCGGCCGCGACGGCACGATTACAGGTTTCGACAGCGGACCGGGTAACACCCTGATTGACCAATGGGTCGAGGCCCATGCCGGCATTCCCTATGACGACGGCGGCCGGATCGCCTCGGAAGGGCAGGTGATCGCGGCGCTTGCCAACCGATATCTCGAAAACCCGTTCTTCTCGGCCAAGACGCGCCGCTCGCTCGACCGCAACGATTTCCGGCCACCGGAAGCGGACGAGGCGGAATTGTCGGATGGTGCGCGCACACTGGCCTATGTCTCGGCCGCAGCGATTCTCAAATCCGCCGCCCACCTGCCGGCGCAGCCGAAGACCTATGTAATCTGCGGCGGTGGGCGGTTGAACCGGACCATCATGGCCGATCTGGCCCGGTTGGCGGGCGAACAGGGCGCCGACGTCCTGTCCGCGGAAGCAACCGGCTTTGATGGCGATGCGATGGAGGCCGAGGCCTGGGCCTATCTTGCCGTGCGGTCTGTGCATGGGCTGCCGCTGACCTTCCCGGGCACGACGGGCGTGACGTTGCCGGTCAGCGGCGGTGTGCTGGCACGCCCCGTGATTCTGGAAACCGAACGTCTGTTGCTGAGCCCATGGGAACGGGGGGATGAAGCCTCTCTTGCTGCTCTTCATGCGACGTCGGAAACGAGCCTCTATGTCGGCGAAGGCGTGCCCTGGAGCCTCGACTACGCGAAAAGACGCATTGATGGGTGGCGCTCCGCGTTTGCCTTACGCGGGCTGGCGACACTTAAGCTTCTGGCAAAGGACGATGGCGCTTTCATCGGGCGTGCCGGCATAAACTGGTACGAGGATGACGGGGCTCATCAGGTCGTCTACTCCATCGCCCGGCATGCCTGGGGACAGGGATATGCGACAGAGATCGCCGCCGCACTCAGAGACTGGTTCTTTGCCCAAGACATAGCTGACCGGCTCGAGGGCATGGCGCATGTCGACAACAAGGCTTCCACCCGCGTGTTGACGACGATCGGCATGACGCCCACCATCCTCAGGCAGGTTCGTGGCGAGCCCTGTCAGTTCTTCGAGATCGATCGGGTGTCATGGGAGCGGGCAAAGGCCAATCCATCCCGCAACCCAACTTCATAAGCATGCCGTATGCCGGCGGCGTCACCCACGGCAAACTTGTTCACCGGAATGTCTTCGCTCGGACCGACCACGATGCGGTTGGGCGCTGATGGCGGTTTGCGGCCATAGCGGGTGGAAAGAAGCAGCGTGCGCCAGCCCTTCTTCTCCACTTCGCGCAACTTCGTCAGCGGCGGATTGTCGACGAGGCCCCCATCGAGATAGGCGCGACCACGCACGCGTCCGATCGGCATAAAGGGCGGGACGGACGAGGTTGCCATCAGCGCATCCACCAGTTCCCCCGGATAGTCGATATTGTGCGTCGATATCCACACTGGCCGCAGGCCCAGCCTTGCGCCGGCCTTGGAATGCACGCCGTCCGTCAGCAGTTTTTCGATCTGGTAGGCTCCGATCGAACCCAGTGCGCCGAATGCACCGGGCATCCAATCGGGCAGTTCGGACAGCTGGATCAGCATGGGCGGGGCGGCCTTCAGGGCTTTCAATTCATCCTCGCCGAATTCGCTGGCGAGCAATTGCCGGAAGAGGGAGCCGACGACGAGAGGGGATTGCCGGCGTCTGAGCGCACGCCAGTCGACGCCGCGATGTCCCTTTTCGGCAAAGGCGAAGGCGGAGGCCCGCACCCGGTCGCCGACGCCGGCGAGAAACATGGCACCGTGATAGGCTCCGGCGGAGACGGAGACGTAGAAGCGCGGATTGAGGGACTGGTGTTCGCTGTAGGCTTTCAGAAACCCGCTCTGCCAGTAGCAGCGGTTTCCACCGCCTGCGAGCCCGACGGCGTCGAAGGAAAGGTCTGAGGTCATTGAAAATCACGTATGTAAATAATGATCACAGGTCAGTCGCGCTGCAGGAGAGCGAGTGCCTCTGCTTCCCGACCTTTGCCACGTTCGGCCATCTCCTGGAACAGGCGGTGGGCGTCATGCTGCATGACCATCTCAGCCGTCATATCGGACAACAGGCGCTCGGGGGTCACGCCTTTTTCAGCCGCGATCAGGTCCACCTTTTCATGGACCTCCGAACTCAGTTCAACGGTCAATGCATTCATGCCCAAAGCCTCCTGGCGGCTGTCTCTGGAGTTTCGATCCTGATGTGCGGAAACCTGAGTTCGGCCCGCTCGAAATCGCGAATGTTCGATGTGACGAGTATATGCGCATTGGCCGAGATTGCCAATTCGAGCAGGTGATTGTCACCGTCATCGACCAGATTGGGACGCCGCTTGAAATAGGCGGTGCGCCAATGGCAGCGTGAGAGGAAGATTTCCAGAAGTGCCGTACGCTCTTGGGAATTCAGTCGGGCGCGCAGGAATGGTTCTGTTCTGGATAAGACGTCACGGTATTCCATCAAAAGTGGACCGGACATGAAAGGGACGAATCGTCCGTCGAAACAAGCCTCGATCACCTTCGAAGCAGGACCCTGGCCGATACAAGCGCTAATGAAAACGTTTGTATCGGCCACGATCCGGATCATGTCACCGGATCCGCTTGGCGGCGGGTTCGGGGACCAGTTCGCCTTCGAGGCGACGGTCGAGATAGTCTTCGCATTCGCCCATCAGCGTTTCCACTTGGCCGTTGAAGAAGTGGTTGGCGCCGGTCACCGTCTTGTGGGTGATCAGAATGCCCTTTTGCGTCTTCAGCTTGTCCACGAGGCCCTGGACGTCCTTTTCCGGGGCCACCTTATCACCGTCACCATGGATGATGAGGCCAGACGAGGGGCAGGGGGCGAGGAAGGAGAAGTCGTAGATGTTCGGCTGCGGCGCAATCGACATGAAACCTTCGATTTCCGGGCGACGCATCAGGAGCTGCATGCCGATCCAGGCGCCGAAGGAGTAGCCGGCAACCCAGCAGCTCTTCGAATCCGGATGCAGGCTCTGCACCCAGTCAAGCGCCGATGCGGCATCCGACAGTTCGCCGGCACCATGGTCGAATTCGCCCTGGCTGCGGCCGATGCCGCGGAAGTTGAAGCGCAGCGTGGTGAAGCCGCGCTTCTGGAACATGTAGAAGAGCTGGTAGACGATCTGATTGTTCATCGTCCCGCCAAACTGCGGATGCGGATGCAGGATGATGGCGATCGGCGCGCTTTTTTCCTTGGAGGGCTGGTAACGACCTTCGAGGCGGCCCGCCGGGCCGTTGAAAATGACTTCGGGCATTGAGACTCCGGTCCGTAACAATTCTGTCGGCTCTGGCGCATCATATCAGGAAGCTGACTTGACGAAGTCAGTCAGCTTTTCTAAAACGAAGTTTAGAACCGTTCGAAACTGGATGCGGCTGCATCCGGGTTGAAGGTGTCATAGGACAAGCCCGGCCGAAATTTCAAGGAAAATGCGCCGGGGGAACCAGAGGTCTGCCTGAGGAATGGCAATCGCACGCATCTATCTGGACTGGAACGCGACCGCGCCGCTCTTGGGCGTGGCGCGCGATGCCGTCCTGGAGGCGCTGTCCCTTCCCGGTAATCCGTCCTCGGTGCATGCCGAGGGGCGCGCGGCGCGCGTGGTGATCGAAAAGGCGCGCCGGGATGTGGCGGGTCTCCTCGGAGCCGAGCCGGCCCATGTGACCTTTACGGGCAGCGCCACGGAAGCGGCGAACCACGCCCTCTCTCCCGTCTATCGCATGGGCAAGGCGAAGATTGCCGTCGGTCGCCTCTATGTCTCGGCGATCGAACATCCGGCGGTCCGCAATGGCGGCCGTTTTGCGCCTGAGCAGGTGTCGGAAATCCCGGTCACGCCACAGGGTCTTGTCGATCTGGACGCGCTGGCGGATCTGCTGGCTGCCCATGATGTCACTTCCGGCATGCCGCTCGTCGCGATCATGCTGGTCAACAATGAAACCGGTCTGATCCAGCCAATCCGCGAAGCGGCAGCCATCGTAAAGAAGCATGGTGGCCTGCTGGTGGTTGACGCCGTCCAGGCAGCGGGACGAATTCCGGTGTCGATCACGGACCTCGGAGCCGATTTTCTCATCGTCTCGGCGCACAAGCTGGGCGGGCCGAAGGGTGTGGGTGCGCTCGTGTCGCGCGGCGAAACGCTGATGCCCGAGCCGCTGGTGCGCGGTGGCGGCCAGGAAAAGGGCCATCGAGCGGGAACGGAAAACCTGGCGGCGATCGCGGGCTTCGGCGCCGCGGCGCGGGTCGCAGGTGAAGATATCGAGGGACGCAATGCCGTGATCGCGGCTCTGCGCGACCGGGCGGAAGAGGCGATGCTCAGCGTTGCGCCGGAGACTGTCATCTACGGTCGTGGTCTTGCCCGCGTCGCCAATACAAGTTTCTTCCGCCTGCCGGGCCTGAAGGCCGAGACGGGGCAGATTGCATTCGATCTCGAAGGTGTGGCGCTCTCGGCCGGGGCTGCCTGCTCCTCGGGCAAGGTCGGAGCGAGCCATGTCCTGACGGCCATGGGCGAGGATGCCGCACATGGTGCGCTGCGCCTGTCGCTCGGACCCGGTACGACGGAGGCTGATATTGACCGCTTCATCGCGGTCTTCGAAAAGATCGCTCAACGCCGCAAGCGCGCCGAACAGGCAGCGTAAAGCGCAGGAAAACTTGACGAGTGTTCGTTTTTCCCTTGCCAAGAGGGTGAAATGCTGGCTCGAAAACCTTAAGTATGGCGGGACACCGCCCAACGTTAACAAGCTGCCGGAATTTGGCCCGGCAAGATTGGAGAACGACCATGGCTGCTGTGCAGGAAACGATCGATCAGGTTCGCCAGATCGATGTGGATCAGTACAAGTATGGTTTTGAAACCACCATCGAAGTCGACAAGGCCCCGAAGGGACTGTCGGAAGACATCGTCCGCTTCATTTCGGCCAAGAAGAACGAGCCGGAATGGATGCTCGAATGGCGCCTCGACGCCTATCGTCGCTGGCTGACGATGGAGGAGCCCACCTGGGCCCGCGTCGACTATCCGAAGATCGACTTCAACGACATCTATTACTACTCGGCGCCGAAGACGGCTGCCGGTCCGAAGTCGCTGGACGAAGTCGATCCGGAGCTTCTGAGGGTTTATGAAAAGCTCGGCATTCCGCTGAAAGAGCAGGAAATGCTGGCCGGCGTCCAGTCGTCCAAGATCGCCGTCGATGCCGTCTTCGATTCCGTCTCGGTCGTCACGACCTTCAAGGCGGAACTGATGAAGGCCGGCGTGATCTTCATGTCGATCTCGGAAGCGATCCGCGAATATCCCGATCTGGTGAAGAAATATCTCGGTTCGGTCGTTCCGGTCACCGACAACTATTATGCGACGCTGAACTGCGCGGTCTTCACCGATGGCTCCTTCGTCTACATCCCGAAGGGCGTTCGCTGCCCGATGGAATTGTCGACCTATTTCCGCATCAACGAGAAGAACACCGGCCAGTTCGAGCGCACGCTGATCATCGCCGAAGAAGGCGCCTACGTCTCCTATCTCGAAGGCTGCACGGCACCCCAGCGCGACGAAAACCAGCTGCATGCAGCCGTGGTCGAGCTCGTCGCCTTGGATGACGCCGAGATCAAGTATTCGACGGTGCAGAACTGGTATCCCGGCGACAAGGACGGCAAGGGTGGCATCTACAACTTCGTCACCAAGCGCGGCGATTGCCGTGGTGCGCGTTCCAAGATCTCCTGGACTCAGGTCGAGACCGGCTCGGCGATCACCTGGAAATACCCGTCCTGCATCCTGCGCGGTGACGATAGCCAGGGCGAGTTCTATTCGATCGCTGTCTCCAACGGCCATCAGCAGGTCGACAGCGGCACCAAGATGATCCATCTCGGCAAGAACACCAAGAGCCGGATCATCTCCAAGGGCATCTCGGCCGGCGTGTCGCAGAACACCTATCGCGGCCAGGTCTCGATGCACCGCAAGGCGGAAAACGCTCGCAACTTCACCAATTGCGATTCGCTCCTGATCGGTGACACCTGCGGCGCGCACACCGTGCCGTACATCGAGGTGAAGAACTCGACGGCCAAGGTGGAGCATGAGGCGACGACCTCGAAGATCTCCGAGGACCAGAAGTTCTACGCCATGCAGCGTGGCATCCCGGAAGAAGAGGCAATCGCGCTCATCGTCAACGGCTTCGTCCGCGACGTGATCCAGCAGCTGCCGATGGAGTTTGCGGTCGAGGCGCAGAAGCTGATCAACATCTCGCTCGAGGGGTCGGTCGGATAATCCAGAGGGAGCCCCGATGGTACGGAAGTTCGTTACCTATTTTCTTGCTGCTGTAAGTGCAGGCTGCGCTTTAGTCGTGATCTGGGGTGTGCTTCTGGCGAGTATCGAGGGTTCGACCGAAGGCTCGGGTGGGCATGCGCTAGATGGTGCCACGCTTACATTGATTGTATTGTCCGGTCTGGGTCTTCTGCTTTTCGGGGTCGGCGATGCAATCGCATTGGTGAGTAGCAGGCGCCGCTCCAGCTCATCTAAATCAAATGCCACCTTGACGGAAGGTGGCCATCAAACGGCAAACGAAGCCTCCGATGAGGCGAAGAGAAATCGAGACAGACATGCTTGAAATCAGAAACCTCCATGCCCGTATCGCCGAAGACGGCACCGAAATCATCAAGGGCCTGAACCTCACCGTGAAGGCCGGCGAAGTGGCTGCCATCATGGGCCCGAACGGCTCCGGCAAGTCGACGCTGTCCTACATTCTCTCGGGCCGCGAAGACTATGAAGTCACCGAAGGCGACATCCTCTACAACGGCGAGAGCATCCTCGAACTTGACCCGGCCGAGCGCGCTGCCAAGGGCATCTTCCTCGCCTTCCAGTATCCGGTCGAAATCCCGGGCGTGGCCACCATGCAGTTCCTCAAGGTTGCGATGAACTCGCAGCGCAAGGCGCGTGGCGAAGCCGAGCTGACGACGCCGGACTTCATCCGCCGCGTCAAGGAAGCGTCGGCGGAGCTGAAGATCAACCCGGACATGCTGAAGCGTCCGCTGAACGTCGGCTTCTCCGGCGGCGAGAAGAAGCGCGCCGAGATCCTGCAGATGGCGCTGCTCGAGCCGAAGCTCTGCATCCTCGACGAGACCGACAGCGGCCTCGACATCGATGCGCTGAAGATCGTCGCTGACGGCGTGAACGCCCTGAAGCGTCCGGACCGCGCGACCGTCGTCATCACCCACTACCAGCGCCTGCTCGATTACATCGTGCCGGACAGCGTGCACGTTCTCTACAAGGGCCAGATCATCAAGTCGGGCGACAAGTCGCTGGCGCTTGAGCTGGAAGCCAACGGCTATGCCGATATCACGGGGCAGGCTGCCTGAGTTCGGCAGAGTTTGAAGGAGTTGCACCGATGACATTGCAAGCGGCCAACCGGCTCACCGCAGCCGAGACCCAGCTCATCGACGCCTATACCAACCAGATCGGCAGCTTGCCCGGCGATGGCGCCGTTTTGCTGAAGCGTGACGGCCTGTTCGACGGCCTGAAGCGCCAGGGCCTGCCGACGCGTCGCGTCGAGACCTTCCACTATACCGACCTCAAGGCGCTCCTGCGTGCACTGCCCGCAGACGAACCGCAGGCCGTTGCCAAGTCTGAGGCACCGATCGTCAATGACGGTACGGTTCTGCGCATTCTGCAGGGCGTGGCGGAAACGCCGGCCAATCTGCCGGAGGGGCTGACGGTCGAACTTTACCGCGAAGCGCTGTCAAGCGGCGCTGCTGCCGAGGGCCTGACCGCCTTCAACAGCGATGACACGATCGGCCGCATCAACGGCGCCTTCGTTCGTGACGGCTACGCCATTGCTGTTGCCGCCGATACAGTGATCGACCGTCCGGTGGAACTGCAGTCGGTTCATGCGGCCGGCCAGCTGCATCTGCGTTTCCCGGCCACGTTCGGCAAGGGTTCGAAGGCAACGGTGATCGAGCGCCATATCGGCCAGAGCGGTTCCGCTGCCTTGGCCACGGTCGTTGCCGACCTGAAGCTCGACGAGGGCGCCGAGATCACCTGGGTCATCGTCCAGGGCGAAGGTGATGCCGACAGCCATCTGGGCCAGATCCGCGCCGAACTTGGCACGGACGCAAAATTCCGGCTGTTCGTCATCAATGCCGGCGGCAAGCTGGTGCGCCAGGAAGTGCATGTGAAGACGGTTGGCGAAGGCTCCGACTTCACCCTGCGCGGCGTCAATCTGCTGGGCGGCGACACGCATACCGACGTCACCATGACGCTCGGCCATGACGTGCCGAACACCACATCGACGGAAATCATCCGCAACGTGGTGTTTGATCGCGCCAAGGGCGTGTTCCAGGGCATGATCCGGGTGGCCCCGGATGCCCAGAAGACCGATGCGCGCATGGCCTGCAACACGCTGCTGATGTCGGATGATGCCGAGTTTTCGGTGAAGCCCGAGCTCGAAATCTTCGCCGATGATGTGCAGTGCGCCCATGGCGCGACGGTTGCCGACATCCACAAGAGCCATCTCTACTACCTGATGTCGCGCGGCATTCCGGAAAAGAAGGCGCGTGGCCTTCTGGTCAACGGTTTCGTCGCCGAGATTGTCGAGGAACTGGAAGACGAAGCCCTCGTCGAAGCCCTGGAAGAGATCATCACCGACTGGCTGGAGCACCATGGCTGACACGATTGCGGCACGGACAGGGTATGACGTAGACGCCATCAGGCGGGATTTCCCGATCCTGTCGCGCGAGGTCTATGGCAAGCCACTGGTCTATCTCGACAATGCCGCTTCGGCCCAGAAGCCGAGACAGGTCATTGATGCGATCGCGCACGCCTATTCGAATGAATATGCGAACGTGCATCGTGGCCTGCATTTCCTCTCCAATGCCGCGACGGACGCCTATGAAGCGGCGCGCGAAAAGGTGCGCCGGTTTCTCAATGCCCCCTCGATCGATGAGGTGATCTTCACCAAGTCGTCGACCGAGGCGATCAACACGGTCGCTTATGGCTGGGGCATGAAGCACATCGGCGAGGGCGACGAGATCGTGCTCTCGATCATGGAGCACCACTCCAACATCGTGCCCTGGCATTTCCTGCGTGAGCGCAAGGGCGCCAAGCTCGTCTGGGCGCCTGTGACCGATGACGGAGCCTTCGACATGGAGGCCTTCAAGGCTTGCCTGACCGACCGCACCAAACTGATCGCCATCACCCATATGTCCAACGCGCTTGGTACCGTCGTGCCGATCAAGGAAGTCTGCCGCATTGCCCATGAGCGCGGCATCGCCGTCATGGTCGATGGCAGCCAGGGCGCGGTGCATATGCCCGTCGACGTCCAGGATCTCGGCTGCGATTGGTATGCCGTGACCGGCCACAAGCTCTACGGTCCCTCGGGCATCGGCGTGCTCTGGGGCAAGATGGACCGCCTGCGCGACATGGATCCGTTCATGGGCGGCGGTGAGATGATTGTCGAAGTCTCCGAAGATCGCGTCACCTATAACGAGCCGCCGCATCGCTTCGAGGCCGGCACACCGCCGATCGTCCAGGCGATCGGTCTGGGTTATGCCTTGGACTATATGGAAGCGCTTGGCCGTCAGAACATTGCCGCGCACGAGGAAAGCCTGCGCGCCTATGCGCATGAGCGCCTCTCCGCGATCAATTCGCTGAGGATCATCGGCAACGCGCCGGGCAAGGGGGCGATCTTCTCCTTCGAACTCGCCGGCATCCATGCCCATGACGTCTCGACCATGATCGATCGTCGCGGTGTTGCCGTTCGCGCTGGAACCCATTGCGCCCAGCCGCTGCTTGCCCGCTTCGGCGTGACCTCCACTTGCCGCGCCTCCTTTGGTCTCTATAACACACGGGAAGAAGTCGATGCTTTGGCCGACGCGCTGGATTATGCGCGCAGCTTCTTCGCCTGAGGAATGAACACCATGAGTGACACAGAAACCAAGCCTGATGTCCGCGAAGGCATCATCAACACCGCGATCCCGCCGGAAGAAGTGGCACGCCTGTCGGATGATATCGTTGCGGCGCTGAAGACCGTCTACGACCCGGAAATCCCGGCCGACATCTTCGAACTGGGATTGATCTACAAGATCGACATCGAAGACGACCGCACGGTGAAGATCGTCATGACCTTGACGGCACCCGGTTGCCCGGTCGCCGGCGAAATGCCGGGCTGGGTCGAAAATGCTGTCGGTTCCGTCGAGGGCGTCTCCGGCGTCGAGGTCGAAATGAGCTTCGATCCGCCATGGACCCCCGACCGCATGTCCGAAGAGGCGCAGGTCGCCGTCGGCTGGTATTGATAGGCCGCCCAGGCCTCTCTACATTCAAGGCACAAGAAACGCCGGACCTTGAACCCGGTTGTGGATGGAGATTATGCCGATGGCCTTTCAAGTGATGTCGATGAGCGAAGCAGCGGCTGCCCGCGTCAAGGCAATCGTCGAAAATTCGGGGCCGGATGCCAAGGGTATCAGGGTCGGGATCAAAAAGGGCGGTTGCGCCGGGATGGAATATACCATCGACCTGGTCACCGAACCCAACCCCAGGGATGACCGGATCGAGCATGACGGTGCGACGGTGTGGATTGATCCGGCCGCGGTTCTCTACCTGCTGGGCACCGAGATGGGCTTCGAGACAACCACGCTGCGTTCCGGGTTCACCTTCCACAATCCCAATCAGACGTCGGCCTGCGGATGCGGCGAATCGGTCGAGCTGAAAGCGGCCGATCTTGCGGAACTGGCCCGTCAGCGCGAAAGCGCCTGACCGAAAGGCGGTCCCTTCACCCATGACGCCCGGCTGTGTCCGGGCGTTTTTTGTTGTTGGCTCCAAATGGGTGAAATTTTCACTGACGTTCGAACTGTGCCGCAAAATATCTTGATGTCAGTTTCTGAGCGTTATATTTTGCGGAAATGGAAAAGATTGACCGCAAAATAATCGATATGCTGGGTGAGGATTCCCGTCGCTCTCTGGCGAGCATCGGTGACGCCGTCGAGCTGTCGCCATCGGCGGTGAACGAGCGGATTCGCAGACTGGTCGCGACCGGTGCTATCAGGCGGTTCACGGTGGAAGCTGATCCGGCGGCGATCGATCTGCCCGTCACGGCCTTCGTACTCGTCGCATTGAACTACGATGCCGGTGAGGACACGTTCAGATCCGTCATTGCGACGCATCCGGCCGTTCTGGAATGCCATCACGTCACCGGCGGTTGGTCTTACATGTTGAAAATACGTGCGGCGGACCTTGCCGGCGTCGAAGCCTTTTTGGGGGACCTCAAGATCCGCCGCTTCGTCGCCCGCAGCGAGACGATGATTGCCTTGTCGACGGTCTGCGAGCGCGGTCTTCCTTTGGCAGGAGGGTGAGATGGATCCCCTGCTTTTTGCGAAAGGCCTCGTGCTTGGCATGGCAATCGCCGCGCCGCTTGGGCCGATCGGTGCGCTTTGCATCAACCGGACGCTGGAGCGTGGCTTCTGGGCAGGGGTTGCCGGCGGGTTGGGCACGGCGCTGGCCGACGGCGTTTACGCAGCCCTTGCTGCTGCAGGCTTTACCGCGCTTTCAGGCGTCCTGGCTGCGATCGAGTGGCCACTGCAGGTCGTTGGCGGCCTGTTTCTGCTCTATCTCGGCCTGCAGGACTTGAAACCGCGTGCCGATGTTTCGGCCGCTTCTGTCGGTTCGAAAGGATTGCTGGCCACGACAGCCGCGACCTTTCTGCTGACCATCGCGAACCCGGCGACCATCCTCTCCTTCGCCGCAATCTTCGCCGGCCTCGGACTTGCGGCCGGAGAGGGCGGTTCGGCTGCGGTCATGCTTGTGGTTGGCGTTTTCCTCGGCTCGCTCGCCTGGTGGTTTTTCCTGAGCGGCGCGGTAAGCTTGATGCGCAAACGTCTCCCGCAACGGTTCACGCGGATGGTTGCACAGGTTTCTGCGGTGATCCTGATCGTGTTCGGTGTGCTGGCGCTCGGTCTGGCCTTGCGCAGCCTGCTCGCCTGATACGGCGAAGGTCGCGCCTGGCACGCAGTCAGTCGCGCTTGATGCTCATCAGCACGTCCCACATGTCGGCACCGGTTTCCCAGACATTCGCATTGGCCTTGAAGGCGATTTCGCTTTGAAGAAGAGCCATCGCCTCCTCGGCAAGATCGACATTCGAGCTGTCTGCGAAGGTGTCTGCACCCGAGGGGGCGACGGATGCCCGCACCCCGCCGCTAGCCTCGCTCGAAAACGCAGTCGTCCGTCGATCGTAAGCGGGGGTAAGTGCATTGGCGACATTGCTCGCCGCAGCGGTCACCCGTGTTTGCTGGGCCTGCATGCCCGACAACGAAATGCTCATGACGCTGGAAAGGCTCATTAGGCGACCCTGGGTGATGATGGACCAAGGCAGATTAGGGTCTCTGGATGAGGAAATGCTGAACAACCGTGGTTTCCGCTCTGTTGCAGGCGAATATCGGAATGATCGGATTTGGCACGGACGACGAGAAGACAAGAAAAACCCGGCGCTGGGGCCGGGTTTCTGATGCAGCGAGATGTCAGATCTTATTCGATGATCTGAATAATCTGGCGGGTCTGTGGATCAACGATCACACGACGGTCGTTGATGACCGTGTAAGAATAGTTCTCATAGCCATCGACCGGATAGAGTTCGACGGGATCGTCGATGACACGTCCGATCAGGACGTCACCTTCGTAAGGCACGGAGCGCACTTCGCGCTGCATGACATAGGTTTCGACGGGTGCCGGAACGACGATCGTCGACTGGGTGGCCACCGGGGCCTGCTGGATGATGACAGTTTCCTGCGCATTGGCCGACGCTGCGAGCGTCATCAGTGCCGCTGCACCAGCGAGGATAAGAGTATTGCGCATGTCTGTTCTCCTGTGTTGAGCAGCAGAAGAACGGCCAATGCGTCATTCCGTTCCATCACAGTGATTGTCAGACCGTCACGACAAATGAAGAACGCCGCCTCAACGGCGGCGTTCCTGTGTCGATACTGGGGCCGTTACTCGGCGGCTTCCGCATAGGCTTCCATAGGCGGGCAGGTGCACACCAGGTTGCGGTCGCCATAGACATTGTCGACGCGGTTGACCGAAGACCAGTACTTGTCCACCCGGAAGGCGCCCGGCGGGTAGCAGGCCTGTTCGCGGCTATAGGGACGATCCCACTGGCCGACCAGATCTTCCACCGTATGCGGTGCGTTCTTCAGCGGGTTGTTGGCCTTGTCCATCCGGCCTTCCTCGATGTCACGGGCTTCCTCGCGGATCGCCAGCATCGCTTCGCAGAAGCGATCGATCTCGGCCTTGGTCTCCGATTCCGTCGGCTCGATCATCAGCGTGCCCGCGACCGGCCAGCTCATCGTCGGCGCGTGGAAGCCGCAGTCGATCAGGCGCTTGGCCACGTCGTCGACGCTGACGCCCGCAGAAGCCTGCAATGGGCGGGTGTCGATGATGCATTCATGCGCCACGCGACCCGAGGCCGAGGTGTAGAGCACGTCATAGGCGCCCTTCAGCCGTGCCGCGATGTAGTTGGCGTTGAGGATCGCGACCTTCGTCGCCTGGGTCAGACCTTCACCGCCCATCATCAGGCAGTAGGACCAGCTGATCGGCAGGATCGACGGCGAGCCGTAAGGGCCGGCCGAGACCGCGCCTGGACGACCATCGGTCGAGACATGCCCCGGAAGGTAGGGCGCGAGATGCGCCTTGACGCCGATCGGACCCATGCCCGGACCGCCGCCGCCATGCGGGATGCAGAAGGTCTTGTGCAGGTTGAGGTGGGAAACATCAGAGCCGATGTCGCCGGGACGGGCGACGCCGACCATGGCGTTCATGTTGGCGCCGTCGAGATAGACCTGGCCACCATGCTGATGGGTGATCTCGCAGATCTCGCGCACCGTCTCCTCGAACACGCCATGCGTCGAGGGATAGGTGATCATGCAGCAGGACAGGTTTTCTGCATGCTGTTCCGCCTTGGCGCGGAAGTCGTCGAGATCGACGTCGCCGTTTTCCTTCGACTTCACCGGCACGACCGTCATGCCGACCATCTGGGCGGAGGCCGGGTTGGTGCCATGGGCCGAGGTCGGGATCAGGCAGACGGTGCGGTGCGTATCGCCCCGCGACAGGTGATAGGCGCGGATCGTGAGAAGCCCCGCATATTCCCCTTGCGCGCCGGAATTCGGCTGCATCGAGATCGCGTCGTAACCGGTCACCGCGCAGAGCTTTTCCGAGAGATCGTCGATCATCTCCTTGTAGCCGAGTGCCTGATCGGCCGGCACGAAGGGATGGATGTCGGAAAATTCCGGCCAGGTGATCGGCAGCATTTCGGCTGTCGCGTTCAGCTTCATCGTGCAGGAGCCAAGCGGGATCATTGCACGGTCGAGTGCCAGATCGCGGTCGGAGAGCCGGCGGATGTAGCGGGTCATCTCGCTTTCGGCGCGGTTCATGTGGAAGATCGGATGCGTCAGGTAATCGCTGGTGCGCAAGAGATCCTTGGGCAGGCGGTAGTCCGCTTCGAATTCCGAGACCGAGAATTTTCCACCGAAGGCGCGCCAGACGGCCTCGAGCGTGGCCGGACGGGTGCGTTCATCGAGCGCGATGCCGACCTTTGTCTCGCCGACCTTGCGCAGGTTGACGCCTTCCGCGACAGCCGCGCGCATGACCAGACCCTGCATATGGCCGACCTCGACGGTGATCGTGTCGAAGAAGGTTTCCGGCTCGATGGTATAGCCGAGCTTTTCCAGCCCCTTG
The DNA here is from genome assembly GCF_003610655.1 of Rhizobium sp. AG855. Lineage (NCBI taxonomy): Bacteria > Pseudomonadati > Pseudomonadota > Alphaproteobacteria > Hyphomicrobiales > Rhizobiaceae > Rhizobium > Rhizobium sp. AG855. The sequence continues at coordinate 1,767,481 of NZ_RAQG01000003.1, read as the reverse complement.
GCCAGCAGCACGGTCTTGCGATGCACCTGCTGGGCGATTGCCTTCAACCCCTGCGGACCGTGGAAGACCGCATACATCGAGGCCATCACAGCGAGCAGAACCTGCGCCGTGCAGATGTTCGACGTCGCCTTCTCGCGGCGGATATGCTGTTCGCGGGTCTGGAGGCTCAGGCGATAGGCGCGGTTGCCGCGCGCATCGACGGAGACGCCGACGAGACGACCGGGCATGGAGCGCTTGATCGCGTCCTTGACCGCCATATAGGCCGCATGCGGACCGCCGTAACCGACCGGCACGCCAAAACGCTGGGTCGAACCGATGGCGATGTCGGCGCCCATTTCGCCGGGTGATTTCAACAACAGCAGGGCGAGAATGTCGGCCGCAACAGCCGCGAGGGCACCGGTCTGGTGCAGCCGGGCGATCAGGCCGGAGAAATCGCGCACATGCCCATGCGTGCCCGGATACTGGAAGATCGCGCCGAAGACTTCTGTCGGGTCGAGATCGGTGAAGGGATCGCCGACGGTGACGGTCCAGCCGAGCGGCTCGGCGCGGGTCTGGATGACGGCGATGGTCTGCGGATGGCAGTCCTTGTCGACGAAGAAGCCGGTGGCCTTTGTCTTGGCGCTGCGCTGGCAGAGCGCCATGGCTTCGGCGGCAGCCGTTGCCTCATCGAGCAGCGAGGCATTCGCGACGTCGAGACCGGTGAGATCGGTCACCATGGTCTGGAAGTTGAGAAGTGCTTCCAGGCGGCCCTGGCTGATTTCCGGCTGGTAGGGCGTATAGGCGGTGTACCAGGCCGGGTTTTCCAGGATGTTGCGCTGGATGACCGGCGGCGTAATGGTGCCGTAATAGCCCTGACCGATCAGCGAGGTCAGGACCTTGTTCTTGTTCGCCGTCTCGCGCAGCTTGTCGAGCGCCTCGCGCTCGGTCATCGCCGCACCCCAGGTGAGCGGCACCTTCTGGCGGATCGAGCCGGGCACGGTGTCGTCGATCATCGCGTCGAGCGAGTGATAGCCGATCACCTTGAGCATATCGGTCATCTCGGCCGGCGAAGGGCCGATATGGCGCCGATTGGCGAAATCGTAGGGATCGTAATCCGTGAACTGGAATTCCGTCGTCATTACGCGATCAGCTCCTTGTAGGCGGCCTCATCGAGCAGAGCGTCGGCGTCAGCGGGATTGGCGAGCTTCAGCTTGAAGAACCAGGCGGCCCCTTCCGGATCGGAATTGACCAGCGACGGATCGTCGACGATCGCCTGGTTGATCGCGACCACTTCGCCATCGAGCGGGCAGTAGACGTCGGAGGCTGCCTTGACGCTCTCCACGGTCGCAGCGCTGGCGTCCTTCTTGAATTCAGTGCCTTCCTCCGGCAGTTCGACGAAGACGAGATCGCCGAGCTGGCCTGCGGCATGGGTGGTGATGCCGACGGTCGCGATGCCGTCTTCGATCTTCAGCCATTCGTGTTCAGCGGTGAATTTCAACATGAGTTCTCTCCGGAGATTTTTTGTCAGCGTTTGTAGGTGGGGGTGACGAAGGGGAGGGTGGTGACGGTCAAGGGCAGGAATTTGCCGCGGACTTCTGCAAAAACCTGGGTGCCGGGTTCAGCCATGGCTGTCGGCACGTAACCCATGGCGATTGGGCCCTCGGCGCTCGGGCCGAAGCCGCCAGAGGAGACATGGCCGATTTCGGTCTGGCCCTCGGCATCGGCGAAGAGCTTTGCCGGCGGGCGCACCGGGGCCTTGCCCTCGGGCTTCAACCCGACGCGGCGGCGAGAAACGCCATTCTCCAGTTCGCCGAGGATGCGGCTCGCACCGGGAAAGCCGCCTTCGCGGGCACCACCCGAGCGGCGGACCTTCTGGATCCCCCATTCGATGGAGGCTTCGACGGGAGACGTCGTGGTGTCGATGTCGTTGCCATAGAGGCAAAGGCCGGCTTCCAGGCGCAGCGAATCGCGGGCGCCAAGCCCGATCGGTGCACAGTCCGGCTGGTCGAGCAGAGCCGTGGCGAGATCTGTTGCCCGGTCAGCTGGAACCGAAATCTCGAAGCCATCCTCGCCGGAATAGCCGGTGCGGGAGACGAGGGCGGGGATGTCGCCGAGAGTGAGCTCGCGGACGTCCATGAACTTCATGGCGGTCACATCGGGATTGCGCGCTGCCAGCACGGCTTCCGCCTTCGGTCCCTGCAAGGCGAGAAGCGCACGGTCGTCATGGACCAGAACCTGCACGCCATCAGGAAGTTTCGCGCGCATATGGGCGATGTCGGCATCCTTGCAGCCGGCATTGACGACGACCAGAAGCCGTTCGCCGAGGCGGCTGATCATCAGATCGTCGAGAATGCCGCCGTTTTCGTCGGTGAAGAAGCCGTAGCGCTGACGGCCATCCTTCAGGCCGAGGATATCGACCGGAACGAGCGATTCCAGCGCCTTGGCCGCGTCTTCATAACTGCCGGAGGCTGCCACCAGTTCGACCTGACCCATATGGGAGACGTCGAACAGACCGGCGGCGGACCGGGTGTGCAGGTGTTCCTTCAACACGCCGGCCGGATACTGCACCGGCATGTCATAGCCGGCAAAGGGCACCATCTTGGCGCCAAGCGTCACGTGAAAATCATAAAGGGGGGTGCGTTTGAGTTGGGTCTGATCGTCCAAGACGTCGCCTCCGGGTTTTCAGCGCTCACGCGCTTGCTCAGGTCTGGGCACGGGTGTGCCGTTGCATGAGCCCCCTCTGTCCTTGTGCCTGAGATTGTTATCCCTTCGGCTTGGCCCGCTTTGGAAACGGGCCTCTCTCCAGAGTGCAGTCGACGCCTTGTGGTCCTTTTGCCTGAGAGTTTCCGGGGCGGTTGCTCCTTCGGCACCGGATTGAACCGGCTTCTCCCAACAAGGTGTGATGGCATTATCTGGCAGTGGGGCGGCTTGGCAAGGGGCTGCGTCGCTCTCGAACAAATAATTGTCGCTGGGGCGTCGTGCGCAGCTCTGCCTATGTCTCCGAAAGGTTGCAGGGTGCCGCGTCATCTCGCCGCTTGGCTTGGCGTGCGCATCGCGATAAAGCAATGATCCGAACGGGGACGACGATGAAGCCAACACGGAAGACAGCGACGATGATCTTGCGCATTCTATGCGCCATGGTCTTCCTGTCTGTCGGCTTTGCCCATCGCATGCCGACGGCAACGGCAAGGGAGGCGCTTTCGGTCGCCTATAGCCTGCCCGATGGGACCTTCGCCGATCTCTGCATTGCCGACGACGCGAAGAAGCATGCCAATCCTTCAGGGGATTGCGAAGCCTGCCGTCTTGCGGGTGCCATTCTTCTGCCGTCGCCCCCGGATCATGCCTGGCTTCTCAGCAGCTTTGCCAGCCTCGGCGCAGTTAAGGCGCCAGAGCCGCCGGTACGCTCCGCCCATCTGCTCGACCGTCCGCGCCTGCGCGGGCCTCCACTCTCCGCCTGATCCTTCGCAACACATCAATCGAACAGAGGATCGCCGCAGGTCGCACATGCGCCGCGGTACGGAGAATAACCATGAAGATCAAATTGCTTGCCGCCACCAGCCTCGTCGCCCTCGCTTCGGCCGGGTCCGCGTTTGCCCACGCCACCTTTGCCAATGCACCGGTTGCCGTCGGATCCTATGTCGCCGCCACCCTGCAGGTCCCGCACGGTTGCGACGGCAAGGCCACCAATGAAGTCCAGATCAAGCTGCCGGAAGGCTTCATCTCCGCCAAGCCCATGGTCAAGCCGGGCTGGGAGATCGAGATCATCAACGGCGACTACCAGAAGAGCTACGATAACCACGGCAAGGAAGTGAAGTCCGGTCCTGTCGAGATCCGCTTCAAGAACGGTGAGCTGCCGGACAATTTCTACGACACCTTCACCGTCTACGGGAAGGTCGCGGCTGGTGATCCGGCAACGGGTCTCGCATTCCCGACCGTTCAGCTTTGCGGTGCGGACGGCAAGGTCGCCTGGGACCAGATCGCAGCGCCCGGTCAGGATCCGCACGAACTCGATGGACCGGCTCCGGTCTTGAAGCTCGTCGCCGCCGAGGCCGATGCCCATGCCGGTCACGGTGCCCATGCCGGCCACGGCGATCAGGCTGCGGCCGCCGATACGCATGGCGCCCATGCCGGTCACGATGCCCATGCGGGCCATGGTGACCACATGGCGGCAACCGATCCAGGCGGCTTCCAGCCCGTGAGCCTTGGTGATCTCGACCTGACCACAGGCTTCATCAAGGCCATGCTGCCCGGTCAGCCGGTCGGTGGCGGCTTCATCACGATCACCAACAAGGGTGGGAGCGACGACCGGCTTGTATCCGCAGCATCGGACCGCGCCGGCGAGGTGCAGTTGCATGAAATGGCAATGCAGGGGGACGTCATGAAGATGCGGCAGCTGCCGGACGGCATTCCTGTCCCGTCCGGCCAGACTGTCGAACTGACGCCTGGTGGGTTGCACATGATGTTCTTCAAGGTGGCCGAGCCGTTCCAGGAAGGCCAGTCGGTCACGGTGACGCTGACATTCGAAAAGGCTGGCAAGGTCGACGTCGTGCTGCCGGTCGGGCCGGCCAAGGCCAAGTGATCCGCTTCATCAATACCTGACACAAAATGGAGCCGCGGCCGGAAACGGTCGCGGTTTTCTCGTGTTGGCTTGACGACGGTTTGCGGTCAGGCGACCGAGTTCTTGTAGGCCTCGATCGTGTCCTTGAGGGTCGCCTGTTCCAGGCGCTCCTGGCTCGCTGTGAGGAAATACAGGGCCAGCGCCGGAGGCTGGACCACGCTGACGAGAGCACGAATACGAGGGTCGTCGCCGCGGGCGGCCTTTTCAGCAAGCACCCGCGTATGGTCCTCGACATAGGAGGCGCGTGACACGCGCTGCGGCGGTTTGATCGGCTCCATCGCATAAGCGGCGGTATGGGCAGAGACTGTGACAACCTGTGTCATGGGTGTGTTCCGCAGAGTACATAACGACATTAGAATAAACTACGGGTATATATGCATCTTTAAGTCGAATTATGGTCTTTGAATAAAACTATAACGAACCAAAGGCCGCCTTTCGAGAGCGACGGACGCCGCCATTTGCGGCAGATCAAGGCGCCGGGCGCGCCGTGGGGTAGGATCTTCACAGTCCCTCACAGCAAGGAGCCGGGCCATGATCATTCTCGTCGGATATGCCTCCGTGGAAGGCCAGTCACGCAAGATCGCCGAGCGTGTGGCGGCGGAAGTCGAGGCTGCCGGAGACCGGGCTCTGCTGTTGGATATCGGGCTGGGCGGAGAATATGCCCTTGGTCATCCGGAGGCCGCCATCCTGTGCGCGCCCATTCATGCAGCCCGTTATCCTGCAGCCTTCGTTGCATTCGTCCGCCAGGAAGCCGAGTGGTTGAACAGCGTTCCCTCCGCCTTTATTTCTGTCACCCTGCTGGTCCGCAGCGAACTGGAAGAGGAACGCCAGGAGGCGCAACATTTTCCCGACGGTCTCTTGTCCGAAACCGGCTGGAAGCCGGCGATGGTGCATCATGCCGCAGGGGCGCTGCGCTACAGCGAGTATGACTTCTTCAAACGCTGGATGATGAAGCGCATGGCCGCGCAGGAAAAGGCGCCCACCGACATCCATCACGATCACGAATTCACCGACTGGACGGCACTTCGCCGTTTTGTCGCGGACTTCCGCGTGACTGCAAGGACTTGACGACGGGCCGCGCAACGGCTTGAACCGGTCCATTGCTCACGTGCCGGAGGCCGCCTTGTTCCATATCCTGCTTGTCGCCATCGGCGGGGCGATCGGTTCGGTCGCCCGGTATCTCGTCGGACTCGGCATGACCCGACTGATGGGCTTGTCCTTTCCCTGGGGCACCCTGACGGTCAACATCGTCGGTTCGTTTGCGATCGGCATTCTGACCGAACTCGTCGCCCGCCGCTTCGATGCCTCGACGGAACTGCGGCTGTTGCTGGTTGTCGGCGTTCTCGGCGGCTTCACCACCTTTTCCTCCTTCTCGCTCGACACCATGGCGCTGATCGAGCGCGGCGCGACGGCTCACGCCTTTGCCTATGTCGGCGCGAGCCTGATCCTTGCCCTGGGCGCAGCCTTTGGCGGGCTTCTGCTCGGTCGCAGCCTGTTCTGAGGCGCCGATTTCATTTCTGCTTTCCCTTCCGGGCCGAAATCAACTAAAGGCTCCGGACAAAGGGCTCTGCCCGCTTGCAGAATGAAAGAACCCAGATGGCTGGCATCGAACATATCACCGTGGAGGCAGACGAGGCCGGCATGCGCCTCGACCGCTGGTTCAAGATCCACTATCCGGGTCTCGGCTTCGGTGCCCTGCAGAAACTCCTGCGCTCCGGTCAGGTGCGTGTCGATGGCGGCCGCGTCAAGTCCGACGCCCGGGTTCAGCCCGGCCAGGTGGTGCGCATTCCGCCGATGGACGTGGACGCCAAGAAGACCGGACCGATGTCCAGTCACGACCTGAAGCATGGCGACGACCATGAACTCCTGTCGCGCATGCTGTTGCATGAGGACGAAAAGGTCTTCGTGCTCAACAAGCCCGCCGGTCTCGCTGTCCAGGGGGGCTCCGGCCTCAACCGCCATATCGATCAGATGCTCGAAGCCTGGACCAGCAAGAAGGGCGAGAAGCCGCGCCTGGTGCATCGCCTGGACCGCGACACCTCGGGCGTGCTCGTCGTCGCCCGCACGCGCGGCGCCGCCCAGAAGCTGACGGCGGCCTTCCGCGAGCGCGACACCAAGAAGATCTACTGGTCGCTGGTGAAGGGCGTGCCGCGCAAGCACGAGGACAAGATCTCGACCTGGCTTACCAAGGACCAGACCGACGAGGGCGACCGCATGCGGGTCTGCAAACATGGCGAGGAGGGCGCCGATCACGCGGTGACTTATTACCGGGTTGTCGATACCGCCGCTCAGAACCTCGCCTGGCTGGAGATGGAGCCCTATACGGGCCGCACCCATCAGCTGCGTGTCCACGCGCTCCATATCGGGCATCCGATCATCGGTGATCCCAAATACTTCATCGACGACCACAATTGGGATTTCCCCGGCGGCATCCAGAAGCGTCTGCACCTGCATGCACGCTACATCGACCTGCCGCATCCCAATGGCGGACGGCTGAAGGTGACCGCACCTCTCTCGCCGCACATGGTGCAGAGCTGGAACCTGCTCGGTTTCGACCAGCGCGACGGTGACAGGGACGCCGAATGAAGCTTGTTCTCTTCGATTGCGACGGCACGCTGGTCGACAGCGCCGGCCTGATCCATGAGGTCATGCGCCACACCTTCCGCGATTTCCAGAAGCCCGAACCGGCCTTTGCCACGACCAAGTCGATCATCGGCCTGACGCTCGACATCGCGATAGCCCGTATGGATGGCAAGCCGCATGCCGACGATGAGGCGGTTGCCATGGCGGCGCATTACAAGGCGATCTTCGCAGAGGTGCGCCGCACGTCCGGCTTCGGCGAGACTATGTTCGACGGTATCCGCGAGGTCCTCGACACGCTGATCGCGCGCGAAGATATCTGGCTGGGTGCCGTCACCGGCAAATCACGCCGTGGCCTCGAAACGATTCTTGAAGGCCATGGACTAAAACCCCATTTCCTGTTCTGCCGCACGGCGGACGACTGCCCGTCCAAGCCGCATCCGGCGATGGTCAACGAATGCTGTGACGAAGCCGGCATCGTGCCGCGCGAGACGATTGTCATCGGCGATGCGGTGTACGACATGCAAATGGCAAAAGCCGCTGGCGCGACCGCCATCGGGGTTGGCTGGGGCTATGCTGCGGTCGAGGATCTCTGGAACGCCGGGGCCGATGCCGTCGTCGAACGGCCGGCCGACCTTCTGGCCTATATTCACTAGGAGCACTTCATGCGCGACGAGCTCGACAAGGACATTTTCGGCACCTTCGTTCCGGAGCACAGCCACGAGGATCCGGTACGCCGTGCCCAGATCCAGATGAAGCGGCCGCTGCCGAAACGGTTCTACAAGGATGCTTCCATTGCAGAAGGGCCGGAGGGCTTCTCTGTCCTGCTCGACGGCAAGTCCGTGAAGACCCCGGCGAAGAAGGCGCTGACCCTGCCGACGCGTGAGGCCGCAGAACTGGTCGTGGCAGAATGGGCCGCTCAAGGTGAGCATATCGACCCGGCCAAGATGCCGATCACCAAGCTCGCGAATACCGCCATCGATGCGGTTGCCATCAGTCTTGATGACGTCTTCGACGAGATCGTGCGTTTTGCCGGAAGCGACCTTCTTTGTTACCGCGCCGATGCGCCGAAGGAGCTGGTCGAGCGCCAGGCGAAGAGCTGGGATCCGGTGCTGGCGTGGATTGCCGCCGCCCACCAGGCCCGCTTCATTCTCGTCGAGGGAGTGATGCACCAGGCCCAGCCAGCCGCAGCGATTGCCGCCTATGCGACCGCGCTCAATGCCTATCGTGAGCCGTTCCGGATTTCCTGTCTGAATGTCGTGACGACCCTGACCGGCTCTGCCGTTCTGGCACTCGCCTTCGCCGAAGGCGCATTCGATCTCGACACAGTCTGGGCGCTCGCCCATGTCGATGAAGACTGGACCAGTGAACACTGGGGCAGCGACGAGGAGGCCGAAGCCCGCCGCGAGGCGCGTTACGCGGAATACGCGGCCGCCGCCGCATTGTTTGCCGCCCTCGACCCGGCAACTTAACTTTGCGCTAACCATAATGGACCGATGCTCTGGCGGGAAGAATCACCGCCGGAGTCGTTATGACAGTTCGTCGTCTGCGCACCGCAATCGCGTTTGGGCTCGTGCTGTGCCTTGTCTCCTGTGCGAGCATCCAGGCCCGCATGTTTCCCCGGCCGCTGGTCTACTATGTTCGAAACGTCACCGTGATGGCTGACGCGCGCATGCCGCTCGATCTCATAGCCGGCGTTGACGCACGCGTGTCGGCGGCCATTGCTGCCACCAATCCGCCGCCGGGCGCCGAGCGTGTCGTGTTGATGGTCAAGATCGATCGTCTGGACAACGGCGAAGGCGCGCGCCGGCGCCTGGAGCGGGCGCATGTAAGCGTGATCGCGACCTCCGTCGAGACGGGGGACCCGGTCGCAGAAGGTCGATATGTCGTCAACGCTCCGACCAACGACCCGCGCTTTGCGCGCGCGTCGCTTGCCGAGGAAATTGCCGCGCGCATCCGCTTCGACTTTTCGCTTGCCCATCCCATGAAGCGCAGAGTCCCGGTTCGCCCCGAGATTTCGACGCGCCTGAAGACCGATCCGGAGGTTCAGGGGACGTTGCCATCACCGCCGGTGCGGGCAGCCGCAAGGCCGGCTGCTCCGGCCGCCGTGATTCCTGCCAAACCCTTGCCAGCACAGGCTCCCAAGCCGGCGTCTGAAGTGATGGCGGCTCCGCCTGTCGTCCCGACGGCAGCGCCCCAGCCGACCGCATTCCCCGCCCAGCCGGCCCGTGCTGCGGCGGAAGTGAAATCCGGCACCACGGTCGAGCAGGGTGCACGCGGCGCGGTGCGTCTCGGCACCGGCTGCGACCCGACGATTGCCAGCGATTGCCTTACGCCCAAGCCGTGATTTCCGGGCTTGGAGCTTGACGTTTTTAACGCGGGCCGATGCCGCTGCCGCGATTGACTTGGGCGGGGCCCGCGCCTAATCCTAGTCGCGGATGGTTTCCGGACGGCAGAGATGTCGCCCGGAGAGCAAAAGGGAATGCGAAGGCCTGGACCCATCCAGGGCAAGCCGAACGCAGCCGACCCCGCGACTGTATTGCAGTGAGGGTCTTCCATCCTGCCTTTTGAGATCGATGGCAACGGACCGCGCGGTGCGGTCGGCCGTCGCTTCGCGGAGGTGGGAAAAGCCACTGGAGTGGCGACACGAATAGCCGGGGCTGGACGCCTCTTTCTCTACGAATCGTCCGCCTCTTCGTGTCGCAAAAACTCCGGGAAGGCGAGGAAGACCCGCTGGCATCCGTGCCACGACCTGCGAGCCAGGAGACCTGCCATCCGTGACGGGCATAACGCCCACCTGGGGAGCAATCCCCGTTGCCAACACGGAGGTTGTCTTGGCGACGTTTGAGACATGCGGACCCTCTGGGTCCCGCAGGGGGCTCACGCCGTTTTGGCGCAGCTTCTCTGCAAAGGCGGATCCTGCGGCTCCCGAGGGGTGGCATCAGTGCGCGTCGCTGCATGGAGGCCTCGGCGCTCCATGACAACATCCCATTCCCGATCCATACTTGTTCTCGGCGGCGCCCGATCCGGCAAATCTCGTTTTGCCGAAACCATGGCGCGCGACACTGGCTTCGACCGTGTCTACCTCGCAACCGGCCGCGCCTGGGACGACGAGATGCGCGCCCGCATCGAAACACACAAGGCCGACCGTGCCGATGGTGGCTGGACGACCCATGAGGCGCCGCTCGACCTGATCGGCGCTCTGAGGGCGCTCGACCGACCCGGCCGGGTCATCCTCGTCGACTGCCTGACGCTGTGGGTTACCAATCTGATGATGGAAGAGGGCCGTGACGTCGACGCAGAAGGTGCAGCACTCGCCGCCATGCTCGGCGACCTCCAGGCCACCGTCATCTTCGTCACCAACGAAGTCGGCCTTGGCATCGTGCCCGAAAACAGGATGGCCCGCGCCTTCCGCGACCATGCCGGTCGTCTCCACCAATCGATCGCCGCGCAAGTGGCTGAAGTCTATTTCGTCGCGGCCGGACTGCCGCTGAAAATGAAGGGTTGAACCATGTTGCAGCAAAAGATCCCCGCCACCGTGATCACCGGTTTCCTCGGCGCGGGCAAGACCACCATCATCCGCAACATGCTGATGAATGCCGGCGGCAAGAAGATCGCGCTGATCATCAACGAATTCGGCGATCTCGGCGTCGATGGCGACGTGTTGAAGGGCTGCGGCGCCGACAACTGCACCGAGGACGACATCATCGAGCTCACCAATGGCTGTATCTGCTGCACCGTTGCCGACGATTTCGTGCCGACCATGCAGAAGCTGCTCGACCGTGACGTGAAGCCCGACCACATCGTCATCGAGACCTCGGGCTTGGCGCTGCCACAGCCGCTGGTCGCCGCCTTCAATTGGCCGGATATCCGCACCCGCGTGACGGTCGACGGTGTCGTGACCGTTGTCGACAGTGCTGCCGTTGCTGCCGGCCGATTTGCCGACGACCATGACGCGGTCGCCGCCCAGCGGGCGGAGGACGACAGTGTCGACCATGAAAGCCCGATTGAGGAACTCTTCGAGGATCAGCTCACCTGCGCTGACCTGATCGTCCTCAACAAGACCGACCTGCTCGACGCTGCCGGCATTGCCGCCGTGCGCGCCGAGGTGACCGGCCGCACCAGCCGCAAGCCCTCGATGATCGAGGCAAAGAACGGCGAAGTGCCCTCGCTGGTTCTGCTCGGCATCGGCGCCAGCACCGAAGATGACATCGAAAACCGCAAGTCGCATCACGAGCTGGAGCACGAGGCGCTGCATGCCTCCGGCGAAGACCACGACCATCATCATGACCACGACGAGTTCGAAAGCTTCGTTTTGAAGCTCGGCGCGATCAAGGACGCTTCCGAATTCATCGACCGCCTGAAGCCTGTCATCGAAAAGCACGACATCCTGCGCCTCAAGGGCTTCATCGACGTTCCCGGCAAGCCGATGCGCCTCGTCATCCAGGCCGTCGGTACCCGCATTGATACCTATTTCGATCGCCCCTGGGCGAGCGGCGAGAAGCGCGAGACGCGCATTGTCGTCATCGGTCTGCATGAATGGGACTTCGGTTCTATCGTCGAGGACGTCCAGGCGGCGGCCGGCTGATCCATGCATCTGCTTCTCGCCCAGAAGGGATCGATCAGCGACGGCGACGAGGCGATTGATCTCGGCCAGACGCCGGGGGATATTCTCTTCCTCTCGGCGGCCGACACGGAGCTTGCGGCGATTGCGGCGGCCGTGGAGGCGAGGGGCGGAGACGCGCTGCGCTGGCGGCTTGCCAGTCTGATGACACTCAAGCATCCTATGTCGGTCGATACCTACATCGAACGCACGGCGCGCCATGCGCGGCTGATCGTGGTCAGGGCGCTGGGAGGAGCTAGCTACTTCCACTATGCGCTGGAGGCGCTGCATGCCTCAGGCCGCCGCAGCGGTGCTGTGATCATCGTGCTGCCCGGTGACGACAAGCCGGATGAGGGGCTTTCGCCGTTTCAGAACAGCTCAGACGAGGACCGCAGCGCGCTGTGGACCTATCTGACCGAAGGCGGTGCGGGGAATGCCTCGGCTTTTGTCGCCTATGCCGAGGCTATTCTCGATGGCACCGACCGACCGGAACCTGCGCGTCCGCTGCTGAAAGCCGGAATCTGGTGGCCGGGCAGGGGCGTGATCGGGGTTGAGGAATGGGAGAGGCTGGCGTTTTCGGCACCCCCCTCTGGCCTGCCGGCCATCTCCCCCACAAGGGGGGAGAGTGGCTTTGCGGCCGGCGGCGTGCCTCCTTCTCCCCGTTCACGGGGAGAAGGTGCCCGAAGGGCGGATGAGGGGCAAAGTACCGAGCAAGAGCAGCCCCTCACCCTGACCCTCTCCCCGCAGGCGGGGAGAGGGAATGTTGCCCCGCTCTGCTTCTACCGCGCCCTTGTCCAGAGCGGCGAAACGGCACCCGTCGAAGCCATGGTCGAAGCCTTGCAGGCCAAGGGCCTCATCCCGCTGCCGGTCTTCGTGTCGAGCCTCAAGGACCAGGTCTCGGTCGACACGCTGCGCGCCATCTTCACCCGCTTCCCGCCATCCGTGGTGATCAACACAACAGGCTTCGCCGTCTCGACACCTGGCGCGGAAAAGCCGTCGACGGTGCTCGACGAGACCGGAGCAGTGGTCCTGCAGGCGATCTTCTCGTCCTCGCCGCGCGCCACCTGGGAGGCCTCGACCCAAGGCCTGAGTGCCCGCGACCTCGCCATGAGCGTCGCCCTGCCGGAGGTCGATGGCCGGGTGCTGACCCGCGCCGTCTCGTTCAAATCGAAGGCGCGGTTCGACGAGCGGGTCGAGGCCAATCTTGTCAGTCACGAGCCGGATGTCGGTCGCATGCGTTTCGTCGCCGAACTCGCCGCAAATTGGGCGAGGCTTCGCGCGACCGAGCCGGCAAAGCGGCGCGTGGCATTGGTCATGGCGAACTATCCGAACCGCGACGGACGACTTGGCAATGGCGTTGGTCTCGATACGCCTGCCGGAACGATCGAAGTGATGCGCGCCATGCGCGATGCCGGTTACGATGTCAGCGATCTGCCCGTCGACGGCGATGCGCTGATGCTAGCGCTGATGGCGGGACCGACCAATGCGGCAAACGATGGGCGGGAGATCCGTGAACAGCTTTCACTAAGCGATTACAAATCCTTCCTTGAAGGTCTTCCCAAAGAAGTTCAGGAACGCGTGGCCGCGCGCTGGGGTGCGCCGGAAACCGATCCCTTCCATCTCGATGGTGCCTTTGCGCTCCCGCTGATGCGCTTCGGCAAGCTCATGATCGGCATCCAGCCGGCCCGCGGCTACAACATCGATCCCAAGGAAACCTACCACTCGCCGGATCTCGTGCCGCCGCATGGCTATTTCGCCTTCTACGCCTTCCTGCGGCGGGAATTCGAAGCGCAGGCCATCATCCACATGGGCAAACACGGCAATCTCGAATGGCTGCCGGGCAAGGCGCTGGCGCTTTCGGAAACCTGTTTCCCCGAAGCCGTTTTCGGACCGCTCCCGCATCTCTATCCCTTCATCGTCAACGATCCCGGCGAGGGCACGCAGGCGAAGCGCCGCAGCTCCGCCGTGATCATCGACCACCTGACGCCGCCTTTGACGCGGGCCGAGAGCTATGGCCCGCTGAAGGACCTGGAGGCGCTGGTCGACGAGTATTACGAAGCCGCAGGCGGTGACCCGCGCCGGCTCGTTCTCTTGAAGAAGCAGATCCTGGAACTGATCGCCGATATAGGCCTCGACCAGGATGCGGGGATTGCCAAGGATGAGGCGGAAGATCAGGCGCTCGAAAAGCTGGACGCCTATCTCTGCGACCTCAAGGAAATGCAGATCCGCGACGGGCTGCACATCTTCGGGCTTGCTCCTCAGGGACGATTGCTGACGGATCTTGTCGTTGCGCTGGCGCGGGTGCCGAGGGGCCAGGGCGAGGGTGGAGATGCAAGCCTGCAGCGCGCAATTGCGAGGGATCTTGATTTGCTCTCCCCCCTTGTGGGGGAGAACGGGATCGTGGCCGGCGGCGTGCCCCCTTCTCCCCGCCTGCGGGGAGAAGGTGCCCGAAGGGCGGATGAGGGGCATATGTTCGACCCCCTCGACTGCGTCATGTCCGATCCGTGGTCAGGCCCGCAACCCGCTGTCCTATCCGATGTCACCGACGCCCCCTGGCGCACCCATGGCGACACTGTCGAGCGCATCGAACTCCTCGCCGGTAAACTGGTTGCCGGCGAGATCGCCTGCCCGGAGGACTGGCCGCGCACCCGTGCTGTTATCGCCGAGATCGAAACGCGCCTCAAACCCGCCGTCGTGTCTTCCGGCCCCGCCGAAATCGAGGGCCTGCTGAAAGGGCTCGCCGGCCAGTTCGTGCCCCCCGGTCCCTCCGGCGCTCCGACCCGTGGGCGGCCAGACGTGCTGCCGACCGGCCGAAACTTCTACTCCGTCGACAGCCGCTCCGTACCGACACCGGCGGCTTACGAACTCGGCAAGAAATCCGCCGAATTGCTGATCCAGCGTTATGTGCAGGATCATGGCGAATGGCCCACCTCCTTCGGCATCACCGCCTGGGGCACGTCGAACATGCGCACCGGCGGCGACGATATCGCTCAAGCCTTGGCGTTGATCGGCGTCAAGCCGCTCTGGGACATGGCCTCGCGGCGCGTCACCGGCTTCGAGGTAATCCCGATGGCGATCCTCGGGCGGCCGCGTGTCGATGTCACCCTGCGCATCTCCGGCTTCTTCCGCGACGCGTTTCCGGAGCAGATCGCGCTGTTCGACAAGGCGGTGCGGGCTGTGTCAGCGCTCGATGAAGATGAGGGTGATAACCCGATTGCGGCGCGCGTGCGGGCGGAAACAGAGAAATTTAAAGGCGAAGGGCTGGACGACAAGCAGGCCTCCCGCCGTGCCGGCTACCGCGTCTTCGGTTCCAAGCCCGGCGCCTATGGCGCGGGCCTGCAGGCCCTGATCGATGAGAAGGGCTGGACCGACCGCGCCGATCTCGCCGAAAGCTATCTCGTCTGGGGCGGCTATGCCTATGGCGCTGGCGAAGAGGGCAAGGCGGAACGCGGGTTGTTCGAAGAACGGCTGCGCTCGGTCCAGGCCGTGGTGCAGAACCAGGACAATCGGGAACACGACCTTCTCGACAGCGACGACTACTACCAGTTCGAGGGCGGCATGACGGCGGCGATCGAACACGTCGCGGGTGTAAGGCCCAAGGTCTATCACAACGACCACTCGCGGCCGGAAAAGCCCGTCATCCGCAGTCTCGAGGAAGAGATCGGCCGTGTCGTGCGCGCCCGTGTCGTCAATCCCAAATGGATCGAGGGCGTCATGCGCCACGGCTACAAGGGCGCTTTCGAGATCACGGCTACTGTTGACTACATGTTCGCCTTTGCCGCAACGACGGGCGCCGTCCGCGATCACCATTTTGAAGCCGTCTACCAGGCATTTGTTCTCGATGAGCGCGTCCGCGACTTCATGGCCGAGAAGAATGCCCCCGCCCAGAAGGAGCTCGCCGAACGTTTGATCGAAGCGATCGAGCGCGGTCTGTGGACGCCGAAGAGCAATTCGGCCAAGTTCACCCTCGTGGAGATGACGCAGGGAGAGCAACATGCCTGACATGCAAACCGGAGAACCTCAGGCTTTGAGCGGCCACTGCCTGTGTGGCGGCGTGCGGTTCACGGCGAGAGGCCTGGTTACGGCCTCCGGCCATTGCCACTGCGAAAGCTGCCGGCGTGCGACCTCTTCGCCGATCACCACGTTTTTCACGATGCCTCGGGAGGGGGCCAAGCTGACCGGTGAGAGCCTGCGCTTTTATGCGTCTTCGCCGGGCGTCAAGCGCGGCTTTTGCGCAACCTGCGGCGCCCCCATGTCGTTTGAAACCGAAAGGCGCCCCGGTGATATCGACCTCTACGTGGCGAGCCTCGATGCGGGCTTATCCGTCCCCATCCGCGAGCATTGGCATTGGGACGAGCGCGTCGACTGGTTGCATGTGGATGACGCACTGCCGAAAAGTGAGGGTGGCGTATGACGGTCGCGTTTGAGATCGAGCGCATTGACGGCGGCGACCCTGCGCTGCCCGACGCGGTCGATGCCATCCTCGATGACGCAGCTGCGGCCCTGGGGCGACCCTTCGAAGGTCTGAGGGTGCACCTTCGGGTCCGCGATTCCGATGGGAACTTGCTGGGTGGACTGGTCGGCGCCCATCTCCAGCGCTGGTTTTTCGTCAAGCTTCTCGCAGTCTCGCCCGAGGCACGAGGAAGCGGGATCGGTTCGCTCCTCCTTCGCAAGGCGGAGGCGATCGCGCGCGACGAGGGGCTGGTCGGCATCTATCTCGATACATTCGAGTTTCAGGCGCCCAGATTTTATGTGCGTGAGGGCTACCAGGAGATCGGCCGGCTGCCGAAAGTCGGGGATGCGCCGCAGCGCATCTGGTTTGCCAAACAATTCAACAGTTCCGGGAGTAAAGAATGACCGAGGAAACGACCCACAGCCCCGAGGCGGATCTTGCTCGCCACGCCGAGAAGATGGCGAAGAAGAAGGCCGCGCGTGACAAGATCATGGCGACGAAAACCGGCGAGAAGGGCCTGATCATCGTTCACACAGGCAAGGGCAAGGGCAAGTCGTCGGCTGCCTTCGGCATGATCTTCCGCCACATCGCGCACGGCAAGAAATGCGCCGTCGTTCAGTTCATCAAGGGCGCCATGTCGACCGGCGAGCGTGACCTGATCCTCAGGCATTTTTCAGATCTCTGCGAATTCCACACCATGGGCGAGGGCTTCACCTGGGAAACGCAGGACAAGGCGCGCGATATCGCGATGGCGCAGGCGGCCTGGGAGAAGGCCAAGGAGTTGATCCGCGATCCAGCCAATTCCATGGTTCTTCTCGACGAGATCAATATCGCGATCCGTTACGACTACATCGATCTTGGCGAGGTACTGGAGTTCCTGGCGACCGAAAAGCCTGACATGACCCATGTCGTCTTGACCGGACGCAATGCCAAGGACGAGCTGATCGAGCTTGCCGATCTCGTCACCGAGATGGAACTGGTGAAGCATCCGTTCCGCTCGGGAATTAAGGCCCAGATCGGGGTGGAGTACTGATAATCAGATCCCGATCCACACCCGGATCGGGTTGGTCGGGTCGGCCAAGAGCTTGATGGCGAGGGCCACGCAGGTGACGACCAGAAGCGGCTTGATGATCTTCGCACCCTGGCGCATGGCAAACCGCGATCCGGTCTGAGCGCCGAGGAACTGGCCGGCGCCCATCAGGAGGCCGACTTTCCACAGGATCACGCCACTGGCGAGGAACACCATAAATGCCCCGAGATTGGAGCCGAGGTTCAAAAGCTTCGTATGCGCCGTGGCCTTCAGCAGGCCGAAACCGGCAAGCGAGACGAAGGCGAGCATGAAAAACGATCCGGTGCCGGGGCCGAAGACACCATCATAGAGGCCGATCAGCGGTACAAGCGTCACGCCGAAGACAAACGGCGTCAAGCGCTGATGGCGGTCTTCGTCGGAAATGTTCGGCTTCAGCGCAAAATAGAGCGCGATGGCAACGAGCAGGAAAGGCATGAGCACCCGCAGCACATCTCCAGGTACCACGGTTGCGATCAGCGCGCCGATGGCACCTCCGAGGACGGCCATGACAGCCATCGGCAGCTGCTTTTTCAGGTCCACATGGCCCTTCCGCGCATAGGCGATGGTGGCAGACCCGGCACCGAACATCGACTGCAGCTTGTTGGTCCCCAGTGTCTCCAGCGGCGGAATGCCCGCGATCAGCATGGCGGGAATGGTGATCAATCCGCCGCCGCCGGCGATCGAATCGATGAAGCCGGCGATAAAGGCGGCAATGAACAGCAGCAGCAGGGCTTGAAAAGCGAGATCGACCACAGAGAGACTCGGATGAGGTTTTGCACGCGGGCAGGGAAGGTGCGTTGTTGTGGACCAATCGCCTCGGCGACGCAACCGCGCTCCTGTTTCGGAGAGGTCGCTCAAGGGAGATTCTGTGGAAGGGCGTTTCCGTCACATAAAGCGCCGCAATCCGGTTTGACCGCTTTGCCGCCCTCCGTTAAAGCTCAAGGTAATGTGCGACGGCGCCTGTTCGACAGGCTGGAAATAGTCCGGTGCGGCTGACCCAATCAGGGGGCCAATTCCGGAGCTGTCCCAAAGGCCATGGACCACGCCTCAGGAGGCGGACGGTTCGGCGCTTCGTACAGGTACAAAAAACGAAGCAGGGAGGCCTTTAGTGATGGCAGAAAAACTCGGAATCATGGTTTGCGGCCACGGCAGCCGCAATCAGAACGCGGCAAAGGAATTCGCCGTGATCGCGGAGGCGCTGCGCGCCCGCAACCCCGACATGCCCGTGGAATACGGCTACCTCGAATTCTGCAACCCGGTGATTTCGGCTGGTCTCGATAGCCTGCGCGAGCAGGGTGTGACCCGCGTGCTGGCGGTCCCCGGCATGCTCTTTGCTGCAGGACACGCGAAGAACGACATTCCTTCGGTCCTCAACACCTATCAGGCCCAGAACCCGGGCATGGTGATCAACTACGGTCGCGAACTCGGCATCGACGTGAAGATGATCCGTGCTGCCGGCGACCGGATCCAGACCGCCCTTGACGAGGCGAACGAGACGCTCGGTTTCGTCGAGAAGCACGACACGCTGTTGATGGTCGTCGGTCGCGGCTCGTCGGATCCGGACGCCAATTCCAACGCCACCAAGGTCATGCGCATGCTCTGGGAAGGCATGGGCTTCGGCTGGGGTGAGACGTGCTACTCGGGCGTGACCTTCCCGCTGGTCGAACCGGGCCTGACCCATGCCGCCAAGCTCGGCTACAAGCGCATCATCGTCTTCCCTTACTTCCTCTTCACCGGCGTGCTGGTGAAGCGCATTTACAGCTATACCGACGAGGTGGCGGAGCGTTACCCCGACATCCAGTTCGTCAAGGCGAGCTATCTCAACGACCACCCGCTGGTGCTCGATGCTTTCCAGGATCGGGTCAAGGAGATCCTTGAGGGGGCGGCGGTGATGAACTGCCAGATGTGCAAATATCGCGAGCAGGTGCTCGGCTTCGAGGCGGACGTCGGCCAGCCGCAGGAGAGCCACCACCACCATGTCGAGGGCATTGGCGGTGGGCTGGAGAACTGTCCGTGCAAGGGCGACTGTGACGCCTCCTGTCGCGATCCTGATTTCTGTCGCGAGCATGGTCTGCCGTGGACGCCGGTGCACAGCCATGCCGAACCGGCAAGCCTTGAGCCGGTGCCGGTCGAGACCTCGTTCGACTACGCGCCGTCCTTCTCGCTCGGCGGCAAATATGCTGCCCTCAAGGACAAGACACCGGATGCCGATCTGCAGGCCGTGATGGACGCACCGTCGTCCGGCAGGCCGGCGCATCATGAGCACGGCCCGAACTGCGGCTGCGGTCACCACGATCACGACCACCGGCACGACCACCTGCACGATCATCATGATCATGGGCACTCCCATGATCACAACCACCACCACGGCCACAGTCATGGTCACGACCATGCGCACGGCCACGACCATCACCATGCGCCTTACCCCCATGCTGACCATCCGCTTGGGCCGAAATCGATGCAGAAGAAGAAGTAATGCCGCTGTTCGATCGCTATCTGATCGTCGACTGGTCGGGCGCCGGGCAACCGGTGACGGGCAAGAACTCGCTCTGGGCGTGTCTCGCCCGGCGTGAGGACGATCAGACTGTGATCGACTGGATTGCGAATTTCCCCACCCGGCATTCTTTCATGGAGCGCCTCGACGCGGTCGTGGGCTGTACATTGGCACAAGGCAAACGCCTTCTCTGCGGTTTCGATTTCGCATTTGGCTATCCGGCCGGCACCGCCGAGCGGCTGACGGGCAGGGCGGATTGGCGGGCCCTCTGGCGCAAGATCGCGGATGAAATTGAGGATGCGCCTGATAACCGCAACAACCGCTTCGATCTGGCGTCCCGCTGGAATGCCCGTTATTTTGCCGAAACGCCGCGCTTCTGGGGGCATCCGCACCAGCATGCCTATCCGGCGCTGTTTCCCAGACGGCCTGCGGCCCCAACCTCTGCGCCGTTGTGCCTCCGTCTGTCGGAGCGTTTTGCCAAGGGGGCAAAAGCAGTTTGGCAATTGGCCTATAACGGGTCCGTGGGCAGCCAGACCCTGCTCGGAATTGCCCGGCTGTCACGCTTTCTCGACGAGAGCGGTCATGGGGACCGCGTCTCGGTCTGGCCGTTCGAAACCGGCTTTGCCACGTCTTTCGGAAAGCCGGTTGTCTTTGCCGAGATCTATCCGTCTTTGTTCACGCTGTATGGCGACGATGTGGTCAAGGATCAGGCTCAGGTGCGGACGGTCGCCGAAGCATTCGGGCAGTTCGACGGGGACGGTCGGCTTGCAGCGCTGCTCGCTCGTCCGCAGATGCTCAGCGACGAGGAGGTGGCAACGGCAATCTCTGACGAGGGGTGGGTGCTCGGCATCGGACATCGGGAGCTTGCGCGGGGGATGGCTGGATGACCGCACCCCTCGACTACATCCGCGACCCCGCTGAAATCTACCGGCAATCCTTCGCAACGATCCGTGCGGAGGCGGAACTTCAGCGCTTCCCGCCCGTCCTTCAACCGCTTGTCATCCGCCTCATCCATGCCTGTGGCATGGTCGATCTTGCTGACGATATACGCTGGTCAGACGGTGCCTTTGACGCCGGCGCTGCTGCGCTTCAGAAGGGCGGGCCAGTTCTCGTCGATGTCGAGATGGTTCGCCACGGCATCATCCGTCGTCTGCTGCCTGCCGAAAACGAGATCCTCTGCCTCTTGAATGACGAACGGGTCCGCCCGAAGGCCGAGGAGATCGGCAATACACGATCAGCGGCCCAGGTCGATCTCTGGGATAAACATCTCGAAGGCGCCGTGGTGGCGATCGGCAACGCGCCGACGGCGCTTTTTCGCCTGCTCGAGCGGATTGATTCAGGCGCTCCAAAGCCGGCGCTCATTCTCGGTTTCCCGGTCGGTTTCGTCGGCGCCGCCGAAAGCAAGGACGAACTGATCGCCAATTCCAGGGGCATTCCCTATATCGCCGTGCGCGGTCGGCGAGGCGGCTCGGCGATAGCGTCGGCAGCGGTGAATGCGCTGGCAGGAGGGCTCGGCACCAATGTCTGATCATGCGCACGGCCCTTGGCTTACCATCATCGGCATCGGCGACAACGGGTTGGAAAGCCTCACACCCGAGGCGCAGGCTGTCGTCTGGCAGGCGGAAACACTCGTCATCGGCGAGAGGTTGGATGCGGTCATTGACGGTTCCAGCCTTCCCGATCTGAAGCGCATCCTCACCTGGGGCGCCGGTTTTCGCGAGACGCTGGCGGAAATTCTGAAGTTGCGCGGTACGCCGGTGACGGTGCTGGCGACCGGAGACCCCATGCACTTCGGCATCGGCGCGACGCTGAGGCGTTACGTCGCCGCCGAAGAAATGATCGTGCTGCCGAGTCCGTCGGCCTTTTCGCTCGCCGCCGCGCGGCTCGGCTGGCCGCTGCAATCGGTAACGCAGATCTCGCTTCATGGCCGACCGCTGACCTTCCTCAATCGCCATGTTCTGCCACGTGCCCGCATTCTGGCACTGACATCTGATGCCTCGACCGTGCAGGCCGCGTCGGTGCTGCTGGCCGAACGCGGATTTGGTGCGTCGGTCCTGCATGTGCTGGAGCACATGGGGAGCCAACGCGAGCGCATCCTGCGCATGACGGCGCTGGACATGGCCGGGACCTGCCCTGCCATGTCGGACTTCAACACGCTCGCCATCGACTGCGCACAAGACGGACCTCTGCTGGCGCCGGTACCGGGCCTGCCGGACGAAGCCTTCCGCCATGACGGACAACTCACCAAGCGGGAGATCCGCGCCGCGACTCTCGCGCAACTCGCGCCCTTTCCGAATGCGCTTCTTTGGGACGTTGGCGCCGGTTGCGGCTCTGTTGCCATCGAATGGATGCGCACAGGCATGGGGACAAAGGCCATCGCGATCGAGGCCAAGCCCGAGCGACTGGCCATGATCCGGGACAATGCGGAGATCCTCGGCGTGCCGGACCTGGAAATCATCGAGGGGACGGCGCCTGCGGCCTTGGCCGGCCTCAGGCGTCCCGACGTCATCTTCATCGGCGGCGGTATCAGCGGTGAGGGCCTGTTCGAGGCCTGCTGGTCGGCACTCGGTCCAGGTGGCCTGCTGGTCGCCAATGCCGTGACCATCGAAGGGGAGGCCCGATTGGCGCATCTGCGCGGGCTGCATGGCGGCGAATTGGTCCGCATTCAGGTGGCGCGCGCCGCCCCGGTGGGCCGCTATTGCGGCTGGAAGTCGCTGATGCCGGTCACGATGTGGACGGCAGTGAAGGGAGAGGCTGAATGACCGGCAAGCTCTACGGCCTCGGCCTCGGTCCCGGCGATCCGGAATTGCTGACGTTGAAGGCGCATCGCATCCTGACGCAATGCCCCGTCATTGCCTATCCGGCGCCCGATACCGGTCCGAGTTTTGCACGCCAGATCGCGGCCCCGTACCTGACCACCGCGCAGCTTGAAGTGCCGATTGTCGTGCCGATGCGGGTTGAGCGGTTTCCGGCCCAGGACATATACACCCAGGCAGCCGAGGTGCTTTCACGTCACCTTGATGCGGGATCGGATGTGGCGGTCCTCTGTGAAGGAGACCCCTTTTTCTACGGTTCGTTCATGTATCTCTTTGAGCGGCTTGCCGATCGTTATCCGACCGAAGTGGTCCCGGGGGTCTCCTCGATGATGGCGGCGGCTGCGGGTCTGGGGAGACCGCTTGCGGCGCGCAACGACGTGTTGACCGTTCTGCCTGGCCCGCTGCCGGATGACGAACTCGCAGCGCGCATCGAGGCCTCCGGCGCTGTTGCCATCATCAAGCTTGGGCGGCACTTCGCCCGTATCCGCGCGCTGATCGAAAGTCTCGGACTGACCGCGCAGGCCGGATATGCAGAGCGGGTCAGCCTTGCCGAACAGAAGCTCACACCGCTAGCCGATGTGGCAGAGGATACCGCCCCCTACTTCTCCATGATCCTGATCTACAAGGGCGAGGAGCGCTGGCATCCGGCGCTGGCGAAGACGCTCGGAAGTGAGGGCCGATGACGGGTCTCTCTGCAACTCCGGGCAAACCCGCCGTCGTCATCCTGAGTGAGGCCGCCGCTTCACTGGGCCGCCGCATTGCCGAGCACATCGGGGGAGAGGTGCATGGCGCAGCCTCGCGTGTCTCAAAGGCAGATTTTCGCTTTGCATCTGCCAAAGACCATGTCCAGGCGCTGTTTGCTGCCGGTCGGCCCATCGTGGCCGTGATGGCTTCTGGCGCTCTGATCCGGCTTCTGGCGCCGCTCTTGTCCGACAAACACTCGGAACCGCCAGTGCTTGCTGTCGCCGAGGACGGCTCTGCTGTGGTGCCTTTGCTCGGTGGCCACCACGGGGCGAACGACCTGGCTCGCCAGATTGCCGGCGTCCTCGGCGCGTGCGCTGCGATCACCACGGCGGGCGACTTGAAATTCGGCGTTGCCCTCGACCAGCCGCCGGAAGGCTGTGTGCTTGCCAATCCGCAGGACGCCAAGACCGTCATGGCGGAACTTGTCGCGGGCGCTGGCGTGCGGCTCGACCTTCCGTCTCCCCGCTTGCGGGGAGAAGGTGCCCGAAGGGCGGATGAGGGGCTGCTTGAGCCCGGCGCGCAAGACCTGCCCCTGACCCCAACCCTCTCCCCTCAGGCGGGGCGAGGGCGTGTCGCCGACTGGCTCATCCAATCCAGACTTCCATTTGAACAAGAGGCCCGCGTGACGCTCTCCGTGACCGACCAACAGAAGACCGCAGGCGAACTTGAACTCGTCTATCATCCGAAGACCCTGGTGCTCGGCATGGGCTGCGAGCGGCATGCAAAGCCCGAAGAGGCGATCACGCTCGCCAAGGAAGCTATGACCAAGGGTGGTTTCGCGAGGGAAAGCCTGGCCGCCGTCTGCTCGATTGATTTGAAGGCAGACGAGGCGGCGATCCATGCGGTGGCCGCCCATTTCGGCGTGCCGGCCCGGTTCTTCGCGGCGGCCACGCTGGAAGCCGAGGCGCCACGTCTGAAGAACCCGTCCGAGGTGGTCTTTGCCGAAGTCGGCTGCCACGGCGTGGCCGAGGGTGCCGCCCTTGCCGCAGTTGGGTCGGAAGGCGAACTCGTCGTCGAAAAGATCAAGTCGAAGGGTGCGACGGCGGCCATCGCACGGGCCGCTGACATCGTTGATTCCAAGACGATCGGCCGTGCACGCGGCACGCTCTTCGTCGTCGGGATCGGACCGGGTTCGGAGGGCTGGCGCTCGCCCGAGGTCTCGCGCATGGTCGCAGCCTCCACCGATCTCGTGGGTTATTCGCTTTATCTCGATCTGCTTGGATCCCTGACCGACGGCAAGACGCGCCACGATTTCGATCTCGGCAAGGAGGAGGCCCGCGTCGTGCATGCCATGGAACTTGCGGGCGAGGGAAAGACCGTGGCGCTGGTCTGCTCCGGTGACGCCGGCATCTATGCCATGGCGACGCTCGTCTTCGAGCTCTTCGACAAGGGCGGAATCACCGATGCCGCGAGCCGCATCGAAGTGCAGGTCTCGCCGGGCATATCCGCACTGCAGGCGGCTGCCGCCCGCATCGGTGCGCCGCTCGGCCATGATTTCTGCACCATCTCGCTGTCGGATCTTCTGACCCCCTGGGAGCATATCCAGCGTCGGGTGAAGGCGGCGGGCGAGGGTGATTTTGTCATCGCCTTCTACAATCCCGTCTCGATGAAGCGCCGTACGCAGCTCGCTTATGCCCGAGACGAATTGCTGAAATATCGCCCGGCCTCGACGCCGGTCATCCTTGCGACCAATCTCGGCCGCGAGGGCGAGAACGTGCGCACCGTGCCGCTCGGTGCGTTGAATGTCGACGATGTCGACATGCTGACGGTCGTGGTGGTCGGTTCGTCGGAGAGCCGGACGGTGAAGACGGGTGACGGCAAGACCTGGGTCTATACGCCACGCGGGTACTCCGGGAAGGCGGATACGGGGATGAAGGGCGACTGAGAATTCAGGGCGCATGAGGCCCCTCATCCACCCTTCGGGCACCTTCTCCCCACAGGCGGGGAGAAGGCTGGAGCGGCCGGCGTCTTGCCCCCTTCTCCCCGTTCACGGGGAGAAGGTCCCGGCAGGGGGATGAGGGGCAGCGCGACTGCCGTCAAATTGAAGAGGAAATGAAGCATGACCGTCTATTTCATCGGCGCCGGCCCCGGAGCCCCCGATCTGATCACCGTACGCGGCCTGCGCCTGATCGAGCGCTGCCCTGTCTGTCTCTATGCGGGTTCGCTGGTGCCGGAAGAGATCGTCAAGGCAGCGCCGGAGGGTGCGCTCGTCAAGGATACCGCTCCGATGCATCTCGACGAGATCGTCGCGGATATGGTTGCCGCCCATGCGCGGGGAGAGGACGTGGCGCGCGTGCATTCCGGTGATCCCTCGATCTACGGCGCGATCGCCGAACAGATGCGCCGGCTCGATGCGGAAGGCATTCCCTATGACGTCGTCCCCGGCGTGCCGGCCTTTGCCGCGACCGCTGCACGGTTGAAGACCGAGCTGACGCTGCCCGAAATCGCCCAGACGGTCATTGTCACCCGCACCGAGATGAAGGCATCCTCGATGCCTGAATTCGAGACGCTGGAGATTTTGGGAAAGTCTCGGGCGACGCTCGCAATCCACCTGTCGATTCGCAATCTCACCCATATCCGCGATACGCTGACGCCCTATTACGGCGAAGACTGCCCCGTCGTGATCGCCTACCGCGCCACCTGGCCGGATGAGCTCTTCATCCGCACCACGTTGAAGGACATGGCGGAAGAAGTGCGCAAGGCGAAGATCACACGGACCGCGCTCATCATGGTCGGCAAGGTCTTCGGCCATGTCGAGTTCCGCGACAGCGATCTCTACAATTCCGACTTCAGCCATGTGCTGCGCAATGTCGGGAAAAAGAAGAAAGTGGCCGGCTGACGGCCGGTCTTTCCGCCGTCACGCATCAGGGCTATCGTCGCGCCGATCCGGCGCGAGCCGCTCAACAAAAACAAGAAAAGGACACCTTCCATGCACAAGGTCATC
This sequence comes from Rhizobium sp. AG855, assembly GCF_003610655.1. NCBI lineage: Bacteria > Pseudomonadati > Pseudomonadota > Alphaproteobacteria > Hyphomicrobiales > Rhizobiaceae > Rhizobium > Rhizobium sp. AG855. Next base: position 1,741,181 of record NZ_RAQG01000003.1, on the reverse strand, counting down.
TTCGATACGGATCCGGGCGTCGACGACGCCATGGCGCTCCTCTTCCTGCATCATCATCCGGAGATCGACCTCCTCGGCATCACCACCGTTTTCGGCAATGCCGAAATCGACATCACGACGCGCAATGCGCTGTTTTTGAAGCGTGAATGGAAAATTGATGCTCCGGTTGCCCGGGGGGCGGGGGAGACCTTTCTTCCCCACCGCGTGAGCCACGAACCGCCGAAATTCATTCACGGTGATGACGGGCTCGGCAATATCGGCGTGCCCGAGGTAACGGATGTCCATCCCGATCCGCGCCCAGCGCATCGCTTCATCGTCGATATGGTTCGTGCCAATCCGGGCGAGGTGACCATCGTCGCCGTCGGGCGCATGACCAATCTCGCCAACGCGCTGAAGGAGGCTCCCGAGATTGTCGATCTCGTCAAGGAGATCGTCATCATGGGCGGCGCCTTCGACGTCAACGGCAATGTGACGCCGGCCGCCGAAGCCAATATCCATGGCGATCCCGAAGCCGCCGATGTGGTGATGACCGCCAAGTGGCCGGTTGTGGTTGTCGGACTTGACGTGACGATGCAGACGGTGATGACCCGCTCGCAGCTCGCCGACATCAGGGATGCCGCCGGCACCAGCCGCGCGCGTCTGCTTTTCGATCTCTCGCAGTTCTATATCGACTTCTACGAGGGCCTGGTTGACAACGGCATGGTCGTGCATGACAGCTGCGCCTGCGTCTATGTCGTGGCGCCGGAATTGTTCAAGACGCGCAGCGGTGTGATCCGCGTGGTCTGTGGCGGCATTGCCGATGGCCAGACGATCCAGAAGCCGGATGGTCGGGGATTCGGTCCGTCCGAATGGGATGGCGACCTGCCGAGTCAGAAGATCTGCACCGACATTGACGCACCGGCCGTGCTGAAACTGATTCACGACGTGATCGTCTCGGTCAAGGAAGACTGAGGCGCCCTGCTTGCCAAACGAAAAACCCCGGATCTGCTGCCAGATCCGGGGTTTTTCTGTGTATTGTTCCGACCGAAGTCGGTCCGATCAGCCGTGGACGGCGTGGCGGGCAACGCGACGGATGTCTTCGCGGCCGATGCCGAGGTCACGCAGTTCGCGGTCCGACATGCGGCCGAGTTCGGTGATGGTCTGACGATACTTGCGCCAGTTGTTGAGCGAGCGAGCGATGTTCATGGGATCTACCTCTTTGGTGGTTGGACCCATCCGTGGGCCCCTTCGAATTTGTTGAACCCAATATATGCTGCGTTGCGAAACGATTGAAGACATAATGCGGCACGGCACCCATGCGCATCGTGCATATCAAGCACCTTAACAGTTTGTTAATTGGCGCTTTTTTGAGCGTCTGCATCATCAGAATTTTTGCTCCGGGAGAGGCATGAAGGTCGTGGGGGCGTTTTCGACACGCAGCAGCGAAAAAAATAACGCTCACCGGGGGAGGAGGTCCGGTGAGCGTCATTTTTGCAGATCAGCGACTGGGAGGAGGAGTGTCGCCGATCAATCGACCCCGCATTGGGAGGAGGAGTATGCGGGTCGAAGATCCGAGCAACGCGTGACGTCGCTCTGTTGATGGAAATATAGGTGACACATACCGATTATTGCAGTGCAATATTAACATGAGAGGCATGCGGTCGATGCATGGGGGCATATTCACCCGATAAGGGTGCCAGCGGGAGACTTGTCTTTGGCTTCGCGCGATTGCAGATTGGGCCGAACCGCATAGAGGACGGCTGGGAATGTATCGTGGAAGGCTGAAGAACGATCTGGATGACTGGACAAAGCGTGGTCTGATCGATGCTGAGACTGCGCGGCGTCTACTCGATGATGTTGATTCGCGCGGCAACCGCTTCAGTATCGGCACCATCCTTTCGATGTTCGCGGCCGTCCTGATTGCTGCATCGATCTTGATGTTGGTCGCCGCGAACTGGGAGGCGATACCGCGCCTTGCCAGGGTGGTGGGCATCCTCGGCCTGATCTGGATCTTTCACGGTGCGGCGCTGGCGGCCCGCGCCTATGGCGCTGACCGGATCGCTGCGGCATCGCTGGTTCTCGGTGCTGCGACCTTCGGAGGTGCCATCGCCCTCATTGGTCAGCTTTACCACCTCTCCGGCGATACCTTCGCGGCGATGTTCCTCTGGTTCATTGTCACGGCGGTATCGGCAGCGCTCTTCCGGTCCGGAGCCTTGGCCGTTGTGGCGGGCGCACTTTCCCTGGTTGCATTCGGTGGCGGCTTCGACAGTTTCGGGTGGGAGGTCGGCGGACACGGGCTCTGGGCCTGGTGGCCACCCTTCGGTGCCGTCGCGATCTTTGCGCTCGCCCATTGGACGGGCGCAAGCCGGGCCAAGCACTTTGGCTATCTGCTGCTGTTGGCCTGGATCTGGTGGGTGGCGATTATCGACGAAGACATCACCTGGGCCTTCTCGATCGCCCTGTGTGCAAGTGCCGTCTTCTTTCTTCTCACTTTGCCGCGTTCGCCACTCGCGTCCCTTCACCGGCGGCTCGGCGCGTCTGCTAGCTTTTATGCGCTCATCATGGCGTTTTCGGCATTCTCCTTTGTGCAGGCACAGCTTCTGGACGCCATGTCGATCGCCATCCTTGGCATCGTCATCCTTGGCTTGGCCATTGCGGCAATCGCGCTTGAAGGCCGGGACAATGGCGCCGTGCGTTTTCTCGCTTATGCCGCCTTCGCCGCCGAGGTGCTTTATCTCTCCTATGAGACGATCGACAGCATTCTCGGCACCTCTGCCTTCTTCCTCCTGTCGGGCCTTGTCGTCGCGCTGCTCGCCTTCGTCGTCGTCCGGCTCGAAAAGCGCTTCTCCCGTCGGACTGCCGAGGTGACGCCATGATTTCTGCAAAACCCTTCGCTGCGGTCGCTGTCCTCGTCGCACTCGCGCAGACGGCCATTCTTGGTTCGATGATCGAGGGCCGTGCGTCGATCCTGCGCTCAGGCACCGAGGTGTTGCTAAAGACGGCCCCGGTCGATCCCCGCGACCTGTTGCGCGGCGACTATGTCATTCTGTCCTATGATATCTCGAATATCCCCAATTCGGTCATCAAGGGGACCAGGCCCGTCGCCGGAAACTCGCTGCCCCTCAATGTACGCATCGCGCCGGGCGCAGATGGCTTCTGGACGGTGGCGGAGGCCTCCTTCGATGCTTTGCCCGCGAAGGCAGGAAGCGTCATCCTCACATCGCTTCCGGTCGAGATCTATGACTGGCAGTGGACGGAGGACGGCTCCTTCCTGGTTTCCTACGGCATAGAGAGCTACTACGTCCCGGAAGGCGAGGGGCGGCCGATCGAGGATGGCCGCAACGAAGGCCGTGTCTCCGTTGCGGTGCGCGTCTCTGACGAGGGCACGGCGCAGATTCGTGCGCTGATGCTCGATGGCCAGCCACTCTACGAAGAGCCGCTCTACTGAGCGTGCCATGTGCCCCTTGCAATGCCTGTGGAGCCGGCCCTGTCCGCTTTGCGGCCCTGTCATTTTTCCTTTGCGTGCAGAAAAACGGGTGTTATAGAGACGCGCGCTCCGGAGGGGCCATGCGCGAACGCAGCATGCGCTTTTGGACGCGGGTATGGTGAAATTGGTAGACACGCCAGATTTAGGTTCTGGTGCCGCAAGGCGTGGGAGTTCAAGTCTCTCTACCCGCACCAGCTAGGCCGCGCGGGATGGATAAGAGACGCAACTATGTGGCTCTGACCCATCCGGCGCCGTTTTGCTTGGCAGAATGTTTGATTGCGACGCAGCCACGTCCGGATAAATGAATTCCGGCGTCGTGCTCAGTGAAACCACCGGCTGCCCGAGCACGGCCGCCACGACATGAAGGTAAGAACATGCAGGTTATCGAAACGCTCGCTGAAGGGCTGAAGCGCGAAATCAAGGTCGTGATCCCGGCCAAGGACATGGAACAGCAGATGAACGAGCGTCTGGCCGACGTGAAGGACAAGGTCCGGATCAACGGCTTCCGCCCGGGCAAGGTGCCGGTTTCCCACGTCAAGAAGATGTACGGCAAGTCGATCATGGCTGAACTCGTCAACGAGATCATCCGCGACCGCCCGAGCGCGATCCTGTCGGAGCGCGGCGAAAAGTCGGCGACCCAGCCGGAAATCGCCATGACCGAGGACGAGGCCGAAGCCGAAAAGATCCTGAACGCCCAGGCCGACCTGGAATTCACGCTCTCCTACGAAATCATTCCGGCGATCGAGCTGAAGTCGGTTGACGGCATCAAGGTCACCCGCGAAGTGGTCGAGATCTCGGAAGACGAGATCAACGAGCAGATCCTCAAGATCGCCGAAAGCGCCCGCACGTTCGAAACCAAGAAGGGCAAGGCCGCCGACGGCGACCGCGTCACCATGGATTACCTCGGCAAGGTTGACGGCGTTGCCTTCGACGGCGGCAAGGACGAAGACGCAGAACTCGTCATCGGCTCGAACCGCTTCATCCCCGGCTTCGAAGAGCAGCTGGTTGGCCTGAAGGCTGGCGACGAAAAGGTCATCACCGTGACCTTCCCGGCTGAATACCCGGCTGCCAACCTCGCCGGCAAGGAAGCCACCTTCGACATCACCGTCAAGGAAGTGGCAGCTCCGGCAGCGACCGAAATCAACGATGACCTCGCCACCAAGCTTGGCGTCGAATCGGTTGAGAAGCTGAAGGAAATCGTCCGCGGCCAGATCGAAAGCCAGTACGGCAACGTCACCCGCCAGAAGATCAAGCGTCAGATCCTCGACCAGCTCGACGCGATCTACAAGTTCGAAGCCCCCTCGAAGCTGATCGATGCCGAGTTCGACAACATCTGGCGCCAGATCAACACCGATCTCGCCCAGTCCGGCAAGACCTTCGCTGACGAAGACACGACGGAAGAAGCCGCTCGCGAAGAGTACCGCACGCTCGCCGAGCGCCGCGTTCGCCTCGGCCTGGTTCTCTCCGAAATCGGCGAAAAGGCCGGTATCGAAGTGACCGACGAGGAAATGCAGCGTTCGCTCTTCGCCCAGCTGCAGCAGTTCCCGGGCCAGGAAAAGGAAATCCTGGAATTCTTCCGCAAGACCCCGGGTGCCGCCGCTTCGCTGCGCGCCCCGATCTTCGAAGAAAAGGTCATCGACAAGCTGTTGGCTGACGTCACCGTTACCGACAAGACCGTGACCAAGGAAGAACTGCTCGCCGAAGACGCCGAGGAAGGCGACAAGCCGAAGAAGGCCGCTTCGAAGAAGAAGGCTGCTGCCAAGGCTGACGACGCTGCCGAAGGCGAAGAAGCCGCTCCGAAGAAGAAGGCTGCCCCGAAGAAGAAGGCCGCCGAAGGCGACGCCGAGTAATCTTCACGCTTTGCTGATGTGAGGAAAAGCCGTCCCCTTGGGGCGGCTTTTTCACATTCTGGTCCATAAAGAAGTATTGCGAGGGGTAAATTCGATGCAGATCCAGCTCGTCCGCAGTGCAACCCTCATCGTGGAGATGGCAGGCGCCCGCCTTCTGATCGACCCGTGGCTGGCTGAGAAGGGCAAGGGCCGCAGCTATTCCGGTCGCGCGCAATCGCCGCTGGTTGACCTGCCTCTGTCGGTCGCCGAGGTCCTGGATGGCGTTGATGCGGTGCTTGTCTCACATCTGCATTCCGACCATTTCGATGAGATCGCACAACGGGTGATCCCCAAGCAGATGCCGATCCTTTGCCACGAACGTGATGCCGAGGCGATCCGCTCCATGGGCTTTGATGAGGTGCGGGTGGTGGGCGAGGGGGCCCAGGTCGGGTCAGTCCTCATTCGGACCACCGACGGCCAGCACGGGCCGCCGGAGGTTCTAGACGATATGGGGGATGCGGGCGGCTTCCTGATCTCGGCACCGGGCGAGCCGCTGCTCTATTGGGCCGGCGACACCATACTCTGCCCCCAGGTGGAGGCTGTGCTCACCAGCGAGACCCCCGACGTTGTCGTGGTCCATGGTTGCGGCGCACTCTGGGACGGCAAAGGGCCATTGGTGATGGATGGCGCGATGGTTCTTGAGACGGTCAGGCTTGCGGCAGACGCAGCCGTCGTCGTCACGCATCTGGATGCTGTCGACCACGCGACTGTGACGCGCGCTGACCTGAGGGCACTGGTTTCGGCCGGCGCAATCGGCGCCGACCGTCTGATCATCCCGGAGGACGGCGACATCCTCGCGTTCTGAACGTCAGCGCCAGCCGAGGCCAGGCGCCACATGGGTCAGGATCGCTTCGATCACATGGGCGTTGTAGGCGACGCCAAGCTGGTTCGGCACCGTGAGCAGCAGCGTATCGGCCTCGGCGATCGCCTCGTCGCGCTTCAGCTCATCGATCAGCCTGTCCGGTTCGGCGGCATACGAGCGGCCGAAGATGGCGCGCGTGTTCTCGTCGATGAAGCCGATCGAATCCTGGTCCTTGCTCTGGCCGAAATAGGCCCGGTCCATGTCGTTGACGATGGCGAAGATCGAGCGGCTGACGGAAACGCGCGGGGTGCGACTGTGTCCGGCGTCCTTCCAGGCGTCGCGATAGGCGCGGATCTGCTTGGCCTGCTGGACATGGAAGGGCTCGCCCGTTTCGTCATCCTTCAAGGTCGAACTCTGCAGGTTCATGCCTTGCTGTGCCGCCCAGACGGCTGTGGCGTTCGAGCCGGATCCCCACCAGATGCGGTCGCGCAGTCCTTCCGAATGCGGCTCAAGACGCAGGAGGCCCGGCGGGTTGGGGAACATCGGTCGCGGATTGGGCTTGGCAAAGCCCTCGCCCTTCAACACGTCGAGAAAGACCTCCGCATGGCGGCGGCCCATGTCAGCATCGCTTTGACCTTCTTCCGGCTGATAGCCGAAGTAGCGCCAGCCCTCGATCACCTGCTCCGGGGAACCGCGCGAGATGCCGAGCTGCAGGCGGCCTTGCGAAATCAGGTCGGCGGAACCGGCGTCTTCCGCCATGTAAAGCGGGTTCTCGTAACGCATGTCGATGACGCCGGTCCCGATCTCGATCGTCGAGGTGCGGGCGCCGACGGCGGCAAGCAGCGGGAAGGGCGAGGCGAGCTGGCGGGCGAAGTGGTGCACACGGAAATAGGCGCCGTCAGCCCCCAGTTCTTCAGCTGCGACCGCAAGATCGATGGATTGCAGCAGCGTGTCCTGCGCCGAGCGGGTGCCGGACTGAGGTGAGGGCGACCAGTGGCCGAAGGAAAGGAACCCGATTTTCTTCATGATGATCAAGCCTGTGTAATGAGAGTTGTACTCTAAATGGCATCGGTGCGTGCCGCACCATAGGGCTGCGCGGGTGACAGACTGTTTCGCCTGCAGAGACGACCCGCCGGTCATTCGATTGCTGCGCGGGCGTCGCGCCGTTCCACCGAAAGCAGTCCGATCACACCTCCTATCGCAAGAGCCGTACCAAGCCATGACGAGCCCGAATAACCGAAGAAGTGCGAGCCTATCGCAAAGGCTGCAGCATTCAGGCCGTTTCCGAGGAAGGAGTTGATCGGCAGGAAGGCTGTGCCGAGGCCCGGACGTCCGGGAAAGAGATCCTGGAAATAGTTGAGCGGTAGCGCGAGCAGGGCTGCGGCGAAGGCGGCACCCGGCAGAGCGAGTGCGTAGATGTGCCAGGGCGCCGATGCGAAGCTCAGCGCCGCCATATAGGCACCGTAGCCGAGTGCCGACGTCACGATGATGCCGATGATGTTGTGGCGCTTGAGCAGATGCGCCCACATCAGCATGAAGGGGATCTCGATGAGGGCCGTCATCCCGGCGATCAACCCCACGTCTGCAGTCTTTCCGCCGAGTTGCAGGGTCAGGATGAGGGGCCAGATCGTGCCGCTGAGCCGCAAGGTGGAGGTGATCGCCGCGATCGAGACCATGCGGATCAGCATGTCGCGGGCAGCGAGTTCGCGCAATGCGGCGAAGAAGCCGGGTGCATTGGCATCACGCACCGGCTGGTTTGTCGGTTTCGTCAACACGAACACGGCGCAGACGAGGATGAACAGGCAGAACAGCGCGGCCAGACCCCAGGCGCCGATCATGTTGCCTGAAGCACCGAGCAGCAGTCCGAGGCCGGCCGGTGTCAGCACCCAGGCGGCGGAGACGATGGCGCGCAGGGTGGCATTGATCGAGGCGGCCTCTGTCGGCTCCATGTCGCCGGTATGCAGCCGCGCGCTGGCAAACAGCAGGGAACTGGTGGCGTAGAAGAAGGGAATGACGAGCGACGTTGCCCCAAGAAAGACCGGGACGGAGGGGAACAGATAGATGGCGCCGTAACCGACGACACCGAGCGCCGACATGCCGATCAACATGTGCCTGCGGTCGCCCAGCATGTCCGAAAGAATGCCGAGCGAGACGCTGATGGTGACCGCGGCAACCGACGAGACGAGGACGAGCAGCGAATAGGCCTGGTCGCTCATCCCAAGCGTGCCGATCGCCGTCACCGACAGATAGGGGATTGTTGCCCCGAAGGCCGAGCCTTGGGCGAAGATCATCAGGGACAGGACGAGCAATTGCGGGCGGCCGGCAATCTGGCCGAAGGATGAAAACATCAGATGATCTCTGCTGCCGCGACAGCGCAAAGTGCCGCAGACAGGCGGGCTGAAAGTGCGCCACCTTGGCATGAGTCGTATCGTCCGTCATCCGTCCACCTGCGGTGGCGATGCGCGGACGAACAATGCGACAGGCAGCGGTGCGAACAGGCCTATTCGGCGGCCTTGCGTTCGATCTTCTCGATCTTCAGCTCGCCCATGCGGTTCCAGGCGTCGAGGCCGGCGATCTTGTAGGCCTCCGCCAGCGTCGGGTAGTTGAAGGTGTTCTCGACGAAATACTCCACGGTACCTTTGAGGTTGAGCACGGCCTGGCCGATATGGACGAGTTCGGTCGCCCCTTCACCGACGATGTGGACGCCCAGCAGGCGGCGGGTCTTGTGCGAGAAGATCATCTTCAGCATGCCGCTGTCGAGGCCCATGATATGGCCGCGCGAGGTCTCGCGGAAATGCGCGATGCCGGTCTCGTAAGGGATGCCGCGCTGGATCACTTCTTCCTCGGTCAGGCCGCAGGTGGAGATCTCCGGCACGGCATAGATGCCATAGGGGAAGAACTGCGGCGGCTCGTGGGCCGGTGCGCCCACCGCGTGGCGGGCGGCGATACGTCCCTGCTCCATCGAGGTCGAGGCAAGCGAGGGAAAACCGACGACGTCGCCGGCGGCATAGATGTTCGGCACGGAGGTCTGGAAGGTTTCCGGATTGACCTTCAGGCGACCGCGATTGTCGGCTTCGAGGCCGATGGCGGACAGGTTCAGCGTGTCGATCGCGCCGACGCGGCCGGCGGCATAGAGCACCATCTCCGCCATGAGGATTCGCCCGTTCTTCAATGTGACGCGACACTTGCCGTCGACCTTCTCGACGGTCTCGACCGTCTGGCCGAAGATCAGCTTCATGTTGCGGTCGCGCAGCTGGTAGGTGAAGTCCTCGACGATCTCCTTGTCGATGAAATCGAGCATGGTGTCGCGTGGTTCGACGACGGTGACAGCAGTGTCGAGTGCGGAGAAGATCGTCGCATATTCGATGCCGATGACACCGGCACCGATGACAATCATCGAGCGCGGCAGATCCTTGATCTCAAGGATTTCGTCACTGTCGAGGACGCTGGCGCCGTCAAAGGGGATGTGGGTCGGGCGGAAGGGACGGGTGCCGACAGCGAGCAGCACCGAATCGGCTTTCACATGCAGGACTTCGCCATCATCCTTGGTCACCTCGATCGTGTGCAGATCGAGAAAGCGGGCGGTCCCGCGCAGCTGCGAAACCCGGTTGCGCGAAAACTGGTGCTCCAGCACCTCGACCTCGTGGTCGAGCGTGATCAGCAGACGGCGGCGCAGGTCCTCGGCCTTGATCTCCTGTTTGACGCGGTAGCTGCGGCCATAGAAGCCGCGCTCGCGCCAGCCGGTCAGATTGAGGGCTGTCTCGCGCAGGGTCTTGGAGGGGATGGTGCCGGTATGCACGGAGACGCCGCCGACGCGGGTGCCCTTCTCGATCACAAGAACCTTCTTTTCCAGCTTTGCCGCCTGGATCGCGGCGCGGCGGCCGGCTGGTCCGCTGCCAATCACGACGAGGTCATACTGGTTCATGGGGCGCCCCTGATTCGTCAAATTTCATGCTGCAGTGCAATGTCACGCACAAAACATATCAGGGCAATCTAACCGTTTCATTATCATGGCGAGCCAAAAGCGGAATCCGGCAATCTATTGCGTCAAAGCGACAGCCAGCAGCGGCGGCACAGGCGCTCAGATCAGCCGGAGTCCTCTCAGGCTGGCGTGACCATCTTTCCCGATAATGATGTGGTCGTGGACGGTGATGCCGAGGGGCTTTGCGGTGTCGACGATCGTGCGCGTCATGTCGATATCGGCGCGGGAAGGCGTGGGGTCGCCGCTCGGATGGTTATGGACGAGGATGATCGCGGTGGCAGAGAGTTCAAGCGCGCGCTTGACCACCTCGCGCGGATAGACCGGTGTGTGATCGATCGTCCCACGCCCCTGGATCTCGTCGGCGATCAGGACATTGCGCTTGTCGAGGAAGAGGATGCGGAACTGCTCGGTGGTCTCATAGGCCATGGCGGCATGACAGTAGTCGATGACGGAGGACCAAGACGACAGCACCTGCTTCTCTCGCAACTCGCTCTTCAGCATCCGCTGAGCGACATTGGCGATCAGCTTCAGGTCGAGGGCCACGCTTTCGCCGATTCCCTTGACCTCCTGCAACAGCGCCGGCGGCGCGCCGATGACGCCGCCAAGTGTGCCGAAGCGGGCAATCAGCGCCTTGGCAATGGGCTTGGTATCGCGCCGAGGGATGAGGCGGAACAGCAGAAGTTCGAGGATTTCGTAATCGGCCAGCGCCGTGTCGCCCCCGTCGCGGAAGCGGTTCCGCAATCGCTCACGGTGCCCAAGGTAGTGCGCTTCAGGCTGAAGCGCAGCCCGTGAGGATGCGGCCTTGGCCAGATTGCTCTCCCGCGCCGGCTGCTCCGCAAAGAAGCTCCGTTCGTCGACGGAATGGCCGGAATGGGATCCATCCATGCCGAAGAGATCGCTCGGCTGTTTCATCGCCGCACCGTCGCCGCGCAACGGTTCGTCTGAGAAAGGAAGCTTGCTCGTCATGCCACCCCAATCCTGACCATCATGGTCGAGCGGCGCATGGCCGCGCGGATATAGTGACACGACTGCCGCCGTGCGCAAGTTCAAGTTGCGGTGACGTGTGCTGTCGTCCTCTGCGAGATCAGCCGAGGCCAGGCCGGTCGAGACCGGCAGGCGAGAGCGTGAAGATCTCGCAGCCCGTGGCGGTAACGCCGACCGTGTGTTCGTACTGGGCCGTCAGCGACCGATCCCGAGTGACAGCCGTCCAGCCGTCGGACAAGACCTTCACATGCGGCTTGCCGAGATTGATCATCGGCTCGATCGTGAAGATCATGCCCTCGCGCATTTCCGGTCCTTCATCGGCCTTGCCGTAATGCAGGATGTTCGGGCTGTCGTGAAACAGGCGTCCGACGCCATGGCCGCAGAAATCGCGCACCACCGAGCAGCGCTCGGCCTCCGCGAAGGTCTGGATCGCCTCACCGATCGCGCCTGTGCGGGCACCGGGACGAACGGCTCCGATGCCACGCATCAGGCATTCATAGGTGACTTCCATCAGCCGTTCCGCCGCCCGCTTGATTTGTCCGACCGGATACATGCGGCTGGAATCGCCATGCCAGCCGTCGAGCAGGAAGGTGACGTCGATATTGACGATATCGCCGTCACGCAGTGGCTTGTCGTCGGGCATGCCGTGACACACGACGTGGTTGATCGAGGTGCAGACGGAATATTTGTAGCCGCGATAGTTCAGCGTCGCGGGTAGCGCGCCGTGATCGGCACCGAATTCGAAGACGAAGCGGTCGATCGCCGCCGTCGTCACGCCGGGCTTGACCATTGGTACCAGCGCGTCGAGACAGCGCGCCGTCAATTGGCAGGCGCGGCGCATGCCCTCGAAGGCTTCGGCATCGTAGAGCCTGATGGCACCGGTGTTTTTCAGGGGCGCCGTGGCCGCGTCGATATAGGTGACCATGAAGTCGCTTTCGGAATGTCTCATCTGGGGGCTTGGCCGTTCATAATCCACCAACCCCCGCCTCGTCTATCGGGATCAGCCGTTGTGGGGCGATTTTGGCCGGATCGAGCCGGCAGGAGACGGCATAGGCCTCGACGCCGCGGCCAATGGCGCGGCTGAAGGCCCGGCCATAGCCTGGGTCGAGATCGCCGCAGATCTTGAGACGCGTGCAGTCATTTCGCTGGATCACGAACAGCATGGCGGCGCGAAAGCCGGCCTCCACCAGATCCCCCATCTCGTCGAGATGTTTGGCGCCGCGTGTCGTGACGCTGTCGGGAAACTCGGCAAGGCCTGATGTCCGGGTGAAATGCACATTCTTCACTTCGACGTGGACGCTGCCCTTGATCGGATCCTCCAGCAGAATGTCGATGCGGGAGTTGCGGCCATAGCGCTGCTCGCGCTTCAGGATCGCAAAGCCGGACAGGGCAGGGACAAGGCCGGCCAGAATGGCTTCCTCGGCAAGCCGGTTCGGCAATGCCGTGTTGACCCCGACAATCGTGCCGTCCGCCTCGATCAGCTCGAAGGCATGAGCGTATTTGCGGTTCGGCGCATCATGTTGCGATAGCCAGATCCGCGAACCCGGCTCGGTCAACCCACGCATCGAGCCGGTATTGGGGCAAAAGCCGGTGATCGCACGGCCATCATCAAGCACGGCATCGAACAGGAACCGCTTGTAGCGGCGGATGAGGGTGGCGGGCACCAGCGGCGGATCGAAGATCATCTCGGCCTGTGAACGTCTCAGGAAGCGGGTTCGTCAGCGGGCTTGTTGATCGCCCATGTCAGGAGAGCGTCGAGCGCGGGGCAAAGCGCCTGTCCCCAGTCCGTCAGGCAATACTCGACCTTCGGCGGCACCTGGTGATGAACGATGCGTCGCACGATCCCATCCTGTTCCATCTGGCGGAGCTGCTGGATCAGCATCTTTTGCGAAATTCCCGGAATGGATCGCTCGAGTTCGGAGAACCGCAAAACGGCTCCCCCGAAGAGATGAAACAGGATCACCAGCTTCCAGCGGCCCTCAAGGATCCGAAGGGCGTTTTCCACGCCCGCGGCGCCATCGGCTGCGGTGTGAAATACATCCTTACTTTTTAGTGGGTACCTTACTTTTTCGTCTGTTCTTGTCATTTCTTACACGTAAGCCCATTTTGGTTTTCGAGCAAGCGCGCTGCTCTTTCGCTAACCGAAACGAGAGATTTGATCCCATGTCGAATACGATAACGGGGCCGGTAACGGCCTATTTCGAAGGCAGAAATGCGCGCAATTTCAAGCAGGCCCTGTCAGGTTTTGCCGAGGATGCGGTCGTCCGCGACGAAAGCCGAATGCATCGCGGTCTTGAGGCAATCAGGGTCTGGATGACCGAAACGATCGCGGCCTATGACGATCGTTCCGAGCTTCGTGCTGTTGAAAACAAAGGCGATCATGTCATTGCCACGGCCGAGGTGTCCGGTCATTTTCCGGGCAGCCCGATCATCCTTCGCTACCGTTTCGAGATGAAAGATGGCGCGATTGCCAGCTTGGAGATCGCCCCATGAGCGTGGCGTTCAGGATCGATCCGACGGAGTTCGCCGGCAAACGCGTCGTTGTGACCGCCGGCACGATGGGAGCGGGTGAAGCGATCGTCACGCGTTTTGTAAGGTCAGGAGCAAAGGTGGTCACGGCTGCGCGTTCCCAACCGCAATCAGTGGATATCGGTGTGCATTTCGTCCAGGCAGACCTGTCGATGCCAGAGGGCATCGCTTTGCTCGCAGACCAAGCCCTGTCACATCTGGGCGGGGTGGATGTTGTCGTCCACTGCCTCGGTGGTTCATCCACCCCCGGAGGCGGCTTTCAAGCCGCGACCGAGGCCTACTGGCAGCAGGAACTATCGCTCAACCTTCTGGCGGCTGTGAGGTTAGACCGACTGCTGGTTCCACAGATGATCGAGCGCGGGGAGGGCGTCGTGATTCATGTCGCCTCGATCCAGCACCGATTACCGCTGCATGAATCCACCATCGCCTATGCCGCCGCGAAGGCGGCACTCGCAACCTATAGCAAGGCACTGTCGAAGGAACTGGGACCATCAGGCGTGCGGGTCAACACGGTTTCTCCCGGTTGGATCAGGACGTCTGCCGCAGACCGTATGGTGGAGCGACTGGCCGAAAGCGGCGGGACCGACGAGCAAACCGCCCGGCAGAGCATTATGGATGCGCTGGGCGGCATCCCCATTGGCCGGCCGGCCTGGCCGGAGGAGGTCGCCGAACTTGTGGCCTTCCTGTCCTCCGGGCGAGCCGCATCCATCCATGGTGCAGACTATGTGATTGATGGCGGGACGATCCCGACCGTGTGATGGTGCTGGCAGCCGCCAGACCGTTCGGGTGAAGTTAGACTCGGACGAGCACGTTCCGCCCAGGCGCATCGGCGATGGCGTTGAGCGCGTCTCCACCCGGCTTGCGGGCGGGGGCGCGGGTCGCGTCGAGGCTCTCGATCCAGGTCTGCCAATGCGGCCACCACGAGCCCGGCGTTTCCTTGGCCGTATCCACCCAGTCATCATAGTTTCCAACGGCCGGGCCGTTGGTCCAATACTGGTATTTGGTCTTGTCCGGCGGGTTGACGACGCCGGCGATGTGCCCGGAGCCGGAGAGCACGAACTGCACCGGTCCGCCGAACAGGGAACTGCCGACGAACACCGATTTCGCCGGGGCAATGTGGTCTTCGCGCGTCGCCAGATTGTAAATCGGGATGGTGACGTCCTTCAGCGACAGACGTTTGCCGGCGAGCTCCATCTTGCCCTGGCTCAGCGTGTTGTTGAGGTAGCAGTTGCGCAGGTAGAAGGAGTGGTTGGCGGCCGCCATCCGCGTCGAATCGGAATTCCAGTAGAGAAGGTCGAAGGGCGTCGGGTCCTGGCCCTTCAGGTAGTTGTTGACGAAATAGGGCCAGATCAGCTCGGAGGCCCGCAGCATGTTGAAGGCGGCCGCCATCTTCGAGCCGTCGAGATAACCTGTCTCCTGCATCCGCTCTTCCAGGCTGTGCAACTGCTCCTCATCGACGAACACCTTGAGGTCGCCGGCATAGGTGAAGTCCACCTGCGTCGTGAACAGGGTCGCACTCGCGATCCTTTCGCGCTTTTCCTGCGCATGCAGCGCCAGGGCTGCCGCCAGCAGCGTGCCGCCGACGCAGTATCCGATGGCATTGACCTGTTTTTCGCCCGTCGCCTTCTCGATCGTGTCGAGCGCGAAGTCGACGCCCTCGCGGATATAGGCTTCCCAGTCCTTCTTGGCGTGCCGCTCGTCAGGGTTGACCCAGGAGATGACGAAGACCGTCTGTCCCTGGTCGACGCACCATTTGATGAAGCTCTTCTGCGGATTGAGGTCGAGGATGTAGAACTTGTTGATCCAGGGCGGGCAGATGAGGAGAGGGCGCTTCAGCACCGTCTCGGTCGTTGCATCATACTGGATCACCTCGCAGATATCGCTTTGGGCGATCACCTTGCCGGGTGTGATCGCCATGTTTTCGCCGACGGCGAACTTGCTCGTATCCGTCTGGCGGATGCGCAGATCCCCGCCGCCAGCGGTAATGTCTTCGGCAAACATCTGCATGCCCTTGACCAGATTGGCGCCACTGCTCGCCACCGTCTCGCGGTAGAGCTGCGGATTGGTCGCGACGAAATTGGCAGGCGAAAGTGCTGCCGTGATTTGCCGCATGTAGAAGTTCGCCTTGTGGCGGGTATGTTCGTCGAGCCCGCCGGCTTCGTTCACCATCTTGTCCGCCCATTGCGACAGAACGAGATAGGTCTGACGCAGGAAGTCGAAAAAGGGATTGCGCTGCCAGTCCTCGTCGGAGAAGCGCTTGTCCTTGGGCAGGGGATCTTCGATCGTCTGGTCCGGCTCGGCGAATCGCGTCATCGATCGGCTCCACACGCCGAAGATGGCGTTGAGCAGATGCGTCTGTGCTTCCAGGGTCCGCTTGGGATCGGACATCCAGAATTCCGCGACCTTGCCCATGGTCTTGACCATTTCGGCTACAGGCTCAGACAGGGGATCTGGCAGATCGCCGCCCTGTCGGGGTTCGAGCCATGCGGATGCCGCTTTTCCCAGGTTTTCCAGGGCTCTGGCGGCATTGACGGCGAGCGCCTGCGGATCCTTGATGATGTATGGCTCGATCAGCTTGGGATCGAATGCAGTGCCAGCCCCGCTCTCGTCCCGTATCCTGTCCATGGCGTCCTCCCCGGGATTGTTCTGGCGTCTTTTGTGTTTGCCTATCCTGCATGAAAACGACTACAAGTTCCAGCGATTGGCGCATAGTCTTTCGCAGGTGATCGATCGCTGCGCCCTTGCAGATCGTCAATTTTCCCGCAGGTGGAGCGGAACATCGAGGCCATGGTGGAGAGCTTACGCATTATTTTCGGTCGAAGCGGTCAGGCCGCCGTGTTTTGTGTCGTCGCGCTCGCCGCAGGCGCCGGTTGCCAGTCCGCGCCGGCCCCGGCGGCCGTTCCGACAGCGACTGGCCTTGAAGTCACGGTCGAGGATGCCGACCAGCCGGAGCCGGCGACGCCCCGCCCGACCTATTCCGATGGTTATCCGAGTTTCGCGGGTTCACTGAATGCCGCGAATGTCCAGATGACCAATGAAGAGGCCCAAGCCTTGCAGTTTCGCCTGACGGCGCTCAGCCAGGCACGCAAGGCCGGAACCATCTCGGAAGCCGAGTACCAGGCCAAGCTTAAGGAACTGCGCAAGCTGGCCGCCGAGCACGGTGCCGACACCCAGGCGCTGATTGCCAAATAGCACTTGCGTTTGAGCGGGATTTTCCGCAAAGCAGCCAGGACGTTGCGGCGTGCTTTTTCGTTCCGGGCAAGGCTTGGAACCGGATTTGCGACAAGATTTGCTGTCAGCGTTCTGGTTGGGATATCATCACCCGTCTCCGGTTTTGCGGTTCGTTGCGGAGCGTGTGTTCACTGGGAAAACGAGCGCGCCTGCCGCGGACAAGACCCGCGCGGTTTCAGGGGTTGAAGATGGAAGAGTTTCACAAAGTCCGGCGGCTGCCGCCTTACGTTTTCGAACAGGTCAACCGTTTGAAGGCGAGCGCGCGAGCCGGTGGAGCCGACATCATCGACCTCGGTATGGGCAATCCCGACCTGCCGACCCCGCAGGCGATCGTCGACAAGCTGTGTGAAGTGGTCCAGGACCCGCGCACGCACCGTTATTCTTCGTCCAAGGGCATTCCGGGCCTGCGCCGCGCCCAGGCCGCCTATTATGCTCGGCGCTTCAACGTGAAGCTCAATCCGGATACGCAGGTCGTCGCCACCCTTGGCTCGAAGGAAGGTTTCGCCAACATGGCGCAGGCCATCACGGCTCCGGGTGACGTGATCCTGTGCCCGAACCCGACCTATCCGATCCATGCCTTCGGCTTCCTGATGACCGGCGGTGTCATCCGCTCGATTACCGTCGAGCCGGACGAGACCTTCTTTCCGCCGCTCGAGCGTGCCGTAAAGCACTCGATCCCGAAGCCGCTGGCGCTGATCCTGAATTACCCGTCGAACCCGACGGCCATGGTGGCAACGCTCGACTTCTACAAGGACGTGATCGCCTTTGCGAAGAAGCACGACATCATCGTGCTGTCCGACCTTGCCTATTCTGAAATCTATTTCGACGGCAACCCGCCGCCATCCGTGCTCGAAGTCCCGGGCGCCATGGACTGCACCGTCGAGTTCACCTCGATGTCGAAGACTTTCTCCATGCCCGGCTGGCGCATGGGTTTTGCCGTCGGCAACGAGCGGCTGATTGCGGCCCTCACACGTGTCAAATCCTACCTCGACTACGGTGCCTTCACGCCGATTCAGGTGGCTGCAACCCATGCGCTGAATGGCGACGGTTCCGACATCGCGGAAGTCCGTAGCGTCTATCATCGTCGCCGCGACGTCATGGTCGAGAGCTTCGGCAAGGCCGGCTTCGAAGTGCCGCCGCCGGCAGCCACCATGTTCGCCTGGGCGAAGATCCCCGAAAAATTCCGCCATCTCGGTTCGCTGGAATTCTCCAAGCTGCTGGTCGAAAAGGCGGACGTCGCCGTGGCCCCCGGCATCGGCTTCGGTGAAATGGGCGACGAATATGTCCGTCTCGCTCTTGTCGAAAACGAGCACCGCATCCGCCAGGCTGCCCGCAACATCAAGAAGTTCCTGTCGACGGCGGACGAGACCATGCACAACGTGATTTCGCTCAACGCTCACCGTTGAGCGCCCACATGTGAGCAAGTGGCGGCGCGTTCGACGCCGCCTTTCATCTCCCTTATGACGTCAGGAATGCCCCATGGCTGATGCCCTTAAAATCGGCGTGGCGGGACTGGGTACCGTCGGTGCCTCGCTCGTCCGGATCCTCCAGCAACGGGCCAACGCGCTCACCGTCGCCTGCGGCCGTCCGATCCGCGTGACCGCCGTTACGGCCCGCGACGCGACGAAGGACCGCGGCATCCTGATGGATGGCATCGCCTGGTATGCCGACCCATCTGAAATGGCGGAAAAGGCCGACATCGATGTCTTCGTTGAACTGATCGGCGGCGCGGAGGGCGCCGCTGAACTCTCCGTGCGGGCCGCCCTGACGCGTGGCCTGCATGTGGTGACCGCCAACAAGGCATTGCTGTCGCGTCACGGTGTTGAACTGGCGAAGATCGCCGAGGAAAAAAGCCGGCTGTTGAACTACGAAGCGGCGGTTGCCGGCGGCATCCCCGTGATCAAGACCCTGCGCGAATCGCTGACCGGCAACAATTTCACCCGCATCTATGGGATCATGAACGGCACCTGCAATTACATCCTGACCCGCATGGAGCGGGAAGGGCTGTCATTTGCCGATTGCCTCAAGGAAGCCCAGCGCCTCGGTTATGCCGAGGCCGATCCGAGCTTCGATATCGAGGGCAATGATACGGCGCACAAGCTGTCGATCCTGACGACGCTGGCCTTCGGCTGCGAAATATCGGCCGACAAGATCTATCTCGAAGGCATCACCAACATCTCGATCGAGGACATCCATGCGGCCGCCGACCTCGGTTACCGCATCAAGCTCCTCGGCGTGGCCCAGAAGACCGAGAGCGGCATCGAGCAGCGCGTCCATCCGACCATGGTGCCGCTCGACAGCGTGATTGCCCAGGTCGACGGCGTGACGAATGCGGTAGCCCTCGAATCCGACATTCTGGGCGAGCTGCTGATGGTCGGCCCGGGTGCCGGCGGCAATGCCACGGCCTCAGCCGTGCTCGGTGACATCACCGACATCGCCAAGAGCCGCCCCGGCGCGCAGGATGTGCCGGTCCTCGGCCGTCCCGCCCATCTGCTCGAGCCCTACCGCCAGGCGGAAATGCAGAGCCACGAAGGCGGATATTTCATACGCCTGACCGTCCAGGATCGCACCGGCGTCTTCGCCAGCATTGCGACCCGCATGGCGGAAAACGCGATCTCGCTCGAATCGATCGTTCAGCATTCCAAGGAGCCGGCGGCTCCCGGCCGGCCGCAGACGATCATTCTCGTCACCCATGCGACGATGGAGAGTGCTGTGCGCACAGCCGTCGGTGCCATCAAGGGTGAGGGCTATCTGATCGGCGAGCCGCAGGTCATCCGCATCGAGCGACCCAAAGGCTGATCGGCGCGCCTCCAGACCTCGGGCGATCCACAGCCGCCATTGGGCATCCCGGCATGCGCCTGTAGCCTCCGCGTGTTTCTCAGGCTAGGGATAGAGGAACGCGGCAGTGGCGGGAATAGCGCCCGCTCCGTGACCGTATGCGGATGGACGGCGCGCCTTCAGGCGACCGCCGGGTCCATCAGAGAGCAGGCATGTCGAACGAACCAGTCGATCCCGTCATCCGGTCTTTTCTGAGTGTCGATCAGTCGGCGAGCGGCCAGCGCTGGATGTCGCGTGCCGACCAGGCGGGCCTCAACCGGGCGCTTGCCATCAGCCAGGTGCATGGCATTCCGGAACTCGTCGCCCGCGTGCTCGCTGGCCGAGGTGTCGGCGTCGACGATGCACCGGCCTTCCTAGACCCGACCATCCGCAGCCTCATGCCGGATCCGTCCAGCCTGACCGATTGCGACAAGGCAGCCGCCCGCATTGCCGATGCTGTAAACGCCAAGGAGCGGGTCGCCATCTTCGGCGACTACGACGTCGACGGTGCGGCATCCTCCGCTCTGATGTTTCGCTTCCTGCGCCACTTCGGAGTCGAGGCGGAGATCTACATTCCGGATCGCATCTTCGAAGGTTACGGCCCGAATGCGGCGGCGATCGACCAACTCATCGAGCGCGGCGCCAATCTCCTGATCACGGTTGATTGCGGATCGACCAGCGTGGAGGCGCTGGGTGCCGCCGAACGGCGGGGCGTAGATGTTGTGGTCATAGACCATCACCAGATGGGCCATGAAATGCCGGTCTGCCACGCGCTGGTCAATCCGAATCGCGAGGACGATCTGTCGGGGCAGGGGCATCTCTGCGCCGCTGGCGTGGTTTTTATGGTGCTGGTTGCAACGCTGCGCCGCCTGCGCGAGGCCGGCCATCCCTTCGCCCGCTCGCTTGATCTGCTCGCATGGCTTGATCTTGTGGCGCTTGCCACGGTCTGTGACGTGGTGCCACTGAAGGGCCTCAACCGCGCCTATGTCACCAAAGGGCTGATTGCCGCCCGCCACCAGAACAACGCGGGCCTAGCAGCCCTGTTGAAGGTCGCCGGCATCGGCGGACCCGTCACGCCCTATCATTTCGGCTTCCTCGTTGGCCCGCGAATCAATGCCGGTGGCCGCATCGGCGATGCAGCGCTTGGTAGCCGGCTGCTGACCCTCGACGATCCCTCCGAGGCCGACCAGATCGCCGCCAAGCTCGACGAACTCAACCGCGAGCGCCAGGCGATGGAAGCGATCATGCTGGCCGAGGCAGAGGCCGAGGCGCTGGCCGAATACGGCACGGGCGAAACAGCCGGCGTCATCGTGACTGCCAAGGATGGCTGGCATCCGGGAATCGTTGGCCTGCTAGCGGCACGCCTGAAAGAGCGCTTCAAGCGCCCGGCCTTCGCCATCGCCTTCGATCCCATGGGGAAGGGGACCGGTTCCGGTCGCTCGATCAACGGTTTCGATCTGGGTCGTATGGTGCGCGCCGCCGTCGACAACGGTATTCTGGCCAAGGGCGGCGGCCATGCTATGGCGGCAGGCCTTACCGTCGAGCGCGGCAATCTCGGTCGTCTGCGCAGCTTTTTCGACGAGCAGGCGACGGCCCAGGTCACGGCGCTCGCCGCCAACCAGACCCTCAAGATCGACGGAGCGATCGGTGCATCCGGCGCGACGCTGGCGTTGGTAGACCAGCTCGAATCGGCAGGTCCCTATGGCTCCGGCCATCCGCAACCGATCTTTGCCGTACCACTGCATCGGCTGAGGGATGTGCGGCCCGTGGGCACCACTCATATCAAGGTCACGCTGGAGGGCATGGACGGCTCGCGCCTCGAAGGCATCGCGTTTCGCGCCGCCGAAACCGACCTCGGTCATTTCCTGATGAACAGCCGCGGCAACCAGATCCATGTCGCGGGCACGCTCAGCGCCGACCACTGGCAGGGCAACCGACGCGTACAGTTCCGGATCCTCGATGCCGCAAAGGCGCCATAAGGCCAGAACCACGCTTCATTTTCTGGAAGATCGAAGTGGCACGCCCTAGGGGAGTCGAACCCCTCTTCCCAGAATGAAAATCTGGTGTCCTAACCGATAGACGAAGGGCGCGTGCGCTTCGGTGGCGCCCTTATGGCCGGAACTTTCGGCAAGTGCAAGCGCTTTCGACAGCCATGGAACGATTTTTTCCACAGCGGAATCGAGTGTTTTTCGAAGCGTAAAACGCTTGTCGCGGCAAGAGCTTAACTTGCTCTGCAGGCGGATGACACGAGGAGTGGGAGAAGATCGAAGTGGCACGCCCTAGGGGAGTCGAACCCCTCTTCCCAGAATGAAAATCTGGTGTCCTAACCGATAGACGAAGGGCGCGTGCGCTTCGGTGGCGCCCTTATAGTCACGGTGATTTTTGACCGCAAGCGGAAATTTGATGCCTCTACAGACAAAATTCGAAGAGCCGGAAAGACGTGCATGGCCGAGCGTAGTCAGTCGACGCAAGTGATCGCTCGCTACAGGCTTCGATGGAATGAGAGGAAGATCGAAGTGGCACGCCCTAGGGGTCTGGCACTAGCTATGGTTTTCAATCACTTGCATTGGCTAACAGCGCCAAAAGCGGGGATTGAAAACAAAAAGCTATTTCCGCGATTGGCTAACGCTCTAGCCTTCTAAATGAAAAAGCCCCGGGCAGCAACCCCCGGGGCTTCTAGTGTCATCGAGCCGCTCTAAAGCTCTGAGGAAACACTCACACTCAGAATTTATCACGGCTCTTAGATGATGCAACGGAAAATCATCATTGGAGCTTGATCCATGAATAAAAATGATGGGTGGCTTAAAGCCTCTACTGACCGCCTCACACCGATGGTGAGGGCCAAGATCGTTGCGGGGGCCACACCAGCGAACGCTGAGGCGCACGTGAAGGACACGGACAACCCGGACCCCTCGCTGACCATCTGGCAGCGCACCAGCACGACCGTTGTAGCTGAGCACGACACGGGAACGGGTGCTGCCGTACTCCCTAAGAACATCGTGGGCCATGACAGCATCCCCCGTGTGGCGCGGTGGAGGAAGATACTTATATGCCCATCTGCTGTAGCCGGCATTTGGTCCGTCGATCATCGGACGGTAGGTTAAATAGTACGGTTTATCGAGTGGCATGCGTCCCCCGGTGAAACTAGTTTCACTTTTCTCGTTTTTCCAAAACCAACAAGCGCTGTTCTAGCCATTCCACCTTTTCAGACAGGCGGGACAAATCCGCATGCCGCGCCGGGGTATCATCCATCGGCGCTGCTGGACTGCGGAATGACGCCTCCAGCCTCGACACGATTTCAGAATTCAAGGTGCGATTGTTTTGCTTCGCCGCCGCCTCGACCTGTCTTCGCAGATCGGCAGAAAGACGGATTTTCATATCAGGTGGGTTTTGTGTCATGGGCCGATTATTACCCCGTCACGGGGTTGACGGCAATATGGATCTAGTTATACCCCAATATGGGTAAAATAAAAACCCATTGAGGTTCTGATGAAAACTTGCGATCTGAAAATCCGCCTGCCCGAAGAACTCAAGAAGTGGCTGGCTTCCCGTGCCGAAGACAACGACCGCAGCTTGAATGGCGAAATCCTCGCTATGATGAAGTCCGTCCAGCGCGCTGAGAAGCAGCCGGCAGCCTGAGGAGGTAAGTGATGCTCCCATTCCTCGAAAAGGCGCTTGCCGCCAAGCCAAAACCGAAGAAGACCGGCCTTAGCGTTGTCAACGTGAAGAAGGTCGTGAAGGCTGTGGAGAGTATGGGCAAGACAGCGACCACCTTAACAGTGTCCACCGACGGCTCTGTAACCGTGTCCATCGGTGAATTGTCGCCAGCCGATGCGCCTGTGGCGAACGTCTGGGATAAGGAGCTGCAATGATCCGGCACAAGCTCCCCAAGTACGTGCAGATGCACAAGGACCCCCGTGACGATAAGAAGTGGCGTATCTACTACCGCCGTGCGGGGAAGCCCAAGATCGCTTTGCGCGGTCCGATCTACTCCGAAGACTTCTGGAGCGATTACCGGAAGGCTGAGGCGGGCGAAGAGGTGCAGACCGGGGCAGGGGCATCCAAGACCATCCCCGGCACCGTCAATTCCCTCATAGTCAAATACTACGCCTCAGCGGACTTCCTCGAACTCGCTGCCGCCACCCAAAGGAATTACAAATCGGTGCTGGAGCCGTTCCGCACTCAGTACGGGAATAACCCGCTGGCTGGTCTACGTCGCGAGCACATCAATGCCATCTTGAACAAGCGGGCGCTCAGCTCGACTGCGCAGGCAAAGAACCTGAGCAAGCGTCTTTCGACACTGTTCAAGTTCGGCTTGGATTTCGGCCTGATCAAGGAAAATCCGATGATCGGCGTCAAGCGGGTGAAGCACGAAGAGACGCACTATGAAATGTGGACGGATGCCGAAATAGCGGCCTATCGGAAGAAGTGGCCGGAAGGAACCCCTCAGCGTGTAGCGCTTGAAATCCTGGTATATACCGGCTTGCGCCGCAGCGATGCGGTGCGGTTGGGTCCGCAGCATGTCAAGGATGGCCTGATCACCATCACCGCACAGAAGACCGGGGTGGAGTTGCATATTCCTGTCCACCCAAAGCTTCGCCCGTTCCTATCCATCCGTCGAGACGTAAAGCTCATCAACCTGACCACTTACATATCAACAGTGCACGGCAAGCCGAGGTCGGAAAAGGCTTTCACGAACTACGTGAAGGAAGCCGCCACAGAAGCAGGACTACCTGCAAGTCGGTCGCCTCATGGGCTTCGCCGTGCAGCGTGCAGAGCGCTCGCAGAGGCAGGGTGCACAGTCTGGGAAATCATGTCCATCACCGGACACCAAAGCTCCAAGGAAGTGGAGGGATACGTGGCCGATGTGGACAAGAAAAAGCTGGCCAAAAGTGCCATGGCCAAATGGGAGGCGACGTCTTGAGAACGGACGGAAAACGAAAACTGTCTAACGCTGTAACCCCGTTAGCCAATGTGCTCTGTAAGGCATTGAAATCTTTGCGGGGGGAGATCGAAGTGGCACGCCCTAGGGGAGTCGAACCCCTCTTCCCAGAATGAAAATCTGGTGTCCTAACCGATAGACGAAGGGCGCCTGCGCTTCGTGGCGTCCTTATAGTCAGGCTGGTCAAAGACCGCAAGCGGGGCAGGGCGCTTTTTTGCAGAAAAATGACAAAGCCCTGAAGCGGCAAGAGCGGGTGTCGAAAATGCCGTTTTGCCAAGGGGTTGGCGGGCACCCGGTGTCACGTTTTTCAGGGTTTGTTGCTCTTGGTTTTCGCCCCGCCTGCCAGCAGATCCAAGAGCGAGGGCAGCCACTTCTTCTTTTTGGCGGTTGGTACGCCCTCACCATCAGGCACCGCTGCGGACTCGCCAGACCCATCCCCAGGCATTTCGGGAACAGCTCCCATGGCCGCCAGTTGTTCTGGCGTCAGCTGAACACGCTCCGGCATGGCAACGGCGGGCATCTGGTCCTCTGGCATTCCGGCAGTCGGCTCGCGCAGCGCCAGAATTTTGCGCTTTGGACGTGGGTCGGACAGCTTGTGGAGAACTGGTGGCCCGGTCTCCGGTTCGACGAGCGGAAGGTCACTTGCGGGTGCCGCCATTTGCTCAGGCGCGGACAGCATTTGCTGCTGTTCGGCCGAGGGGCTGAACAGGCTCTTGCTCATCGCATTCACGCCGAGTGTCGGCATGTTGCCCGGCACGAGGCTTGTGACGGGCTGTGCAGAACTGCCGGTTTGCTGCGCCGCCGCTGTCGGCGGTGCCGCGGCCACCGGGGCTGCAGGCGGTTGTGACCGGCCGGCGGAAAACAGGCTGTTCTTGTGTGTATTGACCTCGGTCGGTTGCGACACGCCGAGATCCTGCGCAGGCGCGGTGCCAGCCATGGCCTGCTGCTGTAATGCCAGCACTTCGGGCGGCGGCTCCGCAATGTCGGAATAGGCGGCAGCCAAGGGGGCCGGCTTGCGTTTCAGGCTTGTCGCAGGTTCGTTCAAGGCAAGCTGCGCACCTTGTGCGTTGGCTGTTGCCGAAACTGCAACAACGCGCGGATCACTATAGCCGCCCTTGGTCGGCTTGTCTGTGTGGCTTGCTGCTTCCAGCGAGCCGGTGGCGAGGATGTCGCCGGCGTTCGTCTGACACGACCCCAATATCAATCCGCTGAGGATCGCGAGCGTTCGAAGGCTCGTGCTGCTGTGCGTGAAGGTCTGTGTCATGGCCGGCTCCGACATCCGTCCCCACCAGTGGGGATGGGCAAGGCGCCGCGCATGCACGACACCTTGCGTTTCGAAACCCGTTCTAGACGCGCAAACTTGCGCGAGGCGGTTTGCCGTCGTCTGCTGCTATTACCAGGCGCCGGTATTCGGCATCGAGGCCCAGGGCTCGGCAGGCGCAAGATTGTCACCCTTCTGCAGGATCTCGATCGAGATGCCGTCGGGAGAGCGGACGAAAGCCATGTGGCCGTCGCGCGGCGGACGGTTGATCGTCACGCCATTGTCCATCAGCTTCTGGCAAATGGCGTAGATGTCGTCGACTTCATAGGCGAGGTGGCCGAAATTGCGTCCGCCCGTATAGTCCTCTGTATCCCAGTTGTAGGTCAGTTCGAGCGCCGGCGACATCGTCTCCTTGGCCTCTTCGTGATCCGCGTCAGCCACGAGAAAGACCAGCGTGAAGCGGCCCTTTTCGTTTTCATAACGGCGGATTTCCTTGAGGCCGAACAGGTCGCAATAGAAATGCAGCGAGGCGTCGAGGTCCTTGACCCGGACCATGGTGTGTAGATAGCGCATCGAGATATCCTCCTTTGAGGCCTTGGATATGGAACAAGCGCCAGTCTCGGGCAAGGCTCATCCGGCAAAAGCAGTTGGGTATAGATGAAACTAGGGCTTGCGCAGATCCGTTGACGAAATGTTAATCTGAATCTCAAGAATCAGTTGACTGAGCAATGTGACGCGTTTTCGAGGGGCTTGGGGAAATGGCGGACAGGATTTCATCGAAGGGGCTCGATGGTTTCGAGGAACTGTCCGGCGAAGCCGTTGATCTGATCGAAATCACCGGCATCGTGAAATGGTTCGACGTCGCCAAGGGATTTGGTTTCATCGTGCCCGACAATGGCATGCAGGACGTGCTCCTGCACGTGACCTGCCTGCGCCGCGACGGCTACCAGACCATTCTCGAGGGAACGCGCATTGTCGCCCTGATCCAGAAGCGTGATCGGGGTTATCAGGCGTTCCGTATTCTCTCCATGGACCAGTCGACGGCAATTCATCCGTCGCAGATGCCGCCGGTGCGCACCCATGTGCAGGTAACCCCGACCAGCGGTCTGGAGCGGGCCCTGGTCAAATGGTTCAATCGCACCAAGGGTTTCGGCTTCCTGACACGCGGCGAGGGCACCGAGGATATCTTTGTCCATATGGAGACGCTGCGACGTTTCGGTCTCACCGAACTGCGCCCGGGCCAGACCGTGCTCGTCCGCTTCGGACCCGGTGACAAGGGGCTGATGGCGGCCGAAATCCACCCGGACAATCCGGGTCCCGCCGCACGGGCCCATTGAGCCGATGCGCAAAGTTTCCAAGCATATGACAAGCGCCTTCGTGGCGCTTTTCGTCTTTTTCAGTGGCATTTTGCCTGCCCAGGCGCAGGTGGCTTTCGACACAGGCACGCTCACCATCACCACGCAGGCCGGCAAGCAGCTAGAATTTGAGGTGGAATGGGCGCTAACGGCCGAGCAGCGTGCCCGCGGCTTGATGGAGCGC
Source organism: Rhizobium sp. AG855 (assembly GCF_003610655.1). Taxonomy (NCBI): domain Bacteria; kingdom Pseudomonadati; phylum Pseudomonadota; class Alphaproteobacteria; order Hyphomicrobiales; family Rhizobiaceae; genus Rhizobium; species Rhizobium sp. AG855. Next base: position 1,713,739 of record NZ_RAQG01000003.1, on the reverse strand, counting down.
GAGACGCTGGCTGATAATGCCGGCATGCTCTTCGATTTCGGCGAAACCCGTATGGTCACCATGTGGATGGCCAACACGCCCCTGTCGCTCGACATGGTCTTCATTGATGAGGCCGGTGTCGTCGTGCGTGTCGCCGAAAAGACGACACCCTTTTCCGAGGCCATCGTCGGTTCGGGCAAGCCGGTGCGTTATGCTCTTGAGATACGCGGCGGCCGCGCCGCCGAGCTTGGCCTGACGGCTGGCGCGCGCCTCGTCCTGCCCTTGGACCTGCCGCAAGCCAAAACGCCATGAGCGCGATTTTCTTGATGAAATCAGCATCGGGAAACCGTGTTTTTGAGGTTGCGGCTTAAGGGTGAACCGTGTATTCCGGCAGCATTGCTGGAACGGAGTGTAGCGCAGCCTGGTAGCGCATCTGGTTTGGGACCAGAGGGTCGGGAGTTCGAATCTCTCCACTCCGACCAGCAATGAAATTCAGCCGCCCGCCTAGGGCGGTCGCCTTCCCGGCGGTGGGTTGGCCCGCCGTCTACGTTCTGGAGATGGATAGACCATGTCTGCGAAGATCTACCGCCCCGCCAAAACCGCCATGCAGTCCGGTAAGGCGAAGACTCATCTCTGGGTTCTGGAATTCGACCAGTCGGCGCCGCGCAAGATCGATCCGATGATGGGCTACACGACATCAGGCGATACCCGCCAGCAGATCAAGCTCACCTTCGAAACGCTGGAACAGGCGGAAGCCTATGCCACCCGTGAAGGCATCGAATACCGTGTCATCCTTCCCAAGGAAGCCAAGCGCCAGACGGTGTCCTACACGGACAATTTCCGCTTCAACCGTCTGCAGCCCTGGACCCACTAAGGTCCCCCAGGTCACCTTTATTCGGTCCCTTAGCTCAGCTGGATAGAGCAAGTGCCTTCTAAGCACTAGGTCGTAGGTTCGAGCCCTACAGGGATCGCCAACTATCCAGCCATTTGCCTTTTGTGTCGCCGTCACCCGGCGAATCAGGAACCGGATCGCCTTTCATCGGTTAACTTCCCGTGATGATATCCATAGGGAGTGAGATACATGATGAAGATCCTAGCCGCTGCCGCCATCCTCTCCGTCAGCCTGACCGGCGTGTCGCTGGCCCAGAGCTCGTCGGATGGTTCGGCGAATTCCGGCACCAGTGACAGCGGTAGCCAGCAGGGAGACACCAGTGGCGCGACCGGCAACGCCAGCACCCCGGCGGACACCAGCGCGGGCGACGAGCCGCAATGCCCGCCCGGCCAGAAGAGCGCCGATTCGGCCGCCACGAATGCTGACAAGAAGTGCGTGGCAGAATAAACTCCAAGCAAAGCCAATGCTGAAGACGGTCGGGGATGATGCCCCGGCCGTTTTTCGTTTGGAAGATAGAGCGCCCTTGCGCCATCCACCGAATTTTCTCCCATGCCAACCTTTCGGAAACCCTTGGGCGTCATGATGGCGCTCACGAGAGGTTAACCATGTCCAGTCGCACTGCCAGTTCCCGCCGCGCGCCCGCCAAGCGCCGCAAATCCAGTCGCTCTTCCTCTGCGGGGCAGGGAGTCACGCAATGGATCGTCATTCTGGCGCTCGTCGCGGGTGGCATCGCGCTTTATGACAATCGCCAGACCGTGATGAAGCAGGTTGCGCCTCTCTTGAAGGACGATCGACCGTCCGTTGCTCGAACGGAACGCAAAGCGGAACCTCACCCTGAAAAATCGGCAGCGCCGGTCGGTGTGGCAAAGGCACCGGTACCGCCCGTTGCCGTGGGCGCGGCAAAGGCGCCGGTTCCGGATGCAAAGCCTGCCGCCGCAAGCGCGAGCGCCGGCGCGGGGACTGCCCTCATGGGCGAAGACTTCAAGGGCCGGTTCTATTTTTGCGGCACATCCGGCCTCGACAATTGCGTCGCCGATGGCGACACCTTCTGGTTCTCGAAAACCAGGATTACTCTCGCTGACATCTCGGCACCCGCGACAGACAAGGCGGTCTGCCAGCAGGAGCGAGACCGCGGCTTTGCCGCGAAAGTTCGGCTGCGCGACCTGTTGAATGCGGGCAAGTTCGACATCGAAGTGTTGAAGGGACAGCCGCTTCAGGCCGGGTCGTCGGTGATGCGTGTCGTCACCCGTGACGGCCGCTCGCTGGGCTCTATCCTGGTGTCGGAGGGGCTGGCCAAGCCACGGCTCGCCGCAAACCAGTCCTGGTGTCCTTGAGTTTATCGAAACGGATCATGCAAGGAAAAAAGACCCGCTGCGGGTGGCGCAGCGGGTCTTCTGGTATTCGGCGCAAGCCTTGAGCAATCAGTGCAGGATCTGGCTGAGGAAGAGCTTGGTGCGCTCGTGCTGTGGATTGTCGAAGAATTCGGCCGGCGAATTCTGTTCGACGATCTGGCCCTGGTCCATGAAGATGACGCGGTTGGCGACCTGGCGAGCAAAGCCCATTTCATGGGTGACGCAGAGCATGGTCATGCCTTCTTCCGCGAGACCCACCATGGTGTCGAGCACTTCCTTGACCATTTCCGGGTCGAGCGCAGAGGTCGGCTCGTCGAACAGCATGATCTTCGGCTTCATGCAGAGCGCCCGGGCAATTGCCACGCGCTGCTGCTGGCCGCCTGAAAGCTGACCCGGATACTTGTTGGCCTGTTCCGGGATCTTGACGCGCTTGAGGAAGTGCATCGCCACTTCCTCGGCTTCTTTCTTCGGCATCTTGCGCACCCAGATCGGCGCCAGCGTGCAGTTCTCCAGAATCGTCAGATGCGGGAAGAGGTTGAAGTGCTGGAACACCATGCCGACTTCGCGGCGTACTTCGTCGATCTTCTTCAGATCGTTGGTCAGTTCCATCCCGTCGACCAGGATGTTGCCCGACTGGTGTTCTTCCAGCCGGTTGATGCAGCGGATCATCGTCGACTTGCCGGAACCCGACGGGCCGGCAATAACGATGCGCTCGCCCTTCATGACCTTCAGGTTGATGTCGCGCAGCACGTGAAAATCACCGTACCACTTGTTCATGTTGATCAGTTCGACGGCGACATCGGTGTCAGAGACGGCCATCTTGGCGGAAGCGGCATTTGCCATGGTTGTTCCCCTTGTCCTTATTTCTTGTGGCCAGTGTCGAGATGCCGCTCCATGAAGGCGGAATAACGCGACATGCCGAAGCAGAAGATCCAGAATACGAAACCAGCGAAGATGAGGCCCGTCAATGGTGTAACGGGCGTGATCCAGCGGGCATCGCCGAAACTGGCCTTCACGATCCCGAGAAGATCGTACATGTTGATGATCGAGACCAGCGAGGTGTCCTTGAACATCCCGATAAAGGTGTTGACGATGCCCGGAATGACCAGCTTGATCGCCTGCGGCATGATGATGAACACCATCTTCTGCCCGTAGTTCAATCCCAGCGAATCCGCGCCTTCATACTGGCCTTTCGAGATCGCCTGGAGGCCGCCACGAATGACTTCGGCCATATACGCGGAGGCGAAGATCGAGACGCCGACAAGTGCGCGCAGGAACTTGTCGATGTTGTCCCCCGGTGGCAGGAAGAGTGGCAAAAGCACGCTGGCCATGAACAGGACGGTGATCAACGGTACGCCGCGCACCAGTTCGATGAAGCCGACACAGGCCGCCTTCATGATCGGCATACGCGAACGACGGCCGAGCGCCAGGATGATGCCGAAGGGCAGAGACACGACGATCCCGACGAAAGACAGGATCAGCGTCACCATCAGCCCGCCCCACAGCGAGGTCTCGACATGGCTGAGGCCAAAGGAACCGCCGAGCAGGATGATGTAGGCGAGGATCGGCAGGACCACGAGCAGAAGGATCGCGTTGGTGCCCTTGAAGGGGACCTTCGGGATCAGCATCGGAACGAGGAAGCCGACGAACAGCACGGCGATCAGGATCGGCCGCCAGAGTTGGTCGCGCGGATAGGACCCGACCATGAACTGCGTGAACCAGTCGCCGACATAGGCCCAGCAGGCACCGCTCCAGCCATCCGGCTGTGTTCCACCCTGGACGAGGGTGGCGCAGGCGGCACGGCCTTCACCCGACCACACGGCCGAAATGAACAGCCAGTCGAAGACCGACAGCACGAACCAGATGATGATGGCGCCGAAGACGACCGTCATCAGGCCATCGAGAGGGGTGGCGAACAGGTTCTTGCGCACCCAACCTACGGCACTCTTGTCAGAGGTCGGCGCCGGAAGCGCGGGGAGAAACTCGCGACGGAGATAGGAAACGTCTTTGCTCATCTCAGCGCTCCACCAAAGCCATCTTGGCATTGAACCAGTTCATGAACAGCGAAGTCGCAAGGCTGATCGACACATAGATCAGCATCCAGATCGCGATGATCTCGATCGAGTGACCCGACTGGTTGAGGATCGTGCCGCCGACAGCGACAAGATCCGCATAGCCGATGGCAACGGCCAGCGACGAATTCTTCGTCAGGTTCAGATATTGCGATGTGAGCGGCGGAATGATGATGCGAAGCGCCTGCGGCAGGACCACCAGACGCGTGGTGAGTCCAGCGCGGAAGCCAAGCGCCCCAGCTGCTTCGGACTGTCCCTTGGAAACGCCCATGATGCCTGCGCGAACGATTTCGGCAATGAAGGACGCCGTATAGAAGGACAGCGCCATGTAGAGCGAGAGGAATTCCGGCCCGATGACAGTGCCGCCACGCATATTGAACTTTCCAAGTTCCGGAATGTCGAAGGTGACGGGCGCGCCGATCGCGAGGAAGGCAAGGATCGGAAGTCCGACGATCAGCGCGATATTGATCGCCAGCACAGGCGGGCGAACCCCGGTCGCGAGCTGACGCTGGGTCGCCCAGCGGCTGTAGAAGACCGCCCCGATGATGCCGACGACAAAGGCGGCCAAGACGAAGAGCATGCCTTCGCCGAAAATCGGCGCAGGCATGTAGATGCCGCGATTGCTGACGAAGACGGAGAGTGGCAGTGACAGCGACTGCTTCACGTCCGGCAGCAGGGACAGGACACCCTTGTACCAGAAGAAGATGACGAGCAGCGGCGGGATATTGCGGAACACTTCGACATAGACAGTGGAAATCCGGGAGATCAGCCAGTTGTTCGAAAGCCGACCAATGCCGACGAGCAGGCCGATGATGGTCGCCGTGATGATGCCGGTTGCGGCCACGATCAGCGTATTGACCAGGCCCAGCATCAGCGCCCGCAGATAGGTGGAATCGCTCGAATATTCGATGGGTGTCTGTGCGATGTCGAAGCCGGCGCGGCTGCCGAGGAAATCGAAGCCGGCGGTCATGTTCGCGCGGGCGAGGTTGGCGGCGGCATTGGTGCCGGCATACCAGAACAGCCAGATCACGAAGACCACGGTCAGTGCCTGATAGACGAACTGACGCACGGCGGGATTGTAAAGCAATGAGGTCCCGGAGCGCACGGCTCCGCCCCGGTCTGCAGCGTTAACTGCCATATACCTGTCCCCTGTACCAAAGCCCTGTTTTTGTTATTGGGCCGGCGTTTTTATTGGTTTGGTGCGCGTGACGACGGGAAGGCGCGAGACGCGCCTTCCCGGATGGTCAAAGGATCAACGGATCGGCGGAGCGTACTGCAGGCCACCCTTGGACCACAGCGCATTCAGGCCACGTTCGATCTTGAGCGGGCTGCCCTGGCCGACGTTGCGCTCGAAGGATTCGCCGTAGTTGCCGACCTGCTTGATGATGTTGTAGGCCCACTTTTCATCGAGACCGAGGTCCTTGCCGATGGTCTGGTCCTTTTCCTCGCCGAGGAAGCGCTTGATATCAGGGTTTTCCGACTTCACCATTTCGTCCAGGTTTGCCTGGGTGATGCCGAAGTCTTCACCGGTGATCATGGCGTAGTGGGCGTAGGACACCACGTCGAACCACTTCGAATCGTTCTGGCGAACGGCCGGTCCAAGCGGCTCCTTCGAGATGATTTCCGGCAGGATCACGTGGTCGGCCGGGTTGGCGAGCGACAGGCGGATCGAATACAGGCCCGACTGGTCGGTGGTGTAGACGTCGCAACGGCCGGACTGATAGGCGGCGTCGACTTCTTCCTGCTTTTCGAAGACGACCGGCTTGTATTCCATGCCGTTGGCCTTGAAGTAGTCGGCAAGGTTGAGTTCGGTCGTGGTGCCGGACTGGACGCAGACGGCGGCGCCGGACAGTTCGAGGGCCGACTTGACGTTCAGCGCCTTGGTGACCATGAAGCCCTGACCGTCATAATAGTTGACGGCGCGGAAGTCGAAGCCGAGCTGCGAGTCACGGCTGGCGCTCCAGGTCGTGTTACGGGCCAGAACGTCGATTTCGCCCGACTGCAGGGCCGGGAAGCGGTCCTTGGCGGACAGCGGCGTGAACTTCACCTTGGTGGCATCGCCGAAGACGGCGGCAGCAACGGCACGGCACAGGTCGACGTCGAGGCCGGTCCAGTTGCCGGAGGAATCCTGCGCGCCGAAGCCGGCGAGGTTCGAACCGTTGACGCCGCACTGGACGAAGCCCTTGGCCTTGACGTCATCGAGCGTTCCAGCCTGCGCTGCAACTGCGCCGAAGCCGACGGCAGCGACGCCAATCGCTGCAGACAGAAGTGTTTTTTTCATTTTTCCCAACCTTATTCTCTTGTTTTTGCCATCGACGGCATCCGGCCAGGGTTTCCCGGCGGCGCTCATCGGCTTGCGGGCCTCCCGGAGCAAGCAGCACTATCACAGTCGGAAATGATTGCAGGGTCAAGTCTTTAAGCTGATTTATGGCTCAAGGGGGAAGATTTTGCCAAAATCGCCGAAGAAATGGGCAGAAATGCTGAATGCGGGCGCATCAGTGCTGAAAATGACGCCTATCGGTGCCCTTTCCTTTGCGCTGAGTGCATGGCGAGACGCTTGGAGCAGGTCATAGGATGCGACTTGACCTGCCGGATGGGGAGCGGCAAGAACGGGAAGTCTAGCACCAGGGAATTCCTCGCGATGAGCAAAAACAAAGAATGGCTGGAAACGGCCGGGACCAATACGAAGCTCTGCCATACCGGCTATGATCCGAACGAGTATCATGGCTTCGTCAATCCACCTGTCGTGCATGCCTCGACGGTTCTTTTCCCCAACGCAAGGGCGATGGAAACGCGGACCCAGCGCTACACCTACGGCACGCATGGTACACCGACCACGGATGCCTTATGTGCTGCAATCGACGAATTGGAAGGCTCGGCGGGGACCGTTCTCGTCCCGTCCGGGCTGGCCGCCATCAGCGTTCCCTTCCTGACATTTCTCTCGGCGGGAGACCACGCGCTGATCGTCGATTCGGTCTATTCGCCCTGCCGACACTTCTGCGACACCATGCTGACCCGTTTGGGGGTCGAGATCGAATATTACGATCCCGAGATCGGCGCTGACATCGCGCGGCTGATGCGGCCCAACACGCGTCTGGTGCATACCGAAGCGCCCGGTTCAAACACGTTCGAAATGCAGGATATCCGCGCCATTGCCGATGTTGTGCATCGCTTCGACTGCGTGGTGACCATGGACAACACCTGGGCGACACCGCTTTATTTCAAGCCGCTGGATTTCGGCGTCGACGTCTCCATTCATGCCGCGACCAAGTATCCCTCCGGCCATTCCGACATTCTCATGGGCACGGTTTCCGCCAATGCGAAATGCTGGCCGAAACTGCATGAGGCCCATAGCACCATGGGCATTTGCGGGGCGCCGGATGATTCCTACCAGATCCTGCGCGGCCTGCGCACGATGAACCTGCGCCTTGAGCACCATTTCCGCTCTGCGCTTAAGGTTGCGGAATGGTTGGAGGGCCGTCCTGATGTTTCCCGCGTCCTGCATCCGGCCTTGCCGAGTTTCCCCGGCCACGAGATGTGGAAACGCGACTTCAAGGGAGCCTCGGGCGTCTTTTCCTTCGTGCTGTCGGCAGACACGCCCGAGAAGATCAAGCCGAAGGCCCATGCCTTCCTCGATGCCCTCCAACTCTTCGGCCTCGGCTGGTCCTGGGGTGGCTACGAGAGCCTTGCTGTGTTCGTCAATCTGAGTGATCGCAAAATTCGCAAAGGTCCGCAGGACGGTGCCGTCATCCGCCTGCAGATCGGTCTGGAAGATGTCGAGGACATCTTTGCGGATCTGGAGCGCGGCTTTGCGGCCGCCGCCATCCTCTGATTGAGGCCTCAAACGCCGATCTTGTGGCCGTAAAGCCAGTCGAGATCGGCGGCGAGTTTCTCGGGTGACCGCAATGACAGCACGAGGTCGCGAGCGATACGGACGGGACCGCGTGCATGATAGGCGAAGCGGTTGAAATCGCCCCGTGCCTTGACGCGTGCTGCGCGTGCCTTGCGCTCCGTCTCGAAGCTTGAGAGAGCCGAGGGCAGGGCAGTGCGTGAAACATGATGGGCCAGGCTGAAGGCGTCTTCGATGGCCATGGCGGCTCCCTGGGCGGAGAACGGCATCATGGCATGGGCCGCATCGCCGATGAGCACCGTATCCCGTCCATTCTGCCAGCGCCCCTCCGAGGCCTGGTAGAGCGGCCAGAAGGTCGGGTTTTCGGCGCCGGCCAGGACGGTCCGGATATCCCGGTGCCAGCCGGAGAACTGGTCTAGCAGCATGGCGCGTCGAGCGGCATCGGCCTGGAGGGCCCAGCTTTCGTCGCTTCTGGCGCCGGCCGCAATGGCCACGAGGTTGAAGCCGTCGATCTCGTTCAGCGGATAGCTAACGAGATGTGCCCTCGGGCCAAGATGGGCGGTCACGCCGCTGCGCGACAGAAAGGCTGGCGCGTCCGCCGACGCGACGGTGAAGCGCCACGCGATGTTGCCGGAAAAGCTGACATTGGGCGCCCCGGCAATGGCGTCGCGCGCAACCGACCAGGCTCCATCAGCACCAACGACGAGGTCGGGTCTCCGACCCGTGACATGCGCCAGCGCATCTGCACCCACGCCGTCGATGCGGTGTCCGAGGTGAAGCTTGCAAAGCGGTTCGTACAGTGCCGCCCGAAGCAGGGCTTGCTGCAAGGTCGAGCGATGAAGCACGCCATAAGGCGCGCCCCAGCGATTGCGGGCGAAGTCTCCCGCCGGCAGATCCGCGAGACTGCGAAGATCGATCCCGGAGGCGAGGCGGATGCTGCGTGGCTCGAGCCACTGCCGTTCGATTTCGGGAAGCACACCCAAGGCGGCGAGAACGCGTGTGGCGTTGGGCGAGAGCTGAAGTCCGGCCCCCACTTCGCCCAGTTGCGGGGCCTGCTCGATGATATCGCTCGAAATCCCCTTGGCAGCGAGCGAGAGCGCAGTCGTCAGGCCCGCCACCCCGGCTCCGACGATGGTGGCGTGCATGATGGACATGAAGTGATGCCGATCGTGACGCCGCTTACGCCGCCTTCACGTGAAAGACGCAGCCCGGCGGGTTCGTCTGCTCGGCCTTGAGCGCCGGGTTGTAGCGGTAGAGCGTCGAGCAGTAGGAACAGACCTTTTCGGTGTCGTGCCCCATGTCGATGAAGATATGCGGATGGTCGAAGGGCGAGGAGGCCCCGGTGCACATGAATTCCTTGACGCCGATCTCGATCACAAGGTGACCGCCGTCGTTCTGGAAATGGGGAATGCTGTGACCGGCCATGGGAAACTCCGCGAAATGCTCGTGATTTTGCGCCGGACCATAACGCTCCCGTATGCAAATGTGTAGAGCCAATGCGCGGTTGGACCCACAGAAAATCCCCCTGCGGCAATTGATGTCAGCGGCACAATCACTAAGGTTGCCGGCCCAGCCCCTGCAGGATGTCAGCATGAATCTCGACGCACCGAATTTCTCCCGTTTTCGCAACGACGATCTGGAGCTTGCCTATTTTGACGATGGCGATCCCACGGGCGAACCCGTTTTGCTGATCCATGGGTTCGCCTCGTCGGCAAGCGTCAACTGGGTCTATCCGGGCTGGTTGCGGACATTGGGTGACGCCGGCTACCGCGTCATTGCCATCGACAATCGCGGTCACGGCGCGAGTGACAAGCCGCATGATCCGGAGGTCTACCATCCAAGCTCAATGGCCGGAGATGCGGCAGCCCTTCTTAATCATCTCGGCCTGCCCGACGCTCATGTCATGGGCTATTCCATGGGCGCGCGCATCTCGGCATTCCTCGCGGTCGAACACCCCGATCGTGTTCGAACTCTGGTCTTCGGCGGTCTCGGCATCGGCATGTGCGACGGCGTGGGCGATTGGGATCCGATCGCCGATGCTCTGCTCGCGCCGTCTTTGGATGACGTGACGCATGAGCGCGGGCGGATGTTCAGAGCCTTTGCCGACCAGACTGGTTCTGATCGGCTGGCGCTCGCCGCCTGCATCCGCACCTCGCGGGACCTCGTGTCGCGACAGGACATCGCCAAGGTCGACATACCCACCCTGATCGGCGTCGGGACCAAGGACGATATTGCTGGCTCGGCGGCAGAACTCGCAGCCCTCATGCCCCATGCCGCCGCGCTCGATATCCCGAACCGCGACCACATGTTGGCGGTCGGCGACCGGGTGTTCAAGAAAGCGGTGCTGGAATTCTACGCCGCTCAGGCGCGGTAGGTGCTGTCACTGCGTCGGCGCATTCTTCAAGGCTTCCATCGTTTTCGGCCCCAGGACACCATCTGCCGTCAGCCCGTGCTGGCGTTGAAATTCGATGACCGCCGCGCGTGTCGCCGGGCCGAAAATGCCATCCTCGTCAACGTCGAAGCCGCTTAGGATGTTCAGGCGCTGCTGTGTCCATTCGACTTCGGGTCCACGGTCGCCGATCGAGAACCTGTGAGCCTCTTGCGGCAGTTCCTGCGGTTCTCCGAATGCCCCATCCCGGTGCCAGGCGAGCAATTGCTGCCGACTGATCTCGAAATGCATGGAATCCTCCGTCTTGAAGGCGGCGCCCCAGAAGAAATTGTGCCTGTTCATGATCGGATGCATGGCGGTCAGGCCCTTTTGCGCTCGGTTGTCGCCGCGGGTGTCGAGTTTGCCTTCGAGGGTGAAATCGATGGCGCAGCCCCAAGAATGGTTGCTGATCGAAGATTTGCTTCCCCGAACATATCTGACGCACAGCATGCCGGCAGAGCCCAATACGGCGTAGATTTCCGGCATCTCGGTCCGTAGGTCGGTGAGGGCGGACCGCAATTGATCCACCGCAGGCTTGAGTCCTGTAACTTTAAAGGGACCGACGCTTTCGGTGACGATCAGCTTGCGGATCACCGGGTGGGTGACGGACTGGCAGGATTGGTCGTAGTTCCCGCGGGGATTCCCGAGAACGCGCAGCATGAGATTGTTGGTCAGGGGCAGAATGTCCCCGTTGAGCGTTTCCCTCTGCGTCAAAGGCTGCGTATCACTGATCCACGACATGATGGCACCTCCCTGTCTCTGGGAGAATGCTACGCCTTGAGCGCGAACTGTAAACAAATCAACCGCAAGTCATGGGTGCATTATTCACCTTTGAACACCGGTCGCCGGCGCTCGGCAAAGGCGGCGCGCCCTTCACGATAGTCTGCGCTGTCGAAGGTCTGGGCGCCAAGGATCTCCGCTTCGCGCAACATGTCTTCATCCGCGAGCTCGACTGCCCTCAGCGCAAGCTTCGAGGCCCGAAGGGAGAGGGGCGCATTCTGGGAAATGGCTTCGGCCAAGGCCAGAGACTGTCGTTCGAGTGCATCCGGAGACGTCACTTCGCTCAGAAAGCCGCAGGCGAAAAGTTCCGGTGCCGTGAGACTTCCACCGGTAAACAATGCCCGTCGAGCCATCTGACTTCCAAGGCCGCGAACGAAATCCTGGACGGCGTCGGCGGGATAGGCAAGGCCAAGCCGCGCGGCAGGGACGGCAAACAGGGCATCCTCGGATGCGATCCTCAGATCGGCGGCCGCTGCAAGTCCGAACCCGCCGCCGTAACAAATGCCGCGCACGGCCGCGATGACAGGGATTGGGGCCTCACGGATCGCCGCGAAGGCGCGGCTGTTGGACGCTTCGTAGACTCGCGCCGTCGCAGCATCCTTGCGTAATTCGGTAAATTCCGAAATGTCTGCGCCTGCGCTGAAGTCCCTGCCGCCGGCGCCGGACAGCACGATCACCCGCGCCGCAGCGTCGGCATGCAGCCAGTGGAGCGCTTCCGGGATGGCCCGCCACATTGCTGCGGTCACCGCATTCTTTCGCGTTGGATTGGTGATCTGCAACAGGCCAATGCCGTCTCCACTGGTCGCCTCGATCTGACCATTCGCGAATGCCTTGGAACGTTTCATGCGGGTCCCCATTTGAGTTCGGAAAGGGTTCGGATATATAATGCCATTCAAGCATGAACGAGGAGACCGGCAATGGTCGCACACAACGACGTTCTCAAGAACGAAATTGTCACGTCGATGGACCCGATCTGGGACAGTCTGCGCCAGGAGGCGCGTCTGGCTGCGGAACGAGACCCCATGCTGGCTGCATTTTTCCATGCGACGGTCCTGAGCCATCGTTCACTCGAAGATTGCGTCATCTATCGCATCTGCGAGCGGCTCGACCACTCCGACCTGCCGGCCATCGTGCTGCGCCAGGCCTTCGAGTCCATGATGGCCGATTGGTCGGAATGGACGGCGATCCTTCGCGTCGATATCCAGGCTGTCTATGACCGTGACCCTGCCTGCACCCGTTTCATGGAGCCGGTCCTCTATTTCAAGGGTTTCCACGCGATTCAGACCCATCGGCTGGCGCACTGGCTGTGGAACAACGGCCGCCGCGATTTTGCTCTCTACCTGCAGAGCCGTTCCTCGAACATATTCCAGACGGACATCAATCCCGCAGCGCGCATCGGCAAGGGGATCTTCCTCGATCATGCCACGGGGCTGGTGGTGGGCGAGACCGCTCGCATCGGCGACAATGTTTCGATCCTGCATGGCGTGACGCTGGGCGGCACGGGCAAGGAGGGTGCCGATCGGCATCCGAAGATCGGCGACGGCGTTCTGATTGGGGCCGGGGCAAAGGTACTTGGCAATATCGAAGTCGGCAGCTGCTCGCGCATTGCTGCCGGCTCGGTGGTGCTCAAGCCGGTACCACGCTGCACGACCGTCGCTGGTGTGCCTGCGCGGGTCGTCGGAGAGGCCGGCTGCGCAGAACCGGCGCGCTCGATGGACCAGATGATCGTTTCCGTCGACTGATCGCGCCCGGTCGCAAATTCCGAATTGATATGTCCGGTGCGCCGGTCAATCCTTCCTTTGCGTCTTTACAGCGGCGGAAAAGCCGTGGCACAAGCGGCGCAATTCAAAAACATCCGATGGAGATCCAGTGTGAAGCCTGATGAGATCAAGAAGCTCGACGCCTATTTCAAGCGGACATTGAACCCCTCGATGGCCGTCAAGGCCCGCCCGCGTAAGGATGACTCGGCCGAAGTCTACGTTGGGGAAGAGTTTCTGGGCGTCGTCTTCCGGGATGAAGAGGACGGCGAACTGTCCTACAATTTTTCGATGGCCATCCTCGACGTCGATCTTTGATCGCGATTGAAGCCAAAGGTTGAGACCGCGACGGAATCTCGTTGTGCCGTCAACATCATAGGGTCGCCTGTTGCTGGGCGGCCCTTTTTTTGATCAGAGATGCAACTTTTGGTAATTGTGCATCGCACAATTTCCCTTGACGGATTTTGTGCGGCTGCTATCTTATTCTTCACTGATATGAGGCGTAGAGGAGTGAGATCACATGTTCAATATTGATGAAGCCAGCAAGAAGAGCAAAGAAGCCATGGACGCGATGATGAAGAACTATTCGGAGATCACGAGGGGTTTCCAGTCGATCGCGACCGAGGCGACCGACTACTCGAAGAAGTCCTTCCAGGACATGGCCTCCTATGTCGAAGCGCTGACCTCGGTGAAGAGTGCCGAAGCCGCCTTTGAACTGCAGTCGTCTTATCTCAAGTCCTCCTACGAGAGCTTCGTTGCCGAAGCGACCAAGATCGGCGAAATGTATGCCGAACTCGCCAAGACGCTGTACAAGCCTTATGAAGCGCCGTTCAGCCGTGCGCTGACGCCGGTCGCCACGGCAGCCTGATCCAAGCTTGCGTGTACCATGCGAGACCGGCCGCGCCCCGCGCGGCCGGTCTTGTCATTTTTGCTTGCTGGTATAACCTGTTGGTTCGAATTTCCTTGGTTTTCCGCCCCGTGGGACAAATCGTCGTCACGGTCGTTCGGGGGGCTTAAAATCACCGAATTATGAACTACCTTACTGTGCTGAGTGTTCGTCCGTACCGATGCGTAACGGCTAACCGGCCGGACAACGGAGAATGAACTGAAATGATCGCCAAGCCGGTCTTCATGCAGAGCCAGCGTGACGGGGACAGTGCCAACAAGGGCACTTCGGTCATCACGCGCACCAAGCCGAAGACGAAGAAGCCTGATTTGTATCGCGTACTGCTTCTGAACGACGACTACACCCCGATGGAATTCGTGATCCATATCCTGGAGCGCTTTTTTCAAAAGGACAGGGAAGCTGCCACTCGCATCATGCTGCATGTTCATAATCATGGCGTGGGTGAGTGTGGAGTCTTCACCTACGAAGTCGCCGAAACCAAAGTCTCACAGGTGATGGATTTCGCCAGGCAGCATGAACATCCGCTTCAATGCGTCATGGAAAAGAAGTGAGGATCAGACGTGCCAACATTTTCCCCCAGCCTCGAAAAAGCGCTGCACCAGGCCCTGACCTACGCCAATGAGCGCCACCACGAATATGCGACGCTCGAACATCTGCTGTTGGCCCTGATCGACGACGCCGATGCGGCAGCCGTCATGGGCGCCTGCAACGTCAATCTCGACACGCTGCGCAAGACGGTTCTGGACTTCGTCGACAACGATCTGGCCAATCTGATCACGGGTTATGACGAGGATTCCAAGCCGACTTCAAGCTTCCAGCGGGTCATCCAGCGGGCGGTCATCCATGTACAATCCTCCGGTCGCGAGGAAGTGACCGGCGCCAATGTGCTTGTCGCCATCTTCGCCGAGCGCGAGAGCAATGCCGCTTTCTTCCTGCAGGAGCAGGAGATGACGCGCTATGATGCGGTCAACTACATTTCCCATGGTATCGGCAAGCGCCCCGGTGCTTCGCAGGTTCGCCCGGCACGCGGCGCCGAGGATGGTGAACCCGAAGGCGCCAAGGCTTCCGGCCGCGAACCGGAGGAGGGCGCTTCCAAGGGCAAGCAGGAGGCCCTCAAGGCCTATTGCGTCAACCTGAACGAAAAGGCCAAGACCGGCCGTATCGATCCGCTGATCGGCCGCCACGACGAGGTCAACCGCACCATCCAGGTCCTGTGCCGCCGTTCGAAGAACAACCCGCTCTATGTCGGCGATCCCGGCGTCGGCAAGACGGCGATCGCCGAGGGCCTCGCCAAGCGCATCGTGGAAGGCAAGGTGCCGGAAGCGCTGGCCGATGCCACGATCTTCTCGCTCGACATGGGCACGCTGCTTGCCGGCACGCGTTATCGCGGTGACTTCGAGGAGCGCCTGAAGCAGGTCGTCAAGGAACTGGAAGACTATCCTGGAGCGGTTCTCTTCATCGACGAGATCCACACGGTGATCGGCGCCGGTGCCACTTCGGGCGGCGCCATGGATGCGTCGAACCTGTTGAAGCCGGCTCTGTCCTCGGGCGCGATCCGTTGCATCGGCTCGACCACCTACAAGGAATACCGCCAGTTCTTTGAGAAGGATCGGGCGCTTGTCCGTCGCTTCCAGAAGATCGACGTCAACGAGCCGTCGATCGATGATGCGATCGAGATCATGAAGGGTCTGAAGCCCTATTTCGAAGACTATCACAAGCTGCGTTACACCAACGAGGCGATCAAGTCGGCTGTCGAACTGTCAGCCCGCTACATCTCCGACCGCAAGCTGCCGGACAAGGCGATCGACGTCATTGACGAGACGGGCGCGGCCCAGATGCTATTGCCGGCATCGAAGCGCCGCAAGCTGATCACCGAGAAGGAGATCGAGGTCACCATCGCTACGATGGCCCGGATCCCGCCCAAGACCGTGTCCAAGGATGACGAGATGGTTCTCGCCAACCTTGAGAAGGAATTGCGCTCGGTCGTCTACGGCCAGGACAAGGCGATCGAAGCACTCTCGACCGCCATCAAGCTTGCCCGTGCAGGTCTGCGCGAGCCGAACAAGCCGATCGGCTCCTACGTCTTCTCCGGCCCGACGGGCGTCGGCAAGACGGAAGTGGCAAAGCAGCTCGCGGCGTCGCTCGGCGTCGAGATGTTGCGCTTCGATATGTCGGAATACATGGAACGGCATACGGTATCGCGTCTGCTCGGTGCACCTCCCGGCTATGTCGGCTTCGACCAGGGTGGTCTGCTGACCGATGGTGTCGACCAGCACCCGCATTGCGTGGTCCTGCTCGACGAAATCGAGAAGGCCCATCCGGATATCTACAACATCCTGCTGCAGGTCATGGACCATGGGTCGCTGACGGATCACAACGGCAAGAAGATCGACTTCCGCAATGTCATCCTGATCATGACGACCAATGCGGGCGCGTCGGAAATGGCAAAATCGGCCATCGGCTTCGGCTCGTCGAAGCGGACCGGTGAAGATGAAGAGGCACTCAACCGCCTGTTCACCCCCGAATTCCGCAACCGTCTCGACGCGACGATCCCGTTTGCCCCGCTGCCGACCGATGTCATCCACCAGGTCGTGCAGAAGTTTGTCATGCAGCTTGAGGCGCAGCTCTCGGAACGCAACGTCACCTTTGACCTGTCGGAACCAGCGATCGCCTGGCTGGCAACAAAGGGTTACGACGAGAAGATGGGCGCGCGCCCGTTGTCCCGCGTGATCCAGGAATACATCAAGAAGCCGCTCGCCAACGAGATACTGTTCGGCAAGCTCAAGAAGGGTGGCGTCGTCAAGGTCGGCATCAAGACGGACGAGGCAGGCGACGAGGTTCTTGACCTCGAATGCCTGTCCGAAGTGGCACCGGTCAAGCCGAAGCCCGAGGCCGAAGTGGCGACGGCCAAGCTCGCCAAGGCCAAGCGCAAGCCGTCCCCCAAAGTGGCCGTGGTGGAGGATGACGGAGAGGTTGCTGTGATCGATGCAGCGCCGACGCCATCCAAGCGCAGCGCGGTGCCGAAGGTACCCAAGAAGAAGTAAGGCGCTTCATCTGAATGAATACAGTGCCGGGCCAACGCCCGGCACTGTCGTTTCTCGCTCTGGAATTTCTGATGATACCTGCCGAACGTGACGTGTCCCAAAGCCGCTGGTTCCTCGCCGGAATGCGCGGCCTGTTCAGCCTGCCAGCGATGATCCTGATGATCTCCTTTGTCGGATTCGCCGCCTTTGCGCTCCAGTCGGGTGTCACGAGGGCAGAGGCCATGTTCATGACGGCGACTGTCTGGGCACTGCCGGCGAAGATGATCCTGATCGGCACGATGACCAGCGGCGCCAATCTTCTGGCGATCTTTCTGGCCGTCACGCTCTCCTCGATCCGGCTGATGCCGATGGTGGCCTCGCTGGTGCCGGAACTGCGCACCAGCCGTACGCCGACCTGGTTGCTGCTTCTGCTCTCGCATTTTGTCGCGATCACCGCCTGGGTGTTTGCCATGGGCAGTATCAAGGATGTTCCGCGCGAGGGACGCACCGCCTATTTTGCCGGCTTCGGCATCACGCTCGTGGTTGTCAACACGCTGCTTGTCGGCCTGTGTTATGGTCTGGTTGCAAGTTTTCCGCCTGTCGTTGCCGGTTTACTTTTCTTCCTCACCCCATCCTATTTCATTGCGTCAATCTGGGCGACCGGTCGGCAGTCGGTGGTGAAGGTCGCCTTCGTCATCGGCGCTCTTGCCGGCCCACTCCTGGCTGTCGTCATGCCGGGCTTTGATATTCTCGTCGCCGGTCTCGGTGGCGGCACGCTCGCCTATCTCGTCGACCGCTTCGTCATTCGGGCCGGCAAGGGTTCCACGACCGCTGAGCCAGGAACGGTGGTGCAGGCCGAGGAGGTTGTCTGATGGTGGACTACTGGCCCTTTATCGTGATCCTCGTCGCCGGCTGGCTGGCCACGGACTTCTGGCGATGGCTGGGCGTCGTTGCCGGCAATCGGTTGCAGGAGGGATCCGAGGCGCTTCATTGGGTGAGGGCGGTGGCAACGGCTCTCGTGATGGCCGTCACGGCAAAGCTCGTCGTCTTCCCGACCGGCGTATTGGAAGCCTCGCCGCTCTGGCTGAGGCTTGTTGCAGCAAGCCTCGGTTTTGCAGCTTTCCTGGTCGCCGGGCAGCGGGTCCTTGTGGGCGTCGTCGTTCCTCTAGCGATCCTTGGTGCCGGCCTGCTCTGGCTTTGATTTTGTCGCGCAATCACAGCTTGGTGTTGGGGCTGGAAATGCCACAATTGCCGTCCCAGATCGATTTCGTCGAACGATCAAAGGCAATGGTAATGGCGAAGGTAATGCGTTTCCGCAGGCTGAAACATGGGCCACCGCAGAAATTCAAGGTTCTCCCGGAAGATCTGGCCCGGAGCCGTGGCGGAGCATGGTTCGGAACTGGTCCCGGCATGCTTGGTGCCATCGCCCTTGTCGCCGCAAGCGTCGCGGTGCTGCTGATCGTCGGCGGCCTTCTCGCCTGACCGGGCAACCGCTCGGTCAGGATGTATCGTGACAAAAAGGCTCGTTACAGCGCGGCCTTGATCTTCTCGGCGTTTGCCTTCAACACGTCGATGCTCTCCATCCCGCCCGTATGCGGCTTCAGCGGTATCCCGTCATGGCGCGGGATCACGTGGAAATGCAGGTGGAACACGGTCTGACCGGCTGCTGCCTCGTTGAACTGTGCGACATAGACCCCGTCAGCCGCGAAGGCTTCCTGCGCCGCATTGGCAAGCCGCTGCACGACCGGCAGCAGTTTCGAAAGCACCACCGGATCCGCATCCAGCAGATTGCGCGAACCCTGTTTCGGAATCACCAGCAGGTGCCCAGGTGCCTGCGGCATGACATCCATGAAAGCCAGCGTATCCTCGTCCTCGTAGAGCTTCACCGACGGGATGTCACCGGACAGGATCTTGGCGAAGATGTTGTTGGGATCATAGGCGGTCATGGGTCTCTCCTCGATTCGTTCCGCCACTTAACGGCAGCAGGGTTCATGCATCAAGCGGGCGTAAACCCATCAGCCGTCGAATTCCTCCCCCTCGCGCGGTGGCCGCTCCCCCTTGCGAAAGGGCGTGTGCTCGCCGAGATAATCGCTCATCTGGGCAATCTCGCGCCGCTCGTGTTCGAGATAGTCGGCGACCGCGCGGCGAAGCCCGGGATGGGCAATGTAGTGGGCCGAATGGGTGGTGACCGGCTCATAGCCCCGTGCAAGCTTATGTTCGCCCTGGGCGCCCGCCTCGACGCGGGAAAGGCCCCTCGACAAGGCGAAATCAATCGCCTGATGATAGCAGACTTCGAAATGCAGGAAGGGGTGATCCTCGATGCAGCCCCAATGGCGGCCATAGAGCGCCTCTGAGCCGATGAAATTGATCGCGCCCGCGACATAACGGCCGTTGCGCTTGGCCATGACCAGCAGCACATCGTCGGCCATGCGTTCACCGATCAGCGAATAGAATTGGCGGGTGAGGTAGGGCCGGCCCCATTTGCGGCTGCCGGTGTCGATATAGAAGCGGAAGAACTGGTCCCAGATGTCTTCGGTCAGATCGCTGCCGGTCAGCCAGTCGATGGTGATGCCGTTTTCAAGCGCTGCCCGCCGCTCCTTTCGCAGGTTCTTTCGCTTTGAGGAGGACAGTTCCGCGAGGAAGGCTTCATGGTCGGCATAACCGCGATTGATGAAGTGGAACTGCTGGTCGGTGCGGTGGAGAAAATTGGCATCCGTTAGGGAAGGCAACTCACCTAACGGAAGGAATGTGACATGCGCCGATGAGGCGCCGATCTTCTGAGTCACCTGGGCCAGGGCCAAGGCCAGGAGGCCGGAGACTCGCTCCACATCTTCGCCACGCTTGACTAGCAGCCGCGGCCCGGTGGCAGGCGTGAACGGCACGGATGCCTGGAGCTTGGGATAATAGTGGCCGCCGGCCCGCTGATAGGCGTCGGCCCAACCGTGGTCGAAGACATATTCGCCCTGGCTGTGGTTCTTCAAATAACAAGGGACGGCCCCGATCAGCCGTCCGCCTTCCTCCAGCAGCAGGTGATGGCCCATCCAGCCGGTTTGCGCGACAGCCGAGCCGGATTCGTCCATGGCTGAGAGAAAGGCATGCGAGACGAAAGGATTGTAGCCGGGCCCGGCACGTGAGGTGCCGGACAGAGTGGCCCAGTCGGCCGGATGGATCTCCTGAAAGGAGCCTGCAATGCGGACAGTCACCTCGTCTGCCATGAATCTCCCTGTCAGTGTCAGTGTCAGGCGACGGCCGGCGCCACGCGCGGATCGAAGCCTTCAAACGTCATCTGGTCAGCATAGGTATAGGTCTGTGCTCGCATGATTTCATCCCTGACGGTCCAGGTAATCACGGGTATGCCCTTTTCACGCAGGCCCGTGACGAACGGGTTCGGCAGATGGACGACGCAATAGGAAGTGAAGTCGAGCCCGAGCGCCATGGCTTCCTCATGGGCTGCCAGCACGTCCGGCTTGACGCCCTCGGCCGTCAGCCCGACCGGGTAGGGGCAGTCGACGTGTTTGAGGGCACGCAGGAGGTGGTAGTCGAAGCTCATCAGCGCGACCTTGCCCTCGTAGCCTTCCAGCACTTCCAGCACGCTCTCGACAAAGCCGTCATCCTGCTCGGCATCGATACCCTTGAGCTCGATCACCAGTGGTACCTGTCCCTTGACGAGGTCGAGCATCTGGCGGAGCGTTGGGATCTTGTCCTTCGTGCCGCCGATCGACAACATCTTCAACTCACCCGCCGTCCGCTCGCGAACTTCGCCGGTAAGCCCGCACAGACGCTGCAGATCGTGGTCGTGGAACACCATCGGCACGCTGTCCGATGACAGCTGGATATCGCATTCGATCGCGAACCCCGCCTCGATGGCCCGCGAGAACGCCGAGAGCGTGTTTTCGAACACGGTCTTGTTCATGTCGTGATAGCCGCGATGGGCGACCGGTAGGTCCTTGATCCAGTCGACACCGCTCACAGCGCGATCTCCAGGATCGCATCGATCTCGACGGCGGCGTTCAGCGGCAGCGAGGCCATGCCAACGGCGGCCCGCGCATGCTTGCCGGCTTCGCCGAGAACATTGGCGATCAGGTTCGAGGCACCGTTGATGACAAGGTGCTGTTCGACAAAGCCCGGCGCCGAAGCGACGAAGCCGTTGAGCTTGATGACGCGGGTGATGCGCGACAGGTCGCCGCCGAGCGCGCTCTTGGCTTGGGCAAGGATGTTGATGGCGCAGAGTTCAGCCGCCCGCTGGGCGTCTGCGAGAGCGACCTCCGACCCGACGAGGCCGAGAACCGCCACTTTTCCGCCTTCAATCGGCAATTGGCCGGAGAGGTAGAGCAGGTTTCCGCTGATCACGAAGGGGACGTAATTGGCAGCAGGGGCGGCGGCTGCGGGCAGGGTAATCCCCAGCGCTGCAAGGCGGCTGTCGATGGTGTCGGACATGGCGAAATCCCGGTCTGTTGAAAATAAAGTGAGAAACCTCTGGCGACGAAAAGCATGTCTCGCTTTTGCCGGATGTGTTCTTATAACATCGACGACGAGTCCAACAGGAGGTTGTCGATGTTTCCTTTGCGTATGGCGTTCGCCGCCACATTGACCCTCGCCGCCGGCACGGCTGCCGGGCAGGCTTCGGCGGCGACGATCGGTCTTGTGCCGCATCGCGCCGTCTACGACATTTTCTTGAAGGAAGCCTCAGACCGTTCCGGGATCGAAGGCGTGCGTGGGCGCATGGTCTACGAATTTTCGGGATCGCCCTGCAAAGGCTTCAACACCCAGTTCCGTTTTGTCACCCGCATTGATGTCGGCGACGGCGTGCGCGTCACGGACCAGCGCTCGACCACCTTTGAGGATGTGAGCGCCGGCAAGTTCCGGTTCGACAACAAGTCCTTCACTGACGACCAGCTGGACAAGGATGTGAGCGGGGCCGCAGCCGAGGCCGGCGACAAGGTGACCATCGAGCTGACCGGTCCCAATCAGCGCGCGCTGGAACTTGCGGGTAGCCGTTTTCCGGCCGAACACATGCTGGAAGTGATCGCCCGGGCCCGTAAGGGTGAACGGGTCTTCGAATCCCGCATCTTCGACGGCTCGGAGGATGGAGACCAGACCTTCCTCACCACCACGGTCGTCGGCGCAGCGAAGAAATCGACAGACACCGATCCGGAAGCCAAGGCGGCTGCTCCGCTCGGCACGAGCGACTACTGGCCGGTCTCGATCGCCTATTTCGACGAGAAGTCGAAGGGTGACCAGCTGCCGATCTATAGCCAGTCCTTCAAGCTCTACGAGAACGGGGTCACCCGCGACCTGACTTTGGACTATGGCGACTTCGTCCTGGCGGGCAAGCTGACCAAGCTCGAAGTGCTCGGCCCCCCGAACGGCGATTGCAAGTGAGCAAATCGCGGCTTCTTTCCCGAACTTGCCCGCAAAGGCTTGATTTTATGCCGTGAGCCCTGTATGGGCCGCATCATTCCACACGCGAAGCTTGGGAAGTTCAGGGAGAAATCTGAGTTTTCCGCCCGGTGGCTTCCCCGAAAGGGGAGCTGTTTGCTTCGCGGGGGTTAAACCGGAAAAGGAGACAAAGGCATGGCATTGCCTGATTTCAGCATGCGTCAGCTTCTCGAAGCTGGCGTCCACTTCGGTCACCAGACTCACCGCTGGAACCCGAAGATGAAGCCGTACATCTTCGGCGATCGTAACAACATCCACATCATCGACCTGGCCCAGACCGTTCCGCTTCTGTCGCGCGCCCTTCAGGTCGTGTCCGACACGGTTGCTCGTGGCGGTCGCGTTCTGTTCGTCGGCACCAAGCGTCAGGCTTCGGAAATCATCGCTGACAGCGCCAAGCGTTCGGCCCAGTACTACGTCAACTCCCGCTGGCTCGGCGGCATGATGACCAACTGGAAGACCATCTCGAACTCGATCGCTCGCCTGCGCAAGCTCGACGAGATCCTCTCTTCGGAAGCCTCCGGCTACTCGAAGAAGGAGCGTCTGAACCTTGAGCGCGAGCGCGAAAAGCTCGACAAGGCTCTCGGTGGTATCCGTGACATGGGCGGCGTTCCCGACCTGATGTTCATCATCGACACCAACAAGGAAAAGATCGCGATCGACGAAGCCAAGCGCCTCGGCATCCCGGTTGTTGCTGTCATCGACTCGAACTGCGATCCGGACCTCATCGACTATCCGATCCCGGGTAACGACGACGCCTCGCGCGCCATCTCGCTCTACTGCGACCTGATCTCGCGCGCTGCCATCGACGGCATCGCGCGCCAGCAGGGCTCTTCCGGTCGTGACATCGGCGCCTCTGCCGAAGCTCCGATCGAGCCGGCTCTCGAGACTGAAGCCGAAGCTTGATGCTTCGAATGCGGTGGAGTTGATTCGCCGCACCCCGTCAAGGGATACGGCCGCCCGGACGCTCATTGGAGCCTCGGGCGGCCTCGCAATTCCGGTGACCTGTCACAGATACGGTCCCGAATGCGTTCAAGGTTTTCGTGGTGACCTGCTTCATCACGTTGTCACACTTCCGGGTACATTTCGTCCCCCAAACAGCATGCTCCGCGATCCTGATCGTCTGGTGCATCGCTTGAACAGACAAGAGGCACACAATGGCTGAAATCACTGCAGCACTGGTTAAGGAACTGCGCGAGAAGTCCGGCGCAGGCATGATGGATTGCAAGAAGGCTCTCATCGAGAACGACGGCGACGTCGAAGCCGCCATCGACTGGCTGCGCGCCAAGGGTATCGCCAAGGCTGACAAGAAGTCGGGCCGTACCGCAGCCGAAGGCCTGATCGGCATCAACGGCAACGGCACCTCGGCTGTTGTCGTCGAAGTCAACTCCGAAACCGACTTCGTTGCCCGTAACGATGCCTTCCAGGACCTCGTCCGCGGTGTGGCTTCCGTTGCCATCGGCACCGACGGTTCCGTCGAAGCGATCGGCGCTGCCACCTATCCGGCCAGCGGCAAGACCGTCACCGACACCATCAAGGATGCGATTGCCCATATCGGCGAGAACATGACGCTGCGCCGCGCCGTCAAGCTCTCGGTCGAAGACGGTGTTGTCGCGACCTACGTCCACAATGCTGCTTCTGAAGGCCTCGGCAAGCTTGGCGTGCTCGTCGCCCTGAAGTCGACCGGCAACAAGGACGTTCTGTCCGCCATCGGCCGCCAGGTTGCCATGCACATCGCAGCCACCAACCCGCTCGCTATCCGTTCGGAAGAAGTCGATGCCGCCGTCGCCGAGCGCGAGCGCAACGTCTTCATCGAACAGTCGCGCGCCTCGGGCAAGCCGGACGCGATCATCGAAAAGATGGTTGAAGGCCGCATGCGCAAGTTCTTCGAAGAAGTCGCTCTTCTCTCGCAGGCTTTCGTCATCAACCCGGACCTGACCGTCGGCGACGCCATCAAGGCTGCCGAAAAGGATGCCGGCGCGCCGATCGAAATCACCGGCATGGCACGTCTGTTGCTCGGCGAAGGCATCGAGAAGGAAGAAAGCGACTTCGCAGCAGAAGTTGCTGCTGTCGCCAAGGGCTGATCTGGCCACTCCTTTCGAGGGAAAACATCGGGCATCGCGTGACAACGCGATGCCCTTCGTGTATCCGGCACTGAATTGATTTCGGGAGCACACATGACCGCCAAGCCATTGTTCACACGCGTTCTCCTCAAGGCTTCCGGCGAGGCCCTCATGGGAAGCCAGGGCTTCGGGATCGATGTCGCTGTGGCCGATCGGATCGCCGGCGATATCGCGGAAGCGCGGCGCATGGGCGTCGAGGTCGGCGTCGTCGTCGGCGGTGGAAACATCTTCCGGGGCGTGGCCGTAGCCTCCAAGGGCGGCGATCGCGTCACCGGTGACCACATGGGCATGCTGGCGACTGTCATCAACGCGCTCGCGCTCGCGACCTCGCTGCGCAAGCTGGACATCGATACGGTCGTCCTGTCGGCAATTGCCATGCCGGAAATCTGCGAGAGCTTCTCGCAGCGCGCTGCCTTGCACCATCTGGCACAGGGCAGGGTGGTGATCTTTGCCGGCGGTACCGGCAACCCGTTCTTCACCACCGATTCCGCCGCAGCACTCCGTGCCGCCGAAATCGGTGCGCAGGCCATCTTCAAGGGCACGCAGGTCGACGGCATCTACTCGGCGGACCCGAAGAAGGATCCTCATGCCACCCGTTTCGAGCGTCTGACGCATGATGAAGTCCTGCAGAAGGGACTTGCCGTCATGGACGTGGCAGCTGTGGCGCTTGCGCGCGAAAACCACATTCCGATCATCGTCTTCTCGATCCACGAGAAGGGCGGTTTCGGCGAAATCCTGTCCGGCGCTGGTCGCATGACCATCGTCACCGACAACTGATCCAACAACCATGGGCGCCCTTTGCTAGGGCCGCCGGCTGAATGAGCAATGGGAGAACCAGGATGACCGCAGGGGTTGATCTCAACGACATCAAGCGCCGCATGGACGGCGCGATCAATGCATTCAAGAACGACATCGCCTCGCTGCGCACGGGGCGCGCCTCGGCCAACATTCTCGATCCGGTGACGGTCGATGCCTACGGCTCGCGTGTGCCGTTGAACCAGGTCGCCAACGTGACGGTTCCTGAGCCGCGCATGCTGGGTGTATCGATCTGGGACAAGTCGATGGTGAACGCCGTCGATCGCGCCATTCGCGAAGCCAATCTCGGGCTCAATCCGATCATGGACGGTCAGAACCTGCGCATTCCTTTGCCGGAACTGAACGAAGAGCGCCGCAAGTCGCTCGTCAAGGTCGCGCATGATTATGCGGAAAAGGCAAAGGTCGCGATTCGCCATGTTCGCCGCGACGGCATGGACGGCCTCAAAAAGGGCGAAAAGGACGGCTCCATCAGCCAGGATGATAGCCGTTCCCTGTCGGATAAGGTTCAAAAGATGACGGACGACACGATTGTCGACGTCGATCGCTTGCTCGCCGACAAGGAAAAGGAAATCATGCAGGTTTAAACGAGAGTCGTTCGTTTAAACCATTTCCCTTGCCGCCCGGACCGGAGCCCATGTCGAGAGCACCACAGCGCATCGTACCGCAGCATGTTGCGATTATCATGGACGGCAACGGTCGTTGGGCGAATGCACGGGGCTTGCCGAGGACGTTCGGCCATCGCAAGGGCGTGGAAACGGTCCGTGATACGGTCAAGGCTGCGCGCGAAGCGGGCGTGGCCTTCCTCACGCTGTTTGCCTTCTCCTCGGAAAATTGGCGTCGCCCGGAAGCCGAGGTCAACGAACTCTTCGGCCTGCTGAAAGCGTTCATTCGCCGCGATCTGGCGGATCTGCACAAGGCGGCCGTCCGGATTCGCATCATCGGAGACCGGGTCAATTTGCGCGAGGACATTCGCGCTCTGCTGCTCGAAGCCGAGGAGCGAACGGCCGACAATACGGGCATGACCCTCGTCATCGCCTTCAATTACGGCGCACGTGACGAGATCGCGCGCGCTGCTGCCCGTCTCGCCCGCGAAGTCCAGGCCGGTCGCCTCGATCCGTGCCAGATCGATGCACAGAAGATCAATGACAGCCTCGACACGGCCGGGATCCCTGATCCCGACCTGGTCATCCGAACCAGCGGCGAGGAGCGCCTCTCGAATTTTCTGTTGTGGCAGTCGGCTTATGCCGAACTGATGTTCGTGCCGGATTTCTGGCCCGACTTCACGCCGGCCGTCTTTGATGCCGTGCTGGAGCGGTTTGCCGCCCGGGACCGCCGCTTTGGCGGCCTGTCCTCGAAGGTCGTGGCGGTCGGCTCATGACACTTTCAATCTCGCGCGAGCTTCAACTGCGCATCTATTCTGCCATCGTCATGGTCATCGTCGTGCTTGCCGCCACTTGGGCGGGCGGCATGGCGTTTCGTTTCCTCGCTGCCGGAATTGGCCTGCTGGTTTATTACGAGTGGTCCAAAATGACACGGCTCGCCGAGACGAGCCTGCGGTCGAATACGTTCGGCTGGTTCTCCATGGCGCTCGTCAGCCTCAACATGCTGTTCGGTTCGGCAGATTTCACCGTGCCGCTTTTTGCGGGGCTTGTGATTACGGCGGCAATTCCGGCTCTGCTGCGTCGGATGAGCTGGTGGCATCCGGGCGGCCTGTTTTACTCAGGCCTCAGCATGATCTCGCTCGCCGCCATCCGCGGCGATGATTCGCTCGGCCTCATCGCCATGCTCTTCGTCTTCGTTGTCGTCTGGGCGACGGATATCCTCGCGTACTTCGTCGGTCGCGCCATCGGCGGTCCGAAGCTTGCACCGCGCATCTCGCCCGGCAAGACGTGGTCGGGCGCCATTGGGGGCATGCTGGCTGGGGTGGTTGGCGGTTATCTTGTCGTTATGGCCCATTTCCAGGATGTCGGTCTGTGGACCGTTGCGGTGGCGCTTGCACTGTCGATCGCGAGCCAGATCGGCGACCTTTTCGAGTCCTTCATCAAGCGCCGTTTCGGGGTCAAGGATTCGAGCAATCTCATTCCCGGCCACGGTGGCGTGATGGACCGCGTCGATGGCCTTGTATTTGCCTGTTTTGCCGCATTCTTCCTGGCGATAGGTTTTTCTGCGGGCGCAAGCCAGTCCGTGGTATCCATGGGCGCCTTTCTCTTCGGTCTCTGATCGGGTAAGGGGCCAGGCGAAGAGGGATTGGCCTCAGCCACGGCGGCAATCTGATAGGGATGACGGATCACATGAGTGCAGTCCTCGGCTTTCTCGGCGGGTATATTCTCCCCTACATCCTCATTCTCTCCCTGCTCGTCTTCATCCACGAGATGGGCCATTATCTTGCTGGCAGATTGTCAGGCATCCGGGTTCTGGCCTTCTCCGTCGGCTTCGGTCCTGAACTCGTTGGCTTCACCGATCGTCATGGAACCCGTTGGAAGATTTCGGCAATTCCGCTGGGCGGTTATGTGCGGTTCTTTGGTGATGCCGACGCGGCCAGCATGCCTGACGGGAAAGCCATTGAAGACCTGAGCGACGCGGAAAAGGCGCAGACGCTGAACGGCGCAAAGCTGTGGAAGCGTGCGATCACGGTTGCGGCCGGCCCGATTGCCAACTTCCTGCTTGCGATCGTCATTTTCGCGGTGATGTTCGGCACCATGGGTAAGCCGGTCTCGGATCCTGTCGTAGCGGATCTGAAACAGGGCAGCGCCGCAGAAACGGCCGGCATCGAACGTGGGGACGTGCTGGTCGCGCTGGATGGCCATGCCATCGAGACCTTCGATGATGTGGTTCGCTATATCACCATGCGTCCGGAAGTGCCCGTGACCGTGACCGTGCGCCGCGCAGGGCAGGAGATCGATTTCCCCATCGTCCCCAAGCGCGCCGTAACGACCGACCGTTTTGGCAATTCGATGGAAGTCGGCCAGATCGGGATTATCACCGATCAGAAAGCCGGCAATTTCCGTATCGTTGAGCTCTCGCCGCCGCAGGCGGTTTGGGAAGGTGTTCGTCAGACCGGGCACATTGTCACCGGTACCTTCGACTACATCGGCAACATGATCGCCGGCCGGATGAATGCCGACCAACTCGGCGGTCCGGTCCGTGTCGTGCAGGCCTCGGGCGAAATGGCCACCCTCGGCGTTATCGCTCTGTTAAATCTGGCAGCGGTTCTTTCCGTTTCGCTGGGGCTTTTGAATTTGATGCCAGTTCCGGTCCTTGACGGCGGCCATCTCGTTCTCTACGCGATTGAAGCAGTGCGCGGGAGGCCGATGGGTCAGGGGGCGCAGGAGGTTGCTTTCCGTATCGGTCTGGCAATGATCCTCTCCCTGATGGTGTTTGCCACCTGGAACGACATCAGCCGGTTGATAGGCTGAGGTCGATCTTGCAAGCTGTGGAAGGATTTGTTTACGATGTTTCAAATTGATAGTGGCGATTGGGCCACGGATTCAAATGAAGTAAACAGAAATTAACGCGCAGTCTTGCTTGTAGGGTAAAACCCGCTAAAACCACACACGGGCCGGAGTCGGGGTTAGGACTGCGGGACAATGGAAGAAGGTAAAGTACACACATGAAGGCTGGTTCAAGATTTTTGAACGCAGTGTCGGCGGTCGCGCTGTCTGCTGGTATCGTGTCTACGGGCGCAAGTGTTGCCGTGATTGCTTCGGCTGCTGCAGCCCAGGCTGCTGTCATCCAGCGGGTCGACGTGCGTGGCGCTCAGCGTGTGGGGGCGGAAGCTGTCCGCTCGAACCTCTCCATTCAGCCTGGCAAAACCTTCTCGAATGCCGATATCGACGAATCCGTGAAGCGTCTTTACGCGACCGGCTTCTTCTCGGATGTTCAGATCTCCGTATCCGGCGGCACGCTGGTTGTGACGGTCGCCGAAAACCAGCTGGTCAACCAGGTGGTGTTCAACGGCAACCGCAAGATCAAGGACGACAAGCTCGCCGGCATCGTGCAGACGCAGCCGCAGGGTCCGTACAGTGACAGCCTGATCAGCGCCGATATCCAGCGCATCAAGGAAGCCTATACCGCAATCGGCCGCAGCGATGTTGAAGTGACGACGCAGGTCGTTCCGGTGGCTGAAGGTCGTGTCAACCTCGCCTTCGTGATCAACGAGGGTGAGCGCACCAAGATCAGCTCCATCAATTTCAGCGGCAACAACGCCTATTCCGACGGTCGTCTCGCATCCGTGCTGCAGACGAAGGAGTCAGGCCTTCTGTCGTTCCTGACCCGCAAGGATGTCTACAACGAAGACAAGTTGCGCGCCGACGAGGAAGCGCTTCGTCAGTTCTATTATAACCACGGTTATGCCGACTTCCGCGTAATCTCTTCGGAAGCCGTGCTGAACGAGGCCGGCAACGAATATACGATCAACATCACGGTGGATGAAGGTCAGCGCTACAAGTTCGGCGCGGTCACCGTGGAATCGACGGTTGATGGTGTCGATGCGGCTCAGCTCCAGGGGCTTCTCGAGACTCATGAGGGCAGCACCTACAGCGCCCGCGACGTTCAGAAGTCGATGGAAGCCATTTCCCGCCGCGTGTCGTCGGCCGGTTATCCGTTTGCGCGCGTCGTTCCGCGTGGCGACCGCAACTTCGAAAACAACACCATCGGCGTGACCTATCTCGTCGACCAGGGTGAGCGCGCCTATGTCGAGCGCATCGAAGTTCGTGGCAACACCCGGACCCGCGACTACGTCATTCGTCGCGAATTCGATATTTCCGAAGGCGATGCCTTCAACCAGGAAACCATCTCGCGCGCCAAGCGCCGCCTCGAAGCACTCGGCTTTTTCTCGGCGGTCAACATCTCGACCCAGCCTGGCAGTTCGCCGGACCGCGTCGTGGTCGTTGTAGATGTGCAGGACCAGCCGACCGGTTCGTTCGGTATCGGTGCTGGCTACTCCGTCGATAACGGTGGCGTCGTTCTGGAAGCGTCGGTTGAAGAAAAGAACTTCCTCGGACGTGGTCAGTTCATCCGCGTTGCCGCTGGTGGTGGTTTCGACGACACCCAGACGTACAACTTCTCCTTCACCGAGCCTTATTTCCTCGGTTACCGCCTTGCCGCCGGCTTCGACGTCTTCAAGAGCTCGACCAGCAGCAATTCGCAGTACGACTACGAAGAGCAGGGTGCGACGGTTCGTGTGACCGCTCCGATCACCGAAGATCTGGCAACGACGCTGCGCTATACCTACAAGCAGATCGACTACATCAACGACGGTGCCTTCGGTGCCAACGGCGTTGCAGGCGGTGGCGACGACACGATCGCTCAGCCGTATATCGATGCCATCACCGGCAGCACGTGGACGCAGTCGATCATTGGTCATTCGATCGTGTACAACACGGTTGACGATCGCCAGAACCCGCATGAAGGCATCTATGCCAGCTTCACGCATGAATATGCGGGTCTCGGCGGCGATTCCGACTTCTACAAGGCTTATGCCCGTGCGCGCCTCTTCTACACGCTGTCGGATGAGTTCGATGTCGTCGGCTCGCTTGCTGGTTCGGCCGGTCACGTCGTTGCCCTCGGCGACAACCTGAACGTCTTCGATCAGTTCAAGATCGGCGGCAAGGAAATCCGTGGCTTTGCCAACAGCGGTATCGGTCCGCGTATGGGCGGCGATTCCATTGGCGGTACCACTTACTTCACCGCTTCGGCCGAAGCGACGTTCCCGCTGCCTGCCGTTCCGCAGGATCTCGGCTTCCGTGGCGCGATCTTCGCCGATGCTGGTACCCTGTTCGGCAGCAAGCTGAAGAACGATGCGGGTGCTGACGGTACCGATATGGCGATCCGTGCGTCGGTTGGCGCCGGCATTCAGTGGAACTCGCCGTTTGGTGCGCTTCGCTTCGACTATGCTGTTCCGGTCGCCAAGGAAGACTACGACGATACGCAGGAATTCCGGTTCAGCATGGCGAACCAGTTCTAAGGCGAGCGGTCCAGAACTGCTGACAGGTTGACGTTCTGGAGCGTTTTCTGATGGAGCACAATCATTTCTTTCCGCCCCATTCAGGGGTGACCCTGGCTGCGCTTGCAGCTCATACGGGGGCGGAATTGACGGATGCCGCAAAGGGCGAGACGATCATTCGGTCAGTCTCGCCCGTTGCCCGCGCCAAGGCGGGTGATGTCTGCTACATCCTCTCCCGTCGCAATCGCGACGACCTTCTCACCTGCAATGCATCGGCCATCTTCTGTGAAAAAGCGCTGGTGTCGCTGGTTCCGGCGCATATTCCCGTTCTGTTGGCGAAAAGTGCCCAGACGGCCTTTGCGTTGGCCGGCGCGCTTCTGCATCCCGAAGGCCTTCGTCCGGTCCGCATGACCAGCGAACCGGCCAACATCTCGCCGGCCGCGTATGTCGATCCGACGGCGCGCCTCGAAGATGGCGTCGAAGTCGAGGCAATGGCCGTGATTGGTGCGCATGCTGAGGTTGGCAGCGGCACGCGCATCGGGCCGGGTGCTGTGATCGGACCCGGTGTCCGCATTGGACGCGACTGCACGATTGCTGCGGGCGCGACAGTGCAAGTGGCGTTGGTCGGCAACAATGTGATCATCCACAACGGTGCTCGTATCGGCCAGGACGGCTTCGGTTATGCGCCGGGTCCGCGTGGCATGATCAAGATCGTCCAGGTCGGTCGCGTGATCATCCAGGATCATGTGGAAATCGGCGCCAACACGACGATCGATCGTGGCACCATGGACGACACGGTCATTGGCGAGGGGACCAAGATCGATAATCTGGTTCAGGTCGGTCATAACGTTCGCATCGGTCGCCACTGCGGCATTGTCAGCCAGGTCGGCATTGCCGGCAGTACGGTGATCGGCGATGGCGTGATGATTGGTGGCGCAGCCGGCGTCAACGGCCATATCAAGATTGGTGACGGGGTTCAGATCGCCGCCATGAGCGGCGTTCTGGCAGACGTGCCCCCGGGCGAAAAATACGGCGGTGTCCCGGCCCGCCCTCTGAAGGATTATCTGCGCGAAGTGGCCGAGACGTTGAGCCGCTACGATAGCCGCGCAAAGGACAAAGGAGCCAGCAATGACTGACGCCGCCACGAAGAGCGAATTGGGATCCGCTGATATCCTCGAAATCATGCGGCTTCTGCCGCATCGCTACCCGTTTCTGCTCGTCGACAAGATCATCGAGATCGACGGTGACGATTCTGCCATCGGCATCAAGAACGTGACGGCGAACGAGCCGCATTTCACCGGCCATTTTCCTGAATCTCCGATCATGCCGGGTGTTCTGCTCGTCGAAGGCATGGCGCAGACTGCTGGCGCCATTTGCGCGCGCAAGCAGGGCGAAGCCGGCAACCTCGTCTATTTCATGACCATCGACAATGCCCGTTTCCGCAAGCCCGTGGTTCCGGGTGATCGCGTCGAATATCACGTCGTGAAGCAGAAGCAGCGCGGCAACATCTGGAAGTTCCATTGTGATGCCAAGGTGGATGGCCAGTTGGCGGCGGAGGCCGACATCGGTGCCATGATCATGCGCAAGGACGCAAAATGAGCACCATTGCTGCCACTGCCGTGATCCATCCGATGGCGGTCGTTGAAGCCGGCGCAGTCATTGGCGAGAACGTGCGCATTGGCCCTTTCTGCCATGTCGGACCGCGTGTGACGCTGAAGGATGGTGTGGAGCTCCTTTCGAACGCCGTGGTGTCCGGCCTGACCGAAATCGGTGAGAACAGCCGGATCTTCCCCATGGCCGTCATCGGCGGCGTCTCGCAGAGCCTGCATGAAGCCGGCGAGGATTCGCGCCTTGTCGTCGGTGCGAACTGCACCATGCGTGAAGGCGTGACGATGAACTCGGGCACGGTTGGCGGCGGCGGGATTACCCGCGTCGGCGACAATTGTCTCTTCCTGGCCAATTCGCATGTCGCCCATGACTGCATTCTCGCCAGCAATATCATCCTGTCGAACAATGTCATGCTGGCCGGGCACGTTCACGTCGGCGATCATGTGATCCTGAGTGGTGGATGCGCCGTCCACCAGTTCACACGCATCGGCCGCAACGCCTTTATCGGCGGTCTCTCCGCCGTCAGCTACGACGTGATCCCGTATGGCATGCTGAACGGCAATCCCGGTATCCTCGGCGGCCTCAACGTCGTCGGAATGACCCGTGCGGGGATCGAACGCTCGATCATTCATCAGGTGCGCCGCGCCTTCAAGCAGATCTTCGAGGGCGAGGGCTCTGCCCGTGCCAATGCGGCAGCAATCCGCGACGACTATCTCGACTGCCCGCAGGTGATCGAAATCCTGGATTTCATTGCAGCCGACAGCGATCGCGCGCTCTCGTCGCCCCATCGCGGCAAGAACTGACGCCATGACGTCCGCCAGCGCAACAGGACGCCTGGCATCGAAAGGTCGCCTCGCCATCATCGCCGGCAGCGGCAAGCTCCCGCTATTCTTGGCAGAAGCCGCGCGTGCCGCGGGTGAAGATCCATTCATCTTGCGCCTGAAGAACGAAGCGGATGCCGACTGGCAGAGCTACGAGACGGCGGTGATCGGGGTCGGAGACATGGCGGGCCTCTCTGCCCTGTTTCAAAGGCATGGGATCGGTCGCGTCGTCATGTCGGGCGCGGTCAAGAAGCGTCCTGCCTTCGGTGAGATCCACGTCAACCTCCGCTCCATTCTGAAGCTGCCCATGGCGCTCAGGACCTTGTTGGCGGGCGGCGATGATGCCGTGCTGCGCATGGTGATTTCGCTGATCGAGGCCCAGGGCTGCGAAGTCTTGGGTGCACATGAAATCCTTCCCGGACTGTTGGCAACCGTCGGTCCGCTCGGAAAGGCTAAGCCCTCCGACGACGATATCAGGGATATCGAGCGGGCGGCGGATGCGGCAGAGACGCTCGGACGCCTGGACGTGGGGCAGGGCGCTGTGAGCGTTGGCGGGCGCATCGTCGCCCTCGAGGGCGTCGAGGGAACCGACGCCATGCTCGCTCGTGTGGCGGGCCTGAGGGCCGAAGGGCGCATCTCCCAGCGCCGCAGGGGCGTGATCGTCAAGCTGTGCAAACCCCAGCAGGATCTGCGGGCCGATCTGCCGACCATCGGCGTATCGACCGTGGAAAATGCCAAGGCGGCAGGCCTTGCCGGCATTGCCGTTGAGGCGGGACGGGCCCTGGTCGTCGAGCGAGACGCGATGATTGCTGCTGCAGATGCGGCGGGCCTCTTCGTTGTCGGCATCGAGCGATCGGGAAAGGACAAAGGCCCATGAGCGAGAAGCCACTCAAGATCGCCGTCATTGCCGGTGAAGTTTCCGGTGACCTGCTCGGCGCCGATCTCATCGCAGCCTTGAAACAGCGCCATGCCGGCCGCGTCGATGTCATCGGCGTCGGTGGCGAGGCTCTGGCAGGGCAGGGACTGCAATCGCTCTTCGATTTCTCCGAACTGTCGATCATGGGGATCACGCAGGTTCTGTCGAAGCTGCCGCGCCTGATCAAGCTGATCTCGGTAACGTCGGACGCCATCATTGCCGCAAAGCCGGATCTGCTTTTGATCGTCGATAGCCCCGATTTTACGCACAGGGTCGCCAAGCGGGTCCGCAAGGCACTTCCCGATCTGCCGGTGGTCAACTATGTCTGCCCGAGCGTCTGGGCCTGGAAGGAATACCGGGCCAAGGCGATGCTCCCTTATGTCGACGAAGTTTTGGCCGTGCTTCCCTTCGAGCCCCAGGTGATGGAGCGACTGGGCGGCCCGAAGACGCATTTCATCGGTCACCGACTGACAACTCATGCCGAGATCCTGCGTGTGCGGGAAGCCCGCAAGGCGCGGTCCGTCAGAGCTGTGGGTGATG
Organism: Rhizobium sp. AG855; assembly: GCF_003610655.1. Lineage (NCBI taxonomy): Bacteria > Pseudomonadati > Pseudomonadota > Alphaproteobacteria > Hyphomicrobiales > Rhizobiaceae > Rhizobium > Rhizobium sp. AG855. The sequence goes on along the minus strand of NZ_RAQG01000003.1, from coordinate 1,678,495 downwards.
AGCGCACGATCCTGCTTTTGCCGGGATCGCGTGGCGCGGAGATTACCCAGCTTCTGCCGGTCTTCGGTGCGGCAATGGAGGAGTACGTCGCTCGGAACGGCAAGACTCGTTTCGTGCTGCCGACAGTGCCCCGCCAGGAGGCCCGTGTTCGCGGGATGACCGCCTCTTGGGCGCTGCGTCCCGAGATCCTGCTCGGCGATGAGGCCAAGTGGAAGGCGTTCGAGGAGGCAGATGCCGCGATCGCGGCATCGGGTACGGTGATTCTGGAGCTCGCATTGGCCTATGTGCCCGTCGTCTCCACCTACAAGGGTGATTGGATCATCCGGATGATGGCGAACCGGATCAAGGTCTGGACGGGAGCCCTGCCCAATCTGATCGCGGACTACGCCATCGTGCCCGAATATTTCAACGACGTGCTGCGACCGGCAAGTCTGGTGCGCTGGGCGGAACGCTTGTCGAGCAATACGCCACAACGCGCCACCATGCTTTCCGGCTATGACGACGTCTGGAACAGGCTGCAGACGGATCTGCCCGCAGGCGAGGCTGGGGCAGATCTGGTGCTTTCGCTTCTCGCTCGTCGCGGCCGCCTCTGAGCGTCACGCCCAGCGTGCGAAGGGGTCCGGCAGTCCTTCCCAGGCAGTCGGCGTGAAGCGTGTTGCAGGCACGAGGCAGGCGTCAAGCTCCGCAGTGATCTGTTCCTGGTCCATCGGGTCGGCACCGATAAACACGATCTCCTGCCGCCGGTCGCCCCATTCGGCATCGAGATAAGGCGCCATGGCATTGAGAAAACCCGGATCATCAGGCCACCGCGATTTCGGAACGGACGCCCACCACAGCCCCATTCTCGTCGTGCGCACCAGCGGTCCTGCCTGGCTCAGTTCCCCGACATGATGCGGACGTGTCGCGAGCCAGAAAAAGCCTTTGGCACGGATGACGCCTGGCCAGGAGCGATCGAGGAAGTCGCGGAAACGCGTCGGATCAAGCGGCGCGCGGGCGCGATAGACGAAGGAGCGGATGCCATATTCCTCCGTCTCCGGCACATGGTCGCGAAAGCCGTGCAGTTCCTGGAACCAGAGCGGGTGCGTCTCGGCCTTGGCCAGGTCGAACAGCCCGGTCCCAAGGATGTCGTGCGGGTCCACCTTGGCGAATTCCGTCTCGATCACACGGGCGCTGGCGTTCAACCCGCCGATAATCTTGCGGGCCGCGTCGAGTTGATCGGGGCTGGCTGCGCCCACCTTGTTGAGGATGATCACGTCGGCGAATTCGATCTGCTCGACGAGAAGGTCAACAAGCGTCCGGTTGTCGTTTTCACCGGCCGTTTCACCGCGATCGGAAAGAAAATCGCTCGATGAGTAGTCACGCAGCAGGTTTGCCGCATCCACGACCGTCACCATGGTGTCCAGTTGCGCGATGTCGGACAGGCTGCGCCCTTCCTCGTCCCGGAAATCGAAGGTGGTGGCGATCGGCAGCGGTTCAGCGATACCCGTGGCTTCGATCAGCAGGTAGTCGAATCGCCCTTGTTCGGCGAGTCCGCGCACTTCGTTGAGCAGATCGTCACGCAGGGTGCAACAGATGCAACCATTGCTCATTTCCACCAACTGTTCCTGCGTGCGCGAAAGGGCGGCGTCCCCGCCGCGTACGAGGGCTGCGTCGATGTTGACTTCACTCATGTCGTTGACGATCACGGCAACTCTCAAGCCCTGACGGTTTGCCAGCACGTGGTTCAACAGGGTGGTTTTCCCAGCGCCGAGAAAGCCGGACAATACGGTGACGGGAAGCTTCTTCATCAGGCTCTCCAGTAAATGTAATAACATAACAATCGATAGGACAAAAAAGGCGAGGCCGTGGCCCCGCCTTCCTGTCCGGGGGAGGAGTGGTTATTGCGACAGGCAAGCCGCAATCGACGTCGCAAGGTTGCGCATCAACTGACCATAGAGTTCCGGCCCTTCCGAAAGCGCGCCGCCTTCTGGATCCAGTGTCCCTGATTTGGCATTGGTGCCTTCGATCACGACGTTGATCAGCTTCGGCTCGAATTGCGGTTCGGCGAACACGCAAGCCGCGCCCAGTTCGACGATCTTCGCATGGATCTGCGACAGGCGCTCTGCACCAGGCATGGTCTCGGGGCTGACGGTCACGGAACCGACCACACGGACTTTGTACCGGTTTTCGAAATACTGGTAGGCATCGTGGAACACCACAAAGGGCTTGTCGGCAACGGGGGCAACTGTTGCGGCGATGTCGGTATCGAGCGCGTCGATCTCGGCATTGAGCGCAGCGGCATTTGTTTCATAGGTTGCCTTGTTCGCAGGATCGGCCTCGATCAGCGACGTGGCGATGACCGACGCCATGGCCTTGGCATTGGCGGGATCGAGCCAGAGATGCATATCCGTGCCGCCATGTTCGTGGTCGTGCTCGCCTTCATGCTCATGTTCATGGCCTTCGCCGCCCTCTGCGGCATGGTCATGGTCCTCCTCGGCATGATGGTCGTGACCCTCTTCTTCATGGGCCGTTGCATCTGCAGCCTCGTGCTCATGATGCTCGCCTTCGGCATGCTCGTCGCCCGCGTGCTCGCCGTGATCATGTGCCTCGAAGGCACCGCCTTCGCGGAAGGGCAGCTTATTGAGGCCGGGAGCATCTTCGAGTTCCACGACCTTGGCCTTGCCGGCGAGAGCCTCCAGCGGCTTATCGAGGAAGGCTTCGAGGCCCGGACCCACCCAGAACACCAGATCGGCTTTCTCCAGCGCACGGGCGTTGGAGGGTTTCAGTGTATAGGTATGGGGCGAGGCGGCGCCTTCGACGACCAGCGACGGTTCGCCGACCCCTTTCATGATCGAGGCCACCAGCGAATGGATCGGCTTGATCGACACGACGACCTGCGGCTCCGCCATGGCAATGGCCGGCGAAAAGAGCAGGGATGCGACGGAAGCGGTCAATCCGCGGCGGATAGAGTTCATGGTGACGTCCTTCAAGGCTGTAACGTAATACTATTACATCAATTGCGTAATGCTATAACGTGTGGCATAGGTGTCCGCAACAGCAAATTTCCGGGAAGTGTATGGCAGCCTTGAAAACATGGGATGCGGAGCCGCTGGTGTCACTGGCGGGTGCCGGGGTCTATCGCAACGGACGCTGGCTGGTGCGCGGCGTCGACTTCTCCGTCCGCTCAGGCGAAATCGTCACCCTGATTGGCCCGAATGGTTCCGGCAAATCGACCAGCGCCAAATTGGCGACCGGTATTTTGCGCGCCGACGAGGGGCGGGTGGATCGCAAGCCGAACCTGCGCATCGGCTACGTGCCGCAGCGGCTTGCCGTCGATTGGACCATGCCGCTCACCGTCCGCCGTCTGATGACGCTGACGGCGCCGCTCGGCGCCGATGAAATCGAAGGCGCGCTTGATGCCGTCGGCATCCGCCATCTCGCCGGCGCCGAAGTTCAGCATTTGTCGGGTGGGGAGTTTCAGCGAGCTCTGTTGGCCCGCGCAATGGCCCGCAAGCCCGATATTCTCGTCCTCGACGAACCGGTCCAGGGCGTCGATTTTTCCGGCGAGATCGCGCTGTATGATCTGATCACCTCGATCCGCAATGCGACGGGCTGCGGCATCCTGCTGATTTCCCACGACCTGCATATCGTCATGGCGGAAACCGACACGGTGATCTGTTTGAACGGCCACGTCTGCTGCCGGGGAACGCCGGCGGCGGTCAGCAGCAGTCCGGAATATATGCGCCTGTTCGGCGACAAGGCGAGCCGAACGCTCGCCGTCTACAGCCACGACCACGATCACACGCATCTGCCGGACGGCCGCGTTCTGCATGGGGACGGGAGCATCACGGACCATTGCCATCCGGAGGACGGCCACCATCATGCAGCAGCCGGTCGCAATGACGGCGAGCATCACGTCCATAGTCATGACCATCATGATCATGACGATCACGCCCATGGTCACAGCCATGACCACGATTCCGGACCTGCTGCGCTGACGACCGCAAACACCACGAAGGAGCATCACCATGCTCGATGACTTCTTCGTCCGCGCCATGTTGGCCGGCATCGGCCTCGCGCTCACCACCGGGCCGCTCGGTTGCTTCGTCATCTGGCGGCGCATGGCCTATTTCGGCGACACCATGGCGCATTCCGCGCTGCTCGGCGTCGCCTTGTCGCTGTTTTTCTCGCTCAATTTGATGGTCAGCGTCTTTGTTGTCGCGGCGCTGGTTTCGCTGATCCTGATTGTCCTGCAGAAACGTCAGGGCCTGTCAGCCGACGCGCTGCTCGGCATCCTCAGCCACGCCACGCTCGCCATCGGTCTCGTCATGGTCGCCTTCATGTCCTGGGTGCGCTTCGACCTGATCGCCTTCCTCTTTGGCGATATCCTCGCGGTTACGCCGACGGACGTGGCAATCGTCTGGGGTGGCGGCGCCGTTGTTGTGGCGCTGATCGTCTATCTCTGGCGCCCGCTGCTTGCCGGCACCGTCAATGCCGAGTTGGCCGAAGCCGAAGGCATGAACCCGGAACGCGCGCGCATCATCTTCATGCTGCTGATGGCGCTGGTCATTGCGATTGCGATGAAGATCGTCGGCATCATGTTGATCACCTCGCTCCTGATCATCCCGGCCGCCGCCGCCCGCCGTTTTGCGGTCTCGCCAGAGGCCATGGCCGTGATTGCCTCGCTACTCGGTGCCGTGGCGGTCGTCATTGGCCTCTTCGGCTCGCTGACCTACGACACCCCGTCCGGTCCTTCGATCGTTGTGGCGGCCCTGCTTCTCTTCCTGATCAGCCTTCTGCCGCGCCCGCGCCTGGCGATGGCTGACGATCGCCCGCGAGGTTGACCCCATGCCTAAGACCGATCTGACCCGCAACCAGTCGCTCGTCTTCGATAGCCTTGTCGAAGCCGATGGCCCGCTTTCCGCCTATACACTGCTGGATCGGCTCCGTGACCATGGGTTCCGGGCACCGCTGCAGGTCTACAGGGCGCTCGACAAGCTGGTCGAATTCGGCATGGTGCATCGGCTGGAAAGCCTCAACGCGTTCGTCGCCTGCGCTCATCCCCATGAGGGCTGCGCCAGCCATGGCACCGTCGCCTTCATGATCTGCAACAAATGCAATCAGGTGACCGAGTTTCATGATCACGAGGTCGATCACCACCTCAGTGCCATCACGCGCAAGCAGAATTTCAAGGCTGAGAAGACGACAATCGAGATCCGTGGTCTGTGCGCTGCCTGCGCGGCCTGAGGCTCAAAGCGGCTGAAGATCGCGCGCGAAGCGCTGCCAGTTTCGGACGTAGCTTTCCGCTGACACCCTGAGACGCGCCACCGCGTTGTCATCAAGAGTTCTGACCACCCGTGCGGGTGCGCCGACAATGAGCGAGTTGTCGGGAAAGACTTTGCCTTCGCTCACCAGAGCATTGGCACCCACAAGGCAGTTCTTGCCAATGACGGCACCGTTCAGGACGGTCGCCCCCATGCCGATGAGGGAATTGTCACCGATCGTGCAGCCATGGACGATGGCGTGGTGTCCGATCGTGCAGCCGTCACCAATTTTGGTCGGGAACCCGGGATCGGTATGGATCATCACGCCGTCCTGAATATTGGTCCCTTCGCCGATGATGATGGGATCGTTGTCGCCGCGCAGCACGGCATTGAACCAGATGCCGACATCTAGGCCGAGACGCACGTCGCCGATGACCTGAGCGCCTGGTGCAATCCAGTAGCGGTCGGCAGCTGGCAATAGCGGGCGTTTTTCGCCAAGAGCATAGATCGCCACCGCGCTCACTCTCGTTCAGCGAAGGCGCAGGATGACGGGAAAGCGCCCGCCCTGGGCGCCGACATGCAGGTGAATATTGACTTCAGGTTGGGAATAACGCCAAGCGCGCGCGCCATGCGACAGGAGCAGCCCGATCAGATCCTTCGTCTTCGAGCGCTTCTCGCGGCCGCCGATTTCGGCCAGACGGAAGGCGGCTTCGTGCAGCGGATGCAGGACATGCGACGCTGGCAAAATCCCGCCATTGTCCTGATCGTCCACTTTGCCGATTCTGAAGTCTTTCGAAGCCATCTTGCTATCCTCGTACAAAAATACAAATCGAGGTTTGGTCAGCGTGGTTACTGGGCGGCTGCCCAACAGCCGATACCCTTGCGTTTCAACTGCTTGCAGGCGTTGACAGCATCCTTCTGCGCATCGAAGCCACCGAAACGTGCACGGTAGATCTCCTGTGAGCCCGCATTGTAGGCGACTGTGAATGGGGTGGCGGAACGCAATACCTGTCCGCCTTTCTCTTGCGCATTGCGCAGAAGATCCATGGCCAGCGACTTGTCCGGCGATGTGCCGATCTGGATGATCCAGCCAGACGTCGGCTTGGTCGATGCAGTGGTGACCGTGTCGACATCCGGCGGCGTGGCGGAAGCGGCAGCGACAGACTGAGTGGTTGCAGCAGGCGCGACCATGGCGCCGCTGTTCGGCATGTAGGCCGGGGCAGGCTGCGGCACGGGCACGCTTTCAGAACTGCCCGGTGCGACGGGGCGCATGCCGCTCAGCGCAGCGGTTGCCGCATTTCCAGTGGGAGCCGCGACATAGGCCGAGGCCTGCGCGACACCGGCGTAACGAGGATCCGGCATCGGGCCTGTCTGCGGCAGGTTCGGATGACCATCATCAAGCGAAGCCGTTGCCTGGACGGGTTCGGCGGCAACAGGCGTCTGAACCTTGGCGACGAGATCGCCGGAGGAACGACCCGAAGACGCCTGAGGGAGATACCGCTGCACGAGTGCGGTCATCTGGGCATTCCTGCGCGCACCGGAGGAGGCGCCGAGAATGACGGCAACGATGGAGCGCCCATCGGCCTGGGCAGAGGTTGCGAGATTGTAGCCGGCAGCACCGGTATAGCCGGTCTTGATGCCGTCGACGCCGCGCACGGCACCGAGCAACCGGTTGTGGTTGCCGATTGTCTGCTTGCCGAAAGAGAAGCTCCGGGTGGAGAAATAGCCGTAATACTGCGGGAAGTGCTGACGAAGCGCGATGCCAAGGCGGGCCTGGTCACGGGCTGTTGTCATCTGTGCCGTATTGGGCAGGCCATGTGCATTGCGATAGGTGGTCTTGGTCATGCCGAGGCTACGAGCCTTGGCCGTCATGAGATGGCCGAAACGCTGCTCCGAGCCGCCGAGATACTCGCCCAGCGCCGTTGCAACGTCATTGGCGGAGCGCGTCACGAGCGCCAGGATTGCCTGTTCGACCGTGATGCTGCGGCCAGCGCCGACGCCGAGCTTCGACGGCGGCTCCTTGGCGGCATTCTTGGAGATCGGAACCTTGCTGTTGAGCGAGATGCGGCCGGATTCGAGCGCCTCGAACGTCAGATAAAGCGTCATCATCTTGGTGAGCGATGCCGGATAGCGGAGGCTGTCGGCGTCTTCGCTATAGAGAACCTTGCCGGTCTTGGCGTCGATGACCACGCCCGCATATTTGGCAGCACTCGCACCTGACGTCGTTGCCAGCGCGGCAAAAAGGACCGCAACGACGGCGATCACGACTCGACGGATTGGAGCGGCGAATGTGAGGCTTCCGAGAACTTTATGCACCACGATACTCTTTGAACTGTTCATTTCAAACCGGACGCTCTCCTCCGGTCGCGACCATCAGGCTGCGACTTTAGGATGCGTGCGTTACCAAGAGGTTTATGATGAATGCTTTGTTGATGGTCTTGCCGGCATTTTAGCGGTGTCTGCGGGCGTGAGCGTGTCGGTGCGCTGTTCCACATAGGAGCGGACGGCCGCATCGATCTGCTTCCACTCCGGAAGCAGGCGGCTCGAGAACCGGTAGAGTACGGACAGATCTTCGCCGACGTGAATGTCACGCTGGCAATCGCTGCTGCTGGCAAGTTTGTCGGCAGTCGGGATGAGGCAGCGAACTGCATATTGTCCGCCATCGCCATCATCTGCCGTCAGGAGGACTTCCCCTTCGAAACCGGTTCCCGGCCTGAACCGGTGCATCTGCAAGCCGCCGGGGCCCGTCTCGGCGGGGCCGATCGTCAGATGCCGGTATATTGGCTCTATCCGGCCTGACATGTCGCGCGACATCGTGCTTTGCGATACCTGCAGGAAGAGCAGGGACTGTGCCTGACCCAGGTCGTCGAAGGCAAGGCGAAGCGCCTGGCTATAGCCCTCCATCGACGGCCAATGCAGTTGAAGGTCGACGCGTTCTGCCGCCCCGCTGCGCCGCTGTGGTTCGAAGCGAAGCGTATTTGCGGTCAGGTGTAATGCGTCGCGGCCTATGGTGATGTCGTAGACGTCGAGGCTGTCGCTGTGGCCGGCAAGGGCGAGTTGCGCGCCATAGAGGCGTCCGTAAACATTGATTCCGAGCGAGGCGAGGGCCAGGAGTGCAATGGCGATGACGGAGACCAGAAGGAAGCGCGCAGAAAAAAGCGGTACATGTTGCTCTGCGCCGAAATCGGCCGTGCCGTGTTGCATGAGTTTTCCGCTCCCGTTCGGCCGCGCTCGACGCTATCGGCACCGACCCTCCGCAAGCTTTCCATCATCATGGTTAAGGCGCGGTTAATATTGCTCTCCGGCAAAAAGAGAGCCGGTCCCGGTTGGACGGGACCGGCTCAGAATGGCTCCGGTCGGGGGACGGGTATGCGGGGGACGGACCGGCGCCAATGCGTTAAAGCTGAAACCTCAGTTGGAGTTCACGCTGCCAACATAACTCGCGCGGCCATCCTGGAGCTTGACCCAGCGGCTGGGATCCGTCGAGGATTGACGCTTGAGATAGGTGTATTCCGTATCCGACCACAGCAGCACCTTGTTGCGCATGTTGTCGAGAATGAAGTCGCCGTGATCTGTCCGGACCGTCAGCACGGCATGGCCTTCGCCGCTCGGCTGCAGCACCACGGTGATCAGCAGATCTGTCGGATCAAAGCCGCGATCGATGAGCATCTTGCGCTTGAGCAGGGCGAAATCCTCGCAATCGCCAACCGTGCGCGGATAGGCCCAGCGTTCCTCAACGCCGTAGATCTCCATGTCCGTCAGCGGCGTGATCGACGAGTTGACGGTGTAATTCACCTCCAGCATCGTCTTCCACAGCGGCTCGGTAAGTCCAAGCGGCCCGGTATCCTTGTAGCTGCCGGCGCATTCTGATGCGTAGGTCTGGCAGAATTCGTAGTGGCCGATCGGCGGGTTTGCCTTGCCGATCACCTGCATGTTGGCCGGCGCTGCGTGCGCCTGCAATCCAAGGGCCCCGGCGAAAGCGATGGCCAGAAATCCAATACCGAGAGTTTTCTTTCTTGTCATTGTTTGTCTCCTGGTTACGGAGCCAGTAATGACAGAGATAATTTGAGCTACCGCGAATTATAGCGCCGGCTTTTGAGTATAATAAACGGATAAACTGAGTTTGTATTGATTTATATTTGAAGAAATTTCGATTTAAACTTTCGGCAAATTTGTCGAAAATTTTCTGCGCATTTTATCTTTTCTAGTCTCCGTTGGCCTGAAGGGCGATGGATTGGTGAATAAAAACAAAGGGTAAGCGCAGAGCTTTGTTCCGGCCGCGTGCCCCGAAACGTGAGGTTCTCGGCCGCAGGAGACGTCTGGGCCTTGAGACCGTGTGCGCGAATAATCTTGAAAGGTCCAGTGAACGGCAGCGCGCGGCTTGATGGGCTCGAAATTTTTTTTGAACGGCGTCCCGCTTTGGCACGAACTGTGGAGATGGCCTTAGTCATCCGGAAACGAAAAAAGCGCCCGCGTTTCCGCAGGCGCTCGGCCGACCTTGAAAGGGGGGGGGCTAGAGGAATTCCGTCAGGGCTTCGCGCGACTGGAGCGACAGGAACTCGATGGCAACGCCTTCCATGAAGTGGCGCACGACGCGACCGCGCATATTGCCGAGCCTGATCGCGGTGCCGATGGGCGGGCGGATGTCGATGTCGACGGCTGCACCCGAAAGGGAAAGGTCCATCAGACGGCAAGGATAGGTCTTGCCGTCTTCGAGCGTAAGCTCGGTCAGAACCTGCCGCGGTGTGAGGCGGTCATGACGGCGGTCTTCGGGAAGTCCGAGTTCGTGCTTGTTGGCAATCCAGGTCAGCTGCGCCGCCAGCTTCTCGCGTTTGCGCGCAGTCGCCGTCAGTTCGATGATGAAACCGTCATCCATGATCTTCGACACGGTGCCTTCGAGGCGCCCGAGATGATCGATATAGGCGATGACACGTTCGTTGAGGCGCGGACAGCCGGCGCAGACGAAGCGAGCATCGCCCGGCGACATGTCGATGACCTTGCAGACATATTCTTCGTAGTTGGCCAGCATCAGCCGGCCCTGCAAGTTGACAGCAACACGCTGAAAGGCGCGCTGCTGACCCGGCGAGGCAATCGTATTGCTGTGGCTGGCCTGCGAAGAATACATCATGAGCGATCTGTTTACCCCTCTACGATGGAACCTTAGACCTGCAGCCGTTAACATATCGTTTGCTTTCCTCTCGGGAAGGGCTGCCCGAGGGGGCGTCGACAAGGGCTTTCGCACGGGCCGATTGTCGTTTAACACGAGACGACAAATGATATCGGGAGCCCGCCATGTCGGACGATCCAGCAGCATCCGACGAGACCAGGCACGATTCGGATGCTCCTCCGCATGGCGAAGCGCGGATATCACCCAAGCCGGTCAATCCGCCGATCTTCAACCTTCCGACGGGCGTTCTGGTGTCTCTCGCGCTGGTCTGCGGCATCTATGCCCTGCAGGCCCTTGTCTTCTCGGCCGACATCAATGACTGGATCACGTTCGAATTTGCCTTTATGCCGCTGCGCTACGTCTACCCGTTGGGCGAGCAGTCTTTCGCCTGGCTCTGGTCGCCGGTGACATATTCTTTGCTGCATGGCAGCTTCGAGCATCTGGCCTTCAACAGTCTGTGGCTTGCCGCCTTCGGCACGCCGGTATGCCGGCGCATAGGCGAGCGCCGGTTCCTTGTCTTCTGGATCGCGACCGCCGTCGCGGCCGCCGCATTGCACGCCGCAGTCAACTGGGGTGAGCCTTCCGTGATGGTTGGTGCCTCCGGCGTGATTTCGGCACTCATGGGGGCCGCCTGCCGATTCGCATTCGGCGGCCGGTTGCGTTTGGCCGCAGCCGGTCGCGAACCTCCACTGCTGACGATCCCGGCTGCCCTGTCGGATCGCACGGTGCAGATCTTCATCCTGGTCTGGTTCCTCGGCAATGTGGCGGTGGCCGTGGGGCTGCCGTTGATGGGCACCGATTCCGCGGCCATCGCCTGGGACGCGCATATCGGCGGTTTTCTCATGGGCTTTTTCGGTTTCCGGCTTTTTGACCGCAAGCATATCTGAAACCACCCCTTCCAATCCGCATATTGCATTCCACTTGATTAACAGGCACCATTTTCTGGCGCTCGCCCGGGGAGGGGCCTGCGTACGCACAGCGTCCAATGCGAGGAGGATACAATGTCTGCATCAGCCAGAAGCATACTCGAGCAAAAAGGCCGTAACGTTATCACCATCAGCCCGAGCGTGACGCTCGGCGAAGCCGCACGCGTTCTCGACGAAAACAAGATCGGTGCCGTCGTTGTCGTCGGCGTGGAAAACAGGATCGTCGGGATCTTTACCGAACGTGATGTCGTGCGGGCCCTGGGTTCGGCCGGCCGCGATGCCTTCGACCAGCCTGTCTCCGGATTCATGACGGCCAACGTCTATCGCTGCCGCGAGGAGACGTCCGTGAACGAATTGATGGAGATGATGTCGAGCCGGCGCTTCCGCCACGTGCCGGTCGAAGACGCCGGCAAGCTGTCGGGCATCATCTCGATCGGTGACGTCGTGAAGTCGCGAATTCGCGAAATCGAAGCCGAGGCCGAACACATCAAGGCTTATATCGCCGGCTGACCTTCGGTCCCAGTTTAGGCGCGGGCGGTACGTTCCGCCCGCGGCTTCTACCGCAACACGGCTTCCTGCATCCGACGAATTTCGCTGACGCGCGATTTCGCCTCTTCATAGCCGCGTTCAATCGCTTCGCCGGCCCGGTGGAACTCGGACAGCCCGATATCGTTGAGCCGCGGATGAAGTGCGAGATCCGGCGGATCGCCAGCAAGCCGTGCGCGCGAGATCCGGTCCTGGATGATGTTGAAGGCCTGGACCATGACGCCGGTCAGGCCGACCTTGCTCGGCGCGCGTTCTTCCGGCGGTTGATCCGCCGGCGCAGAGGCCTTGTGTTTCACCACCGCCGAACGACCGAACACGTCATAGTGAAGGTTCACGGCCATCACCAGCGGCTGCTCGTAGGAGCGGCAGACGGAAACCGGTACCGGATTGACGAGTGCGCCATCGATGAGCGTTCGATTGTTGCAGCGGACCGGTTCGAAGATGCCGGGCAGGGCGTAGGACGCCCTGAGCGCCGTGATCAGATTGCCGCCGTCGATCCAGACTTCGTGGCCGCTGTTCAGCTCCGAGGCGACTGCCACGAAGGGTTTCGGTAGCTGTTCGACCGTCAGCCCCTCAAGATGCTCCTGCATGCGCTTGGTCAGCCGCATGCCGCCGAGCAATCCGCCACCACCGATGGTCAGATCGAGAAGGGAGGCTATGCGGCGCATGGTCAGCGAACGGGCAAAAGCCTCCAGTTCGTCGAGCTTGCCTGCAAGATAGCATCCGCCGACCAGCGCCCCGATCGAGGTGCCCGCGATCATGCCGACTTCGATACCTTCTTCGTCAAGGGCGCGCAGCACGCCGATATGCGCCCATCCGCGTGCGGCACCGCCGCCGAGCGCCAAGGCGACCTTTGCTTTGCTGCGACTGGCGACCGGGACGGGGGGACCCGATCCACCAGCCGCGCCATCTCTGTTCGGTTGCGCCAGATTGGTGCCACCGCCTGCCATCAAACTCCAGTTCAGCATCTCCGCATACCCCATTCGCTGAACACTCCGAAGGACATTAGGACACTGTCTGCTTACGAATTCGTTAGGGCCGGGCTATTCCTCACGCGCCGTAGATGGCGTCGGGGTCGAAATGGCGATGGTCATCCGCGACCGTCAGAACCGGTTTGCCTTCATCGAGGCTGGCTGCGCGGTAAAAGCAGGAACGGCGGCCCGTGTGGCAGGTCGCATCATGGCCAGCGACCTCGACCTTGAGCCAGATCGCATCCTGGTCGCAATCGACACGGATTTCCTTGACGGTCTGCAGATTTCCGGAGCTTTCGCCCTTCTTCCAGATCTTGCCCCGCGACCGGCTGAAATAGTGGCCGATGCCGGTCTCGAGCGTGAGTGCGATGGCCTCGGCATTCATATGTGCGACCATCAGCAACTCACCATCGCGGGCGTCCGTGACCACGGCAGTGACAAGGCCATGCGCGTCGAATTTCGGGGTAAAGGCGAGGCCTTCTTCGAGAAGAGCCTTGTCTGCGGACGGGCTGTCGAACGTGATGGTCATGAAGTGCACTCGATGGGGTTACCGGATGCGGACCATGGACATGAAACGCGCCTGTTCAGCCGCATTGTCCTTGAACGCGCCGGTGAAAGTTGTGGTGAGCGTCGTCGATCCGGTCTTCTGGATTCCGCGCATGGCCATGCACATATGCTCGGCTTCGATGAAGACGGCAACCCCGCGTGGCTTGAGCGTCTCGTCGATCGCTTGGGCGATCTGCGCCGTCATGTTTTCCTGCGTCTGAAGCCGCCGTGCAAAGATATCGACCACGCGGGCGATCTTGGACAGCCCGAGCACGCGGCCCTTCGGCAGATAGGCCACATGCGCCTTGCCCATCACCGGCAGCATGTGATGTTCGCAATGGGAGAAGAAGGAGATATCGCGCACCAGCACGATATCGTCATAGCCGCCGACTTCTTCGAACGTGCGGCCAAGAACTTCATCGATGTCGACACCGTAGCCGGAGAACAGCTCGCTATAGGCCTTGGCGACACGGGCTGGCGTATCGAGCAGGCCCTCGCGTTCCGGGTCGTCACCCGCCCATAGAAGCAGGGTGCGTACCGCCGCCTCGGCTTCTTCGCGCGTCGGGCGGCGCATCTCGGCCGGTAGTTTCTTCACGATGGCATCCATGCCGATTGTCTCCCGGTCCCGATTGGCATCGGCCGCGTGTTTGGCTTTTGCCGATTGTAAAGGCGTAATGCGGCTCATAATGCAAGTCCGTTCGTGAAAATTGCGACGCGTGTGTGCTGCCCGGCGTGATCCCTTGTTTGTCCTTGCGCCGCCATTTCGATATAGTCATGGCTGGCGGTGAGAAAAAGCGCCTGCGACATCGCGGGTGGAAGCAATGCCGCGATTTATCCCTATATACGGACGAACAAACAGCGCGGATTGATCATGGACGACATCTACAACGCCAAGATTCTGGATTTCGCCGGCAATATCGGCCGCGTCGGCGCCTTGCCGGATGCGCAGGCCGTGTCCGAGAAGCACTCGAAGCTCTGTGGATCGCGGGTCAAGGTCTACCTGAGCCTTCAAGATGGCATGGTGTCCGATTTTTCCCATGAGGTGAAAGCCTGCGCGCTGGGGCAAGCCTCGTCCGGCATCATGGCCCGCCATGTCGTCGGTGCGACGCCTGAGGAGTTGCGTACCGCTCGCCTCGACATGCTTGCCATGCTCAAGGATGGCGGTGAGGGGCCGTCGGGACGTTTCGAGGATATGCGTTTTCTGAAACCCGTGCGCGACTACAAGGCGCGCCATGCCTCCACCATGCTGACCTTCGATGCGGTGGTCGATTGTCTCGACCAGATCGAACATGCCGACCGGACAGCCGAAGCGAGCTGACAATGTGCAATGCGCCTGACTGCCGGCACGGGAAGCTGCAGCGCGGCCGCAATTGGGCCGGCCCCTTCGCCAAGACGCCCGGACGCCTTTTCGGCATGGGCTTGATCCGCCTCTATCAGCTGACCGTGTCGAGCCTCATCGGCAGTTCCTGCCGCCACATGCCGACCTGTTCGGAATATGGCTACGAGGCCGTGGCGCGCCATGGTCTCTGGTCCGGTGGTTGGTTGACCCTGTTTCGCGTCATGCGCTGCGGACCGGGCGGCACCTGGGGCGTCGATCCCGTGCCTGAAGCCCTGCCGCCACCCCTGCGCTGGTATGCACCTTGGCGCTACTGGCGTGTCGGCCGTCAGGCTGCACACTGACTTGACGAATCGGCTGGGGGCTCCGTCTTTGGTGCCGACCAACGAGACAGTGCCTTGGAGTGCCCCGCCATGCCCATGCCCCTCGAATATCGCCAGGCCTCGGCCGATTTCGATCGATTCATGAAGGACCTGGTCACCACGTCCATGCTGACCTCGTCGCACCAGGCCTATACGATGCTTCAGGCAGTCTTCTACGTTTTTCGCCGCCGCCTGACGGTCGCAGAAGCGATCGCCTTTGCCGGGGTGTTGCCGCCGGTCCTTCGGGCAATTTTCGTCAGCGACTGGCGCCTCGATGAGCCGCAACTGCCGTTTGTCGCCCGAGACGAACTGCAAAAGGAAGTCCGTGCCTTTCGCCACGACCACAATCTCTCGACCGAGACCGCCATCGAGGAGGTTGCGGAATGCCTGAAGCGGCATGTGGATGCCAGGTCGTTCGAGCGACTGCTTGCAGGTTTTGCACCGGAAGCCCGTGAGTTCTGGAAGCTCGACCGGACTTAGCAAGATCCTTTACTCAGCAGCGCTTTCGTCCTAAGGAGCGCCGGTAAATCGCGGGTTCGAGCCCGCCCCTTTCACCACCCGCATTCGTTGGCGGGACTGGATCAGGAGACATAGCATGTCCGCTTCCGTATCTCTCACTTTCCCCGATGGCTCCATCCGCGAATACGCTCCCGGCACGACCGGTGCGCAGGTCGCCGAATCCATTTCCAAGTCGCTCGCCAAGAAGGCTGTCGCCATTGCGCTCGACGGCACCGTTCACGACCTCTCCGACCCCGTCGTTGATGGTCGGATCGAGATCGTCACCCGCACCGATCCGCGCGCCCTGGAACTGATCCGCCACGATGCGGCACATGTGATGGCGGAAGCCGTGCAGGAACTGTGGCCCGGCACGCAGGTGACCATCGGTCCGGTGATCGAGAACGGCTTCTATTACGACTTCGCCAAGGCTGAGCCCTTCACGCCCGACGATCTGCCGAAGATCGAAAAGCGGATGAAGGAGATCATCCAGCGCAACAAGCCCTTCACCAAGGAAATCTGGCCGCGCAACAAGGCGAAGGAAGTCTTTGCCGCGAAGGGCGAGGCCTACAAGGTTGAGCTGGTCGACGCGATCCCGGAAGACCAGGATCTGAAGATCTACTATCAGGGCGACTGGTTCGACCTGTGCCGTGGCCCGCATATGGCGTCCACCGGGCAGATCGGCATGGCCTTCAAGCTGATGAAGGTGGCCGGCGCCTATTGGCGTGGCGACAGCAACAACACGATGCTGAGCCGCATCTACGGCACTGCCTTTGCCGAGCAGGAGGAGCTGGACCGCTACCTGCATATCCTGGCGGAAGCGGAAAAGCGCGATCACCGCAAGTTGGGCCGCGAAATGGATCTCTTCCATTTCCAGGAAGAGGGTCCCGGCGTTGTCTTCTGGCACGGCAAGGGCTGGCGCATGTTCCAGACCCTGACCTCCTACATGCGTCGTCGGCTCGACGGTACCTATCAGGAAGTCAACGCGCCCCAAGTGCTCGACAAGTCGCTGTGGGAAACCTCGGGTCACTGGGGCTGGTATCAGGAGAACATGTTCGCCGTGAAGTCGGCGCATGCCTTTACCCACCCCGACGATGAGGAAGCCGACCAGAAGATCTTCGCGCTGAAGCCGATGAACTGCCCGGGTCATGTGCAGATCTTCAAGCATGGGCTGAAGTCCTATCGCGAGCTTCCTGTCCGCCTCGCCGAGTTTGGCAATGTGCACCGCTACGAGGCCTCCGGCGCTCTTCATGGCCTGATGCGCGTGCGCGGCTTCACCCAGGATGACGCCCACGTCTTCTGCACGGAAGAACAGATGGCGGCCGAATGCCTGCGCATCAACGATCTGATCCTCTCGGTCTATGAGGACTTCGGCTTCGATGAGATCGTCGTGAAGCTCTCGACCCGCCCCGAAAAGCGCGTCGGTTCCGACGAGCTCTGGGATCGCGCCGAAAGCGTGATGATGGATGTCTTGAAGCAGATCGAGGAGCAGTCCGGCGGTCGCATCAAGACCGGCATCCTGCCGGGCGAGGGCGCCTTCTATGGTCCGAAGTTCGAATACACCCTGCGTGACGCGATCGGCCGTGAATGGCAGTGCGGCACGACCCAGGTCGACTTCAACCTGCCGGAACGCTTCGGCGCCTTCTACATCGACGACAAGTCGGAGAAGAAGCAGCCGGTGATGATCCACCGCGCCATCTGCGGCTCAATGGAACGGTTCCTCGGCATCTTGATCGAGAACTTTGCCGGCCACATGCCGCTCTGGTTCGCGCCGCTGCAGGTCGTGGTCGCCACGATCACCTCTGACGCCGACGACTATGGTCGCGAAGTCGCCGAACAGCTGCGTGACGCCGGCCTTCAGGTCGAGACGGACTTCCGCAACGAGAAGATCAACTACAAGGTCCGTGAGCATTCCGTGACCAAGGTTCCCGTGATCATCGTCTGCGGCAAGCGCGAGGCGGAAGAGAAGACGGTCAATATCCGCCGTCTCGGTTCGCAGGAGCAGGTGTCGATGGCACTGACCGAAGCCGTGGCTGTCCTCTCGGGCGAAGCGACCCCGCCGGATGTCCGCCGCAAGTTGGCCGCGCGCAAGGTGTGAACAAAGACGGTGTCTGGCAGGTCGGTGCACGGCCTGTCAGACACTTGTCATCAAATCTGCATATGACAGTATGATGATTGTCGTCCGGCCACCGAGGTGTCTTTGTGAAGTTCAATGAACTGTCCTATGCCAATGCGCGTGATCCCAAGCTGAAGCGCTGGTTCATCCGCTCCATCGAAGGTCTGTCTGGCCGCGATCGCTACACGCGGCTCTACGAGATCTGGCGCAATGACATTGTCGGCAAGACTGACCGGGTCTTCGGCAAGATGCTCGATCTCATTCATGTCGACCTGAAGGTTCAGGGCACATGGCCGCCGGAAAACATCCCGGAGGGACCGATCGTGATGGTCGCGAACCATCCCTTTGGCATTGGTGACGGGATCGCGGTTCTGGCGCTGGCCGAGCAGCTTGGTCGCCCGTTCCGCGTGCTGATCAACAACGAGCTGTTGAAGGTGCCGGAAATGGCGCCCTATTCTCTTCCCGTTTCTTTCGAGGAAACCAAGGAAGCACTCGCCATCAACATGCAGACCCGCCACGAGGCCCTTCGTCTTTTGAAGGAAGGCGTCACCGTCGTGATTTTCCCCGCCGGTGGCGTGGCGACGGCCAGGAAGGGCTTCGGACGGGCCGAAGATCTTCCGTGGAAGATGTTCCCGGCCAAACTCATCCAGGCGGCCAAGGCGAATGTCGTGCCGGTTTATTTCGAAGGCCAGAACGGCCGTCTCTTCCACCTTGCCAGCAAGATCTCGCTCACTCTGCGCGTATCCCTTCTGATCCGCGAATTCCGTCGGCTGTCCGGTTCGGCGATCTCGGCCCGCGTCGGTCAGATGATTCCCTGGGAAGATTTGAGCGCTTATGCGGACCGCAAGGACTTGCTGGCCCGCCTGTTCGGTGCCGTATTCAGCATGGCTCCGGTGGAACGTCGGCGATTCAGGAAGGCTGCCTGAATCGGCTCAGGGGGTAAGCGCCAGCTCGACATCCATATTGCTGCCGGCTGCCACCTCGAAGTCCTTCTGATAGATCTTGTCCTTGTTGCGGGCGACGACCGTATACTGGCCTTCCGAAAGCACCATGACAGGGAAGGCGCTGACGCTTTCAGCGACGATGTCGCCGCCGGACGTGAGGATGGACCACGCCGTATCGGCGATGGCTTCGCCACCCGGTTCCGAGACCAGCTTGAAGCCGATCTGCGAGGCGCGGTGCTGGATCGTTGCTTCCGTCAGTTCGCCGGCCTCGACGGCGATGTCGGCTCGAACGACGGCATTGACCGCGCCGTATTCGGAGACCACGTGATAGGTCCCGGCATTCAGGCGCACGATCGTGTTCGGCTTGACATCGGCAACAACGAGGCCGCGCTCGCCATCCTCGCGCACCTCGGACGAATAAATGTCGAAGCTCAATTGTTTGTCGGGGATATGCGAATCGGTGCCCGATATCGCATTGAGCGTCAGTCCACCGGCATCGAGAACCATGACCTGCTCGTCGACTTCGCCTTCGGCAGGAACATTCAGCTTCTTGGTGGCACCGGCGCGACCGAAGGAGACATTGACGAAATAATCCCCCGGCGCGAGCTGGAAGGCGGCAGATCCGCCTTCGGCGCTGGCAAGCAGCGGCAGCTTGCCATCAGCACCCGGAATGGGGCTGAAGACCCGCCAGGATAGCCCATGCTGCATGGCGTCGCCCTTGGCCGTCAGTTTGGCTTCGAGCTTGACACTGCGGCTCGGGTTGGCGGCGGCAAGGGCCTCGGCGCCGGACGCGGAAAAAGCCTTCAGCTTCGGCATTTTGGTCGAACCGTTCAACTGCTTGAAGGTTTCGAATGCATCCTGAGAATGGCTCTCGGGCGCGGCCGTGAGGGCTACGCAAAGCCCGACAAAAACACGGGCGAGAATTCCTTGGCAGGTCATGCGATGCACTGTCTGTTGACTTCCTTCCCAATGCCGGCAACTTCAACCCCAATGCCATGGCAATTTCAAGACCGGTCTTGTTCCCACAGGGCCAACGAAGGTTATCATCTATGAGAAATGACATCAAACTGCTTGATTATCTGGCTGTTCGCCGTTCTGTGCCCGCTTTCCAGATGCGCGAACCAGGGCCGGATCGGAGCGAACTCGAATCGATTCTCTCGCTTGCGGTTCGCGTGCCCGACCACGGCAAGCTCGCGCCTTGGCGTTTTATCGTCTATCGCGGCGAGGAGCGTGCCCGGATCGGCGAGGAACTGCTGAAGATGGCAGTGGAGAAGAATCCCGACCTGTCGGAGGAGATGATTGAGGTGGAGCGTAGCCGCTTCACCCGCGCGCCGGTGGTGATCGCCGTTGTCTCGACCGCTGCCCCGCATTTCAAGATCCCGGAATGGGAACAGGTCATGTCGGTCGGCGCCGTCTGCCTCAATCTCTTGATGGCCGCCAATGCCCATGGCTACGTCTCCAATTGGCTGTCCGAATGGTTTGCCTTCGATGAGCGCGCGCATCCTCTGCTTGGCATCAAGCCCGGCGAGAAGGTTGCCGGCTTCATCCATATCGGATCGACGGATTTTCCGATCGTCGAGCGGCCACGCCCTGCTTTGGCCGATGTCGTCAGCTGGCAAGGCGGCGAGGACTGATGTTCTACGATACCGAGAGCAACGCCCATGGCATGGTCCATGATCCCTTCAAGGCGATCGTGGCGCCAAGGCCAATCGGTTGGATCGGCACGAAGGGTAGGGACGGAAGCCGCAATCTCTCGCCCTATTCGTTCTTCAATGCCGTTGGCGATCGGCCGAAAATGGTCATGTTCTCATCAAGCGGTCGCAAGGACAGTCTGCGAAATGCCGAGGAGACCGGCGTCTTCACGGCAAGTTTCGCCAGTCGGACGCTGCTGGAAAAGGTAAGCCGGTCTTCGGCTGCCGTACCTTATGGTACGGACGAATTTGCCTTGGCAGGATTGACGGCAGTCGACGGTCGTATGGTCGCTGCGCCCTATGTCGGAGAAGCGGTCGCTGTCCTGGAGTGCCGGGTCACGTTGGTGACGACGCTGAAAGATATCGAGGGCATGGACACGGACAGTCACGTTGTCTTCGGCCAGGTTGTCGGCATTCATATCGACGAAAGCGTGATTCGTGACGGACGTTTCGATCTCGCTCTCGCCGATCCGATCCTGCGGGCGGGCTATATGGACTACGCCGGAATTTCGCCGCTCATTCAACTGGCCAGGCCATCGGCGCCGGGCAGGGGTTAAGAAACGTGGTGAACGTTTCATAAAGACTTTGCCGCTAGGGTCTTCACAGCCGGATCATCCGGTTTGCGTGTCCGTAGCGAGTGGGTCTGACTGTGATCGTTGCCGCATTTCTCCGATGGGTCGAAACCGCCAAGGCGCAGGAGCGCGCGAAAGCAGCCAATGCCCTTGCGCGCGCCTATCTGAAATCCGAAATGTCGCCCGAGGAGCGGCACAAAGCTCAGGTCGCCATGACCTATCTGCTTGATGATCCGTCTCCCCAGGTGCGCCTCGCCTTGGCTGAGGTTCTTGCGGCCGAGCCCCGCGCTCCGCGTGGTCTCATGGTGTCGCTTGCAGAGGATCAGCCCGAGATTGCCTCTTCAGTGATCCTGCTCTCTCCCGTTCTGACCGACGCGGACCTGGTCGATATCGCTGGACGCGGCACGGTCGAGACGCGCGCGCTGGTGGCGGCGCGCGGTACGGTGAGTGTCGGGGTGGCGGCGGCCCTTGCCGAAATTGGAGATGCCTGCGAGCTTGAAGTTCTCCTCGAAAATCCAGGCGCCAGACTGACCCCCTTTACCCTGAAGCGCATTGCCGAACGTCATGGCCGCAGCGAGCGGATCCGCGCATTGCTGCTGGAGCGTGACGATCTCTCCGCCGGCCTGCGTCAGCTTCTGGTCCAGTTCGTGGCGGAGGCTCTGTCTGGCTCCGGTCTGGTGCTTGGGGCAATCGGCAGCCGCCGTATCGAACGCATTGCCCGCGAAGCGAGCGACAGTGCGACAGTTGCCCTTTTGTCGGATGTGCATGGTGACGAATTGCGCCGTCTGACCGAGCAGCTGCGCACGGCCGGTCGTCTGACGCCCGCCTTCCTCATGCATGCGCTTTGCGCCGGACGCACCGATTTCTTCGCGGCAGCGATCGAAGCCATCTCGGGTCTGGACGAACGCCGCGTGCGCGCCATTCTGGCCACCGGCCGATTGCACGCCGTACGTGCCCTTTTGGAAGCGACCGGGCTCTCGCGCGAAATCAGCCCGCTCTTCGTCGATGCGATCATGCAGTGGCGCAGCCTAATTCAGTCAGCCAATGGCCTGGACCTCGACAATATTGCCCACCGTCTCATCGCCCGCCATCGCGAACAGACGGACCTCAGCGAGGCGGCGCGTGCGCTGCTCGATATGGTGGAAAGACTGGCGATCGCCGAGGAACGGCGTCTTGCCCGCGATTATGCAAGCGGGCTCGCCCTCGCTGCCGCCTGAATTCGATCCCCCTAGGGAATGATTTTCTTGGCGACCCAGGAATAGCTGTCCGAGACGACGTGAATCGGTGTCTCGAAAATCATCTTGAACTGTGCTCGGCCGGGAAGCACCTCACGGATGCTGTCGATCGCGCGTGAGGTGAGCGTCTTGTGCTCTTCGGTAAGAGTGGGTGTCGCACTGGCGGCCGCAGCGGCATTCGCTTCTGTCGATTCGGCGATGGCATCGGCGATTTCCGGAGGCGGCTCCTGGCAGACGGCAACGGCTGTCGGAAACGCGATATTGCTATAGCGCTCCAGCACCGTTTCGGACGCCGCATCGCAGAGTTCGACCGAGACGAACCGTTCCGGTGGGGTCTCGACGAACTGGCATTGGCTGACGCTGTCATCGCAGCCGAGTATGGTCATCATGATCAAGGCGGTTTTCATCGACGCGGGCGCTCCTCCAGATGATGGCTGCGACGAAACACAAGGATTGGAGCCAAAACAAGGCTTCGGATACCGCCGAGATCGACCGGGCCCGTTGCCTTAGACGGGGAGCTTGACGTCAGGTCCTTGAAACCTGGCGTGGCCGGGGCGGCGGAGCAGGCACGTCGACGATGTCGATCATCTCCCCAGGCAAGGCGTGGTCTAGACCTGCGTCTGCGGCGAACTCTTCGGAGAGCTCGACTTCGCGGATCCACTCACGCCAGATTGAGACCAGGAGCGCCATCAGGACGGGGCCGATGAACAGACCCAGGAACCCCATGGTCTTGACGCCGCCGACCAGGCCGAAAAACGTCGGAAGGAAAGGCAGCTTGATCGGTCCTCCGACGAGCCGCGGGCGCACCGTCTTGTCGACGATGAAGAGTTCGACGGAACCCCAGAGGAACAGAGCCACGCCCTGGACGACCAGACCGCTGGCAGCCAGGTAGATCGAGACGAGGGTGAACGACAGGGGCGCGCCACCGGGGATGAGCGCCATGACGCCGGTGATGACACCGAGCGTCACGGGCGAGGGCACGCCGGCAAGCCAGTAGGCGATGCCGAGCACGATGCCTTCGCCGATCGCGATCAGCGTCATGCCTGTCACGGTCGAGCTGATCGTTGCCGGCACGACGCGCGAAATGCGCTCCCAGCGATTGGGCAGGATGCGCTCACCGAGAAGGTCCAGCTGTCGGGCGAAATTGGCGCCATCGCGGTAGACGAAAAACAGTGCGATCAGCATGAAGAGCAGCGTCAGAAGCAGGTGGAAAAGCCCGTCACCGGCCGCGATCACCGCCCTGTAGATATTGCCGATATTGGCGCCGCTGACGATCTGGATCAGCTCGCCGATCGATCCGGGTTCGCCCACATGCATGCGCCATTTGTCGGCCAACCACTCGCCAGCCCAGGGAAGCGCCGTGATCCAGGCCGGCGGCGGTGCGCCGATGCGATTGGCCTCGACCGCCCAAAGGATCCATTGCCGTACTTCGTCCACCGCATAGCTGACCGCAATGCCGATCGGGACGACGAGAAAGGCAATGATAAACAGGATCGCACAGGTGGCGCCAATGGTGGTGTTGCCGTTGACGTTTCTGAGCAAGCGGCGATAGAGCGGCCAGCTGGCAAAGGCAACGACCAGCGACGCAAGCACCGGGACCACGAAGCCGTGAAAGAAGTAGATCGCCGCAATGCCGATCAGCACAAGCAGCCAGCGGGCGACGGAGATCGGCGTGATCAGGGCAATGCGGTTCGCCGTGGCCTGGCCAAGCCAGCGCGGCCCCTTTTGCGGGTTCTGTTGGTCGACCTGGCTCACAATCGTCTGCGCCCCTCTGCCTGATACTCCTGCATATGGGGCATTATCGACTTCGACACAAGCCGCGACCATGGTCGCCGCGTCGCAGGCGTGGGATCAGATATCTAGATTTTCCGCAAATGCCGCGCGTTCCTGGATAAACCGGAAACGGGCTTCCGGTTTGGTGCCCATGAGGGCATCCACGGCGTCGCGTGTGCCTTCAAAATCGACGTCGTCGATGCCAACACGCAAGAGCGTGCGCTTGGCCGGATCCATCGTCGTTTCCTTGAGCTGTGCCGGCATCATTTCGCCAAGGCCTTTAAAGCGGCCGATTTCCACCTTCTTGCCCTTGAACACCGTCTCCATCAGCTCGGCGCGATGCGCATCGTCGCGGGCATAGACGGTCTTGGCGCCCTGGCGGATGACATAAAGCGGCGGCACGGCGAGATAGAGATGGTTGCCGCGGATGAGCTCGGGCATTTCCTGGTAGAAGAAGGTGATCAGCAGCGAGGCGATATGCGCACCGTCGACGTCGGCATCGGTCATGACGATGATGCGTTCATAACGCAGATCCTCGTCGCGATATTTTGTCCGCGTGCCACAGCCCAGCGCCTGAATGAGGTCGGCGATCTGCTGGTTGGCCATCAGCTTTTCGCGGCTGGCCGAGCCGACATTGAGGATCTTGCCGCGCAAAGGAAGGATCGCCTGGTTGGCGCGGTTGCGCGCCTGCTTGGCCGAGCCCCCGGCCGAGTCCCCTTCGACGATGAAGAGTTCAGCGCCTTCTGCCGTATTCTGGGAGCAGTCGGCAAGCTTGCCCGGCAGGCGCAGCTTGCGCACCGCCGTCTTGCGGTTGACTTCCTTTTCCTTGCGGCGGCGCAGGCGCTCTTCCGCACGCTCGATCACCCAGTCGAGCAGCTTGGCCGCCTCGTTCGGGTTGTCGGCGAGGTAATGGTCGAAGGGATCACGTAACGCATTTTCGACGATGCGCTGAGCTTCGACGGTGGCGAGCTTGTCCTTGGTCTGGCCAACGAATTCCGGCTCCCGGATGAAGACCGAGAGCATGCCGACCGCCGAGATCATCACGTCGTCGGTGGTGATCTGCTGGGCGCGCTTGTTCTGTGTCAGTTCGGCGTAGTTCTTCAGGCCCTTGGTGAGCGCAATGCGCAGACCCGCTTCATGCGTTCCGCCTTCGGGCGTTGGAATGGTGTTGCAATAGGAATGCAAAGCCGGATCGCCACCATACCAGGTGACGGCCCATTCCATGGCGCCGTGGCCACCGGTCTTCTCGGTCTTGCCGGCGAAGATCTCGCGGGTAACCGTGAACTCTTTGCCGAGCGTCGCGGCCAGATAGTCCTTCAAGCCGCCGGGGAAGTGGAAGACGGCCTTTTCCGGAATGTCTCCGCCTTCCGGCACCATGCCGGGATCGCAGGACCAGCGGATCTCGACGCCACCGAAAAGATAGGCTTTGGACCGCGCCATGCGGAAAATCCGGCCCGGATCGAACTTGGCATGATCGCCGAAAATCTGCGGATCCGGGTGGAAGCGAACGCGCGTCCCGCGCCGATTGTGCACTTCGCCCAGTTCTTCCAACCCACCCTGCGGCACGCCGCGGGAAAAGGTCTGGCGATAGAGTTTGCGATTGCGGGCAACCTCGACCTCAAGCAGGTCGGAGAGTGCGTTGACGACGGATACGCCGACCCCGTGCAGACCGCCGGAGGTCTCATAAGCCTTGCCGTCGAATTTTCCGCCGGCATGCAGCTTGGTCATGATCACTTCAAGCGTCGACTTACCCGGAACCTGCGGATGCAGTTCGACGGGGATACCACGGCCGTTGTCGGTGACGGTGAGGAAACCCTCGGTATCGAGATGCACGTCGATGAAGTTAGCATGCCCGGCGACCGCCTCGTCCATCGAGTTGTCAATGACTTCGGCAAAGAGATGGTGCAGGGCCTTCTCGTCCGTGCCGCCGATATACATGCCCGGACGCATGCGTACGGGCTCCAGACCCTCCAACACGCGGATCGAGGAGGCGCCGTAATCGTCGCCGGAAGAGGTCCTCAACGGTGCAACAGGCTGAACTGGCGCCACAACGGGCTTCTCGGCGCGTGCGGGTGCGGCCGTCGGTTCGGCGTCGACCTTGGTCGGGATCGGCATTGCCGAAAAGAGATCGTTGTCGTCCATGGCGTCGTTCGATACTCTGTTGATGGTGAAGCCGGATCGTCGGCACCTTCGGCGAGCCGCCGCGTCAGGCCTTTCGCGGATGCGAATCACGACCTGACTGTGCCACAAAGTGGGCTCAGGCACGAAGGGCCGCACAAGCCGGCTCTTTCTGAAAGCGGATGAGCTTTGCTTGCCGCAAATCCGGAACGCAAGGCTGAGAGCCAGAGGAAAATCATCTTCCATGCAGATGTCCACAGCTGATTTCCGCATCGCGGCAATATTCTGCGTTCTCGTTCCGTTTCTGTCTGCATCTCTTGCCCGTGCCGAGACTCTCGCGCCCTACAAGGACGATCTCTTTTCCGGTCAGACGGTGCTCGAAACCGCTGACGACGGCGACTTTACGCGTGTCGATTACCAGGAACTGCGCGATATCAACGGTCGCGACAGCATCCCGGAGCGGCGGGTCAAGGATCGATACGTCTCGCTGAAAGTGCGCCGCCTGCAGGAAAACCAGACACTGTCTCTTTCGACAGGCCCGCTCGATGTGGCCCGCGTCGGCACAGATGCCGGCCAGGCCTTCACCGTGATCTTCATTCACGGACGGGGCGGGGACCGTCGGCTCGGCATGAATGACTTGACCTTCGGGGGCAATTTCAACCGTCTCAAAAATCTCGCGGCCGACAATGGCGGAACCTATTACAGCCCATCGGTGCGCAGCTTCAACGAAAGGGGTGTTGCCGAAATCGCGGCGCTGATCGACCATGCGGCCGCCCAGTCAGGCGGTCGGCCGGTCGTGCTTGCCTGTGCTTCCATGGGAAGTTTCATCTGCTGGGGCATTTCGCGGGATCCTCAGGCGGTCGCGCATCTCTCCGGAATGGCGGTTCTTGGCGGTGCCCCCGACCCTGACCTGCCGAAATCGGCCGCTGCCAAGGCAAAACTGCCGATCTGGTTCACCCACGGCAGCCGGGACAGTGTCTACGCCGCCGACGATCAGATTGCGATTTACCGGAAACTGCGCAAGGCAGGTGAGCCTGTCCGTTTCACGCTGTACGAGACGGGGTCCCATGGCACGCCCGTGCGCATGTCCGACTGGAGAGCACTGCTCAACTGGCTGATCCGTTGACCGCAAAACCTGCGGCAGCGAGCCGTTCAAGCGGCGCGAGCGCCGGAACCACGCGATTGCGCCCCTGTTTCTTCGCCTCATAGAGCGCCTTGTCGGCCCGTCGCAACAAGTCCTGCAGAGTCAAGTCTCTGGTCTCGCCTCCGGCCGTGCCGATGCTGGCGGTGACCACGCCCGGAGGTGAAAGGCCCTCATGACGGATGGCCAGATCTTCGATCGCGAGCCGGATGCGTTCGGCCGCCGCATGGGCTTCGTCCGGGCGCGCATCCGGCATCAGGATGAGGATTTCTTCACCGCCGAAGCGGAAGACGGACGCACTCGTGCCGACGCTGTTGTTGATCGCACGAGCCACGGCTCTGAGACAATCGTCTCCGTCCAGGTGGCCATGCACATCATTGAAGAGTTTGAACCTGTCGATATCGAGCATCATCGCAAAGACGGCGCGGCTCTCGACGGACTGCCACAATTGGTGCTCGATCCGGACCAGAGACCGTCGATTGAGGAGCCCTGTCAGTTCATCCCTGTCCGACTGCCACTGCAGTTGTTGATGAAGCGATGTCGCGTGCAGGCAATTGAGGAAGTTCATGCGCTCGGAATGCTCTTGAAAGTAGGCGCCGAGGCCGAGGAAGATCGAAATTGTGATGTAGAAGGTGACGAGCCCCTGAAAGGTGACGCTGTCGAAGCTCTGTATGTGCCAGCAGATCGTCAGGTGGATGGCGCTCAGCAGAATGAGGCCTGCAACCAGGCTGGGGAACCTCGGCCGTAAACCCACGACCAGGAAAAGAAAGGTCGCCACGTTTCCGGTTTGGTAGGTGAAGAGATCCTCGCTCGTGCTGTGCATGGCAACCAGCATCGGAAGGGCGCCGCCCACAAGGACGATGGCGAGCGAGAGCAGGTCGTAGTCCCGCGCATTTCGCCGCGTCATCGCCAGAAACGTTACGACGACGGCAAAGGGCGTGAAGATGCCGAACCGGACGAGCATCAAGGCATCCAGTTGATCCGGCACCATTGTTGCGTCGCCGAAGAAGACGAGGTCATATATGAAGGTGCCGACAAGAGCCCAGATCGGCGCGCGGCGGACCCGATGTTCGGTATAGTCCCGCAGGTAGAGTTCCTCGGTGGCCCTGTCGAACCGGAGCCAGTTGACGCCCTTGCTTAGCTGCCTTTCCACCGTCTGTAGCTGGGTCTCTTCCAAGAAATCTCTCCTCTGGCTTGCGCCAGTATGGAAGCGAATACTGAAAAGTCGCTGAATGACGGTGGGCCAATTCTGAGTGGAAGCGCTTTGCCTTTCTTGCCATGCCATTGGGCAACTAAGGTTCACATTTTCACCATGCCGCCCGATAAAGCGGCCAAAACGGCATCACAATCTTTCCTTCCCGGCACAGATTTGCTAGGCCGCAAGAGCAAAATAGAGGTTTGATCACGATATGACACCGGATGTTCGTCCGCTCGTCGCGGGCAATTGGAAAATGAATGGAACGCGGGCGTCGCTCGATCAGATCAAGGCGATTGCCGAAGGCGTTCAGGGACCGCTGGCCGAAAAGGTCGAAACCCTGATCTGCCCGCCGGCGACGCTTCTCTATGTGTCGACTGCACTCTGCACCGACAGCCCGTTGCAGATCGGGGCCCAGGATTGCCACCAGAACGCCTCTGGCGCGCATACTGGTGATATCTCCGCCGAAATGATCGCCGATTGCTTCGGGACCCATGTGATCGTCGGTCATTCAGAGCGCCGCACCGACCATGCCGAGACCGACCATCTGGTTCGTGCAAAGGCGGAAGCCGCCTTTGCTGCCGATCTCACGGCTGTCATCTGCATTGGCGAAACAGCAGAAGAGCGCAAATCCGGCCAGACGCTCGACATCCTCAAGCGACAGCTTGCAGGGTCGGTGCCGGATGGCGCCAAGGCGGAGCGCACGGTGATCGCTTATGAACCCGTATGGGCGATCGGCACGGGTCTGACGCCCACCACCGACGATGTGGCGGAAGCCCATGCTTTCATGCGCGCAGAATTGGTGAAGCGCTTCGGTGCGGAAGGCCAGTCCATGCGTCTTCTCTATGGTGGTTCGGTCAAGCCCTCCAACGCCCGTGAACTGATGGGCGTCGCGAATGTCGACGGTGCGCTCATCGGCGGCGCGAGCTTGAAGGCGTCGGACTTCCTTGCCATATACCGTGTCTATGAGGAACTCACCGCCTGAGGCCGAAAGGTTGAAAAGCGGGGAAGGGGCTTTCAAAGCCCGCTTCTCTCATGTAAAGACCCGCCAACCTCATTGATTTTGCCCGTCTCGGGCAGGATGGACATTCCATGCAGACCGTATTGCTCGTTATCTACCTCATGGTCGTCGTCGCCCTGATCGGCGTCGTCCTCATCCAGCGCTCGGAAGGCGGCGGTCTCGGCATCGGTGGTGGCTCCGGCTTCATGTCGGCGCGAGGCACTGCCAATGCCCTGACCCGCACCACGGCGATCCTGGCGACCCTGTTTTTTGTGATCTCGCTGGCGCTCGGCATTCTGGCCCGCTACGAATCCAAGCCGACCGACATTCTGGATCGGATCCCCGTTGGTAACGGCACGACGCAGGGCGGAGGCAATGTCCTCGATCAGCTTCCGGGTGCCGCACCCGCGACCCAGGCGCCGGCGACAACCCCGGCGGCTCCGGCACCTGCCGATCCGAACGCTGTTCCGAACAACTGATCGGCACGCATCTCATCACTCCGGCGGGCCCCAGGGTCCGCCGGTTTTCTTTTGTCTGAATTCCGCCGCGCCCACGAAAATTGTGCGTGATGCCATTTTGGGCTGGCGGAATCGAATCTGAAACGGTATCCGGTGAAGCCCATGGCGCGATATGTATTCATCACTGGCGGCGTGGTTTCCTCTCTCGGTAAAGGAATTGCGGCCGCGGCACTCGGGGCATTGTTGCAGGCACGGGGTTACCGCGTGCGTCTGCGCAAGCTGGACCCCTATCTCAATGTTGACCCGGGCACCATGAGCCCGACTCAGCACGGCGAAGTTTTCGTCACCGATGACGGTGCCGAAACCGATCTCGACCTCGGCCACTATGAGCGTTTTACCGGGCGCTCGGCCACCAAGACCGACAACATCACCACCGGTCGCATCTACAAGAACATCATCGACAAGGAACGCCGCGGGGACTATCTCGGCGCAACCGTCCAGGTCATTCCGCACGTGACGAACGAGATCAAGGATTTCGTCATTGAGGGCAATGACGAGTATGATTTTGTCATCTGCGAGATCGGTGGCACCGTCGGCGATATCGAAGCCATGCCGTTCATGGAAGCGATCCGCCAGCTCGGCAACGACCTGCCGCGCGGCACGGCCGTTTATGTTCACCTGACCCTGATGCCCTATATCCCGGCAGCCGGCGAACTGAAGACCAAGCCGACCCAGCATTCCGTCAAGGAATTGCAGGCACTCGGTATCCATCCTGACATTCTGCTGGTGCGTGCCGACCGCGAGATCCCGCAGGCCGAGCGCCGTAAGCTCTCGCTGTTCTGCAACGTCCGCGAAAGCGCCGTGATCCAGGCCCTCGACGTCGCCAACATCTACGACGTGCCGA
The DNA here is from genome assembly GCF_003610655.1 of Rhizobium sp. AG855. NCBI lineage: Bacteria > Pseudomonadati > Pseudomonadota > Alphaproteobacteria > Hyphomicrobiales > Rhizobiaceae > Rhizobium > Rhizobium sp. AG855. The sequence goes on along the minus strand of NZ_RAQG01000003.1, from coordinate 1,647,756 downwards.
TGGCCTATCACAAAGAAGGCCTCGACAACGAGGTTCTCGCCGCATTCGGCATCGAACCGGCGCCGAAGCCGCGTCTGGATGCCTGGGAAGAGGTCTGCAACCGCATCCATACGCCGGAAGGCGAAGTCACGATCGCGATTGTCGGCAAGTACACCGGCCTCAAGGACGCTTACAAGTCGCTGATCGAGGCGCTCTATCACGGTGGCATCGCCAACCGCGTCAAGGTCAAGCTCGAATGGATCGAGTCGGAGATCTTCGAAAAGGAAGATCCGGCGCCGTGGCTCGAAAAGGTCAACGGCATTCTCGTTCCCGGCGGTTTCGGCGAACGTGGCTCGGAAGGCAAGATCCTGGCCGCCCAGTTTGCCCGCGAGCGCAAGGTGCCCTATTTCGGCATCTGCTTCGGCATGCAGATGGCCGTCGTCGAAGCGGCTCGCCATCTGGCCGGCATCGACAAGGCTTCCTCGACCGAATTCGGCAAGACCGATGAACCGGTTGTTGGCCTGATGACCGAGTGGATGAAGGGCAACGAGCTCGAAAAGCGTTCGGCCGTTGGCGACCTCGGTGGCACCATGCGGTTGGGCGCCTACAAGGCCTCGCTCAAGAAGGGCACCAAGATCTCCGAGATCTATGGCTCAACGGATATCTCCGAGCGTCATCGCCATCGCTACGAAGTCAATGTGGACTATAAGGATCGTCTCGAAGCCTGCGGCCTCGTCTTCTCCGGCATGTCGCCGGACGGACTGCTGCCGGAAACCGTCGAGTATCCTGACCATCCGTGGTTCATCGGCGTTCAGTACCATCCGGAACTGAAGTCACGCCCGCTTGATCCGCATCCGCTCTTTGCAAGCTTTGTCGGCGCAGCACTTGAGCAGGCACGCCTCGTCTGAGCCAACCGCTCGACATCGCACTACCCAGAATGACCCGGCTTTCGAGCCGGGTTTTTTCGTTCAAGCCAGACGCAAGCCCGACTGCCTACCTTGGGTGGAAAAAAAGGAGGCGAGACATGCGCATTGGCGAAACAGGGTTGTACTTACCGACTTACTCGACAAAGCCGAAACCCACATCGGAGGCTCCGTCGAGTTATGACGCGGGCAAACCGCAGGCTTTCGGCAACACACCGGAGCGCGGCCGATCCTCGACAAGCCTGGAGTCGAATCTCTGGCAGCTGCGGGCCGGCAAGTATTTGCATGAGGAAACCGCAGAGGCGGCGCAGAAGCGCGACGCGTTGCGGGCGGAGTTTCTCGAAGAAAGCAGAAAAACACCAGCCGAGCGCATCCGGGAGAAATACCTCAAGGAAAACGGCCTGACCGAAGAGATGCTCGCAGAGATGTCGCCCGAAGATCGAGAGGCCGTCGAGGACGAGATTGCGGCCTTGATCAAGCGACAGTACGGACTGGAAGATACCAAATCCGGCAACGTTGACGCCATGATCGACACCAGCGTCGACCAATCAAACGGTTAGGGTCGGAGCAAAAGCACCGGCACCTCGTCGCCTTCCATCGCGATCGGCGCATGCGGAGGTCTGACGATGAGGCAGTCGGACTGCGAGAAGATGCGCATCATCGATGAGTCCTGTTTGCCGAAGCTTTCGACAACAGGCGTTTGATCCGATTCGCGAAACAGCCGCGCCCGCACATAGTCCTGACGTTTGTCATTGGCGGGCAGGGCTGTGCGCAACCGTGCTGTTGCCATGCGCTTAGGCGGCATTATCCGTCCGAGACGGCAAAGCAGAGGCTCGAGGAACAGAAGCCCACAGACGAGGCTGGACACCGGATTGCCCGGAAGTCCAAGCACTTGCATTCCTGCCAGCCGGCCAACCATCAGTGGCTTGCCCGGTCGCATGGCAATCCGCCAGAAATCAAGTTCCATTCCGGCCGATACCAGCGTCGACTGGACGAGGTCGTGGTCGCCGACGGATGCACCACCGAGGGTGACCAAGACATCGACGCCACTTTCCTGCGCGCGTGCGATGGCTGCCAGCAATGCCGCACGATCATCCGCGACGATACCGAGATCGATGACGTCGGCGCCATTGTCGCGGGCGAGGGCCGCGATGCCGAAGGTGTTGGATCCGATAATCTGGCTGGGTCCGGGTTGCCGGCCCGGTGCAACCAGTTCATCGCCCGTCGCAAGGATGCCGACCCTTGGCCGCCGCAGGACGGGCACACGGGCATGATTCATGGCTGCGGCAAGCGTCAGGTGACTGAAGTCGAGACGTATGCCGGCGGCGAGCGCCACGTCACCTTCGGCGAAATCCTGGCCCCGCGGGCGTATGTGCCGGCCAGATGTCACCGGAAACCCCGTACGAATCCGTCCATCTGCGAGCGTCTCGGCATCCTCCTGGAGCAGAACACTGTCGGCCCCCTCAGGGACAGGCGCACCGGTGAAGATCCGGACGGTCTCACCGCCGCCGACACGCCCGGAAAAACCGTGGCCCGCCGCCGATTCGCCGATGATGCTCAGTATGGCCCCGACCTCGGCAGCATCTTCGGCGCGAAGGGCATACCCATCCATGGCCGAGGCATCAAAGGGCGGCTGCGTGAGGCGGGCGGCGAGATCATCGGCCAGCACGCGTCCATTGGCCTCGTGCAGCGAGACGGCCTCGATTTCGACGACCGGTTGGGCGGCCGCCAGAAGGCGCGCCAGGGCATCCTCGACCGGCAGCAGCGACATCACACGCGCTCCGGATGCCGGAAATCGCCGGACTTCCCACCGCTCTTTTCCAGAACCCGGATGCCGCCGATCTCCATCGTCTTGTCGACGGCTTTCGCCATGTCGTAGATCGTCAGGCATGTCACCGAAACGGCGGTCAGAGCTTCCATCTCGACGCCGGTCTTGCCGGTGAGCTTGACGGTCGCTTCGACGCGAAGCATGGAACGTTCGGCATCTTCGGTGATGTCGATGCTGACCTTGGACAGCATCAGAGGATGACAGAGCGGAATGAGATTGGCCGTCTGTTTCGCCGCCATGATGCCGGCGATACGCGCCGTACCGATGACGTCGCCCTTCTTGGCGTTACCGTCCCGGATGATCGCAAGGGTTTCCGGTTTCATCGTAACGAAGCCTTCAGCAACCGCGATCCGGACCGTGTCATCCTTCGCCGAGACATCGACCATATGCGCCTCGCCGGCGGCGCCGAGATGCGTGAGTGCGGTCGGTCCGCCCGTCATTCCGCAGCCAGCGTGCCGGGCTTGCCGGTCAACAAGATGCGGGTCGCCTCGGCGACGTCGTCCTTGCGCATCAGACTTTCGCCGACGAGGAACGTCGAGATTCCCGATTTCTGCAGCCGCTGGCAGTCTTCATAGGTGAAGATTCCGCTTTCGCCGACCAGCAGGCGGTCGGAAGGCACCATGGCGGCCAGTTCTTCGCTGACGCTGAGGCTCACTTCGAAGGTGCGAAGATTGCGATTGTTGATGCCGACGAGTGGGGACGTGAGCTTGAGCGCCCGCTTCATTTCCTCGGCATCATGCACTTCGATCAGAACGTCCATACCGAGTTCGACGGCAACCCCTTCAAGCTCGGCGGCTTCGCCGTCCGAAAGCGAAGCCATGATCAACAGAATGCAGTCACCACCCCAGGCCCGGGCTTCATAGACCTGGTAGGCATCGAACATGAAATCCTTGCGCAAGGCCGGCAGCGAGCAAGCCTTGCGGGCGGCTGTCAGGAATTCCGGGGCGCCTTGAAAGCTCGGCGTGTCCGTAAGCACGGAAAGGCAGGCAGCGCCGCCAGCCTCATAGGCGGCCGCAAGCGCCGGCGGATCGAAGTCCGGACGGATGAGGCCCTTGGACGGGCTGGCCTTCTTGATCTCCGCAATCAGGCCGAACCGCTCCTGGTTCCGCGCGCGCGACAGCGCCTGGTAGAAGCCGCGCGGCGCGTCCTGGGCCGCGATGCGGTCCTTCAGTTCGGCAAGCGAAACGGCGGCCTTGGCGGCTGCGATTTCTTCCCGCTTGTAGGTTTCGATGCGCTTCAGGATATCGGTCATGAGGGCAAGCTTAGTCCTGAGTGGCGGAATTGGAAATGGCGATCAGCTTTTCGAGGGCGCGTGCGGCGGCGCCACTGTCGAGCGACTGGCTGGCAAGGTGCATGCCTTCGGTCACGTCCTTGGCCTTTCCGGCGACGATGAGCGAGGCGGCAGCGTTGCACAGCGCCACATCCCGGTAGGCCGTCTTTGCGCCGCCAAGCACATCACGCAGAGCGGCCGCGTTCACCGTACCATCGCCACCTCGGATCGCATCGAGCGCGACCTCGGCCACGCCGAAATCGGCTGGCGTCAATTCAAAGGTGCTGATCTCGCCGTCCTTGAGCGCCGCAACCAGAGAAGGGCCGGTTGTGGTGATCTCGTCCAGACCACTTCCGTGGACAACCCATGCACTGCTGAGGCCGAGATCTCGCAGCGCTTCAGCCCCAGGCACCAGCCATTCCGGCGAATACACACCGAACAGCTGCTTCTTCACCTGAGCCGGGCTCGAAAGGGGCCCTACGATGTTGAAGATCGTGCGTGCACCGAGCTCGACGCGGGCAGAGCCCACATGGCGCATGGCAGGGTGATGGATCTGGGCGAACATGAAGCCGATGCCGGCCTCGTGAATGCATCGGGAAATGGTCTGCGGGTCGATGTCGAGCTTAACACCGAGCTGCGAGAGCGCATCGGCGGTACCAGACTTTGAGCTCAGCGCGCGGTTGCCGTGCTTGGCCACAGGCACGCCGGCGCCCGCCACGATGATCGCGGCGAGGGTGGAGATATTGTAGGTATTGGTACCGTCACCACCTGTCCCGACGATGTCGATGGCGTCTTCCGGTGCGTCGACCACGACCATTTTCTGGCGCATGATCGAGACAGCTCCGGCGATTTCGTCGACCGTTTCGCCGCGAACGCGCAGCCCCATCAGAAATCCGCCAACCTGCGCCATGCTCGCTTCGCCGGACATCAGGATCTCGAACGCGTCGCTTGCTTCCTGGCGGGTCAGAGATTGGCGGCTCGCGATCTTCGCGATGAAGGGTTTCAACCCGGACATGGACGTGCTCCCCCTGACGTCGGCGTTAGCGAACGATGGCCTGCTGGGCCAGCGCCTGGTTGAATGTCACGCCATATTGCGCCTGCAACTGTCCGACCATCTGGTCGAGAATGTCGTCGCCAGCCGAATTGGCCATGGAGACGATCTGCTCGTCCTCGTTGCTCAACACGCCACCTGCGGCCTGGTCGCGAACAGCGGTCACGGTCAAAAGGATCTGGGTCGCCGGATCGCCGCCCGATGCGCTGGTGACAGTGCCTTCCGGCCCGCTGAACGCAGCGGTGATCGCAGCCGGACCCAGAACCGCATCTTCGGTGCGGCGGGTAAGGCCGGCCTTGCTTTCGACCGTCAGGCCGAGTTCGGCAGCCACGTCTGCCAGCTTGCCACCATCGGCAATACGCTTGCGCAGGCTCTCGGCCTTGGCACCGAGCGCGGTGCGCTGCTGTTCCGCGGTCCAGTCGGCCACTGCCTTTTCCCGCACTTCCGCAAGTTCCCGGTCGCGCTCTGCCTTGATGTCCGTGACATCGAACCAGATGTAGCCGTTATTGCCGAGATTGACGGGCAGGGCCTCAACACCGATGTCGGTGCGGAAGACTTCTGCCAGAAGGGCGTCGCGTTCGGGAATGCCTGCAACTTCGGTCTCGCGCGTGTCGAAGCCACGACGGTCGATGTCGGTGACCGTCAAGGCCTTCAATTTCAACTGGTCAGCCGCTTCCTTGAGCGTCGAGCCGCCCGCCCGCAGATCCTCGAACTGGTCGTGTACAGCGGTGATATCGGCAATGGCGGCCGATTCGGCCAGGGCCTCGCGGATTTCGTCCTTGACCTCATCGAGGCTGCGCGTACGGCCTTCCTTGATATTCGTCACACGCAGGATGACCGGGCCAAGTGCGCCTTCGACAACCGGCGTCGTGCCACCTTCAGCCTTCACTGCGAAGGCCGCATCGGCAAGTGCAACGTCCGGCAGGCGATCTTTGGAGAAATCGCCGAGCAGCACGTCGCTCGCCGTCTTGCCCTGGTCGGTGACGAGTTGATCAAAGCTCGTGCCCTTGGTAAGCTCGGCGGCGGCAGCGTCGGCCAGTTCCCGCGTCTCGAACGAGAGCTGTTCGATCGTGCGCGTTCCGGCGATCTCATAAGTCGCCTTGCGCCGATCGTAGTCGGCCTTGATGTCCTCGTCGCTTACGGATGCCTTGTCGGCGATGTCGGCCGGCTCCAGCTTCACATAGGTGAAGCTGCGGAATTCCGGTGCGCGGTAGCGCGACTTGGTCGTATCGAACCATGTCTTCAGCGTCGCGTCGTCAGGCGCCTTGATCGGGTCGATATTGGCGTTGGAGAGCAGCAGATAGTTGATGTCGCGGTTCTCGTAACGATAATCCTTGATCGCATCGACGAGGACCTTCGGAGCGACGAAACCGTCTGCGGTCGCATCGACGATCTGGCTGCGGATCGCGACCTTGGAGCGCTCCTGGATGTAGTCGTCTTCGCGCAGGCCCGAATTGCGCAGGCGCGAGGTGAACAGTGCACGATCGAAGTTGCCGGCCGAGTTCTTGAATGCCGGGTCATCAGCGATCAGCTGGGCAAGCCGGTCCTGCGACAGGCCGAGATTCATGTCCGATGCCAGCTGATCGAGGGCCGCACCCGCAGCAAGCTGGGAGAACACCATGGATTCGACCCCGAAGGCCTTGGCCTGTTCGGTGGTCAACTGGGTTCCGAACCGATTGCTGAGATCGGCAACCTGGCGCTGATAGGCAAAGGCGAAGTCCCGCGTCGAAACCGTCTGGTCGCCCACGGCCACCACCGTGTCGGAATTGCTGGTGAACAGCGAAGCCGAAACGCCCCACACGCCGAAGGATGCCACCAGCAAAAGCAGCAGGATCTTGGCGAACAGGGTCTGGGAAACTTTTCTCAATATGACGAGCATCGGGACGCATGAACCTCTTGACTGATCTTCGCACGGGCGAAGCGGGTGGACTTCCTTAGAACAAAGATCAAAGGAATTGAAGGCGTATCCGGTCGAAAAGAGGCAGGAGGGTATCTCTGCCCCGCCGGCACAGAAAAGTGATGGCGCGCAGCGCCCGGCGCAGCAGTTTCAGCTGTCGGTGAGGTCCAGTAACGGAAACCCGTGCCGGGCGAGCCCGGCGGGTCTGATGCCATGAACCGAAATGCAAAAGGCCGGCGATGTGCCGGCCTTCCAATATGTCTGTGGCGTGTGATCAGCGATCGGTGATCGGCTTGTAGTCGCGCTTCGGCTCGCCGGTATAGAGCTGACGCGGACGGCCGATGCGCTGCTGCGGATCTTCGATCATTTCGTTCCACTGTGCGATCCAGCCGACGGTGCGGGCAAGCGCGAACAGAACGGTGAACATGGTCGTCGGGAAGCCGAGCGCGCGCAGCGTGATGCCTGAATAGAAGTCGACATTCGGGTAGAGCTTCTTTTCGATGAAGTAGGGGTCGTTGAGCGCGATCTTCTCGAGTTCGAGCGCCACCTTCATGAGCGGGTCGTCGCCGTGACCGGTTGCCTCGAGAACCTCATACATCGTCTTCTGCATGATCTTGGCGCGCGGGTCGTAGTTCTTGTAGACCCGGTGACCGAAGCCCATAAGGCGGAACGGATCGTTCTTGTCCTTGGCCTTGGCGATATATTCCGGAATACGGTCGACCGAGCCGATTTCCATCAGCATGTTGAGGGCCGCTTCGTTCGCACCGCCATGGGCGGGGCCCCAGAGGCAGGCGATGCCGGCCGCAATGCAGGCGAACGGGTTGGCACCCGAGGAGCCGGCGAGACGGACCGTCGAAGTCGACGCGTTCTGCTCGTGATCCGCATGCAGGATGAAGATGCGGTCCATGGCGCGGGCCAGAACGGGGTTCACCTTGTACTCTTCGCACGGCACGGCAAAGCACATGCGCAGGAAGTTCGACGCGTAGTCGAGATCGTTCTTCGGATACACGAAGGGCTGGCCGACATGGTACTTGTAGGCCATGGCAGCGATCGTCGGCATCTTGGCGATCATGCGCAGCGACGCGACCATGCGCTGGTGCGGATCGGTAATGTCGGTCGAGTCGTGATAGAAGGCCGAGAGCGCGCCGACAGTGCCGACCATGACGGCCATCGGATGGGCGTCGCGGCGATAGCCGGAGAAGAACTTGCTCATCTGCTCGTGCACCATGGTGTGGTGCGTGACGCGGTAGTCGAAGTCTTTCTTCTGTGCCGGCGTCGGCAGTTCGCCGTAGAGCAGCAGATAGCAGACTTCAAGGAAGTCGCCCTTGTCGGCGAGCTGTTCGATCGGATAGCCGCGATGAAGCAGCGTGCCTTCGTCGCCGTCGATATAGGTGATCTTGGATTCGCAGGACGCGGTGGAGGTGAAGCCCGGATCGTAGGTAAAGGCGCCGGTGTGTTTGTAGAGGGCCGCGATGTCGATCACGTCAGGGCCGATCGTGCCGCCCTTGACAGTCAGGTCGACCGTCTTGTCCCCGAGTTTCAAAGAAGCGCTTTTGTCCGTCATGCTAATCCTCCGGAATTGGCGGGAAGGCGTCTCCAAAAAGCCGCCATCGGTTAAGCGTGTTGATGTAGCTATATGATACGGAAGTTAATGCCAAGCTATCCAAAGGGCAAATTGTGCGTTGCGAAATCGACGCCAATCGAACCGGACGGTTCTAATCGATTTGCATGTTGATTTGCGTTTGGCGGAGTGTCTGACACACGCTTTGATTGTCTGGTGCGGATGGCCTATTCTGCTCTGCGCCCGCGTTTTTCGCCGGGCTGCGGGTTGAGTTCAGATGGTGCATCTGCGCGAGAATAATCCTGATGTCGAGGGGGAGGCGTTGCGCGCGCCGCTTGGCGAATTCGCGCCGCCATTGCGCACCGATCATCCGGTCTCCCGCCCCACCAGGAGCCGGGTCGCGCGCCTCAACGTGAGGCTCCGGAGCCTGCCCGCAGAGATACGCATTGCTGCTGGCAAGGAGAGCGGGCAGGGCCACCTCTTCCACTTTGTTCCTGTCTGTATGGGTCTTGGTGAAGTTGTCTGGTTCAGCCTCCCTGTGCCCCCGTCGACGACGATCCTGTTGGCACTTCTGCCACTTTCCCTGATCGCCCTTTGGTTCAGTCTTGCCGGAACGAACCGCCGGGCGCTGTCCCTGGCGGCCTTGATGGTGGTCGCCGGAATGCTGCTGGCGGACGCGGAAACGCGGAGGATGGCGACGATCATTCTTGACGCCCCGGTGGTAACGACGGTGACCGGAGTGGTGGAGCGGCGGGAGGCAGGGGCCGCTGGCGAATGGCGCTATGTCATCCGTTTGTCCGCAACCGCAGACCCCGTACTTCGGCGCCCTCCGCAACGCATCTCGCTGCTGGCCCGCAGCCGTCATGGAGTGGTCCGGATTGGTGACCCGATCACCGGACGCGTGCGGCTCTCTCCGCCGTCGGGGCCGGCGCTGCCCGGCATGAACGATTTCGCCTTTCAGAGCTATTTCGCCGGCATCGGCGCTGTCGGCTTTTTTCTCGGCGCACCCGAGCGCCCGTCGATTGCGCGTGCGGCCGAGAGCGATCTGTGGACGCAGGTGGACCAATCGCTGTTTTCACTGCGCGACCGGATTTCAGACCGTATCCATGAAGTCTTGCCCGGAGACACCGGCGCATTCGCCGCATCCATCATAACCGGCGAACGCCGCTCGATGTCGAAGGAGGCGACGGACGCGCTGCGCCTGTCGGGTCTCGCCCACATCACCGCAATTTCCGGCCTGAACATGGCGCTTGCTGCCGGCATCTTCTTTGTCGGGTTGCGCGCTCTGCTGAGCCTTTTTCCAGGCCTGGCGCAGCGCTATCCGGTCAAGAAGATTGCCGCTGGCGGTGCGCTGTTGGCGGCCACAGCCTATGTCCTCATTTCAGGCTACCAGGTTTCGGCACTGCGGGCCTATCTCATGACGGCGATCATGCTGGTTGCCGTGCTCATCGACAGACCTGCCATCAGTCTGCGCAATCTGGCCGTTGCCGCGACGATCATCCTGATTGCCCAGCCTTCGGCGGTAATGGGGCCGAGTTTCCAGATGTCCTTTGCCGCAACCGCAGCATTGATCGCGGGTTATGCCGCTTGGAGAAAGGCGCCGCGCTCGATCTGGCCGACGCCAACATCCACCTCTGGAAAACTGGCGACCTTTGCCGCCAAGTTTGTCGGCGGAACGCTTGCAACCTCGTTGATCGGCGGGCTCTCGACAGCGATCTTCGCCGTTACCCATTTTCATCGGCTGTCGACGCACGGGCTGGAGGCCAACCTTGCCGCCATGCCTCTGATTTCGATCATCGTCATGCCGGCGGGCTTCATTGCCATGCTGGCGATGCCGTTCGGTCTCGACGCCCCCTTTTTCTGGATCATGGGAGGCGGGCTCGATCTCGTGCTGGTGGTCGCCCACACCGTCGCCGGTTGGGGAGAGGCAGCCTTCATTCCCCGACAGCCGACCTGGTTTCCGGTGCTTGTTGTGGTCGCTCTTCTGCTGATGACCCTTCTGCACACCGGGCTCCGGCACGGCGGCACCGTGCTTCTCATCGTCACCTTGGCAGCGGCCTTTCTGCGTTCTGGCGAACAGCCGGCGGACCTCTTGGTCAGCGAAGATGGCCGCATGGTCGGCTTTTGGTCTCAACAAGAGCGGGTGGGGGAGGGGAGGGTCCTTGCAAGCAATCGCAAACGCCCTCCCCCCTTCCTCTTCGATCAATGGCAGCCGGCACTGGCCGCCGACCACCATCTGCCCCCGAGTATGGAAAGTGCACCCGTGCTCCCGCCGCCTGCAGACTGGAAGAAGGAAGAAACCTGGGATTCCGCGACGATACAATTGGCGAGACAAACGCTCGAGCAACTGGTCCAGACAGCCAAAACGGACCGCTTCACCTGCATCCGCAGCGCCTGCGCCGCAAAACTTGTTGATGGATGGACGGTGTTGACCGTTGACCGCCCGGATCTTGCCGGACCTGCCTGCGACGTCGCCGATATCGTCATCCTTGGGGGCCGCAGCCGCATGAAAGGCTGCCGGTCGACTGCAACATTCCTCAGCGAGACAACACTGCGCACAAGCGGCGCCGTGGAAATCCGGCTTGGCGCCCACCACGACAAGACGATTGAGATCTCGCCCGCCTTGTCAGGCCCGCCACGGCCCTGGACAATCCATCGTCTCTACGATTGGCGCACAGGCGAAACCGCCAGGCAGCACGGCATAGACTCAGGAGATAGCAAGGACAAAGATAGCGACAGCGAGACGGAACGGAAAAACGGCCCCCACAATCCCGCAATGCCTGTCCGTCAGTGATATCGGCGGATCAAGCCGACGAGCTTGCCCTGGATCTTGACCCGGTCCGGCGGGAAAATCCGCGTCTCGTAAGCCGGATTGGCCGCTTCCAGAGCGATCGAAGCGCCACGCCGACGGAAGCGCTTCAAGGTTGCTTCTTCGTCATCAACGAGTGCGACGATGATGTCGCCCGGATTGGCGTTGGAGGCATTGCGGATGATGACGGTATCGCCATCGAGGATGCCGGCGTCAATCATCGAATCGCCTTTGACCTCAAGTGCGTAATGGTCGCCGGCACCGATCATTTCGGCGGGAACGGTGATGTCATGGGTGTTGTTCTGAATGGCCGAGATCGGCACCCCGGCCGCGATTCGGCCCATGACCGGTACGCTGACGGAGGAATTCTGGTCTTCGACACTCGGTCTGGCGGGCACAGGCGGCGGCGTCTTGCCCAGGCTGCCCTCAATGACACTCGGTGCAAAACCGCGCCGCGGCTGCAGGCTGGGTGTATAGGCTTCCGGCAGCTTGATGACTTCAAGCGCACGCGCCCGATTGGGAAGCCGGCGAATGAAACCGCGTTCCTCAAGGGCCGTGATCAGTCGGTGAATGCCAGATTTCGACGCAAGATCGAGGGCATCCTTCATTTCGTCGAATGAAGGCGGCACGCCCGATTCCTTCATCCGTTCGTGAATGAAGAGAAGCAGTTCCTGTTGCTTGCGCGTCAGCATATGCAGAGCCCCGTTTGTGAAACAAATCCAGAACAGACACTATATGTTCCATTTGTGTTCCGCAAGTGGATAAATTTCCGTGAACAACCGTCGCGAAAATGCGATAGGCGTCTTCACCGTCACCGGATGACTGCGGCCATCGGACCTATCCCTGTCAATCGGGTGACACCTGTCCCTGTCGGATCCCTTCCAAGCTCCTGTGAGAAGATCGAAATGCTGAAAGACCTGGAAAAGACCCTGCTCGGTAAGCAGGTCGATCAACTGACATCGGCCGAGAAGAAGGTCCTGAAAAAGGCGCGGGAGCGACGCACGGTTTCGACGAATGCCGGTGAGGATTTCCTTGCCGGTTCGAGCTTCGGTCAACGCGTGGCAGACAGCATCGCGCGGATCGGCGGTTCCTGGAGTTTCATCATCGGCTTCCTGCTCTTTCTGGTCGCCTGGGTGATTCTCAACACGGTCATTCTGGCAGCGCGCCCGATTGATGCTTACCCCTTCATCTTCCTCAATCTTCTTTTGTCCATGGTCGCAGCCATCCAGGCGCCGATCATCATGATGAGCCAGAATCGCCAGGCGGAACGGGACCGCTTCATGGCGGCCAAGGATTACGAGATCAATCTCAAGGCTGAGATCGAGGTTCTCGCCCTTCATCACAAGATCGACGAACAGGTGGTGAAGGAACTGCGCGAAACGCGTGCCGAGATCGATACCCTGCGCCAGGCGATCGAAGCTCTTACAAAACAGTCGGGCCGTTCCTAAGTGTCTCGGCGAACGAAGGTCTCTGTCATGACTGAAACAAATCCAGCGCCCCGCGCCGTCGACCACCTCGTCCTGCCGGTGATTGACCTCGATACCGCCCGGCATCGTTTCACGCAGCTTGGCTTTACCGTCGCCGCAGACGCCCGCCATCCTTTCGGCACGGAAAACGCCTGCGTGTTTTTCGGCGATGACACCTATCTCGAACCCCTCGCCATCGGCAGCCGCGAAGACTGTCTTGAAGCGGCCAGGATCGGCAATGTCTTTGTCGCACGCGATCAGGCGTTCCGCTTCCGGCGGGGGGACGGTCTCTCGGCCATTGTCGTCAAGTCCGACGATGCGGAGGCGGACCATGCCCGCTTTGTCGCCGAAGGAATGAGCGGCGGCGATCTCTTGCGCTTTTCCCGCGAGTTCCGCTTTCCCGATGGGCGCACTGTGGAAGGATCTTTCCGGCTCGCCTTTGCTGCCGATCTGCGATCACCTGATTTCTTTGCCTTTTCGTGCCAGCGTGTGAACCCCTTGCCGGCCGATCGTGGAGCGCTTCTGGTCCATGCGAACGGCGCCGTGGGACTTGCCCGGATCGTGCTGTGCGAGGACAATCCGAGCGACTTCCAATATCTCCTGGAAACGGTGCTGGGCCAGCGTGCCGTGACGGCCCATTCCTTCGGCCTGTCGATGGCAACGGCCAACGCCATCGTGGATGCGCTGACGCCTGAGGGGCTGGCGGCGAATTACGGACTTCCGAATTCGCGCTCTGAGCGTGGCCTTCTGGCAGCCGTGGTCGTGGTCAAGAGCCGTGATCTCGGCGTGACAGAAGCCTGCCTCGCTGCTAATGGCGTCCGCTATCACAAAACGGGTGCGCGCCTAGTGGTCGCGCCGGAAAAGGGCCAGGGCGTCGCCTTCGCCTTCGAGGAGTTGAAATGAGCACTGTGACCAATTCCGAAGTCGTCGTCGGTGAAGGCGAAGGCAAGGCCGTGTTCTCGCAGAAGGGCCGCTTTGCCCTGATTGCCGGCCCATGCCAGATGGAAAGCCGCGACCATGCTTTCATGATCGCCGGTCGGCTGGTCGAGCTCTGCCGCGAACTCGGCCTCGGCCTCGTCTACAAGTCGTCCTTCGACAAGGCCAACCGCACCTCGCTGTCTGCTGAGCGCGGCATCGGCCTGGAAAAGGCGATGGAGGTGTTTGCCGACATCAAGAAGGAATATGGCATTCCGGTCCTGACCGACATCCACACGGAAGAACAGTGCGCTGCAGTCGCCCCGACAGTCGATGTCCTGCAGATTCCGGCCTTTCTCTGCCGCCAGACCGATCTTCTGGTCGCCGCCGCCAAGACCGGCCGTGTGATCAATGTGAAGAAGGGCCAGTTCCTCGCGCCCTGGGATATGAAAAACGTCTTGAACAAGCTCAATGCCAGCGGCAATCCCAATGTCCTGCTCTGCGAGCGCGGCGCGTCTTTCGGTTACAATACGCTGGTCTCAGACATGCGTTCGCTACCCATCATGGCGGCCATGGGTGCCCCGGTGGTTTTTGATGCGACCCATTCCGTACAACAGCCGGGCGGGCAGGGCGGCTCCTCCGGTGGTCAGCGCGAATTTGTTGAAACGCTGGCGCGCGCGGCAGTCGCCGTCGGCGTCGGTGGTCTCTTCGTCGAGACACATCAGGACCCGGACAATGCGCCGTCGGATGGTCCGAACATGGTCCAGATCGACAATATGCGCCGTCTGCTCGAAAAACTGATCGCGTTTGACGACATCGCCAAGGCTGTATGAATCCCCTTTGCCGGCGCTTCAATCGGTTGAAGCCGACTTGGCGCCGGCGCTGGTTCTTTAAATCGATTAGATTTCAGTCTTTGTCGCTCCGATCCGTCATTGTATTTTCCGGATCATCGGATAAGAGAGGATGACTCACAGGCGGGTCCGCAGGCTTCATGCCTCATGATCGGCCGCCGAGCCTTGTCCAATTTCCGTCACCAGGGAGCGAACATGACCGCCATTACCGACATCATCGGCCGCGAGATCCTCGACAGCCGCGGCAACCCGACCGTCGAGGTCGACGTCTATCTCGAAGACGGCAGCTTCGGCCGCGCCGCAGTTCCCTCAGGCGCCTCGACCGGCGCGCATGAAGCCGTCGAACTGCGCGACGGTGGCTCGCGTTACCTCGGCAAGGGTGTTGAAAAGGCTGTCGAAGCCGTCAACGGCGAGATTTATGATGCGATCGGCGGCCATGAGGCTGAAAACCAGATCCAGATCGACAATCTGATGATTGCGCTCGACGGCACGCCGAACAAGGCACGCCTTGGCGCCAACGCCATCCTCGGCGTCTCGCTCGCTGTCGCCAAGGCTGCGGCCCAGTCGGCCGGACTGCCACTCTACCGTTACGTCGGCGGCCCGAACGCCCATGTCCTGCCGGTTCCGATGATGAACATCATCAATGGCGGCGCCCATGCCGACAATCCGATCGACTTCCAGGAGTTCATGATCGTGCCGGTTGGCGCCGACACCATCCGCGACGCCGTTCGCATGGGTTCGGAAGTCTTCCACACCCTGAAGAAGCAGCTTGCCGCCGACGGCCACAACACCAATGTCGGTGACGAAGGCGGCTTCGCGCCGGGTCTCGCATCGGCTCCGGCCGCCCTCGACTTCATCATGAAGTCGATCGAAAAGGCCGGCTACCGTCCGGGCGAAGACCTGCATATCGCGCTCGACTGCGCCTCGACCGAATTCTTCAAGGACGGCAAATACGTGCTCGAAGGCGAAGGCCGCACGCTCGAGCCGGAAGCCATGGCCGAATACCTCGCAGAACTCGCTGCCAAGTACCCGATCTTCTCGATCGAAGACGGCATGGCGGAAGACGATTGGGACGGCTGGAAGACCCTGACCGACAAGATCGGCAAGAAGGTTCAGCTCGTCGGCGACGACCTTTTCGTCACCAACTCGGCCCGCCTGCGCGACGGTATCAAGATGGGCGTTGCCAACTCCATCCTCGTCAAGGTCAACCAGATCGGCTCGCTGTCGGAAACCCTCGACGCCGTTTCGACCGCACATCGCGCTGCCTACACGGCCGTGATGTCGCATCGTTCGGGCGAAACGGAGGATTCGACGATTGCCGATCTCGCGGTTGCCACCAACTGCGGTCAGATCAAGACCGGCTCGCTCGCCCGTTCCGACCGCACCGCCAAGTACAACCAGCTCATCCGCATCGAGGAAGAACTCGGTCCGCAGGCGGTCTATGCCGGGACTTCGATCCTGCGCGGCTGAACACGGAAAAGCGCTGAATTTTACGCCCGCGTCGGTTCTCCGGCGCGGGCTTTTTGTTTCCTGCCAATTGCGGTCAACGATCGGTTAAGACATCCCCGCTAGTTTGACGGAAAGTCATGCGTTGTAAGGCAGTTGTCGGCATGTGGACCAGACATCACAAGAAAAAGAAATACGGCCGTTTTGCCCTTCCTGCCATCACCATCGCGTTCCTCTCCTATTTCGGCTACCATTCCATCCATGGTGACTATGGCCTGAAGGCCGGTCAGCAATTCGACCGTCTGCAGGCGGCGAGAAGCGCCGAGCTCGACAAGCTGGTGAAGCAGCGCATGCAGTTGGAAAAGGAAGTCAGCCTGCTGAGTGATGGTTCGCTTGACGAAGACATCATCGATGAAAAGGCGCGCTACCAGCTCAACATGTCGCGCCCTGATGAAATCGTGATATTCAACACCTATTTCTGATAAACCGAGATCCGGTTAATCAGAAATTATAATGTGGTATCAGGTGCTTGGTCTGAATATGACCTATGCATTTCTGGCATTGCGGATGCCTGTTTTCTTCCCTATTCTACGTTCAACAATAGACCAACCATAACCCACGGGAGGGATGAATGGCGCCGCGCAAATCCGCGACTGCGACCGGTCGGAAGCCTTCGGCCAAGCCTGCCAAAAAAGAATTGACCACCGGTATCGTTGCCGAGTTCGACAAGGCGCAGGAGCTCGCGTCCTATCGCGAAATGCTGCTGATCCGTCGTTTCGAGGAAAAGGCCGGCCAGCTCTATGGCATGGGCTTCATCGGTGGTTTCTGTCATCTTTACATCGGCCAGGAAGCGGTCGTCGTCGGCATGCAGATGGCGCTGAAGGAGGGTGATCAGGTCATCACCGGCTATCGTGACCACGGCCACATGCTGGCCTGCGGCATGAGTGCCCGCGGTGTCATGGCCGAGCTCACTGGACGCCGGGGCGGCTTGTCCAAGGGCAAGGGCGGCTCCATGCACATGTTCTCCAAGGAGAAGAACTTCTACGGCGGTCACGGCATCGTCGGTGCCCAGGTGTCGCTCGGCACGGGTCTCGCCTTCGCCAACAAATATCGCGGTAATGACAATGTCTCGCTCGCCTATTTCGGCGACGGTGCTGCCAACCAGGGTCAGGTCTACGAGAGCTTCAACATGGCTCGCCTGTGGAACCTGCCGGTGATCTACATCATCGAAAACAACCGCTACGCCATGGGGACCTCCGTCTCGCGCGCGTCGGCCCAGACCGACTTCTCCCAGCGCGGCGTGTCCTTCAACATTCCCGGCATTCAGGTCGATGGCATGGATGTGCGTGCGGTCAAGGCGGCAGCCGATCAGGCGGTCGAGCATTGCCGTGCCGGCAAGGGCCCCGTCATCCTCGAGATGCAGACCTATCGCTATCGCGGTCACTCCATGTCCGACCCGGCCAAGTATCGCTCGAAGGACGAAGTGCAGAAGATGCGCTCCGAGCATGACCCGATCGAACAGGTCCGTGCCCGTCTGCTCGAAAAGGGCTGGGCGACCGAAGACGAGCTGAAGGCGATCGACAAGGACGTGCGCGACATCGTGGCCGACTCGGCCGATTTCGCCCAGGCCGATCCGGAGCCGGATGCATCCGAGCTCTACACCGACATCCTGCTGTAATCGGGGAGGGAACCCATGCCGATCGAAATCCTCATGCCCGCCCTGTCTCCGACCATGGAAGAGGGTACGCTCTCCAAGTGGGTCAAGCAGGAAGGTGACACCATCAAGTCCGGCGACGTGATCGCCGAAATCGAAACCGACAAGGCCACGATGGAAGTCGAGGCCGTCGACGAAGGCGTGCTCGGCAAGATCCTGATCGCCGCCGGCACGGAAAACGTCAAGGTCAACACGGCGATTGCAGTCCTCCTGCAGGACGGCGAAAGCGCCGATGCCGCCGTGGCTCCGAAGAAGGACGCCGATACGCCGGCCGCGGCCGCCGATGCCGCCGGTGGCAAGGCGCGCGAAGCCTCAGAAGAGCCGTCCTCCAAGGCCGACAACACCGTCCCGGCAGCGCCGAAGGTCGATGTTGCCGCCGATCCGGATATTCCGGCTGGCACCGAAATGGTAACGATGACGGTGCGTGAAGCGCTGCGCGAAGCCATGGCCGAAGAAATGCGCGCCAATCCTGATGTCTTCATCATGGGTGAGGAAGTCGCGGAATATCAGGGTGCCTACAAGATCACCCAGGGCTTGCTGGCTGAATTCGGCGCAAAGCGCGTCGTCGACACGCCGATCACCGAACACGGCTTTGCCGGCGTCGGCGTCGGTGCGGCCATGGCGGGTCTTCGTCCGATCATCGAGTTCATGACCTTCAACTTCGCCATGCAGGCGATCGACCAGATCATCAACTCGGCTGCCAAGACGCTCTACATGTCCGGCGGCCAGATGGGCGCGCCGATCGTCTTCCGTGGCCCGAATGGGGCTGCTGCCCGCGTCGCTGCCCAGCACAGCCAGGACTATGCGGCCTGGTACAGCCAGATCCCGGGTCTCAAGGTCGTCATGCCTTATACGGCAGCGGACGCCAAGGGCCTGCTGAAGGCCGCGATCCGCGACCCGAACCCGATCATCTTCCTCGAAAACGAGATCCTCTACGGCCAGTCCTTCGAGGTTCCGAAGCTCGACGATTTCGTCCTGCCGATCGGCAAGGCGCGCATCCATAAGACCGGCAAGGACGCCACCATCGTTTCCTGGGGCATCGGCATGACCTATTCGGTCAAGGCTGTCGCCGAGCTGGAGAAGGAAGGTATCGACGTCGAACTGATCGACCTGCGCACGATCCGTCCGATGGACCTTCCGACGGTCATCGAATCCGTCAAGAAGACCGGTCGTCTCGTCACAGTCGAGGAAGGCTATCCGCAGTCGTCCGTCGGCACGGAAATCGCCACCCGCGTCATGCAGCAGGCCTTCGACTATCTCGATGCGCCGATCCTGACGATCGCCGGCAAGGACGTTCCGATGCCTTACGCGGCGAACCTCGAAAAGCTCGCTCTGCCGAATGTCGGCGAAGTGGTCCTGGCGGTGAAGACCGTCTGCTACAAGTAAGGGGAGGGTAGGTCCATGCCGATCAACATCACCATGCCGGCGCTCTCTCCGACGATGGAAGAGGGCAATCTGGCCAAGTGGCTGGTCAAGGAAGGCGACAAGGTCAAATCAGGCGATGTCATCGCCGAGATCGAAACCGACAAGGCGACCATGGAAGTGGAAGCCGTCGATGAAGGCACG
The DNA here is from genome assembly GCF_003610655.1 of Rhizobium sp. AG855. NCBI lineage: Bacteria > Pseudomonadati > Pseudomonadota > Alphaproteobacteria > Hyphomicrobiales > Rhizobiaceae > Rhizobium > Rhizobium sp. AG855. Next base: position 1,628,480 of record NZ_RAQG01000003.1, on the reverse strand, counting down.
GTGGCGAAGATCGTCGTTCCGGCCGGCACCGAAGCCGTCAAGGTCAATGCCCTGATCGCCATCCTCGCCGCCGATGGCGAAGACGTGGCCGCCGCCGCTGCTGGCGGCGGTTCCGCGCCGGCTGCCCCGAAGGCGGAAGCCGCACCGGCACCGAAGGCAGTAGAAGCTGCTCCGGCTCCGGCTGCAGCCCCTGCTGCGCCGGCACCTGCGGCTGCTCCTGCAACGGCTTCCTCCGGCGATCGCGTCTTCGCGTCACCGCTGGCGCGTCGTCTCGCCAAGGAGGCTGGCCTCGATCTCAACGCCGTCTCCGGCTCCGGTCCGAAGGGCCGCGTCGTGAAGAGCGACGTCGAAAAGGCCGTCAGCACCGGTGGGGCGAAGCCGGCGACAGCCGCAGCACCCTCTGCTGCATCTGCCGCACCGGCCCCGGCACTCGCCAAGGGCGCTTCGGAAGAAGCCGTGCTCAAGCTGTTCGAAGCCGGTTCCTACGACCTCGTGCCGCATGACGGCATGCGCAAGACGATTGCCAAGCGCCTGCAGGAATCGAAGCAGACCATCCCGCATTTCTATGTCTCGGTGGATTGCGAACTGGACGCGCTGCTGGCCCTGCGCGCCCAGCTGAACGACGCTGCACCCCGCAAGGATGGCGCGCCGGCCTACAAGCTCTCGGTCAACGACATGGTGATCAAGGCCATGGCCCTTGCGCTGCGCGATGTCCCGGATGCCAACGTCTCCTGGACCGACAGCAACATGGTCAAGCACAAGCACGCCGATGTCGGCGTTGCCGTTTCGATCCCCGGTGGCCTGATCACCCCGATCATCCGCAAGGCCGAGACGAAGACGCTGTCCGCCATCTCCAACGAGATGAAGGACCTCGGCAAGCGCGCCAAGGACCGCAAGTTGAAGCCCGAAGAATACCAGGGCGGCACCACGGCCGTGTCCAACATGGGCATGATGGGCGTCAAGAACTTCGCCGCCGTCGTCAACCCGCCGCATGCGACCATTCTGGCCGTGGGTGCGGGCGAGGAGCGCGTCGTGGTAAAGAACGGCGAGATGAAGATCGCCAACGTCATGACCGTGACGCTGTCGACCGACCATCGCGCCGTCGACGGTGCGCTCGGAGCCGAACTGCTCGGCGCCTTCAAGCGCTACATCGAAAACCCGATGGGCATGCTCGTCTGACGAGGGGGAGCGGTGCGATGAAGACCGTTCTCGCTTACGGCGACAGCCTGACATGGGGATACGACCCGGTAAATCTGGGTCGGCATGCTTATGAGGACCGCTGGACGAGCGTCTTGCAGAAGGCGCTCGGCCATGGTGTCCGGGTGATCGCCGAAGGTCTGAACGGACGGACCACCGCTTATGATGATCATCTCGGCGATTGCGAGCGCAACGGGGTGAAGTTGCTGCCCACCCTGCTTGCCACGCACAAGCCGATCGATCTCGTCATCATCATGCTGGGAACCAATGATCTCAAACGCGGGATCCAGGGAACAGCGATCGGTGCAACGAGCGGTGTGAAACGCCTGGTCAAATTGGTGGAGAAGCACGATTGGGGCTTCGAGTTCGAGGCCCCTGAAGTGCTGATCGTTTCCCCTCCGCCGATCCGGGAAACCGCGAACGCAATATTTGGTGCCATGTTCAATCACTCGGTTGAGGAAGGGGCCATGTTGGCCAGCATGTATCGGGATGCGGCTGACGAAGCCGGTTGTGCATTTTTTGATGCGGGCTCGGTTGCTGAAACCACGCCGCTCGACGGTATCCATCTCGATGCGGAGAACACCCGCGCAATCGGACGTGGCCTTGAGCCCATTGTCCGGATGCTGCTGGGGCTTTGAAGAAAGACCGCGTCCTGATCTCTCCGTCGGGGTGCGTTGATCAAAATCAAGGAGGTCTTGTGCGCTGCGTCTAACCTGTACCCATAACCCCGACAGAGGAGATGGGATCATGTCGAACACACCGCACGAACTGGCAGTGGAATTCCCGGAACACGTCGCGCTGATGCGTCATCTGAAGGAAACGGATGGTCACTTTGCAAGATTGTTCGAGACCTATCATGATGTGAACCGGGCCATCCACCGCGCCGAAACGAATGTCGAGCCTGCAGACGATTTCCATGTCGTGGAAATGCGCAAGAAGCGGATGCAGCTCAAGGATGAAATCTACGGGATGCTGGTTCGTCACGAACCGGAAGCCGAGAAGCCTGCAGTCTGAGGCGCTCGCTTCCAATCCCGAACCGAACCTCCGCTTGAGCGGAGGTTCGCAGGAAACCGAGGAGTGGAAGCGCCCATGTCGAATGCTTACGACGTCATCATCATCGGCTCCGGCCCCGGCGGTTACGTCACCGCCATTCGCGCGGCCCAGCTTGGCCTGAAGACCGCGATCGTCGAACGCGAGCATCTGGGTGGCATCTGCCTCAACTGGGGCTGCATCCCGACCAAGGCGCTGCTGCGCTCGGCCGAGATCCTCGATCATGCCAACCACGCCAAATCCTACGGCCTGACGCTGAACGGCACGATGACCGCCGACGTCAAGGACGTGGTCGCCCGTTCGCGCGGCGTCTCGGCCCGCCTCAACGGCGGCGTCGGCTTCCTGATGAAGAAGAACAAGATCGACGTGATCTGGGGCGAAGCCAAGCTCTCGAAGCCCGGCGAAGTCGTGGTTGGCAAGATGACCAAGCCCGTCGTCGAGCCGCAGAACCCAATCCCGAAGGGCGTTCTGGGCGAGGGCACCTACACCGCCAAGCACATCATCGTCGCGACGGGCGCCCGCCCGCGTGCGCTCCCCGGCATCGAGCCGGATGGCAAGCTGATCTGGACCTATTTCGAGGCGATGAAGCCGGACTTCATGCCGAAGTCCATGGTGGTCATGGGCTCAGGCGCGATCGGCATCGAATTCGCCTCCTTCTATCGCTCCATGGGCGTCGATGTGACCGTTGTCGAACTGATGGCCAACATCATGCCGGTCGAGGACGTGGAAATCTCCACCTTCGCCCGCAAGCAGCTGGAAAAGCGCGGCCTGAAGATCATCACCGAAGCCAAGGTCTCCAAGGTCGAGAAGGGCACCAATTCCATCACCGCCCATGTCGAAACCAAGGACGGCAAGGTGCAGACGATCACCGCTGACCGCCTGATCTCCGCCGTTGGCGTCCAGGGCAATATCGAGAACCTCGGCCTCGAAACGCTCGGCGTGAAGACCGATCGCGGCTGCATCGTCATCGACGGCTACGGCAAGACCAATGTGCCGGGTCTCTACGCGATCGGCGACGTCGCAGGTCCTCCGATGCTCGCCCACAAGGCCGAGCATGAAGGCGTCATCTGCATTGAGAAGATCGCAGGCCTGCCCAATGTTCACCCGATGGACAAGGCCAAGATCCCCGGTTGCACCTACTGTAATCCGCAGGTCGCTTCTGTCGGTCTGACCGAAGCCAAGGCGAAGGCTGAGGGCCGGGAAATCCGCGTCGGCCGCTACAACTTCAATGCCAATGGCAAGGCGATCGCGCTTGGCGAAGACCAGGGCCTGATCAAGACGATCTTCGACAAGAAGACCGGCGAACTGATCGGCGCTCACATGGTCGGCGCAGAGGTCACCGAACTCATCCAGGGCTTCGTGGTCGCCATGAACCTGGAGACCACGGAAGAAGAACTGATGCACACGATCTTCCCGCATCCGACGCTGTCGGAAATGATGAAGGAAAGCGTGCTCGACGCCTATGGTCGCGTGCTCAACGCCTGAGCCAGTTGTCGCCGTGACGTCTGCCGCTTATATAGGCGGCAGGTTCCAACCGAGTGTTTGAAAAGGATTACGCCGTGGCAGGGTTTGAAGTCGGAATTCTCGCAACGATCTTCTTCGGCGGCCTTGCAGGCTGGCTCGCGGGAAAGCTCATGGACATGCGCTTCGGCGTCTTCATGAACATCATCATCGGCATCATCGGCGCCGTGATCGCCGCCGCGATCTTCCGCCGTCTCGGCATCTTCGTCGCTGGCGATTGGCTCGGTTATCTGATCACCAGCTTTGTCGGTGCAAGCATTCTTCTCTTCATCGCCAAGCTCGTGCGGCGATAAACCACAAAGGCCGCTCCTGCGGCACAAAGGGTCTTCATTATGGTCACCATCCTCGACAGGACCAATCTCGTTCCGGCCCCGGCCGACGAGAAGCGCGTTCGCCACCCGGAAAAGGCCCACAAGCCCGACACCGAAGTGCTGCGCAAGCCGGAATGGATCCGCGTCAAGGCGCCGACCTCCAAGGGGTATCACGAGACCCGCGAGCTGGTTCGGTCGCACAAACTGGTGACGGTCTGCGAAGAAGCCGGCTGCCCGAACATCGGCGAGTGCTGGGACAAGAAGCACGCGACTTTCATGATCATGGGCGAGATCTGTACCCGCGCCTGCGCCTTCTGCAATGTCGCGACCGGCAAGCCAAACGCGCTCGACCTGGATGAACCGGAAAATGTTGCCAAGGCCGTGCGCCAGATGGGCCTCTCCCACGTCGTCATCACCTCCGTCGACCGTGACGATCTCGCCGATGGTGGCGCCGAACACTTCGAAAAGGTGATCTGGGCCATTCGCGCCGCATCGCCGCAAACGACGATCGAGATCCTGACCCCGGACTTCCTGAAGAAGCCCGGTGCCCTGGAGCGCGTCGTCGCCGCCAAGCCCGACGTCTTCAACCACAACATGGAAACCGTGCCGGGGAACTACCTAACCGTCCGCCCAGGCGCCCGCTATTTCCACTCCGTGCGTCTGCTGCAGCGGGTGAAAGAACTCGACCCGACCATGTTCACCAAATCAGGCATCATGGTCGGCCTTGGCGAAGAGCGGAACGAAGTCCTGCAATTGATGGACGATCTGCGGACCGCCGACGTCGACTTCCTGACCATCGGCCAGTACCTTCAGCCGACCCGCAAGCACCACAAGGTCGAGCGCTTCGTCACGCCGGAAGAGTTCAAGTCCTACGAGGATATCGCCTATACCAAGGGCTTCCTGATGGTCTCGTCGAGCCCGCTGACCCGCTCCTCGCACCATGCCGGCGATGACTTCGCACGGCTGAAGGCGGCGCGGGAGAAGCTTCAAGTCGTGCGCATCTAGGCCTCGGCTCTGTCGGTTTGGGTGAAATCATGATACGAGATTTCAAGGACAAACTGACGGAACAACTTTTCAGAACGTCGGCGGTTCGCGGTTTCCCGCCAGACGTGGTCGAGCGTGAAAGACGAAAGCTGATGGCATTGCATGCGGCTAACGTTCTCGCAGATATGCGTGTGCCGCCAAGCAATCGACTGGAAGCGCTGAAGGGCAACCGGGAAGGCCAGTATTCGATCCGCATCAATGATCAGTGGCGGATCTGTTTCCGTTGGGTTGACGGGGATGCTTTCGACGTCGAAGTCTGTGACTATCACTGAGGTGTGAGATGCTGCATTTGCCTGAAGAGCCCATCCATCCCGGTCGCGTCTTGTTCGACGACTTCATCGCGGACTTCGGCTTGTCATCGGCAAGGGTTGCAGCGGAAACCGGCATTCCAATTACGACATTGGAAGCGTTGGATGACGGCAGTTCTTCCGTAACCGCCGAGATCGCTCTGCGATTGGCCCGATACTTCTCGACCACTCCGGAATTCTGGCTCAATCTTCAGCGCACCTACGACCTTGCGCTGGCAAGTAAGACTGCGAAAGGCATAGATCAGATCAGACCCGTGGCTGCCGCTTGAGTGGCCTGACGGATGTTTGATGTGTCGACAGGCAAAGCTGCGGCAACCCATCTGCTCAGAGCCCGCCGGATCTGCGTGATCGGCTGCTCCGGTGGAGGCAAGTCCACCTTTTCTCGCAAGCTCGCCGCCTCTCTCGATCTTCCCAATCACTCGATGGATCGCGAAATTTTCTGGCTGCCGAATTGGGTTGAACGTCCCAGGGCCGAACAGAGACTGATACTCTCAGAAATCGTCAGATCAGACAAATGGCTTCTCGACGGCACCAACCCATCAAGCTTTGACATTCGCCTGCCGCGCACCGATCTGGTGATCTGGGTGAGGCTGCCCCGTTGGCGTTGCCTTTTGGGCGTGTACAAAAGGGCCAGCCGCTATGTCGGAAAGCACCGTCCCGATATGGCCGATGGGTGCGTCGAAAAATGGCCCGACCGCGAATTCCTCTCCTACATCTGGAACTTCGAACGCCGATTTTCCCTTGGGATCATCGAGGAAATCGATCGCCACGGCCCGTCCGTACCCGTGATAACCCTGAAATCCCATGGCGAAATGGCGCAGCTGCTTGATCTTGCTGGCATCCGCGATTAAGTGCGGATCATGCCTCAGTTCGAAACCCGCCGCCTCGTCAAGCACTCCCCCGACCGTATGTACGCGCTGGTCGCAGACGTCGAGCGTTATCCGGAATTCCTGCCTCTTTGCGAGGCACTGACCATCCGTTCGCGCCGCGAGCGTGAAGGCAAGGAGTTGCTGCTGGCCGACATGACGGTGGGTTACAAGGCGATCCGCGAGACCTTCACCACGCAGGTGCTCCTAACGCCCGCAGACCGGACGATCGATGTCAAATACATCGAAGGTCCGTTCAAGTATCTCGATAACCGTTGGCGCTTCGAAGAGGCCGGCGAGGGCGGTTGTGCCGTGCATTTCTACATCGATTACGAATTCAAGAACCGAATCCTCGGTGCGCTCATGGGCTCTATGTTCGACCGCGCCTTCCGCATGTTCTCGGAAGCCTTTGAGACACGCGCCGACAAGATCTACGCCGGGGCCTGAACGGCGGCCGCCAGCATCTCAAGCGCTGTCTCGACCGTTGCCAGCCGGACCTGATCACGGCCGATCTCGCCGTAGCGCATCTGCCGGTGGTCGATGAGACCTGAGCGGGTCTTCAAGGCGAGATGAACGAGCCCAACCGGCTTCTCCACCGATCCACCGCCCGGTCCGGCGATGCCGGTAACGGCCACGGCAACTTCGGCGCTTGAACGCATCAGCGCCCCATGCGCCATCTGCAGCGCCGTCTCCTTAGAGACGGCACCGAAAACCTCCAGCGTTGCCGCTGAAACACCGATCAGATCCATCTTGGCCTGGTTCGTATAGGTGACGAAACCGCGGTCGACGACGGCCGACGAACCGGCGATCTCGGTCAGAGCGCCCGCAATCAGCCCACCCGTGCAGGATTCTGCCGTCGCGAGCATCCAGCCAAGATCGCGGTAAGCCGCGATAATCGCGGCAGCCTGGTGCTCGATGTCAGCCGGATAAATGCCCATCACACGGCTCCCTGATAGACCACCGTTGCCGTCGCGATCGCAGCAATGCCTTCGCGTCTGCCAACGAAGCCGATCGTCTCATTGGTCGTCGCCTTCACCGAGCAACGATCAAGCGAGATGCCGAGGATCTCGGAGAGCTTCTCCCGCATCGCCTGGCGATGCGGCCCGATCTTAGGCGCTTCGGCAATAAGCGAAATGTCTGCATTCATGATCGTGCCGCCCGCAGCGTGGACGACCTTGGCGGCATGCTCCAAAAAGATCCGCGATTCCGCGCCCTTCCACCGCATGTCTGAGGGTGGGAAATGGTCGCCGATATCGCCGGCTCCACAGGTCGCAAGCAGCGCGTCGGTGAGCGCGTGCAATGCGACATCGGCATCGGAATGTCCCTTCAGCTTCTGGTCGTGCGGAATGAAGATACCGCAGAGGGTGACGCCATCACCCGCTTCCAGCTGGTGCACGTCGTAACCATTGCCGGTGCGAACGTCGGGCAGGGTGCCGCCTCTAAGTTTCTCGTCGGCCATGGTGATATCCCTTTGCACGGTCAGTTTGACATTGTCGATCGAGCCCTCGATCAGATGAACCGGAATGCCCGCCCATTCTGCGATGGAGGCGTCGTCGGTGAAGTCTGCCTCCAGTTCGTTTGCGGCTCGCTCGTGGGCGGCAAGGATCGTTTCGTAGTGAAAGCTCTGCGGGGTCTGTGCTGCAAAGAGGTCCTTGCGAGAAACGGTGGCTGCGACGATCCCGGCGGCATCTGCGCGTTTGATCGTGTCGGCGACCGGAATGGCGGGCAGTACGGCGGATTGGCCGCCGGTAAGTGCCGCTGCAATCCATTCCAGGAGCCCGCGATCGACAAAGGGCCTGACGCCGTCCTGGATCATGACGTGGTCAATCGGGTGGCCGCGCAGGGCGCGCAAACCATTCAAGACCGAAGCCTGGCGCGTTGAGCCGCCGTTGACTGCAATCAGTTTCTGTTTCTGCGGTAGATCCGCAATCGCCGCCTGCAGCAGTTCATGATCATCGGGGTGGACCACGACGACGATGGGGCCGCTTCCGGGCCAGTCGAGGAAGGCCTTGAGTGTGTGCCAGATGACGGCTTTGCCGCCGATCCTCCGGTATTGCTTTGGTCCTTCTGCGGATGTGCCGGCGCGTTCGCCGCGGCCTGCGGCCACCACGACAATCCCGATTGTTCCGCTCAGCTCTTGCTCCATCGCCCCGCCTGGTCCATGACACATTGTCTTCGCAACCGTGCTCTATCGGCTCGGCACCGGCTTTTCCAGCATTTGCACGATTTTTTATCGATGCGTGAGCTTTGCCTCTTGGCAAGCCAATGACGACTGTCTAAAAATAATGCAAATGCGTTCTTTGCCTGAAAGATAATCATTTGATTTCCGTTGCGTTGGACACGCCCTTCAGCATTGGCACGGTTCCGGTTCGGAACCGTGTGGTGCTCGCGCCGATGTCTGGCGTGACCGATCTGCCGTTCCGCCAGCTGGCCTTCCGCTTCGGTGCCGGGCTGGTGGTGACCGAAATGGTGGCAAGCCGCGAACTCGTCTTCAACGCCGCTGAAAGCTGGTCGCGCCTCAAGGGCGCCGGCCTGACGCCGCATATGGTCCAGCTGGCCGGACGCGAGGCAAGATGGCTTGCGGAAGCGGCGATCATTGCCGAGGCGAATGGTGCGGACGTCATCGACATCAACATGGGCTGCCCGGCCAAGAAGGTGATCGGTGGCTATGCCGGCTCCGCTCTGATGCGCGAGCCGGATCATGCCCTGTCCCTGATCGAAGCGACGGTGAAGGCTGTGAAGATCCCCGTCACGGTCAAGATGCGCCTCGGCTGGGACGAAACCTCGATCAACGCGCCAGACATCGCCGCCCGGGCCGAAGCTGCCGGAGTTCAACTGATCACGATCCACGGCCGCACCCGCATGCAGTTTTACGAGGGGCGCGCCGACTGGGATGCGATATCGGCGGTCCGCGAGGCGATCCGCATCCCCCTGATTGCCAATGGCGATGTCGAGACGATCGATGATGCGCATGAGATCCTGCGCCGATCCGGCGCTGACGCGGTGATGGTTGGACGCGGTTGTCAGGGAAGGCCATGGCATGCCGGCGTGCTCGCTGGACATTCGGGCCCGCAAGCCGCCGAAATTCCGGGACTTGTTATCGAACATTACCGCATGATGCTGGAGCACTACGGTGCCGAGGTCGGCGTTCGCCACGCCCGCAAGCATCTCGGCTGGTATCTCGATCGCCACGCAGCGGAACTCGCGAGCGATGCCAAGGCGGCAATCATGACATCGAAGGACACGGGCTTCGTCGTCGAGGCTCTGGAGCGCGCGCTCTCGGGCAACAGCGGCGCCGGCGCCAGACAGGAGGCCGCATGACGGCGAACGACAACGCGAGCAGCAACGCCCTCGCCATGGCCGTGCTGAACGCCATTCAGAACCCGGTGGTGATGGTGGATGCGAACGGCCATATCGCCTTTGCCAATTGGGAGGCGGAAGCCTTCTTCGGCGCGAGTGCGGCCCATCTGGCGCGTTACCGCCTCTCCACCTTCATCCCTTTTGGAAGCCCGCTACTGTCGCTGATCGAGCAGGTGCGAGAACGTCGCGCTCCGGTCAACGAATACCGTGTCGATCTATCGTCGCCGCGACTCGGCCAGGAAAAGCTGGTCGATCTCTACGTTGCGCCGGTTCTCGGCCAGCCGGGCAATGTGGTTGTCGTGTTCCAGGAACGCTCGATGGCCGACAAGATCGACCGCCAGCTCACCCATCGGGCCGCTGCACGGTCGGTCACCGGTCTTGCCTCCATGCTGGCGCATGAAATCAAGAACCCTTTGTCTGGGATCAGGGGTGCGGCCCAATTGCTTGAGACCGCCGTGACCGACGAAGACAGGGCTCTGACCCGCCTGATCTGCGACGAGACCGATCGCATCGTCTCTCTGGTCGACCGCATGGAGGTCTTTTCCGACGAGCGGCCGGTCGATCGCCAGTCCATCAACATCCACTCGGTTCTCGACCAGGTGAAGGCCGTCGCCAAGGCGGGTTTTGCCCGCAATATCCGCATCACCGAGAACTACGACCCCTCGCTGCCGCCGGTCTTTGCCAACCGGGACCAGCTGGTGCAGGTCTTCCTCAACCTCGTCAAGAACGCCTCCGAAGCGATCGGTGAGCGCTCGGATGGCGAGATCCAGCTGACCACGGCATACCGCCCAGGCATTCGTCTGTCGGTGGCAGGTTCGCGGGAGAAGATCTCGCTGCCGCTCGAATTCTGCGTCCATGACAATGGCCCGGGCGTGCCCTCCGATCTCCTGCCGCATCTCTTCGATCCCTTCATCACGACGAAGACGAACGGTTCCGGCCTCGGCCTTGCCTTGGTCGCCAAGATCATCGGCGGCCATGGTGGCATCGTCGAATGCGACAGTCAGGCCAGCCGCACCACATTCCGGGTCCTCATGCCCATGTCGAAAGAGACGGCGCTCGACGACGCGCCCCTTGCCAAATCCTCGGGAACGAACTGATGACAGCCACGATCCTTGTTGCAGACGACGATGCTGCGATCCGCACGGTCTTGAACCAGGCGCTGAGCCGCGCAGGTTACGATGTCAGGATCACCTCCAATGCTGCCACGTTGTGGCGCTGGATTTCGGCGGGCGAGGGCGATCTCGTCGTCACTGACGTTGTGATGCCCGATGAAAACGCCTTCGACCTTCTGCCGCGCATCAAGAAGGCGCGCCCGGATCTGCCGGTCCTCGTCATGAGCGCCCAGAACACCTTCATGACCGCCATCAAGGCCTCGGAAAAGGGAGCTTACGACTACCTGCCTAAGCCCTTCGACCTGACGGAACTGATTGCCATCATTGGCCGCGCGCTCTCCGAGCCGAAGAAGCGTCCGGCCCGCCTCGACGACGACATGCAGGACGGCATGCCGCTGGTCGGCCGCTCGGCCGCCATGCAGGAAATCTACCGCGTTCTCGCCCGCCTGATGCAGACGGACCTGACGCTGATGATCACCGGCGAGTCGGGGACAGGCAAGGAACTGGTCGCCAAGGCGCTGCACGACTATGGCAAGCGGCGGAACGGTCCCTTCGTCGCCATCAACATGGCCGCCATTCCGCGCGACCTGATCGAATCGGAACTGTTCGGTCACGAGAAGGGCGCCTTCACCGGCGCGCAGAACCGCTCGACCGGCCGCTTCGAACAGGCGGAAGGTGGAACGCTCTTTCTCGATGAAATCGGCGATATGCCGATGGATGCCCAGACCCGTCTTCTCCGCGTCCTGCAACAGGGCGAATATACGACCGTTGGCGGGCGCACCCCGATCCGCACCGATGTTCGGATCGTCGCGGCGACCAACAAGGATCTCAAGCAGTCGATCAATCAGGGCCTGTTTCGCGAAGATCTTTATTACCGCCTGAACGTCGTGCCACTCCGCCTGCCGCCGCTGCGCGATCGCGCCGAAGATATCCCGGATCTCGTCCGTCACTTCATCCAGCAGGGCGAGAAGGAAGGCCTGGACGCCAAGCGTTTCGACCAGGAAGCGCTGGAAGTGATGAAATCCTATGCCTGGCCGGGCAATGTCCGCGAATTGGAGAACGTGGTGCGCCGCCTGATGGCGCTGTATCCCCAAGACGTGATCGCCCGCGAAGTGGTCGAGCAGGAACTGCGCGCGGATATTTCCGACAGCCCGATCGCCAAGGTCGGCGTGGCAAGCGGCACGATGACCATCTCCCAGGCGGTTGAAGAAAACATGCGCACCTATTTCGCCTCCTTCGGTGAAGCGCTTCCGCCATCGGGCCTCTATGACCGCGTTCTGACGGAGATGGAATACCCGCTGATTCTCGCGGCCCTGACGGCCACGCGTGGTAACCAGATCAAGGCTGCAGATCTTCTCGGTCTCAATCGCAACACGCTGCGCAAGAAGATCCGGGAACTCGGTGTCTCCGTCTATCGCAGTTCCCGTTCGGCTTGACATCAGGCAAAGCTCCGTTGCAATTTCGCCACATTGCGTTGCTCAAAAGCCACGTGATGCGGCGAACTGCTTTTTACGCCAGGGCGCTGACCTCTGTCGGAAACTGTCCGCAGAGCAGGAAATACCGATCCGGCCCCGTTGCCGGTCGTGAAGATGAGATCCGTTCCGGCGGATCCGGGGGAATTGAATGGCAAGGGTGAGGCGAGCCTCCGCCGCGGATGTTGAAGCGGCGATGGCGCAGGACCGTAGGGCATCCTTTGCGCTGCCTGGCCTTCTGCTCGCCGGCGGAGCGCTGCTTTGCGCCAGCTTCACCCTGCCGATCCTCCTGGGCCTGACGCCGATCGAGCCGACGTCGCGCGTATTGGTCGCCTCGGCCGTGGTCAATTCGATGTTCATCGTCGGCCTGATGTTCCTGATCGGCCGCGAGGTTTTGCGATTGTTCAGGGCGCGCAACCGCGGACGGGCGGCGGCCCGTTTGCATGTGCGCATCGTGGCCTTGTTCTCGATCATCGCAATTACGCCGGCGATCCTCGTCGCAATCTTTGCTTCGATCACGCTGAATGTCGGCCTCGACCGCTGGTTTTCGATTCGCACGCAGTCGATTGTCTCGTCATCTCTCAACGTCGCTCAGGCTTACATGCTGGAGAACGCCAGCTATCTGCAGGGCCAGGCGATCTCCATGGCCAATGACCTGGAGCGCAATCGTGCACTGTTTTATCTGGATCGCACCGGTTTCGTAGAGCTGATGACCCGCCAGGCGCGAGGGCGCGGCATGCTCGGCGCCTTCCTCGTCCGCGAGGACGGCTCGGCCATCACCAAGGCTGATATCGATACGGAAAAGCCCTTGCCCGCGATCCCGCGTGATGCGCTGGAAAGCGCGGCCGCCGGCCAGCCGACGCTCATTCCGCCGGGTGTGACCAACCTCGTTGGCGCGATCATCAAGCTCGATTCCATCTCGGGCACGTTCCTTTACACCATCCGTGCGGTCGACCCGAAGGTCATGCAGGCCATGCGGCTGATGGAGGAAAACACGGCCGAATACAAATCCATGGAGGACGGCCGCACCACGCTGCAGATTGCCTTTGCGATCCTCTATCTCGGTTTTGCGTTGATCGTCCTTCTGGCCGCCATCTGGACAGCCATTGCCGTTGCCGACCGCATCGTCAGGCCGATCCGTCTGTTGATCGGGGCTGCTGATAGCATCGCCTCGGGCAATCTCAACGTTCTGGTGCCAGTGCGTGCCGCCGATGGCGATGTCGGCAGCCTGTCTCGCACGTTCAACAAGATGGTCTCGCAGATCCGTTCGCAGCGCGACGAAATTCTCGAAGCGAAGGACGAAGTCGACGACCGCCGCCGCTTCATCGAGGCCGTGCTTTCAGGCGTGACGGCGGCCGTGATCGGCGTCGAGGACAATGGCATCGTCACCATCGTCAACCCTTCGGCCGAGTTCTTCCTCGCCCTGCCGGCGGACCAGTTGATCGGAGAGAAGCTGTCCCTTGTTGCCCCGGAGGTCGACCGGGTGCTGAATGAGGCGGCCGTGCGCCATCGCGGCGAGTATCGCGAGCAGATCAACATGATCCGAGGCGGCAAGGAGCGGACACTCAACGTACAGGTGACCCGCGAAGAGACCGGTGGCTCGGAAGACAGTTATGTCATCACGCTCGACGACATCACCGACCTCGTGGTGGCGCAGCGCTCGACCGCCTGGGCGGACGTCGCGCGCCGCATCGCCCATGAGATCAAGAACCCGCTGACCCCGATCCAGCTTTCCGCCGAGCGCCTCAAGCGTCGTTTCGGCAAACAGATCGCCGAGGACGACAAGCCTGTGTTCAACCAGTGCACGGACACGATCGTTCGTCAGGTGGAGGATATCGGCCGAATGGTCGATGAGTTCTCCGCATTTGCCCGGATGCCGAAGCCGACCAAGCAGCGGACCGATTTGCGGGAAGTGCTGACGGACGCAGTCTTCCTGCGCGAAATCGGCAGCAGCGAAATCGAGTTCCAGCGCGACTTCGGCGACGAGCCGTTGGAAGGCAGCTTTGACGCGCGCATGCTGGCTCAGGCGGTCAGCAACATCGTCAAGAATGCCGTGGAGGCGATCGAGGCTGTGCCGGCTGAGGAAATCGGCAAGGGCAAGATTATGGTCCGTTCCTATTTCGACCACGCCCATGACCGCTTTGCCGTCGACGTCATCGACAATGGTCGCGGCCTGCCGACGGAAAACCGGCACCGGATCCTCGAACCCTATATGACCATGCGCGAGAAAGGCACCGGTCTCGGTCTCGCCATCGTCAAGAAAATCATAGAAGAGCATGGCGGACAGCTTGAGCTGCATGACGCTCCGGCCGATTTCGACCGGGGCAGGGGCGCGATGATCCGAATCATCCTCCCCCGCGCCGAAGCGCCCGCCATCGACAGCGAGAACGACAAGGAAAAGGTCCATGGCCTCTGATATTCTGGTAGTCGACGACGAAGAGGACATCCGCGAGATTGTCTCGGGCATTCTGAGCGACGAAGGCCATGAGACCCGCACGGCGCATGATGCCGACAGCGCCCTGGCGGCGATTTCCGACCGTGTGCCCCGTCTCGTCTTCCTCGACATCTGGATGCAGGGCAGCCGTCTCGACGGCCTGGCCCTGCTGGACGAGATCAAGCTGCGTCACCCGGATTTGCCGGTCGTGATGATCTCCGGCCACGGCAATGTGGAAACGGCCGTCTCCGCCATCAAGCGTGGCGCCTTCGATTTCATCGAAAAGCCCTTCAAGGCCGACCGGCTGATCCTGATCGCCGAGCGTGCGCTGGAGAATTCCAAGCTGAAGCGCGAAGTCTCAGATCTCAAGAGGCGCACCGGCGACGCCGTGGAACTGATCGGCACCTCGGTCGCCGTCTCGCAACTCCGCCAGACCATCGAAAAGATCGCGCCGACCAACAGCCGTATCATGATCTTTGGTCCCTCCGGTTCCGGCAAGGAACTGGTGGCCCGCATGATCCACAAGCGTTCCAGCCGGTCCGCCGGCCCCTTCGTCTCGTTGAACGCGGCCGCGATCACGCCTGACCGGATGGAGATGGCTCTGTTCGGCACCGAGGGTACGCCCGGCCAGCCGCGCCGGATCGGCGCCCTTGAGGAAGCCCATCGCGGTATCCTGTATCTCGACGAAATCGGTGAGATGCCGCGCGAGACGCAGAACAAGATCCTCCGTGTCCTGGTCGAACAGCAGTTCGAGCGTGTCGGCGGATCGAAGCGTGTGAAGGTCGACGTCCGCATCATCTCCTCCAGCGCCTATAATCTTGAGGGCATGATCGCCGAAGGGCGTTTCCGCGAAGATCTGTTCCACCGTCTGGCCGTGGTACCTGTCAAGGTTCCGGCGCTGGCCGAGCGACGCGAGGACATCCCGTTTCTGGTCGATATGTTCATGCGCCAGGTGTCCGAGCAGGCCGGCATTCGCCAGCGCAAGATCGGCGAGGACGCGATGGCCGTGCTCCAGGCAAACGACTGGCCGGGCAACATTCGCCAGCTGCGCAACAATATCGAGCGGCTGATGATCCTCGCCCAGAGTGACAGCCCCGAGGCTCCCATCACGGCGGAGATGTTGCCGCAGGACCTCTCCGACATGCTGCCCAAGGTCTCTGCGCGAAACGATACCCACATCATGACGCTGCCATTGCGCGAGGCACGTGAAATGTTCGAACGCGACTATCTGATCGCGCAGATCAATCGCTTCGGCGGCAACATCTCGCGGACTGCGGAATTCGTCGGAATGGAGCGCTCGGCTCTGCATCGCAAACTGAAATCCCTTGGCGTATAAGCAAGGCAAACGAGTCCGGTTCCCGGATCGGGCGAGCGCAGGAAAAACGCCATGAAGGTCATCATATGCGGTGCGGGCCAGGTCGGCTACGGGATTGCCGAGCGCCTGTCGCAGGAGGACAATGACGTCGCTGTCATCGACACCTCGGCGTCGCTCGTCTCCCATATCACCGAGACGCTCGACGTCCGTGGTTATGTCGGCCACGGCGCCCATCCGGACGTGTTGGCGCGTGCCGGCGCCGATCAGGCCGACATGCTGATCGCCGTCACGCTCTATGACGAGATCAACATGATCGCCTGCCAGGTGGCGCATTCCCTGTTCAACGTTCCGACGAAAATTGCCCGCATTCGTTCGCAGAACTATCTTCTGCCGGAATATTCCGATCTCTTCAGTCGGGAAAATCTCCCGATCGACGTGACGATCTCACCCGAGATCGAAGTCGGCAAGATGGTGCTCCGCCGCATCTCCTTTCCCGGCGCCACCGACATCGTCCGCTTTGCTGACGACCACATCGCCATGCTGGCCATCGAGTGCATGGAGGATTGCCCCGTTGTCGACACGCCGCTTAACCAGCTGAGCGAACTCTTTCCCGACCTGATGGCGACCGTCTGCGCGATCTGGCGCAACGGCAAGCTGATGGTCGCCCGCTCGCAGGATCACCTGCTGGTCGGCGATCTCGCTTACGTCATCTGCCAACGCGACCATGCCCGCCGCACCCTTGGTCTCTTCGGCCATGAAGAGCAGGAAGCGGCCCGCATCGTCATCGCCGGCGGCGGCAATATCGGCCACTACGTCGCGCGCACGATCGGTCAGATGTCGCCGAAGACTCGCCTCAAGATCATCGAAAGCGATCGTGAGAGGGCGCTCACCGTGTCCGATCAGCTGTCGGATGCGATTGTCCTGCACGGTTCGGCCCTCGATCAGAACATTCTTCATCAGGCCGACATTCAGGATGCCGATCTGATGGTGACGCTGACCAACAACGATCAGACCAATATTCTGAGTGCCGCCATGGCCAAGCGCCTCGGCTGCAAGTCGGGAATGGCGTTGATCAACAGCCCGTCCTTTCATGATATCGCCGGCTCGATCGGCATCGATGCCTATATCAATCCACGTGCCGTGACGATTTCGCGTGTGTTGCAGCATGTGCGCAAAGGCCGTATCCGCGCCGTTTATGCCGTCCAGAAGGGCAAGGCCGAAGTCATTGAAGCCGAGGCGCTGGAAACCTCGCCGCTGGTCGGCAAGTTCTTCCGCGACCTGGAATTGCCTGCGGGCTTGCGCATCGGTGCGATTTACCGGGACAAGACGGTCTTGCGGCCGAATGGAGACACCCGCATCAAGGCCAAGGATCGCGTGGTGCTTTTTGCAGCGGCCGATGCCGTGCGCCATGTCGAGCAGCTGTTCCGCGTGTCGATCCAGTATTTCTGATAGCCAGCATCTGTGAAGGTTTGAACCGATGCCCCGCATTGCCTATGTCAACGGCCGTTATCTTCCCCATTCGGAAGCCGCAGTGCATATCGAGGATCGCGGCTATCAGTTCGCCGACGGCGTCTACGAGGTCTGCGAGATCCGTCACGGCGTGATCGTCGACCTGACCCGCCATCTCGATCGCCTTGACCGCTCGCTCTCGGAACTTCAGATGAAATGCCCGATGAGCCGGGCAGCGCTCACCCAGGTGATCCGCGAGGTGGCCCGGCGCAACCGGGTGAAGAACGGCCTCTTCTATCTGCAGGTGACGCGCGGCGTTGCCCGACGCGACCATGTTTTCCCCTCTGCCGATACGCCGCCCAGCCTCGTCATCACCGCCAAGATCACCGATCCCTCGATCATTGCGAAGAAGAACGAGACGGGTCTGAAGGCGATTACACTTCCGGACAACCGCTGGGACCGCGTCGACATCAAGAGTGTCGGTCTTCTGCCCAATGCCATGGCGCGTCAGGCGGCGAAGGAACAGGGTGCCCAGGAAGCGATCTATATCGACGCGCGCGGCATGGTGACGGAAGGGGCGGCCACCAATGTTTGGATCGTCGATCAGGACGGTATCCTTGTCACGCGTCCCGCCGACCACGGCATTTTGCGCGGCATCACGCGCACCGGACTGATGGATGTGACGGCCAAGCTGGGGATAGAGGTTGCGGAACGGGAATTCTCCCGCGACGAGATGCTCGCTGCCCGCGAAGTGTTTATCACGGCGGCCACGAGCATCTGTTTCCCGATCGTTGAAATCGATGGCCAACCGATCGGAAACGGTCATCCCGGCGCCATGTCCGAGCGCATCCGTTCCGCCTTTTTCGACATTGCGGAAAAGACGGTGATTTGATACCACCTCATTTCGGTGGAGGGGCGAGGGGACCTATTCCCCACCTTGCCAGCAAGAACAATAATCACACCGGTCGAAAAAGGCCGGCAAGAAAGAAAGAAGCGGCGCCATGGCGGAACGTTCTCAGAACCTGCAGGATCTTTTCCTCAATACCGTTCGCAAGCAGAAAATCTCGCTGACGATCTTCCTGATCAACGGCGTGAAGCTGACCGGTGTTGTCACGTCGTTTGACAATTTCTGCGTTCTGTTGCGTCGCGACGGCCACTCGCAGCTGGTCTACAAGCACGCCATCTCGACCATCATGCCGGGTCAGCCGATGCAGATGTTCGAGAGCGAAGACAGCGCTGCCGGACAGGACTGAGATCATCACCAGCCGAGACACCAAGAACGATTCGATCATCCCGGAGGACGAAAAGCCCCGGGATGACATGCGGGCCGTCGTCATCGTCCCCGTCCTCAAACAGGGGCGGCCTCAGCCTTTGCCTGAAGGCGCGCCGCCGGCGCCGAGCCGTTCGAATGATGCGCGCCTCGAAGAGGCGATGGGCCTTGCCCGCGCTATTGATCTCACTGTCGTCCAGGGCCTGATCGTCGCGGTCAACCAGCCGCGTCCGGCAACTCTGATGGGTTCCGGCAAGATCGCCGAGATAAAAGCTTTGCTCGACGAGTTCGACGCAGGCCTCGTCATCGTCGATCATCCGCTTACCCCGGTGCAACAGCGCAATCTCGAAAAGGAATGGGGCGCCAAGGTCATCGACCGGACCGGCCTCATCCTCGAAATCTTCGGTCGCCGCGCCTCCACCAAGGAAGGCACGCTGCAGGTCGAGCTTGCTCATCTGAATTACCAGAAGGGCCGCCTCGTGCGCTCCTGGACTCACCTGGAACGCCAGCGTGGGGGTGCCGGCTTCATGGGTGGTCCGGGTGAAACCCAGATCGAAGCCGACCGTCGGCAATTGCAGGACAAGATCATCAAGCTCGAGCGTGAGCTTGAACAGGTGGTGCGTACACGCCAGCTGCACCGCGCCAAGCGCCGCAAGGTGCCGCATCCGATCGTGGCTCTGGTCGGCTATACCAATGCCGGCAAGTCAACGCTGTTCAACCGCATCACCGGTGCGGGCGTGCTTGCCGAAGATATGCTGTTTGCGACGCTCGATCCGACGCTGCGCCGCATGAAGCTGCCGCATGGCCGGACCGTCATCATGTCCGACACCGTCGGCTTCATCTCTGACTTGCCGACCCATCTGGTCGCCGCTTTCCGCGCGACGCTGGAAGAAGTGCTCGAAGCCGATCTCATCCTGCATGTGCGCGACATGTCTGACCCAGACAATGGTGCCCAATCGGCGGACGTTCTGCGCATTCTCGACGATCTCGGCATCGACGAGAAGGAACGCTCCGAGCGCATCATCGAAGTCTGGAACAAGATCGACCGTCTGGATCCCGACAATCACGACGGCCTGCTGCAGAAAGCGGCCGGCCGCGAAAATGTCCTCCCCGTTTCCGCCATCAGCGGCGAGGGCGTCGACATCCTGCTCGAAACCATCTCGCAGCGCCTCTCCGGCGTGTTGACGGAGGCGACGATCACCGTGCCTGCCGACAAGCAGGCGGTCGTCTCCTGGCTCTACGGCAATGCCGTGGTCCATGGTCGCGAGGATCACGAGGACGGCAGCGTCAGCCTCGACGTGCGACTGACCGACCGCCAAGCCGACGAACTCGAGCGCAAGCTTGGGAGCAAGAGGCCAACCGATAAGGAAGACTGGGAGCGCTGAGCGCACCCGGTCTTTTCTGTATCCCTCAGCAAAGTGTTAAAAAACTTCCTGGATCCATTTGATCCACGTCAAACGACGTCCCATCACTGCGTGTCAACTTTAGTTGACACATTTGGGAGGTGGTCATGCGCGTCGTCTTCATTCATCCGAACTATCATTCCGGCGGCGCCGAAATCGCCGGCAACTGGCCACCCGCCTGGGTCGCCTACCTCGGCGGCGCGCTGAAGTCCGCCGGCTTTGCCGACATCCATTTCCTCGATGCCATGACCAACGACATGACCGAGGACCGGTTGCGCGACGAACTGCGCCGTCTGCAGCCGGATTTGATCGGCTGCACGGCCATCACGCCGTCGATCTACATGGCCGAGCGCTGCCTGGAGATCGCCAGAGAGGTCTGCCCCCAGGCGCTCCGGGTCCTGGGCGGCATCCATGCCACCTTCATGTATCAGCAGGTCTTGACCGAAGCGCCCTATATCGACGTCATCGTGCGCGGCGAAGGCGAGGAGATCATCGTAGACCTCGCCCGCGCCTTTGCCGCCGGCGACTGGAAAGAGGCGAGGGCAGGTATCAAGGGCCTCGCCTATACCACCGACGACGGCAAGATCATCGCGACGCCAGCGGCCCCCACCGTCAAGAACTTCGACGCCGTCGAGCCGGACTGGACGCTGCTCGAATGGGAGAAGTACATCTATGTGCCGCTCGGCGTGCGCGTCGCGATCCCCAACATGGCACGTGGCTGCCCCTTCACCTGCTCCTTCTGCTCGCAATGGAAGTTCTGGCGCGATTACCGCATCCGCGATCCGAAAAAGGTGGTCGACGAGATCGAGAAGCTGGTCAACGACCATCAGGTCGGCTTCTTCATCCTCGCCGACGAGGAGCCCACCATCAACCGCAAGAAGTTCATCGCCTTCTGCGAGGAGCTGATCGCTCGTGGCCTGCCCGACAGGGTGAAATGGGGCATCAACACCCGCGTCACCGACATCATCCGCGACGAGGAATATCTGGCGCTCTATCGCAAGGCCGGCCTCGTCCATGTCTCACTCGGCACGGAAGCCGCTGCGCAGCTGAAGCTCGACCGTTTCAACAAGGAGACCAAGGTCGCTGAGAACAAGAAGGCGATCCGGCTGCTACGTGAGGCCGACATTTTCACCGAGGCACAGTTCATCGTTGGCCTCGAAAACGAGACGGCGGAGACGCTGGAAGAGACCTATCGCATGGCGCGCGACTGGAACCCGGATCTCGCCAACTGGGCCATGTATACCCCCTGGCCCTTCTCGCCGCTCTTTCAGGAATTGGGTGACAAGGTCGAGATCTTCGACTTCTCGAAATACAACTTCGTCACGCCGATCATGAAACCGGACGCCATGGACCGGGCCGAATTGCTCGACCGTGTGATGAACAACTATCGCCGCTTCTACATGATCAAGGCCCTCTTCCATTATCCCTGGCGCGGCAAGGGTTTTCGCCGCCGCTACCTGCTCGGCTGCCTCAAGGCCTTCATGAAGGCTGGCTTCGAGCGCAAGTTCTACGACCTCGGCAAGCACAATTACTGGGGGCCGCAATCGAAGGAAAAGGTCGATTTCGGCTTCGACATGAGCCGCAAGATCGCACCAGCCCAAATGGCCGACTGGCAGGCGGCCTCTGACCGCGCGAGCCAGCTGCGTGCACGCAAGGCCGGTGAGGCGGAAGAGGCACGCACCCCCGTCATGGCCTGCGGCGGAGGGCCGGAGAGCCACGATGTCCACGTCTGACCGGGGCGTCGCCAGCTTCTTTAAGCATGCGGACGAAGCGGATGCGGCAAAGGGTCCATGTCCGGCCCGGATCGGCCCCAATGCCGTAATCCAGACGGGACAGGCGCTCGCGTCACGCTACGGATCCGGCGTCGCCCGCCTGATCTACGAAGCCGCCGGCCTGGCCCGCTATCTCGGCAACCCGCCGCATGCGATGATCGATGAGCGCGAGCCCAAGGCTCTGTTTACAGCCCTACGCCAGGCGCTGCCGGCGCAGGAGGCCGATCATGTTCTAACGGACGCCGGTCTGCGCACTGCAAACTACGTTGTCGAAAACCGCATCCCGCCGCGCGCACGAAAGCTGCTGCCGAAGTTGCCATCGGCTCTGGCGTCGCGTCTGCTGGTGTCGGCCATCGCCCGCCACGCCTGGACCTTCGTCGGCAGCGGTCATTTCGAGGGCAGGGTGAGGGGCTGGCGCAAGCCCGTGGTGACACTGTCGATCAAGGCAAATCCTCTGGCCACGCCCGGCTGCCCCTGGCATGGCGCTGTCTTCCAAGGGCTGTTTGCCACCTTAACCGCGACCCATGTGGCGGTTGTGCACCCCCGTTGTCAGGCCAGGGGCGACGATTGCTGCGAATGGACGATCAAGGCTGCGACGGCGCCACGGCCCCTGGTCCGAAAGTCTCGGGAAGCCGCAATCGACCGACCGGATCGAGAAGGTCGCCGGTCACCAGCGTCGAGATGACCGACCTGATCCCCGGCAGCGTCGTGACAGGCGCAATCAGATGATCACGCAGCACCGGCAGCAGACGGCTATCGGACTGGTAAAACGGCGTCAGAACCTGGCTCAGCAACTGATAACTGCGCACATGCATCTGCCTCTGCTGCAGATGACGACTGATGGCCGCGCCGGCATCCTCTGCGTGAATGAATGCGGAGGCGAGTGACGCTGCATCGAGCAAGGCCATGTTCGCCCCTTGACCGAGTTGCGGGCTGGTCGCATGCCAGGCATCGCCTATCTTCAGCGTATTGCGGCCAATCACTGGCTGGCGTGTCAGATGCCGATAGCGGGCATGGACGGGGTCGGCGACGGCCGCGAGTGGCACCGCATCCGGCCAGAGCCTGCCCACGGCCTCGAGCCACGCATCGCGCCCGGCCGTCTGCCACGCTGCATAGTCTGCCGTCCGCAGGCTCCAGAAGAAGGTTGCCATGGCGGGCGCACCCTCGTGGGCCGTCCCGACCGGCAGCACGCCAGCCATGCGCGAGGCGCGGGCATAACGTTGTTCGAGCAGGTTTTCCCGGAATGCACCGCTGCTTGGGAAGGGAACGGTCGCCCACAATGCACCATAGCTTAGTTCACTGTCCGGGCGGTTGCCGATCGGCGAATTGGCGCCCATCGCATCGATGACAAAGTCGGCGGGGGCCGAGCGCCTGCCGAATGCATCGACGAGGCAGGGGCGTGCCCCGTCCTCGATACCGGCAATACGCCGCGACGGCTCGAAGGTGACACCTGCGGCGCGCGCCGCCTCAAAGAGGACGTCGAATAGCGCCACCCGCTGAACGGCTGTACCGAATTCGCCGGACCGGTAGCCCACGTCGAGCACGGGTTTGCCACCGTCCTTCAGCCGTCCGACCATACGGTCGATCCGTCTCCCGCGCGCGGCCACCGGATCGAGCAGCCCCATGGAGGCCAGAACCTGAGCTCCGGTCGGCTGCAGCACGAAGCCGGAGCCAATGGGTCGCGGTGCCTCCATCTGGTCGTAGAGCGTGACGCGGGCGCCAAACCGGGCAAGCAGGGTGCCGAGCGCGAGGCCTCCCACACCCGCACCTGCAATGGCCACATCGAGCTCGTCTAAACGCATGCGGGTTCAGCCGATCTGCCGCTCAAGGGTCTTTGCGGCCTGCCAGAGCTCTTCCATCCGCTCCAGGTCAGCATCCAGCAAATTCTCATAATTCGCTTGAAGTTCCGTCTCGATGTATCTGAATCGATTCCGGAACTTTGTATTCGTTCCGCGCAGGGCCTGCTCCGGTTCAGCCCCCACGTGCCGCCCGATATTGACCAGCGCAAAGATCAGGTCGCCGAGTTCGTCCTTGACCTTCTCCGGTTTGTTTTCGGCCAGCGCCTCGCGCAATTCGCCGATCTCTTCCTCGATCTTGTCGAGGATCGGGGCCGCTTCAGACCAGTCGAAGCCGACCTTCGCCGCTTGCTCTTGCAGCTTGAGCGCCTCGGTCAGCGCTGGAAACGAGCGTTGCACGGAGCCGAGATGGCCAGCCTTCGGATCGGAGTTTATGCCGCGCGCCGCGCGCCGTGCCGCTCGCTCCGCCTTCTCCTGCTGCTTGATCGTGTCCCACTGCGCCTTCACCGCCTCAGGCGTATCGGCATCGGAGCGGGCAAACACATGCGGATGCCGCCGGATCATCTTTCGCGTGATTGCCTCGACCACATCGCCGAAACTGAACTGTCCCGCTTCCTCCGCAATCCGGGCATGAAAAACCACCTGCAGGAGCAGGTCGCCCAGTTCTTCGCAGAGATCGTCCGGATCCTGTCGTTCGATCGCATCGGCCACCTCATAGGCCTCCTCGATCGTATAGGGCTTGATCGTCTCGAAGGTCTGGACAATGTCCCAGGGGCAGCCCGTCTCAGGCTGCCGCAGCGCCGCCATGATGTCGAGCAGGCGGTTGATATCGGTGGAGGCTTCCATGATGGTCCTGTCTGATCGCTCAGTTGAGCGGAATGTCGTTGTCGCCCTTGGACGACTGGTAGCTGTCTGAAAGGCGGTCGTATTGCGCCTTGATGCGGCTCACCTGCTCAAACAGCGCCGGCCGCTCGCTGTCATCAGCCGATGCCACCATCTCGATCATCGCGTGGCTGAGCCAGAAGGCGTTCTGCCGACGATAGCCACCCGGCTCCAGCCCGAAGACCTCCTTGAGGATCTTCAGGTCGTGTGGAATGGCGAAGGCATCGCGGCTGTCCTCGTGGCTGAAGAAGTAGTAGAAATTGTCGAAGCCCGCCCAGGTGATCGCCGACATGCACATGGTGCAGGGTTCGTGGGTCGAGAGAAAGATCAGATCCTTGGTATTGGGGCGATCACCGCCTTCATAAAAGCGCTTCAGCGTATGCACCTCGCCATGCCAAAGCGGGTTCTCCAACTCGTTGTTGGTTTCAGCAAGCACCAATGAAAGATCCGACTTGCGCAGGATGGCCGCGCCGAAGACCTTGTTCCCCGCAGCGACCCCTTTGGCGGTCAGCGGCAGGATGTCGTGTTCGATCACGTCGAGCAGGCGACGGGTGAGTTGTGGGCTGGTCACGATCGGGGCGCTCCGCTGTTGTGCGGCGCGATCCTAGCCCCAGCCGGGCAAGCCTCGAAAGCAAAATGATTGCCTGTCTTCAACTTTTTGCGGGTCGGCTTGCAGGAACTTCACAGAATTTATGGAGAATTATTCTCCGGTGACTTTTGCTCGCAACGGCGAAATGGCTAGGAAAGAAATACGCCGGCCCTTCGGCAAGCGGATTTATGTTTCTTCAATTGGACAGTCGAAAAAGCGATAGTGTCGGTCTCAAGCATCGGATGATTCATGACGCAGCAGGACAAACAGCTTTCAGTCTTTCCGGCCTTCTTCAAGGTCGAGAACGAGGTCGCCGCCGTTTTTGGAAACGGTGACGAGGCCTATGCGAAGGCGCGCCTGCTGAAGAACACCGAAGCGCGCATTGTCGCCTATGCCGATGCCCCGGAAGCCGATTACGCCGCATTCCTCGCCGCAAACAAGATCGAGCAGATCGCCGAGCCTTTCGATCCTTCGCAGGTCGAGGGAGCGCGGCTGGTCTTTGCCGCGACAGGTGAGGGCGTCATCGACCGTGCCATTGTAACTGCCGCCCGTGCCGCCCGCATTCCGGCCAATGCCGTGGACCAGCCGGACTGGTGCGATTTCTACACGCCCGCCCTCGTCAACCGTGCCCCGATTGCCGTTGCCATCGGCACCGAAGGTGTCGGCCCGGTTCTCGCCCAGATGATCCGCGCCGATATCGACCGCCTCCTGCCGCGCTCGCTCGGCAAGCTGGGGCGCCTCGCCAACTCCTATCGCCGCGCCGTCGATCGCCTCGTGCCCCGCGGTGCGCCGCGTCGCCTGTTCTGGCGCGATTTCTTCAAGGGCAAGGTGGCCGACCACGTCGAGGCTGACGAGACCAGCCTTGCCCGCCGCGAAGCGACCCGTCTCTTGAAGGGCGTGGCTGCCGATCGTGTCGAGGGCCGCGTTTTTCTCGTCGGCGCCGGTCCGGGTGCCGAAGACCTTTTGACGCTGCGCGCCCATCGCTTGATGATGGAATGCGACGTCATCGTCTATGACGCGCTGGTGCCGCGCGAAGTGGTCGACATGGGACGCCGCGACGCCGGGCGCATTCCCGTCGGCAAGCGCAAGGGCTGCCATTCGAAATCGCAGAGCGAAATCAACGCGCTGCTCGTCGAACTCGGTCATGCCGGCAAGCGCATCGTGCGTCTGAAGTCGGGCGATCCTCTGGTCTTCGGTCGTGCCGGCGAAGAGATGGCAGCGCTCCGCGATGCCGGTATCGCCTACGAGATCGTTCCGGGCGTGACCTCGGCGCTGGCTGCGGCCGCAGATTTTGAATTGCCGCTGACGCTGCGCGGCGTGTCTTCCTCCCTGGTCTTCACCACGGGCCACGATCTCCAGGGCAATGTCCTTCCGGATTGGGCGCGGCTTGCGCTGTCGGGCGCCACGGTCGCCGTCTATATGGGCCGCACCGTTGCGGCCTCGGTCGCCGAGCGCCTGATGGAAGGCGGTCTTGCCGAGGATACGACGGTTGCCGTCGTCGAAAATGCCGGCCGCCGCGACAGCCGGCTGCTGCATGGCACGCTCAAGGAATTGCCGGGCCTGGAGGCTCGTACCGAGCTGACCGGCCCGGTCATGGTCATTATCGGCGACGCGGTCGCCGGCGCCGATTTCAGCCGCTCCGAACCGCTCGGGCAACGGCAGACGGCGGAATTGGAAACGCAGGGGAATTGACATGGTAGACAAGGTCTTGACAGCAAACCGGCTGACCGACGGCATCGCCGTGTGGCTCGATGCCAGCGGCCATTGGACCGAACGCCTGCAGGAAGCCTTCGTTGCCCGCCATGCGGAAGCCGTCGAAGCCCTGGAAACCGCCGGCAAGCAGGCCTTCGCCAGCAACCTGGTCGTTGACGTCAACGTCATCGAGATCGAGGAAAAGGATGGCAAGTTGCGTCCGTTGCGCCTGCGCGAGCGTATCCGGGCCGAAGGCCCGACCATTGCATATGCAGAAGGGCACGGTTATGCCGACCCGGCATTCATCGCCGCCTGAGGCCTGAGGTAAGACATGTATCGTTATGACGAATTCGACCACGCTTTTGTGTCGGCGCGCGTAGAACAGTTTCGCGACCAGGTGGCCCGCCGCCTTTCGGGTGAGCTCGCGGAAGACGCCTTCAAGCCGCTGCGCCTGACGAACGGGGTCTATCTCCAGCTGCATGCCTATATGCTGCGCGTCGCCATCCCCTATGGCACGCTGAATTCCAAGCAGATGCGCATGCTGGCCCATATCGCCCGTAAGTATGACCGTGGCTATGGTCACTTCACCACCCGCCAGAACATCCAGTACAACTGGCCGAAGCTATCCGACACGCCCGACATCCTGAAGGATCTCGCAAGCGTCGAAATGCATGCGATCCAGACCTCCGGCAACTGCATCCGCAACGTCACCGCCGACCATTTCGCTGGCGCTGCCGCCGATGAAGTCGCCGATCCGCGCCCCTATGCCGAGATCCTGCGCCAGTGGTCCTCGCTGCATCCGGAGTTCTCCTTCCTGCCGCGCAAGTTCAAGATCGCCGTCACCGGGGCAGAAAAGGATCGTGCCGCCATCCAGGTGCATGACATCGGCCTGCAGCTGAAGAAGAACGAAGCGGGCGAACTCGGCTTTGCCGTCTATGTCGGCGGTGGTCAGGGCCGGACCCCGCTGATCGCCAAGAAGATCAATGACTTCCTGCCCGAAGCCGATCTCCTGACCTACATCACCGCGATCGTACGCGTGTACAATCTGCATGGCCGTCGCGACAACAAGTACAAGGCGCGTATCAAGATCCTCGTGCACGAAACCGGCGTCGACGAACTGACGCGCCAGATCGAGGCCGAATTCGCCGAGATCCGCGACAGCGAGTTGAAGCTGCCGGAAGGCGATATCCGCGCGATCGAAACCTATTTCGCCCCGCCGGCGCTGACTGCCCGCCCGGACGGCTGGGAAGCACTCGCCCGCGCCCAGAAGGCAGATCCGGCCTTTGGCGCCTGGGTCCGCCACAACGTCCAGGAACACCGCCACCCCGACCACGCCATGGTGACCATCTCGCTGAAGCCCATCGGCGGCACGCCGGGCGACGCCTCTGATGCGCAGATGGACCTCGTTGCTGACCTCGCCGAGCGTTACGCCTTCGACGAAATCCGCGTCAGCCACGAACAGAACCTGATCCTGCCGCATGTGGCCAAGGGCGATCTCTATCCGCTCTATCAGGCGCTGGAAAAGGCAGGCCTCGCGACCGCCAATTCCAACCTGATCACCGACATGATCGCCTGTCCGGGGCTGGACTACTGCGCGCTCGCCAATGCGCGCTCCATTCCGGTCGCTCAGGCGATTTCCGAGCGCTTCGGTTCGCTGGAGCGCCAGCAGGAGATCGGCGAACTCAAGATCAAGATCTCCGGCTGCATCAATGCCTGCGGCCACCACCATGTCGGCCATATCGGCCTGCTCGGTGTCGAGAAGAAGGGTGCCGAACTCTACCAGATCACGCTGGGTGGTTCGGGTGACGAGAACTCCTCGATCGGCGAGATCATCGGTCGCGGCTTCGAGCCGGAAAAGGTCACCGACGCCGTAGAGACGATCGTCGACACCTATCTCGGCCTGCGCCTCGATCCGAAGGAGACCTTCCTCGAAGCCTATCGCCGCGTCGGTCCGAAGCCGTTCAAGGACGCGCTGTATGGCAACGCCTCTGCCGAAGCCGCGTGAGACGGGAAAAGTGATGACCAAGATCTGGAAAGAAACCGGTTTCGTCGATGGTGACACCTGGGTAACCGAAACGGAAGAGCGCAAGGCAGGCGAGGGCGAGAAGGCCGTCCTGCCGCTGGACGCCTTCCTCGCGGCCGTGGCGGAGACCAACGATGTCGGCCTCGGCGTGCTGATCGCACCGGCTGACGACGTGAAGAAGCTTGAGCCGCATCTCGACCGCATTGCGCTGGTCGCCGTGGCCTTCCCGGCCTTCAGTGACGGCCGTGGCTTCAGCCACGCGACGCTGCTCCGCGATCGTCTCGGTTATGCGGGCGAGCTCCGCGCCGTCGGCGATGTCCTGATCGACCAGGTGCCGCTGATGCTGCGCACCGGCTTCGACAGCTTTGCCGTTACCAATCCGGTTGCCCAGCGCAGGCTCGCCGAAAACTGTCTCACGGGCGTTGCCCAGCACTATCAGCCGACTGCTCGGGATTCCGAGGTTGTCGGCGGTTTCAGCTGGCGTCGTCTGGGCACGTCAGGCGCCTGAGACCTATAAAAATCGCTATGTGACGGCGGCAATTTGACCTCGGTCAAGGATGCCGCCTTCGCTTTAACGGATATCTCGGCTGCGAAATGCGCATGCCGGCTGAATTGTGGAATGGGGCGGTCTGGATTATAGGCTCATCCCAATCGACTGAAGGATAGGACCGACAGCCTATGAATGCTCCTGTAAAGACCGACAACGCCGAACTGATCGTGCCGGAAGGCGTTTATGCCGAAACGGTTCTGAGCGTCACGCATTATACCGACCGCCTGTTCCGCTTCCGCATGACCCGTCCTGCCGGCTTTCGCTTCCGCTCGGGCGAGTTTGCGATGATCGGTCTGATGGTCGAGGGCAAGCCGATTTACCGCGCCTATTCGATCGCCAGTCCTTCCTGGGACGAGGAACTCGAATTCTTCTCGATCAAGGTTCCGGATGGCCCGCTCACCCAGCACCTGCAGCGCATCCAGCCGGGTGACAAGGTTCTGATGCGCAAGAAGCCGACCGGCACGCTGGTGCTTGATGCGCTCACTCCGGGCAAGCGCCTCTACATGTTCTCGACCGGCACCGGCATCGCACCTTTCGCCAGCCTGATCCGCGACCCCGAGACTTATGAGAAGTTCGAGGAGGTCATCCTCACCCATACCTGCCGCGACGTGGCCGAGCTGAAATACGGCTTCGATCTGGTCGAGGAAATCAAGAACCACGAATTCCTGGCCGAAGTCGTCGGCGAC
This sequence comes from Rhizobium sp. AG855, assembly GCF_003610655.1. Classification (NCBI taxonomy): domain Bacteria; kingdom Pseudomonadati; phylum Pseudomonadota; class Alphaproteobacteria; order Hyphomicrobiales; family Rhizobiaceae; genus Rhizobium; species Rhizobium sp. AG855. The sequence continues at coordinate 1,598,378 of NZ_RAQG01000003.1, read as the reverse complement.
AAGCTCAAGCACTACGCAACGGTGACCCGCGAAGACTTCCCCTTCAAGGGACGCATCACCGATCTGATCGAAAACGGCAAGCTGTTCACCGATCTCGGCGTGCCGCCGCTCGATCCGGCCATTGATCGCGGCATGATCTGCGGCTCGACCGCGATGCTGAAGGACACCAAGGAACTCCTGGAAAAGGCAGGCCTCACCGAAGGCGCCAACAACAAGCCGGCCGAATTCGTGATCGAGCGCGCTTTCGTCGGCTGAGGTCACACCGCTGTATTCCGATGAAACGCCCGTTTTCGACCGGGCGTTTTGCGTTTGAGCGCTGCAAGGCAGGTCCTATTCGTGCCGCAGCGCATCGATCGGGTTCAACTGGGCTGCCCTGCGCGCCGGAAAATATCCGAAGATCATGCCGATAGCGGCTGAAAAGGCGAAGGCAAGCAAGATGACCGAGGGGCTCGCAACGAAAGGCACGCCGAGCAGCGTGACCGTGCCATAGGCGATGGCGAGGCCAAGGGCGATACCCACGACGCCACCGAATATGGAGAGAGTCACTGCTTCCACGAGAAACTGCATCAGCACCTGTCGTTCCACAGCGCCAATCGCAAGACGGATGCCGATCTCCCGTGTTCGCTCGGTCACGGACACGAGCATGATGTTCATGATCCCGATGCCGCCGACAAGCAACGAGACGGCGGCGACGGCTCCCAGCAACCCGGTCATCAGCGTCGTCGTGCCGGTCAATGTCGCCGCCATCTGCGTCATGTCATTGACCGTGAAGTCGTCGTCGCGCCCCGAAATGATCTTGCGACGCTCCCGCAGCAGCCGCTCGACATCCGCCTGGACCTTTGCGGTGGAAACGCCGTTTTCGGCCGACAGTATGATGCTGGAGACATCTGTCGATCCGCCGATCCGCCGTTGAAACACCTTGAGCGGCATCATCACCACGTCGTCCTGGTCGCTGCCCATGCCGCTCTGTCCCTTCTTGGACAGGACACCGATCACGGAGCAGGCGACATTGCCGACACGGATCGTTTGATCGACCGCAGGCGTGGAGCCGAAGAGCCGCGAACGCACGGTTTCGCCGATCAGACACACCGCCTGTCCGCCGCGCTCCTCGGAGGCAAGAAAGCTGCGCCCGCCAGCAAGCGTCCAGTCCTGCGCAATCAGGTAATCGCCGCCGGAGCCGATGATCGAGGTTTGTCGGCTCTGGCCGCCAAAGATCACGGTCTGGCTCGACTGGTTGATGGGTGCCACGGCGCGTAAGCCGCCGATCTGGTCGCGAATGGCGTCCACATCCCGGATGGTGAACTTCTTCGCATCTGACGATGACCGCCCGGGGCCGAACTGCCCGGGACGCACGAAGAGAAGATTCGTGCCCAGCTTGGAGATTTCGGAGGTGACCTGAGCCGTCGTGCCATTGCCGATCGTGACCATGGCGATGACGGCTGCCACGCCGATCACAACGCCGAGCACGGTCAGGAAGGAGCGGAGCAGGTTCCGCCTGATGGCGCGCAGCGCGAGTTTGAGCGTCTCACCGAACATGGGCGGCCATCTCTTTGACGGCACTGTCCGCCTGGATATGGCCATCGACGAAGCGCAGGGTCCGTTTGGCATAGGCCGCAATGTCGTCTTCGTGCGTGACCATGATCACCGTGATCCCGTGGTCGCGGTTGAGGGCCGTGATCAGCTCCATGATTTCCCGGCTGGTCTTGGTGTCGAGATTGCCCGTCGGTTCGTCCGCAAGCAGCACCGCCGGATTGGTGACGATGGCGCGCGCGATCGCGACGCGCTGCTGCTGGCCGCCGGAGAGTTCCTGGGTGGTATGATGTTCACGACCCGCAAGGCCGACCTGAGCAAGGGCAAGCCGCGCCCGTGCCCGCCGCTCGCCTGCCTCCATGCCGCGATAGATGAGGGGCAGTTCGACATTCTCCACAGCTGATGTCCGGGCCAAAAGATTGAAACCCTGGAACACGAAGCCGAGCATGTGACGACGCAGCAGCGTGTATTGCTCCCGACCGAAACCCGTCGTGTCGATACCCTCGAACAGGTATTGCCCCGATGTCGGCACGTCGAGACATCCGAGAATGTTCATCGCCGTGGATTTGCCAGAACCTGATGGTCCCATGATTGCGACGAACTCATGTTTGTCGATCACTAGGTCGACCGCGTCGAGCGCACGGATTGTCGCTTCGCCCATGCCGTAGAGGCGGGAGATCTGGCGGAATTCGATCAGCGGGGGAGATGCCACGGAATCCCCCTCAGCTCTTCTTGATGGTGGAATCGGTGATCACCCTGTCACCCGCCTTGACCTCACCCTTGGTGACGACGGTGTTCTGACCGTCACTGGCGCCAATCTCGATGTTGACGGCAACCGGCTGCCCGTTCCGCAGGATCCAGATCGTCCGTTCGCTGCCCTTTGGTTCGGGAGCGCTGGCGGGTGCCATTCTGGGCGGCCGGAAGAGGCTGAAGACGCCGCGCCCACCGCCCGAACTGCTTTCATTGGAAGAAATCGCCGGAGGCGAGTAACGCAGCGCGGCATTCGGAACGAGCAGACCGTCCTTGATCGACTGCACGACAATATCCGCCGTCGCCGTCATGCCCTGACGCAGCAAAAGGTCGTCGTTGCGCACCGACAGGATACCCTTGTAGGTCACCACGTCGTTGACGGTTTCGGCTGCATAACGAACCGATGTGATCGTCGCGGGGAACCGTTTGTCGGGAAAGGCATCGACGGTAAAGCTCGCAGTCTGGCCGACGGCGACCTGTCCGACATCTGCCTCGTCGATCGAGACCTGCAGTTCCATCTGGCGCAGATCGCCTGCAAGGGTGAACAGCGTCGGTGCCTCAAGCGAGGCCGCCACCGTCGCACCGCTGTCGACATTGCGAGACAGCACGATGCCGTCGATCGGCGAAACGATGGTGGCCTTCGAAAGCGAGAGCTTGGACTGTTCAAGGGCCGCTTCGGACGAAATCACGTCGGCTTCAGCGCTTTGTCGGCCGGCCTGTGCCGCCTGGTAGGTGAATTCGGCCGTATCGAGGTCCTGCTGCGTCGAGACACGGCTGCTGACCAGCGACGTCAGACGGTCGAGCTTGGCCTTTGCGGATTTCTCATCCGCTCGAGCCTTGGAAACGGCGGCCTGCGACGAGGCGAGCGCCGCCTCTTTCGCCTTGAGATCGGCAGACAGCTTGTCGGTATCGAGCCGCGCCAGCACATCGCCCTTCTTCACCTCGCTGTTGAAGTCGACAAGGACGTCGCGCACCGTGCCGGATTGTTCGCTCGAGACATCGACCTGAACGGTTGGTTCAACAGAACCGGTCGCTGTGACCAGCACAGTGAGATTGCCCGGCTTCAGTTCCGCCGTCGTGTAGGAATAGGAGGTTCCACCGGTTGTGAAGGCATAGGCACCATAGCCTGCAACCGCAATGACGACGAGTGCCGTGAACCGGAGGCCCCAGCGCGGCCGTTTCTTCGACGCGCCAGCCAGCAGCGTCTTCAGATCCGCGTTGTCAGGCTCACGCCCGGTCTTCTCAGCATCGCTCACGGTGTTTTTCCTGTCATCGCATTCAAGCGACCATGGCGCACCCGCCGCCCGAAGTGTTTGATCGGCGTCAACGCATTGGATCTGGTCGTAATCTGCTAGATAGCGGCTTCGGCAAAAAACCCTAGTGAAAGCTTGGTAAGAATCGTGCGAGCCAAGCCATCAGACCGGGAATGAGGCGCAACGCTCCTTATCTGGCCCCTCTGCCTCGTGCCCAAGCGAACAGCAAGGCTCGCATCACAGCGATCCCGAACAATGCGCCGGCCGATTTCACCATGGCATCGCTCAGGCTCGGATGCCGGCTGGGTGCGAGATACTGCATCGATTCGATTGCAAAAGCGCCGCCCACGAGAAGGATCGCGATGAGAAGCCAGTACCTGGGATAGGCGAGGGCGAAGAGTGCGCCGACGGCGGCAAAGGCGAGCGCACGGTCGGCATTGGGTGGCAGCATGGCATGCGGCCTAAGCCCGATCGGCACCACCGTTGCGGCAATGCAGAAACCGAGCAGCAGCCAGGCGGCGAGTTTGATCCAGCGATCGTGGGGGAGGTGAGGGCGCATGCGATCCTGTTAGGCCGCCAGTCACGTGAGTGCAATGGTTCAGGACCACAAGAGCACGTTACCTAAGGTTGCCGGCAATGGAGATCGATTTCAAGAGGTGGTGAGAGCGCAGGGATTCGAACCCTGGACCTACTGATTAAAAGTTTGATTGTCCTGCTGTCACAGAGATTGCTGACGCGTTCCAGATATTCGGCAGAAGCACTGGAAAACAAGGATATCTAGCCCGTGAGAGTCACCGAGATTCTTGCGGATTCCGCCACGTTCGCTTACTATGTGCTTACTGGATTGAGCTAGTAAGCAGGTAGGCAATGCCCAAAATCACCAAGCGCCTCGTCGAAACGGCGGCACCATCCGCTAAAGATGCTTTCGTCTGGGATGACGAACTCACTGGCTACGGGTTGAAAGTGACGCCGGCCGGCAAGAAGGTGTTCATTCTACAGTATCGGGTTGGTCGCCAGTCCCGGCGCATGACGCTAGGAGCATTCGGCCCGATCACACCTGATCAAGCTCGTTCGCTGGCGCAGGCAGCACTGCGAAAGGTGGCGCGGGGTGAGGGTCCCATGGCGGAGCGCGTCGCTAAGCGGGAGGAAGCCCTCACTGGCGATCTGCTGGATCAGTTTTTGAAGGAGCATGCGGAGTCGAAGCTAAAGGGCCGCTCCTCCGCCGAATACAAGCGCCTCATTACCAAGCTTGTCCCGGCCCGCCTTCGTCGCATGCCAATCACGGAGGTATCGCGGGCGAACGTCGCTCAATTGCACAACAGCCTCTCAGCCACGCCATATCAGGCGAACCGTCTGCTGGCTGTCCTTCGCAAGTTTTTCAATTGGTGCGAAAGGAACGGGCTTAGAGCGGATCTGACCAATCCGGCGCTGCATGTCGAACTCTACAGGGAGCGCAAGCGGGAGCGCTTCCTCTCACCAGCTGAAATCGCGCAGCTTGGTGAGGTTCTAAGCGAGGTAGAGGCGGAAGGTTCTGCGAGCCCCCATGTCATCGCTGCCGTGCGACTGTTGATCCTGACGGGTGCCCGGTTGAATGAGATCTTGTCGGCGCAGTGGGATTGGCTCGATTATGGCGCTGGGTGCATCCGCCTGCCGGATTCAAAGACGGGTGCCAAGACGATCTATCTCAGTGCAACCGCCTTGCAGGTGTTGGATTCGATCCCGCGCCTGGAAGGCAATCCGTATATCATTTGCGGTCAAAAGAAGGGTTCGTCGCTCGTCAACCTACAGAAACCTTGGAGCGCCATTCGAAAGCGGGCCGGCTTCCCGGATTTGCGCATCCACGATTTGCGTCACTCGTTCGCGTCGATCGCGGTTGCAAGCGGCATGTCCCTTCCGATGATTGGGAAGCTGCTTGGACACTCCCAGCCCCAGACAACGGCACGGTACGCGCATCTTGCAGATGATCCGATGAAGCATGCGGCAAGTCTGATCGGGAGCAGGATCGATATTTTGCCAAAGCTTCGCGTCGTCAATTCTTAGGTGTGAAGCAACATAAAGAATTGTTTATGTCGATTTTCTCCAAGAAGTGTGTTTCTGCTTGGGGAAAAGCGTGTTCGCATGACGGAGTGAGATGATTTTTCCTCTGAGTTCCTATAGAATCAGGCCGTTAAAGCTCTCCCAGGCAAGACCTCGAAAAAGGAATCTCTATGGATCATCTGATCAGCGCCGAACAGGCCGCAAGCATTCTGAATATCTCCCCCTCGACACTCGCCAAGATGCGGCTGTCGGGAGTATCGCCCCGGTTCATCAAGCTTGGACGGCGGGTGGCCTACAGGCCTTCGGATCTCGAAGCCTGGATTGAGGCGCAAAGCTTCCAATCAACATCGGAATATGGCTGCAAAGGTTCAGCCTGAGCGAAACGCCGGCAAGCAATCGGACGGTCGCCAAACAGACCGATTGCCGCCGACGCAAGCCATTGAATCCTCCCAGAGAATCGAAAGGATGACGGCATGGGCATCATACCAAGAAGTGTGTCCGAAGGTAAGCAGGCAGTTCAGTTCAATGCTCAAGTGACGGAGTTAGCGGGATGCGTGGTCGCCAGACGGCGGGTGATCGAGTTGAAATTAGACAATTGCCTAATCGGCTACAAAGCGCTCGTGAGCAAAACCCGCAAGGGGCCTTGGCGTCACTTTCTCGGACGCATGCGTGAGATTGAAACGCTTATCAAAGATCGACACGGAGATGCGGTGCCAGAGACGGACGATGCCTTCATCTATCTCGAATGCATCTGCAATCTGCTTTTCGTCGAGTACCGAGATGACTTCATCGAACATGCCTTGAATTGGGGTCTAAGGTGGTATCCTTGGGCATCCCAAGTTCAACTCGAAGAGGTCGCCTACGAGCGCACCAAAGTGAACTATGCCCCATTGGCTGCGGACGCACTCGCCCACATGCTGCGTTTGACCTATGAGGAGCGGCAGCGGCTTCGCATATCCGTTTGATCGAGCAAGAAGGCTATGGCCTCAAGACATTTCCGATGGTTGGGGCCGCTCGCAATCCAGATGAAGGTGAGCTGTCCGCGTCCCAGATTACGAACATCACGCCGGAGTTGACGGATGACTATCTGCGGTGCAACGAACTGTCCGGGACGGACTACGAGACGCTTCAGACAAAGACCTTCTACGGGCAGGAAAAGAAGGGTCTCGCCTATATCATCGGCATCATGAACATGATCCTGCACGGGATCGAGGCGCCCAACCTGATCCACTCCAACACGCTCAATGAAAACGTGATGGACATCCAGGAGAAGGACCGGCACGACATAATCCTCGCCAATCCGCCATTTGGCGGCGGTGAGCGGCGCGAGGTCCAGCAGAATTTTCCGATCCGCACGGGCGAGACGGCCTATCTCTTCCTTCAGCACTTCATCCGCAAGCTGAAGGCCGGAGGGCGCGGCGCCGTTGTCATCAAGAACACGTTTCTATCGAACACCGACAATGCGAGCGTGGGTCTTCGGAAGGAACTGCTAGAGGCCTGCAATCTGCATACAGTTCTAGATTGCCCGCAAGGCACGTTCCAAGGGGCCGGCGTCAAAACCGTCGTTCTGTTCTTCGAGAAGGGGGAGGCGACCCAAAAAATTTGGTTCTATCAGCTCGATCCCGGCCGGAGCATGGGCAAGACCAATCCACTCAGCGACGAAGATCTGAAGGAATTTTTAGAGCTGCAAAAGAGCTTTGCCGACAGTCCGAAAAGCTGGACGGTAAAGCGGGGCGATTTGAACGAGGTGACCTTCGACCTTTCGGTGAAAAACCCCAATGAACCGGAAAAGGAAGCCTCGCGCAGCCCGGAAGACATTATTTCCGATATGCTGGCGCGCGATGCGGAGACGGCGGACCTTCTGGAGAACATCCGGGTGCTGTTGTGAAAGCGGGCTGGGAGCTTAAGCCACTTGGGGACTTGTTCAAGACGGCTATCCGGTTGTCGGAGGAGATCGTTATCGGCGCCAATGCTGGCATCTTCGATTTTGTTAGGGACGCAGACCAGTTCGCCACCAAGCTCGTGGTTTCCGGCAGCGGGGTTGCGGGGCTGATCAGCCTTTCGGACATTCAGCAACTGCCGGTGCGCGCGGCGTTGTTCTCCCTCATCACCAGCCTGGAAATGGCCATGGCCATGGCAATTCAACGAAAATGGCCCGAGGCGCGGCTGTGGCTAGAGTGTCTGTCGGAAGGGCGCCAACAGAAACTACAGGATGAAATCCAAAAGGCGAAAAAGCTGGACGGGTTCATAAGTGAACTCAGCTTCACCCAGTTCAGTGACAAGTCTGACCTGATCCGAAAAGCCGGCATCCTGTCTGGTGCAAAACTGCAGGCAAAAGAGTCGCTTGACGAGATCCGAAAGCTCAGGGATCAGATCGCTCATGCGAATGGCTATGCCGATACTCCCGAGGAAGCCAAAAAAGTCTGCAGGATCGTTCGCACCATCTATCAACTGAAGGAAGAACTGATAGCCTATGCAACCGAAGCTCATAGCGAACCCGGCACTGCATGATCCCACACGACGAAACTGAGGCTGACACCCGCGCCAACCGCATTGACCCGATTCTCTCGGCAGCGGGTTGGGGCTTGTTGGATGGTTCGAAGGTGCGGCGGGAAGTCATCTGCCCCGGTCGCATTATGTCGGGAGGTAAGCGCGGCAAGTCTCTCTCTTGCGACTATGTGCTCATCTACAAGGGCCATAAGCTTGCCGTGCTGGAGGCGAAGAAAGCCTCTGTGAGCCACCGCAACGGGGTAGGACAGGCGAAAGATTACGCCGAAAGGCTCGCCGCGCGTTTCGCTTACGCTTCGAACGGACTGAATTGGTATCAGGTAGACATGATGACGGGAAAGGAAGGCGACCTTGCCTTGCCATTCCCGACGCCGGACCAGCTTTGGGATCTGACCTTCTCGCGCCCCAACACATGGCGCGACCGCTTCGGCGAAATTGATTTTGAGACGGATGGCGGCAAATGGGAGCTGCGCTATTACCAGCACCGCGCGATTACGGCGGCGCTGGATGCCATTGCCGAGGGTGACCGGCGCATCTTGCTGACGCTCGCCACGGGCACCGGCAAGACCTCGATCGCCTTTCAGATCGCTTGGAAGCTTTTTCAGTCCAAGTGGAACCTGTCACGCGAACCGCTGCGCCGTCCGCGCATCCTCTTTCTCGCCGATCGCAACATCCTAGCAGATCAGGCCTACAATGCCTTCTCCGCCTTCCCGAATGATGCCGTGAGGGGCGCGCGAAGCTGGGGGATCTTGCAGTGATCAAGGATGCTTACAAGCGCATGCAGGCGGCGCTGTATTCGGGGTGAACAGTCCGCTTGGGGGAGAGTGAGGAGAAAATGAAGATCATTGTGCCTATAGCAATCGGTGCCGTTTTGTTATGGGCCGCCTGGGCTTCACTCAGTCAGCTTGGATTCTCACAGTTATCATTGCAAAACCTAGCACTCTGGGGAGATTCGTTTGGCGGCCTGAACGCGCTTTTTTCAGCTGCGGCTTTCGTTGCCGTTCTAACAACCATCCGCATGCAGTCAAAGGAGTTGAAGAGACAGCAGCGAGAAATCGAAGAACAATCCAATCGATTGGAACGGTCGGAGCTGAATGCGCGACTTCAGCAGTTTGAGGTAACCTTCTTTCAGCTTTTTGAACTCTGCCGAGAGTTGAGGGAGAAGGTCATATTCGTTGATGATGATCACGAAGAGCGGGTCGGGCAACAGGCGTTTGATTATGCGTGTACTGATTTGAAGTTTAGACTGTCGTCAATCCTAGCGCCTCAGCAAACAAGCGACCAAATCGCAGCACGTATTGGCCCCGCCTATGAGAAGCATGTGCATATCAAGGCCGAGTTGTCGCTGGGCCCCTACTTTAGGACCCTTTACACTATCCTGCGCAGAATTTCCGAAAACGGCGATCTCTCCGAACAAGACAAGGCTCGATACGGGAACCTTGTTCGAAGTAACCTATCGAGTCCCGAGGTTGCGCTGATATCTGCTAACGCGCTCACGCCAGCAGCAAACGATTTGAAAAGGTACCTCATTGAGTTCAGGATTCTGAAGTATCTTCCTGAAGACAACTTCAAAGATCTGCTGCGAGCCGTGTATCCAGCCGAGACGTTTAAGGCTCGTGACTGACTCGCTGCTCAACGTGTGCTAAAGTTTGCACAGGATTTCGGGAAAAAGTAGACACGGCATGGGAGGGTTGGGTTCTGGTAACAGACTTCGATGGTCGTCTCGCGATACATGTGAATCAAGTTTACGGATTGACCTGCGTTATATGAGGGCGAGGGGGGTCCTGCAGGCCGGTACTTCCGGAGTCCTCTCTTGGTCAAGAGGTGGTGAGCCATCCGGCTTTATCAGATACAGGAGTCATCGGGAGTTTCTGGAAGTCGACTACCGTGTAAGGTCACCCGGAGCCGATTGGACGCCTGTCCAAGAATTCATACCGTTGGTTTACGTCGATCAGCCATTTGGGGGCACGCGGGCCTATATGCAGTGCCTCAGTTGTGGCAACCGCTGCGCTGTCCTCTACGGAGGTGCCCGCTTCCGCTGCCGCAAGTGCTCCAACCTAGCTTATTCATCACAAAACGGCGATGCGAGCGACCGAGCCCTGACGATATCTCAAAAGATCCGAACTCGCTTGGGCGGCGGAGGGTGTTTTGAGGATCCCATTCCGCCGAAGCCTAAGGGGATGCACTGGAAAACCTATCGGCGACTTCAGGCTAAATGCGAGTTCTACGAAGACCAGATTGCAGACCAGTTCGTCAACATGATCGCCAGATTCGGAGGCATGACCTGACGCAATTGATTGCTATGTGCTTGCTGGATGATACTAGACACCAATTAAATCAAGCTAAGTGATTGATTTTATGGTGAGAGCGCAGGGATTCGAACCCTGGACCTACTGATTAAAAGTCAGTTGCTCTACCGGCTGAGCTACGCTCTCCCGTGCGGTTTTGGGCCGCCTTCAGAAGTGCGCGGAACATAGGCAGGTGACCCCACCGGGTCAACCGCAAAAATGCACCTGTAGCCGCAAAATTGAGCGGAATTGTCACAGCCTACACAAAGGTGATTGGCAAGGCGATGGGTGCGGGATTACTTAAGCGCCGATCCGGACCGCAGGAGCATCAGGTGTCGATTGCCGAAATTTCCTTTCTGAGCGCACTTTTTGCTGGCGCTCTGTCATTCCTGTCTCCCTGTGTCCTGCCGCTGGTTCCGCCCTATCTCTGTTATATGGCCGGGATCTCCGTCGATCAGTTTCGAAGCGGCGCCGAAGCGGAAAATGCCGCCGCGCGCCGCGCGGTCTTCCTCACATCCCTCGTCTTCACGCTCGGATTCGCGACCGTCTTCGTCGCCCTCGGCGCTGGTGCCTCGACGATTGGTGGCCTGCTGCGCCAGCACATGGATCTTCTGTCGAAGATCGGCGGTGCCATCATCATCCTCATGGGCCTGAACTTCCTCGGTGTCTTCCGCCTTGGCCTGCTGTCGTCGGAATATCGATTCGCCGGCAACGGCAAGCCCGCAACGCTCTCGGGCGCCTACATCATGGGCCTCGCTTTCGCCTTTGGCTGGACGCCCTGTATCGGGCCGGTGCTGGGTGCCATCCTCGGCGTCGCGGCCTCGAAGGAAACAGTCGGTGACGGTGCGCTGCTTCTTGCCATCTATTCGCTCGGCCTTGCCGTGCCCTTCTGGATTGCCGCAGGCTTTTCGGGAGCCTTCATGCGCTTTCTCACCCGCTTCCGTCGCCATCTCGGTCTGGTTGAGAAGCTCATGGGAGGGCTGCTCGTTCTGACCGGCCTCGCTTTCATCTTCGGTTATGTCTCCGACATGGCGATCTGGTTTCAGCAGACCTTCCCAATCCTGTCGCAAATCGGCTAAGTCCGGATCGGGCGCAAACGCTCGCCCGGGAGGAGAATGCCGATGGCGGACATCGTCGCGCTGGTACTGCCGTTCTTCGGCCTGATCCTGATAGGCTACGTCTCCGGTCGGCTTGGCGATCATTCGGCCCAGGCTTTGGGTTGGCTGAACTTCTTCGTGATCTACGTCAGCCTCCCGGCCTTGTTCTTCAAATTGGTGTCGCGAACGCCCATTGAGCAGCTGACGCGTATCGACTTCATCGCCGCCTGTCTGGCCGCGACCTACACCATCTTCACTCTGGTCTTTGTCATTGGTCGATATGTTCGCGGTAACAACATCGCCGAATCGACCGTTCAGGCGCTGGCCGGTGCTTATGGCAATATCGGCTACATGGGGCCGGGCCTCGCGCTGCTCGCCTTCGGCGAGAAAGCCGCCGTTCCGGTTGCACTCGTGTTCTGCTTCGAAAATGCTGCCCATTTCATCGCGGCACCCGCCCTGATGGCTTTTGCCGGTGGAGACGACCGGCCGCCGTCACGTCTAGCCCTCGACGTCGCGCGAAAAATTCTGACACATCCCTTCATCATTGCAACGCTTGTCGGCTTCCTTGCCGCAGCCGTCGCCTTCGAACCGCCGCTCGCTCTGCAACGTCTCATCGATTATCTGGCCCAGGCTGCGGCCCCTTGCGCGCTCTTTGCCATGGGGGTGACACTGGCGCTGCGCCCGCTCAAACGCATTCCGGTCGAGATCGGCTATATCGTGCCGATCAAGCTCCTCGTCCATCCGGTTCTGGTCTATGTGGTTCTGAGCGCTGTGGGCAATTTCGACCCGCTGTGGGTCTATACCGCGATCCTGCTGGCAGCCCTGCCGACCGCCACCAATGTCTTCGTCATCGGACAGCAATACGGTGTGTGGCAGGAAAGGGCGTCGGCCACGATCCTGATCACAACGGTGATTTCGGTCTTCTCGGTTTCGGCTCTGCTTTTTGCGATCAAGGGCGGAATGTTACCGCCGGATCTTTTCCCGTAACATCGTCGGCAGGCTTTTCAGGCCGCGTCCGGGTGCCACGCCTTCCTGCATCACGAGGTTGCGCAGCGGCGCAACGCTTGCCAGCACCTGCAAGCCTGCGGCCCTGAGCATCTGCACGGGAAGCAAGGACGACAGCAGCGAACGGTTCAGAAGATCGACGCTTGCGGTGCGGCTTGCAATGTCGATCCGGCGCTTCGCATGAAACCGGTCGCCGCTGTCGCGGGCGATGGGGGCAGATTGCCGGTCGATCAGGATGTCTTCCAGCGCCGCGATGTCGCGCAGGCTGAGGTTCAGCCCCTGCGCGCCGATCGGCGGGAAGGCGTGGCCTGCCTCGCCGACAAAGGCGGCCCGCCCCTTGCCGTAAACCTCGGCGGTCATCCCGGACAGCGGCCAGGCCTGCACGCCGTCTTCGACGGTGACCTTGCCGAGGATCGACTGCATGCGCGTCTCCACCTCCGTCGACAGCGCCACGAGCTCCAATGCCAGCAGCCGCTCTGCTTCCTTCGGCGTCACGACCCACACGAGGCTCGAGCGCAGGCCCGGCAGGGGGACCTGAGTGAAAGGACCGGATTCGGTGTGGAACTCGGTCGAGATGTTCTGGTGGGGCAAGCTGTGGCTGAAATTCAGCACCACCGCCGTTTGGGGATAGGACCACGTCTTCACGCCGACGCCGGCGCTGTCGCGCGTCTTCGACCGCCGTCCGTCGGCACCAATGACAAAATCGGCGATGATGTCGTCGCCACCGGAAATGTCGATGCGGACATCGCCGTCGCTGATCACGATGGCCTCGGCGCTCTTCGTCACCCTTTCGATCAGCGGTTCGGCTGCAACGGCTGTGGCGAGACTTTCCAGAAGAGCGGAATTGGGAATGTTGTAGCCGAAAGCCGGCAGATCGATCTCGGCGCTGCGAAAGGCGACTGTCGGTGCGCGCAACAGGCGCTTCGTGCCATCGATGATCTGCATGGTCTGGAGGGCTGCGGCATGGGGCTGCAGTTCGTCCCAGAGACCAAGCCGCGCCATCATGTCGAGCGATTGATGCATCAGTGCCGTCGTGCGGCGATCCGAACCATCCGGCTGCGGCCCGACCAGGGCGACACGGCGGCCACCGCGTGCCATGGCGATGGCGGCGATCTGGCCCGCCGGACCGGCACCTACGACGGCGATGTCGACTTTCTGCTGCATCTCATTCATTCCCGTGTTGTCGTCCTTCCTATCTATGCCGACCGCAGGTCGAAATCCATGGGCCGAAATGGCGCAGCCGAGCGGTAAGCGCTGCGGTCGAAATCCGGGCATAGCGGGCAAGGCTTGTTGCAAATGACGCCAATTCAGTCGATACCGGGGATCGCCAAAGGATGGTCGACGTGGAGCCGGCATGAAGATCTTTAACTACAAGCGTGTGCCCTATGCCGAAATTCGGGCTTTCTCGGTGCACATGCTGACGGCATCGGGCTCATTTCTCGCCTTTCTCGGCGTCGTTGCCGCTGGCGAACGTCGCTTTGTCGATATGTTCTGGTGGCTCGGGCTGGCGCTTCTGGTTGATGGCATCGATGGCCCTATCGCCCGCAAGGTGCGCGTCAAGGAAGTTTTGCCGAACTGGTCCGGCGACACGCTCGACAACATCATCGACTATGTGACCTACGTGCTCCTGCCGGCCTTCGCACTGTACCAGAGCGGCATGATCGGCGAGCCCTGGTCCTTCGTCGCAGCCGGCCTGATCGTCGTTTCGAGCGCCATCTATTATGCCGACATGGGCATGAAGACCGATGAATATTTCTTCTCCGGCTTCCCCGTCGTCTGGAACATGGTGATCTTCACGCTCTTTGTCATTGATGCCAGTGCGACGACGGCGCTTGTGGTGGTGCTGCTTTCGGTCTTCCTCACATTTCTGCCGATCCACTTCCTGCATCCCGTGCGCGTCAAGCGGCTGCGAACGCTCAATCTGGCGGTGTTTTTCCTCTGGTGCGCCTTTGCCGGCTATGCACTGCTCCTGCATTTCGAGACGCCGGCCTGGGTCGTCGCGGGCACGATCGTGACCGGCATCTACCTCTATGTTATCGGCGGTATCCTTCAGCTTTTCCCGCAGCTTGGACGGTCGCGCTGAGACAGTGCTGCATCAAGCCTGCGCAAAACCAAAAAAAACTTCTGCCTATATATTGTGCGCTGCCGCAAACCGGTTATGAATTGAGCGATGGACCGGGCGCAAGACCCGGCCTCAAGCCTGCGAAAGCGAGGGGGACCCGTGCCGCATCCAATGCCCGAGGGGCAAGAACCGCTCTTGTCCGTGACCGGATTGACGAAGCTGTTCGGCAGTTTCAAGGCCTGTGACGGCATTGATCTTTCGATTGGCCATGGTGAAATTCACGCGCTTCTGGGGGAAAACGGCGCCGGCAAGTCGACGCTGGTCAAGATGTTGTTCGGCATCCTGGCTCCTTCTGCGGGCGCGATCTCCTGGCTTGGCAAGGAGACCGTCATTCCCAATCCCGCCGCCGCGCGCCGTCTCGGCATTGGCATGGTCTTTCAGCATTTCTCTCTCTTCGAAGCGCTGACGGTTGCCGAAAACATCGCGCTGTCGCTTGATGAGAAGATCTCGATCTCCGATCTCTCGAAGAAGGCGGCCGAATTGTCGGTTGCCTATGGCCTGCCGCTCGATCCTGACGCCCATGTCGCGGATCTCTCCGTCGGTGAGCGCCAGCGCATCGAGATCGTGCGCGCGCTGCTGCAGAACCCCAAGCTGATCATCCTTGACGAGCCGACGTCGGTTCTGACGCCGCAGGAAGCCGACAAGCTCTTCGAAACCCTGTTCAAACTCAAGGCTGAGGGTCGCTCGGTTCTCTATATCAGCCACCGTCTCGAAGAGGTCCAGCGGATCTGCGACCGTGCCACGGTCTTGCGCCACGGCCGGGTGACCGGCGCGTGCGATCCGCGTCAGGAGACACCCGCGTCGCTCGCCCGCATGATGGTGGGTGCCGAAGTGGCTGGCGTGGAGAAGGTCGAGCCATCGGCCAATGGTGAGATCCAGCTGCAGGTCACCGATCTCTCGGTCAGCCCGCGAACGCCATTCGCCATGTCCTTGAAGAACGTCTCGGTCACGGTGCGTGGCGGAGAGGTGCTGGCAATCGCGGGGGTTGCCGGCAACGGTCAGAGCGAGCTTTTCGATGCTCTTTCCGGCGAATATCCGGTGCGTGACGCCGAGGCGATCCGCCTGCGCGGCAGGGCCGTTGGCCGTCTCGGGATCAACGAGCGTCGCCTGCTCGGTGCCGGTTTTGTGCCGGAAGAACGCCACGGCCACGCGGCCGTGCCGGCCATGAGCCTTTCGGAAAATCTCTTCTTGTCGCGCAATGCCTCAGACCGCTCCGCCTATTTGTCGGGCGGCAGGCTTGGCCTGATCAGGCATGGTCTCGTCCAGCAAGCCGCCCGCCGCATTTCGGAAATGATGGACGTGCGCAAAAGCGGCGACGATCCGGCGGCTGGCTCTCTCTCCGGCGGCAATCTGCAGAAATTCATCGTCGGTCGCGAACTTGACCGCCAGCCATCTGTCCTCGTGGTCAATCAACCGACCTGGGGTGTCGATGCAGGCGCTGCCAGCCGCATCCGCCAGGCGCTGGTCGATCTCGCAAAGAGCGGATCGGCCGTCATCGTGATCAGCCAGGATCTCGACGAGATCTTCGAAGTGGCAACGAGCATTGCCGCGATCTCCGAAGGCCGCCTCTCGGAGGCCTATCCCGCCGTTACCATGACGCGCGAGCGCATCGGTATCCTGATGGGCGGTGTGCACGGGCCGGAGGCGGTGCAGTCGTCTAAAGCGGAGAGCGCCCATGCGCATTGAACTCGAACGGCGCGCCCGCCAATCCTCCGTCTTCGCCGTGGTGTCGCCGCTGCTGGCGCTCGCCCTCACCGTTCTTTTCGGCGGCATCATGTTTGCGCTATTGGGCAAGGACCCTGTCTCCGCGCTCTACAGCTTCTTCATCGAGCCGCTGCTCGAGGTCTGGTCGCTGCATGAACTGGCGATCAAGGCCGGGCCCTTGATCCTGATCGGCGTCGGTCTCTCTGTCTGTTATCGCTCGAACAACTGGAACATCGGAGCCGAGGGCCAGTTCACGGTCGGCGCCATCGTCGGCTCCATCGTGCCGATCACCTTCTACGAATGGCACTCGCCGCTGCTTCTGCCGATCATGATGGTCATGGGCGCGATCGGTGGCGCCGCCTATGCCGCCATTCCCGCCCTTCTGAAGACCCGCTTCAACACCAACGAGATCCTGACCAGCCTGATGCTGGTCTACATCGCCCAGCTTTTCCTCGATTGGCTGACACGCGGCATCTGGAAGGACCCGGCCGGCTACAATTTCCCGCAGTCGCGTTCCTTCGTCACCGAAGCCGTCCTGCCGGAGGTGCTGGCCTCGGGGCGCGCCCATTATGGCATCGTCTTTGCGATCCTCGCCGCCATCGCCGTCTGGTTCATGATGCGCTACACGCTCAAGGGGTTTCAGGTGAACGTGCTCGGCCAGTCCGAGAGGGCAGGGCGCTTCGCCGGCTTCTCAGGCCGCAAGATGGTCTGGTTCTCCATGATGTTCTCGGGCGCGCTTGCTGGCCTTGCCGGCATCGCCGAAGTTTCGGGTTCGATCGGCCATCTGCAGCCGTCGATCTCGCCGGGCTATGGATTTACCGCGATCATCGTCGCCTTCCTCGGTCGCCTCAACCCGCTCGGCATCATCGCCTCCGGCTTCGTGCTCGCCCTGACCTATCTTGGTGGCGAAGGAGCCCAGCTTTCGATCGGCGTGTCCGACAAGGTAACGCGCGTCTTCCAGGGCCTGCTGCTCTTCTTCGTGCTCTCCTGCGACACGCTCATTCTCTACAAGGTGCGCATCGTTTTCGACCGCGCCCGCTCTGCATCGACGAAGGCCGCGTCATGATCTTTGAAGCCATCCTGCTCACGGTCATCACAGCCTCCACGCCGCTCGTCATTGCCGCAATCGGCGAACTCGTGACGGAACGCTCCGGCGTGCTCAATCTGGGCGTCGAGGGCATGATGATCGTCGGCGCCGTCTGCGCCTTCATGGCCACCAAGGCGACCGGCTCACCCTATGTCGGCGTGCTTGCCGGTGTGGTCTCGGGCGCCGCCTTCTCGCTGCTTTTCGGCTTCCTGACGCTGACCCTGGTTGCCAACCAGGTCGCCACAGGCTTGGCGCTCACCATTCTCGGCCTTGGTGTGTCCGGCATGGTTGGTGAGACCGTCGTCGGCCAGCCCGGCGTGAAGATGCAGCCGATCGCGATCCCGCTCCTCTCGGATATTCCGGTGATCGGCACCATCCTCTTCCGTCAGGACATCTTCTTTTATGCCTCGATCGCGCTGATCATCGGTGTGAACTGGTTCCTGTTCAAAAGCCGCACGGGTCTCAAGTTGCGCGCCATCGGCGACAGCCACGGCTCGGCCCATACGCTCGGCCTGCCGGTCATCCGCACGCGGTATCTCGCCGTGATGTTTGGTGGCGCCTGTGCAGGCCTTGCCGGTGCCCAATTGTCTCTGGTCTACACGCCGCAATGGGTGGAAAACATGTCGGCCGGCCGCGGCTGGATCGCGCTCGCCCTCGTCGTTTTTGCCGCCTGGCGGCCCTGGCGCGTGCTTGCCGGCGGCTATCTTTTCGGCGCGGTGACCATCGGGCAGTTGCACGCCCAGGCCCTCGGCATCGGCCTTCCCTCGCAATTCATGTCGGCGCTGCCCTATGCGGCGACGATTGTCGTACTGATCATAATCTCCCATAATCGCCGCACGACGCTGATCAACACGCCGGCCTGCCTCGGCAAGCCCTTCGTGCCCGACCGATAGAAATCACTTCAGGCTCAACCTAACCATACAGGGGTACACTATGAAGAACTTCCTCTTCGCGCTTGCTGCATCTGCAGCCGCCATTGTCGGCGTCGCGGCGCCGGCAGCCGCTCAGGACAAGACCAAGATCTGCTTCGTCTATGTCGGCTCGAAGACCGACGGCGGTTGGACGCAGGCCCACGAACTCGGCCGCACCACGCTGCAGGAGCATTTCGGCGACAAGATCGAAACGCCTTATCTTGAAAACGTTCCGGAAGGCCCGGATGCCGAACGCGCCATCGAGCGCATGGCCCGCTCCGGCTGCGCCGTCGTCTTCACGACCTCCTTCGGCTTCATGGACGCCACCCTGAAAGTCGCCGAAAAATTCCCGGACGTGAAGTTCGAGCATGCCACCGGCTACAAGACCCTGCCGAACGTCGCGACCTACAACTCGCGCTTCTATGAAGGCCGCTTCATCAACGGTCAGATCGCCGGCAAGATGTCGAAGAACGGCGTTGCCGGTTACATCGCCTCCTTCCCGATCCCGGAAGTCGTCGGCGGCATCAACGCGTTCCTGCACGGCGCCCGCACCGTGAACCCTGAGTTCAAGCTGAAGGTCATCTGGGTCAACACCTGGTTCGACCCCGGCAAGGAAGCCGACGCCGCCAAGGCTCTGATCGACCAGGGCGTCGACGTTTTGACCCAGCACACCGACACGACGGCACCGATGCAGGTTGCCGAAGAACGCGGCATCAAGGCCTTCGGTCAGGCCTCCGACATGATTGCGGCAGGCCCGAAGGCCCAGTTGAGCTCGATCGTCGACACCTGGGGCGCGTATTACATCAAGCGCACCCAGGCGATCCTCGACGGCACCTGGACCTCCCAGCAGACCTTCGACGGCCTGAAGGACGGCATCCTGACCATGGCGCCGTACACCAACATGCCGGATGACGTGAAGGCGATGGCGATGGAGACGGAAGCCAAGATCAAGTCCGGCGAATTGAAGCCGTTCTCTGGCCCGATCAACAAGCAGGACGGCACGCCGTGGTTGAAGGAAGGTGAATCCGCTGATGACGGCACCATTCTCGGCATGAATTTCTACATTGAAGGCGTCGACGACAAGCTTCCGCAGTAAACGAATATCGTCATATCTGTCTGGGAAGGGGCGCTTCGGCGCCCTTTCTTGTTTCTGCGTCAAAATGGAACAAATGAATCGCAAACACTCTTCACCGTTATAGAACCTTCGTATAAGAGCCGCAAAGAATGCTGGAGGTGCCGGTTATGCGTAGGGATGAAGTTCGCGATCTGAAGGCTGCCACGCTGCTGCGGACAAGCCATTCCAAAGTGGTCGATCAAATGGGCCACGCCATCGTGTCAGGCGCTTACGCGGTCGGCGAAACCCTGCCGGGGGATAGTGAACTGGAGGAGCGGTTCGACGTGTCGCGCTCCGTGCTGCGCGAAGCGATGAAGACGCTGACAGCCAAGGGTCTCGTCGTGGCAAAGTCACGGGTGGGAACCCGCGTGACGGAGAAGTGTCACTGGAACCTGCTCGACGAAGACGTTCTGCACTGGCATTTTCGCGCCGGAGTGAGCGCCGAATTCCTCAACCACCTCTATGATGTGCGCCTCGTGCTTGAACCGGCGGCGGCGGCTTTGGCGGCAACCAATGCTTCCGCCGAGGATTGCGGCGAGCTGCGCCACTATGCGAACGCCTTGGGTGCTTCCAACCTGTCCTACCGCCAGCAGGTGGAGGCTGATCTGAAGTTTCACGTTCTGATGTTCATTGTCAGTGCCAATCCGTTCATGGAAAGCATGATCGGATTCATCAAGACCTCGCTGGATGGTGCCTTCACGCTGGCCTATAGCCAACATGGCAATCACCCGCGCGATGGAATCGCGCTCTCGCATCTGGCGATCGTCGATGCCATCGAACGGAAGGATTCCACGGGTGCCTGCGACGCCATGCGCCACGTGATCGAACTCGGTCGACAGAGCGCGATTGCCGCCCTCAGCAGGCCCTCCGCCCAGGGCTGAACACGCGGCGATTAAGGCTTGCGGGTGCAGGATCGGGGCGCTACTGAAAATGCGCCGTCATTCCCCTGGAGTAAACCATGACCCGTCAATGCCTTGCCGTCGTCCTCGCCGCTGGTGACAGTACCCGCATGAAATCGTCGATGTCCAAGGTTTTGCATCCGGTCGCTGGCCGCCCGATGATTGCCCATGTGATGGCGTCGATCGCTGCGTCCGGCGTCTCCGACGTCGTACTCGTCCTTGGACGGGATGCGGAGAAAGTGGCAGCGGCTGGCAAGCTCGACGGCATGGCTGTTGACAGCGTGCTTCAGACGGAACGGCTCGGAACGGGCCACGCGGTGCTCACCGCACGCGAGGCGATTTCTCGCGGTTATGACGACATCCTGGTGGCCTATGGCGATGTCCCCCTGATCACAGCGGCACCACTGAAAGCCGCGCGCGAGGCGCTTGCGGCCGGAGCCGATGTCGTTGTCATCGGCTTCCACACGGATAATCCCACCGGTTATGGCCGGCTTCTGGTTGAGAATGGCGAACTTGTCGCGATCCGCGAGGAAAAGGACGCGACGGATGCCGAGCGTGCCGTCACATGGTGCAACAGCGGGCTGATGGCGATCAATGGCAAGAAGGCGCTCGATTATCTGAAACGCATCGGCAATGCCAATGCCAAGGGTGAGTACTACCTGACGGATGTCGTCGAGATCGCCCGTGCCGACGGTGGCCGCGTCGTGGCCGTCGATGCGCCGGAAAGCGAGCTGACCGGCTGCAACAACCGCGCCGAACTCGCTGTCCTGGAGCGCATCTGGCAGGAGCGGCGGCGCCACGAACTCATGGTGTCGGGTGTCACGATGATCGCTCCCGAAACCGTCTTTCTCAGCCACGACACGGTGATCGGTCAGGATGCCTTGATCGAGCCCAATGTCGTCTTTGGCCTTGGCGTCACCGTCGAGGGCGGCGCTGTGATCCATGCCTTCTCGCATCTCGAAGGCGCCCATGTCGCGGCCGGCGCGACGGTGGGACCGTTCGCCCGTCTGCGCCCGGGGGCCAATCTTGCGGAAGGCGCCAAGGTCGGCAATTTCTGCGAAGTGAAGAAGGCAGACATCGGCAAGGGCGCAAAAGTCAACCATCTGACCTATATCGGCGATGCGACTGTTGGCGCCGAGACCAATATCGGTGCCGGCACGATCACTTGCAACTACGACGGCGTCAACAAGCATGAGACGATCATCGGGGCAGGGGCGTTTATCGGCTCCAACTCCTCGCTTGTCGCTCCCGTCACCATCGGCGATGGCGCGCTGATCGCATCCGGTAGCGTGATTACCGAAGACGTGCCAGCAGACGCTTTGGCCTTTGGTCGTGCTCGCCAGGAGCTCAAGCCAGGCCGCGCAAAAGCCATTCGCGAGCGCAATCTTGCGATCAAGGCTGCGAAGAAAAGCGCCCAGTAAAACAGCAACGGCTAACCTCACGACTCGTTATGCTGCGTTGCATTACGGGACGAAATGCAATTTGACCTGTGGCCTGATTGCCTATTGCGGCAAAACCGCTAGGGAAAAAGCCGTAAGAATTCGGAACGGAGAATTTCATGTGCGGCATTGTTGGCATCGTCGGTAACAAGCCCGTGGCCGAGCGTCTCGTCGACGCCTTGAAGCGGCTCGAATATCGCGGCTATGATTCCGCCGGTGTCGCCACGATCCATGACGGCAAGCTCGATCGCCGTCGCGCCGAAGGCAAGCTGTTCAATCTCGAAACGAAGCTCGCCGGAGATCCGCTGCCCGGCAATATCGGCATCGCCCACACCCGCTGGGCAACCCACGGCATTCCCAACGAAACCAATGCCCATCCGCATTTCGTCGAGGGTGTTGCCGTCGTCCATAATGGCATCATTGAGAATTTCTCCGAAATCAAGGACGAACTTTCCGCCGAAGGCGCGGTCTTCTCGACCCAGACCGACACGGAAGTTGTGGCCCAGCTCCTGGCAAAATACCGTCGTGATGGACTGGGCCGCCGCGAAGCCATGCACAAGATGCTGCAGCACGTGACGGGTGCCTATGCACTGGCCGTGGTCTTCAACGACGATCCCTCGACCATCATGGCAGCCCGCTCCGGCCCGCCGCTCGCCATCGGTTATGGCGACGACGAAATGTTCTTGGGCTCAGACGCGATCGCGCTTTCGCCCTTTACCAACCGCATCGCCTATCTGCATGACGGTGACTGGGCGATCCTCGGCAAGCAGGGTGCCCATGTCTTCGATCTCGACGGCAACCCCGTCGACCGTCCGATCCAGATCTCCTCGGCCAGCGCCTACATGATCGACAAGGGCAACCATCGTCATTTCATGGAGAAGGAGATTTACGAGCAGCCCGAGGTCATCTCTCATTCTCTGTCGCATTATGTCGATCTGGCCGAGCATACGGTGCGCCCGATGGAGGGGGGCATCGACTTTGCCTCGGTGAGCGGCCTTGCGATCTCCGCTTGCGGCACCGCCTATCTTGCCGGCCTCGTCGGCAAATACTGGTTCGAGCGTTATGCCCGCCTGCCAGTCGAAATCGATGTGGCCTCGGAATTCCGTTACCGTGAAATGCCGCTGCGGCCGGATCAGGCTGCCCTCTTCATCTCCCAGTCCGGCGAAACCGCCGATACGCTGGCGTCGCTGCGCTATTGCCGTGACAACGGCCTGAAGATCGGCGCCGTGGTCAATGTCAAGGAATCGACCATCGCCCGCGAGTCGGATGCGATTTTCCCCATCCTCGCCGGTCCCGAAATCGGCGTCGCCTCGACCAAGGCCTTCACCTGCCAGCTCGCCGTACTCGCGTCTCTCGCCGTTGCCGCCGGTCGCGCCCGCGGCACACTGACGGAGGTCGAGGAAAAGCAACTGGTGAAGAGCCTGTCCGAGATGCCGCGCATCATGAGCCAGGTGCTGAACGCTGTTCAGCCACAGGTCGAGGCCCTGTCGCGCGATCTGTCGAAATTCAAGGACGTGCTCTATCTCGGCCGTGGCACGAGCTATCCGCTGGCACTGGAAGGGGCGTTGAAGCTCAAGGAAATCTCCTACATCCACGCCGAAGGTTATGCCGCCGGTGAGCTGAAGCATGGACCGATTGCCCTGATCGACGAAAACATGCCGGTCATCGTGATCGCACCCTTCGACCGTTTCTTCGAAAAGACCGTGTCGAATATGCAGGAAGTGGCAGCGCGGGGCGGCCGGATCATCTTCATCACCGACACCAAAGGCGCGGCGGCCTCCAAGCTCGAGACCATGGCAACGATCGTGCTGCCAGACGTGGCCGAGATCATCTCGCCCATGGTCTATTCGATTCCGATCCAGCTGCTCGCCTATCATACGGCGGTCTTCATGGGCACGGACGTCGACCAGCCCCGCAATCTGGCCAAATCGGTCACAGTTGAGTGAGGCAACGGGTGATGTGAGGCGCGAACCGTGCGGACTGCGGCGGTTCGGTGCCACTCATCCCAGATCTAGCTATTGCACGACCCGGTCGGCTCGGTCATTGTCGCGCCTATCGACGCATTCCCGCATCGCACAATGACGGTTCCATGAGCGATATCTCGGACAAGATCTCGATGGCGACCCGGCTCAGGAACAACTTCCTGACCGGCCTGATCATCTGCGCGCCAATGGCCATCACCATCTATCTGACCTGGACCTTCATCCACTGGGCCGACAGCTGGGTGAAGCCCTATATCCCGGATCGCTACAACCCGGAATCCTACCTGAAGTTTGCAGTCCCCGGCACCGGTTTGTTGATTGCGCTTCTCTTCATCACCCTGGTCGGCTTTCTCGGCCGCAACCTGATCGGCCGCTCGATCGTCCGTTACAGCGAAAACATCCTCAACCGCATGCCGCTGGTGCGCACCGTCTACAAGAGCACCAAACAGATATTCGAGACGGTGCTGAAGGAGCAGGGCACGTCCTTCAAGAAGGTGGGCCTGATCGAGTTTCCGCGCGCCGGCACCTGGGCACTGGTCTTCATTTCCTCCGATGCCAAGGGCGAGATCGCCGTCAAGCTCAACCAGAATGGCGAGGAAATGGTCGCCGTCTTCCTGGCGCCGACGCCGGTCCCGACCGCTGGTTTCCTGATGTTCGTGCCGCGCAGCAAGCTGATGCTGCTCGACATGAGCCCGGAAGAGGGTGTGAAGCTGTTGATCTCTGCCGGCCTTGTAACGCCCGACTACAAACCGGCCGAGCCGGCAGCCGTCATGCAGGCTCTGGTCGAGGGCGCGGTGAACGAGCCCACGCTCTCCGAAGATCGCATCGCCCGACGTCAGTAATCGACCTTGAGGGACCGTCAGCCTGCATGCAGGAAACGGATAGCCTCGTCGCGGCGATGCAGATAGAGCAGCGTGCGCACCGCCTCTCCACGTTCGGAGGTCAGTTCGGGATCCCGATCCAGCAGATAGGCCGCATCCTTGCGGGCAATCTCCAGCAGGTCGCCATGATGCTCCAGACTGGCGATCTTGAACCCAGGCGTGCCGGACTGCCGCGTCCCCAGCAATTCCCCTTCGCCGCGCAGTTTCAGATCCTCCTCGGCGATCAGGAAACCGTCCTCCGAATCGCGCAGGATCGACAGCCGCGCCTTGCCGGTTTCGCCAAGCGGCCCCTTGTAGAGGAGGATGCAGCTTGATGCCTCGTCGCCACGCCCGACACGGCCGCGCAATTGGTGCAACTGCGCCAGTCCGAAACGCTCGGCATGTTCGATCACCATGATCGTCGCATCCGGCACATCGACGCCGACCTCGACGACGGTGGTCGCCACCAGTAACCGCGTCTCACCATTCTTGAAGGCGAGCATGGCCGCATCCTTTTCCGGTCCAGCCATGCGCCCATGCACCAGCCCGATCGGCGCCTTGATGAATTGCGCCAGCACCGCCTGCCGCTCTTCCGCCGACATCAGCTCGCTTTCTTCCGTCTCCTCCACCAGCGGGCAAATCCAGTAGGCCTTCTTGCCCTCGGCAATGGCGGATCGCAGCCGCTCGATGACATCGGGCACCCGCTCGGTGGGTACCGTCACCGTCTGGATCGGCTTGCGGCCGGCCGGCTTCTCGGTGAGCTTGGAGACGTCCATGTCGCCGAAGGCGGCCAGCACCAGCGTGCGCGGGATCGGCGTAGCCGTCATGACAAGCATATGCGGCGAGATGCCCTTGGAGGTCAGTCTGAGGCGCTGATGCACGCCGAAGCGATGCTGCTCGTCGACCACGGCCAGCGTCAGGTTCCTGTAGGTCACCGTGTCCTGGAACAGCGCATGGGTGCCGATGACGATCTGTGCCTCGCCGGAAGCGATGCGCTCCAGGATTGCCTCGCGCTCCTTGCCCTTGGTCCGCCCGGTCAGAACCTCGATCCTGAGACCGGCGGGCGCGCCGAGTTTCAAGATTGTCGCATGATGCTGCCGCGCCAGAATTTCCGTCGGCGCCATCAGGACCGCCTGTCCGCCGGCTTCCACGGCCGCCGCCATGGCAAACAGCGCCACCAGCGTCTTGCCGGCACCGACATCGCCCTGAACCAGCCGCAGCATGCGCTGGTCAGACGCCATGTCCTTCAGGATCTCCTCGATCGCCACCACCTGGCTGTTGGTCGGCGTGAAGGGCAGGGCAGCGCGGATCTTGCCGCTGAGTTCCCCGGTCGGCTTGATTGGCACGCCCGGCACCCGCCGCAACTTCTGCCGCACCAGCGCGAGCGACACCTGACCGGCGAGAAATTCGTCATAGGCAAGACGTCTTCGCGCCGGAGCCTGGGGATCGATGTCCTTCTCGTCGCGCGGATTGTGGAGCGCGACGAGGCTGTCGCGAACGCCGGCGAAGCCTTGTTTTGTCACAAGCGCGGGATCTGCCCATTCCGCAAGCTCCGGCATCTTCTCGACGGCGGCTTCGACCGCCTTGCGCAGCACCTTGGGTCCGAGCCCCGCCGTCAGCGGATAGACCGGCTCGACCAGCGGCAGGTTCTCCGCCTCGCTCGCCTTCACCATCAGATCGGGATGCACCATCGAGGGCCGACCGTTGAACCAGTCGACCTTGCCCGACACCATCACGGTCTCGTCGACCGGCAGGGCCTTTTCCAGCCAGTTGCCCTTGACCCGGAAGAAGGTGAGCGCCAGTTCCCCGGTCTCGTCATGCAGCATCACGCGATAGGGCATGTTGCTCTTGCCGTTCGGCGGTGGCAGGTGTCGGTCGACGCGGCCGGTGATCGTGACCAGCGCGCCCTGTTGCGCATAGGCGATGCCCGGCTGATGGCGTCGGTCGATCAGCCGGTGCGGCGCGAGAAACAAGAGGTCCACCACCCGCGCATCCTCCGCATCCTCGCGCCCGAGCAGGGTCGCAAGCAACTGGGCAAGCTTGGGGCCGACTCCGGTGAGGGACGCGACGGAGGCAAAGAGGGGATCGAGCAAGTGAGGGCGCATGATGCGGGCAAAATGCCTCGGGAATTGCACCCTTGGCAAGCTGACAATTGCGAAAGCCTGCTCTATAGAGGCGCGAAGACCTGGAAGGATCTACTGATGACTGGACTGGTGAGAAGCAGTGCCGACCTCGATGCGCGCCGGCGGCGTATCCTGTTCCGTGCCTGGCATCGCGGCATCCGCGAAATGGATCTGATGCTCGGCCAGTTCTGCGAGGCCGAGATCGGGCAGCTCACCGACGAGCAGCTCGACGAACTCGAGCACATCATGGCCGAGGAGGATAACGATCTCGTCCGCTACATTACCGGCGCCGAAACGGTGCCGCCCCATCTCCAGACGCCGCTGTTCGAACGCATTGCCGCCCTCCGGCCGGATTTTTCGCCGGTCACGGGTGACGAAACCTTCGCAAAGTAACCGATGATGTCCCTGATCGATGTAAAGCGGATTGTCGACGCCCAATCCGCGCTGACGCTCTCCCATGTGCCCGACGGCATGGATGCCTTCATCCTTGCCGAACTCGCGCGCGAGGGCCGGCCTGTTGCCTATGTCGTCTCCGACGGGCAGCGGCTGCAGAACCTCGAACAGACACTCAGCTTTGCCGCCCCCGACATTCCGGTCATGAGCCTGCCGGCCTGGGACTGTCTGCCATATGACCGCGTCTCGCCCTCGGCCGACGTGTCCGCCCGCCGGCTGTCAGCGCTGTCGGGGCTGATTTCGCTCACCCACAAGCCGCATCCAGCCATCGTTCTGGTCACCGTCAATGCGATGCTGCAGAAGTTGGCGCCTGCCGAGACAATCGAGAGCCTGGGATTTTCGGCACGCCCCGGTAATCAGGTCCGTATGGACGACATTGCCCTGCGCCTGGAACAGAACGGCTTCGACCGCGTCGCGACCGTGCGCGAGGTCGGCGAATTCGCCGTCCGGGGCGGCATTCTGGATGTCTTCGTGCCCGGTTCGGAAGAACCCGTTCGTCTCGATTTCTTCGGTGATACGCTCGAAAGCATCCGCTCTTTCGATCCGGCGAGCCAGCGCACCATCGGTCAGGTTCGCTCTCTCGATCTCAACCCGATGAGCGAGGTGACGCTGACGCCGGAGACCATCAGCCGTTTCCGGAAGAACTACCTCTCGCTGTTCGGCGCTGCGACCCGCGACGACGCGCTCTATGCGGCCGTTTCCGAAGGGCGCCGCTATGCCGGCATGGAGCACTGGTTGCCGCTCTTTCATGATCGGCTGGAGACGGTCTTCGACTATCTGCGCGGCTTCCGTATGGTCATCGACCATACCGTACGTGAAGCGGCCGAAGAGCGCGCCAAACTGATCCGCGACTACTACGAGGCGCGCCTCAATTCTGCGACGCCGGGCAAGGGCCATCTCTCCCAGGGCACGCCCTACAAGCCGGTTCCGCCGGAGCGGCTCTATCTCGGCGCCGGTGAATTCGGCAAGACGCTCGACGCTTTTGATCCGATCCGCATCACGCCCTTTGCCGAGCACGGCGGCGAAAGCCGGATTGTGATCGAGATCGATGCGCGGCCAACGCCGCGCTGGGCAAAGTCTGCCAACGAAGCCAGCGAGGAAGGCAATCGCACCAACGTCTTCGGCCAGGCCGTCACTTATATCGCCGACAAGCGCGCCGCTGGCGCCAAGGTGGTGGTCTCCGGCTGGTCGGAAGGCTCGCTCGACCGCTTGCTGCAGGTACTTGCCGAACACGGCCTCGAAAAGCTGGTGCCGGTCGCGGCTCTGAAGGATGTCGACAAGCTGAAGAAGGGGGAGGCAGGCACCGCCGTCCTCAGTCTCGAAGGCGGCTTCGAGGCCGGCAATCTCGTTGTCATCGGTGAACAGGACATTCTCGGCGATCGCATGGTCCGCCGCTCCAAGCGCCGCAAGCGCGCCGCCGATTTCATCTCCGAGGTCGCCGGCATCGACGAAGGTTCGATCGTCGTCCATGCCGAACACGGCATCGGCCGCTTTGTCGGCCTGCGCACCATTGAAGCAGCAGGCGCCCCGCATGCCTGCCTCGAACTGCGCTATGCCGACGACGCCAAGCTCTTCCTGCCGGTCGAAAACATCGATCTGCTCTCGCGTTACGGCGGCGAGGCGACCGAGGTCCAGCTCGACAAGCTGGGCGGCGGCGCCTGGCAGATGCGCAAGGCGAAGCTCAAGAAGCGCCTGCTCGATATGGCGGGTGCCCTGATCCGCATCGCTGCCGAACGTATGACCCGGTCTGCCCCTGTCCTCACCACCCAGGAAGGCCTCTACGACGAATTCGCCGCTCGTTTCCCCTATGACGAGACGGAAGACCAGGAAACGGCGATCGAATCCGTCCGCTCCGACCTCGGCGCCGGCCGGCCCATGGACCGCCTCGTCTGCGGCGACGTCGGATTCGGCAAGACGGAAGTGGCGCTGCGCGCCGCCTTCATCGCCGCGATGAACGGCATCCAGGTGGCAGTGGTCGTGCCCACCACACTGCTCGCCCGCCAGCATTTCAAGACCTTCTCAGAACGCTTCCGTGGCCTGCCGATCCGAATCCAGCAGGCCTCGCGCCTCGTTGGGACGAAGGAGCTGAACCTCGTCAAGAAGGAGGTCGCCGAAGGCAAGACCGATATCGTCGTCGGCACGCATGCGCTGCTCGGCTCCGGGGTCAACTTTGCCAATCTGGGTCTGCTGATCATCGACGAGGAGCAGCATTTTGGCGTCAAGCACAAGGAACGGCTGAAGGAGCTGAAGTCGGACGTCCACGTCCTGACGCTTTCGGCAACCCCGATCCCGCGGACCCTGCAGCTCGCCATGACCGGTGTGCGCGAACTCTCGCTGATCACCACGCCACCGGTCGACCGCATGGCGGTCCGCACCTTCATCTCGCCGTTTGATCCATTGGTCATCCGCGAAACGCTGATGCGAGAACATTATCGCGGCGGCCAGAGCTTTTACGTCTGCCCTCGTCTGTCAGACCTCGCCGACATCAAGAGTTTCCTCGATGAAAACGTGCCGGAACTGAAGGTCGCTGTCGCCCATGGCCAGATGGCCGCCGGTGAGCTCGAAGACATCATGAACGCCTTCTATGAAGGCCGCTACGACGTGCTGCTCTCCACCACGATCGTGGAATCGGGTCTCGATGTACCGACAGCCAACACGCTCATCGTCCACCGCGCCGACATGTTCGGGCTCGCCCAGCTCTACCAGATCCGCGGCCGCGTCGGCCGCTCTAAGGTGCGCGCCTTCGCGCTGCTCACGCTGCCGGTCAACAAGGTGCTGACGGCAGGTGCCGAGCGGCGTCTCAAGGTCCTGCAGTCGCTCGACACGCTCGGCGCCGGCTTCCAGCTCGCAAGCCATGACCTCGATATCCGCGGTGCGGGCAATCTTCTCGGCGAGGAGCAGTCAGGTCATATCAAGGAAGTCGGCTTCGAGCTCTATCAGCAGATGCTGGAAGAGGCGGTCGCCGAGGTGAAGGGTGTCGATGAGGTCCACGACACCGGCTGGTCCCCGCAGATCCAGGTCGGCACATCGGTGATGATCCCGGATGATTACGTCCCCGACCTGCACTTGCGCCTCGGTCTCTATCGTCGCCTCGGCGAGATCACCGAATTGAACGAGATCGATGCCTTCGGCGCCGAGATGATCGACCGCTTCGGCCCCATGCCGATCGAGGTCCAGCATCTGTTGAAGGTCGTCTACATCAAGGCGCTCTGCCGCAGAGCCAATGTCGAAAAGCTGGAAGCCGGCCCCAAGGGCGTCGTCGTCCAGTTCCGCGGCAAACAGTTCCCCAATCCGGCAGCGCTGGTCGGCTATATCGCCAAGCAGGGCACGATGGCGAAGATCCGGCCCGACCACTCGGTGTTCCTGACCCGCGACCTGCCGACACCGGAAAAGCGGCTGTCAGGCGCGGCCGTGGTCATGACGCAGCTGGCGGAACTGGCAAAGGCAGGGTGAGGCGAGGGCGGGCACTCCGGCCTGTTCACACTAGCTCTCGGACTGTTCCGGCTTGATTGCCAGCGCCGCATCCGTCTTGCCGGCCACCGGCGGCGGGAGGGCCACACCGCGCTTACGCTCTCTCGTCAGCGTCAATAGCCCCGATCCCACAATCAGCGCGATGCCGATCGCCATTGGCGAATCGACCTTGTCGCCGAAGACGAGGTAACCCAGCAGGATCGCCCAGAGCATCTGGCTGTACTGGATCGGCCCGACGATCGGGGCAGGTGCATAAAACGAAGCCAGCATCATGAACACATTGCCGACGGCCTGAAACAGACCGAAGGCGGCGAGCAGCATCAGGTCATAGCCGTCGGGCGCCTGGAAGTCTGGCAATGAAAATGCCGCACAGATGATCACGCTGCCGAGCAGGCCGGCGCCATAGAGCGAGATATTCCGCTCTTGCGGGCCCATGGCACGGAAGATGATGATTGTGATGGCGCCGGCAAAGCCCGAGATCAGCGCTGCCAGATGTCCGATTTGCAGCTCGCGAAAGCCCGGTCTGAGGACAACGAGCACGCCGAGGAAGCCGATCAGCACGGCCGCCCAGCGCTTGATACCCACCTGCTCCTTGAGGAAGATCACCGACATGATCGTCGCGAAACTCGGGAGCAGGAAGATCAGGCAGAAGGCTTCCGCCATCGAAAGCTGGGTAAAGGCGACGATGCTGCCGACCGTGCCGACGGCCGAGCAGACGAAGCGCAGGCCCCACAGAGGCCAGTTGGTGCTGCGCACCAGATCCGTATAGCGGTCGCCGCGCTTCATCAGGAAGGGGATGGCGAGGAAGCCGAACAGGCTGCCAATGAAACCGGCCTCGAAGGGCGGCACACGTCCCTCGACGAGCTTCACCGAGGCGTCGCTGAAGGAATAGGCGGCAAAACAGATGAAGGCGAGCAGGACGCCTTTGAAGGTCGTGTCTGAAGACAAGATGCTGATCCCGGGGAGGAGGTTACCTCACCGGGATAGTTGTGTTCGCCCACAGCGTCAATTCAGATTGCGCAGCGCCTCGGCTTTCGCCTTGGCGATTTCGCGCAGCGCATTGGCGAGTTCCGCCGGCGGTTGGGCGCCGCTCACAGCATATTGCTGGTCGAAGATGAAGAAGGGCACGCCATTGACGCCCATCTGCTTGGCGGCCTCGACTTCCGACAGCACGTGGCTCACGTCCGCATCGCCGGCCAGCAGCGATTCGATCACCGGGCGTGACAGCCCGGCTTCGGTTGCGATGTCGAGGAGCACCGCCGGGTCGCCGACATTCCGGCCCTGCTCGAAATTGGCCTTGAACAGAAGGTCGACGACGCGCCCCTGCGTCTCGCGGCTTTCCTGGCCGGCCCAGTGGATCAGCCGGTGCGCATCGAGCGTGTTCGGGCCGATCTTGATCGCATCGAAATCGAACTGGATGCCGACCTCGGCACCAAGCGCGCGCAGCTGCGCATGACCACGATCCATGTTCTCCTTGCCGCCCAGCTTCTTGGCGAGTTCGACCTGCTGGTCGACACCCTCGGGCGGGTAGTCGGGGTTAAGCTGATAAGGGCGCCAGTTGATGTCGACGCTCACTTCGTCCTGAACCTCCGCCAGCGCCAGTTCCAGTCGCGCCTTGCCGAGATAACACCAGGGGCAGACAACGTCCGATACGAGGTCGATGGTGATGCGGTCCATGATGTCTTCCTTCCTGGGGCGAGGCTCGGCTGTGATCCGTCACTTAAATCAAAACGGGCCGGGAACAAGCCCCCGACCCGTGAAACGCTTTGTCGCTGCGCTGTTTACTGCACCCGTGCGTCAAACCAGGTCGGACGCTGATAGCCGTAGAGCGGAACAGCCTCGGGCCGGCCGATATGCTTCCAGCGCGCCACCCATTGTTCGCCCAGGTGATAGAGCGGCACGACATAGTGGCCGGCGACCAGCAGGCGGTCATAGGCACGAACAGCCGCCTGAAAATCCTCGGGCTCACGCGCCTGCAGCAGGGCCTCGATCATCCGGTCGATATCGGGATCGGCAACGCCGGCATAATTGAAGCTGCCTGGAGCATCCCTTGATTCGGAACCCCAGCGATTGACCTGCTCGGCACCCGGCGAGAGCGACGAGGTATAGGACTTGATGATCATGTCGTAGTCGAAACTGTTCGACCGCGCCTGATACTGGGCGTCGTCGACCGTGCGGATGCCCATGTCGATGCCGATCAGCTTCAGCGTCCGCTGGAAGGCGAGCGCCATCTTCTCCTGGCCTTCGTTCTGGGTCATCACCTCGAAGGCAAGCGGTTTGCCGGCGGAATCCAGCATCTTGCCACCCTGGATCTTGTAGCCCGCTTCGGCAAACAGCTTCACCGCCTTGGACAGCGCTTTCCGGTCGCCGCCGGAGCCGTCCGTGGCCGATTGCGTGTAGGTCCCAGCGAGAATCTCCGGCGACAGCTTATCCTTGGCGGGCCCGAGCAATGCCAGTTCCTTGTCATCCGCGGCATTGCCATAGGCGCCGAGCGCGGAATTCTGCCAATAGCTCTGCGTGCGTGTGAAGGCGCCGTTGTAGAGCGTCTTGTTCAGCCATTCGAAGTCGAAGGCCGTGCTGATCGCCTCGCGTACCTTGCCATCGGCAAAGATCGGCCGGCGCGTGTTGAAGACGAAGCCGAGCATGCCCGAGGGCAGGCCGGGTTTGAAACTTTCCTTGATCACATCGCCCTCCGTCACAGCCGGGAAATCGTAAGCCCGCTGCCAGTGATTGGAATCGCCTTCCGGATAGATGTCGATATCGCCTTTCTTGAAGGCCTCGAACAGCGTCGCTTCCTGAAGGAAGTATGTGACGGTGATCTCGTCATAATTGTCGAAGCCGATCTTGGACGGAATATCCTTGCCCCAGTAGTCAGGATCACGCACCCACGTGACCTTCTCGCCCGGCTTCAGCTCCTTGACCTTGTAGGGACCCGATCCGACCGGGATCGCCAGCCCTGCCTGCTCGAAGGTCGCAGCATCGATCGCATGTTTGGGCAGGATCGGTGTCGAGGACGCAAAGATCAGCGGCGTTTCGCGGTTCGCCTTCTCGTTGAAGGTAAACTTGATTCCGTGCTCGCCGACCTTTTCCATCTTCTCGACCGAAGCCAGACGCGAGTTGAACGGAGGACGTCCCTTGTCGCGCAGAAGTTCGAAGCTGAAGATCACGTCCTCGGGCGTGACCGGTTGACCATCGTTCCAATGCGCCTTCGGATTGAGGTTGAACTGCACATAGGTCCGGTCGGCATCCCATTCGACGCTTTCAGCGAGCAACCCGTAGAGCGTGAACGGCTCGTCTGCCGAGCGGGTCATCAAGGTCTCGTAGAGGAGGTTGCCGAATTCTGGGTCCCAGACGCCCCGGGCCGTGGTGCGCATTCCCTTCAAAACAAAGGGGTTCATCGCGTCGAACGTTCCGACGACGCCGTAATTGACCTTGCCGCCTTTCTTCACACCCGGCTGGACATAGGGCAAAGCCGGCGCGTCATCTGTGATCGCGGGCTTGCCGTGCATCGCAATGCCGTGCACCGGTTCGGCCATGGAATCGGAGGTGGCGAAGGTCGCAAGCGGCAGGAAAAGCAGGCTAAACAGCAGTCGACGCAAGGTGACGATCCTCCCGGATATGGAATCTCAAAGGTGGGGGAGGCTACCACAGTCACCACAAATCCAACACATGCCCATGTGAATTAGACGGGCGTCGAATCGCGGCCGAGCAAAGAAAAGCTGGATATTCCGGCCGCCGCGATGTAACACGATGGCCGGATCGCCAGGCCATGCATTTGCCTCATTTGGACGACAGGTGAGCGACAAGCACGATCGGTGAATGACGCGGCATAAAGTCCGCGCGACAGGGGTTTTCAGGAGACGGAATACGAATGATGTTCACACTTAACAACGCCACGCGGACGGCTCTGTCTGCACTCGCACTGTCCTTCGCGGCTGCAGCCATGCCGGCTGCAGCCCAGGCTCAGGATGCGGCGGCTCAGGCCCCGGCCAAATGGTTCAAGACCTGCTCCAAGCAGGAAGAATCGGATATTTGCGTCGTCCAGAACCAGCTCGTTGCCGCCAATGGCCAGCTGATCACCGCCGTTGGCCTCATCACGGTCGAGGGCAAGGTCAACCGCAAGCTGCTGCAGGTGACGGTTCCGTCGGCGCGTCTCATCCCGCCGGGCGTCCTGATGCAGATCGACGATGCCAAGGGCACCAAGCTCGATTACGCAGTCTGCCTGCCGGACCGCTGCACCGCCGAAATCCCGCTGACGGACGCGATCATCGCGAGCCTGAAGAAGGGTGGCAACGTGGTCTTCACCTCGATCAACTTCCGCCGCGCGCCAAACCCGATCAAGATCCCGCTGGAAGGCTTCACCGGCGCCTTCGATGGCGAGGCGATGTCGCAGTCGCAGGCCGAAGAGCGTCAGCGCATGCTGCAGGAAGCCATGCAGAAGAAGCAGGAAGAGCGTAACAAGGCGATCACCGACGCCCAGAACGCCGCCAAGCAGGGCAACTGATCATTTTCTGATCGTCGATCGGATAAAAAAGCGCCCGCGTCGAACCGACGCGGGCGCTTTCGTTTGGGGTGCTGCGGTATCACGCCTGAGTTAGTGGGCGTAGTTCATCCGGGGCTTGTAACGACCGGTCTGCTGCGGCTCGAAGATCTGCTGGATCTGCGGATTGCGCAGCGGCTCCTCGCTTTCATCCGTCTCCAGATTCTGCTCGGAGACATAGGCCACATATTCGGTCTCGGCGTTTTCCGCGAGAAGATGATAGAAGGGCTGATCCTTGGCGGGCCGAACTTCGGCCGGGATTGCATTCCACCATTCCTCGGAATTGGCAAATTCCGGATCTACATCGAAGATGACGCCGCGGAACGGAAAGACCTTGTGCCGGACGACATCCCCGATACCAAATTTAGCGCTTCGTTGTTTCATGGCTTTATTTCCTTTCCCTCATTTATTTGGGAAGAAGCCCCCGCGAAATCAAGGCATGCAGTTTCCATGCCGATTATTCAGGCCCTCCTTTTCGGAGCCGTGGCCAGAACCAGACCTGCCGTGACCGTCACGATGCCGACAGCGTGGCAGCGCTCGAATGTCTCGCCAAGGAAGGTGACCGCCATCAGGATCGACATAGGCGGCATCAGGTAGAGCGTCATGCCGGCAATACGCGGACCGAAGACATGCACCGCATGCTGGAAGCAGTAGAAGGCCGCGAGCGAGGCAAAGAGGATGATGCCGCCCAGCATGGCGAAATCCTTGGGCGTATCCGGCAACAGTCCACCGGACACGATCTCGATGAGCCCCGGCGGTACGAGCACGATCGCACCTGAGAGCGCCAGCAGTCCGAACAGCGGCAACGGCGGCATGGCACGAATGCTGGGGCGGCGCAAAAGGATAGAATAGATCGCGAAGGAGATGGCGGCCGCCAGTATCGCAAGGTCGCCGAGATTGAAGCGCAGATGCAGGATGGCCGAAAGGTCGCCTTTAAGCACGATGGTGGCGACACCGGCAAAGGCGATCACCATGCCGGCGATCTCCCGTACGCTGATCCTGCGTCCCCAGAACAGCCATTCAAGCAGGATGATGAACAGCGACGACGTCGTGTAGATCAGCGTCGCATTGGAGGCCGTCGTCAGTGTCAGTGCCCAGTAGACGCCGCCACCACAGATCCCCATGCCGAGAATGCCGAGCACCAGCCAGAGCAGCGTGTGGCGTCGCACGAAGGTGATGCAGTGCTGCCGGTGATGCCAGACGATCGGCGACATGATCAGCGCCGATCCGGCCCAGCGGATCAGCGCCGTGGTGAAGGGCCCCATCTCGCCGGTAATCCCGCGCCCGAAGATCAGGTTGGACGAGAAGAACACCGGCGCCAGCAGGAACAGCATCCAGTCGAGAAGGCGCGGCGAGGGGGCATGGATCGGAGCTGGCTTCGTATCAGGGGTCATTGCGGCAGGTGGGCCTTCAAAAGCAGGCGGGGCGCAGGCTGCGTCGCGCGAAGGCCCTCACGCTATCGACCGGCCGGCCTCACCGAAAGCGCCTCTTTGGCGTTCCGGTACGCCAACAACGAAAAACGCCGGCGGATGTACCGCCGGCGCATTTTTGGCTGTCGGATCGTTGCCGATCAAACGGAGTAGTACATGTCGTATTCGACCGGATGCGGGGTCATCTCGAAGCGCATGACTTCCTGCATCTTCAGGTCGATGAACGAATCGATCTGGTCGTCGTCGAAGACGCCGCCGGCGGTCAGGAACTTGCGATCCTTGTCCAGGCTTTCGAGTGCTTCGCGCAGCGAACCGCAGACGGTCGGGATCTTCTTCAGCTCCTTCGGCGGCAGGTCGTAAAGATCCTTGTCCATGGCCTTGCCCGGATGGATCTTGTTCTTGATGCCGTCGAGGCCGGCCATCAGCATCGCGGCAAAGCCGAGATAGGGGTTGGCCGTCGGGTCCGGGAAGCGGATTTCGACGCGCTTGGCCTTCGGGTTCGAGCCGAAGGGAATGCGGCACGAGGCCGAGCGGTTACGGGCCGAATAGGCGAGCAGAACCGGTGCTTCATAACCCGGAACCAGACGTTTGTAGGAGTTGGTCGACGGGTTGGTGAAGGCGTTGATCGCCTTGGCATGCTTGATGATGCCGCCGATATAGTAGAGGCAGCTTTCCGACAGGCCGGCATATTCGTCACCGGCGAACGACGGCTTGCCGTCCTTCCAGATCGACATATGCACATGCATGCCCGAACCGTTGTCGCCGAAGATCGGCTTCGGCATGAAGGTGGCCGTCTTGCCATAGGCATTGGCGACCTGGTGCACGACATACTTGTAGATCTGCATCTTGTCGGCGTTGCGCACCAGCGTGTCGAACTTGATGCCGAGCTCGTGCTGGGCAGCCGCCACCTCGTGGTGGTGCTTTTCGACGACGACGCCCATTTCCGAAAGCACCGTCAGCATTTCCGAGCGCATGTCCTGGCAGCTGTCGATCGGCGGAACCGGGAAGTAGCCACCCTTGACGCGCGGGCGATGGCCCAGATTGCCGGTCTCGTAGTCGGTGTCGTCATTCGACGGAAGTTCGGTCGAGTCGAGCTTGAATCCGGTATTGTACGGATCGGCCTTGTATTTGACGTCGTCGAAGATGAAGAATTCCGCTTCCGGGCCGACGAAGATGGTGTCGCCGATGCCGGATGCCTTCAGATAGGCTTCTGCCTTCTTTGCGGTGCCGCGCGGGTCACGGTTATAGGCTTCGCCCGAAACCGGATCGAGGATGTCGCAGAGAATGACCATGGTCGACTGGGCGAAGAAGGGGTCCATATGGACGGTCGCCGGGTCTGGCATCAGCACCATGTCGGACTCGTTGATGGCCTTCCAGCCGCCGATCGAAGAGCCGTCGAACATCACGCCGTCGGCGAACATGTCCTCGTCGACGCAGGCGATGTCCATGGTGACATGCTGCAGCTTGCCCTTCGGGTCGGTGAAGCGCAGGTCGACGAATTTGACGTCGTTGTCCTTGATCTGTTTCAGAATATCGTTTGCGGTCGTCATGTTGTTTTCTTCCTCGCAAGAGCTGACGATATGAACCCGGCCTCCCTAGGTGCCGGGTCTGGCTAGATGGCGTCGATGCCGGTCTCGCCGGTCCGGATACGGACCACTTCCTCGACGTTGGAGACGAAGATCTTGCCGTCTCCGATGCGGCCAGTCTGGGCCGCGTTGCGGATGGCGTCGATCACCGCTTCCACGTTTTCGTCCGCCAGCACCACTTCGACCTTCACCTTCGGCAGGAAGTCAACCACGTATTCCGCGCCGCGATAGAGCTCGGTGTGGCCCTTCTGGCGACCGAAACCCTTGGCTTCCGTCACGGTGATACCCTGCAGGCCGACTTCCTGAAGGGCTTCCTTCACTTCGTCGAGCTTGAAAGGCTTTATGATCGCTTCGATCTTTTTCATGAGAAAATTTCTCTCCGCTTCCCTCAATGAACAGGATGAGCCCCGTTCGCCGGATTGAATGCATGGAACGTGCCAGTCTTTCGCCAAAAAACCGCAAAATTCCTCGCTTCGCCCATCCGGCGGCCCAAATCTCTGTCAATTCCGCCTGAAAAGCCAGCCCAGCCGTGTGAAAATATGGATTTTCGCCGATCTTTTTTCAGAATGGCCGGGTGCGCTAAGTCCTTGCCGCCGATCCGCAATTCGCGCCCGTGGTGGCTATCAAATAAGCAAATGAATATTATTAAGGCATACGCATATGCACAAAATCGTGCCTGTTTGAATTTTTCCGGATTTCTGATCTAAGTTTGCCCATGATCCCCGCGAAACACTCCCTCTTGTTGACACCCATTGCCATGGCTCGCGTGGATGCGGCCGCAGCCGCAACTGGGCAGGACAGCTTCGGACTGATGCTTCGGGCGGGCGAGGCGGTCGCGGCGGCGGCACTCCGCCTCTACCCGCAGGCCATGCGTTATGTCGTCTTGTGCGGGCCAGGCAACAATGGCGGCGATGGGTATGTCTGCGCAGAGGCGCTGGCACGCTCAGGCACAGCCATTGCCGTCTTTCACTTCGGCGACCCCTCAAGATTGAGAGGGGATGCGGCGGTGGCCCGTGCTGCCTATTCTGGTGTCTCGCAGGATATCGCCAACTATCTCCCAGCCGACGGGGATGTCGTCATAGACGCCTTGTTCGGTGCCGGGCTGGCACGCGACGTGCCCTCAGAGGTCGCCGAGGTAATCCATCGCGTGAGCAGCGCCCGGATTGCTGTGATCGCCGTCGACCTGCCGTCGGGCCTCGACGGGGCGACAGGGCAGGTGCGCGGCGCCGCATTCCGTGCCGCCCGTACGGTCACCTTCATGGCGCGCAAACCTGGGCATGTTCTGCTGCCGGGGCGCGACCTGTGCGGAGAGGTCGAAGTTTTTGACATCGGCATTCCCTGGCGCCAGGTCGCGGCCGAGGCCGGCCCGCTTTGCGTCAACGGCGCGGCTCTCTGGCAGGACCGTCATCGCGCACTGGACGCAGCCGACCACAAATACCGGCGCGGCCATCTCACGGTCTTCTCCGGGCCGGATATCGCAACCGGTGCGGCCCGCCTCAGCGCCATGGCCGGACTGAAGGCCGGGGCAGGGCTTGTCACCATGGCCTCGCCCGCAGCCGCCATCGCGGCCAATGCCGTTCATCTGACCGCCATCATGCTGGCGCGGCTCGACACGGCAGATGACCTTGAGGCCTATCTGCAGGATCCGCGCCGCCAGAACTTCGTGCTTGGCCCCGGCTTCGGTGATCCCGAAAGGGCACGCGACTTTGCACTCCGTCTCGGCCATGCCGGTCGATGCCTAGTCCTCGACGCCGACGGCATCACCGCCTTCCGGGAGCAGCGCGACAGGCTTGCCGCCGCCTTCGATGGCAAGGCAACCCGGCTGGTCGTGACGCCGCATGAAGGGGAATTCGCACGGCTCTTCCCGGAAATCGCGAAAGACGCAACCGCAGGCAAACCGGACAAGGCTCTGGCCGCAGCATCCCCTCTCGGCGGGGTGGTCGTCTACAAAGGTGCCGACACGGTCATTGCCGCCCCGGATGGCCGTGCGGCAATCGAGGAGCACGCGCCCCCGACCCTTGCCACCGCCGGTTCCGGTGATGTGCTGGCCGGGATCATCGGCGCACTGATGACCCAGGGGCTGCCGGCATTCGAGGCGGCTTGTGCCGGCGTGTATCTGCATGGTCAGGCGGCGCTGCGCGCTGGCCGGGGATTGACGGCAGAAGATCTGGCGCGTGCAGTCCTGCCCCTCTGATCCGGCTCCGAATAAGGGGATTTTCCCTAAAGCTCGGCCGGCTGCACCAGGCGGCTCCGCCGCAACAGACCTTCGCCCTCGAGCAGCGGATAGCCGATCGAGACGAAGAGCGAGTTGATCTCCTTGAGATCGCGCATCGTGTCGATATGCAGCGAACTGGAATCGAAGCTCGCCGCATTACCCTGGCGCAGCCTCTGCAGATGCTTCTCCTCGCTCGCCTTGACGAGATTGCGGATTGCTTCCTTGCGCGCCACCAGCTGGCGGGCATGCTCGACATCACGGGTGACCAGGAGATTGAAGGCGAGGTGGGCGTTCTGCAGCACCTCGTGGTGCATCGCGCAAAGTTCCGCCCAGCCTTCGGCCGAGAAGGAGGCCTTGCGTTCGCTCTTCTTGCGTGCTCGCGTCAGCATGTTCTGCGAGATGATGTCGGCGGCCTGTTCGATCTTGATCGTCGCGCCGAGCAGGTTCTGGCATTGCGCGGCGGACGTTTGGTCGAGCGCCGTTTCCGATATCTTCGCCAGATAGAATTTGATGTCGCGATGGATCGCGTCGATCTGGTCGTCCAGCGTTTCGATCCGCTGGGTCTTTTTGGGATCCCAGTGCTCGAACAGCTCGAAAATGCCGTTCAGCATGATCTCCGTCTTGTCGCAGACCGTCAGCACTTCGCGGGTCGCATTGCTGATCGCTTGTGTGGGATTGCCGAGATCGCTCGGGTTCAGCGCCGAGAGCCGATCGTCATTGGCGGCAGGCCCCTGGCTCACCGAGACGAAGCGTTCCAGCATGGTCGCCACCACCCCGGCAAACGGCAAGCCCAGCACGAGCACGGCGCCGTTCATCGCCAGATGCACCAGCACCACGGCTTCGCCGGGATGCGCCGAAAACAGCGAGGGGCTGGCCACCACCGCGAACTGCAGTGCCAGCGCCAGCAGGGTCATCAAGCCCCGGATAACCACATTGCCGAGCGGCACCACGCGCGTCAGCGGATCGGAAGCCTTGGTCAGCAGGGCGGCGATCACGGCCGCGCCGAAATTGATGCCAAGCACCAGCGGAATGATCAGCGCATCCGGGATTAGATGCTGGTCAGCCAGGGAAGCGGTCAACAGCACGGCTGCCACGCTCGAATGGAAGGCCCAGGCGAGCAGGGCGGCCAGCAGGAAAGCACTGATCCAGTCACCGGCGAGATAGTTGAACAGCACGGGCAGGATCTGGCTCTCACGCAGCGGCGCAGACGCTTCGCCGATAAGCCGCAGCGACAGCAGCAGAAGCCCGAGGCCGAACAGGATGCGGCCAAGCTGGCGCCAGTGCCGCGCATTCGTGGCGCGAAAGGCGACCGTGCCGGCAAGAAGCAGAATTGGCATGAGCAGCGACAGGTCGTAGCGCAGGATCCGCACGACAAAGGCCGAACCGAAATCCGCGCCCAGCAGCGTCGCGATCCCGATCGCGGAGGTGACGTAACCGGCGGCCGTAAACGACGCGACGATCAGCGCAACCGCCGTCGCGCTCTGCAACGCCACGGCAAACAGAAAACCGGCAAGGGCTGCCGAAAAACGATTGCCGATGGCAAGCCGGAGCTTGTCCTTCAACACGCCGCCATATGCGCGTTCGATTCCAGTGCGCACCAGGCGGGTTGCCCAGAGCAGCAGCGCGACGGCGCCCGCGAGGTGGATGAAGACGGCGATACCCGACATGGCTTTGCCCCGAACCCGAAACGTCTGGACGCGCACGTCCAAAAGCGGGAGCATGCCGGCCAGATCGCGGTCGTGACCGCGACTCTGCGACCGAGCCTAGTCCAGTTTCGCCAATGTCACAAATTGACGGATGCCAGCAATCGGCTGGAGCTCACCCGACGCGCTTCTGCAGCGCCATTGCACCCTTCGGTGCATTCACCTTTCCGCCGGAAATGAAGAAGGCAAAGACATCGCGCGGCGTCTTGGCCGCTGGAGCATCCTTGGCGACCAAGGGCAGATCGTCGGGCACGCCGCCCGCAGCATAGGTCTTGAACCGCTCGCCCCAGTGGTCGATCTCCTTGGGTGGATAGCAGGTTGGCGTCTCGTCGGCTCCCTTCTGCAGGCGGGCATAGACGAAATCAGCGGTCGCATCCGCAAACATCGGGTAATCGTGATGGTCGGCGCAGACCGCCGCAACCTCGTGCCGCCGCAGCATCTCGATGAACTCGGGCACGAGGAAACTCTCATGCCGGGGCTCGACGACGTGACGGAGCGGCAGCCCATTGAGCGTCTTCGGCAAAAGGCCGAGGAACGCCTCGAAATCATCAGCATCGAATTTCTTCGTACCCATGAACTGCCAGAGGATCGGCCCCAGATGGGAGCCGAGTTCCTCGATACCCTGGTGCAGGAATTTCTCCACCGACGGCCCGGCCTCAGCCAGAATCTTCCTGTTGGTGCAGAAGCGGCTGGCCTTGAGGGAAAAGACGAAATCATCGGGCACTTCGGAGGCCCATTTGGCAAAGGTCGCCGGCTTCTGGCTCGAATAATAGGTGCCGTTCACCTCAATCGCCGTCAACTGACGGCTCGCATATTCCAGCTGCCGCTTCTTCGCCAGATCGGAGGGGTAAAAACTGTCATCCCAGGGATCGAAGGTCCATCCCCCGATGCCGCAGCGGATCGTGCCGGATTTGGTCATGGTTTCAATTCATCCTGTTCTGTTTCACCGAAACCTGTCGCCTGGCTGAGATCTTGAAGCACCAACCGGTAGACCCGTCCTTCACGGGCGGCAGCTGGCAGGTCCCCACGTCGTAACGCCTCTCTTGCGCGGTCTAGTTTCCGGATATCGTCAAGACCAACAGAGGGACCCCAAGACCCGGCAACGTCATCCAGAGCAACTGACACCTCAACAGCGAGATCCCCCTCCCGGACCATTTGCAACGTCGTCGTCATTTCACAATCCTCCGCGAGAAATGATCCGTCCATCGACTGGGATCAGGACGATAGGCCGTCACCAAGACGGCAGGCTCTTGCGCTGCTGCAGGAAGGCCCCAAACCAGATGGATCGGCATTCCATTTTCATCGATCTGCAAGACGAGTACCGCAGGTCCTTTGAAGTAATCAGGGTAATCTTGGACCAGCACAGCTCCAGAAATTCCGTCAATCAGCGGCTCAATCAAAATACCATCATTGACCAGCTTCTGTAACGCATGAGCGGAAACCCTTAGCTTCTTGTCGCCGATCAGGCGGACAATTCGCTGAAGTGTTCCGCTCATATCTTCACTCCGCCGCCTGCACCTTCTTCACCGGCCGCCGCTGCAACAGCTCCTTGAGGAACTGCCCGGTATAGGACGCCTCGACCTTCACAACTTCTTCCGGCGTACCCTGGGCCACGATCTGGCCGCCGCCATCGCCGCCCTCGGGGCCGAAGTCGAGGATATAGTCGGCCGTCTTGATGACCTCGAGATTGTGTTCGATGACGACGACACTGTTCCCCTGGTTCACCAGTTCCTGCAGCATTTCCAGTAGCTTGGCGACGTCATGGAAATGCAGGCCGGTGGTCGGCTCATCGAGGATGTAGAGCGTCCGCCCGGTCGAGCGCTTCGACAGCTCCTTGGCGAGTTTGACGCGCTGCGCCTCGCCACCCGACAGCGTATTCGCCTGCTGGCCGACCTTGATATAGCCGAGACCGACATCGAACAGGGCCTGCAGCTTGTCGCGCACCGCCGGCACCGCCTGGAAGAACTCGACACCTTCCTCGACCGTCATGTCGAGCACGTCGGCAATCGATTTGCCCTTGAAGGTGACGTCGAGCGTCTCGCGGTTGTAGCGCTTGCCGTGGCAGACGTCGCAGGTGACATAGACATCCGGCAGGAAGTGCATCTCGATCTTGATCACGCCATCGCCCTGGCAGGCTTCGCAGCGGCCGCCCTTGACGTTGAACGAGAAGCGACCGGCCTGATAGCCGCGTGCCTTGGCCTCCGGAAGCCCGGTGAACCAGTCGCGGATCGGCGTAAACGCACCCGTATACGTCGCCGGGTTGGAGCGCGGCGTGCGCCCGATCGGCGACTGGTCGATATCGATCACCTTGTCGATGAATTCGAAACCGTCGATGCGCTCGTGTTCGGCCGGGTTTTCGCGAGCCCCCATGACGCGGCGGGCGGCCGCCTTGTAGAGCGTCTCGATCAGGAAGGTCGACTTGCCGCCGCCCGACACACCCGTCACAGCCGTGAACACGCCAAGCGGAATGGCCGCCGTAACGTTTTTCAGGTTGTTGCCCTTGGCCCCGACGACCTTGATCTGCTGGCCCTTCTTCGGTTTGCGCCTCTGGGCGGGAACACTGACCCCCATCTCGCCCGTCAGGTACTTGCCGGTCAGTGATTTCGGGTT
This sequence comes from Rhizobium sp. AG855, assembly GCF_003610655.1. NCBI lineage: Bacteria > Pseudomonadati > Pseudomonadota > Alphaproteobacteria > Hyphomicrobiales > Rhizobiaceae > Rhizobium > Rhizobium sp. AG855. The sequence continues at coordinate 1,553,661 of NZ_RAQG01000003.1, read as the reverse complement.
GGCCATGATATCCTGCGGCGAACCCTGCGCGATCACCTGGCCACCATGAATGCCGGCCGCCGGCCCGATATCGACGACATAGTCGGCCGTCAGGATCGCATCCTCGTCATGTTCGACAACGATCACGGTATTGCCGATGTCACGCAGATGCTTCAACGTTTCGAGAAGCCGCGCATTGTCGCGCTGGTGCAACCCAATGGACGGCTCGTCGAGCACGTAGAGAACACCCGTCAGGCCCGAGCCGATCTGCGATGCGAGACGAATGCGCTGGCTCTCGCCGCCCGACAGTGTGCCGGAATTGCGCGACATCGAGAGATAGTCGAGACCAACATCGTTGAGGAAGCGCAGGCGCTCGCGGATCTCCTTCAGGATGCGGACGGCGATCTCGTTCTGCTTGTCGGTGAGCTTTGCCGGCAGGTCTTCGAACCACGAACCCGCATTGCGGATCGCCATCTCGGTGACCTGGCCGATATGCAGGCCGTTGATCTTGACCGCCAGCGCCTCGGGCTTCAGGCGAAAACCGTTGCAGGCCGGGCAGGGGGCCGCCGACATGAAGCGCTCGATTTCCTCGCGCGCCCAGGCGCTGTCGGTCTCCTTCCAGCGCCGCTCGAGATTCGGCACGATGCCCTCGAACGTTTTTGTGGTGGTGTAGGAGCGCGCGCCGTCGGCGTAGTGGAAGTCGATCTTCTCTTCCGTGCCGTGCAGGATCGCCTTCTGCGCGGCGTGTGACAGATCCGACCATTTCGACGTAAGCTTGAAGCCGAAGGCCTTGCCGAGTGCTTCGAGCGTCTGGTTGTAGTAGGGGGAGCTCGACTTGGCCCAGGGCGCAATCGCACCGTCGTTCAGCTTGCGGTTGGCCTCCGGCACGATCAGTGCCTCGTCGATCTTCTGCTGGGATCCCAGACCGTCACAGGTCGGGCAGGCACCGAAGGGATTGTTGAAGGAAAAGAGCCTCGGCTCGATCTCCGGAATCGTGAAGCCGGAGACCGGGCAGGCGAATTTCTCCGAGAAGAGAACCCGTTCATGCGTCTCGTTCAGCGACTTGTTGGCCGAACCGCCGGCAGAGGTTTCTTCCGGGGGCAGAGGTTTGTCCGCATATTCCGCGACGGCCAGCCCATCGGCGAGACGCAAACACGTCTCCAGACTGTCCGCCAGACGGCTGGCGATATCCGGACGCACCACGACACGATCCACGACCACGTCGATGTCATGCTTGTATTTCTTGTCGAGCGTCGGCGCCTCGGCGATCTCGTAGAACTGCCCGTCGATCTTGACGCGCTGGAACCCCTTCTTCATCAGCTCGGCGAGTTCTTTTTTGTACTCGCCCTTGCGGCCGCGGATCATCGGCGCGAGGATATAAAGACGCGTGCCTTCCTCCAGCGCCAGGATCCGGTCGACCATCTGGCTGACCGTCTGGCTCTCGATCGGCAGACCCGTCGCCGGCGAATAGGGCACGCCAACGCGCGCGAACAGAAGACGCATATAGTCGTAGATCTCGGTGACCGTGCCGACCGTCGAGCGCGGGTTTCGCGAGGTCGTCTTCTGCTCGATCGAGATCGCAGGCGACAGACCCTCGATCTGGTCGACATCCGGCTTCTGCATCATTTCGAGGAACTGCCGGGCATAAGCTGACAGGCTCTCGACATAACGCCGCTGCCCTTCGGCATAGATCGTGTCGAAGGCGAGCGACGACTTGCCGGAGCCGGAAAGCCCCGTCATCACGATCAGGCTGTTGCGCGGCAGATCGAGGTCGATGCCCTTCAGATTGTGCTCGCGCGCGCCACGGATGGAAATGGTCTTGAGTTCGCTCATGTCAGGCTCTGATCGGCAAAGGGAAGGGGACTGTTCCTGGGAGAACTGTCCTTATGTAGTCAACGATGGCCCCGAGTCGAGGCGGAAGAGGCAGTCACTGCGGAATTTCGATTCTGTTGACAGGATCATACGGAAATACTAGAACAAATAAAGAACATTTTTCAGCGACCCACATTCTGTGGATTACAGTCCCGAAGCGCCCATTCGCGCCAGCGATGGGATAAGGTGCAAATTGATTGAAGTTTGAACGCCGCGGCGGCGCGGCAGTAAGGTGAGTGTCATGGCAGGTAGCGTCAACAAGGTCATTCTGATCGGCAATCTCGGTGCCGATCCCGAAATTCGCCGGACCCAGGACGGCCGGCCGATCGCCAATCTGCGCATCGCGACGTCGGAAAGCTGGCGCGACAAGAACAGCGGCGAGCGCAAGGAAAAGACCGAGTGGCACCAGGTCGTCATCTTCAACGAAGGCCTGTGCAAGGTTGCCGAACAGTATCTGAAGAAGGGATCGACGGTGTATGTCGAGGGCCAGCTTCAGACCCGCAAGTGGCAGGACCAGAACGGCAATGATCGGTATTCGACCGAAGTCGTCCTGCAGGGCTTCAACGGCAACCTGACCATGCTCGGCGGCCGTGGCGACGGCGCTGGAGGCGCGCGTGGCGGTAACGACTTCGGCGGCGCCGATTACGGCAGCGGTGGCGGATATGACGGTGGCTACGGCGCTCCGGCCCCCTCGCGCGGCGGCTCGGCTGGCGGCGCAAGCCGTGGCGGCAGCGCTCCGTCTGGCGGTTTCTCGCGCGACCTGGATGACGACATCCCGTTCTGATCCGAGCCGATTGGCATTTTCCAAGGGAGCTTTGGCTCCCTTTTTCGTGCCGAAGTGATCATGCCGGCTGCCGGCAGGAGGGGCGCGATCGTGTCGTAATTCTGAAATTAGGCAATTGCCGAAAGGAGCAACTCTCCTCGGAGCATCAGGCTCCGAAGGCCGATTTGATCCCGTCGACGACGAACTGGACGGAAAGGGCGGCCAGAAGCACGCCGAGCAGGCGGGTGAGCAAGGCGCGACCCGTGACGCCGAGGAAGCGATTGAGCCGGTCTGCGAGGAAGAGCGAGACGAAAACCAGCCCAAGGACGGCGCCGATCACCATGATCAGCTGCAGTTTTCCGAGCCATCCCTCCATGGTCCCGGAGATCAGCACGGTCGCTGAAATGGCCCCCGGGCCGGCGATCAAGGGAATGGCGAGCGGGAAAACCGCGAGATTGTGAATGTGATCCTTGGTAATGGCGTCACCGGTCGTCTTTTCCTTGCGTTCGTTGCGCTTCTCGAAAATCATCTCGAAGGCGATGGCAAACAGCATCAGGCCGCCGGCAATCCGGAAGGCGCCCATCGAGATCCCGAGCGCGCCGAGGATGCTGGCGCCGAACAGCGCAAAGACCGTCAGGATGGCAAACCCCATCACCGCGCCGCGCACGGCCACCTGCCGGCGCTGCGCCTGGTTCATGCCTTGGGTCAGTCCGAGGAACAGCGGCGCCAGCCCCGGCGGGTCGACGGTGACCAGCAGGGTGGTGAGCGCGCTGATCATGGTTTCGGTACCTGCCATCATGGGTCTCCTTGCAGATTGGCGACCATAAAGGCAAAGCCGGCTCCGGCTGGCAAGAGACCGGCTTGCCCTAATATGCCGAATGCCTTTGCGTGGCCGCAAAAGCCTGTTTATAACCCGGGTCAAAATTGGCGCATTCGCGCCTGTTCCGCTATAAAATCCCCAGTGATTCCGAACAGAGATCGTGACCTGATTTGACTGAGCAAAGCACTCCCGGCGGCGGCAAGTTCCCGTCCGACATCCAGCCGATTTCCATCATGGAGGAAATGCAGCGGTCGTATCTCGATTACGCCATGAGCGTTATCGTGAGCCGCGCCCTTCCGGACGTCCGTGACGGATTGAAACCGGTGCATCGACGCATCCTCTACGGGATGAACGAGCTGGGCCTCGACTGGAACAAGAAATACGTCAAGAGCGCCCGCGTCACCGGTGACGTCATGGGTAAGTACCACCCGCATGGCGATGCCGCGATCTACGACGCGCTCGCCCGTATGGCGCAGCCGTGGTCGCTGCGCATGCCTCTGATCGACGGCCAGGGCAATTTCGGTTCGGTTGATGGTGATCCGCCGGCCGCCCAGCGTTACACGGAATGCCGCCTGCAGAAGGTGTCACATGCGCTGCTCGACGACCTCGACAAGGAAACCGTCGACTTCCGCGACAACTACGACGGCACGATGTCGGAGCCGGTGGTCGTTCCTGCCAAGTTCCCGAACCTGCTGGTCAACGGCGCCGGTGGCATCGCGGTCGGCATGGCGACGAACATTCCGCCGCACAATCTCGTTGAAGTCCTCGACGGCTGCACGGCCCTCATCGACAATCCGGCGATCGAACTGCCGGAACTGATGCAGATCATCCCCGGTCCCGACTTCCCGACCGGCGCGATGATCCTGGGCCGCTCGGGCATCCGCTCGGCTTACGAGACAGGCCGAGGCTCTGTCATCCAGCGCGGCGTCGCCCGTGTCGAGCCGATGCGCGGCGACCGCGAACAGATCATCATCACCGAGATCCCCTATCAGGTGAACAAGGCGACGATGATCGAGAAGATGGCCGAGCTGGTGCGTGAAAAGCGCATCGAAGGCATCTCCGACCTGCGTGACGAGTCCGACCGTGACGGCTACCGCGTCGTCATCGAGTTGAAGCGCGATGCCAATGCCGATGTCATCCTGAACCAGCTTTATCGCTACACGCCGCTGCAGACCTCCTTCGGCTGCAACATGGTGGCGCTGAACGGTGGTAAGCCGGAACAGCTGACCCTGCTCGACATGCTCAGGGCCTTTGTCACCTTCCGCGAGGAAGTGGTCAGCCGCCGCACGAAATACCTGCTGCGCAAGGCGCGCGAACGCGCCCATGTCTTGGTGGGTCTGGCGATCGCCGTCGCCAATATCGATGAAGTCATTGCGCTGATCCGCAAGGCGCCGGATCCGGCAACCGCCCGCGAACAGCTGATGACGCGCCGCTGGCCGGCCCATGACGTGGAAGCGCTGATCCGACTGATCGACGACCCGCGCCACCGGATCAACGAGGACCTGACCTACAATCTTTCGGAAGAGCAGGCCCGCGCCATCCTCGAACTGCGTCTTGCCCGCCTGACAGCTCTCGGTCGCGATGAAATCGACGAAGAACTGAACAAGATCGGCGCCGAGATTTCGGATTATCTCGACATCCTGTCGTCGCGCGTCCGCATCCAGACCATCGTCAAGGACGAGTTTGCCGCGATCCGCGACGAATTCGGCACCCCGCGCCGCACCCAGATCGTCGAAGGCGGTCCTGACATGGACGACGAGGATCTGATCGCCCGCGAAGACATGGTCGTGACCGTGTCGCATGCCGGTTACATCAAGCGCGTGCCGCTCACCACCTATCGCGCCCAGCGTCGCGGCGGCAAGGGCCGCTCCGGCATGACGATGAAGGACGAGGATTTCGCCACCCGTCTGTTCGTCGCCAACACCCATACTCCGGTGCTGTTCTTCTCCTCGCGTGGCATCGTCTACAAGGAAAAGGTCTGGCGCCTGCCGATCGGCACGCCGACTTCGCGCGGCAAGGCGATGATCAACATGTTCCCGCTGGAACCCGGCGAGCGCATCACCTCGATCATGCCGCTGCCCGAGGACGAGACGAGCTGGCAGAACCTAGACGTCATGTTCTCGACGACCCGCGGCACGGTTCGCCGCAACAAGCTGTCCGACTTCATCCAGGTCAACCGCAACGGCAAGATCGCGATGAAGCTCGAGGAAGAGGGCGACGAGATCCTCGGCGTCGAAACCTGCACCGAGCATGACGACGTGTTGCTGACGACGGCCCTCGGCCAGGCAATCCGCTTCCCGGTCGATGAGGTCCGCGTCTTTGCCGGCCGCAACTCGATCGGTGTCCGTGGTCTGACGCTCGCCGAAACCGACCGTCTGATCTCGATGACCATTCTCGGCCATGTCGATGCCGAGCCGTGGGAGCGTGCAGCCTACCTGAAGCGCTCTGCCGTCGAACGTCGCGCGAGCGGCGTTGATGAAGACGATATCGCGCTGGTCGGCGAGGAAGTCGTCGAAGAGGGCGAGCTCTCGGAAGACCGCTATCAGGAACTCAAGGCCCGCGAGCAGTTCGTGCTCACCGTCTCGGTCAAGGGTTTCGGCAAGCGCTCGTCGTCCTACGATTTCCGCACCTCGGGCCGTGGCGGCAAGGGCATCCGTGCCACCGACACCTCGAAGACGGCGGAAATCGGCGAACTGGTCGCCGCCTTCCCGGTCGAAGAAAAGGACCAGCTGATGCTGGTTTCCGACGGCGGCCAGCTGATCCGCGTGCCTGTTAACGGCATCCGCATCGCCAGCCGCGCAACGAAGGGTGTCACCATCTTCTCCACCGCCAAGGACGAGAAGGTCGTCTCCGTCGAGCGCATCAGCGAGCCGGAAGGCGAGGATGAAGTGGTTGAAGGCGAAGCCGTGGCAGAGGCCGGCGTCGAAGCAGGTGTCGAAACCCCGGCTGCAGGCGAGGCTGCAGGCGAGGGCGAACCCACCGCTGAATGAGACAGAAGGCCGGCCTTGATCGGGCCGGCCACCCCGCCTCAATGGCGACAAGGTATTGCTGGAACAAGCGAAAAGCCCGCCGGACGATGTCCGAGCGGGCTTTTTGACGGAGGTATGGCATCAAGTTCGATGCGGTTTTCTGTAAGACCAGGCGTGTGGATCCACCGGCTTGACCGCTTATATTGGGGCTCAGAAGGCCTTGCGGCGCTCCACCATGGCCCGGAAATCTTCGTCTTCGCGCTTCAGAGCCGTGATCGCCGATGCGACCGAGGCGACGAACATGCCACTGATCAGAGCGGCGAGTACCGTGAGCGTTACAAACATGGTCTTCCCTTTCTTCTTCAGCGTGACGTTACGTTTCTAGCGGCGAAGATTTGATGTCCGATTAATGGCCGAAGCTGTGGTAGCGGGCGGTCATCGGAGGGCCGTAAAACTTGGCGTCGTTGCTATCCTTGACGTAGAAGGTTGCGGATGTAGCAACCATGGCAGTCATCATCATCATCCAGACGAGGTTGATCAGGGTAACTTTGTCATGCATTGCGATAGTCCTTCAAAATCCGGCATTCGCTGCCGGTAAATGGTTGTGCGCGGAAATGGTTCCCCGTGCAGTGTAGGAAGTGGTTTACCAAACCCTGCCTGAAGTGCTCTTGAACACCTTGTTCATCTGGCGTTCATCTTCGAACTCGCGATCATGGGCCTCCATCAGGTCGCGAGCGACCGAAAGACCGAGCTCGACCAGAAGCGAGGCGGCGAGTGCGGAGGTGATCAGGAGAACGAGCATGGGAACGTCCTTGTCGTGGTGTTGGTTTCAGGCACGACAAAGGATTAGCTTCCGCGCCCTGAAGCGGCCTTGAACACGCCATTCATCTGCCGTTCACGGCGAAGGAGCGGTAGAAAAGCGCAAGGCAAAGCCCGATAGAAGATGGCTTAGACGCTTGCGATGAAAAGCCTTCCATGACAAAAGGCGTCGAAACCAAAGATCGGGCATCCATGGCAACCGCGTTCTATCCTGGCTCCTTCGATCCGATGACCAATGGTCATCTGGATGTGCTCGTGCAGGCGCTGAACCTCGTCGATCGCCTTGTCGTTGCGATTGGGACCCATCCCGGCAAGACGCCGCTCTTTTCCTATGATGAACGCGCAGCCCTCATCCGCGCCTCCCTTGAAGCCGTGCTGCCGGACCGGGCAGGGGACCTCGACGTCGTCTCTTTCTCCGATCTCGCCATCGATGCCGCACGGCGGGCCGGCGCGAAAATCCTGGTGCGCGGCCTGCGTGACGGCACCGATTTCAATTACGAAATGCAGATGGCGGGTATGAATGCGCAGATGGCGCCGGATCTGCAGACCGTTTTTCTGCCGGCTGCCACCGCGTCCCGGCCCATAACCGCCACATTGGTCCGCCAGATCGCCGCCATGGGGGGCGATGTGCGCGCCTTCGTGCCCGGTCCGGTGCTGGCCGCCCTCAAGTCCAAGAGCGGGCGCTGAGCCCGCAAGTCCCGAACTGGAGTGATCATGAAGCTCGTCCATATTGCCACCGCGTTTTTTCTCGCCGTTGTCGGTTTCGGCTCCGCCCAGGCCCAGTCGAACGATGATTACCTGACCATCCAGCTGAAGGACGGCCCGGTCGTCATCCAGCTCATGCCTGAGGTCGCGCCGAAGCATGTTGCCCAGATCAAGAAGCTGGCCGCAGCAGGCGAATACGACAACGTTGCCTTCCACCGCGTGATCGAAGGCTTCATGGCCCAGACCGGTGACGTGCAGTATGGCGACATGGAAAACGGCTATGACGCCCAGCGCGCCGGCACCGGCGGATCGAATCTGCCGGACCTCCCGGCCGAATTCTCGAATGTCCCCTTTGAAAAGGGCACCGTCGGCATGGCCCGCAGCCAGGATCCGAACTCCGCCAACTCGCAGTTCTTCATCATGTTCGCCGAAGGCGGCTTCCTGAACGGCCAGTACACGGTCGTCGGCAAGGTCGTGGCCGGCATGGAATATGTCGACAAGATCAAGCGCGGCGAAGGCGGCAACGGCGAAGTGACCGATCCCGATCGCATGATCAAGGTGACGGTCGGCCGCAACTGATATCTACCGGGCGACAAGCCCCAACCAAGGAGAACCCCCATGGCCGAGATCAAGGATCCGGAAAACACCATCCTGATGGAAACCACCAAGGGTAAGGTCGTCATCGCGCTCTTCCCCGACCTGGCACCCGGCCATGTCGCCCGCATCAAGGAACTGTCGCGCGAAGGCGCCTATGATGGCGTCGTCTTCCACCGCGTCATCGCCGATTTCATGGCCCAGACCGGCGACGTGAAGTTCGGCAAGAAGGGTGGCGCCGACTTCAACCCCGGCCGTGCCGGCATGGGCGGCTCCGACAAGCCGGACCTGAAGGCAGAATTCTCGGCCACGCCGCATGTTCGCGGCACCTGCTCCATGGCACGCTCGCAGAGCCCGAACTCGGCCAACTCGCAGTTCTTCATCTGCTTCACCGATGCACCGTGGCTGAACAAGCAGTATTCCGTCTGGGGCCAGGTCATCGAAGGCATGGACATCATCGACCTGATCAAGAAGGGTGAGCCCGTCAGCGATCCCGACTCGATCCTGTCGATGAAGGTTGCCGCCGACGCCTGATCGGCTTAAAGCCACACGAAGCCCGCCTCGGTGCGCAGCACCCGGGCGGGTTTTCGCGTTTAGATCCGCCATCCCAATCCCGAACGAACAGCAATGCGTGTAGACCTCTTCGACTTCGATCTGCCGGACGACAACATTGCGCTGAGGCCCGCAAGCCCACGCGACCATGCGCGTTTCCTGGTGGTGCGCCCGGATGCCGATCCCGAACTCGAAGACCGCCACGTCTACGACCTGCCGTCGTTCCTGAATCCCGGCGATGCCTTGGTCTTCAACGACACCAAGGTCATCCCGGCCCAGCTCGAAGGCATCCGCCATCGTGACGGCGCCGAAGAAATCGCCGTCTCCTGCACGCTGCATATGCGTGTGGCCGCCAATCGCTGGAAGGCCTTTGCCAAGCCCGGCAAGCGCATCAAGCAGGGTGACCGCATCGATTTCGGGATGGGGCAGGGCGACAGCGCCGCCTGCATGCTCGGCTCGCTCGTCGCGACCGTGGCGGAAAAGGGGGAAGCCGGTGAAATCGACCTCGCTTTCGACCTCTCCGGCCCCGATCTCGACCAGGCGATCGCCACCGTCGGCTATATTCCGCTCCCGCCCTATATCGCCGCCAAGCGGCCGGAAGACGGGCAGGATCGCACCGACTACCAGACCATCTACGCACGTGAAGAAGGGGCAGTTGCTGCCCCGACCGCCGGCCTGCATTTCACGCCCGACCTGTTTGCCAAGCTCGACGCGGCCGGCATCGAGCGCCATTTCGTCACGCTGCATGTCGGCGCCGGCACCTTCCTGCCGGTGAAGGCGGACGACACCGCCGACCACAAGATGCACCAGGAAATCGGCCATATCGACGCAAAGACGGCGGCGGCCCTCAACGCCGTGCATGCGCGCGGCAACCGCGTGATCGCCGTCGGCACGACCTCGCTGCGCCTGCTCGAAAGTGCGGCCCTCGACGATGGCACCATCCCCACCTGGTCCGGTGCGACCGGCATCTTCATCACGCCCGGCTACCGCTTCAAGGCGGTGGACATGCTGATGACCAATTTCCACCTGCCCAAATCCACGCTCTTCATGCTGGTATCCGCCTTTGCCGGTCTCGACACAATGCGGGGTGCCTATGCCCACGCGATCGAAACCGGCTACCGCTTCTACTCCTACGGCGATTCCAGCCTGCTCTTCCGGAAAGACGACTGACCGATGACCGAGAATTTCACGTTCAATCTCAAGGCCACCAGCGGCAAGGCCCGCCTTGGTGAAATCACCATGCCGCGCGGCACGATCCGAACGCCCGCCTTCATGCCCGTCGGCACGGTCGGCACGGTGAAGGCCATGTATCTCGACCAGGTCAAGGAAGGCGGCGCCGATATCATCCTCGGCAATACCTATCACCTGATGCTGCGCCCCGGCCCGGAACGCGTCGCCCGCCTCGGCGGCCTGCATGAGCTGATCCGCTGGCCCGGCCCGATCCTGACCGATTCGGGCGGCTTCCAGGTCATGTCGCTGTCGGGCCTCCGCAAGCTCGACGAGCAGGGCGTCACCTTCAAGAGCCATGTCGATGGTTCGCTCCACCACATGTCGCCGGAACGCTCGATCGAGATCCAGGGCCTGCTCGACAGCGACATCCAGATGCAGCTCGACGAATGCGTGGCGCTGCCGGCGGAACCGCGCGAAATCGAACGCGCCATGGAAATGTCGCTGCGCTGGGCTGAACGCTGCCGCGTTGCCTTCGGCAATCAGCCGGGCAAGGCGATGTTCGGCATCGTCCAGGGCGGTGACCAGCCCAATCTTCGCATCCGCTCGGCCGAAGGCCTGACGCAGCTTGATTTGAAGGGCTATGCCGTGGGCGGCCTCGCCGTTGGCGAACCCCAGGCGGTCATGCTCGACATGCTGCGCATCACACTGCCGGTGCTTCCCACCGAAAAGCCGCGTTACCTGATGGGCGTCGGCACGCCCGATGACATGCTGAAATCGGTTGCCGAAGGCATCGACATGTTCGACTGCGTCATGCCGACCCGTTCCGGCCGCCATGGCCTCGCCTTCACCCGCCGCGGCAAAGTCAATATCCGCAACGCGCGCCATGCCGAAGACATGCGCCCGCTGGACGAACAGTCGTCCTGCCCGGCAACCCGCGACTACTCGCGCGCCTATCTGCACCACCTCGTGCGCTCCAACGAAGCGCTCGGCGGCATGCTCTTGTCCTGGAACAATCTCAGCTACTATCAGGAACTGATGCAGGGCATCCGCCAGGCGATCGCAGAAGACCGTTTCGAGGATTTCAAGGCCGAGACCATCGAGACCTGGGCGCGTGGCGACATAGATCCGGTCTGATCGGCCTCATCATCAGGGAAAGGGCAGGGCGCCTGCCCTGCCGACACCCCCGATTCAGATCCCCTGGCTCGTCGTCTCGCGCTTGATACGCACGCCGTTGATGGCAAACTTGCCGTCGCTCTGGCGCTTGAGCTCGTAATAGACCGCCCAATCCTTGCCGTCAGGTGACGAGATCAGCACCTCCTGAAAGGCGACCTTGCCATCGGGCGACACCTGGTTGCGGCCGAAGGCATAATTGCCAGGCCGATAGACAGGTCCATAGCTCTTCTTCACCATCTCGAAAAAGCGTTCGGGATTGGGAAAGACGGATTTGATTTCAGGAGAGGCGAAGGAATAGGCCGCCGCAGCATCGTCGTTGAGGAAGGCCGTGATCTGTTGTTCGATCACCCCTTTCGCCAGCCCGGCAGGATCAGCCGGTACCGCATCCTCGGCCAAAGCCGGGCCGCCTGTCAGGCCCGCCACGAGATAAAGGGCCATTGCAATCCGCATGCGCATCATGATTCCCCTCATGTTTCAGTCGTCTCGAATGAAAGAATAGGACGATTCGACCGAACGGGAAGGTGGGCGATGCATTTCTTGTGCGCGTTCTCGATTTCGTGACCTCCGACGGCAAGCGCCGCCGGAGGCCAGTCTTGTCGTGTGGCTCAGTTCAGTTTGATGTCGCCTGTCCCATAGACCTGCTTGCCGCCCAGCACGGTCAGCAATACCTTGGTGTCGGCAATCTCTTCGCCTGGGATCGTCAGCAGATTCCGGTCGATCACGATCAGGTCGGCCACCTTGCCGACCTCGATTGAACCCGTCACGTTTTCCAGCCGCAGCGAATAGGCCGCATTGATCGTGAAGGCCCGGATCGCCGTCTTGATGTCGAGGCCGGGATCGTCGCCAAGGCGTCCTTTGTATTTGTCGGCGACATCAGGCGTATTGGTCCGGGTAACCGCGACCTTCATCGCAAACCATTCGTTGAGGGGATCGATCGGCCAGTCGCTGCCGAATGCAATCCGTGCCCCCGCCTGCTTGAATTTCCCGCTGGTCTCAAGATAGCGGAAGCGTTCCTCGCCAATGTAGTCCTGCACGGAATCGAGCGTATCGGGCGCCGGTTTGCCCCATTGGAAGGAAAGGATCGGCAGGGCATTGAGGGCAGGGAAACGGGCATAGTCCGCCGCTTCGACCAACTCGTTATGGGCAAGAGCCAGACGGATATTCTCAAGCGACACCCCCGCCTTCTTCGCCTGCTCGATGGCATTGAGGGCGATATGGACGGCATGATCGCCATCCGTATGGAGATGCATGTTGAAATCGGCGGCGGCCAGTTCCTTGATCACGCCCGCCAGTTGCTCTTCCGAAACATACAGTTTGCCGCTGTTGTCGCTCGGCGTCCAATGCGGATGGGCTTCTGAGCCGGTATTGTGCAGATAGGGTTGCCGCAAGGCCCCTGTCTGCGCCGGCGCCTGGATCACGCCGTCCATGAAGACCTTGGCGGTACGCACCGAAATGAACGGCTCGACGCTGTCGCGAGGCATGCTGTATTTTGCCGACAGCGCCTTGATCCGATTGATGGTCTCTGTCGGTTTGGCCGTCTCTTCGGCGGAAATGACCGGCGCAAACTCCCCGCGAACCGTGAGCTTGCCCTGCTGCCGCAAGGTGTCGAATGCGACGACGGAGTCTTCGGAGGCGGCCGCATCGAAAATGGTCGTCACACCCTGGCTGTTGACGAGTGCCGAGGCCGCAGCGGCGTTTTCGAGATTCTCCTTGGCTTGCACCTCTGCCGGGAGAGGCGGGGCCGCCCCGGACACCTGCCACATCGCCGCATCGAGGAAGATGCCGCTGAGCGCGCCATCGGCTTTCCGGTCGATCTTGCCGCCCGCAGGATCCGGTGTGTCTGCGGTGATGCCGGCCTGTTTCATCGCCTTGCTGCTGGCGGCCATCGAATGGAAATCGGTCGCAACCACGATCACCGGCCGCTCTGTCGGCAGTCGGTCGAGGATCTCGGCCGAGAGGTCGGCCCCGGCCGGCGTCATCGCCTGGCGATACCAGCCGCGCACTTCAAGCCAGCGGTCGGCCGGAGCATCCGCCTCGTCCTGCAGGCACTGCGTGATGACGGCAAGGATCTGGTCGACGGACAGAGGCTGATAATTCAGGTTGCAGCTGGTGAGCTGGGCCCCGCCACCGAGAGGATGCATATGGCCGTCGATCAGGCCGGGCATCAGCACCTTCCCGCCGAGATCGATCACCTGTGTTCCATCGCCGATCCAGTCTTCCATGCTGGCAGACGTGCCGACCGCAACGATCTTGCCAGCACGCACCGCGACGGCTTCGGCAAGCTCGTCCTTCGCATTCACGGTATAGACAACACCGTTGCGAAAAACCGTGTCAGCCGGTTCCGCAGCCGTGGCCGGAGCGGACAAGCCAGCGACGACCGACAGAGACAAGACCATCCCTGACATCGACTGCCACGGATTTCGGGATAAATGCCCAAACATATAAATTCACTCCCAGTTTTCGAAAAATGGACACCCTCGAGCCCCGACGGCGACCTGATGTATCCCAGGTTTTCACCGCCCCAAGCCTGGCCATGCCCGGCTTGCCTCGTATGTTATGCATACGACTTCTGAAAAGCCTAGGGCGGTTCGCGATCAATCCTCGCGGGGCCGCATGGCCAGAAACCGGCGATCCAGACCGTTGCGGAGGAGGGGACAAAACCGCTCCCACCAGCGTGACGAATTTTGCCAATCACAGGTCTTTGCGACCGCTTGTGGATCAATGTCTCTCATTCCACCTCGGACGCATCCGGCCATCATGCATCCGCCACACACGCCTGGACCGCGATCGCCAAGCCGGTCAGATGCGCCGGATCTCGACGCCCAAAAAAAGACAGCTCTGGTGATCGGCGATCACAGATACCTCCATAGTCCCGCTGGCCGCGGATATCTTCAGATGGAGAATCACATCCATGCCGCTGCTCGGTTATTCCCCGGCGATCAGCCGAGACTGGGGCAAGGGAAGCCTAAGGAGCCGCGCACAACGGCTCCACCCTTGTTGTCTTGCTCCGAACCTGCCAAATCTGACGAAACTCATTCGGCGTTACGACAAGGACCTCATGCGTCTCTTCCTGGCATCCGACCTCCATGTCGACTATCCCGAAAACCTGCAATGGATCGAATCGGTCTCAGAGATCGACTATGTCGATGACGTGTTGCTGCTTGCAGGCGACATTTCAGACGAGATGCACCTGATCGAGCGGGTCCTGCGCGTTGTCAAAGCACGCTTTCGCCACGTGGTCTTCATTCCCGGCAATCACGATCTCTGGACGTCGCGAAGCGGGAAGGGGCCATCCTTCGGCAAGTTCGATGCGATCCTGTCTCTCTGCCGGGAGGAAGGCATCGAAACCGGGCCGCTCGCCATCGGCAAGGCCCTGATCGTCCCGCTGCTCGCCTGGTATGATTATTCCTTCGGCCAGCCTGGACCCACGATCCGCCGAGGCTGGATGGATTTCTACAAATGCAATTGGGAAGGTTTGCAGCCGGCCGAGGTTGCATCGCGGTTCGAAGCGATGAACGTGATCCCGGACACAACAGGCTTCGATGCCGTCTACAGCGCCTCGCATTTCGTCCCGCGCATCGATCTCATGCCAGCGCGTTACCCGGAGAAACACAAGGCGCTGTTTCCCGTCCTCGGCACCGATCGCCTGGAAACGCAGATCCGCCGGCTGGGTTCGCAGAAACATTTCTACGGCCATAGCCACCTGAACCGGAACAAGGTGATCGACGGCGTCACCTATATCAACAATGCATATGGCTATCCGTCGGAGACGGAGATCTCGGCAAAGACGATCCTGCATGTGGCGGATCTCTGAGCGGAGGGAGAGTAGACACGAGCGCGCCGCCCACAAACAAAAATCGCATAAGATAGATTATGGAACTAAAGCAGATCGCCGAAAGAGCATTTTGCCTATACAGACCTCGATCCGACGGCGCGAAAAGCCGGATTCCGTTTGTGAAGATCCTCAGATATCCAGTTCAAATTCCACGATGAATTGGTCGTGGCCCGGTTCCACGTTGTCAGGCGTCTCACGCATTACCGTGTCGTAGTCGAGCGGCGTATGCATATGCGTCAGTACGCTGTGTCTCGGCCCGAAACGCTCGATCCAACCCAGAGCCTGTTCGAGCGACAGATGGCTCGGATGCGGCCGGTACTGCAGCGCGTCGATGAACAGCAGATCAAGGCCGGACAGTTTCTCGACCGTTTCGGCGGGAAAGTCCGAGACGTCGCAGCAATAGGCCACGTCACCGATCCGCAGCCCCAGCGAGATGATGTCGCCGTGCTGCTGCACGAGCGGCAGAAGCTCGATCGGTCCTCCCGCGCCTTCGATGACGACCGGCCGGTCCATGTCTTCGATGATGACAGGTTCGACGATCGGCGGATAATTGCTGCCCTCGGGCGTCTTCAGGCAGTATCCGAAGCCTTCCTCGATACGGGCCATCGTATAGGGTTCGGCATAGATCGGAATGCGCTTGTGCTGGTTGTGAAAATAGCCACGCAGGTCATCGATGCCGTGCAGATGATCGGCATGCGCATGGCTGTAGATGACAGCGTCGATGAGATCCACCTTCGAACGGATCATCTGTTCGCGAAAATCCGGCCCGGTATCGACCACAACCACCGTCTTGCCGCCATCCGGGCCGATCTGCTCGATCAGGAAGGACGCGCGGCTGCGCCGGTTCTTTGGATTGTCAGGGTCGCAATTGCCCCAGTCGCCGTTGATCCGGGGTACGCCGGGAGACGACGAACATCCAAGCAGCGTGAACCGTCGCGTGACCTTCATCCGAACTTCCTCAGCCAAGTCTTGGCATCTTGGCAAAGCAGCGGAAGGCGTTTGCCGTCGTGATCTCCGCCATCTCCGCGTAACTCACACCCTTGACCTCGGCGAGCACTTCCGCCGTGTTCACCACATAGGACGGTTCGTTGCGTTTTCCACGCCAGCGCTTCGGCGCCAGATACGGCGCATCGGTTTCGACCAGCAGCCGGTCCATCGGCACGGTCTTCGCAATCGCTCGCAGCTCCTCGGACTTCGGAAACGTCACGATACCCGAGAACGAGACATAACCACCGAGTTCAACACCGGTATCGGCCAGCGCCTGTCCCGATGAGAAGCAGTGCAGGATGAAGGGGAAGGCGCCCTTCCCCGTCTCTTCGGTCAAAATCGCCGCCATGTCCTCGTCGGCGCTGCGGCTGTGGATGACAAGCGGCAGACCCGTGCGCCGCGCCGCCTCGATATGGCGGATAAGCCCCGTCTTCTGGTCCTCGGGCGTCTGCGTGTCGTAGAAATAGTCGAGCCCCGCCTCGCCGATCGCCACGATCTTCGCATGGCTATCTGCCAGCCGCACCAGCTCGTCCGCCGTGACGTCGAGTTCGTCGCCGGCATTGTTCGGATGGGTGCCGACCGAACAGAAGACGCTCGGATACCGTTCTGTGAGTGCCAGCAGAGTCTCGATCTTCCGGACTCGCGTCGAAATCGTCACCATCTGCTTCACGCCTGCCTGATGGGCCCGCATGACCAGTTCGTCGCGCTCTGCGTCGAAATCGGCGAAGTCCAGATGGCAATGGGTATCGATCAGCATCGGCTCAGGCCTTGCCCGCGTCCGGTGCGACGTAACGCGGATAGACCGGCGACGGCGCCGGCAGTTCCGTGCCCGGCTGCAGGCGTCCGGCGGCACCGAGCTTGGCGAAGACGCGATCTTCCTTCGCGACGGCGACAAGATCGAGGATCTTCGCCGAGGTTTCAGGCATGATCGGCTGGAACAGGATCGCGATCTGGCGCACGACGTCAGCGGTCACATAAAGCACCGTGCCCATGCGCGCCTCGTCGGTCTTCTTCAAAACCCACGGCGCCTGGGCCGCGAAATAGCGGTCGGCCTCGTTGACGATGTTGATGATCGCAGCAACCGCCTTGTGGATCTGCTGGCGGCCCATTTCCTCGCGGCAGATGTCGATCGCCTCGTCGGCAATCTTCAGGATCGCCTCATCCTCTGCGGTGAGCGGACCGGGCGTCGGCACCCTGCCCTCGCAGTTCTTGTTGATCATCGACAACGAGCGCGAGGCCAGATTGCCGATGCCGTTCGCCAGATCGGCATTGATGCGTGTGCCGATGCCCTCTTCCGAATAGCTGCCGTCCTGGCCGAAGGAGACTTCGCGCAGGAAGAAATAGCGCACCTGGTCGAGACCGAAATGGTTCACCAGATTGACCGGATCGACGACATTGCCGAGCGACTTCGACATCTTCTCGCCCTTGTTGAGCAGGAAGCCATGGGCGTAGACCCGCTTCGGCAGCGGCAGGCCCGCCGACATCAGGAAGGCCGGCCAGTAGACGGCGTGGAAGCGGATGATGTCCTTGCCGATGATATGCACGTCGGCCGGCCAGTATTTCGCACGCGGACCGTTGGTGTCTTCAACATAACCCGTGGCGGTGATGTAGTTGGTCAAGGCATCCACCCAGACATACATCACATGTTTGTCGTCGCCAGGCACCTTGATGCCCCAGTCGAAGGTCGTGCGCGAGATCGACAGGTCCTTCAGGCCCGACTTGACGAAGGAAATCACCTCGTTGCGGCGCTCGTTCGGGCCGATAAAGTCAGGCTCGTCCTCATAGAGCTTCAGGAGCTTGTCTTCATAGGCCGAGAGCTTGAAGAAGTAGCTTTCCTCTTCCACCCATTCGACCGGCGTGCCCTGCGGCCCGTAGCGCACGCCGTCAGCACGTACTTCGGTTTCTTCTTCCTGGTAATAGGCCTCGTCGCGCACCGAATACCAGCCGGCATACCCGCCCTTGTAGATGTCGCCATTCTTCTCCATCCGGCGCCAGACTTCCTGCACCGTCTCGTGATGGCGCTTTTCGGTCGTGCGGATGAAGTCGTCGTTCGACGAATTCAAGAGCTTGCCCATTTCGCGGAATTCGTTGGAGTTCCGCTCGGCCAGCGCCTCCGGCGAAATGCCTTCCGCGCGCGCCGTCTGCTGCATCTTCTGCCCGTGTTCGTCCGTACCCGTCAGGAAGAACACATCCTTCCCGTCGAGCCGCTGGAACCGCGCCATGGCGTCGGTCGCGATCAGCTCATAGGCATGGCCGATATGCGGCTTGCCGTTCGGATAGGAGATGGCAGTGGTGATGTAGAAGGGATCGCTCATGGCTTGTTGGTGTCTTTTCGTCGGTTGCGATTGTCTTGGGGCCGGACAATGGCGGCGCAGGAAGGCCGGCCAGGAACGGCGACGACAAATGGGGTCGAACGCTCTTAAAACATTCCGGCGCCTTTAGGAACATCCGTTTTGCTGCGGCGCCACGAACACGCCCGCTTGGGCGGCAATCGGGCCTGCAAGACCGGGCTTGCCAAGGTCGCCGATCCTGATAAACCGGAATTCCGGCCAACTCGAAGGAAACCGATATGCCGGATCTCTCTACTCTCTTGCTTTTTTCTGCCGCCGCCTTGGTGCTCACAGCGACACCGGGCCCCGACATGTTGCTGATTGCCTCGCGCAGCATCAGCCAGGGGCGTGCTGCAGGCTTTCTGACCTATATCGGCATCGCGCTCGGCACCTACTGCCATGCCCTTGCCGCAGCGCTGGGGCTGTCACAGCTGTTTCTCGCCGTCCCGGCCGCCTACGAGGTCGTCCGTTGGGCCGGCTGCGCCTATCTGCTCTATCTAGCCTGGAAAACACTGCGCTCCGAAACCACGCAATTTGCGCCGACCGCCGGCCTGAAGCGCTATTCCATGCAGCGGATTCTCGGCGAAGGCCTGGCAACGAATCTTCTCAATCCGAAGATGGCACTGTTTGTCCTTGCCCTGTTTCCGCAGTTTCTCGATCCGGCGAAGGGTTCGCTGACCCTGCAGATCCTCATTCTGGCAACGGTGCTGAATCTCATCGGCTTTGTGGTGAACGGCGCGGTCATCTTGCTCAGTGGCCATATCCGCAACCGGATGACGGGCCTGGGCCGGTTCCGAAAGCTCCCGCAATACCTGCTCGCAACAGTCTTTGCCGGGCTGGCCTGCCGCCTCGCCCTCGGCACGAAAAACTGAACGTAGACCGAGCTGAGGCAAAGGCAGTTGGCACAGCGCCCGCTGCCGTTGCACAGCCCCGTCAGGGCGCCACGGCCGAAAGCACGTCTAGGATCGTCTGCTTGCGGTCGAGATTGTACGCGCCGGCCACGGTCAGCTGCTCGCCGATGGTGGACGTCAGTCGCGCATAATGCTCGGCGGCCGACAGGTTCCCCGCATGGGCAAACTGCCGCGCCGTCTCGGCCAGATGATCCCCCAGATGCTCGATGAAAAAGCCGAAGGCGACATCGCTGTCCTTGCCCGAGAGCGCATCGGCGATCTTGAACATCATTCGCCGCTGCGAAGGACCTGAAGCGGCCAGCATCTGTTCGAAAGCCTCGAGAATGTCGGCGCCGCCGTAGTTCACCAGTTTCAGCGCCCGCGCCACGCTGCCCTTGGCCAACGAAAGCACCGCCTCGCGCTTTTCCGCCGGGATCGCCAAACCCAGTTGGCCGAGCGCCTGATCCATCGCGTTGGGATTGAGTTCATGCAGCCGAAGCGGCAGGCAGCGCGACCGGATGGTCGGCAGGAGTTTGCCCGGCGCATGGGAGAGCACGAGGAACATCGCCCGCTTCGGCGGCTCTTCAAGGATCTTCAGGATGGCATTCGCCGCATTGCGGTTCAGGTCATCGGCCGGATCGATGATGACAATCCGCCAATTGCCCGTGCCGGAGGTCTGGCTGAAGAAATGCCCGGCCTTGCGCACCTCGTCGACGGTGATCGCCTGCTTCACGCGGCCCGTCTTGTCGTCCACCGGTCGCGACAGATGCAAGAGATTGTGGCTGGCACCCGACGCAATCTGCCGGCTGATCGGATGCTCCGGATCCGGGTCTTCGATCACGTCGGGCGCCAATAGCGGATCGGGGTAACGCAGGATGTGATTGGCAAAGCGGAAGGCAAGCGTCGCCTTGCCGATCCCCTCCGGCCCTTCGATCAGCACCGCATGGTGACCCTTGCCGGATTGATAGCTGCGCGCCAGAAACTCTTCCGCCTCCGCATGGCCGAAAATCCGCGTGTTGAGCGCGGGTGCGATCGCGCCGTCGAGCAGCCCTGCCCTCTCCTCGCTCATCGGTGCGCCGCCTGCTCGGCAAGCTGTCCCCGGCGCTGCGCCAGCACCAGCGTTACATCCGCGAGAATGTCGCGGGCAATGCGGTCCATATCGAGGCTGGCATCGATCACCCGGCAGCGCAAAGGCTCGCGCGCCGCAATGTCGAGAAAGCCCTGGCGGCGCTTCTCATGCACTTCCGTCCGCTCCTTTTCGAACCGGTCCGGCTGTGCCGCCGAAGCTGTCGCCCCCGCCCGACGCCTGGCGCGATCAAGCCCCATTTCAGCCGGCAGATCGAGGATCAATGTCAGATCCGGCATGGTTCCCGCAACAGAGACGCGCTCCAGCGCCGCCATCAGCTTCGGCTCCAGATTCCCGGTCACACCCTGATAGACGCGCGAGGAATCGACGAATCGGTCGCAGAGCACGATCTGCCCCCGCGCAAGCGCCGGCCGGACGAAACAGGCGAGATGATCGGCCCGCGCCGCCGCAAACAGGAGCGCCTCCATCCGGATGCCGAAGGGTTCCGCCGCGCCGGACAGAAGCACATGCCGGAGCGCTTCTGCCCCCGGAGAGCCACCCGGCTCGCGCGTGACCACCACATCATGGCCGCGCTCGCGCAAGGCTTCGGCCAGCAGGCGGATCTGGGTCGACTTGCCGGCCCCCTCGCCTCCTTCGAAACTCACGAACAATCCGGGACCGGTCGCCAATGCCTTGCCTTCTTTCCGCGCCGCGCGAGCGCGTATCGCAATCTGCCCGAGGGCACTCCCAGTGGCTCTACCGCAAGATTGCGTCAAACGAAACCGTCGAGCCCATTTCGGGTCGCCTTTTTGCGCTCAGAGCCAGAAGAACAGCAGTTCGATCAGTGCATCGACCGCCCTTTGGCGCAGCGTCCCGACGTCCACAGATGCGGCACTTTGCAGCGGCACCGACAACAGCGGACGGTCGCCCGACAACAGGTTCAGCTGCGCGATCTCGGCGCCGGCCGAAACCGGCGGGCGAAGCGGCCAGCGATAGACGATGCGCGCCTGCAGCCGCTCGGGATTGTTGACCGGCACATAGACCTCGACGGGAGTTTTCGCCACAAGCGACACGCTCGACTGCGCCCCGCCATAGACGCTCGCCTGGCCGATCACCTCCCCCTGTTTGAACAGCTGTCGCATCTCGAAACCGTCAAAGCCCCAGTTGATCAGCCGCGTCGCCTCTTCCGTCCGTTCCTTGTCGGTCGCAAGCCCGCCGAGACCGAGAAACAGTCGCCGCCCGTTGCGCTCGACGGAGGCGACGATGGCAAAACCGCTGCCATCGGCAAATCCCGTCCCAAGCCCGTCCGCCCCGATGCTGAGCAGCGGATTGCGGTTGCGCTGCAGGATCTTGTTCCACTCGAATTCCGGCAGGGAAAATGTCTTGTAGAGTTCCGGATAGGCGCTCTGCAAATGCTGGGCGAGCTTGACGAGATCAACCAGCGTCGAGCGATTGTCGGGATGCGGCAAGCCGGTGGCATTGCCGAAATGGCTGTCCTTCAGGCCCAGTTCGGCGGCGCGTGCGTTCATCCGCTCAACGAATTTCGCCTCCGAACCCGCCATGCCCTCGGCCACGATCAGGCAGCCGTCATTGGCCGTCTGCACCGCGATCCCCTTGACGAGATCCGCGACGGGCACCTGGCTTTTCAGCGCCGCAAACATTGTCGATGTCCGCGAGGGCGCCCCGCCCGTCCGCCAGGCAAATTCGGAAACCGGATAGGTCGTGTCGGGCCGGACCTCGCCCGCGTTCAGCGCCCGGAAGACGATCTCCAGCGTCATCAGCTTGGCAAGCGACGCTGGCGCAAAGCTCTGCCGCTCGTTCTTCGCCAGAAGCACCGTGCCGGTCGAGGCCTCGATCAGATAGGCCTGCCCCGCCTTGGTCTCCATGCCCGCGGGCTTCGGGGCGTCCTGGGCCTGTGCCGGCAGCCAGAGTTCCGCCACGACGCAGAGCGCAACCAACAGGGCGGTAAAGAGGGAGCGAAGACGCATGATCACATTTCGGCTAGGGAACGACGGGTCAGCTCACCCCCGGCCGCCGCAGTCAGAGCCCCTTGGAGAGGGTGATCCCGCCTTTGGCAACCGAAGAGAGAATCGAGCTCTCGGTGAGGTCGCCATTGCGCACGAGAATGGCGTCGAAGGCAAGCGCGCCCGGCGCCGTCTGGACTTCGGCATAAGCCGCCGCATAGCCGGAGCCATCATAGCCGGGGACGTGATGTGGCCGCTGTCCGGGGAGCGGACCAATCTCCGGAAGGGCGGCAAACATCTCTGATCCCGCCTGTGCCATGCCCTGCGATGCGGCCGACTGGGTCATCAGCAGCTGTGCATCGAGCGTATGCGGTGCCGTCCCGCCGCTCGGCGTCGAGCCTGACAACGCCGTCTGGTAGACCGGCTCCGGCTGCGGCCGGTATTGCGGCACGGCAGCATCGTTGGAAGCGACCATCACACCCGACGCAATCTCGCCCTGCGGCTCGACCACCGGTCCGCGTTCGCCCTTTTTCACATAGGAGGCCATCAGATAGGGCATGTCGTGCCCATCCATGCGCGCGGGCCCGATATATTGCACCCGAACCTTGCCGGTGCCGCTATGCGCCATATCCAGCATGTCCGCCGTCTTGTTCGAAAGATCGATCAGCCGCCCCTGGTGGAACGGACCGCGATCGTTGATCCGCACGATGACCGAACTGCCATTGGTGAGATTGGTCACGCGCGCATAGCTCGGAAGCGGCAGCGTCGGATGGGCGGCCGACAGATAGTCCTTGTCGTAAAGCTCGCCATTGGCCGTCAGCCGGCCATGAAAGGCGTCGCCATACCAGGACGCGATCCCGACGGCATTGTAGCGCGGATTTTCCTTGGGCACGAAGGTCTCGCCCTTCACGACATAGGGCTTGCCGACCATGTAGCGCCCGCCGCCCTTGGGCACCGGACCGCCAGCGACCAGTCGCGGGCTCGCCTTCACGCCATAGACGGATTCGGCGAAATACTCCTTCGAACGCTTGGGCTTGTCTGCGGTCTCCTTGGTGGTCGAACAGGAGGCGGTAAAGGCACACATCAGCGCCACGCCCAGCCATTTTCCACCCATGGCCAACCGGCCGCCTGTGTTCGAATGCATGTGTCCCACTTCTGATCAGACGGGCCGGACGACATCCCCTGTCATCCCGGGAAAAGTCCCCACCCGTACGCCTGCGCCAGGCAGAAGGCTGTGGAAAAGTGGCCAAAATGGGAAATGTGGCGGTCCGGCAGGAAGCCAAGTGTTTTCATGGTTAGCGCACGGTTAACGCAAGGGCCGCCCTCGCCGCAGCCATCCGACCGATGACGCCTGCGAAGACCCGAATAACAGCCCTTGCCAAATCCGAAGCCTTTGCGCATAACGCCGTCCACGGGGAAGAGTGTCCGAGTGGTTTAAGGAACCGGTCTTGAAAACCGGCGTGCGGGAGACCGTACCGTGGGTTCGAATCCCACCTCTTCCGCCAGACCCCTGTTGTCCACGCCCAAAAATATCTCGGTTCAAGAGCACTTGGCACGCGAGCCTTTGCCGGCATCCAGACATTATTTCGGCGTCACCGTGATGTCGGTCAAACACAATTCGACACCCGCAAAACGCGGTTCGTCTCCGGGTTTGCCGCGCTCCATCCAGCCACGTTTGGCACGAAGATAGTCGAGAAGACTTGTGAGATCGGCCGCCTTCTCCTCAAGCTTGGCCACCTGGGCGTCGATGATCTCCAGCTCCCGTTCCGGTGAAAGTCCGCCTTTCACGAGTTCTTGCGCAATTTCCGCAATTTCTTTCAATGACATTCCAAGAGCTTGCGCGAACCTGATCATCAGCGCCGTCGAAACATCCCGCTCGGAAAAGAGCTGGTAGGGATTACGTCCACCAAGGTTTCCTGTTTCCGGCGCAAGCAGGCCTTTTCGCACATAGAAACGGACGGTGTCCTGGCTAAGCCCGGTGCGCCTGGAGAATTCTCCGATCTGCATGTGATTCACCCTTGACCATGGACTATGCTCCAGCCTTATAGAACTGGCTCCCTCATGTGTGGAGTAGTTTTTCATGGCAGATGATTTCAACACAAGGCCGGCGCCACTCGCTTTCGTGACAGGGGCGACCGGGCTCCTTGGAAACAATCTGGTGCGCGAACTGATCGCTGCAGGCTGGCGGGTCCGCGCTCTGGCCCGTTCTCTCGACAAGGCGCGCCACCAGTTCGAAAACCTGGACGTGGAAACCGTGCATGGAGATATGGCCGACGTGCAGGGGTTTGCAAAAGCTCTTTCAGGCGTCGACACGGTTTTTCACACTGCTGCCTATTTCCGCGATTCCTATAAAGGCGGTCGGCATTGGGATGCGCTCTATGCCGCCAATGTCACGGGCACGGAGCATCTGCTCCATGCCGCCTACCGAGAAGGTGTGCGTCGCTTCGTTCACACCAGCTCGGTCGCCGTGTTGCATGGAGCACGAGGCGTGCTGATCGACGAAACCATGCTGCGCGACGAGCGCAATGCGGATGACTACTACCGCAGCAAAATCCTGGCGGATCGAGCAGTCCTGGCATTTCTCCATTCACACCCGGATTTCTGGGCGTCGCTGGTGCTTCCAGGGTGGATGCACGGCCCGGGTGATGTCGGCCCGACCGCCGCAGGCCAAACCGTCATTGATGTGGCCCTGCAGCGCCTACCCGGAGTGCCGCCCGGTTCGTTCTCTGTGGTCGATGCCCGTGACGTTGCGAGAGCCATGCTGCTCGCCAACGAAAAAGGGCGACGCGGCGAACGCTATCTGGCGGCTGGTCGCCACATGACGATGAGCGAACTGCTGCCGTTGATCGCACGTAAAACCGGCGCTCGTGCGCCGGTCCGATCCATTCCGCTCTGGCTCATGCGTGTGCTTGCGGCCGGATACGAGGTCTACGCCCGGCTGACGGGACGTCCGGTATTGATGAGTTGGGCAATGGCGCGGACAGTCGCTCGAGAAAACGAACGCTCGCGCTACGATCCCGGCAAGAGCGAACGCGAGCTTGGCTTGCGCTTCCGTCCCGTCGAAGAGACCCTTGGGGACGAGGTCGCCTGGTTCCGCGCCAAAGGGATCATTTGACCGGATCCAGAATCGATGACTGCACCTCCCCAAGCGTCTTCCGAACCCTTCGGATGCAAAAGCAAAATCGCCCGATCCATAAAATGCGAGCAATCGACTTAGCGGCGCTCCAACCGATGCGCGCTTATAACTGGGACCCGAAAGAGAGAATGGGGTCAAAGATGCGCGTGATGGTCCTGGTGATGATTGCCGCGGTGTTCAGTATTCTGGCGATTAAGCTCGTCGACAATTCGCTCGGCGGCGGCCGTCTGATGGCATCGCCCCGTGAGATTGCACTCGGCTGATCCCAAGCCCAAATGTTGCAGTGCTGCAACAGTCCTGCGATTACAATGGCCGCAACGCCCTCTGACACGCCGACCCGGAACTGCTTTCGCCGCAATTGCGTTGTCGAAACAAAGCAGGAGCAAAAACAATGAAAATAATCTTCGTCCTGCTGGTCGCTTCGGTGCTCAGCATTCTCGCGTTCAAATATGCCAACAATTCCATGGGCGGCGGCGAGCTGATGGCCTCTCCGATGGATGCGGCACAGGCATCGTGATCTGCGAGGCGCTTGATCAGCCGAGCAAGGCCGCAAGCCAGCAGCTGGAGAGATGCGTCTCGAGCTCGGCTGCCACATCATCGAGTGCTGAATCGACCACTGCACGATAGTCGCCCCCGCCGCCTGAGATTCCGAAGCTCTGAAGCAGTCCCCGGCGATAGGCGTCGCTGGAAAACAAGCCGTGCAGATAGGTGCCCTTGATCCGCCCGTCCGGGGAGCCCGCCCCGTCCGCGCGCCCGTCGATCACAACCGGCGCCCGTGCCCGGTCAGGCCCGTCCGTCACGCCGAGATGGATCTCGTAGCCGGAAAGCGGGACGTCGTAATCGAGGCAATGCGCCCGGCTGTTGCGCACCGTCTTTTCCGCCGCCATCACCGTATCGACCTCGAGCAGGCCAAGCCCCGCGACGGTCACGGGGGCACCTTCGAGCCCGAGCGGATCGGACACCGTGCGCCCGAGCATCTGATAACCGCCGCAAATCCCGATGACCCGCCCGCCGCGTTTGACATGGCGGCCAAGATCGCGGTCCCAGCCATTGTCCCTGAATTCCGCCAGATCGCCGATGGTCGACTTCGAGCCGGGCAGAATGACGAGCCCGGCGTCAAGGGGCAGACGCTCGCCGCCGCGCACGAAGACGAGATCGACCTCCGGCTCCAGCCTGAGCGGATCGAGATCGTCGAAATTGGCAATGCGCGACAAAACCGGCACCGCGATCTTGAGCGCCCCGCCCTTCCCCTGCACCAAACGCTCCAGCACGACCGAATCCTCCGCCGGCAGCCGGCTCGCGGCTTTCAGCCACGGCACCACCCCGAAACAGGGCCAGCCGGTAAAACCCTCGATCGCCGAAAGGCCGTCGTCGAACAGCGTCACGTCGCCGCGAAACTTGTTGATGATATAACCGGTGATCTGCTGCCGGTCTTCTTTCGGCAGGATCGTATGGGTGCCCACCAGCGAGGCGATCACCCCGCCCCGGTCGATATCGCCGACGAGAACGACGGGCACCTCAGCCCGTGTCGCAAAACCCATATTGGCAATGTCGCCGGCTCTGAGATTGATCTCCGCCGGCGACCCCGCCCCCTCGACGATCACCAGATCCCGGCCTTCCGACACCTGGCGAAAGCTGTCGAGCACGGCGGCCATGAGCTGCGGCTTCAGGCGCTGGTAATCCCGCCCCTTCGCCTGGCCGAACACCTTGCCCTGCACGATGATCTGGCTGCCGGTCTCCGTCTGTGGCTTCAGCAGCACCGGGTTCATGTGCACGCTGGTCGGAATGCGCGCGGCCAGTGCCTGCAGCCACTGCGCCCGGCCGATTTCCCCGCCATCGTCGGAGACGGCCGCATTGTTCGACATGTTCTGCGGCTTGAACGGCGCGACGTTCAACCCGCGGTTGGAGGCCAGTCGGCACAGCCCGGCGACCAATATCGTCTTTCCGACATCCGAACCCGTTCCCTGCAGCATTATCGCTTTCGTCATGCCATCCTGTCCCGTCTGCGCCGCGTGCCGTTTGCCTTGGTTTGGCTGCTTTTGCCGTGGTTTTGCCACGAAGGAGGCCGCAGAAGCGACACTGCGACAGCCTGTCGCGCAGGTCCTTATCTCAATCGTCGATTTGCGACAAACGATGACGGTTTGTGCTCTGGCGCAATCGCGACGGAAGGATTATCTGCGACATCAAGACCGGCGCTCCGGAAGAGAGCGCGGCACCCTTGAGGAAACACCCATGCTCTACATCCTTCACAATCGCAATAGCCTCGCCATCGCCTGGAACGGCCGCGCTCCGTCGAGCGCACCCGTCGCCCGCTGGGAAGTGCGTGATCCGCGCAAGCCGCTGGTTCTGAAGAAGGGTTGAGATCCGGTTCGGGCAAGCCTTGGGCTGCCCGGTCGCCTTAGCGACCGTCCGGAAAAACAAACGCCCCGGGACGCAGTACAGGATCCGGGGCGCAGCCAGCGAAATACGCCGCCGGCACCTCCATCTACCGTTACAGGCGTTACCGGATGGTTATCGCCGCACCTGTCTCCAACTTTTTTTGAATTTTTTTCCGTGTGCCGCCTCGCGGCACCATCATCGCGATTGCCGCAGTTGGGACAATGGACGTCTCATCTGGGAGCGCGGCTGGCTGGCAACTCCGCTCCGCCGTTCCCACCTGCCTCCCCCTTGTGCGTTCCATCCCTTGCAACATGCTAAAATGCGGCAAATTAAGTCGCTGCAATGGTTTGCCATGTTCGCATACGCACTGGCGCCCCGTGGCGGGTGGTTGATTTCTGAAATCAAAGACGTAGGCTGTGGGCGCGATACGTGGTCGGCCGGGTGCAGACGCTCCTACGACAAGATCCGATCGCCGGGGGTGCAGCGGCCGGCCAGACGCGATCGGACCGGGGCATTCCGCACTGGAAAACCATTGGCGGAGCGGTCAGCAGTAGCCGTCGCCGCCCGTTCCGATGAACGCTGCTAGATAAGACTGGGAGGTCTTAACTCCATGAAGAAGCTCCTCGCTTCCACGCTTTTCGCCGCTGGCCTTTACGCAGTTGCCGGGTCCGCCCAGGCTGCCGAATGCGGTGATGTCTCGATTGCCGAAATGAACTGGGCCTCGGCCGGCGTTGCCGCCTATGTCGACAAGATCATCCTGGAAAGCGGCTATGGCTGCACCGTGACCGTCGTCACCGGTGACACCATGCCGACCTTCGCCTCGATGAACGAAAAGGGCCAGCCGGACATCGCGCCGGAATTCTGGGTCAATGCCGTGCGCACCGCACTCGACCAGGCGATTGCCGAAGGCCGCCTCATCCAGGCCGCTCCGCTGCTGTCCGATGGTGGCGTCGAAGGCTGGTGGATTCCGAAGTTCATCGCCGATGAACACCCTGACATCAAGACGGTCGAAGATGCCCTGAAGCATCCGGAACTGTTCCCGGCCCCGGAAGATCCGTCCAAGGGCGCCGTGACCAACTGCCCGTCGGGCTGGAACTGCCAGGTCTCGACCGCCAACCTGTACCGCGCGCTCGGCGCCAAGGACAAGGGCTTCGAACTGGTCGACACCGGCTCGGCGGCCGGCCTTGACGGCTCGATCGCCAATGCCTTCGAAAACAAGAAGGGCTGGCTCGGCTACTACTGGGCTCCGACCGCCATCCTCGGCAAGTACGAAATGGTCAAGCTCTCCTTCGGCGTCGACCATGACAAGGCGTCCTGGGATGCCTGCACCGCCGTTCCGGATTGCCCGGATCCGAAAGTGAACGCCTATCCGGTCTCGGATGTCTACACCGTCGTCACCAAGGGCTTTGCCGAAAAGGCCGGCGTTGCCATGGACTATGTGAAGACCCGCAAGTGGGACAACGCGACCGTCGGCAAGGTTCTCGCCTGGATGGAAGAAAACCAGGGCACCAACGAAGACGGCGCCAAGCACTTCCTCGAAACCTATCCGGACATGTGGAGCGCCTGGGTCGCTCCGGACGTTGCCGAAAAGGTCAAGGCTGCCCTCTGACCTCAGGGTCTATCGACAGAATGCGGCGGGTGTCTCACCCGCCGCACGTTTCACGAAGCGGCGTGCCGCATTGCGCCATTCGAAAGCTCCCGACGTCGCAGACGGCATGAATTCCCAGGCGGAACTCGGCTAGCCTGTCGTCCGTGATGCGGACCGAGGCGACAGACGCAACGCCGCAAACGCCCTCGCCGCACCCCCGGGTGTCTTGAACGAGCAAGGGTCGATAAGGGGACCAAAATGGCTTCGACGTTATGCAACTACCTGCCGGAACTGCTCTGCAAGTTCCCATCCATCGACCAGACCTTGATGCGCGGCGTGCGCAAGACCGTCGATGACAGCTTCAAAAGCTTTGTGCGCGCCTATGGCAACGTCATCGATGCGCTGACAACGCCGCTTCAGCACTTCCTCAACGGGCTGGAATCACTCTTCGTCAATACACCCTGGTTCATCATCCTCGCCGTCATGGTGCTGGTGGTCTATCTCGCCAGCCGCAACATGCGCATCGTCGCCGTCACGGTCATCGGCATGCTGTTCATCGGCCTTGTCGGGCTGTGGGAAGACACGATGATCACGCTCGCGATCGTCACCGTCTCCACCCTTCTTGCCATCGTCATCGGCATCCCGATCGGCATCCTGATGGCCCGCTCCGACCGTGCGCAATCCGTGGTCAATCCGATCCTCGACGTGATGCAGACGCTGCCGAGCTTCGTCTACCTGATCCCGGTCGTGATGATCTTCGGCATCGGCAAGGTCCCGGGCGTCATCGCCGTCGTCATCTATGCCGTGCCGCCGATGATCCGCCTCACCAATCTCGGCATCCGCCTCGTCGACCGCGAGGTTCTCGAAGCCGCCGACGCCTTCGGTTCGTCACCGGGCCAGAAGCTGATGAACGTGCAGATCCCGCTGGCATTGCCCACCGTCATGGCCGGCATCAACCAGACCATCATGATGTCGCTCGCCATGGTCGTCGTCGCCTCGATGATCGGGGTCGGCGGCCTCGGCAAGAACGTGCTGCAGGCGATCTCCAACCAGTTCCTGACCATCGGCTTCCTCAACGGCTTCGCGCTTGTCGCGATTGCCATCATCTTCGACCGCACCAGCCAGGCATATGGCAAGCGCCTTCAGCGCCACACGGAGGTAGTCCATGGCTAGTCACGGCATCGAAATCAAGAACCTTTACAAGATCTTCGGCCCGAACGGCGGCGCCTATATCGACGCGGTCAAGGCCGGCATCTCGAAGTCGGAGCTGAACGAGAAGCACGGCCATGTGCTGGGCCTCAAGGATATCAACATCTCCATGCCCGCCGGTGGCATCACCGTCGTCATGGGGCTGTCAGGCTCGGGAAAGTCGACTCTGATCCGCCACATCAACCGGCTGATCGAACCGACGTCAGGCGAAGTCCTCTATGACGGCGTCGACGTCTGTCGGATGAACCAGCTGGAACTGCGCGAATTCCGCCGCCACAAGACGGCGATGGTCTTCCAGAAATTCGCACTGCTGCCCCATCGCACGGTGCTCGAAAACACCGTCTACGGCCTCGATATCCAGGGCATGCCACGCGCGAAAAGCGAGGAGATCGGCCGCCGCTGGATCGACCGTGTCGGACTTGCCGGCTTCGAGGGGCATTATCCCAACCAGCTGTCGGGTGGCATGCAGCAGCGCGTCGGGCTGGCCCGCGCTCTGTCCAACGATGCCGATATCCTCCTGATGGACGAAGCCTATTCGGCGCTTGATCCGCTGATCCGGGTCGACATGCAGACTGTGCTTCTCGACCTGCAGCAGGAATTGAAGAAAACGGTCGTCTTCATCACCCACGATCTCGACGAGGCACTCCGCCTCGGCGACAAGATCGCCATCCTGCGCGATGGTCAGGTCATCCAGCAGGGCTCCGGTCAGGACATCGTGCTGCAGCCGGCCGACGACTATATCTCGGCCTTCGTCAAGGAAGTGAACCGTGGCCGCGTCATCATGCTCGGCACCATCATGTCGCCCTCGACAGCTGCAGGCGAAGGCCTGCAATTGCCAAGCGAGATGGTCCTGGAAACTGCAGCCCGTGTGATGACGGAAGCCCGCCAGACCAGCGCCAATGTCGTCGACGAAGCCGGCAAGCCCGTCGGCCATGTCGATCTCCAGCAGATCATCGGCGCCATGGTCACGCCGAAGAGCCACGAAGACAACCAGATCGCCGCCGAATAGTCGCGGCCCGATCACGACGACAACGGCCTCGCCATCGGCGAGGCCGTTTCGCTTTCTGCCGCCGGCTGCAAAACCGCAATTGAAATCACATAAAGACTTCTTTATATGATTGAGGAAACCATCAGAGGATCCACCATGGCAACCGCGTCCAATCCGCTTTCCGAACTCCTGGCCGAAAAGGGCGTCCTGCTCGCCGATGGTGCGACCGGCACGAACCTGTTTTCCCAAGGGCTCGAGGCTGGCGAAGCGCCGGAACTGTGGAACGAGGCCGAACCGCACAAGATCGTCAAGCTGCATCAGGATTTCGTCGATGCCGGCGCCGACATCATCCTCACCAATTCATTCGGCGGCACCCGCCATCGGCTGAAGTTGCACAATGCCCAGGACCGGGTGCATGAACTCAACAAGAAGGCCGCCGAAATCGCCCGTGGCGTCGCCGACAAGGCTCCACGCAAGGTCATTGTCGCCGGCTCCGTCGGCCCGACCGGCGAGCTGCTGATCCCGCTCGGCGCCATGAGTTATGACGAGGCGGTCGCTGCCTTCGTCGAGCAGATGGAAGGCCTGAAAGCCGGCGGCGTCGATGTCGCCTGGATCGAAACCATGTCCTCGCCGGACGAGATCCGGGCCGCTGCCGAAGCCGCCGTCAAGGTCGGCCTGCCCTACACCTTCACCGGATCCTTCGACACGGCCGGCAAGACCATGATGGGCCTCGACCCGAAGAACATCCACGGCGTCGCGCCCGATATCGGCGCAGGCCCGCTTGCCGTCGGCGCCAATTGCGGCGTCGGCGCCTCCGATATTCTCGCAAGCCTTCTCGACATGACTGAAGCGGACCCCAACGCCACCGTCATCGTCAAGGGCAATTGCGGCATCCCGGAATTCCGCGGTACCGAGATCTTCTATTCCGGCACCCCGCCGCTGATGGCCGATTATGCCCGCCTCGCCCGCGATGCTGGTGCCAAAATCATCGGCGGCTGCTGCGGCACCTCCTGCGGCCACCTCGCCGCCATGCGCGCCGCCCTCGACGATTACACCCCCGGCCCGCGCCCGACGATCGAAACCATCGTCGATCGCATCGGCCCATTGCGCAACAAGACCGCGACCGAATCGAGTGCCCAGGACAGCGGCCGCCGCAACCGCCGCCGCGGTTGATGCCGATCGGAGAGACTGGCCCGAAGCCCGTTCCTCCAACGTCATTCGCCCCAAAACAGCCTCGGGCAACCTTGTCATGCTGTAGACACGCCTAATGGATGCGGCAGGCGTCGCGTCCGTCAGACATCCATGTCCAGCCTGCGCCAAACCGAGGAGTGCCTCCATGTCCGCCATCGACCGCGAAACTGTCGCCGAGAAGCTTGCAAGCCTGCAGGCGACCGACCAGGACTATGTGAAGCTTTTGCTCGAAAACCCGTCTCAGGATGCGGTCCTGCTCGAAGGCCTCTACCTCTATCTCGAACGCGCCGCCGAAGCCCGCTTCCTCAATACGCTGAAGCTCGAAAAGGCTGGTGAGTGGATCGGCCTCAACGCCCCTGCCCGCCTGCAGATCCGCCTCACCGAAACCGCCAAATCCAGCCAGCATCCGGCTTACGCGGCCTTCCGCACCGGCCTCACCCGCTCCGGCGGCCTGGAGCGCGCCTATCCCAAGGCCGCCGTCTGATCCTTACTGCGGGATCGGCATGCTGACCGAGAGGATCGGCCCCATCGGAAACAGCCGGTCATCGCGGTTCTGATCCGCGATGAAGACGCTGGAAATCGAGCCGTCGAGATAAAGCGCATTGCGGCACCCCAGCCGATCGCGAAACAAGGTGGCGAAGTCGTAGAAGCGCACCGGCACCTTCGAAATCACCATATGCACCCGGCCCTGCGCATCGACGCCCACCCCGTTGCGGATCTTCAGGCTGTCGCTGTCGGGCAGAAAACGCGGATGCAGTTGTCCATTGATGACGAGCATCGGCCCGGACTGTGTGGCGAAATCCGGCGCCATCCCGCTTTTCTGATAGGCGAGCGTCTCCATCACCTCCGCACGTCCGTCCTTCATCAGGAAAACGCCGTTGGGCAGCAGGTGAAAATTGCCCCAGCCGCCCCCGGTGATGAGTGGCTTCGTCACCCGCCCGTAATCCACGAACAGCCCGACCGGCGACCGGTCGTCGTGATACATCCCCGCATTCATGGCAAACAAAAGAACCCGCCGCTCCGCCCAGAGCTGCCGTCTGAGCGGATCGAAGCCGCCAAAGATCTGTCCATCGGGATCGGCCAGATGCAGTCGGATATCGACCTCTTTGGGATCGAACCGGCAGGCGGTATAAAGCCCAGCCTCATCCTGAATATCCGCGCAGGTCCCCTCAGCCGCGTCCGCAGGCGCAAAGCCCACAAGGCCACCCAGCAACAGGCCCGCAAGCGGGGAAAGCATTCGCAAGTGAAAGCGCACCGGTCATCCTTTGTCAGAAACCCTGCTTGATGCCGATTCCCGGCAATTGCAGGGCAGACCCTGCGGTCAGAGTGACGGCAGTTTTAAAGCCTGCATATGAAACCGCACCTGCGCATCCGGATAACGGTAAGCGCCACCGACCGGACAGGCATCCCGCGCCAGGCATCCACCACGCATGCAGCCCGCTTGCCCCTCACCACTGGCGAGATGGCCTCGGCAGCCGGTGACATCAAACCGATCAAGGCTGACGGCACCCACGGGACAGGCCGAAAGACAGGGTTTTTCCGCACAGTCGTCGCAGGGATGTGTGAAAACTGGCAGGGCATCTGCTCCATCACGACTCCAGTCGTCCCATTCGACAAACGCCAGAGCCCCGCGAAAACTGTGCCACAATCCATAAACAGGATGGATCAAAAGCCCAAGCGGCGAAGCCTTCAACCCCTCCGCCCGCATCGCCCAGGACTGGAACGGTTGGTAAGGCGCTCGCGACGGATAAAGCGCAAGCGCGCCAAGCTCGGATGCAATCGGATCAAGAACCGTCTCGGACCACCGATCGAGCGGATTTTCTCCACCCCCGTCGACCGTCGCCGCCCGCCAGGCCGAAAACACCGGCCACATGGCCTGCCCCGTCACCCCGACCAGCACAACGGCCGCCGCCCGGCGACCATCGCCAAACGCCGGTGCCGTGTCTCCGGCATCGAACCGCACCACGCCCCAGCGCATCAGCCCTTGCGCTGCGAGCAACGCATCGAGTGTCTCCGGAATGCCGAAAGGGCCGCTCATCGCGGCCCCTCGAACTTGTAGTGGGGGCGCCAGACCTCTTCTTGGATCATGTCGGCCACCCGATGACTTCCGCCTTGCTCCCTGGCAACGGGACCCTTTCAGGTGAAGGCATCCGCCATCGAGTTCTTGCGATCTGCGATATAGGCCAAGAGCGCCTCGTCAATGGCAGGATCGAGCGCCGGTGCCTCGTAACTGTCGAGCCAGGACCGGCAGAGCGCATTGGCGCGATCTTCGATCCGCTTGCGGCCTTCGATTTCCCACTGCTCGAAGGAGTTGTTGTCGGCAAGCGCCGAACGATAGAAGGCCGTCTGGAAATTGGCCTGCGTATGCGCGCAGCCGAGGTAATGTGCGCCGGGACCGACTTCCCGGATCGCGTCCATCGCCTGGCCGCTTTCCGAGAGATCGACGCCTTCCGCCATCTTCTGCATCATGCCGAGCTGATCCTGGTCGATCATGAACTTCTCGTAGCAGGCGGCAAGACCACCTTCGAGCCATCCGGCCGCATGCAGCACGAAGTTGGCGCCGGCGAGCAGCGTCATGTTGAGCGTATTCGCGCTCTCGTGCGCCGCCTGCGCATCCGGAACCTTGGAGGCACAGAGCGACCCACCGGTACGGAACGGCAGACCCATGCGCCGAGCCAGCTGTGCCGCCCCATAGGAGACCAACGCCGGCTCCGGCGTGCCGAAGGTCGGCGCACCCGACTGCATGGAGATCGAGGCGGCGAATGTGCCGAAGAGAACCGGCGCGCCCTTGCGGATGAGCTGGGTAAACGAGGCACCCGCCAGCACTTCCGCCAGGATCTGCGTGAGTGTGCCGGCAACCGTGACCGGGCTCATCGCACCCGACAGGATGAAGGGCGAAATGACGGACGCCTGGTTGTGACGCGCATAGACCTTGGAAGCGCCGAGCATGGTCTCGTCGAACACCATCGGCGAGTTGGCATTGATCAGGTTCAGCATGACGCAGTTGTTTTCGACAAACTCGTCGCCGAAGACGAGCTTCGCCATCGCAACCGAATCTTCCGCCCGTTCCGGTGCCGTCACCGAACCCATGAACGGCTTGTCGGAATATTTGATATGGCTGTAGACCATATCGAGGTGACGCTTGTTGACCGGAATATCGACCGGTTCACAGACAGTGCCGCCGGACGAATGGATCGACGGCGCCATATAGGCGAGCTTCACGAAATTGCGGAAATCCTCAAGCGTCGCATAGCGCCTGACGCCTTCGAGGTCGCGCACGAAAGGCGAGCCGTAGACCGGCGCAAACACGGTCGCATTGCCGCCGATCCGCACGCTGCGCTCCGGATTGCGGGCATGCCAGGTAAATTCCGAGGGTGCGGTTTTCAGGAGTTCGCGGCAGAGGCCCTTGGGGAAGTGCACCCGCTGGCCACGCACATCGGCGCCGGCATTCTTCCAGAGCTCCAAGGCCTCCGCATCGTCGCGGAATTCGATGCCGATTTCCTCCAGCACAATGTCGGCATTGCGCTCGATGAGCTCAAGGCCCTCCTCGTCCAGGACCTCGTAGGCCTTGATCTTGCGGGTGATGTAAGGCATGGCCGGCCCGGCACCACCGCCGCTGCGCGATGCCCTGCGGGCCGCAGCCCCCCGTCCTTCGCCGCGTTGGCGGCGGCCTGCGCCCGGTTCTGCCGTAATCTCGTCCATGTCTGTTTCCTCGCTCGAGCGCTCATCCGCGCTGCTTCTCTCCTGCATTATGCTATTCCAATCCGCTTGTGAAACCATCCTTTATGCGCCAACGGCTTGTGTCTCACAGACATCGCCGAGGAAGGCTCTTGTCTGTCCCCGTCGCTTTTCAGGGCCGCCGCGTCGCTTTCGAAAAGAGTTTTTCACGAACTTGAGGTTTAACTTTCAATCAGGCAGTCTCTTGCCCGGCGCGATCGGAATCGCGTTGAAATCCAAGCGGGAAGCACCATCATGGCCGACGACGACATCATTCTTTCCGAACTCTCCGATGAAGAGCTCGTGCAGCAGATGCATGACGACCTGTATGACGGCCTGAAGGAGGAGATCGAGGAAGCGACGAATATCCTTCTGGAGCGCGGCTGGGCGCCTTATGACATTCTGACCCAGGCGCTCGTCGAGGGCATGCGCATCGTCGGCATCGACTTCCGCGACGGCATTCTCTTCGTGCCGGAAGTTCTGCTCTCGGCCAATGCGATGAAGGCCGGCATGACGATCCTGCGCCCGCTTCTGGCGGCCACCGGCGCGCCCAAGCAGGGCAAGATGGTGATCGGCACCGTCAAGGGCGACATCCACGACATCGGCAAGAACCTCGTCGGCATGATGATGGAAGGTGCCGGATTCGATGTCATCGACCTCGGCATCAACAATCCGGTCGAAAACTATCTGGAAGCGCTGGAACGCGAAAAGCCCGACATCCTCGGCATGTCAGCGCTGCTGACGACGACGATGCCCTATATGAAGGTCGTCATCGACACGATGAAGGAAAAGGGTATCCGCGACGACTACGTCGTGCTCGTCGGAGGCGCGCCGCTCAACGAGGAATTCGGCAAGGCGGTCGGCGCCGACGCCTATTGTCGCGATGCCGCCGTCGCGGTCGAAACCGCCAAGGATTTCATCAGCCGCCGGCACAACAGCATGGGCGCTCGCGCCTGAGGCTTTACGGGAAAAGTGACGAAACCGGCCCCTAAAGGCCGGCTTCCGTGATCAGGCCTGCATGGCGAGCGGGTGCGAACGTTTCGAACGCAACCTGCCCGCCTGCAATCAGGATGGCCGCCAACATATAGATAGCACTGGCCTTGGCGATAGCGGTGAGCGTCATGCTCCCTCTCCTGTTTTAGATGCGCTCAAAGCGGGTCCCCCGCGCGATCGCGGTTAGCGGGAGGCTGCGGCGTCCACGTTGTTCGCAGCGGACTGCGTCGCGTTGACGGTATTGGCAGCATCCTGGCCGACGCCGCGGATCGTATTGCCGCAAGACGAGAGCGCGAAGACGGTGAGAACGAGGGCTGCGCCGGCTGTCAGTTTTTTCGCCATCATGTTGGTGTACCTTCTGTAAGGGTAACGAGTGGATTGCGATGGAACAACGCGCGAAGTCCGAAAAAGTTCACGTGATCGCATGCGGTGCGATCGCGCGTGAGATTCTTGCGGTCAAAGCCCTGAACGGCCTTGATCATCTCACGCTCGAATGCCTGCCCGCCATCTGGCATGTCACTCCGCAAAAGATCGCACCTGCGCTTCGCGACAAGATCGCCGAGGCCCGTGCGTCCGGTCATGACAACATCTTCCTGGGGTATGCCGAATGCGGCACACAAGGCGAGATCGACACGATCTGCGCCGAGGAAGGCATCACCCGCCTCTCCGGCCCGCACTGCTACGCCTTCTTCACCGGCACGGAAAAATTCCTCGCCGAATGCGAAACGGAGTTCACCGCCTTCTACCTGACGGATCTCATCACCCGCCAGTTCGAAGCCTTCGTCATCGAGCCGCTGAAGCTCGACCGCCATCCCGAACTGCGCGACATGGTCTTCGGCAACTATACGAAGGTCGTCTATCTCGCCCAGACCGAGGACGCCGAGCTGCAGGCCAAGGCCAAATGGGCGGCCGACTATCTGAAGCTGGATTACGAATACCGCTTCACCGGCTATGGCGATCTCGATCCAGAACTGACGGCCGCCGCCCGCAACACGGCTCCCGCCGCCGCCTGACCCGCCGTCACTTCACCGATCTGGCGACATTGCGCCCGGCATCCTGCGTCGCATCGACCACGCCGCCGATATCCTTGCCCACACCGCGGATGGTATTGCCGCAGGCAGAGAGCCCGAGCAGCAGAGAAAGCGCCAAGATGGCACGCGCACAGAGGTTCAAAGACGGATAGGCCATGACGAATCTCCCCGATCAAGCGGCAATGGAACGAAAATCGCTCGCAAAGGATCAGGGAGAAATCAAGGCAGGGTGGTAGGCTGATATCTCAGCGTGGCGATACCGGCTCGAACCGAATGCTCAGACGTGTCCCCGTCGCTTGGGCGACGACGTCTTGGCTGGAATGGGCCAATTGCGGACATGGACCGATTTGCTGCTAACAGTCGTTTCACGCCATGTAGCTGGATCGATAGGTTCACCAGGATGTTTCGAAGAAAGCGACGCGGCGTTATGGTCCAACAACAAATTTTGGAGGTGCATAATGATCGTCGCGCAGCTTTCTGATGTTCACGCTGCACCCGGCAACGATAACATGTCGCGTCTGACGTGTGCGGTATCATGGCTTGCAGAAGTCAAACCCGATGCCGTGGTCGTATCGGGAGACCTTATCGATGGAGGATGGACGGAAGGATATGCGCAAATCGAAAGTTGCCTTAATGCGCTGAATTGTCCAGTTCTGGTGGTGCCAGGAAACTCAGACGATCGACGTGCGCTTAGCTCGGCTTTCACGCATCGCCACGGTCAGGTCGACAACTGCGAAGCGGTCCATTTCATGGCGGAGTTTGGCGCAATTCGATTGGTAGGATTAGACACTAGCCTCTCTGGATCGGCGGGTGGTGACGTCGCCCAACATCTGGACTGGTTAAAACAAGTTCTGGATTTGCCCGGAGCACAATCTACGCTCATCTTCACCCACCACCATGTCGTGCCATGCGGGATTCCGCCGATTGACGCGGTGATCGCGCACGGGCGAAAGGAGTTAGGTGGGCTGTTGGAACAGCGATCGCGCGGGCAGTTGGCAATCTCGTCGGGTCACGTACACAGACCTATGAGCGCGATGCTGGGGCCAATTCCTGCTCACATCTGCGGTTCGATCTGCGCGGCAAACCCCCTATGGTTCGGAGGACCCAGCATTCCTACCGTGAATGATCCACCTATGATTATGATCCATCGGTTCGCTGCCGATGGACTGGTCAGCAGCCACGTAGGGATCTGAAGAGCAACCTCGGGTCGACTGAGGTTCTAGGGTTACGGCATTCACCCAGCCTACCCCTCTCATCTCATAGCCTCGACCGTTCGCATGTAGATCCAGCGCCCCTGCACCGTCCCTGCAGCATTCCTTCACGATCCCTTCACCATCCGCCCATATCCCCATCTGCGCCGCCTCCAACTTAATTGACCCGTAATCACCTCCCGCCACACTCGGGGCCAGGTCAACAAAACCAAGAGAAGCAGACATGACCGACAGGGCAGAAACATGGGTGGCAGGTCTCGCCACTGCACGTGACCATTATCAGCCGGAAAATCTCTCGGACCTTCTGGTGCGGCTCGCTCGCACCCGGGACCGCAAGGTGACGATCCGCGACATCGCGATTGCCCTGCAGGACCGCTCCTTCGGTGCCTTCCTCCT
Source organism: Rhizobium sp. AG855 (assembly GCF_003610655.1). Lineage (NCBI taxonomy): Bacteria > Pseudomonadati > Pseudomonadota > Alphaproteobacteria > Hyphomicrobiales > Rhizobiaceae > Rhizobium > Rhizobium sp. AG855. Next base: position 1,513,334 of record NZ_RAQG01000003.1, on the reverse strand, counting down.
GGTCTTTGCCCTTCCCAATCTCGTGCCGCTGCCGCCCGGCAGCACCTTCATCCTCGGTCTGCCCCTGGTCTTCGTCGCCTGGCAGATGGCCGCCTCCCCCGGTGGCCGCGTTTTCTTCCCCGCGCGCATCGGCGACTACGGCGTGCAGCCGGAAACTTTCGAGGCCATCGTCAACCGCCTCGTCCCCTGGATGCGCTGGGCCGAAAAGCTCGTCATCCCCCGCTTCTGGCTGTTCGAAAGCCGTTTTGCCGAGCGCCTGATCGGCCTCCTCGCGCTGATCCTCGCGATTGTCGTTTTCCTGCCCATCCCACTTGGCAACTGGCCGCCGGCCTTTGCGCTCGCCGTCCTCGGTTTTGCCCATTCGCAGCGCGACGGTCTCGGCGTGCTCGTCGGCGGCATCATCGGCCTCCTGTCGCTCGCAGTCGCCGGCTTCGTCGTCTACACCGCCTTTGCCGTCGTCGCATTCGTCATCTGATGCGTGTCAGGCATTCCAGACCCGAGAGCCGCCCGGTCCTGTTGATGACCGCCGGCGGCCTCAACCCGACCATCGTCGCAGCCGACCTCGCGCGGCGGGGCTTCGACATCCATGTCCTTCTGGAACAGCCGGAAGGAAAGGGCGAGATTACCCGCCGCCGCGCCCGCAAACTCGGCTGGATCACGGCGCTTGGCCAGCTCGGCACCATGATCGCCGCCCGCCTGCTTCGCCGCTTCGCCAACCGTCGCGTCACAGAACTTCTGACCGCCCATGGCCTAGACAAAACCCTGCCGGAAACGGTCCCGATCCACCCCGTCACCTCGATCAATGCCGAAGAAACCGCAGCCCTCGTCGCGCAACTGAATCCCGCCGCCATCCTGCTCGTCTCCACCCGTCTGATGTCGCCGCGCCAGCTTGCCGCCATGCCCTGCCCCGTCATCAACTTGCATGCCGGCATCAATCCAGGCTATCGCGGCCAGATGGGTGGCTACTGGTCGCTCCGCGAAAACGACACCGCAAACTTCGGCGCCACGCTCCACCTCGTCGATGCCGGCACGGACACCGGCGGCACGCTCTACGAGGTGCGGACACGTCCGTCCAAGGGCGATTTCATCTCCACTTATCCGCTCGTTCTCACCCTCGCCGCCCTCGATATCACCGCCCAATCGGTCAGCGATGCCCTGAACGGCACGCTCCGTCCTTACCCGCCCTCCGGCCCCTCGGCACTACGCTTTCCCCCGACCCTCTGGTCGTGGATCGGACACGGCATCGTCAGCCGAATCTGGTAAAACGGACCCAAGTCGTTTTTGGCGACTTGCGACGTCGTGAAAAGCGCAGTCCGGCGAATGCCCCCCGTGCATTCTGGCCTGCAAAGGGAGAGAGTGGCATGGCAGACAGGATCGTCGTTTATTGGCGCGATATTCCAGCGCAGGTGATCGTCAAGCAGGGGCGCAAATCGGCCAAACGCGAGCTCTCGCTGCGTTTCACCGAGGCCATCGACATGGCCGCGATGCGCACGGGCGCCGCTGAAACCGACGCCTATCTCGCCGACTGGCGCAAGGCCGATCCGGTTCCCGTCGGCGACGACCTCGAAGCCGAGGCAGAAGCCGCTGCCGCCGAAATCGAAGCCGCCTATGACAAGCCCCGCCTCGTGGCCCTGGTCCATGCCGGGGGCCGCGACAATGGGTGAACCCAAGCTCGTCGACCCCGGCCCGCCGAAAAAGGGCAACGCCGCCCCGGCTGCCAAGGCCGCAACCGGCGCTTTCACGCCCTCGGGCGTGTCGCCCAACCGCCGCGCCCGCCGCTCCTATACCATCCGCCTCTGGGCTGTGCGCCATTCGCGCTTTCTCGAATGGTTCTATCGCAATTTCGCCAGCGCCTTCCTCTTCCTCCATCCGGTCTGGAAAAAGCTCGGCTACAACAGGGTCGAAACCCCGGTCACCTTTGTCGAGCGCAATGTGAAGGGCCTGCTGTTCGACTGTCGCATGTGCGGCCAGTGCGTTCTGTCCTCGACCGGCATGTCCTGCCCGATGAACTGTCCCAAGCAGCTGCGCAACGGCCCCTGTGGTGGCGTGCGCGCCAACGGCAACTGCGAAGTCGAACCCGACATGCCCTGCGTCTGGGTCCAGGCCTGGAGCGGCTCGCGCAACATGGTCGCGGGCGATGCGATCCTGAAGGTGCAAAAGCCAGTCAACCAGTCGCTGCGCGAAACATCCTCCTGGCTGCGGGTGACGGCAGAAGCCGCTGCAGAGCGGGAAAAGTATTCGGCAAAGGAAGCCTGAGCCATGGCCCATATCGACGAAAACCCGCTCGGCGCCCATCTCCCACTCGATCCTCTGCCCGGTCATTCATCCCTGGGGCGCCTGGAACGTGTCTTGCGGCGTGGCGAATTCGCCGTCACAGCCGAACTCAATCCGCCCGACAGTGCCGATCCGGAAGACGTCTATGAGCGGGCAAAAGTCTTCGACGGCTGGGTCGATGGCATCAACGCGGTCGACGCGTCCGGCGCCAATTGCCACATGTCCTCGGTCGGTATCTGCGCGCTGCTCACCCGCATGGGCTACGCCCCGATCATGCAGATCGCCTGCCGCGACAAGAACCGCATCGCCATCCAGGGCGACGTGCTGGGTGCGGCCGCCATGGGCGTCGCCAACATCATGTGCCTGACCGGCGACGGCGTGCAGGCCGGCGACCAGCCGGGCGCCAAGCCCGTCTTCGATCTCGACTGCATGTCGCTTCTGGAAACCGTGCGCACCATGCGCGACGAGTCGAAATTCCTCTCCGGCCGCAAGCTGACCACACCGCCAAAAGTCTTTCTCGGCGCCGCGATCAACCCCTTCGCCCCGCCCTATGATTTCCGCCCCTATCGTCTCGGCAAGAAGATCGAGGCCGGCGCGCAATTCGTCCAGAGCCAGTATTGCTTCGACGTGCCGATGTTCCGCGATTACATGGCGAAGGTCCGCGACCTCGGCTTCCACGAGAAATGCTACATCCTCGTCGGCGTCGGTCCGCTCGCCTCGGCCAAGACCGCCAAGTGGATCCGCTCCAACGTGCCCGGCATCCACATTCCGGACCATGTGATCGCCCGCCTGGAAGGCGCGCAGGACCAGAAGAAGGAAGGCAAGCAGCTCTGCATCGACATCATCAACGAGGTGAAGGAGATCGAGGGCGTCTCCGGCGTGCATGTCATGGCCTATCGCCAGGAAGAATATGTCGCCGAGATCGTCCATGAATCCGGCGTGCTGAAGGGCCGCCAGCCGTGGAAACGCGAGCATGCCCGTGCCGATGACATCGCGGCCTTGCGCATGCGCGAAATCGGCGCCGATCCCGTGCAGGACCAGCAGGAAATGGCTGCCAAGGCCGCCCAGCCCCAGCCGCACTGACGACACCCCATTGCATTTTCCCGGCACCTGCCGGCACATCCCATTCAAGCCGCGCAACAGCCGGCACCGACCGGAGGACTGAAATGACCCGCACCATCGTCGCATCCGCAACCCGCGAAATCATCATCGGCTTCGACCAGCCCTTCTGCGTGATCGGCGAGCGCATCAACCCGACGGGCCGCAAGAAGCTTGCCGCCGAGATGATCGAAGGCAATTTCGACACCGTCATCAAGGATGCGCTGGAACAGGTCGCCGCCGGCGCCACCATGCTCGACGTCAATGCCGGCGTCACCTCGGTCAACCCCAACGAAACCGAGCCAGGCCTCCTGGTCAAGACCATGGAAATCGTCCAGGGCCTGGTCGACGTGCCGCTCTCGATCGACTCATCCGTCACTGCCGCCATCGAGGCCGCCCTCAAGGTCGCCAAGGGCCGCCCGCTGGTCAATTCCGTCACCGGCGAGGAAGAAAAGCTCGAGGCCATCCTGCCGCTCTGCGCCAAATACAACGTGCCCGTGGTCGCCATCTCCAACGACGAGACCGGCATTTCCATGGATCCGGATGTGCGTTTCGCCGTCGCCAAGAAGATCGTCGAACGCGCCATGGATTACGGCATCAAGCCGGAAGACGTCGTCGTCGACCCGCTGGTCATGCCGATCGGCGCGCTCGGCGATGCCGGCCGCCAGGTCTTCGCCCTGCTGCACCGCCTGCGCAACGAGCTGAAGGTCAACACCACCTGCGGCCTCTCCAACATCTCCTTCGGCCTGCCGCACCGCCACGGCATCAATGCCGGCTTCATCCCCATGGTCATCGGCGCCGGCATGACATCCGCCATCATGAACCCCTGCCGCCCACAGGAAATGGAAGCCGTCCGCGCCGCCAACGTCCTGAACGGCACCGACCCGAACTGCGGCAACTGGATCATGACCTACCGCGACCACAAACCCGCCGAAGCCGGCGCCCCCGCCTCCACCACCGCCCCGGGTGCGGCCTCCGGCCGCCGCGGCGGCCGCGCGGCGCGGGCCGGTTCCGGCGCTGCGACGGAGTGAGGTTGCGCACCACTCTCCCCCCCTTGTGGGGGAGATGTCACGAAGTGACAGAGGGGGGCACCCCCCTCGCAACAGATGAGGGAGACGTCCCTCGAAACTGAAAGACCCTGATGACCGAGACCACCGATCCCCTCGTCCTCTTCATGCCCTCGGGCAAGCGTGGCCGTTTCCCCGTCGGCACCACGGTGCTCGAAGCCGCCCGCACGCTCGGCGTCTATGTCGAAAGCGTCTGCGGCGGCCGCGCCACCTGCGGCCGCTGCCAGATCGAGGTCCAGGAAGGCCAGTTCGCCAAACACGGCATCACCTCGTCGAACGACCACATCTCGCCCGTCGGGCCGAAGGAAAAGCGCTACGCCGAAGTCCGCACCATTCCGGAGGGCCGCCGCCTCTCCTGCTCGGCCACGATCCAGGGCGATCTCGTCGTCGACGTTCCACCGGATACCGTCGTCAATGCCCAGGTCATCCGCAAGGCCGCGACCGACCGCACCTTCCCGCGCAATCCGGCGATCCAGCTGTGTTATGTCGAGGTTGACGAACCCGACATGCACAAGCCGCTGGGTGATCTCGACCGGCTCAACCTGATGCTGGAAAAGGATTGGGGTTTCCACGACATCCTCGTTGCCCAGCATCTTCTGCCCGATGTCCAGAAGACGCTCCGCAAGGGCAACTGGGGCGTCACCGCCGCCATCCACCGCGACCTCGACACCTCGCGCCCCAACATGATCGCGCTCTGGCCGGGCCTCCACAACGAGGCCTATGGCATCGCCTGCGACATCGGCTCGACGACGATCGCCATGCATCTCGTCTCGCTGCTCTCAGGCCGCGTCATCGCCTCCTCCGGCACGTCGAACCCGCAGATCCGCTTCGGCGAAGACCTGATGAGCCGCGTCTCCTATGTGATGATGAACCCCGACGGCCGCGAGGCCATGACCAAGGCGGTCCGCCAGGCGATCAACGATCTGACCATCAAGGTCTGCGCGGAAGCCGGCGTCAATGCAAACGACATCCTCGATGCCGTCTTCGTCGCCAATCCGATCATGCACCACCTTTTCCTCGGCATCGACCCGACCGAGCTCGGCCAGGCGCCCTTTGCGCTCGCCGTCTCAGGCGCCGTGCACACCTGGTCGCGCGAGATCGATCTGGCGATCAACCACGGCGCCCGCGTCTACTGCCTGCCCTGCATCGCCGGCCATGTCGGGGCCGATGCCGCCGGTGCGACGCTCTCGGAAGGCCCGCATCGCCAGGACAAGATGATGCTGCTCGTCGATGTCGGCACAAACGCCGAGATCGTGCTCGGTAACCGCGAGCGCACCGTTGCCGCCTCCTCGCCCACAGGCCCCGCCTTCGAAGGCGCCGAAATTTCCTGCGGTCAGCGCGCCGCCCCCGGCGCCATCGAACGCGTCCGCATCGATCCTGTTACACTCGAACCTCGCTTCAAGGTCATCGGCGTCGAGCAGTGGTCGAACGAGGCCGGTTTTGCAGAAGCCGCCGAAAAGACCGGTATCACCGGAATCTGCGGCTCGGCCATCATCGAAGTCGTCGCCGAAATGTATCTCTCCGGCGTCATCTCCACCGACGGCGTCGTCGATGGCGGCATGGCCGCGAAAAGCCACCGCATCCTCGAAAACGGCCGCACCTTCTCCTACCTCCTGCATGACGGCGCCCAGAAGATCACGGTGACGCAAAACGACGTGCGCGCCATCCAGCTCGCCAAGGCCGCCCTTTATGCCGGCATCAAGCTCCTGATGGAAAAGCTCGGCGTCGAAACCGTCGACACCATCCGCTTCGCCGGCGCCTTCGGCTCCTTCATCGATCCGAAATACGCGATGGTGCTCGGCCTCATCCCCGATTGCGAGCTCTCGGAGGTCAAAGCCGTCGGCAACGCCGCCGGAACCGGCGCCCTGATGGCCCTCCTCAACCGCGACTACCGCCGCGAAATCGAGGACACCGTCACCCGCATCGAAAAGATCGAAACGGCGCTGGAGCCCCACTTCCAGCAACTCTTCATCGACGCCATGGCCCTGCCGAACAAGGTCGATCCGTTCCCGAAACTGGCAAGTGTGGTCACGCTGCCGGAGCGGAAGGTGCTGGCGGAGGGCGATGGTGAAGGTGGTGGACGGAGGCGGCGGAGGAGCAGGGAGTAAGTATGAAATTGGCAACTATTGCGGGATTGGTCTCGCAAATATTGGAAATCCACTCATTACACTGTTTCTATGCTATGAAGGCTACTTCTGCAGATTGAGCCGCTTTTTGATCGAATCGGGGAGTGGCCTTCCGGCGTGTGCGTAAAGGGCGGCGACATACCGCGCCATGCTATGGTCTGGCTTGATGGAAAAAGGAGTTCGAAGCGCTAGGGGAAGTCTGCGTAGCCAACCAGCATCAACAAACAAGCCTTGCTCAGTTAGCCAGTATTCCCTTCCGACATGCTGATAGAAAAGTGGTGGCGCAAATGGAACTGCATCATTGGCATGCACAATGCGTGTGATTGGGAAGTCTAGTCTACCGACGAGGCTCTTAAATTCTCCCAAACCAACGGCGGGCGCGCCAAAGGTCACGACTTTAAGACGCGAGCGTGTCTCTGGTCGTGCGAGCGCCAATTTGACGGCAAAGAGAGTTGCAATGGCTCCACCAAGTGAGTGCCCAGTGACCACAATATGGTCTACACTGGAGAGCAGCCTTTCAATACGGGCAAAGATCGAAGAGAGCGCTGTGGTACCGGTTGTTTTGTCTTCATAGTAAAGCGCTTGCTGGAAGCCTCTATGAACGAGGGGATGTTCGTCCTGTGGCCCATGCATAGAGGTGGGAAAGCATCGGACGTTAGAGATGATCCAGTCAATGCATTCTCGGGTTCCTCGAAAGATGATCACTGCGGAACTATCGTTCGACATTACTCGGCAATATCCTCGCCCTAATGAGCCATGGATAATATTCTGACTAGTTAGAACCGCATTCAACAGCGACATTTTTTTGTGATTTATTGGACTACTGTAGCTCGCAAGCGAGAGCTTAGCGAGCTCTATCCACTCATCCACTTCAGTCACCAATTGCTCCGTCATCAAACTAACAAGAAAGACGATGAGGAAACATTAGAGTAAATCGGCAGAATTACAACTCTGGAGCGCAGGCATTTTTCTATGCGAAATACAGCCACTGTGCTGATCGTAGACCGACAGCCGAAAACTTGGCAATCTAACCCTGCTAAGGAAACGACCAAATCTGCGCACATCAAAGCATATTTCAGAACGCCCCTCACCCCAAAATCCCCGAGAAATCCTCTATAATCTTCGCCAGCGCCTCCGGCTTTGCCCCACGCACCGACCTGCAAAACATCACCTTCAAATTCATGAAGCCGCAAAAGGCGAGGATATGCCACCTCAGCACCTTCACCCAGCCATTGCCTTAGATCCATTTGAGCAAGAGGGTCGGCATATCCGAGGTGACGACACGCGCCCTGTCCGACGACGCAGGCAACTGACACGCTATCGAGTCACCTCACAGCAGCAATTCTGATAAAAGATTGATAAAACAACACCCACCCCGTCGGTCGACGGGCGCACACCGCAAACTCCACGAACCCCCACTCACCTGCGCACCGAGTCATCACGTGCGAATTCTTCGGCAAGTTCATCCCAAATCATATGCCGGAGAGGTGTTCGGGAAAACGATTTGAAAGAATCTCTATACCCTCCAAGCTTCTGCACAATCCGAAGGCTTGACGAAAAAGCAAACATCGCGGCGAAAACAAATATTGGATATATCAGAAACAAGGTCATTTTGACGAACGTCATGTACATGAAATCCAATTCTGACAAGCGTTCCTGCTGAAAAGATGCCAACAACAATCCGAAAAAATACAGCAAAACGACGAAAACGGCGAAAAATACAGACAAAATTCGCAGGACATACAAATTTTTCTGGCGAGTCATGTTAGCCTCATCTGCGAAGATCACAAGTTCGGATTTTACGACGATCCCAGATCTTGCGCAAGCAATCAGGATTTACCATCCGGTGAATTGGCCACCTGAGCTTGAAACCTTGTAGTCAAAACGCGACTCATCCCATAATTCTCTCTGCCGCCTCCACAATCTGAGGCAGCGCCTTGCCCGCTATAGACTGGAATCCGAAGCCCGGCATGAGCAGCCGGTCGAAGAGGCGGACATCTCCCCCACAAGAGGGAAGACTGGCCAAACCGCCTGCCTGTCGCCCGCCTCTGGGGTTGCCAAGGGAGCGGCATACGCGACGCCCCACTCTCCCCCCGTGTGGGGGAGATGTCGGCGAAGCCGACAGAGGGGGGTACCCCACGGTACCGGCCCCGCCATGAGCAACACGCCAGGTTCAGACCCCGCCCCGCGCCTCAAAGCCCGTCCACAAACCGCCTGGCCGCCTCAGCCAGCACCTGCGGCTCGAACCCGGAGAAGCCGATGACCAAACCGCGCCGATCGGCAGGTCCGGCATAGAGCGGTGACAGGGCCTTCGGTCCGAAACCGGCGCGGATTGCCTGTTTCGCCAGCGTCACATCATCGGCGCCCGCAGGCAGTTCCGCCAGGAGATGCAGACCCTGTTCGGGTGGAGACACAGAGAGCGGGCTGCCCGCAAGCGCCTCCACCAGCGCATCCCGCGCCGCCTTCACCCGCTTGCGCGCCCGCTTGATATGCGCCGAAAAATGTCCGTCGCGCAGAAATTCGGTCAGCGCATCCTCTGCCAGCGTCGAGGGAAAACGATCCGTGAGCCGGCGAATGGTCAGGATGCGCTCACGCAAGGCGCGGGGTACGACGAGATAGCCGATCCGGAAACCCGGCAGCAGGGTCTTGGAGAAGGTGCCGACATAAATCACCCGGCCCGAGCCATCAATGCCCTGCAGGGCGCTGAGCGGCGGGCCGGCAAAGCGGAACTCGCTGTCATAGTCGTCCTCGATGATATAGGCACCCGCCCTCCGCGCCCAGTCGATCAGGGACAGCCGCCGGGCCATCGAAAGCGTGACCCCGAGCGGATATTGATGCGACGGCGTCACATAAACGGCCTTGGCAGCCGGTGCCGCAGCCATGCCGGCGGAGACGTCGATCCCCTCCCCATCCACGGGCACCGGGGTGATGGCGAGACCGGAGGCTTCGAACACATCACGTGCCGCAACATAACAGGGATCCTCGATCCAGACGGGATCGCCCGGTTTCAACAGCGTCCGCACCGCCAGATCCAATCCCTGCTGCGTGCCCGCCGTCATGATCACCTGATCCGGTTCACACACAACCCCGCGCGCGGCCTTCAGATAGGCGGCGATTTCCACTCTGAGCGCCAGGCTGCCCGCCGGATCATTGTAGTGAAAATGCCGCGCCGAAGGCTGCGTCAGATGCCGGTTCATCAGCATGCGAAAAATCCGAAGCGTCGTCTCGTCCGCCGTCGAACAGCCGAGTGCGCCGGGAAGCGGCGCCCGCGCCTCCTCCACCACGATCGGCTGCGCCGGCGGCGCGGCTTGCCGGAGCGGCACGGCGTCGGCCACATAGGTCCCGGCCCCCACCCGCGCCTCGGCAAAGCCGTCCGCCACCAGCATCTCGTAAGCCGCAACGGCTGCACCGCGCGACACGCGGAAGCGGCTGGAAATGTCCCGCGTCGTCGGCAGCTTGTCGCCGGGCCGCATCTGGCCGCTCTCGATCAGGTCGCGCAGCGACCGGTACAGCGCCAGCCGCCGCGGCCCCTGCGCCGGCAGGATGGGGGTGTTGGCCGACCAGTCGGAATTGGTTCGAGGTTTTTGCATCATCATGGATCTTCTTTGGACCAATCATGTCGCTTATCCCTGCGCCATCCGAATCCAGGAGGCAAGCATGAACGAACGTCCAGCACCCGAAACCTTCCCCGTCACCCCGCGCAACCGGGCAAAGCGCCTGCATGAACGCGCGGCCTACGACCGCGACGCCGTCTATGCCGTGCTCGATGCTGCCCTCCTCTGTCACGTCGCCTATGTCATCGACGGCCAGCCCTATTGCACGCCGACCATCCACTGGCGCGAGGGCGACTGGCTGTTCTGGCACGGCTCCTCGGCCAGCCGCATGCTGAAAAACCAGAAGGCGGGTTTGCCCGTCTGTCTCACCGTCGCCCATCTCGACGGCCTCATCCTCGCCCGCTCCGGTTTCCACCATTCGGCCAATTACCGCTCCGCCATGTGTTTTGGCACGGCCCGGATCATCGACGATCCGCAGGAAAAGGCCGAGGCCCTGAAATCCGTCGTCGACCGCTTCTATCCCGGCCGCGCCGATATTCTGCGCGAAAACGATCCGCAGGAAGCCAAGGGCACCATGGTCATCGGCATGCGCATCGAGGAAGCCTCGGCGAAGATCCGCTCAGGCGGCGTCTCCGACGACCCGGCCGATATCGACGCTGCGGTCTGGGCCGGCGTCATCCCGGTCGAAACCCGTCTCGGCACGCCCGAAATCTGCCCCAAGGTGCCGGACGGTGTGACCTATCCCGACCACCTCGCCCATTTCCAGGACGGCCGCCGCCTCGACGAGGTCTTGACGCAGAGCCAGGCGCTTTATGAAAAGGCCCTGGAACGCTCCTGATGGAGCCAGACATGGCGGCAAGCACGGCCGCCATGTCTCATCAGATTGAAATCAGCCACGGCCGGCAAATTCCGCATAAATAGCCAGCAGCCCCGTCCAACCGCCTTCGGCCTCGAGGATCGACCGTGTCCGCTCCGCGGCAGCGCCGAAGTTCTCGATCAGCCGGTGTTCGAAATCGACCTGCGTCTCCGTCTCTGACAGAGCGGTGAACACCACCTCCACCTCGGTCAACAGGTCTGGATCGAAGACCCAGTCGCCATTGAGCTGCCAGGACAGCACCAGCCGCCCCGGTCGGTCGAACACCAGCACCCGGCCCCAGTCGCACTCCTCGCCGCCATTGCCGATTTCGTACCAACGCCCGCCGGCAAAGGGCTCGATGACAACAGTCTTCGCCCCGCTCTTGGTCAGCGAATGCGTCTTCAGCCACCAGTCGCCCATGCCGGCGGAAAACACGTCGAAGGCCCGCTCGCGGCTTGCCCTGACGGTGAATCGTTTGACGATCGGCGCGGGCTTGATCTGCAAATGCTCGTTCATACGTCGTCCCCTTCCTCGACGGCGCGCTGAAAGGCCGCCAGTTGCTGATCCCAGAATTGGTCAAGCCAGGCGCGCAACGGCCCGAGCCCGTTCGGGTCGATCGCATAGATCCGCCGCCGCCCCTCCGCGCGATCTGTGACCAGCCCCGCCTCCTTCAACACCTTCAGATGCTGCGACACCGCCGGCTGCGACACCGGAACGACACGCGCGAGATCCGCAACGGTCTGCGGCCGCGCCGCGATCTTCTCGAAGAGATCGCGCCGCGTATCGTCGGCCAAAGCCTGAAGGGTCCTTAAATGATAAGCCATAACTTATCATAAGCATGGACTTATTATTTTGACAAGGGCATAAAATGGGGCGGCGCATCGACCGATACCCGCCCTGGAACCTTAGCGAGAGTCCTGCGGCCCTATTCCGCCCGCATCCACCCCTCAAGCTTCGCCCGCTGCTGATCGGAAAACGCCTGCGACTTGCGCGTCGCCTGGTCGAAATGCACCACCACTGTCTCGGCAGACGCACAGAGCCTGCCCGCCTGAAACACCGCTTGGCTCATGGTAACCGACGACCGCCCGACACGCGTCACCCGCGTGCCGATCTCGACCGTGCCCGGCCACAGCACCTCGGCGATATAATCAATGTCCAGCTTGGCGAGCACAAAGGAAAAGCCGTCCTCCAGCAGCGGATCCTCTGGATTGTAGATCAGCTCCACACGCCCCGTTTCCATGAAGGTGGCAAAGACGGCATTGTTGACATGCCCCTGCCGGTCCGTGTCGCCATAACGCAGCTTGTCGTAAGCCTGGCCGACAAAATCCTCGAGCCTGACCACCTTCGTCTCATCCACCATGCGCACGCAAATCCTACTGCCTACTGCCTATTGGCCATCATTCATTTCGGCATTTCCCTAATTTCAGAAATCGCCAAACACTTACCAAGCCCGCCCGCTCACGCCGCCATGCCGATCATCTCGGAAAAGGCATAACGCACGCTGTCGGCCACCGCCTGGATCGTCTCTGACGTCTCCTTGCCGGTCAAAAGCCTGACCTCGAAGGATCCGAGCTCCGGCAACCCGTGTTTGGCGCCCAGCGCCGTCATGTCGTCGGTCAGATAGCTTCGCGGGAGCGGCGCCACCGCCAGATCGGCAATCACGGCCGCGCGCTGCGCCATTGTATGGGCCGAGAGATAGGCGATGCGATAAGGCCGCCGGTCCTTGTCGAGCCTGGCCAGCGCATCCGCCCGCCAGCAGCAGCCATCCTCCCAGATCGACACGGGCAGCGGATCGCGCAAATGCGCCGTGCCGCATTTCGCCCCCGCCCAGACCAGCTGCTCCTGGTGGATCACCTCTCCGTCATGCACCACAGCACCCGGCGCGCAATTGACCAGCGTCAGATCCAGCCGCTGCTCGGCCAGCCTGCGCCGAAGCGCGCCCGAGGTATCGACCGTCAGGTCCACCATGATCAGCGGATAAAGCTCGGCAAAACGCCTGAGGATCGTCGGCATGAAACGTTCACCGATATCGTCGGGCGCCCCGAGCCTGACGACGCCCTTCATCTCCGGCATGCGAAACCGCCCGACCGCCTCGTTGGACAAGGCCAGCATCCGCCGCGCATAGGGAAGCAGCACCTCGCCGCTTTCCGTCAGCGTCACCGAGCGCGCATCGCGCAGGAAGAGCGTCACATTCAGCTGCTCCTCCAGCTTCTTGATCTGCATCGAGACGGCTGACGGCGTGCGAAACACCCGGTCGGCAGCCGTGGTGAAACTGCCGGTCTCGGCGATCGCGACAAATGTCCGCAGAACGTCGTTGTCGAGAAGCGGAAGCGGCTGGCGCAGCATGAGCGTCATGGCGGATGACCTTCAACAAAATTGAACTTGAAGACGATACTATTGCGTTTGATTGAATGTCAATCGGGGCGCATGCTTCTCCGCACAGTCCAGGAATAGAGGAGCCGCCCCATGCCGCAACCAGCCTTCACCGCTCTCGGCGCGAGCCTTACCAAGGCCATCGCCCACACCCGCAATCAGGCGACCCTGCGCGCCACGAAGCGCGAATTGGCGCCGCTGACGCCGGCCCTGCGGGATGATCTCGGCCTCACCCGCCTCCGGCAATTGATCACGTTTCAGAATGACAGACATCAGAAACATTCGTTGGATTGATGCATCAACCTGAGCGATATCTCACTCCGGCCCCGAAGCAAGGATGAAGACAGGGCCGCCAGGAACCGAAAAGGATGAAGACCATGACCATGGTTTGCTGCGATACCCCGATCACCCGCACCGCCCCCGCCGCCACCCTGGGCGCCATGGCGCGCCGCGCGGCCGGCCGCCTCGCGACGAAACTGAATGGTCTCGCCCGCACCATCGCCGAACACCACCGCGCGCGTCGCGACCGGGCGGCCCTCGAAGCCCTGCCTTTCGATCTGCGCAAGGACCTGGGCTGGCCAGCGGGCGACACCGCCCGCTGACCCCGATCCACCGCTTGGCCATTTGCGCCGCGGCCGCCCCGCCGCGTCGCAAATGGGCGAAAGCCCGGACCCGTCCGCCTGCCGCCGCCAGCCCGCGAAGCCATTGCATTTCAACGATCTGCCGTCCTGACGATCATCAAGCCCTGGTTCACGGCGTCGCAGCCTGAAAATCGCAGGAAAATGTCGCGCCGCAGCAAGCCCGGACGCTTCCACGGCGCGCGATTTCATGACAATGTCGCGAAACGAACATCCCCTCGACCGTTTCCAGCCGAGCATGCCAGAAAACAAGGGAACGGCAGCAAGGACACCGGGCACATCCATGAGCAAGCAACCGACGCAGACCAAGAAGCGTTCGCTCGTCTTCTTCCTCGTACCGCATTTCACGCTTTTGCCCTTTGCCGGCGCCATCGAGACGCTGCGCATCGCCAACCGCATGCTCGGCTACGCCGCCTATGAGTGGCGCCTCGCCTCCGTCGATGGCCAGAAGGTCTATTCCTCCTCCGGCATCGGCATCGAGGTGAATTCCTCGCTCGCCGACGAGCGCCGCTTTTTGGGCGGCGAAAACCGTCCGAACATGGCGATCGTCTGTTCCGGCATCTATGTCGAGGAGTTCAACAACAAGTCGGTCAATGCCTGGCTGCGCGAGGCCTATAACCGCAACGTCGCCGTAGGCTCGCTCTGTACGGGCGCCCATGTGCTGGCCCAGGCCGGCCTGCTCAATGGCAAGCGCTGCGCCATCCACTGGGAAAACCTGCCCGGCTTTTCCGAAACCTTCCCCCAGGCGGAAGTCTATGCCGACCTCTACGAAGTCGACGGCAATCTCTACACCTGCGCCGGCGGCACTGCCTCGCTCGACATGATGCTGAACCTGATCGGCCAGGATTTCGGCGAAGGCCTCGTCAATCGCGTCTGCGAACAGCACCTGACCGACCGCGTCCGCTCCGCCAACGATCGCCAGCGCTTGCCGCTCCGGGCTCGCCTCGGCGTGCAGAATTCCAAGGTTCTGCAGATCATCGAGCTGATGGAAGCCAATCTCGCAGAACCCCTGTCGCTCCTCGAGATCGCCGACGACGCCGGCCTCTCGCGCCGCCAGATCGAGCGCCTCTTCAGACAAGAGATGGGCCGCTCCCCCGCCCGCTACTATCTCGAAATCCGCCTCGACCGCGCCCGCCACCTGCTGGTCCAGTCCTCCATGCCCGTCGTCGAAGTCGCCGTCGCCTGCGGCTTCGTCTCCGCCTCCCACTTCTCCAAATGTTATCGCGAACTCTACAACCGCTCCCCCCAGCAGGAGCGCGCCGAGCGTAAGCTGACGATGTCGAGCAATCGGACGGGGGTTGTGGTGTAAGCCACGCGCCACAAAGGGCGCACCCAGGTTAAGCCCTCCCCCTTGTGGGGAGGGTTTGGGAGGGGCCTTACCCCGATCACCCACCTCACCCAGAGAGAAACGGCTGCAAAAAACAACGTCACCCCTCATCCTGAGGTGCCCGCCCAAGCGGGCCTCGAAGGACCGAGGCAACATCCCCCACAATCCTTTAAGGGTCGCCGACCCGCCCACCTCACGATAAGGGCTGGTCGTTTCCGCGTCGACGGCAGCGATCAGGACCGGCTCTGGCGACCGACCTGTTAAATGGCAACGTCGAGGACCTGAGCGTCGCCATCCCGCGCGGTCAGCCACTGTCTGATCAGGCCTGCGACCCGTTCCGGCGCCTCCCAGTGCGGATTGTGCCCGCTGTCGGGCAGCCTCACAATCCGGGCGTCCGGCAATACCTGGCAGAGCGCATTCCCATGGCGGGCATCGAACAAGTGGTCGAGGTCTCCGGCGATCGAGAGCAGTGGTGCGCGGATGCCGCCGAGACCCTCGCGCAGATCCGTGCTCTCCAGCATGTCGAGATAATGCCGCCAGATCCGTGCCGGCATGCGCACAGCCTCGGCCTTCACCATCTCGAGAAATTGCGGATCGAGTGCCACGGGTCCGGCATACCACTGCGTCAGAAAGGGATCGGACATGGCGACCGGGTCGGCGAAATGGCGGATCGGCGCCAGCGATGACAGCCCCCCGAGATTGGGATACGGCGTTCCCGCCAGAATCACGAATTTCGCCCCCGGCCAGACCTCCCGTCTTGCGATCTCGAGCGCAAGCAGTGAGCCGAAGGAATGCCCGACGACCAGCGACGGCACCACATCGAGGGCACGCGAGACCGCCATCATATCCTCGACCAGCGTCGAAAGATCGGCCCTTTCATCCTCGTCGCTGTCGCCATGCCCGGGAAGATCGGGAATGACAAGGCGAAGCCCGGCCAGATGCGGCGCCAGCGCCTGATAGCTGCGGCTTGTGTCGGTATAGCCGTGCAACAGCAGGGCAACATCGCCCTCGCCGCCGGTATCGACGACAGCGAGGTTTCGACCCGACGCCAGGCAAACAGTCCGTTTGCCAAGGCGCCAGGCATCCATGGTGGTTGAGCTCAAAGTTTGAGACCCTGACGCACAGCGTCGAGCCCCGGCTTGCCGTCGAAGGTGGTGACGCCTGACAGCCAGGCCTCCAGCCTCTTCGGCTCCTCGGTGATCGCCTTGGCGGCCGCATCCTCCGGCGCCAATCCGTCCTCCATCAGATATCCCATGCCCTTGTTTTCGAATTCGATGTCGAATTTGAGGTTTTGCAGCAGGCGCGCCACATTCGGGCATTCCTGGGCATATCCCTTGCGCACCTGCGTCGAAACCGTCGCGGCACCGAAATTCGGTCCGTAGAATTTGTCCCCGCCGGTCAGATATTTCATGTCGAATTGCGTGTTCATCGGATGCGGCGCCCAGCCCTGGAAGACGATGAAGCTGTTCTCCTTCACGTGCCGCTGAACTTCGGCAAGCATGCCCTGTTCGCTCGATTCCACCACTTCCCAACTGGAAAGCCCCAGAGACGGATCATCCAGGGCATCGAGCATCAGCTGGTTGGAGCCGGGCTCGATGCCGTAAAGCTTGTGGTCGAACTTGTCGGCAAATTTCTGCAGATCGGCGAAATCCTTGACGCCAGCCTCGTAGACATAGGACGGGACCGCAAACGTGTATTTGGCACCTTCGAGATTGACCGTAACCGGTTCAACCGAGCCCTCCTCCAGATAGGACTTGGCATAGGTGATCATGGCCGGATCCCAGTAACCAAGGAAGACATCGAGATCCTTGTTCTTCAAGCTGAGATAGATCACGTCGATCCCCAGCAGGGAGGACTGCGGCGCGTAGCCGAGCTGCTTCAACAGCGTCATTCCAACGCCGGTGGTAAAGGCAAGGTCGTTCCAGCCTGGTTCGGCCAGCCGAACCGTCTGACAGCTCTCAGGCTCTGCGGCCCGGACGCTGCCGCCAAAGACCGTCATCGACAAAAATGCGGCAAAGGCGGCATGCCTCGGCGTGAATATGCGTGTTGTCCTCATTGCGGCTCCCCTTGTATTGTACCGTTGGTCATAGAGTTGACCAGTCGGTCAACTCTTGATCTTTTCAGTTGACCTGTCAATGAGAGGCAAGCGTCGGAGAGGTGGGGCCATGGTAAAACTGTCGAGGATCAGCGAAATCCGCCGCAAGGAATTGCGCCAGGCGGCCTATAGCGTTCTGCAGACGGAAGGGCTCGCCGGAACGACGCTGGAAAAGGTGGCAGCCTATGCAGGCGCATCGAAAGGCATCGTCCTCCACTATTTCCGCAACAAGGAAGAGCTGTTCGAGCATGCCATGCGCGAGGCCAATGCCGCCTTGCGGCTGGCGGTGGTTGACCGCTTGCGCCAGGCCCGCAACCCGCGGGAAAGGGTCGAGGCCATCATTCTCGGCAATTTCGAAGAGGAATTCTTCAAACCCTCGATCAGCCACGCCTGGCTGTCGCTCTGCGCCGAAGTCCCGCGTGAACCGCAGCTGGCCCGCCTTCAGGCAGCCTTTCACGCCAGAATGCGCTCGAACCTGCTGTCGGCCCTGAAAGAGCTTGTCGATCGCCCCGACGCTGAACGACTGGCCCTCGGCATCAGCGCCTTGATCGACGGCTTGTGGCTCAGAATGGGTCTTGATCCCGCCTCGGTCACACGCGACAGCGCCTTGGCCCAGACCCTGAATTACCTGGACCTTCATCTTCCCCCGAAGTGACCGTGCCTTCAGCCAGCAGTCTCCAGAGACACCGCCCCCACCACGGCGAAAGCAACATTCGCGGCAAAGGACGTGCGGCTTCATTTAGGAAGTTGAAATACATCCGTGACAGTGTCGAAGCCAAGGGAACCCGAAGCGGAAGACGGCGCCGATTTCTGCATTCGACGCATCGGCTCGGGATCACATGAATACAGGTGGAGAGCGGTGTCGTGTTTACGCAGCAGCAATTGACGGCAATCCTGTCATCGCTTCCCGATCCCGCCTTCATCCTCACGCGCAGCGGCCGTTACGCCGAGATCTTCGGCGGCAAGGATGCCCGTCACTATCACGATGGCAGCGCCCTGATCGGGCTCAGCATCTTCGACGTGCTGAAGGAAGACAAGGGCCGCTGGTTTGCCGCCGAAATCGGCAAGGCACTGGATTGCGGCGTTCTGCATATCGTCGAATATGAACTGTCCGGCAGCGACGTCAAAGGCGCCGGCGACGGCCCCTCGGCGCCGATCTGGTTCGAAGGGCGCGTGCAGGCGCTCCCCTTCAAGGTGGACGGCGAGGATGCCGTCGTCTGGGTGGCGAGCAACATCACCGAGAAGAACGACGTGCAGCGCAAACTTCGCGAACAAAGCGAAACCGATGCGCTGACAGGCCTCTACAACCGCCGCAAACTGATCGAAACCCTGGATCACCGCATGCAGATCTTTGCCCGCGAACAATCCCAGACCTCGGTCCTGGTTTTCGACCTCGACAATTTCAAGAGCCTGAACGACGAACGCGGCCACCACGCCGGCGATTCAGCCCTGATCGAGATCGCCCGGCTCTGCCGCGAGAATTTGCGCCAGGATGACGTGATCGCCCGCTTCGGCGGCGACGAATTCGTCATCGTGATGCCGGACCTGCACCGCAACGATGCGCTCGAGATTGCAGACCGATTGCGCGAGCGGGTCCCGGATGTGTTGCGAAAGAGCCTGAGCTACGAATCCACCATCAGCGGCGGCGTCAGCGAGTTCAGCCAGCCGGACCGGTTTTCCAGTGATATCCTGAAGCGGGCCGACGAGGGCCTGTATTTCTCCAAACGGTCAGGCCGCAATCGCGTCTCGGTCCGCTGATCCGCGGCCGCGCTGCTGCTGGAAATCCCGAACCGAACGCCGTGCGCCGGTCTCAGTGCCCCACCAGGCTCCAGAAAAACCGCGCCGAAACGAACAGCAAAAACACCGCGAACCCCACTTCCAGCTGCCGCTTGTTGAGGCTGTGGGCGAGTTTCACCCCATAGGGTGCGACCACCATGGTGATCGGAAAGATCACGGCAAAGGCGATCCAGTTGACGAAGCCGGTCGAAAACGGCGGCAGGCCCGCCTCGCCCCAGCCGGCATAGATAAAGCCGAAAACGGCCGGGATCGAGATCAGCACGCCCACACCCGAGGAGGTCGCCACCGCCTGGTGGATCGGCCGTCCGTAAAGCGTCATGAAGGTGTTGTTGAACACCCCGCCCCCGACCCCCATCAGCCCGGAAAACAGTCCGATCGCCGAACCCGTCAGGAAGCGCCAGGGCTGGCCCGGCAGCTCTGTGCCGAGATGCAGCCGGTTGGAGAGAAACAGCATGCGGGCGGCGAGCACCAGCCCCATCACCGCGAAAAAGAGGCGAAGCCCGGCACTCGAGACGTAAGCCGCAACCACGGTCGCCGCGAGCGCGCCCAGGGGCACCGCGATCATCCACCCCTTCAGCAGCCCCATATCGACCGCCCCGCGCGCCTGATGCGCCCGGAACGACCGGATCGAGGTCGGCACGATCAGCGCCGTCGAGGTGCCGACGGCGAGATGCATGATGACATGTTCGGGGATCCCGGCATAACCGAAGACCTGATAGAACACCGGCACCAGCACCGCACCGCCACCAATCCCGAACACGCCGGCCAGCAGCCCCGCCACGGCACCGGCAACAGCAAGCATCGCGGCAAACATCAGGATATCGGCAATCGGCGGCATGGTTGGCTCCGGAAGACGCAGGCCTTCCCGGGAAGGGAGACCTTGGGCGGCAGGATGCGGCGCCCGCCACCCCTTTCGATCTAGGGGTATGGCAGAGCCGACACCTCAAGCCTCTAGGCCCTGCCCGCACCGCCCGCAAGGCCGCCTGAGGCCGCGGCGGTACGGCTCTCGCATGGGCGCACCCGGTCGCTGAGCCGCAAGAAGGAAAGCCGCAAAGTTTTCCGAAAGCCAGACTGCCAAACCTGGGATGCGCCCAGAAAACGGTGGGGACGGCCATCCCCCTCATCCGCCCAGGGCGGAAAGCCCACAGCAGCACCAAGGTACGACCGCCGTTCAACATAAAAAGAATAAGGCAATTCCCTAATTAGAGAATTAGGGAGGCGCGCGCTAACGGCAGTTCCGCTTGTCGAGATAGAGCGAACAATCCTTGCCCGCCGGCGCCCGTCGCGGCGGGGCTGAGGCCGCAACCCGCCGGCTCGACACCGGTCCCGGATCGTTCATGCCCGAATTGCCGCTGTCCGCCGAAAGCGGCAGGATCCCGCCCTCGTCCGGCATCTGCTCGGCAACCTGCGTTTCCTGCACTGCCGGCTGCGGTCCTGTCGGCCCCGTCACGATCTGCGTCGGCTCGTCGAACCCGATGCCGTCCACCACCGGCTGGCTCGTATTGCCCTCGGCGATCGCCATGGCTCCATCCTGCGTCACGAGCTGCGGCTGCACACCGACCGGGCTCGCCGCATCGGCATAACTCGCATCGGAAACCCCGACCCCGAGCTCACCGTCAATATTGACGCCGCCTTCCGGGATCGCCATGGCGCTCATCGTCTGGCCCGCCCATGCATCGGACGATGCCGGCGCCATCCGGGATGCGCCCTGAACCGCGCCGTTGCCGGCCAGATTGGGGGTGTTGAGATAGTCGATGCCTTCGCTGCCGGCATTCTGCTGACCTGCGGGTGGCGCATAGGCCGCAGCCTCCGCCTGGGGATCGCCGACGCGCCCGACAAGCACCCGCCCGTCCCGCGTCCGCTCCACCTTGCCGATCATCTGATCGCCGGGCCTCGCACCGCCGCCGACATCGGCAAGCGGAATGCGGTCACTGCCGGAACAGCCTGACAGGAGCAGGGCCGAAAAGGCAGCGATCGTGAGCCGGCTGCCAAGGGACGAAAACACAAAACTCATTTCACCCTCGATGGCCCGTTATGGGACAACTTCAGGCAGCATAAGCCATTCCGGCTTAATGCGCCATGAACGACCGCCACCAGAAATCCGGGGCAAAAATGAAGGGCCGGCGGATCGCTCCGCCGGCCCTTGTGCGTGCGTCTGGACTGACCGTCAGGCCGCCCGTCGATGGCCCGCCGCCGGGCTCCCATGGACCTTGAGGCGCGACAGCAGCTGGCGCAGATTGTAGCTCTCTTCCGCCAGCGATTGCCCGGCCGCCGAGGTTTCCTCCACCATGGCCGCATTCTGCTGCGTCATCTGGTCCATGTGGTTGACCGAGGTGTTGATCTCCGCCAGACCCGTCGCCTGCTCCTTCGCTGCCGTGGCAATCGTGTTGACGCTGTCGTTCACGCGGTTGACCAGCGCCTCGATCTCCAGCAGCGCATCCCCCGTCGAGCGCACCAGGCCGACGCCGGTGTCGACTTCGGCCGCCGACGCGCTGATCAGCGTCTTGATCTCCTTCGCCGCATTGGCGGAACGCTGCGCCAGTTCGCGCACCTCCTGCGCCACGACCGCAAAGCCGCGACCCGCCTCGCCTGCCCGCGCCGCCTCGACGCCGGCATTGAGCGCCAGGAGGTTCGTCTGGAAGGCGATCTCGTCGATCACGGAAATGATCTGGCTGATTTTCTGCGAAGAGCCCTCGATCCGGCCCATGGCATCGACCGCATTGCGCACGATCTCGCCGGAACGGTTGGCACTCGTCTTCGTCTCGGCCACCATCTGGCGTGCCTCGTTGGCCCGCTCCGCCGCCGTGCGCACGGTTGCGGTAATCTCGTCCAGCGCTGCCGCCGTCTCTTCCAGGGCCGCCGCCTGCTGCTCCGTGCGCTTCGACAGGTTGTTGGTCGCCTCGCTGATATTGCCGGCCGAGGACGTTACGACCTCGCTCGTCTGGTTGATCGCCGCAATCACGCCGGCAAGCGACTGGACGGCCCGGTTGAAATCATGGCGCAGCTTTTCGTAGTCGGCCCCGATCGCGTCGATCTGCACCGTCAGGTCCCCCTCGGCCAGCTGCTCCAGCGCCGCACCGATCGCGCCGATCGCATGGCTCTGCCGTTCGGCGGAGGTCCTGAGCTGCGTCTCGTTGCGCGCCCGTTCGCCGTTCAGGCTCTCCTGTTGCTCGGCTTCGCGGCTGCGCATATCGATCCGGTCGCGCACGCTGTCGCGCAGAACCTGCAGTGTCTGTGCCATCCGGCCGATCTCGTCGCGCCGGTCGGCATCGGTGATTGCGGTATCGACCCGCTCGTCGGCAATGTCTCTCATCGCCGATTTCAGCCGGTTGATCGGGGAAACCACGCTGCGCACAACCATGGTGGCACAGAAGAGGATGGCGAGAATGGCAACACCGATGATGACGGCATATTCCGTCGCCGTCCGGCGAAACAACGCCGCCAGGTCGTCCGAATAGACGCCGGTGCCGACAATCCAGCCCCAGGGCTCGAAACCGACGACATGGCTGAACTTCTCGACCGGCGCATCGAAGCCCGGCTTCGGCCAGTAATAGTCGACGAAACCTTCCTTGTGGGCCTTCACCGTGTTGACGAATTCGACGAACAGGTGCTTGCCGTTCGTATCCTTGTTCTCGCTCAGATTCTTGCCATTCAGCTCCGGCTTGATCGGATGCATGATCATCACCGGCTGCATGTCGTTGATCCAGAGATAGCCGTCCGGGGCATAGCGCATGGCGGATACCACGTCCTTTGCCCGCTCCTGCGCCTCGGCCCGCGTCAGGCTGCCTTCCTGCTCCATCTTGTAGTATTTGTTGAAGATGGCGATAGCGTTGTCATTGATCTGGGCCAGCCCTGCCCGCCGTTCCTGGGTCAGCGCGTCATAGGCATTGAACAGGCTGTAGGTCAGCGTCGCAACCAGCACGGCCAACGCAATGGCGACGAGCGCATACAGGCGGACCGACAGGAACATGGATTTCATGAGGACCTCGGGCTTGTGTCAGAATTGCGTAAATTTTGATATTCGCCCCTTCCAATTTTCTAAATTTGCGAATGTCAATTATGATGGGTGGTTTTTCATCCCTCAAAAATGACAGATGGCGCCACCCAAGCCGGCGCGCTCTTTTGCCCTTGCCCGCGAAATACAGGAGTCGTTTACCGCCATGCCTCATCAGCCAAGCTCTGCCCCTCAAGGAGAACTCACGCTCCGCACGCTGGCCATGCCGGCAGATGCCAATGCGGCAGGCGACATTTTCGGCGGCTGGGTCATGGCTCAGATGGACCTGGCCTGCGGCATCCGCGCCGCCGAGCGCGCCCATGGCCGCGTCGTCACCGCCGCCGTCCAGGAAATGGCCTTCGCCATGCCGGTCAAGATCGGCGACACACTCTGCGTCTATACCGAGATCAGCCGCGTCGGTCGCACATCCATGACACTGAAGGTCGAAACCTGGGCCCAGCGTTATCTGACTCATGTGATGGAAAAGGTCACGGAAGCCACCTTTGTCATGGTCGCTCTCGATGCCGATGGCAAACCGACGCCAGTTCCGGCGGCCTGAACCCACCGGTTGATGCCGAACCCGGAGCAATTTCAGCAAAAGTGCGAAGCGGTTCTGCGTCCGGAATTGCGCAAGGACACGGAGGGAGCATGGAAGGCGAAGCCGTTTTCGCCGGATCTAGGCCCTGACTGTGCCCTGATGGAAAAACATCCGCCACGCCGTTCCGTCATGTTTCCAGATCGAACTGCGCAAGGCCGAGCGCGCGCTGCCATCGGCAAACAAGCGCTCGGTCTCGTAGGTCAAAAGCACGGCATCGCCCGAGATCGGCCTCAGAACGTAGTTGGCACTTCGGAACTGTGAAAGACCGCCTGCCTCTTCGGCGAGCAGCAGCTGGATGATCGCCGTCCTGTCGTAGACTGAACCGGACGCGCCAATCTCGACAAATCCTTCCGCCAGCAGCGTTTCAAGCGCTGCGCGCGAGCCTCGTGTCTCGGCACGATGCAGGCTCTCTTCCAGCGAACGGATCTCGGCAAGGCTCGGAAGACGGGTCAATGCGTACTCCTCGTCATCAGGCAGGGGGTGATCTCAGCGATCACCACCGCAGGCAAATATCCTGCGCAAGCAACCCGGCTCCACACCATGGAAGCCGGGCGCTTCTGGGTCGTGTTTCGCCCGACAAGCCGGGCCGGTCTGTCATCCACGAAACACGAAGGCCGCGCCGGCCGCGATGAGCGCAAAACCGATGGCGTGGTTGATTGTCAGGCTCTCCTTCAGGAAGAACACCGAGAAACCGGAGAACACGATCAGCGTGATCACTTCCTGCATCGTCTTCAGCTGGGCAGCGGAATAGACCTCCGAGCCGATGCGGTTGGCGGGCACGGCCAGGCAGTATTCGAAGAAGGCGATCCCCCAACTCGCAACGATGGCGATCCACAGGGCCGAGGTCTTGTATTTGAGATGGCCATACCAGGCGAAGGTCATGAAGATGTTGGATGCCGAAAGAAGCAGGATCGGCCATAAGGCGGCAGGGGTAAATGTGGGCATGGAAACACCGGGGGACGGAGCAAAAGGAACGAAACGGCGAGCGCCGAATCTGCCGCCATCATCGACCGTTTTGCCCACAAGGCCAAGATCAACTGCATGTCGGCACCGCCTTGCATCCCGCCCGAAGATGCGTTCGCAACGCCCGGATTTCGCGCATGATGGCAATGAGAGGGAGACCGATCAACCTCCGATAGTCTCGCGCCTTTTAATAGATCCAACCCTCGGGCTGTAACAGACCGTTAAAACACTGCTGATATTGCTGCATTATTGCGATTAAGCT
Source organism: Rhizobium sp. AG855 (assembly GCF_003610655.1). Classification (NCBI taxonomy): domain Bacteria; kingdom Pseudomonadati; phylum Pseudomonadota; class Alphaproteobacteria; order Hyphomicrobiales; family Rhizobiaceae; genus Rhizobium; species Rhizobium sp. AG855. The sequence goes on along the minus strand of NZ_RAQG01000003.1, from coordinate 1,488,312 downwards.
GGATATTTGAGCATGGATTCCCGATTGCGCAGGAATGGTGGATTTCCCCTTGCAATCCTGCAAGCGCAGGTCGCGGATATCGAACGCGGTTATCGCTCCATCCTCACTGCCAATGTGGCAGCGCATCTCGCTGTCCTGCTGCTACTCCATATCAACGGCGGAATTCACTGGGCGTCGGCGCTCTGGTTTGCCTTCTCAATGGCGGCAATCATCTTCCGCGAGATCTCGCTGAGCCGCATCCGCCGGGCTGGACTTCACATCTCCGATCCGAGCCGATGCCTGTCAATTCTGGCCCTCGGCGCCTTCCTCCATGGCATGATCTGGGCCGGCCTCCCTTTGGCCATTCCCGATTTCGAGCCGCTCGGTCAGCACACGCCGATCATGATGATCATGGGCGGCATGGCGACGGGCTCGATTGTCCGGCAATTCGGCTATACCCCGCTGGCGCTCGCCTATGCCGTGCCGATCCTGCTGTCGCAGCTCTTGAGCCTCGCGCACCACGGCGGCGGCAGCGACCTTATCGTTGGCGCATGCCTCGCCATTCTGATGATCGTCTTTATCCGCCGCAGCCTTTGGGCCGAGCGCATCTTCGTCAACAGCCAGATTGCCCGCCACGAAGCAACGACGCTCGCAGACAGTTTGACCCGCGCCAACAGCGACATCTTGCGACAGAATACCCGTCTCGAGGCTCTCGCCAATCGTGACACGCTGACCGGCCTCTCCAACCGGATGTTCTTCCATGGACGTCTGACCGGCGACATCGCCCGCGCTGCGGTGCTTTCCGAGGCCGTCGCCCTGCTGATCTTCGACGTCGAGCGCTTCCAGGCGATCAACGACACGCTCGGCCACAGCGCCGGCGACGCGCTGCTGCGCGAGATCGGCGCCAGGCTCGAAGCGCTGATCGGAGACGGCAGCCTGATCGCCCGCCTCGGCGGCGACGAATTTGCCGTCATCGTCTCCGGAAACGACGCGATCGAACGGGCCCGCGCCCATGCCAACCGCGTCATCGAGGCGAGCCGCACCCCGATCGGCTGGGGCCAGCACCGCGCCATCATTGGCCTCAGCGTCGGACTGGCCACCTATCCGGATCATGCCGGCACCGCCGAGGAATTGCTGATCTGCGCCGATATGGCCCTCTATGAGGCCAAGCGTGGCGACCGGCGCAAGCCCGGCGAGTTCGATCCCGAATTGCGTCTCAATGCCGAGAGAAAGCGTCGGATCGAACAGGATCTCTGCGCCGCCATCGACAGCGGCGCCGTCGGAGCCTGGTTCCAGCCCCAGCTCGACCTCGCCACCCGCCGCATCACCGGCTTCGAGGCGCTGGTCCGCTGGCAGCATCCGCAGCTCGGCTTCATCGCTCCGCCCGATATCGTCAATGCCGCCCAGGCCATGCATGTGTCGGAACGCCTGACCGCCCGGATCGCGGCCGACGCCTGCGTGCTGGCGCGCCAGCTGCCCGAGTTCGGCCTGAAGAACGCCAGCGTCGCGCTGAACGTCTCGCCGCGCGAATTCGCCCTCTATTCCGTTGCCGACATGCTGGAGAAGGTCACGGCCGACCATGGGGTCTGGCCGTCAGCGCTGGAAATCGAAATCACCGAGGAAGCCATCCTCGATCCGGCGCTCGCCGATGCCCAGCTGAAGCGGCTGGAAGAAGCGGGCTACAAGCTCGCCGTCGACGATTTCGGCATGGGACATTCCTCGCTGGCCTATCTGATCAGCCTGAAGGTGGACCGCCTGAAGATCGACCGCAGCTTCGTCAAGGACGTCGCCCGCTGCGAGACCAACCAGAAACTGGTGACAGCCATGGTCAGCCTCGGCCACTCGCTGGATCTCGACATCGTCGTCGAAGGTGTCGAAACCAACGAGGACGCCGCAGTCCTCGCCCGCCTCGGCTGCACGGTCGCGCAAGGCTACCTCTTCGCCCGCCCCATGCCACCCAAGGCACTCGCCACCTGGATCGCCGAGCACCAGACCACGGCCATCAAGCGCAAGCGCAAGACGGGTCATTTGTCGGTGGCGTAAGAAGAGGCCATCGCATCGCCGCTTGCTACCCCCGCCACACCGCGCATACTGCGGTTCACTCAGCAGGACTCAGGCATCTGATGGCCAAGGCGATCTTCTATCACAAGGACGACAGCACCTATAAAGACATCCGTGGCAGGCAGTATCATTTCCCAAAGATGTACCTGTCGCGTGTGCAGCAGGCTCTGGGAGACTGGATCGTCTACTATGGTCCGCTGCCAGGCAGTTCCGGTCGCTACTATTCCGGCCTTGCTCGAGTCACGGCCGTTGAACCAGACGATGATCTTCCGGAGCATTACTACGCGAGACTTGCCGACTACATCGACTTCGATAGCCCCTTGGATTACCGCCTGAATGGAGGCTTCGAACGGCAGCTTGTGGCACCGGACGGCAGCGTCAATCCTGGCCGAAGCGTTCAGGCGGTGCGCGTGATCAGCGACCAAGAATTTGTGGCGCTGGTTCAGGAAGGTCTGTCCGAGCCGGATGAATGGCCGCAACGCACGGATCAGCCAGACGGCAATTCTCTGCCGCATCACCCGCTCGCCATCCTTGCTGTTGAGGAAAACGCGCAGGCGGACTACAGCGTCGACGGTTTCATCCGCCCGATCATCGCCCAGACCATCAATCGGCCGTTTCGAGACGCCAAGTTCCGCCAACATATTCGCCGTGTTTACGACCGAACCTGCGCCTTCACCGGACTGCGGTTGATCAACGGCGGCGGGCGTCCGGAAGTGGAGGCTGCGCATATCGTGCCCGTCGAACGTGGTGGCAATGACTCGGTCCAGAACGGCATTGCCCTGTCGGGCACAGTGCACTGGATGTTTGATCGCGGTCTCTTGTCGCTGGCAGACGACTTTAGCATCCTTCAGTCACGGCAGCTGAACGAAGACGTTTCGCATCTGCTGGTCCGCGACGGCAGGGCGCGTGTGCCCTCTCCGGCCCATCTGCGCCCTCATCCGCATTACCTTGCCTGGCATCGCGACAACATCTTTAAGCACTGACACCCGACGCCTGTCGACGGCACACCCTCCTGCCACCACCCTGGCAACAACCCGCGCCACCCGTTGCGTTTTCGTTCTGATTATCCCGCCCCGCCCCTTCCCTTTGCCAACAGGCTTCTCCATATTCCGGCCATGGCCAAATCTCCCAAATCCTCCGCCCCCTCGACCGGATTCGAGGAAGCCCCGCAAGCCTCGTTCGAAGGCGCACCTTTGTCCGGCTCGGTGTCGGACTGGGTGAAGCAGCTGGAGGCCGAGGCGGAAGCCTCCACGGTCGAGAGCCAGCGCGAATTGGCCTCGAAAGCCGGCAAGCATCGCAAGAAGATCGAGATCGAGGCCCGCCGCCACGCCGAAAAGGTTGCGCTGGAAAAGGCGCAGCAGTCGGCCGCAGGCCGCAAGCCCGAACGGGCGTCCGAGCCAATGCGAGGCCCCCGCGGAGCGAAGTCGCAAAGCGACGACAGCGTGAGCGCAAAACAAGTCACCGCCAAGAACACCACCTCGACCAAAACCTCCCGCGGCGTCTCGATCGGCGCCTCCTCCGATCCGAAAACCCGCGCCGCAGCCGGCCTCAATCCGATCGCCGGCATGGATGTCTCGCTCGAGGAAGCCGAATCCCTCGCCCCTGGCGCCGTCACGGCCACCGTCGAGGCCCTCTCCGCCCTGATCGAAAGCGGCAACCCGCTGTTCAAGAACGGCGAACTCTGGATGCCGCACCGCCCGGCCCGCCCGGCGAAATCCGAAGGCGGCGTGCCGATCCGCATGGCCTCCGATTTCGAGCCCGCCGGCGACCAGCCCACTGCCATCAAGGACCTCGTCGAGGGCCTGAAAAGCGACGACCGCACCCAGGTCCTGCTCGGTGTCACCGGCTCCGGCAAAACCTTCACCATGGCCAAGGTGATCGAGGAGACCCAGCGCCCCGCCGTCATCCTTGCGCCGAACAAGACGCTCGCCGCCCAGCTCTATTCCGAGTTCAAGAACTTCTTCCCCGACAACGCGGTCGAATATTTCGTCTCCTATTACGACTACTACCAGCCGGAAGCCTATGTGCCGCGCTCGGATACCTTCATCGAGAAGGAATCGTCGATCAACGAACAGATCGACCGCATGCGCCACGCCGCCACCCGCGCCATCCTCGAGCGCGACGACTGCATCATCGTCGCCTCCGTCTCCTGCATCTATGGTATCGGCTCGGTCGAAACCTACACCGCCATGACCTTCCAGATGTCGGTCGGCGACCGCATCGACCAGCGCCAGCTCTTGGCCGACCTCGTCGCCCAGCAATACAAGCGCCAGGACATCAATTTCGTCCGCGGCTCCTTCCGCGTCCGTGGCGACACGATCGAACTCTTCCCCGCCCACCTGGAGGATGCCGCCTGGCGCATCACCCTCTTCGGCGACGAGATCGAGTCGATCACCGAGTTCGACCCGCTCACCGGCAAGAAGACCGGCGACATGAAGTCGGTGAAGATCTACGCCAACAGCCACTATGTCACGCCGCGCCCCGCCCTCAACGGCGCGATCAAGGCGATCAAGGACGAGCTGAAGACCCGCCTCGCCGAGCTCGAAAAGGGCGGCCGCCTCTTGGAAGCCCAGCGCCTCGAACAGCGCACCCGCTACGACATCGAAATGCTCGAGGCGACCGGCTCCTGCGCCGGCATCGAGAACTATTCGCGCTACCTCACCGGCCGCAAACCCGGCGAGCCGCCGCCGACGCTCTTCGAATACATCCCCGACAACGCCCTGCTTTTCATCGACGAGAGCCACGTCTCCGTCTCCCAGATCGGCGGCATGTACCGAGGCGACTTCCGCCGCAAGGCGACGCTCGCCGAATACGGCTTCCGCCTGCCCTCCTGCATGGACAACCGCCCGCTGCGCTTCGAGGAATGGGACGCCATGCGCCCCCAGACCATCGCCGTCTCCGCCACCCCCGGCAGCTGGGAAATGGAAGAATCCGGCGGTGTCTTCGCCGAACAGGTCATCCGACCCACAGGCCTCATCGACCCGCCGGTCGAAATCCGCCCGGCCAAATCCCAGGTCGACGACGTGCTCGGCGAGATCCGCGAAACCGCGCAAAAGGGCTACCGCACCCTCGTCACCGTGCTCACCAAGCGCATGGCCGAAGACCTCACCGAATACCTGCACGAGCAGGGCGTGCGCGTCCGCTACATGCATTCCGACATCGACACGCTGGAGCGCATCGAGATCATCCGCGATCTCCGCCTCGGCGCCTTCGACGTGCTGGTCGGCATCAACCTGCTGCGCGAAGGCCTCGACATCCCCGAATGCGGCTTCGTCGCCATTCTCGATGCCGACAAGGAAGGTTTCCTCCGCTCGGAAACCTCGCTGGTCCAGACCATCGGCCGCGCCGCGCGAAACGTCGACGGCAAGGTCATCCTCTATGCCGACCAGATCACCGGCTCGATGCAGCGCGCCATGGACGAAACCTCCCGCCGCCGCGAAAAGCAGATGGCCTACAACACCGAACACGGCATCACGCCTGAGTCCGTCAAGGCCCGCATCTCCGACATCCTCGACAGCGTCTACGAGCGCGACCACGTCCGCGCCGACATCTCGGGCGCCACGGGCGGCAAGGGCTTTGCAGACGGCGGCCACCTCGTTGGCAACAACCTCCAGGCCCATCTCAACGCGCTCGAAAAATCCATGCGCGACGCCGCCGCCGACCTCGACTTCGAAAAGGCCGCGCGCCTCCGCGACGAAATCAAACGCCTCAAAGCCGCCGAACTCGCCACCATGGACGATCCGATGGCCCGGCAGGAGGCCGGCGAAAGCCCGAAGAGCGGCAAGAGCCGAAGCAGCAGCGGCCCACTCTCCCCCCCTGTGGGGGAGATGTCGCCGCAGGCGACAGAGGGGGGTACCCCAGACGCGACGCAACCCCGCCTCTCCCCCTCCGGCCGCAACAAATCCGGCACCCCCGAGGGCAAGGGCAGCAGCCTCTCGCCCGAAAACCCCGAGGCCACCTCTTACTTCCGCAAAAACACCCTCGACGAAATGACCGTCGGCCGCACCGAAAAACCGGTCACCGGCAAGCTGCCGGAAAAGCCGGAGGCCCCTCCTTCTCCCCGTTCACGGGGAGAAGGTGCCCGAAGGGCGGATGAGGGGCAACCAGACGACCCCCGCCCCATCATCCGCGCCCGCGCTGGCGCCGGCTCCTACGAGGACACGGGCGACGGCAAGCGCAAGGCAAGGACGAAGGGGAAGACGGGGCGGCCGGGCCGCTGACCCCTCCTTCTCCCCGCCTGCGGGGAGAAGGTGCCCGAAGGGCGGATGAGGGGCATCCCCTCCCCCTTGTGGGGAGGGTTAGGGAGGGGCAAACTGCAACCTCGACGGCCACCACTCTCAGAATCCCATGCAAGACTTCGCAGCGATACTCTCCGATATCCTCAGCTATATGAGCGCCGACCGGCGCAGCGAGTTCCGCAGCATCCGATGGCTGGTGCAAGGTGTGATGGTGGCTTCGGTGGTCGGCTTGGTGTGGGTGTTGTTGCTGATTAGCTAGCGTAGCAACGGCTAGAAGCTGTAAAGAGAGACACCTAGCTCCAGTTGCGATCAAAAATCATTAAGTTTGAACCAGATCTGAAAACAGATGACTTCACCCGTTCGCTACTGCGCAGTTGTGAGTTAGAAGAATATTGCAGACGCATCACTCGCGTCCTACCGGCGAAATAGCCGAACGATAGATGCGAATGCCAACCGATATTTGATTGGATCAACGATTATGGATTTTGAAAGAGAGATAGACGATCTACTTCCGAAGTATCGACTTCTGACGGCGTCAATTGAGAGCATAATCAAAAATCTAATTGAACAAAACAACATAGACTATCTTTCAATTTCAGGCAGAACAAAAAACAAAGAAGGAATATTAGAAAAAATAAAGAGAAAAAATTACAAAAATCCGAAGACGCAAATTACAGACATATCTGGTGTAAGAGTTATATTGTTTGTTGAATCGGACATAAAATTAGTATCAGATATAATAGAAGGTTCATTTGTTGTAGACAGATTGAATAGCAGCAACAAAGATGAAAATCTTTCTTTGAACCAAGTCGGATATCGGTCCGTTCATTTCGTATGCGACCTGGGTGAACAGCGATCGACACTTCCAGAATTCCAAGGCTTAGAAAATCTCAAATTTGAGATACAGATAAGAACCGTACTTCAGCACGCTTGGGCCGAGATGGCGCATGACAGGTCTTACAAGTTTCGCGGTCAGCTTCCGAGCAACATTCAGCGCCGACTTTATCTTCATGCAGGCCTGCTTGAAATAGCTGATAAGGGCTTCAGTGAACTAGCAACAGAGATCGATGATTATACGCGAAGTGTAAATCAGAGCTACGAAGCAGGTAATTTAGATATAGAGATAAACTCGATAAGCTTGACGGAATTCATTCAGAACTGGGCAGAAAAAAACAACTATCCCCTTGAGGATGCATCTGAAAACGTTAACGCTCAAGTTTCCGAGCTTGTAGTTGAATTAGCGGGATTTGGCATCAAAACGATTTCACAACTGAGCGACTTGATTCCGTCAAGATTTGTACAGAAAGCAAAAGAGTTAAATTTCCGTACAAATATATTTGGTTTGGTCAGAAACTTCATGATCATAGAAGATGTCGAGAAGATCATGAACCAGAAGAATGTTAAGTGGACATTTTATGATCCAAATGAAGACCCAGATGAAATTAAGCTACTGAGAGATCTGTCGACTGAGGAAAATTTCGTAAATATAAGGCGCAGAATAGATGAAGAAATGTATGAGGCAGAAGATCACGAATATGCGCCGGACGATGACGATTTTATCTGAAGAGTCCCAGTAAGCCGACGGGAGAATCCAGATTGCCAACAGCGTCGGAGAATTATTTGCTATTGCTCGCGGGAAATGGGTCCTTCCCTAGTATTGTAAGGTGATACTATCCAAGGCACCCGACATTTCGACGGCGGGCTGGGTCGGGCGCGGCGGTTCGGTCGGCACGCGCACCCCACCTCCCCCATGCGGGGGAGGACGGAAAATCGAAGGCTTAGGCGCGCGCAAGCCGCCTAAACTTCAGATTTTCCAGGAGAGGGGCACAGTTCCGTGGGCACCCACCCCACCGAGCCCCCCTCTTGCGAAATCTCAAGCTTTGGCCCTGATCGGGCCAATTCCTCTCAGAGCCTTCGCGCGGCGTCGCGCTCAGGCCTCCGTTCGCTGAAATCGATTCACTGGATCGATTTCTGGCCTTCGGCCACCGCTCGGAGGTCTCCCCCGCAAGGGGGGAGATGGAGCCCGAGATTGGCTTGTGTCTGGATCCTCGGGTCAAGCCCGAGGATGACGACCTCTCGGGGAGATAGGGGTATCCTCCGCAGACGTTATCCGCAGACGTATCCGGTGAAGACAGTAGCGGAGGATACCAGTCGCTCCCCCACACTCCGTCATCCTCGGGCTCGACCCGAGGATCCAGACACAAGCCTTCTGAGGCCAGACGGTCACGCCAGACAGCCCCATTTCCCAAAAAAGGGGGATGAATTCCGAACATTTCCCAACAAAATCAAACCCCGACACATTTTTTCATCCCCCACCCTTTTTCCTTTCGTAGAATCATCGCTGTCCCGCCCTCGGATACACCTGACGATGCGATGTCAGGCGAGGCGGGGCCGGCGCCGGGGTGGAGGGTTGTCGCAGATCCAAATCCCCGGCCCGCTGCAACGGTCTCCCTCCGGACGAAGGGCTTGACGAGGGTGATGGGGTCGGATGCCCCAAAGCCTGGATACCCTGATCGGAAGGACGTGCCTCAGAGGCACACAGACAAGGCGCCCGCGCTGTCGCGAACATCCAGACAGCGGGGCGAAACAAACGGCGGGGATGACGGCCTAAGCCGCAAATGGCAAAGGCCCCATCCCCCGGGCGAGGGTCCCGGTCGGATTGGTGCACCATCCGGCGGGAACCTCCCGGGCCACCGGCCAGGCTGAAGCGTCATCTCGTGTGATGCCACAGCCGGACCCGCGCCCGGTCATCCTCGGTCCTCGGGTCAAGCCCGAGGATGACGAGGACCGTCGCCGCCTTGCCAGAGAGACGCATGCAGCGGGAAAAAACGCCGAACGGGGCGCCGGAAGGAGCCACATACATTACTTAGACAGGTTGCTTCTGGCGCCTCGTCCGAGACAAGCATGCCCATCACCGGAGGGAGCGATCCCGACCGGCGGCGAAGCTTGGGTTTTTTGACAGTTCAGTTCTTGGATGGTGGGAGAGCGGGCCGCAAGCGCGGGGCCCATCTCCCCCTTGGTGGGGGAGAAAGCGATTTCGATGAATTAGGCGAGCGCAAGCCGCCTAAACATCTGAAATCGCCAGAGAGGGGGTCCGTTCGTCGTGCCACCATCACCGATCCCCTCACCAACAAAATCTGAGGTTTAGCCCTGATCGGGCTAAACCCTCGATTTTGTAACCTCTCCCACAAGGGGGAGAGGCGCCCCACCCGCCCATCCGCAATTCCCAATTTCGCGAATTCCCTGACCACCGAAAGGAGACCGACATGCCAGACCATCAGACCACCGAAGCCCCCGTCCCCGAACCGCTGGAGCTGCGCCTGCTGCGCGATCTTCTCGACGAACACGCAACCCCGCTCCGCTGCCCGCGGCGCCAATGCCGGCGCAGCCGGCACTGCAGCGGTCAGGCGCCTCTCGCGCATCTGCCTCTGGCCTCGGGCCAATCTCTCCCGCCCTGCGCGGCAAAGGCCAAACCCATCGTGCACCAGGAGCTCCGGGACATGGCCGGCCAGCTGCACCCGCATATCAGCCCCGGAACCGAGCCCCGCCAATGGCCCGAAGACGCGGAGGCCGCCGCCAAGATTCGACTGGCGCTCGCCAGGCTCCACCGCATCCACACCCGCCCCGGCCCACATCCGGAACACGAACGGGCCGCCCTCGCCGCCTGGGCCGCCAGCGATCCCAACCCGCAGGCCACTGCCCTTTACCGCTGCGGCTGGCACCACATAAAACCGGAAAAACGCCCCTCCGTCAGTCCGGGCACCGCGGCATGAGGGCGCCCACCCCCCCTTGAGGGGGGGAGGTCGCCGCAGAGCGGCGGGTGGGGGTGACACCAGGCTGGTCGCCAGCAGATATCCGGAGAAGCGGTCACACCACCCCGGACCTGCGGTCCGACCCTCCCCCTCAAGGGGTGGGTGGGCCCCGCATCCGGCGCTGTCGCGCCACCTTCTCCCCGCTGGGGAAAAGAGCCAACCCGCAGCTTATCCCCTCATGCTGAGGTGGGCTCGATTGCGCCCCTCGAAGCACGAGGCCCCGGCCTCCACTCTCCCCACCTGTGGGGGAGATGTCGGCGCAGCCGACAGAGGGGGGTATGCCGCAGGCAAGGACACCTGCGGACAGTGCCGCCGGGTCAAGCCCTCCCCCTTGTGGGGAGGGTTTGGGAGGGGAAAGACGGAGCCCCTACTCCGCCGCCTTCGGCAGATCCTCGGCCTCGACTTCGGGCGCCAGCGGTTCCATCTCGTAGGAATAGCCCTCGAGCATGGAATAGGCCCGCTCGATCGCGCCGATCTGCACCTCCGACGCCTTGATGGCATCGGTGATCGACTGCGCTCGCGCCCTGAGCATAGAGCCGAGCACGTCGGTGTCGGGCCGGCGGCCGAGCCGGTCGAGATGTTTGCGCACCCGCGCCCGGTGGCGTTCCAGCTCGAGAATGTGGAAGCGGCATTTCAGGATGTCGTCGGTCAGTTTGCGGCGCAGCCCCGCGACCGGGTCGAAACTGCCGGGCTCCCGCTCGTCGAGGATCATGTCGTTGATCAAGGTTTCCAGCACGATCAGGCCCTTGAGGTCAGCGGGTTCGGCAAGCTGCGGATCGTAGCCGGTATCGTCGAACACGCGGCGGCGCACCGGATCCTTCAGCAGTTCGTAGCAGACGGAGATTTTCGCAAAGGCCTCGGCATCGCCGCCGGCATCCGGATGGGCGGTCTTCGCCACCTTGCGATAGGCCGCCTTGATCGCGGCATCGTCGGCATCGCGCGCCACGCCCAGAAGCTCGTAAGGATCGATCACCGCGGCACCCGTTTTCGCCATACTCATTCACTCCCGCGTCCGACCGGCCCCGCCTCAGGCCCGATCCCCCTTCCCCTAAACCCGGATGGAGGCCGCTTCAAGACGGAACACCGCGTCGTCCCCGGTCGTGACGCAGCCGCCCGGCGGCGCTCGGCCGGACGGCAAGCGCTGGCATGGCATCGTTACCACCCATCAAATCTCAAGGAATTCAGGCCGTTGACAAAAATTTGCGCGCGCAAGTGTGACTTTTCGTACTTGCCAAGGTTCGGAAATGCCCCTACCTCTTTTGGCGTTCGGGCAGCAATGATCCCGGAGACTGGACCGATTTGTATCGACCGCCCAGGCGGTCCTTGGGGGCTTTCTCCCGCCGGTAGACGTTCTTTCCCCGTTATCGCGATCCCTCGACGGTTCCGTTTCGGCGGAACTTCAACCCTGCCGCTTCCGGTTCGCCGGCCGTGGCGCAGACGACAACACGGGAACAAGGACTATCCCCATGGCCACCAAGGGCACTGTTAAATTCTTCAACCAGGACAAGGGCTTCGGCTTCATCACCCCGGAAGGCGGCGCAAAGGACGTGTTCGTCCACATCTCCGCGCTCCAGGCCTCGGGCCTGCAGACCCTGCAGGATGGCCAGCAGGTCACCTTCGACACCGAGCCGGATCGCATGGGCAAAGGCCCCAAGGCCGTCAACATCCAGGCTGCCTGATCAAAAGTTTCGAATGGCGTCCCCCGGGGCGCCATTCTCGCTTTTGGGGCCTGAAAACCCCGCTCTGAAATACGCCGGCCCGAAAAACGCCAGGATGCCGCGCTAGCTTATTCCGCAGCTTCGGAGCTGCCGGATGCGCCCTGTGTCTTCGGCCCACCGGATATGTCGACCGCCGCAAAGGCTTCGGCGATCAGATCAGGCGAAACACCCGGCTTCGTCGCCTCCGACGACAGGATCTGCCGATAACGCCGGGCGCCGGCATAACCCTGGAATAGCCCGACCATATGCCGCGTGACATGGTTGAGCCGCCCGCCCGACGCGATCACCCGCTCGGCATAGGCGATCATGACATCCCGCAGCCGGTCCCAGTCGACCGGATTGGAAGCGTCACCATAGATCCGCCAGTCGACCTCGATGAGCAGAGTGGCATTGTGATAACTCGCCCGCCCGAGCATGACGCCATCCATGACGGAAAGATGCGCAAGTGCTTGATCCAGGTCGGAAATCCCGCCATTGATCCCGAGAAAGACATCCGGGTTCTCCCGCTTCATCCGGTAGACCAATTCGTAATCCAGCGGCGGAATCTCCCGGTTCTCCTTCGGCGACAGGCCCTTCAGCCAGGCCTTCCGCGCATGGATCCAGATCGCGTCGGCCCCTGCCCCGATCATCCGGGCGAGGAAATCGGGAAGCACCTCGGCCGGCTCCTGATTATCCACCCCGATCCGGCACTTGACGGTAACCGGCACCGTCGCCACCTGTTTCATCGCGGCAACACAGGCCTCGACCACCTCGGGCGTCTGCATCAGACAGGCCCCGAAGGTCCCCGACTGCACCCGGTCCGAGGGACAGCCGACGTTGAGGTTGATCTCGTCATAGCCGTAATCCGAAGCGATCCGGACCGCCTCGACCAGCTTTCCCGGATCCGACCCGCCAAGCTGCAGCGCGACCGGATGCTCTGCCTCATTGAACGACAGCAGCTTCTCACGCGGCCCATGGATGATCGCATCGGCCACCACCATCTCGGTGTAGAGCAGCGCGTTGGAAGACAGCTGGCGATGAAAATACCGGCAATGCCGATCAGTCCAGTCGATCATCGGGGCAACGGCGAAAACGGGAGCCTTGAGATATTTGTAGTTTTCTTTTTTTACAGACACATACCGCACTTTCTTCATCGTCTCGCTTACGCCTGTTCCGGGCTATTTCCGCCGATTTTGGTACTAGGCTTGGTACAATGTACCAATCATCGTTTTTTATGTACCAACTGAGGCATGGTTATGGGCACTATCGACGCGCGCAAGCGCAAGAATGGCAGCTTCGCTTACTGGGCGCGAGTGCGGGTCATGCAGGGTGGCGTGACTTATCACGAGACCGAGACCTTTGACAGACGTCCTGCGGCTGTAGCCTGGCTCTCAAAGCGCGAGCGGGAGCTTTAGAAACCAGGAGCAGTCGCCAACTCTAAAAATGATGATGCGACCACATTGGCCAACGCCATCGACCGCTACATCGAGGAGACGATCAAGGAGATTGGTCGCACAAAATCGCAAGTTCTAACGGCGATCAAGAACTACGAGATCGCCAACATGCCCTGTTCTTCGATCAAATCGAAAGACATCGTCGAATTCCTGCAGTTCCTGACGGCACAGCCACAGACCATCGGAAACTACGCGAGCCATCTCGGGGCGATCTTCGCAATCGCACGGTCGATGTGGGGCTATCGGCTCGACGAGCAGGAGATGAAGGACGCTGTCAAGGTTGCCCGCCGGATGGGTATCATAACCCGGTCAGCGCAACGCGATCGAAGACCAACCTTGGATGAACTCGATCGGCTGATCAGCCATTTCATTGAACGGCGGAAGAAGGCCCCACAGGCGATGCCAATGCATAAGGTCATAGCTTTCGCGCTATTTTCGACCCGTCGGCAGGAGGAAATTACGCGGATCAGATGGAAAGACTTCCAGAGAGAACACAAACGCGTCCTTGTGCGCGACATGAAGCACCCTGGAGAAAAGATCGGCAATCATACGTGGGTGGACCTTCCCGATCAGGCGATCCAGATCATCGGCAGCATGCCAATGAGCAATGCAGAGGTCTTTCCCTACTCCAGCGACGCTAGTTCCGCGAATTTTAAGCGAGCTTGCAAGTTGTTGAACATCGTCGATCTTCGCTTCCATGACCTGCGTCACAAGGGAATCTCACGGATGTTTGCGATGGGTTGGAACATCCCCCATGTGGCTGCAGTCATTGGGCATCGATCATGGGTTAGCCTCAAGCGATATACGCACATTCGCGAGTCGGGCGATCAATATGCGGGCTGGAACGGGCTCCAGTTGGCCACCGATACCAAATAGGTAGCCAAGCCAACTGTGCCGCCGGTGCGAGCTCAAGAGCGCTCAGTAGCAAGAACTGATTGGTTGCGGGCGCCTGATTGCAGGCGGACGCCTACAAAGATTCTGGAGCAAATGCGAAACGGGTCTTTTGTGACGAATAGGGAATTATGGCGCGGAACTTCCATAACACGGTACAACAGTCAAAATCTTGATGCGATGAAACGGCGTTGATCAAAGCCAGCCATTTCTTCTGGAATGCCCCCCTGCTCTACCCACCCTGAAGTTTCGTTCGCGTGGATCGCGGCGAGTGAAACGCCGCTGTGACAGGTGACGAGAAATGCTCCAGGCACGATTTCCTCGTAGATCGGCGCGGCATCAGGCGAGATGATCCGAAGTGCCGACCAACTGCGAATGATGCGAACGTTTTTCAAGAATGGGAAAAAGTGCAAGGCGTCGTCGGCAATCCGGCGGGTGACGTCGAATGTGGTGCCGAGATCAAAGCCGACATCCTCCCAGCTCCCGCCGATCAACAAGGTCCCATCCTCCGTCTGGCGAACCTGTTCGATGGCGATGTCGAAGATCGGCGGCACGCGCTCGGTCACCAGGATCTGACCACGGATGGGCTTGACGGGAATGGTGACCCCAAGCATGTGGCCAAGGCCCGCATTGCCCAGGCCCGCAGCAAGGACAACGCGGTTGGCAATCACCTGTCCCCGCGCCGTTGTCAGCACGAACTTGTCGCCCCGCTGGTCGATGTCTGTCACACCGCCTCCCGACAACACGCGACCACCGCGCAGAAGATAACCGCGATGAAGCGCGTGAAGCAATCGCAGAGGATTTGCCTGGCCGTCATATCGGGAGTAGCTTCCACCGACAACATCCGGTCCAATCTCCGGCACGCGTTTCCGGATCGCTTCATTATCCAGCATATCGAAGTCATAGTTGCCATGGAAACGCGATTTCACGGCGGCGAGGTCCTGCGCCCTCTGCGCGAAGGCTTCAGGAGTTCGGCTGAGATAGAGGCCTCCTCTTTGCGTCAGTCCGACATCAATCCCGGTTTCGGAGCGCAGACGCTCGGCCAATTCCGGCCATTGTTCGACGGCGCGCATGGCCCAACCCGTATAAGCCGGAAGAGCGAGCCCCTTGCCCTGCACCCAAACAAGGCCGAAATTGCCGCGACTGGCGCGAATGGCAGCATCACCCTCGTCCAGCACGACATTGTCGACGCGGCGCTGGGCAAGGCCATAAGCCACGGATATCCCGACCAGGCCGCCGCCGATCACCGCCACATCTGTCTCAATCTGCATGTTCATGGCCCTCCGTCAGCTCCTCGTCTCGACCACAGCGGGCCATGTCGAAAACCGTGACAGGCTTCAGCGGAAACCGAACTGTATAGGTGCCGATCTCCCCGATCGGCCGGTCGGTTTCAGTTGCGATCAACTGGCTGACAATCGGCCCACAGACTCTTCCCTGACATGCACCCATGCCGCAGCGTGTAAAGGCCTTGGCCTGGGAGGGACCGATGGCACCATCCTGGATGGCCGAGCGAAGCTTTCCGCCACTCACCTCCTCGCAACGACAGATGATGGTCTGATCGCTCGGCGAGGCAACCGAGACGCGCGGCGGATACAGCGCATCGAGAAAGGGGCGGAATGCACGTTCCCGTGCAAGCACGGTCGACGCTCGGCGGACCGTTGCAAGCGACCGCTCGTCATGGCGTCCGATGCGCTGCAAGATGCGACCGACAGCGATCTCGGCGGATGCAGGTGCGGCAATCGCGCCATTAATAGCAGCGCCATCGCCGACGATGTAGACATGCGAGATGCTGCTTTCCCCGAAGCGGTCTATCTGAGGGCGCAGGCATTTCTGGCCATCGTCCCACACATGCGCGCAGCCCAAGGCACGCGGCAGCTGCGTGTTCGGAATGATCCCCTCATGGACCAGCAAGGTGTCGACCTCTAGGTGGTGTTCGGCCCCATCCGCTTCGAAGCGGACGGCATCGACGCAGCCATGCCCCGAGGCAGACAGGCTGGAGACGTTGCGATGAACGGGTATGCCGGCGCGGCTTATGTCCCGCATCAGTCGCAGACCCTTGGATACCTTATCGAGATTGCGCAGGAGCCCAGGGAGATGGGCGAATGCGGCAGCTATGCCGATTTTGCCAGGAGACGTATCGAGAATGGCAGTAATCTCGACCCCGAGCCGCAGCAGTTGCGATGCGAACAACAGCATCAAGGGGCCGTTTCCGGCGAGCGCAATCCGACCAGTCGGGACGATCGCCGATGTCTTCAACAGGAGTTGCGCGGCGCCAATGCCCATGACGCCCGGCATGGTCCAGCCTTCGAAAGGCACCGGACGCTCGATTGCTCCGTTTGCGAGGAGAAGATCCGTAAAGGCCAGACGCTGCGACTTACCGTCATGACTGTAGCTCACCTCACCGCCGGTTTCAGTCATGTCGATCCGCCAGAGGCTCGCCCCGAAACACGTCGTCACTTCGGCTGCCCGCAAACGTGCGATTGCGTCCTCACCCTGCCGATAGTCGGCACCCAGAGCAGCTGAGTTTCGGAACGGTCCTTGCTCCAGACCGCGATAGATCTGGCCACCGGCATTCGGACGCTCATCGAGGAGGACCACGGACAGCCCTTGGCGCACGGCCATGACGGACGCCGCGATCCCGGCAGGGCCGCCTCCGACGACGCAGAGATCAAAGGCCCGGATCATGGCTGCACCTTCCGAACCGGAGACATGGATGCGTTTGCGACTTGTCGCCTGATCCGCATGCCCGACTCCACACCCCGCAAACACCCTTGCTGATTTGGCACGCCGTCAATTTCGACAAGGCATTCGAAACAGATGCCCATCATGCAGAACGGCGCCCGCTCGGAACCGGACAGAATGCTGTGACGGTAGGGGCGCGCGGCATGGAGCATCACGACTGCCGCCACGGTGTCCCCTTCCCGGCACATGACGTCATCACCGTCAATCGTGATGCTCAGCGATTTTCGATCATCGGTCACGTTCAACTTGCTGAACATGGATCATTCCTCCAGGGTTTGGACGGCCTTGTTGACCTGGCGCCATGGTCTTGGTGACCACTTCCAGGTGCGCGATGACAGGGATCGGCGGCGCGTGCCACACCAAGACCCGGCGTGTCGCCGCCGGGACCGGTCAGTGCAGGATCTGGCTGAGAAAGAGCTTCGTGCGCTCATGCTGTGGATTGTCGAAGAACGCCGCCGGTGCGTTCTGCTCGACGATCTGCCCACGGTCCATGAAGAGAACCCGGTCGGCGACCTGCCGTGCAAATCCCATCTCATGCGTGACACAGACCATCGTCATGCCCTCTTCCGCCAAACCGACCATCGCATCGAGAACCTCCTTGACCATTTCAGGATCAAGCGCCGAGGTCGGTTCGTCGAACAGCATGATCTTCGGGCGCATGCAGAGCGCCCGGGCGATGGCAACGCGCTGCTGCTGGCCACCGGAGAGTTGGCCGGGATACTTGTGCGCCTGCTCGGGGATCTTGACCCGTGTCAGATATTGCATGGCGATTTCTTCGGCGTCCTTGCGCGACATCCTGCGGGCCCAGATCGGCGCAAGGGTACAATTTTGCAGAATGGTCAGATGCGGAAACAGGTTGAAATGCTGGAACACCATGCCGACCTCACGACGCACCTCGTCGATTTTCTTGAGATCATTGGTCAGCTCGATCCTGTCCACGATGATGGTGCCCGACTGATGCTCTTCCAGTCGATTGATACAACGGATCATCGTCGACTTGCCGGAGCCCGAGGGGCCGGCAACGACAATGCGCTCGCCCTTGCGGACCTGAAGGTCAATGTCACGCAGAACGTGGAAATCGCCGTACCACTTGTTCATGCCGATCAGTTCGATCGAAAACTCCGAACCGTCGAAAGGGGGTGTTGCTTGAGCATCGGCCATCATCTGTGTCCTGGATCTGCGCGTCAAAAAGCTTGGGGCGCCGGGCCGCGTCATGCTCCCGGCGCCACCGGTCAGCCGGGAATTGCTACAGTGAACTGGATCTCGACCCGGATCTCCGGCAATCCGAGCACGGCCTCCACGGTCGCGCGGGCTGGCGGCGCGTCCTTGTCGATCCAATCGACCCAGGCCATGTTCATCTGATCGAAGTCACCGATGTCGCGAAGCCAGATCGTCGCGCTGAGGATCGAAGCGCGGGTCGATCCGATCTGCTGCAGGTAACCATCAGCCTTGGCCAGGATCTGTGCAGTTTGTCCGAGGGTATCCTGCTGCTTGTCGTCAGCGGTTAGGCCGGAGAAGTAGGCGATCCCGTTGTGCACGAGGACACGGCTCAGTCGTTCGGTCTTGTCAATTCGCTGGATATTCATGATCTCTGTCCCATGCCATTCTTCGCCGCGATGAAGCGATCCGGTCGGAAATCCGCCAGGCTCTCGTGGACGCGGCCACGCACCACCTCGTCCGCGATGACCTTGCCGAGATAAGGCGCGATCGTAACGCCACTGTGGGTAACCGCGGCATAGTAGCCTTCGACACCCGGCACCCAGCCGCTGCAGGTCAGGCGATCGCTCGGGATCGGACGCATGGTCGTTCGAATGGATTCAAGATCGTCGGGCTGTACCGCTGGCAGAACCCGGCGAACGGCATCGATCAGGAGGCCGGCCTCCCGGCCTTTGGGATCGAGGTCACCCAATTCCGGCACGACATCATCGACCGAGATCTTGTGGATCATCAGACGACCGGCACCGTCGGGCCGCACATCGAGATCGTCCATGTGAAACTGCCGCTGCAGCGTCGATGCCACCGGCAAGGTGAAGCCGAGAACGCCGACGGTCGATGCCATCGGGATCGACGGCACACCTTCCAGCTTGCGATCGGCCCAGCTGCCCGTGCAGTTGATGACGACGTCTGCTTCGTAGACATCGCCGCTCACCGTGCGCACCGTCTTTGTCTCAGCACTCAGGTCGATCGCCTCAACAGGTGCGAAGGCGTGGATCGACGCATTCCACCGTTCCTTGGCCGCTCGCAGGAGGCTTGCGGAATAAAGGACCGGATGAACCCAGCCTTCTTCCGGATAATAGACGATCGGAGACTTGCCGATGGCGGAAAGATCGATTTCAGGCTCGAGTTCAGCCAAGCGGTCCTTGCTGATCCACTCGACACCATAGCCCCAGTCCCGCATCTGATCGGCATTTTCCTCCTGCGCCGCCCAGTCCGCTTCCTTCGAATACCATTCCAGGCTGCCTGTCTGGTTGTACCAAGGTGCATTGCCGAATTCGCGGCTCAGATCCAGATGTGCGCGCATGCCGGCGACGTTCAAGGCGAAGTAGCTCTGCGGTCTTTTTCCCGTCGCATTGGTCCAGGCGAAACTTGCTGCAGACGCCCCACCGGCAATCTTCCCGGCGTCCAGAACAGTGACCTTCGCACCGGCCTTGGCCGTTTCATATGCCACTGAGCTCCCGATGATCCCCGCCCCTATGACGACAATGCGCATTTCATTCTCCGGTGATATTTCAACGATTACATCCCGCTTCGGACCGAAGCCGGCGCCGAGTTGGCGATGTCTGATGTTGTGGAGAAGGGGGTGTTTTTGGTCAAACAACCGCATCGGGGCCGCTTATAATGAATAGTTATGAAGCGCCGGCAGGCTTCCCGGGAAGCCTTGGACTACGGAACTTATGAGTAATCAAGCAGACGTATCGCCCTGCGGTTATGAAGAATCCCGGCCAAGACCATTGGCGCAATGATATCTCTTGGAGCATCTGAAATTTCAGAGGTTCCCCATGTCTTTGCGCGCTTCGCAGATCGTCCCCCCCACAGCAGGATTGCTCATCATCGACGGGCCGACCGTCGAAGCGCTGGTGACGCAACAGGATGCGATCGACCTTGCGGAGGCGGCCTTGCGCAAGACATCCAACGGTATTGCGCAACAGGATATCCGACGCACGCTGGATCTGCCGGGGGCGGATGGCGCCTGCCTCTCCGTCATGTATGCCGCGCCAGCGGATCGACCGTTGTTCGGGGCCAAAGTCCTTTCGGTCAGTCCGCAGAATTTCGGCCATGGCCTGCCGTCGCATCAAGGCGGCGTGCTCCTGTTCGAAAAAGAGCATGGGCGTCCGGTCGCACTGATCAATGGACACGCCATCACCGGTCTGCGCACCCCCGCTGCCAGCGCCGTTGCGACCCGAATGCTTTCCCGCCCCGAAGCCTCCTCTCTGGCGATGATCGGTTATGGCGAGCAGGCAGCCCGGCATATTGAAGCCATTGCACTGGTACGCCCGATCAGACGCGTTCATGTCTGGGGGCGCGATGCGCAAAAGGCAAAGCAGTTCGCCGAGCTTCAAACCGCCAAGGGTTACCCGACCACTCCCCATCCGACCGCGCGCGACGCGGTCGAAGCTGCCGAGATCGTCTGTACCGTCACATCGGCGAAATATCCCGTGCTGGAAGGCAAGTGGATCTCGGAGGGAACGCATATCAATGCTGTCGGCGCCAGCATCGCCGCGCTCAAGGAACTGGACGCAGACTGCGTCCTTCGATCCAGCATCTGGGTCGACTATATGCCGATGGCAATGACTTCGGCCTCCGATCTGTTCGAGCCGCGCGCCGATGGCAGCCTCGACCCGGCAAAAATCATCGGCGAGATCGGTGCCGCCCTGAATGGGGCGGTCCGGGGGCGCCGCGACCACTCCGAGATCACCCTCTATCGTTCCCTTGGCGTTCCCGCCCAGGACATCGAACTCGCAAACTTCATTTACCAGAAGGCGAAAGACCTCGGCCTCGGCGTCGAAGTCTCATTGTAAGGATCTTCTCATGCTGGAAAGCCAACGGCATCTGTTTTCCATTCCCGACGACGTCACCTATCTCGACGTGGCCTATATGTCGCCGATCCCGAATTGCGCCGTCGAGGCCGGCATTCGTGGCGTCAAGGTCAAGGCCGCGCCCTGGGACATGACCATCCATTCCTATTATGACGAGGTGGAACGGGCCCGGACCCTTGCGGCGTCCTTCATTGGCGCAGCGCCGGACGATGTGGCGATCGTCCCTGCAACCAGTTACGGCATCGCGCTTGCCGCTCAGAACGTGTCGGTTGCCAGAGGATCCGTGATCCTGATGATGGAGAACGAACATACCTCGCATCGATACGCCTGGCTGGAGCTGGCCAAGCAGAAGGGCGCGCGTGTCGTGACCGTGCAGCGGTTGCCGCATGAATCCTGGGCCGACAAGCTGATCGCCGCGATCCGGGGTTCGGAAGCGCCGGTCTCGGTCGTTGCCGGAACCATTGTCCACTGGTTCGAGGGAACGCATGTCGACATCGAAGCGGTGGCAGATGCTACCCGGGAGGCCGGGGCAAGCCTGGTGATGGACGGCACCCAATGGGTGGGTGCCGTGCCTTTCGATGTGACCCGCGTTCGCCCCGATTTTCTGACATTCGCGACCTACAAGTTTCTGCTCGGCCCCTACCGACTTGCCTTTCTTTACGCCAACAAGAACTGGCAGCAAAACGGGCGGCCGCTGGAGTTTCACTCCTGGAACCGTGCCGGCGGGGATCGCCCCGATTTCTACCTTGAGACAATGCTCGATTATCTGCCGGGTGCCCGTCGCTTTGACATGGGGGAGCGCTCCGATTTTGCCGTCCTGCCAATCGCCATCAACGCGATGGAGTTGCTGCAACGATGGGGGGCGGAGGCTGTCTATGCCCGACTTCTGCAGCTCAACCGCTGCATATGGCAAGAAGCGGAAAAGCTTGGCTTTTCCGGACCGCACGAAAGCCAGCGGGCTGGGCATATTTCCGTCGTGGAGCTCGGTGAGCGATACCGCGACGATCTGGCGAGACGGCTGCGGGAAAACAAGGCCTTTGTCACCATCCGCGGCAGCAAGATGCGGATCACCCCGCATGTCTATAATGATGAGGCCGACATTGCGAAACTGTTCGAGATCATCGAGACACTCACCCGATAGAAGGGACTGAAACGCGGCCGGGGCGCACTCAGGATCCCGTGAGTGTGCTGACGCCGCGATCGACACCGTTCATATAGTCCCGCGTCGAATGAATGAGGTGTTCGACAAAGGTATCGGCAACCGATGAGGCGATCGTACCCCATGGTCTGTAGACACTCAGATTGATATCCAGGTGCGGTTGGAAATCCCTGATTTCGATGGGCAGGTCCCTGGCCATCCAGGCGGACAGCCTGTCGATGACGGCAACGCCGACGCCATTGGCCACCAGATTGGCGCAGGTGTTGGAAAGCGCGGCTTCAATTCTCATCGACCGCGCCACACCCCGTTCTTCGCACAAGGCATCCAGTTGACGCCGCATCGGGTCGCCAACCCCCATCGAGACAAAATTCAGCCCTTCCAGATCATCGACCTGCACGACCGAGAGCCTGCTCAACGGATGCCCCTTGGGCATGATGCACACCGGTGGCGTCGCAACCAGCGCTCGGCGAACCACGGACGAAGTCTCGTCATTCACCTCGGCCGCGACCCCGATGTCGAGCTGGTTTCGGCTTGCATGCTGAATGATCGTCGACGAACTCCGGATGTCGACGGTCACGGCAACATCGGGATAGTCCTTGGTGAAACTTGCGATGATCGACGGCAGCAATGTCAGGCCAAAGGCCGGGAGTGCCGAGACGTTGAGCCGGCCACTGCGCAACTCCTTGATTTCTCGCGCCACCCTCGAAATTCCCCGCACGGTCTCATAGACGCGCCGCACCTCCGCATGCAGCATATGCGCCTCCGGTGTCGGGATCAGGCGCTGGCGATGATTGCGAAACAGCGGAAAGCCCGCCTTCGTCGTCAGTTGAAGCAGAATCTTGCTGACGGCGGGCTGCGTGATGTTGAGCGCATCGGCCGCCTTCGTCGTCGTGCCATGCGACATCACCGCTGCGAAGACTTCAATCTCCCGGGGTGTGAATTCGCCGTCATTGGTCAGCAACTCGATCTCCCAAACATGTATGGCATCCAGGCTATGAACCCATCAAGAGTATGCGGGCAAACGTTTTTCGACAAACTTGAACCCGGACGTGATGACGATTGCCAGCATGAAATAGGCAAACGCCGCGGCGAGAAGGGGCTCATAGACGCGGAAGGTCTGCGCGCGGACGAGGTTTGCCGCACCCATGAGTTCGAACAGCGTGATCGTCGCCGTCAAAGCGGTGCCCTTCAGCAGCAGGATGTTCTGCCCGCCGATCGCTGGCAGGGCCAGCCGGAAGGCCTGCGGCAAAAGGAGAAAGCGCAGGATCTGGCGCTTCGACAGGCCGAGGGACCTGCCGGCCTCGCTCTGGCCACTGGGCACCCCCTGCAAGGCGCCCCGCCAGATCTCGCTGCAATAGGCAGCCGTGTTGAGGGACAACGCGAAGAAGGCGTAAGTGTAGGCGCTGCGGAACAGGGGCCATAGAAAACTATAGCGAACGCTCGGCATGTCGGAGAGGATCTGCCCGACACCGAAATAGACAAGGTAGAGCTGGACCAGAAGGGGCGTGCCACGGAAGGCGAGGACAAACCCGATGGCCGGATATCGCAACCAGCGCGATGATGACAGCCGGGCGAGCGCGACAGGAATGGCCAGCACATTGCCAACCAACGCGCAGCCGACAAACAACAGGATTGTCGATTGCAGTCCGGTCAACAACTGCGTCGCGAGATAGGTGCCAAAATCCGACATGCTAATTGTGCCTCCAGACGTGGTAAGACCTCGCCTCGCAGAAGTGCAGAAAGGCCGTCGAAACCGCCGACATCACCAGAAACATGAAGGCGATGGCCGAATAGAACAGGAAGTAATGGCGCGTTGCGCCAGCGGCCATCTTTCCTGCGAGGACCAGCTCGGTGAACCCGATCAGGCTGACGAGTGAACTTTCTTTGAGGACGACAAGCCACAGGTTGCCCAATCCCGGCAGAGCCAGGGGGACCATCTGCGGCATAACGACGAGAAGGAAGGTTTGCCGACGTGTCAGACCGACGGCGAAGGCTGCCTCCGACTGACCCGCCGCGACCGAAACGATCGCACCCCGCAGCACTTCGGTGCTGTAGCCGCCCTGGACGATCCCGAGGGAAATGGAGGCTGCGACAAAGCCGTTGAGCTGGAAATCGGCCAAGAGGCCGGTCATGCCGAGAAGCGACCGCAGGGCATCGGTTGCCGAATAATAGACCAGGAAGATGATGAGAATGTCCGGGATTGAGCGAATGATCGTGGTGTATCCGGCGGCAACGCCCCTTGCGACAGGGCTTTTCGACACCTTTGCGATTGCCCCGACCAGCCCGATACAGAGACCGATAAGATAGGCGCTGATTGAGATGCCAAGGCTCAGGCACGCGCCACGAACCAGTTCATCACCCCAGCCCTGGTCGCCGAAACCGAGGAGCGTTAGCCAAGAGACCGTCGAGTCCATGCTGTATGTGTTCCAATTCGACAGGGATGATGCCGGCGGCGAAGAGGCCAGCCGGCACCGACTTTGAATTCAAGACTCAGTCACCGTAAATGTCGAAATCGAAGTAGCGCTTGGTGATCGTGTCGTATTCGCCACTCGCGCGAACCGCCTTGATCGCTGCGTTGAGCCGATCGCGAAGAGCAACGTCTTCCTTGCGCACGCCGCCGCCGTCACCATAGCCAAACATCTTTTCATGCGGCATCTCGACCTTGATCTCGTAGCCCTGCCCTTCAGGCTTCTTCAGGAAATCGGAGATCTGGATGGCCGAGGCCGCCATGAGATCGACACGTCCTGCCTGCAGGTCTGCGATCTCGTCGTCCAGTGTCGGATAGAGTTTGACATCAGCCACGCCAGCGAACTTTTCCTGCATATACGTCGCTTGCAGGCTGGCATTCTGCGCCGCGACAGAAACACCTTGGAAGGTGTCGGGCTTGGTCACGTCGAATACCCTCGTATCGGCCTTGGCGCCGACGAGCACATTCGCCGAATAGTAGTACTTGTCGGTGAAATCGATCACTTCCTTGCGCTTGTCGGTGATCGACATCGAACTCCAGATGACGTCAAATTTCTTCTCGAGCAAGGCCGGGATAATCCCATCCCAGGCAATATCGACGATCTCGCACTTGGCTTTCATTTCCGCGCAGACGGCATTCATGAGATCGATTTCCCATCCCTGCCATTTGCCGCTCGCATCCTTGACGGAGAAAGGCGCATAGGGCTCGGCGGCAACACCGAAGCGCAACACTTCGTCTGCCGCCATCGATGTGCCGGCAGCACCCAGTGGCGCGACAAGAATTGACAATGCAATCAAGATTTTTTTCATTTTTATTCCCCTTTTGGTTTGTATGGTCGTCTTGGCTTCTCGTCTCAGCGCGCCTCCACAGTGCGAAGCGCTTCACATATGGAAAACAGCGTCGCGTCGGTATCGGGTCGCGTCGAGATTTGAATGGATGCCGGCAGCCCACCCTGCCTTTTCAGGGGCATGGCAAGCGTCGGAAGTCTCAGAAAATTCGCCCAGCGGCGGAACGTGCCGCCCGCAAGGCCGTATGGCACCAGATCGGAGCCAACCGCTGTCATCTCGTCGGAGAGGCGCGGCGCCAGTCCGGGTGCGACAGGTGCCGCGAGAAGATCCGCTGAAGACATGACGTGCTGAAACGCCTCGCAAGCCTCGGCGCGAAACGTGAGCGCCTCCTGGTAGGTCGCGAAGTCGATGGCAGTACCGGCAGCCAAGAAGCTGCGGACCTGGGTGCCAACCGCTTCGGGCCTGGCGCCGATGCCATCCGCATACTCAGCGGCGAACTCGTATTGCAGGATCGTCAAGCCGGCATCCTTGACCCGTCCAGCAAGCGGGAATTCCAGATGCTGAATGCGGGCACCGGCCCCTTCCAGCGCGCGCAGCCACAAGGCATGCGCGTCTGCCACGGCAGGATCGATCGCTGCGGCGTGGAGATCGGGACAAAGGCCTATCCGAATGCCTGCAAGGTCGACCGTCTCGCGGGTCGGCACATCGCTACCTTCACTGGCAAAATGGACCAGCCGCGCATCGTCGATGCTGTTTGCAATCGGGCCGATTGTATCCAGACTTGGCGCCGTGGGACGGACCCCTGCCCGATCGACAGGCCCGTTCGTCGGCTTGAACCCGATGAGACCAGTGGCTGCGGCCGTAGACCGGTTCGACCCGCCGGTATCTGTGCCAAGTGCTACCACGCAATAGCCTGCAGCAACGGCCGCAGCCGAGCCGCTGCTTGTTCCCCCGGTCCCATGGGAGGGGTCAAGCGGATTGCTGACCTTCCCGAACCATGGATTCTCGTGACCTCCGGCGGTCAACTCATGCAGATTTGTCTTTCCGATGATCAAGGCTCCGGCGGCGCGGAGGTTTCGGATGCAGGCCGCATCGTCTGCCGCGACATGATCCTGGAAAAGGCCCGAGCCGGACGTGGTTGGCCAACCTTTCACATCGATGACATCTTTAACGGCAATCGGAATGCCGTGGAGTGGTCCACGGCTCCGGCCGGAGCGAAGCTCCGCTTCCATTCGCCGTGCCTCGTCGAGCGCCTCTTCTCGGCCAACGAAAATCATTGCCCTGCAGGCGTCGTTGCTGCGTTCAATTCGAGCAAAACAGCCTTCAACGAAATCCACCGGAGACAGACCGTCGACAAAATCTCTCTGTATCTGAGCGATCGACCGACGAATATGATCTGTCATTGCTTTTAGCCCGCCTGTAGGTCCTTGCGACCGATACATGCACGCTAACAGGAAGCTCCAGCCGGCCCTAATTCCCGGGAGCGCGCGGTTAATTACCAATTGTTATTAACCCCATGCAACGTGCATGCCGTTCTCACGACAGTCGACTTGGCCAACTGTCTTGATCGACAGGCGACATAAGGCAAGTCAGGTCGTCATGCTGAATGCGCATGGAAAATCGAGGTCAGAGGCCAACCAGTCTCCACGTCAATTGACTAAGTCACCTCGCAAGCGGTTTGTTGTCCGCTCTCGTTCGAGGGTAAGCAACCAGCCCAATGCTCTGATCCCCGAAAACTGGAGGGAAGTCGGGGCTCAGGTCACCGCCGCTGCGGGCAGCGGCGAGACAACTCGCAGATCAGAGCACATGGGCGCGCGCCCGGCGGCGAAGCAAGCTCAGATTAGCCAAAGCGCTCGGGTCGGAAGGTTGCAAGCATCGGATGTTCGCGGCCCGTCGCAACTTCATAGGCAAGCAGTTCACCGAGGATAAGGCCGAGCGTCGCGCCGCTGTGGCTAAAAGCGACGTAGTAGCCAGGGATCGCCTTCAGCGCACCGATCACGGGTTCACCATCGCCGGGAATAGGCTTGCCCCCCACGCCAACGGCAGCAATCTCAAGCTTCGGATTGCCCTCCATCACCTTGGCGGCCTCCGCCAAAAGAGCCTCAACCACGGTTTCGTCGATATCATAGCTCCCGTCTGGACGCAGCGTGACACCTTCATCGGCGGCCCAATCGGCATCGAGCGAAAAGGTGCCGCCCGGAGCGGGGCGAACCGCGACGCGGGGCGTGTTGAGCACGGCGCGCAGCGGATGGGCGACTGGCTTCGTCTGCACAAGCAGCGCAATCGGCGTTCCATCACCAATCGTCTCGCCGCTCTCGGCAACCATCTTCGGCACAGCCGACCCGGTGGCGACCACCACGGCATCGGCCTCGAAACGATCACCGTTTGCGGTCTGTGCGCCGATGGCCCGGCCGCCTTCGACAACGACCCGGGCGGCACCCTGATCCGTCACCAGCACGCCTCCAAGAGCAGAAAACTCCTGCAGAAGCAGGTCGATCAGCACCGGCAGATCCACCCAGCCTTCGCCGGGGTTGAAGATGGCGCCCTGCGGGGTAATCGCACGCGCATCAAGGCCCGGCGTAATGCCGGCCACCTCTTCTGCAGCCAGATGTCGGGCATCATAGCCCAGCGAGACCTCATGGCGATAGGCAGCGGCGATCTCGTTGCCCGCATCGTCGGCATCCCAGGTGAGACCGCCGTCGAAACGCAGCCAGTCGGTATCGGGGTATTGCGCAAACAGCGTGCGGTAGCGGTCGATGCCGGCCATACGCAGGCGGTGATAGGGCTCGGAACGCATGCGCGCCGAGTTCAGCCAGGAAAGAGAGCGGCCAGAAGCACCGTTGGCGGCCGGGCCGTCGTTGAGAATGGTCACCCGGATCCCGCGCCGGGCAAGCTGGACGCCGGTCGAAACGCCGAAAATGCCGGCGCCGATGATAACGGCCGAGGAGATGGTCTTGTCTGTCATGGTCAGTCTTTCAATCGGTTTGTCGTATTTGATCAGAAGTGGCAGGGATTGGGCGGGTCAGGGCTCTTCCCAGCGGCCGCTTTCGGCTGAGCGGAAGAGCGCATCGATCACCCTCATGTTGGCGATCGCGTCCTTGAGCCCCGTCACAAGTGGCGTGCCAAAGAGTAAGGACTCGCAGAAGGCATCAGCCTGTTCGCGGTATTGGTCGGCAGGTTCGATCGCGATTTCGGTGCGTCCACCGCCGTCGAGATCGCGACCATCATCCAGAACGAGCCGGGTCGGCAGATCGGCAGGCGCATTGAACGGAACGGCGATTTCCAGGCGGCCGCGGGTTCCTAGCACCGTGACCTTCTGCGTCAGCGCCAGTTGGGTGGAGCAGGTAAAGGCGAGCTGGCGACCGTCGGGAAACGCAAGCAGGCCGCTGGCCAGCCTGTCGGTACCGAAGGTCGGGTCCCATTCCATCAGAGCAACCGCCCGCAGCGGTTCGGCATCGAAGAGGTAGCGGGCTGTGTTGATCGCATAGCAGCCGACATCGAACAGGCCACCCCCGCCGATATCGGCCTGGTTACGAACGTTTCGGGGATCATCGAGATAGTAAGAGAAGATCGTCTGGATGACGCTCACCTCGCCAAGCCGGCCTTCGCCGATCAGCGCCCTAGCCCTTTTCCATTGAGGGTGGTGGCGCACCATGAAGGCTTCCGCGACCGGCAGCCCTGCGGCCTTCTGCGCTGCCAGCAGCGTCCTGGCTTCCGCCGCGTTGAGCGCAATCGGCTTTTCACAAAGCACCGGCTTGCCCTGTTCGAGTGCTTTGATGGTCAGAGGCACATGCAGGTGATTGGGCAGGGGATTGTAGATCGCATCGATCTCTGGGTCGGCCAGCAGGTCCTCATACGAGCCGTAGGCCTTCGCGATTCCGAAACGTTCGGCCATCTGCCGTGCCTTGTCGCCATCCCGGGAGGCGATGGCCGTAACCAACCCAAGGCGACTCGTTTGGATCGCAGGGATAACCGCCTTCGCGGCGATGCCGGCGCAGCCCAATACACCCCATCGGATCTTTGGTGTCATCGTCACTCTCCTGTCTCCTTCAGAGCACTTCCGCCAGGAACCGCTGAAGCCTCGGGCTCTGCGGATTGTCAAAGATGGCCTCGGGCGTGCCGGTTTCCACCACGCGTCCCTCGTCCATGAAGACGACCTGATCAGCGACGCGGCGGGCGAACCCCATTTCATGGGTGACGACGACCATGGTCATGCCGCGCCCGCCGAGATCCGCCATAAGGTTCAGGACACCCTTGACCAGTTCCGGATCGAGAGCGCTGGTCACCTCGTCGAAGAGAATGACTTCCGGTTCCATCGCGAGCGCTCGGGCGATCGCGACGCGCTGCTGCTGACCGCCGGAGAGCCCGCTGGGCAAATGATGCTGACGGCTCTCGAGACCGACATCGGCAAGCCGCGCCTTGGCGATCCGCTCGGCTTCCACCTTCGGCATCCCCTTGATCTTCGTCAGCGAAAGCATGACATTTTCAAGGGCCGTATGATCCGGGAAGAGGTTGAAGTGCTGGAACACCATGCCAACCCGCCTGCGCAGCGTTTCCGGCTTCATGGTCAAAATGCTCTCGCCGTCGATGAAGATGTCGCCGGACTTCGGTTCGACCAGACGGTTCAAGCCGCGCAGCAAGGTCGATTTGCCAGAGCCGGACGGACCGATGATGCAGGTGACACTGCCTGGCTTCACCGACAAGTCGACCCCCTTGAGCACGTCCAGGTCGCCGTAGGCCATGCCGAGATTTCTCACATCGAGGCTTCCGCCCTTGAAGGCAACCTCGGAAGTGCCAGCAGCGGCATCCAGTTCGCCAACCTCCTCAAGCCCGCTTGTGACGACGGCCGGACGCTGCTTTCCGAGCCGCAAGCGCGCGTCGATAGCATTGACCACGTGGGTGAGCGGCACAGTGATCAGGAGATAAAAGACACCGGCCAACAGCAGCGGCGAAAGATTCCCGGTCACGACGGCCTGGTCCTGCCCCACGCGAAAGATCTCACGCTCGGACGCAAGCAGGCCGAGGAAATAAACAAGGCTCGAATCCTTCACGTTCCCGATGAACTGGTTGACGAGGGCGGGTAGCACGCGACGCACCCCCTGCGGCACGACGATCAGCCGCATTCCCTGCCCATAACTCATCGAAAGCGCTCGGCATGCCTCCATCTGGCCACGATCGACACTCTGGATGCCCGAGCGGAAGATCTCGCCGATATAGGCGCCGGCGATCAGGCTGAGCGCAAGGATACCGAGCGGATAAGGGGACGGACCGAAGAATTCTCGGCCGATGCGCGCAAAGCCCTGTCCAATCAGCAGAATGGTAACGATGGCAGGCAGGCCGCGAAAAATGTCCGTGTAAAGACGAGCGGGTATACGCAGCCATGCAGATCGGGAGATCCCCATGATGGCGAGCATCATGCCGATGACGACACCGAGCACCGTCGACGCGGCCGCCAGGATCAATGTATTCTTCAGGCCGACCGTGATCATGGTCGGCAGGACTTCGGCCATTGCATTCCAGTCAAGGAAACTGCGTCGCAGATTTTCAAGCCAGTTCATCAAGGGGTTCCTTGCAAGAAAGGCCGGTCCGACCGACAGGATCGGACCGGCAAGATGGCCTCAAGGCTTGGGAAGATACGTGTCCGGCATAGGCGTGCCGGGGAACCACTTTTCGTGCAGCGTTTTCCAAGTGCCGTCCTGCATCGCGTCATGCAGGGCCTTGTTCAGCGCTTCGCGCAGTGCGTCATTGCCCTTGCGGATAACGAAGCCGGCCGGCGCATCGAAGCTCGGAATATTGATCGCCACTTTGAGATCGGGATAACGGGCGGAATAGTCTTTTGCTGCCTCGTAGTCGAGGAAGTGGGCATCAATTGTGCCATTGTTCAGCCCGGAGACGGCGGAGTTATTGTCCGGGAATTTCACCAGATCGGCACCGGTGAAATTCTTCTCGGCATAGATCTCCTGCAGCGTGCCCTGCACGACGCCGAGCCGCTTTCCGTTCAGTCCGGCCGCATCGGTAATGCCCCCATCCGGAGTGAGCACGGTCAGGAATCCCGCGAGATAGCCGTCCGAGAAATCAACGGTTTCCTTGCGCTTGTCCGTCGTGCCGATGGCAGCCGCCGCAATGTCGAAGCGACCATTGGCTACCGAGGGCATCAGAGCGGAGAATTCCTGGCCGGTAAAGACGACCTGATCCTTCTTGAAGCCGAGACGTTCGGCCACATTGAGAAAGAGCTCAATGTCAAAGCCAGTAAAGTTGCCGTCGGCAGTGGTGAAGGCATAGGGCTTTGCATCCCCCATCGTGCCGACGCTGATGATGGCGGGATCGATGAGGCCAAGCGGATTGTCCTGCGCATTGGCCTCAAGCGGAGCGCTACCCAACATGCCGAGCGCAAGCAGGAAGGCCACGGCTGGCAGGCGTGAGAAGCGGGCGGTGAAGGCTTGTGTCATTCGCATTGTTTCGTCTCCTCTGGTGGTTTTCTTGATCTGCATTCACGGCATGCGGGAACCATCCGACGGACGGCAAAAGCCACCTGTTCGGCCTGGACAACGCGCATTTCGGGAGCGTGTCTCAACGCAATGAGACCGGTCTCTTTGCGCATTGAGACCGGTCTCTTTGATGTTTGTCAAGCGCTATTTTGGCATTTGCCAACCATCGGCATCTCTTGTAAGGCTAAGCCCATGGACCCCACCCTGCCCCGGAACAACTCCGTCACAGTGGCCGATGTCGCTCGCATGGCGGGCGTCTCGAAGGCCACGGCCGCACGCGTTCTTGGCGGATATGGCACCGTCAGCGACCGGGTGCGTGATGCAGTGACCCTTGCCGCGCGCGCATTGAACTACCGGCCGAACGAACTCGCCCGCAGCATGACCACCGGCCGCTCCGGCACCATCGGTGTCGTCGTCGGCGACATTGAGAACCCGTTCTTCAGCCTGGCGGTTCGCGGCATCACCGACATTGCCCGGCAGGCGGGCTTCACCGTGATCCTCACCAATTCCGGCGAGAATCCGGAGACCGAGAAAGCCGCAGTCCGGACGCTGCTGGCCAAGCGTGTCGACGGGCTGATTGTCTCCCCGGCCAAGGAAAGCGACGTCGATCACCTGAAGGACGTGATCCGAACCGGCCGGCCCATGGTGCTGCTCGATCGCGGTAGCAGAACCCTGGGCGTCGATACGGTCGTTGCCGATGACGGCCATGCCGCAGAAAACATCACGCGCCGGCTGATTGCAGGCGGCCACCGGCGCATTGCCTATCTCACCGCCTGTGACACCCCGGACCATTGTTTCCGCGCGCCGTCCGACATCAGCACCGGCTCAGTGCGCCGACGCATCGAGGGCTTCTTGCACGTCTGTCGCGAGGCAGGACTGTCGGAGATGGATCAGTGGGTGCGCCTCGGCGCCCTGACGCAAGACGACACGAAGAACATCGTCACCTCCATGCTCACCGCACCGCAGGCTCCAACCGCCATCATTGCATCCGACAGCGTCATCGGCCTGGACGTCTTCAAGATCTGCCGCAACCTCGGCATCGAAATTCCACGGGATGTGTCATTGGTCTCGTTTCACGATGCAGACTGGACATCTGTAACAAGCCCAGCCGTCACCGTCGTGCGCCAGCCGGTTTACCAACTCGGCGAGACGTCTGCGAAGCTGCTGGTTGAGCGACTGAACGGAGAAAACGGCCCTCCCCGCCGCATTGTCCTGCAGACCGAACTGCTCGAGCGCGCCTCTGTGTCGGATGTCGAGACCAACGATCTCTCTATGGCTTCGGAATGACCGTCGCCAGTTTGCGGAAGGGCGAGAGGATTTCAAGACGGCTTGGAACGCCTCTGGCGATGCTGACAATGGAGCCGGGTCCGATCTTCACTGGCGCTGAATCCGCCTGCGAATAGACCGCCTCGCCTTCAACGACGACAAATGTCTCTTCGAGATCGCGGCCGGGATAGTTGTAGATTCCGGGCTCTGCCTTCCACACGGCGACGATCGTGCCGTTTTCGACGGTGTCCTGCCAGATCGAGCGGCGCCAGGAGCCCCCATCCCGCCCCTCGGCCGGCATGGCGGGGGTAAGATCGATGTCATCGGCAATGTTGTAGATGGGCATGCTCATTGTTGTCTCCTTGGAATCTATCGTGAGGCAATCGGCGTACCGTACTCGGGCAGCAGATCAGGCGTGTGGCGGCAGAGGGGCGCCGGAAAGCCGGGTAACGAGATTGTCGCGCAGTCTGTAGTAGCGAAGCGTCAATGCCGGTCCGAAGGACATGTAGAAGGGCGCAGCCTTGAGCGGCTCCAGTTTCAGAGCCAGTTCGTTCTCCGGCCGGCCCAACGCCCATTCCGACAGGATAGAGCCCAGCATGGAGCCAGTTGGCACACCGCGGCCCGAAAGGCCGGTCAACGCGACGACACCCGGCGCCAGATCATAGAAACGCGGGACCGTGCGATACTGCATGTCGAGTTCGCCGAACCAGAAATAGTCCCAGCGGATTTCTTCGCGGATCTGGGGATGCAGCCATTTGAGACGCTCGCTCATCACCTGTCGTGTATAGGCCATGTCCCGCCCACGCCTCCCCATCGGGAACATGGAGGCGACGATGCGGCCCTCGGCATTGTATTTGTAGACATAGATGTCGCCGCGGCCATCGTGGATGGTGGTATTGTTCGGCAGAACCTGGGCGCGCGTTTCCGGCGACAGAACCTGGGTGGCTGCGACGAAGACGCGCTGAATCTTGAAGCTACGGTCGAGTTTCGGCCAGCCTCCGACGGTATAGGCACCGGTGGTGAAGACCACCTTGTCCGCGATCACATGGCCTCGGGCCGTCGCGACCTTCCAGCCGCCTCCCACATCCCTCTCACACGATATCGCAGCTGAGCCTGTATAAATCGCACCGCCTTCCTGCAGCACGGCCCGGGCCAAGCCACGCGCATAGCCGAGCGGATTGAGGTGCCCCGCCTCCTCATGCAGCCAGCCGCCGTGAAAACGCGGGCTACCGGTGATTGCCGCCACTTCGTCCCGGTCCACGAACCGGGTCCGCGCGCCGACGGCATTGTAGGTCTCCACCTTCTCACGGATCGCCTCGACAGCGCGGCGGTGCGGGGCGCCCATCACGTAGCCGTTCTGCACCCATTCGCAATCAATCTGATAGTCGCGGATCATCGCACCGACGCGGTCATTAGCCCGCGTCTGGCGCTCAATCAGCCGTTCCGCCCAGGGCTCGCCCAGCATGCGCCTGAGCTCCGGCAGGCTGTAATGGGTGAACGTCGGCGTGCAATGGCCGGCATTGCGGCCGGAACCGCCAAAGCCCGCTTCCTCACGTTCCAGCACGAGGACGCGTACGCCGGCTTTGGCCAACTCCAGCGCTGTCGTGAGCCCGGCATAGCCGGCACCGACAATGCAGACATCGGCTCTGACGCTGCCATCGAGCTGCCCGGTCTTCGGAGCCGGGGCGGCGGTTGCGTACCACAGTGTAACGTCGAAGGGCGAAAAGACCGTCATGCCACCCTCCCCCTCAGTTCAGGTCGCTGCGGGCATCGAGCGCATCGCGCAAGCCATCGCCGATGAAGTTAAAGCTGGTGACGGCAAGGGTAATTGCCACACCCGGCACGATGGCAAGCCAGGGCGCCTTGTCGAGATATTGCTGGGCGCCGTTCAGCATGTTGCCCCAGCTCGGCAGTGGCGGCTGGATGCCATAGCCGAGGAAGCTGATATAGGCCTCCAGCAGGATCGCACGCGCCACCGTGAGTGTCGCCGCCACGATGATCGGACCCATCGCATTCGGCAGGATCTCCCGGAACATGATCCAGGCGTTGGGAAGCCCCAGCATGCGCGCAGCCAGAACGAAATCACGCTCGCGTAACGAGCGCACCTCTGCCTCTACCAGCCGCGCAATCTCCATCCAGCTGGTGACCGCGATGATCACCGTGATCATGAAGGGGCTCGGCTTGACAAAGGCGGCGAGCGCCAGAAGCAGGAAGATGCTCGGAAAGGACAGGAAAGCATCGACGAAACGCATCAGGACAGCGCCGAGGCGACCGCCATAATAGCCGGCGACCACGCCGATCACGGTCCCGATTAGCGTCGAGAGAACCATTGCGAAGAAACCGACGAGCAGAGAAATACGGCCCGCATTGAAAAGCCGTGCGGCGATGTCGCGACCCAGCGGATCGGTGCCGAAAATGTGGTAGCCTGTAAGCGGCGGTGCGAAGCGCGCCCGCAGATCAATGAAGAGCTCGTCATAGGGCAGTATATGCGGCCCCAGGACACAGGCGACGATCATGATGGAGATCATGACGAGACCGAGGACCGCCAGCTTGTGGCGAGCGAAACGCCGAAGCGTGCGGTTCTGCCACCAGTGGGAGCTGGCCGAAGCGGCCGAAGATGGAAGCGTTGCAGCGGACATGGTCTCTCCTTCGGAAAAGGCAGCGTTCACGACAAACGGCGTTACCCGAGCCGGATGCGTGGATCGACGAGCGCAACCAGCATGTCGGCGATGAGGCTACCGGCGAGCACAAGGATGGCGGAGAACATCAACAGGCCCATCACAACCGGGTAGTCGTGATAGCCCAGGCTATCGAGGAAAAGCCGGCCCATGCCTGGCCAGGTGAAGACGGTCTCGGTCACGAGCGCGCCGCCGAGGATGGTCGGAAGTTGCAGACCGGCCAGCGTGATCATCGGCAGCAGCGCGTTGCCGACCACATGCTTCATCAGAACCCGGCGCGGCGTTAGTCCCTTGGCGCGGGCCGTTCGGACGAAATCCTGGTTGATGACGTCAAGCGTGGCCGTGCGCATGTAGCGGCTCCACACGGCAATGTTGACGAGAGCCAGCACGAGGCTCGGCATCACCAAGTGGACAGCATAGTCAGAGAAGGACTGGTCGCCGATCGTGTACATGTTGCCGGCCGGCAGCCATTTCAGCTTCAGTGCGAAGACATAGATGGCGACAAGGCCAAACCAGAAGGTCGGGATCGACAGTGCCACCATGGCCCCGATGGTTGCGGTGTAATCAAACAGGGAATAACGCTTCGTGGCGCCCCTGATGCCAATCCAGGTCCCGATCAGAACCGAGACGAGAGTGGACGAGACCATCAGCAGAAGCGTAGCGAAGAGATGCCCGGAAATGATATCGAGCACGGGGCGCTGGTCACGATAGGACGTGCCCCAGTCTCCCCGCAGCAGACGCCAAGCCCAGTCGAGATACTGGATCGGCAGCGGTCGGTCGAGCCCCATCTGCTGGGCGATGCGGTCCAGCGCCTCGCGCGTCATACCGGGGGTCAGCGCAAATTGCGATAGCGGTCCGCCGGGCGCGAGATTGAGAATGGCAAAGCCGATGATCGAGACGAGCACGAGCAACACGAGGCTTTGCCAGAGGCGGTTCAGAAGATAGGCGAACATGAGCGGTGCTCCGGGTCGGTCCGAGGCGCATTCCGTTTGAAACACACCTTTGAGACAGCCATGG
The DNA here is from genome assembly GCF_003610655.1 of Rhizobium sp. AG855. Lineage (NCBI taxonomy): Bacteria > Pseudomonadati > Pseudomonadota > Alphaproteobacteria > Hyphomicrobiales > Rhizobiaceae > Rhizobium > Rhizobium sp. AG855. The sequence goes on along the minus strand of NZ_RAQG01000003.1, from coordinate 1,451,538 downwards.
GAATCGTCGGCGACGGCCGGCTGGAGAGCGGCTCTGGCGGAGCCGCCCCCTTTCCGTTCGTCACGACTCGACGTGAAGGGCCTGAGGCAGACCCAACCGTTGTCACGATCAGCTGAGGCTCCAGCTTCCGACATTCCAGGTGTCGATGCGGGTGTTGATGTTGAACACCACGTTCTCGACACCCTGCTTGTGGCCGCGCACCGTCGCATACTGGAAGAGCGGCAGGAATGGCAGCTCCTCGCGCATGATCTCCTGGATCTTGAGATAGGCCGCCTTGCGCTCTTCCGGCACGAAGAGGCTGCCGCCCTTGGCCAGCAGTTCATCCACCTCCGTATTGGCAAACTGCCAGGTATTCTGGCCGGATCCACCCTTGGCCGGACTGGAATTGGATCGGAAGAAGTCCGATGTATCCGGGTCGGGACCGGTGAGGAAATCAAGACCGACGATCACGGTGTCGAACTTCGACAGCATCCAGTAGTCGCCCCACATGACAGCCGGCGGCAGGTTGGAAATTGTCATCTCCACGCCGAGGTCCTTGAACGACTGCTGCATGTATTGCTGCACCTGTTCGCGGATGTGGTTGCCAGCCGTGGTTGAGCAAGTAAAGGCGAGCTTCACTCCGTCCTTGGCGCGAATGCCGTCGTCGCCGGCCACCCAGCCAGCTTCGTCCAGAAGTGCCTTGGCCTTCTCCATCGAGTACTCGTGTTTCGGAAGGTCGGGATTGTAGTAGTAGGACTGTTGCGGCACATAGCTTTCAGTCGGCGACGGCAAGCCGTAATAGAGCGCGTCGATGATCGACTGCTTATCAATGGCGTGGTAGAGCGCCTCGCGAACCTTTGGGTCCTTGAACTGCGGCCGCTCCATGTTGAAGGTGAAGGACTCAACGGTTGAGCCCGGCACGACCGTAACCACCTTGCCCTCGAGCGCCTTGGCCTCGTCATAGTGATCCGGTGTGATCCACTGCAGGCCAACGACGTTGATGTCGCCGGTCTTGAACTGCGTGTACATGACGTTGAGATCAGGCACGTATTTGTAGATGAGCTTTTCGATATGCGGGCCATCGGCGAAATAATCCGTATTGGCTTCCAGCAGGATGTAGTCGCCGGCGACGCGTTCCTTCCACTTGAACGGGCCGGTTCCGACCGGCGCATTGTTGTAAGGCGCAGTGTTTTTGTCTGCTTCGGCACCCAAAGCGTGCTTCGGTGTGATGAAAGTAGAGGCAAGGATCGACGGATAGGGCGCGAACGGCTTCTCCATCTTCCAGGTAATTTCCGTCGGAGAGACGACTGTCAGCTCGCGAACGTATTCATGGCCGGTCTTGCGCCATGAGCGGAAATTTGGATCTACCAGCAGCTCAAGCGTGAATTTGACGTCCTCGGCGGTGAACGGCGTACCGTCATGCCACTTTACGTCGTCGCGCAACTTCACCTTCCAGGAAAGGCCATCGGCGGAAATCCCGCCGTTCTCGACCGTCGGGACCTCGGCCGCCAGCGCTGCAACAAAAGCCCCCTTCTCATCCACATAGAAGAGCGGGTCGAAGATGCTGAAATGGATGCCTTCGTCGACCTCAATATGTGGCATATGCGGATTGAAAACAGTAGGCTCCTGGGAGAAGCCGACGGTCAATTGGCCTTTCGGGTTCTTGGCCTCCTGTGCCAGTGCGCGCGACAAACCCGGTAGGCCTGAAAGCAGGACACCGGAGGTGCCGAGTGCCAGCAGGCTGAGCGCCTGACGGCGGGTCGTGTTCATGAAAGGCTTCTTCTGGTCGGACATTTTTGTTCCCCTTTATCCGATGGATTGACAGTGATCTCACGTCATTCAATCCGCCTCTGCGGGCGGTATGCCTCCCGACAGCAGTTGCCTGCCGTATGCATTGGGAGCGGGCGGACAGACCGCCTGCCTCCTCTCTTCAGAAACCGCTGATCAACTCAATCTTCGAGCCATCGGAAAAGCGGCTGAAACGGAAATCGTGGCGATCAACGATTGGAGTACGACCCGTGACAATATCGGCCATCAGACGGCCGGCGGCCGGGCCAATGCCGAAGCCATGGCCTGAAAATCCGGTTGCAACATGGAAACCTGGAATCGCATCAATGGCATCGATCACGGGAACAGCATCCGGAGTGACGTCGATCATGCCGCCCCAGCGTTGGGCGATCTCTGCCTTTTTGAACACCGGAAAAGCCTCAGAGAGACGCTTCAGCGCCGCGTCCGACATGGCCTTGGATGGAATGGGATCGAGCACCCGATTGTATTCGAATGGCGACGCTTCATCGAGCGCCCAGCGACGGGGGATGCGGGCCTCATCGAAAAAACGGCCCGAAAGTCTGAAACGCAGTGATCGCCATTCATGCGAGAAAGCCGGTAAGAACTTCATGCCATGGCGGAACGAGGCCGGGACGATATCGACGACATTGCGGGTCCCGTCGGCAATCGTGTAGCCGCCATCCTGGCGTTTGCGCAGCGCAAATCCGCTCGCCCAGATCGCCTCCTCCGGCCCCCCTTCAAGCGGCTTGGTGCGCAGCACCGAATTCAGCACCTTCAACTGCGGCAGGTCGAGGCCATTGTTGCCCATGAACAGGCTGGACCATGCGCCACCAGCAAGGACGACGGACGAGCACGCGATTTCGCCGCGCTCGGTAACAACCCCGGACACCCGACCGCCGGCCATTTGCAGACCCCGTACTGCGCATTCGGTCAGAATATGCGCCCCGCGATCACGCGCGGCTTCCGCAATCGCAGGAGCAGCCTTCTGCGGCTCGGCGCGGCAATCCCCGGCAGTGTAGAGAGCGCCAGCGATCTTCATCCGACTTCCGGGATACTTCGCGTTGAATTCGGCCGCGCTCAGCATGCGGCTCTCGATCTGATAGCCTTCGAGATTTCGGTTCCAGCGCTCGTGCTCATCGAACTGTTTGTCGTCGGCACAGGTGAAGACAATACCGGAGCGCTTGAAACCCGTCTCGCGGCCGGTGCGGCGGTTAAGATCGGCCCAAATGCGCAGTGCTTCGGCCATCAGCGGCACTTCGCGGGGATCACGCCGGGAGATGCGCACCCAACCCCAGTTTCGGCTGGACTGTTCGTGGCCGATGCCACCCTTTTCGCACAGCGCGACCCGAAGGCCGCTGTCGGCGAGTTCAAGCGCCGTCGAGGTTCCGATGATCCCGCCGCCGATGACGACGACATCCACCTGTTTCGGCAGTTCGGCATCGCCATGGACGGGAACGACAAAAGGACCGGGCATTTCAGAAGAACTCCTCAAGTTGGCAATTCACGGCAAATTCGGCAACGGAGGCCTCGTTCGGCAAGGAAAGCAGCATGGCGATGATGCGTGCGAGATCGTCCGGCTGGGTGAGCAGATCGGCGGGGCGTTCCGTCAAGGCTGCAGCCATGTCGGTTGCGACGAAACCTGGGCAGACGGCGGTCGCCCGCACGCCCATGTCGAAGCCGGCCTGGCGGATGCCGTGGGCGAGTGCAATGGCCGCGAATTTCGAAAGCGAATAGCTGCCGGCACCAGCGGATTTTACCCGCTTTCCGGACAGCGACGCGAGGATGATGACGCGGCCGCGCCCCGTCTCGCAGAGCGACTGCCAAGCGGCCTTGGCCAAACGGCGCGGCGCCTTGACATTCACCGACATCATGGCGTCGATATCCTCGTCGTCGGCCTCGATCACCGTCTTCGGGATCATGATGCCGGCATTGGCAACGAGAGCATCGATGCGGCCGAAGCGTTTCAGTGCCGCGTCGACCCATCGCCGTTCCGCGTTGGAGTCGTCGGCGTCATAGGCCATCAGATGCACGCGGTTCTCATGGCCTTCGGCCCAGGGGGGCATCACCGGCCGACGCATGCCGAGCGACACAGACCACCCTTGCCGCAGCAGTTCGGCTGCCACATGGTCGCCGATACCGCGGTTCGCGCCGGAAACGAGCACGACGGCATTTTGGGGAGAGATCATCATGGCAGCCCCACAATCCGCCGATAGGCGCGTCGCAGGATGTCAATCACCAGCTTCTGCTCGTCTTCTGGAATGAACGAGAAGAAGTCCCGCGATTGTTTTGGCACAATCTCGCGCACCTTGACTGCAAGAGACGCCCCGGCTTCGGTGATATAGAGCTCCTGGGCACGGCTATCGTCCGGTGACATTTCGCGACGGATCAGCCCGTGCTGCTCCATCTGATCGATCAACCGTCCCATGGCCGAACGGTCCTTGAGGATCAGATGCGCAATGACAGAGGGCCGGATGCCCGGGTAATCGTCGACAAGAAGCAGTGTGGTGATCTTTCCAGTGCCTTTTGCGACATCCAGCCCCTCCAATCGTTCATCGAGATCCCGGGAGACCGCGAGGTTGATGGTGCGGATATAAAAGCTCAGCGTGTCTTCCAGCACATCGATATTGATGTCCTCTGGGACTGTCGGCGGTTTGGCAGTTGGCTTGCTCATCAAGGGTTCCGTTCGAATGGACAAAAGGGTTCCGGTCAGGCAGCACCATTTCCTGGCGTTGCCGTGCGGGTCTTCGACCATCTCGTATTGCAGTTTGGTGCAGATATGAAAGGGCAATTAGTGGACAATATCAACTAAATTATTCGCGACGATGAAACTATTTTCGTTCTTTTTCAAACACTTAAAGGGACAACGACATTGCCGCCGGCTTCACAAAAAACCAGCGTAAAGGGTGCCCCGGAAGGCAGCAGAGCGGTCGACCGGACGGCGCAACTCGCCTCCCGGTCGCCCCTCGTGATCAGCCAGTCGCGACCGCCGGTTCCCAGTCAGCGCCGGGGATCGCGGCAACGAGTTTGCGGGTATAATCGTGCTGCGGATCGCGGAAGATCTTCGTCGGCGGTCCCTCTTCCACCACGACGCCCTTATGCATGACCAGCACCTCGTCGCAGATCTGGCTCGCGACCCTGAGATCATGGGTAATAAAGATCATGGCCACCTTCATTTCACTCTGCACGCGGGCCAGCAGCTCAAGGATCTGAGCCTGGATCGAGACATCGAGGGCTGACACAGCCTCGTCTGCCACCAGCACCACGGGATCGAACATCAGCGCCCGGGCAATGCCGATGCGCTGGCGCTGACCGCCGGAAAATTCGTGCGGAAAACGGTCATAGGCCTGTTCGTCGAGACCGACCAGTTCCAGGAGCCTCAGCGCCTTCGTACGGGCTTCCGCCACGGAGATACCGTGCGCAACCGGCCCAACCGTCAGGATCCTGCCGATCGTATGCCGCGGATTGAGCGACGCAAAGGGATCCTGGAAAATCATTTGGATATAGGGACGGAGCGATTTGAAGCTCTCTTCCGTCATGGCGGCTATGTCGCGCCCGTCGAAGCGGATCGAGCCGCTGTCCGGCTCCAAAAGCTTCAACAGCACACGACCGAGCGAGGACTTGCCCGATCCGCTTTCGCCGACGACACCAAGGGTTTGCCCCTTGCGCAGCCGGAAGCTTACGCGATTGACTGCCTTAACGACACGCGCCTTGTGAAACAGCGAGCCGCTGCTGCGATATTCCTTTTCGAGATTTTCCACTTCCAGAACGACGGGCGGGGCCTCGCTGATCACCCCGGCAGTCGTGCGCATGCGCGGCACGGCGGCGACGAGCCGTCTTGTATAGGGATGCGCAGGACTGACCAACACCTGATCGGCCCGGCCCTGCTCCACTAGATGGCCCTTTTCCATCACCACGACGCGATCGGCGATTTCGGCCACAACGCCAAAGTCGTGGGTGATGAACATGACGCTCATGCCCTTGCGCTTCTGGATCGCGCGAACGAGATCGAGAATCTGCGCCTGGGTCGTCACGTCGAGCGCCGTCGTCGGTTCGTCGGCGATCAACACTTCCGGGTCAAGCGCCAGCGCCATCGCGATCATCACCCGTTGTCGTTGGCCGCCGGAAAGACGGAACGGATACTGCAGTCGCATCAACGGCGGATCGGGCAGCCCCACTTCCTCCAGCAGAGCGAGAACCTTGTCCTTGCGGGCTTCCGCCGTTCCGTATCCATGCGCCTCTAGAACCTCAGCAATCTGGTCACCGACGGTCATCAGCGGATTGAGGGCGGACAGCGGGTCCTGGAAGATGATGGACACGGCCCGGCCCCGCAAGGGACGGATCTTCTCCTCGCGAGCGGCCAGAATATCCATTCCGCGGAAATGGATCTCGCCCGCGCTGACTTTGATCGCGGGTGACAGCAGGCCCATGATGGTATTGGCGGTGACGGACTTGCCCGATCCGGACTCACCGATGATGCAGAGGATTTCCCCCGCATGAAGATCGAAGGAAATGTCCTTGACCGCGTGGGTACGCTCCATTCCCGGCGGCAGATCCACCGTGAGATTACGAACGGAGAGCACCACGTCGGCCGACGTGGTGTTTTGCGACATAAGTTCCCCTAGTTTTTTTGTAACTTTGTTCGCGTTCGGCTGCACGTAATGTGCTGGACAAGATAGTGGATCATATCCACTATCTTGTCCAGCACATGATGCCGGCTGGCTGCAAATCCCTCGGCAAGGTGGTCTGGAACGCGATCGTGAATGGTTGCGCGATCAATGTCTCGGCTCAAAGCCGCCATTCCCGTTCGCTATCGCCTTCGTTGCGACGAACCGGATATCAAAAGCAGTACCGACAAAGATGCCGAAGCGGTTCACTTCACCAAGATGACGCGCAAAGCGTTTGTGATCCCCTGGTGGCCGAATGCCCATCAGGCTATTGGCCAAATTCGGCAGATGTCACGCGTATATGGCGAGCGCCAACTGCGTGGTGCGCTGGCGGAGGTAGCGCCTACCAAAAGACATTTCCCTACCTCCGTCTTCTGGTACTTGGTACATACAGAATTGCGCAATCCATTGAATCAATTGATAACATCCGACCTATCCGTACAGTCGATCAGCCGCCGGCCAGCCTTGGCAGCAGATAGATTTCCGCTCCCGTCGGCAGTTCCTTCGACCAGGTGTCGCGATAGATCGTTCCGTCGATGGCCACCGAGATGCCTCGGTCCATGAGGGGTTCGAGCGCCGGGAACCGTTCAGCCAACCGTTTGAACAGTTCCCGGATATTTCTTGCCTCGATCTCGACCTTGCTGTTGTTGTCGGCCGCTGCCGCGAGCGAGCCCCACAACGTTACCTCGACCATCTGGCCTCCTCAGGCATCGAGCGCCGCCAGGATCCGCGGCGGCGACATTGGAATATGCTCCATTCGCACACCCACGGCGTTGGACACGGCATTGGCCACCGCTGCGAGCGGCGGGACGATGGATGTCTCCCCGACGCCGCGAACCCCATAGGGATGGTTGGGATTGGGGATCTCCAGAATTTGCGTATCGATCATGGGCAGATCCGAACAGACGGGAATACGATAGTCAAGGAAGCCGGCATTCTGCAGCCTGCCGTCCTTGCCGTAGATATATTCCTCGTTGAGCGCCCAGCCGATGCCTTGCGCCGCGCCGCCCTGATACTGTCCTTCGACATAGGTCGGATGCACGGCTTTGCCGGCATCCTGCACCACCGTGTAACGCAGGACCCTGGTGCCGCCCGTTTCGGGGTCGACCTCGACATCGCAGATGTGCGTGGCAAAGGACACGCCAGCGCCATCGGCCACGAGTTCGCTGTGACCGGCGATTGGCCCCCCCGTGTTGCCGGAAGCCGCTGCAATCTCCTTGAGGGAGAGAGGCGGAAGATTTCCGTGACTGCTCCCCGTGGCGACCGCATGCCCGCGTTCCCAGGCCACTTCCTCGACGGGAATATCCCACATTTGCGCGGCGCGCTCGCGCAGGGTCTTGATGGCGTTGCGCGCGGCGGAAATGGTGGCCATCGACGATGAGAAAGTTCCCCGGCTGCCATCGGTCATGTCATTGTAGCCGAGGCTGGACGTGTCGGCGATCACCGCCCTGACCTGACCGTAATCGATCCCGAGCTCTTCTGCCGCGACCAGCGACAGCGAGGCGCGCGAGCCGCCGACATCGACAGTGCCAACCGCCAGCGAAACCGTGCCGTCCATGCCGATGTTGAGGTCGACGCAGGTCTGGCCGCCAAAGTTGAACCAGAAGCCACAGGCCATGCCACGCCCCTGGTTCTCACCCAGGGGTGCCCTCATATGCGGGTGGTTCTTCACCGCCTCCAGCGTCGGGCCGATGCCGATCGGGCCGTAGACCGGGCCGTAAGACGACCTGGTCCCTTCCTTTGCCGCGTTCTGGATCCGGAAGTCGACCGCATCCATGCCGAGTTTCTTGGCAAGTTCGTCGATGGCGCTTTCCACCGCGAAGGCTGCCATCGGCGCAGACGGTGCGCGGTAGGCGGCGGTCTTTGGCCGGTTGACCAGCACTTCGTAGCCGACCGTCCGGACATTTTCGAGTTTGTAGCAGGCAAATGCCGTCATCGCACCGGTCTCGGCCCAGGCGCCGGTATAGGGACCGCAAGAATAGCGGAGCGTCGCATCGGCAGCCACGATCGTTCCGTCCTTCATGGCGCCGATTTTCACGTCGATCGACGTGGCACTCGTCGGACCCGATGCGCGAAACACCTCGTCGCGCGTCATGACCAGCTTGACCGGCCTGCCGGCCTTGCGCGACAGCGCCAGCGCGACCGGTTCGGCCCAGACATGGGTCTTGCCGCCAAAGCCGCCGCCGATTTCGGACGACGTCACACGCAGTTTGGAGGCCGCGATGCCCAACAACTGGGCGCAATGCTGGCGATAGACGAAGTGCCCCTGCGTACAAACCCAGAGTTCCGCCGTGCCATCGGCGTTGAAATTGGCGACGCAGGCATGCGGCTCGATATAGCCCTGATGCGTCTGTTCGGTCTTGAAGGTCCGCTCGACCACAAAGTCGGCCTTTGCCATGCCGGCATCGACATCGCCGTGGCCGAACTGGCTTCGCATCGAGACATTCGACGCGCGCTCTGGCCTGGGCTCAACACCCGCGGTTATGATCGTGTCATTGATCAGAGGGGCGCCATCCGCAAACGCTTCGTCAACGTCGGTGACATGCGGCAGGATTTCGTATTCGATCTCGATCAGCTTGAGCGCCTGTTTGGCGACGCGCGCATCGACTGCGGCGACCGCAGCGACGGCATGCCCGTCATAGAGCGCCTTCCTGCGGGCCATGCAGTTGTCGAGAATGTCATACATCGCCGCGTCACCATCGGTGAAGTCGGGCAGATCTGCTGCAGTCAGCACGGCCTTGACGCCGGCAAGCTGCTCGGCCTTCGATGTGTCGATCTTGCGAATGATCGCATGGGCATGGGGGCTGCGCAGGATGCGCCCGACCAGTTGACCCGGCATATTGAAATCTGCGCCATAGCGGGCGCGGCCCGTCACCTTGTCGACCCCATCCGGTCGGATGGGGCGGGTGCCAACGGAGGAGAAGCTGCGCTTGGCGTGGCTGGGATCAAAATCCATGGTCATGCTCCTCTCATCACGCTGGCCGCGTCCTGGACGGCGCGCACGATCTTGTCATAGCCGGTGCAACGGCAGAGATTTCCAGCAAGGCCGAACCGGATTTCCTCTTCCGTCGGATCCGGGTTCTTAGCGAGAAGATCCTTCGCCGCAATCAGAAAGCCCGGTGTGCAGATCCCGCATTGAAGCGCGGCATGCTCGAGGAATTTCTGCTGCAGCGGATGGAGTTTGTCACCTTGGGCCATGCCCTCGACGGTCTCGATTTTCCGGCCTTCTGCCTCAGCGCCAAGCACCAGACAGGAACAGACCAGACGGTCATCGAGAATGACGCTGCAAGCGCCGCAATCGCCGGTGCCGCATCCTTCCTTCACCCCCATGAGGCCCAGGCGATCACGCAACACGTCAAGCAGCGTTTCGTCGGGATGACAGAGGAATTCGGCGTTGTCGCCATTGATTGTCGTGGAAACTGCTATGCCTGCCATCACTTCTGTCCCGCACGTTGATAGGCGGTGAGCGCGACCCGCTTGGCCAGCACACCCGCAACTTTTTTCCGGAATTCGATCGTGCCACGCTTGTCGTCGATCGGGCGACAGGCGGCAGAGCACGTCTCGGCGAGGCGCTCCAACGTCTCCTCATCGACACGCGAACCGACAAGAATCTCGGCTGCCGCTTCGACGAGAAGCACGGTCGGCGCCGCAGCCCCAAGGGCGACGCGCGCAAACTGGACCACACCCTGATCGTCGAGTGTCAGGTTGACGGCAGCACTGACAACAGCGATGTCCATCTCCGTGCGCGGCGTGAACCGCTGGTAGGCATCGCCTGAATTTGGCTGGCGCTTGCCAAGCAAAATGGCTTCGATGATCTCGCCCTTGGCGAGCGACGTCCTGCCGGGGGCCACGGGCACCTGTTCGACCGGGATCGTGCGGGAGCCGGCCGGTCCCTTGATCAGGGCCTTGGCACCGGCCGCCACCAGCGCCGGCACGCTGTCGGCCGCAGGTGATGCATTGCAGAGGTTGCCGACGATCGTGCAACGTCCCTGCACCTGCTTGGAGCCGATCAGGTTCGCCCCTTCGACAACGCCGGGCCACGCGCGCCGAAGACCGACAGTCTCGCCGAGGACTGCGCAGGAGACTGCGGCACCGATGACGAAACCATCGTCGCCTTCCGTGATGCGGCTCAATCCATCGATGCTCTTGATGTCGATGATAAGGTCGGGCTCGGTAAAGCCGCCTTTCATTCTCACCAGCAGATCGCTTCCGCCGGCCAGAATGGCGGCCTTGCCCGGGGCCTCATTCAACAGCCCTATGGCATCTTCTAATGAACTCGGACGAATGTAGCGCAAACGATTCCCCTCTTGATCAACTTAGGGCAGAACCTGATGTCCGACCCGATAAAGCCAGCGATTTGATGGCCGCCCTTTCGAGCGCCCCGTGACGACATAGGCACTACTGCGTGGCCTCGAAGGTTATCCTTCCACCGCATATCGTAACAAGGGGCCGAATGGCGGGAATGTCATTTTTCGCCACAGCCTCAACATCGGCAGACAGCACGACGATATCGGCAAGCATGCCAGCCTTGAGCTTGCCTTTGAGATCTTCAGCGTGTTCCGCATAGGCACCTTCAACGGTATAGCCCCGAAGTGCCTCATGAAGCGAGAAACGCTGGTCAGGCAAATGCGGGAGATAGGGCGTGCGATCCATGGAGGCGTGCACTCCCCGCATCACATTCAGATCGGCAACAGGCCAGTCGGACGAAAAGACAACATGCGCCCCTGTCTCCTTGATGGTGCGGAAGGCGTAGAAATACTCCCACCGATCCTCACCAACCACCGTGAGCGTTGGTTCCAACGGAATGCCCATGACGCCGGGCGGATGCGGCGGCTGGACCGAGGCGATCGCGCCGAGTTCTGCAATACGGGGCAGGTCGTCAGGATGGATGACCTCGATATGTTCTACCCGATGACGCCGGTCTCTGGGTCCGTTGGCACGGGCAACGGCTTCATAGCCGTTCAGGACAGAGTGAACCGCCCCGCTGCCGACGGCGTGCACGGCAATTTGCAGCCCCAGCCTGTCAGCCTCGATCGCGACCTCGTTGAACTGTTTCTGCGAGAAAAGAGGTTCGCCCTTGAATCCGGGCTGATCGGCATATCCCTCCACCATATAGGCCGTGTGCCCATCCAGAATGCCGTCATAGAACATTTTCACAAGACCGCTGGACAGCCATTCGGAGTTGTAACGCTCCGTCATGAATGACGCCTTTTTGAGGTCATCCAGTTTCATGAAGTTCTTGTAGTGGAACGGCACTTTCACACGGCACAGCAGATCGCCATCACGCTGAATTTCCTCGAGGATCTCGAAGGTGTAAAGGTTGCCATCCATGTTGTGGATCGATGTGATCCCGTGCTGGGCACACCATTTCAATGCCTCCTTCACCGTCCGGACATCGGCGGCGAACTCGGCCGCGCTCGGCTTCGGATCGGGTTCGCCACCGGTGGTCAAGCCGAGCATCGCTCTGTCAAGACCGCCAAAGACGAGAAGCGGCCCATAGGCTTCCGCTTCATTGAGTTCCCCATTGGCGAGGCCGTCATCGCCCATGACGACGGAATTGCCAGGGCTCAGCTTGAGACCGTGCAGCAACCCTGCCTTTTCAAGCGCGAACGTGTTGCCCCACATGGTGTGATTGTCGAACGAGATGAAGGCAAGTGGCCGATCCGGAAGGATCCGATCCAAATGATGCCTGTCGAGACGGATCCCATCCCCCAACATCATGTAGCTGGCCATCTTGCAGGTCAGGAGCTTCGTCTCTGGATTTTTCGCAGCATAATCTCTGACTGCTGCCGCGACGTTTTCGAATCCGAGCACACCCGACAGGTCAAGATGCGCCAGCTGGGAGCCTCCGCCAAAGAGATGCATATGGGCCTCAACGAACCCGGGCAGGACAGTTCCGCCGCGCGCCGAGATCACTCTGGTCGACGGTGTCTGCCACGCGCCGATGTCGGCATTCGAACCGACAGCGACAATCTTGCCGTTTGCCACGGCCACAGCCTCGGCTCTCGGAGCTTCGTCATCCATCGTCAGGACGTTTCCGTCGAGAATGATCAAGTCCGCTTTCATGTTATGCAATCCAATCTCGTTGGTCATTGAGTATTCTGCTGCGCCTTTCGGCCATTGAAATGATCAACACGTCAAAGGCAGCCCTTATGGTGAGGCTCAGCGTGTTGATCTCGGCAAAGCCTGCCCAGCGGTCTTGCCGGACCAGACCCTTTTCCTGTTGCTAGATTTGGAGCAGTGCCTGTTCCAGCGCTGCCACGGCGATGTCGACATGGGCGGGCTGGAGCACGGCAGGCGGCCTGATCTTCAGAATGTTGCCAAGCACACCTTCTGAACCGATCAGAACGCCTTGCTCGCGCATCAAGTCCACCACGCGCTTGGTTTCTGCCTTGGCCGGCTCCAGAGTGTGCCGATCGCGAACAAGTTCGACGCCAAGCGCCAAACCGACCCCGCGCACATCGCCAATCAGATCGAACTTGTCTTTCAATTCAAGCAAGCGCGCCTTCATATAGGCACCGGTGGTCTTGCAGTTCTCGACCAGATTCGCGTCCCGGATGACATCCAAGACCGCGATGCCCGCGGCACATGAAACGTTGTTTCCCCCGAAGGTGGAGAAGAAGGGCGCCGTTTTCGTGAAGTGATCGAGGATCTCCGGCCGGGTGATAAGGACTCCGATGGGATGCCCGTTGCCCGCAGGTTTTCCGATCGTCACGAAATCCGGCACGACACCGTGGTGCTGATGGCCCCACATGGCCGTACCCATACGTCCAAAGCCGGACTGAACCTCATCAGCGATAAACAGTCCGCCTGCGGCTCTGATCTTGCTGACAACCGCAGAGAGATAGCCCTGAGGCACATCCAGCATGCCATTGGTCATGAAGGCCGAATCGACCATGCCGGCGGCGACACCATAGGAGGATTGCGCAAGGTCACTGATCGGCGCATCCGCCAGATCGGCATAGCGCTGAGCGATGTTGTTGTCTCCCCGCTTGAACGGCCCCCGATAGTCGTCCGGTGGTGTGATGACCCGCATATGCGGGAACTTCCAGTTTTCCATGTCATTGGACGGGGAAAAGGGATCAATGGCGTCGGTGACGCCGTGATAGGCAAAATCCATCGCCAGGCCGCCGGAGCGTCCCGTCCACGCCTTCGCCATGCGCCACGCTATGTCATTCGCTTCGCTGCCGGAATTGACGTAGATGACGGCACTCAGGCTTTTATCCAACGTGGCCGTCAACCGTTCGGCATAGGCGATCGACTGCTCAGACAGATACCGCGTATTGGTGTTCAGTTGGCGCATCTGGCGCTCGATTGCCCCGATCACATAGGGGTGGCAATGGCCAACATGCGGCACGTTGTTGTAGCAGTCGAGGTAGGACTTTCCGTCTTTGGCCGTCAGCCAAACGCCCTGCCCCTTCACCAGATGCAGCGGCGTGTCGTAGAACATGTAGAGCTTCTTGCCCATCACACTCTTGCGACGCTCCAGCATGCCCTCGACGCTGTCCGAAACCAAGGTCGAAAGCGGCGGAAGGGCAGCACCGCGCCGCAGGACATTCACAAACACCGTGCGCTGAGCTTCAAGTTCATCCAGCAAGGGAAATGCGCGCCGGCAGTAATCCTCGAAGATCGACTCCGGGGCCCCACCTTGTGAACGAAGAGCCAGGATCAATGGATTCATCAAGATCCTGGTTTCCACCAGAGGCAGCAAGACCTCCAGCTCCTGCTCTTCCAGGGGCGTAATCGAATGATAGCCCTTGGTAATTTCCAACATGATGCGCTGATTGTCGGCGCCGGGTATCAGATAGTCCGCAAGGGTGTTGGACAGATCCTGAATGAGTGCACCGGCAATCATGTCGCCGAAATCAATCACGCCAACGATCCCTTCCCCATCCGTCAAGGTATTGAAGGGGTGCGCGTCACCATGGATAATCTGGGAGCGCAGTGTTTCGAGGACCGGCAACCGGTCTTTGCAGAATGCCGAGATGAGCCGTGCCGAACGGGCCTGTTGCTCCTCGGGCAGCACGCCCACATGGGGCAACAGATCTGCCAGGTGGCGATGATCCCAAGCCAGATGGCGCGTCGCCGGGCCAGCATGAATGAAACCGCGCAAGGCCCGGCCCAACCGCGCCACCAGCTGGCCCACCTCATACAGCCGCTCGCTCGAAAGCGGTGCTGCTCCCAAAACGCTGCCTGGCAGATAAGACAGCACGATCACGCAATGATCCAAGCCGGCATGATGGAGCTTTGCCAATAACAAGCCATCATTGGTGTGCCTGACGCGCGGAACCGGAAGGCCGGGGTCTGTGCGCGCGATATGTTCCAGTGCCAGGACCTGGCCCTCGAACACCCCATCGGCTTCTCGCGGACTGCAGAGCTTGAAGAGCCAGACGCCACCCTGGTCATCGCTGACGCGGAAGTTCTGGTCACGCTCGCCAGACAGCTCACTCCAGGTCCCGCTTAAGCCATAGTGGGACTTGGCAAAAGACATGAGGACGTCAAGCGGCACAGCGGGGGGCTGAAGATTGTCAAGCAGCGAGGATGACGCGTTAGACAGATGGGGGTGCATTCGAATGCCTCCGTTCATGGTTTGCGCACAGCACGCCGCTCCGGTTCCCCTTGATCTGGGGAAACAGTTGGCCTCGGGGCACTGCGTATCGAGAGTTCGTCGGGGGCAGGCTCTCAGGCTTTCGATGCCATTGCGTCGATTGCGTCCCCGCAAAATAGTGCTCAAGCAGGCAGTCGCGACCGGCCTCGGGAGTGGCGAGCCGGTCGCGGCAGCACTTTCGCGTCAGTTCTTCAGCTTGGTCCAGATCTTGTCGTAGTACTTGATCGCCTGCTCACCGCAGGGCTCGGAGAACACAAGCCGGGTTCCTTCCGGAATGGTCAGTTCAGGGGCACCTTGCAGTTCGGGAATGTAGTATTGTTCGGCTCCTTTGATGGTGCTGGCATACCGGACAAAGTTCGCCTGCAAGGCCGAGTTCTCCGGTTTCATCAGGAACTGGATGAACTTCATTGCATTTTCCGGATGCGGGGCGGTCTTCGGGATCGACAGGGTCTCAGCCCAGGCGACCATCCCCTCTTTCGGGTAAACGAATTTGACCGTCGGACGCGCCAGGCGCCCGCGCATCGCGTCCCCGTTCCAGTCCTGGCTTGCGGCCGTCTCGCCCGAAGACATCCGCTCGACGACGGCGTCTGAGTTGTAGAGTTTGACAGCTGGCCTCTGCTTCTCAAGCAAGGCCTGCAGCTCCTTCAGGTCAGCCGGATTGGTGTTGCACTGATCCTTGCCAAGATAGGTCAGCGCCAGCGACATCACCTCGGTGGGCGATGAAAACATCCCGATTTTACCGACGAGCTCTGCTGGGGGCTCGAACAAAATCGACAGGCTGTCAGTCGGTCCTTTATAAACGGCTGTGTCGACCGCAAACGAGGTGGTGCCCCAATACCAGCTGAGCGAGTACTTGGCCTCCGGGTCCCAGACCGGTTTCTTCCACTTGTCATCAATGTTGTCGAAGCCTGGCATGCCCGCGACGTCGATTTCCCGAAGCAAGCCTTCCTTGATGTAGATCGGAAGGAAATCGCTGGTGGCGTCAAGGACGTCGTAGCCGCCAGTGCCGGACTTCAGTTTTGCAAGTGCCGTTTCGTTGTTGTCGAAGACATCGACAATCACCTTGATCCCGGTTTCCTTCTCGAATTTCTCCAGCAGTTCGGGCGAGGTCGCATTGGACCAGTTGAAGAAATACAGCTCCTCCTGCGCAAAGGCTGCCGTTGTGGACAGCAGAAACAGTGCTGCTGCCGAATTGACTACAAATCCCATTTTCATCGCGTTCTCCTTTTATGTTGGTTATTTTTTGTATTTTGAAAGCAGATAGGCACCGCCGACCAGCGTCATGGACGCCAGCAGGAGAAGCGTCGACACCGCATTGACCTCCGGCTTCACGCCAAGCCTGATCATCCCGTAGATGTACATTGGCAAAGTCGTCATGCCGGGATCCGCAACCATCTGACTGATAATGAAGTCATCCAGCGAGGTGACGAATGCGAGCATGACGCCGGAAAGAACGGCCGGCATAAGAAGCGGCAGGGTGACGGTCCAAAAGACCTTCCACTCACTGGCGTAAAGATCGCGCGCTGCCGTTTCTGCGGCCTCACCCATCTCCCGCAATCGGGCCCGAATGGGCAGCATCGCGAACGGAATGCAGAAAACCGTATGGGCGACGATCAGGTTGCCGATGCCCAGTTTCAGCCCAATGGACGTGAAGAAGATCAGCGTCGCCACCGCGGTCACAATTTCCGGGACCACGAGCGGCATCGCAATGAGGGAAATCGACAGGTTCCGCCCCGCCAAGCGCGCACCGCGCTCAAGAGCCATCGCCGCGCAGATTGCACAAATCGTGCTGATGATTGTCGCCGCCGTCGCGACGATCAGGCTGTTCCAGGTTGCCAGCTGAATGGCGTCATTTCGAAAGATCTCGCGAAACCAGCGCAAACTGACATGGCTCCAGACCGTCACCTGGTCCCCGCCATTGAAGGAATAGATCGAAAGGACGATCAACGGCAGATAAAGGAACGCGAAAACAGAACCGGTTGCCACGCCAAGGCCCGGCGTTCGACGCCAATCAAACGGAGCTTTGGTCGAGGTCTTGGCCAAAAGCGCCTTTGCCTGGAGGACATTATCGCCCGCAGTCATGTTCTTTCCTCCCCCATGCGGCTTTCGCGCTTTGTCTGTACCCAAATTGCGGCAAGCACGATTGCCGTCAAAATGATCGCCACCGCCGCTCCGAACGGCCAGTTTCGGGCCGAGGAAAACTGGTTCTGGATGAGATTTCCGATCAACATCACCTTGCCGCCACCCAGCAGGTCCGGCGTGACAAATGCGCCGAGCGCGGGGGCGAAGACCAAGATGGCGCCGGCGGCTGCGCCAGGTTTCGCGGCCGGCCAGACCACGTTTAGAAGTGTCTGGATCCTGCCGGCATAGAGATCGTGAGACGCCTCGATGAGGCGGGTGTCCATGCGCTCGAGCGTCGAATAAATCGGCAAGACCATGAAGGGCAGGAATGAATAGACCAGCCCCAGCAAGACAGCGCCATTATTGTACAAAAGGGCGACAGGCGCGGACACGACACCGCTTCCGACAAGCAATTGGTTGACAAGCCCGTGGTCGCGCAGAATCAGGACCCAGCAATACGTCCGGATCAGAAGATTGGTCCAGAAGGGAAGCGTGATTGCAAAAAGCATCAAGCTTCGGACTTCAGGTCTTTGGCAAACGATGTGCCATGCGACCGGTAGCGCAAACAGCAACGTGAGCAATGTGGCGGCGATGGCAAGCAGTGTCGAACGGACGAAAATCTGCAGATAACTTGCCGTGAATGCCCACGACTCATCGAAATCCTGTTCGAACAACAATTGCACATAGGCGGAGAATGTCAGGGGAAGATGGGCGCCCCCATAGGTATCCGCCGTCATGAAGGAAACCGCGAGCGCCAGCAACAATGGCAGCGCCATGAAAACGACAATCGCAAGAACCGCAGGGGCGAGAAGCAGCGCGGCAGATCGAGGGCGAATGAGGCTCATTTGGACATCCACCACTCAGATGCCTCGGCCCAATCGACAAAAACCTCCGCACCGACATCCAGCTTTGGTGTGGTTTCCCGACGTCCGCGCATGCGTAGATCGGCTTGCCCCTCGCCGACCTTCACCTCGTACAGGATATCGCTGCCGAGGAAAGTAATCGCAGACACGACACCACGCATCCGACCCGGACCGGGCGAGAAGGTCAGGCTTTCCTGCCGCAGCGCGAGAACCATGCCCGGGCGACCAAACAGCTCGCCGGCAACGAGGTTTGCTTCCCCGATGAAGTCGGCGACGAACGGGTTCGTTGGCTTGGTATAGACGTCTTCAGGGGGGCCGATTTGCAGAACCCGACCACCATCCACGACTGCGACACGATCCGCCATCGCCAGCGCTTCTTCCTGGTCATGCGTCACGAGGACAAACGTGATCCCCGTCTCGCGCTGCAGCCGCTTCAGCTCAGCCTGCATTCCCTTGCGAAGCTTCAAATCCAGAGCAGACAGCGGCTCGTCGAGCAGAAGCAGCCGCGGCGAAGGCGCAAGAGCCCGTGCGAGTGCAACGCGCTGCTGCTGGCCACCAGACAACTGCGCCGGTCGCCGGCCTTCAAATTGACTGAGCCGCACGAGTTCCAACACCTCGCTGACCCTGGCATTCAGCTTGTCGGTCGGCCACTTCAGCATACGCAGCCCATAGGCAACGTTCTGGCGGACCGTCATGTGCGGAAAGAGCGCATAGGACTGGAATACCGTGTTGATCGGTCTCCGATGCGGCGCCACATTCGATAGATCAACCCCGTCAAGCGCAATGATACCTGTTGTGGGATATTCAAAGCCCCCAAGCAAACGCAGCAGGGTGGTCTTGCCGCAACCGGACGGACCGAGGAGGATAAAGAATTCTCCCGAGACGATGCTGAAGTTCACATCCTGAAGGACCGTGTGAGACGCCTCCTTCGTACCAAAGGTCTTCGAGACGTCGACGAGCCGAACAAGCTCTGCCCCTTTGCCCGGAGCCTGCCCCTCACGACGCATTGGCACTGACTGACCGGCCTGCGCCGCAACTGCCACTGACGCTCCCACTGCACTTCCAGGTTCGGAATGAATTCCCTGCATAAGATCCCCAAGAGTCTGCGTGCCGCCGTTAATTTCGAGCAGCTTATTTTGTGATATGGTATACCGAACATAATTTCCGTCGGGCGTCAACTGCCTTTGCCGATGACTTCACCCGGACCTTTTTGGTGGTTTTACTCCATCGCGACACCTAAACGGGGGCCATACAGGCCGCCTTGCAGGTGTGTCATGATATATGATATATCATCTTTACGTGACGATTGGTTCACCCAGAGACAGGAGTACGAAACATGAATGACCTTGAGCGCGTGTTGCGTCCCAGGGACTCTCTGACAACCACATCCGTTGCGATGACCCTCGACGAAGCGGTTTCCGTCAGTTCAGAGCACTACGGCCTCAAGGTTGCCGCCAAGGCGCTCAAAAGCGAACGAGATCAGAACTTTATGCTGATGATCGATGGTCGCCCGAAATTTCTGCTCAAGGTCGCCAATGCGGCCGAAGCCCGATCCACAATCGACTTCCGGGTCGGCGCGATGCGACACCTGGAACAGGTCGCGCCCGACCTTCCGATCCAGCGGGTCATCCGCACCCTTGGCGGAACAGATATTTTCCCGTGGAGCGATGTCGAGGGTCAAACACGCTTTTGCTACATGCTGAGTTATCTCGACGGCGTCCCCATGACCGGGGATGTGACAAGCGCCGAACAGCAGACCGGCCTGGGCCTGACGGCCGCGAAGATGGGCCAGGCGCTGTCCGGCTTCCGCCACCCGGGCGCCGGCCACGAATTGCTCTGGGACCTCAAACACGCGGCGAAATTGCGCGCCTATCTCCCTATGACCGAAGACCCCCTCCACCGGAGCCTCGCCTCCGACGCGCTTGATCGTTTTGAGTCCATTGCGCTCGCTCCACTGCGTCACCAGGTCATTCACAATGACCTCAATCCGCACAATGTGCTCGTCTCGCCCGAAACGGGCGCCATCGCGGGCGTGATCGATTTTGGTGACATGGTAGAGAGCCCGCTGGCTTGCGATATCGCGGTGGCATGTTCCTATCTTTTTGCGAACGGCACCGAGCCTCTTGCGCCGTTGTGCCGGTTTCTAGCCGCCTACCGGTCTGTGATGCCCTTGCACCCAGACGAGGTTGCAGCGCTTCCTGTGCTGCTTGCAACCCGCCTGGCGATGACGGTCATCATCACAAACTGGCGCGCCTCCCAATACCCCGAAAACCGGGACTATATCTTGCGAAACCAGAAAAGCGCTGTGGCGGGCCTGCTGGCTCTCGCCGCCCTGCCCGCCGATCAGGTCGATCAGAAATTCCACCGCGCGTCACAGGGAGAACTGGCATGAGTGGATCTCAAGCAATGATCAATGCGTTCGACCCGGCGAAGGCCGAAAGGCTGGATGACCGTGACCGCGAAACCGTCGCGAAACGGGACAGGCTGCTCGGGCCTTCGTACCGGCTCTTCTACGACCAGCCATTTCACCCGGTTTCTGCGCAGGGGGTCTGGCTGCACGATGCGCATGGCCAGCGCTTTCTCGACGCCTACAACAATGTGCCGTCTGTCGGACACTGCCACCCCCGCGTGATCGAGGCCGTGACGAAGCAGATGTCGATCCTGAACACGCATACGCGTTATCTCAGTGACGGCGTTCTGGACTTTGCCGAATGGCTTCTGGATCTCTTCCCCTCAGCGCTCGACAGGGTCATGTTCACCTGCACCGGAAGCGAGGCGAATGATCTGGCCATTCGGGTTGCCAAGAATGCCACAGGCGGCAGCGGCATCATCATCACCCGGTTGGCCTACCATGGGGTCACCGAAACGATCGCCGGCCTGTCGCCGTCTCTCGGGTTGGGCGTGCCGCCCGGTCGTGATGTCTTTGCAGTCGACGCTCCCCTTGATCCGCGGCAAGGCCGCGATGTCGCCGCAGCCTTCGCCTTGGGCGTGGAGGGCGCCCTGGCCGAGATGCGGCGCCAGGGCGTGCGCCCAGCGGCGCTGTTGGTTGACACCATCTTTTCCAGCGACGGCATATTCTCAGACCCGCCGGGCTTCCTCGCCCCGGCAGTCAAGCTGTTCCGTGAGGCGGGGGGCCTCTTCATCGCCGACGAAGTTCAGGCGGGTTTTGGCCGAACCGGCGACCGTTTCTGGGGCTTTCAGCGCCACGAACTAACCCCGGATATCGTGACGATGGGCAAGCCGATGGGAAATGGATATCCTGTCGCAGCCATGGTGTCGCGCCGCGACCTGTTGGACGATTTCGGCAGAAAGTCGCGCTACTTCAACACCTTTGGCGGCAGCAACGTCGCGATGGCCGCTGCCACGGCGGTTCTTGACATTATCCGGGATGAAGGACTGGTGGAAAATGCCAGGACTACAGGAGACCATCTCCGCAACGGGCTCATCGCCTTGTCGCAGAGCCATCCGATCATAGGCTCAGTGCGCGGCGCAGGTCTTTTCATTGGCGTCGAATTGCTTCGGGGCGGTTCCATCGACAGGCCCGCCTCGCAGGAGACAGCGGCCGTGGTGAACGGCCTCAGGGAGCGCAACATTCTGATCAGCGCATCGGGACCCAATGCCAATGTCTTGAAGATCAGGCCACCTCTGCCATTCGGTATTGCCGAGGCCGACCTGTTGCTCAGCACGCTTGACAGCGTCCTGCAAACCATACCAGTCGCTTAGAAAATGCGGGTTTGGGCCATGTCGATCACGGACATGCCGGCCGGAGACGATGAACGGATCGACCTGTGTCGGCCAAAGTTCTCCGGCTGGTTCGCTCCGTATGCCATGGATTGAACTCTTCGGAGTTGATGGACCGGCATCTTTAGTTCAAGTTGTCCCTCTTTTGGGTCTCGTCGGAAGAACTGAATGCTGAAACTCACCCACGAAACACTGAACGATAGGGCTTATGCCGCACTACGGCAGGGGCTGATCTCGGGAACCTTCAATCCCGGGCAAACGCTGGTGATCCGCAAGCTGGCAGACCTGTACGGGATCTCGACGACGCCGATTCGCGAGGCTTTGCAGCGGCTGGTTGCAGAGCGTGCGCTCGAGATGAAAGACAATCGCTCGATTATCGTGCCCCTGCTTTCTGACGCCGCCTTTGGCGAACTGACCGATCTCCGCATCGCGGTCGAGGGCACCGCCGGCGAAAGAGCGGCCTCTCGCATGCCGGCGGCGGGTCTGGCAGAAATTCAAGTCTTGCTGTCGGGAATGGATCGCGCCGTGAGAGCCGGTGATTCCGCGTCTTACCTGGCGATGAACGAAGCCTTTCATTTCGCCATTTACAACCATGCCAAAGCGCCGATCATGCTCAACATCATCCAGGATCTCTGGGGCCGTGTCGGGCCATACCTGAACTTGCTGATGCAATCCGATGCCTACATCCCGCAATCGAATGACGCGCATCGCAAAATCGTTGCAGCACTGGAGCAAGGCGACGGATTCGCTGTTCGAACCTACATCGAAGAGGATATTCGGATGGCTGCGGTCGTTTTGTCCGCAAAGCTAAAAGAGATGGTTTGACGGGGTGTATCCGTGACGCGACTTGTCGTCATGGCCGGGCCAAATCCACCCCTTGCCGGAAAAAGATATCGGAGTGCGAACCGCAGGACTTGCCAGCTGACAAGCGCAGATCTCCTGATCAACTGTCGAGGCCGATGACCTTTTCCAGCCTCTCCCAGGTGTCGTCCATTGCATACGCCGCAAGGAAGGGCAGATTGATGTGGCCGTAGATCGGCGAGAGCTGCCATTCGGCCACCTCCTCGTCGACACCCGCGACCTGCTGCAAAAAGATGACGGAGGCGAGACCGGTGCGATCGGCGCCGGACAGGCAGTGGACGAGGATCGGCTGCTCGGCGGTCTTGAGCAAAGTCAGCAGCTCCTGGGTCCGCTCCGGCGTCAGGTCCTTGCGCGCCGACATGCCGAAATCGACATGCGTCGCGCCATGCGCTTCGGTCGCCCGCAATTCGTCGTCATACCAGCTCTTGCCCGTGCTTGCGCCGCGCAGGTTGATCACGGTCTTGATCTTGTAGCGGTCGATCTCCTCGCCCAGGCGCGCGCCAGACAGCTGGGCAGACCGGTAGAAGCGCCCCGGGATGACTTCGTGGAAATTGCCCGAGAGAATGAGAATGCCGACATAGGCGCCAAAGAGAGCGGCAGCACCGGTGATCGAAAGACCGACGCGCAACACGATCTTTTGCCAGCGCGGCCGCGGCCGCACGGATCCCTCGGCGGTCTGGCCAATATCGTCACGTCTGCCCATCAAAATCCCCAACACCCCAACAGCCTCTCCCGCGATCGGCCATGACGCTGAATTCGGACCTTTCGATGGCCGATGGTCCGGCACACTTATCTGCAAAGGCCGCCCTCACCCGCTGCAAACGACAGCGGCCGGCAAGACGCTACAGAAGGAACACAACAGCAGTGTATCTGTCTGCGATCCCCCCCGAGGTCCTGAGACGGTAGCCCCGGAGGCTGGCGCATCACACGATGTGCCGGAGCGGACCGCGTGTGTGTGAACTCACAGCAGTCCGAGTTCGGCCAGTTCCCGCTTCAGGTCGTCGGGCATATCCTCGATATTGGCGCCCGACGCCGAGAGGTCGCGCGGGGCGACATCGGCATCGAGATAACGCCAGCCCTGGAAGGGCCGACGCGGTGCAGGCGCCACTTCGATGACCTCGGGGCCGAGGATCAGCTCGCAACGCGAGATGCCGTCGCCGCCGGTGAAGGTCTTGATGTCGAGGAGCTTCTGCCGAGCCGAAAGCTGGCCCTTGATAATCCAGTAGAGCGAACCGCCGTCGAGCAATTCGTCCATGCGCTTAGGCACCATGCGGGTGACATGCGAGGAATGCGGCTCCATGCCCGCCGCGACAGCGACGAGGCAGCGTTCGGCGACCCAGTCGCGCAGGTCGTCGATGGAGTCGGCTCCGACGCAGAGTTTGAGGAGATGCAGTGCCATGCTCTCCGGGATAGCGGGTCTGACCTCAGGGTCAAGGGCAAGGGTGTCGCAGGCGAGCGGTGCTCAACAGTTTAGAGGGAGAAAGGGCGGCTGTTCGTCATCCTCGGGCTTGTCCCGAGGATCCGCCGAGGGCGGCCATTCGCAGGACGACGGCTGGGTATGCGACGTCCGACGTCGAGCCAGTGGCAGACGCTGTAGATCCTCGGGACAAGCCCGAGGATGACGACAGAGGCGTTTCAGGACAAAAGCAAAGCCCCTGCCCGCGTCAACACTCCACGACGTTGACGGCCAGCCCGCCGAGCGAGGTTTCCTTGTATTTCTCGTTCATGTCATTGCCGGTCTGGCGCATGGTCTCTATGGCGGCGTCGAGCGGCACGAAATGCTGGCCGTCCCCCTTCAGCGCCAGCGAGGCGGCGGTGACGGCTTTCACGGCGCCGAGCGCGTTGCGCTCGATACACGGCACCTGGACGAGGCCGGCGACCGGATCGCAGGTCATGCCGAGATGGTGCTCAAGCGCAATTTCCGCGGCATTCTCGATCTGCTCCGGCGTGCCGCCCATCACGGCCGCGAGCCCTGCGGCGGCCATGGCGGAGGCCGAGCCGACTTCGCCCTGACAGCCGACTTCGGCTCCCGAAATCGAGGCATTGTGCTTGATGATCCCGCCGATGGCGGCCGCCGTCAGAAGGTAATCGCGAATGCCCTCCTGGTCGGCATCGGGATGGAAGTGCAGGTAGTAACGAATGGTGGCGGGCACGACGCCGGCCGCTCCATTGGTCGGCGAAGTCACGACACGGCCACCGGCCGCATTTTCCTCGTTGACGGCCATGGCATAGACAGACAGCCAGTCATTGGCGAGAACCGGATTCAGCCGGTTGGAGCGCCATTCCTCCTGCAGCTGGTCGTGGATCGACTTGGCCCGGCGGCGCACCTTCAGGCCGCCCGGAAGCTGCCCCTCCTGGCGCAATCCGCGATCGATGCAGCTTAGCATCGCATCCCAGATCCGGTCGAGGCCGGCATCAAGATCCTCGCGCGAGCGCACCACTTCCTCATTCGCCCGTTTCATCTGGGCGATGGTCAAGCCGGAGGATGCGGCCATGGCCAGCATTTCCTTCGCCGAAGCGAAGGGATAGGGCACCTTCTGGCTGGACGTCTGCTTCTTCTGCTTCTGCAAGGCCAGCAGTTCGGTGTCCGTCACCACGAAACCGCCGCCGATCGAATAGTAGATCTGGGTGAGCAGGACGCGGCCGTCCTTGTCGAGCGCCGAAAGCCGCATGCCGTTGGCATGGCCGGAGAGCGGCGTCTTCTTGTCGTAGACGAGATCGTCCTTCGGCTGGAAGTGATAGGCGGGATGACCTGATGGCGTGACGCGGCCTGAACGTTCGACCTCGGCGATGATGCCGTCCATGCGATCGGGATCGATGCTGTCGGGCGCTTCCCCCATCAGCCCGATGATCACGGCATTGCCGGTTCCGTGGCCAATGCCGGTATAGGCAAGCGAGCCGTGCAGGCTGGCTTTCAGCGCCGCCACATGGGCGCCCGCCGGGCGCGGCCACTGGTCGGAGAGGATCAGGTCGAGAAACCGGTTGGCGGCCGTCATCGGACCCATGGTGTGGGAACTCGAGGGGCCGACGCCGATCTTGAACACGTCGAAAACCGAAAGAAACATGGGGCTCCTCGCATGCGGTCATGAAAGCGCAAAGGCTAGAGCATCGCCTAGCACGAATGCGCCTTGCAATCGACATCGGCTTTCATGGCCGCGACATGACTGAGATGGTGTCGGTGGTCCTCAAACGCAAACAGCGCGACCGAGACGATCGCGCTGTTTGGGATGCTTGCATGCGAGGTATCAGATGCTGCCGAACAGATAGGCCAGGCAAAGAACGCCGGCGAACCCCATCAGAGCACGAAATGTGACACCCCAACACGACTTCTGGAAACTGCTTTCCATGGAAACTCCAGATGAAGCCACGTGGTGTTTAAAGCCGTCCCCCGACCGCTTTATGGCCCATCATCTATTAAAATTTGGTCGGCTTCGCAACTGCAAAAATGGCAAAAGCATGGCGCATATTGCGACCCAGGCATGCGCCCTGCGCATGGATATGTGATATTTCAATGAGATAACGCCGCTAAAAGTTAACGGCAACACACCCCGCCCTGCCCCAATTCGGTCCAAAGCCTTGGGCCTTGGTTAATTTCCGTTGTGGACTGGGAGAAGGACGGGATAATGCCGCCTACGATCAGAAAGGGGATTCGTTTCCATGACCGTCGCCGACTATGCCGCCTTGGCGCTGTTTGCCCTGCTGTGGATCTCCTATTCCTGGATCACCGGCAGCCGACGCATCCTGTCGCGCACCAGCCTGACCAAAGCCATGGCAGAGCGGCGGCAGGAATGGATCCTCAATTCGCTTAACCGCGACCTGAAGATGATCGACACACAGATCATGGGCGGATTGCAGAACGGCACGGCATTTTTCGCCTCGACCACCATCTTCGCCATTGGCGGCTGCTTCGCTCTGCTGCGCGCAACCGAACAGGTGGACGCGATCCTCAAGGACATCCCCTTCATCATGCAGGGCGGTCGGGCGATCTTCGAACTCAAGGTCTGCGGTCTGATCGCGCTCTTTGCCTATTCCTTCTTCAAGTTCGGCTGGTCCTACCGGCTGTTCAACTATTGCACCATTCTGTTCGGTGCGATCCCGATGGCGGAAGAGGCCCGCCAGCATCCCGCCCGCGCGCGCGCCGCAGCAGAACGCACCATCCGGATGAACATCATCGCAGCCAGCCATTTCAACATGGGACTGCGGGCGATCTTCTACTCGATCGGTTATCTCGGCTGGTTCGTCAGCCCGTGGATCTTCATGCTGTCATCGGCCACCGTCTTTGTCGTGCTGATCAGACGCCAGTTCTTCTCCGAGGCTCGCCTCGCGCTGCTGGCCGACCCAGCCGATTGAGAGGGTAAGCCTGCTGGGGAGAACGGGGACAATGGCTTTGCGGCCATGAAATCGCCGCCTTTGGCGATGAGGCACCGCCTCGAACGCAGCCCGCATCAGACGCGGCGACCGACGACCAGAGAGGATGACGCGTGCCAGACAGCATTCCGGACAACGCCACTCCAGCCTCGGACAGCCCTCGCCCGAAGCATCGCCTGCTCTGGCTCGACGCCTTGCGCGGTCTGGCGCTCATCGCCATGGCGACCTATCACTTCAGCTGGGATCTCGAATTCTTCGGCTATCTGGCGCCGGGCACATCGACCGAAGGCTTCTTGCGAATCTACGCCCGCTCGATCGCTTCGACCTTCCTCTTTCTGGCGGGCTTCAGCCTGGTGCTTGCCCACTATCCAACGCTGCGGCTGAACGCTTTCATGCGCCGCTTCGCGGTCATCCTCGGTGCGGCCCTCGCGATTTCCGCAGCCACTTTTTGGTTCACGCCGGAGGGATGGATCTTCTTCGGCATCCTGCATTGCATCGCGCTCGCAAGCCTTATCGGGCTCTTGTTCCTGAGACTTCCGGTGATCGTGACACTGCTTGTCGCAGGGGCAGCACTGCTGCTGCCGGGTTTCTTCCGGTCGACAGCCTTCGACACACCGTTCCTCTGGTTTGCAGGCTTGTCGGAGAATTTGCCGCGTTCGAATGATTATGTCCCACTCTTTCCCTGGATCGGGGCGCTGCTGATCGGCATTGCGATTGCCCGTCTGCTGGTCGATCAGGGCCTGCTGCCGCGCCTGTCGCGCCTGCCGGATGGTCCCGCCTGGCTGCGTTGGGCCGGTCGGCATTCGCTGACCGTCTATCTGCTGCACCAGCCGGTGCTGATCGCACTGGTCTTTGCAGCGAGCCACATCATTCCGCCGCCGGCGCCGGATCCGATCGAATCCTATATCGGCAGCTGCGAGCCGGCCTGCCGGCAACAGGGCAACACGGCCGCCATCTGCCAGGCCTTCTGCGCCTGCACACTGGACAAGCTGCAGAGCCAGAACCTCCTCGATCCGCTCCAGTCTGGCGCAATCTTGCCGGATCAGGATGAACGTATCCTGGCACTGGCCTCCGAATGCACGGCCAAGGTCCAGACCACACCGTGACGGGGAAATTCATCATGAATGCCTACCGTGCGAAACCACTACGTTATCCCTGGCCGCCGCTGATCTACGGCGCCGCCGTCGCGCTGGCCCTGGCCGCCGACCGGCTGGTGGCACCGATGCCACTCGTCGCACCCAACCCGGTGCTTCTGCCGATCATCGGTTTCGCCTTGGCACTGCTGGCCGTCAGCCTCGACATCTGGGCCGTGAAGACGCTGATGGAGCGACAGACGGCGGTGCTCGGCACGGGCTGTGCCCGTCACCTCGTCACCTGCGGGCCGTTCCGCTTCTCGCGCAATCCGATCTATCTCGGATATACACTGCTGACGCTGTCGCTCGGCCTGATCAGCTCCAGCGCCTGGTTCCTGCCCGCAGCCCTTATCGCGGCAGTGACGGCACAATGGTCGATCATCCGTTGCGAGGAACAGCACCTCGAACAACGCTTCGGTTTCGACTACGAGTGTTATTGCAAGCGGACGCGCCGCTGGATCTGACGCACACGCGTCAGCATCCGGTCGCCGGGTTCAGGTGCCGACGCCGATTTCGACAAGCCGTGTCAGACAGGCTTCTTCGGCCTGGTCGAGTTCGGTCAGGGTTTCGTCGATGTCGCGGCGCTTCTGACGCAGGTCTTCGCGCTTCTCGTCGATCTTCTTCATCATCAGCTTGAGCTGACCGATCTCGCCGGGCGGCTCCTTGTAGACATGGACGATCTCGCGGATTTCGTTGATCGTGAAGCCGATACGCCGGCCACGCAGGATTTCCTGCAGCAGGCGCCGGTCGGCGGCCCGGTAGAGACGCGTGCGGCCGCGCCGCTCCGGATGAATGAGACCTTCGTCTTCGTAGAAGCGAAGCGTGCGCGTGGAAACGCCGAATTCCCGTGTCAGTTCTGTAATGCTATAATACTTCTTCACGTCTCGTCCGTCCCTATGCGAGGGGACATATTATTGACTTTTACGTACAAGTCAATTTTAGCCGTGGTTACATGAACCACCAGGTGGCCAGACCAAGGAACGAGAAGAAGCCGGTGGTGTCAGTGATGGCCGTGACGAAGACCGCCGAAGACACGGCCGGATCCGCGCCGGCGCGGCTGAGGATCATCGGGATCGTGATGCCGGCCATGGCGGCTGCGAACATATTGATGAGCATGGCCGTGGTGATCAGCCCGCCGATCGAGACGTCCTGAAACCAGAGCCCCGCGACCAGGCCGACCGTACAGCCGAACAGGATGCCGTTGATCAGACCGACACCCGCTTCGCGGCGCACGACGCGAAACGCGTTGTGAATGTCGAGATCGCGGGTGGCAAGCGCCCTGACGGTGACGGTCATGGTCTGCGAGCCGGCATTGCCCCCCATGCCAGCGACAATCGGCATCAGGATTGCAAGGGCGACGATCTGCTCGATGGTCGCCTCGAACAGCGAGATGACCGAGGCCGCCATGAAGGCCGTGACAAGGTTGATGGCAAGCCATGGCACGCGCGAACGCGAGATCGCGAACACGCTGTCCGACAGCTCTTCGTCACCGACGCCACCGAGGCGCAGCAAGTCTTCCTCCGCCTCTTCCTGGATCACGTCGACCACGTCGTCGATGGTGAGTACGCCGACGAGGCGTTCGTTTTCATCAACGACCGCAGCCGACAGAAGGTCGTATTGCTCGAAGACCTGCGCCGCCTCTTCCTGGTCCATTTCGGCCGGAATCGGATGGTTCGTCTCGTGCATGATCGATTCGATCTTCACCTGCCGCTTGGTGCGCAGGATGGCATCGAGCTTTACCGCCCCGAGCAGCTTGAAGGTCGGATCGATGACGAAGATCTGGGTAAAACTCTCCGGCAGATCCTCTTCGTCGCGCATGTAGTCGATCGTCTGGCCGACCGTCCAGAACGGTGGCACCGCGACGAATTCCGTCTGCATGCGGCGACCGGCGGAGCTTTCCGGATAGTCGAGCGCACGGCGCAGGCGCACCCGCTCGGTAAACGGCAGCTGCGCGAGGATCTCTTCCCGGTCCTCGTCGTCGAGGTCTTCGAGAATGTAGACGGCATCGTCCGAATCGAGATCGCCGATGGCAGCGGCGATCTGCTCGTTCGGCATCTGGTCGACGATCTGCATGCGGATCGCTTCGTCGACCTCGGTCAGCGCCGTCATGTCGAAATCGTCGCCGAGCAGGCGGATCATCGCCAGACGCTGGTCTGGCTGGATCGCCTCGATCAGGTCGCCGAGTTCCGATTCGTGCAGCTTCGACACGTGCTGGCGCAGAAACAGCACGTCGCGATCGGCAATTGCCGCTCCGACCATCGTCAGGAAGTCGTGACGGATATAGCCTTCGTCGTCATAAATGTCGGCCTGGACCTCATCGGCCACCGGGCGGTCGAGGATATCCCCTTCGGTCTCAGTCATCTGCCCACCCTCGCCTGCTTTGAAGCCTCGGTTCGCCGTTCGGGAGAATGGCGGCAAAAATACTCATGTCAACAATCAGATAGCTGAAAGACGCAATGGCTGTGCAAAGCCCGCCGCTTGCTGATAGCGTGAGACATGCAGCCGGTCCAGCCGACCGCGCAGAGCCAACCGCCGAAAGCCTGAAACGTGACATTGCTCGCCATCCGCAGATATCCCGACCCCGCCCTCAAGACGCCCTGCGCCCCTGTCACGACCTTCGACGAAGCGCTGGCGATGCAGCTCGACGATCTCTACCAAACGATGAAAGCGGCCCCCGGCGTCGGCATCACGGCGACCCATTGCGGCATGTTCGACCGCCTCGTGGTGCTCGACCTGCCCGAGCTCGGCGGACGGCGCGATTTCGTCAATCCGGAGATCCTGCAGGTGTCCGAGGAGACCATGGCCCATGTCGAAGGCAGCGTTTCCATGCCGGGCTTCACCGAAGAAGTGACCCGCCCGCGCCGCATCACCCTGCGCTACCAGACCGCAAACGGCACAACCACGGAGGAGAACTTCGACGGCTTTGCCGCCATCTGCCTGCAGCACGAAGTCGACCAGTTGGACGGCATCTTCTGGATCCAGCGGCTTTCCCGCCTGAAACGCGAGCGCCTGCTGAAGAAATGGAACAGGGCCGCCCGCTGAGCCTCGCCTCCAAGCGAACAAAACACCGGCCAAGGCGTTGACCTGCATCTTTGATGATGAAGGAGCCATTCCATGGCCAAGGACGACCGCAAGACCAATTTTTCCACCGAAGAAGAATTCCGCGACGACGATCAGCGCAATATCGTTGACGGCTGGCCTTATGCCGACGGCGAAGGCGCAACAGCCGCTCCCGTGGCAAATCGCGGCTATGGCGAGACGAGCGCCAATTTCGATCAGGAGCGCAACGGTGGCTTTCGCGTCGACGAGGTCAATGCAGACGGTTTCGAACCGCAGCCGGCAAATCCGGTACTCCCGACCACGGATGGCCGCGAGGACGACGACCAGCTCGAATCGGATATCGCCACCGCCCTGGAAACCTTCGACGACGATCTCCTCAACGGCCTCGACATCCATGTCGACGGCCACACCGTCACGCTTCTCGGCGCCGTCGACACACCGGAGGAAAGCCGCGCGATCGAGCTCAAGGTGCTCGGCGTCGCAGGCGTGAGCAAAGTGAAGAACTTCATCACGACGCTCGGCGTGGATAGCCACATTCCTGACGATGGGGATTGAGGGATCGAAGCAAAATGCTGAGCAAAAACAAAAAACCCGACGCAAGCGCCGGGTTTTTTTGGTGCGGTCGAGAAGACTGGCAGAAACCCGAATGATCCTTGTTTTCCGGCCCAATGCTGTCCCATGCAGCTTGCGAGCGCCGCCCATAGAAATCAACCGGTTATCTGATCGGTGTCCCACGAAATTCTCCACAGAATTCGTCCCCTGTGGATAGAGCCCTCACCTTCCCCCGCCATGATGACCGGAGATATCAAATGGAGATGTTTCGCACGCTCGCGCCCGCCCCGCTCAGCACACCGCCGTGCACCTCCTCCTGCACCTTCAGTAAGGCCTCAGCGAGCTATTTGGAAAACGGTGGCGATGGACGCTACCTGCCTCAGATCATACAGCAGCTCGGCGCCAGGGCGCTGACGTCCATCTTCCCGTTTGATGTGAAGAAACTGGCACTCGATCTCTATCCGACCCAGCAGAACGCGACGCGAAATCGTTGTGTGATCACTCCGGTTCGAGCCGTTTTCTATCATGCCTACGATCGAGGATGGGGGCCAGCCATACGCCTCAGGAACCTCAAGGAGGAAACCCCGAAAAGGAAGAAGGCAGCATCGCAAGCATGGCTGCACGCTTTCGTTCGGCAATGTGCAAAGGATGGGCTACACCATCTTGCTGCGCTCATCCTGTTCATGAGCCAAACTGGAGCGCGGATTTCCGAAGCGCTCGAACTCCGATGGAGCGAGGTTGATCTGATCAACAGGACGGCATTGCTGCTAAAGACCAAGACCGGACAGAATTCCACCAGGTTCCTCACCGACCAGATGATCAGTCGGCTCTATGCACTGCAGGAGGGGATGAAGCAGGATGATCGCGTCTTCCGCTACAGGAACCGCCATTCCGTGAATGAGCGCATCGCGGCAGTCTGCCAGCGTGCTCAGATCATCTACAAGCCGACGCACACCTGCGGTCGACATGCCTTCGCGAATATTGCTCTGTCCATGGGCGTGGACGTGAAGTCGGCGATGGATGCGGGAGGGTGGAAAAGCACCGCGGTCTTTCTCGGCGCCTATGCCAATCCCCGCAACGCCGGCCGGGTGGTGGCCGAGCGGCTAAATGTCTATCAATACGACGCAGATCTGTAGGGGGTTTTGGTCCCTCCGGGCCTACCAATTTTCTTAGATATCAAAGCCATTTACTCAGTGGTTAGCCATGTCTGTTCCCGTTGTTTTCCGGCGAACCGGCGAACCATTGATCTTGTCCGCCGGAGGCTGGGTCGAGAGCCTCGCATTATAAATCACGTGATTTTAGAGATCGTGTTGCCTGATCTTGTTGCGCCATACCCGCATCGGACGTTCGACAACATTGTACATGATGAACGACATGCCCATGGAGATGACCACGGCACCCCAGAAGTACTCAGGGCCAATCGCCCCTGGGAGCATTGCCGTTAAGGTGACGATAACGATGTAGTGATTCAGGTAGAGCGCATACGAGAGATCACCCATCCATGAGTCCCATCGTCTCGAAATGGGAAAATTCCGTACCTGGTCCAGGACCACGACTGAGAGAACAATGGCATAAAACGCGGCGATGCCAAGCAAGCCATGAAACGGTATTGATGCCGGCTCGCGCATGACGTTTACGCCGGCGATGATTTCTGCCGCAGGTACGGCAGAAAGGAATAGGTTGATGACCATGAGGACAAGGTATCCCCACCCCTTCCGACGCCCGTAGATAGAAACCCCCAGCAAGAACGTTGGAGCGTGAACCAGGATTGCATTCAGGCTGCCTTGCCACGCTGCATATGCATAAAAAGTGCCTGCAGCTATCGCGCAAAATGCGATCCAGGGCTGCCCCAAGCGTGGGCGCCATCCGATCAGCACTGCCAGAACGAGATAAAAAACCACCTCGACCCGAACTGCCCAAATGTAGTGGACAAAGAAGTAAGGCGTGCCATCCAATTTGAACGCATCGAAATAGACAAAGGATGGAACGACAGTCAGCAGGTTCTGCCCAATATTGTTCACGTCGAATAAATTGGGAGGGAGATCGGAATATCCTTCGAACGCGATGCCAAGCTGCAGTCGCCCCACCGAGAGAAGGATTAAATGCGCTGAAAACGATAGCGCAAGCGCCGCCATATAAGCGGGCATGATTTTGAGAGATCTGTTCGCTATGAAGGCCATAGGTCGCCCGGAATACCAACGATCTGCAGCTTCAAAGAGAATCGAACCGGACAGAACGAAAAAGCCAAGCACTGCAGCAGAGCCAATATGGATACTCCGTGACCAGGCCGGAATTGCCGAATATGCATCCAGAAACCAGGCATGGTTGAAGACCACCAGCAGAGCCAGGATCAACCTAAACACACCAAAGTAGCGATATTCAGCATCCTCAACCATGATGACTTGCTACCGAAATTGACACGTGGAAACAAGCTGCATCCACTCCCGGCTTCATGCAAAACCACGCCGATGAAGCGCTTTCAACACCTGATCCGTACCTCCTGGCTACCCGCGCCCCTGCGCTCGCCCGTGCGCTTGTTCTCGATCACCCACGTCACCACATAGCGCCATACACGCTTCGGCTCTAGGCAAGGAGGCGTTCCCGTCGCCAAGGCTGGCTGGTGCTGCGCCTCGTCTTCATGGGTCTGCGGCAATGCGGCCAGTGACGTCGAGGCCATCAACAGGAGCAATATCGCGCTGCGCATCATCACACCCGCCCCACCAGCCATTTCAGCATGCTGACGATGTTGGTCCAGCTGCCATAGACCCAGCCGGCAACAGCCAGGATGACCCAGCCGAATCGCAAGAGCTTCTGCCCCAGCCAGCCGGCGCCTTCTGCCTTTTTCTTGAAGTCCTGGTATTCGTTCAGCGTCACGGCCTGGCCATTCACGCTGTCTTCGAGAGAGCCCAGCCGATGCGTCAACACGGCAAGATCGCGGCCCTGCTGGTTCAGCTTGTCGTGAAGGTCGCGCCCTCGTCGAGACCCCTCGCTCGCAATCGTGTCGAGACGATCGCTCATCATTTCCAGCTGCTTCATGATCAGGCCTAGACCATCCATGCGTCACTCCCCCGCCAAAGCCCTGATCACAGCCGCCTGCGCGGTCGATTGCATCACGCAGGCGTCGAGCCGCCGGCGGTTTTCGGCCAGATGTGCCCACTGCACCTCTAGAGGCGCGTGCCGTGGTATCGCCGTCTTGCCTTCCGGCACGGCCAGAAGAGCGGACGAAACCACCGGCCTCGGTGTTTGAACCAGGGCGCCGGGCGAGCGATCAACGGGTGGCGTTCCACACGCGGTCAGGCAGATCGCAATGGCTGCGATCCACCCCAGTCTTCTGATCTTCATCCCGTTGCTCCCTCATCGCCGCCTCGAAAGCCGCCGCCCGCAGGCGGTCGTTCTTTCGGAAAATCTCCACCGACATGTCAGCCGCATTGATCTCCGCCTGCAGCGCCGCCGCAGCCTTGGCGGCCTCGTCCTCAGCCTTGGCCCGCGCCGCCTGCCACAGCTGCCGTTCGACAAAGGCGCCCGCTTCGCGCCCCTCCGCCCGCGCCTTTGCCGCCACAACGGCGACACGCCCGGCCGTGAGGTCGCCGAGAACAGGAACCGAGACCAGATAGGGAATGCGCGCAAAGCCCGGCAGGCCCTCGTAATAGATGAGCCCGCCAAGCGCGATCAGCACCGGAAGCGGCAGCAGCCGCAGGAGCGCGAGGATGGCTGCCATCACAGCCGCGCTCTGACCGTCAGAAACCCGGAGTCATAAATCCGCGACTCTTTTCCGACGGGCGCAACGGCCAGCTGATAATAATAACGGCCGGGTGCCAGGCCGGCAGTCTCCAGCTTTGTGAGCGTAATCAGGGCCGTTGATGCCTCGATCGAGACGATCATGCCGGATGCGTCGCGATCAAGCAGCACGGAGCTGCTGTCGCTCGCCGCCAGCCTCCATTCGATCGTGGCGCCCGCAAGATCTTCTTTCGCGCCGAACTCGTCCACGATGATGAAGAACAGACCGAAGCCATAACCCCTGTCGATCACTCTGCTCATGTCGGTCGCCTTGCTATGAATCTGGATACCGAGGGCGCCTGCGCCGTGTGCGGAGCATCCGCCGGCCGCCGCCCCGTTTCATTGAAGGGAAAATCACGCGGGCGAACGGCCCGGCGTACAAGCGGTGCAGGCGCCCGCGCCGTCAATTGCACCCGCTTGTCGACGACCGACCCATGATAGGTCAGCATCGCCAGCCCGCCGGTCATGCCAATCGCGGCACCCAACGCCTGCAACAGCCGATTGACCAGCAGCCGGGCCGATGCTGACTGGAGCAACAGGGTTGATGTCGTTCCAACCAGACGGCGCCCCTGCAACAACCGTGCCGTCGACCCAGCGAGAACAAGACCTGCAGCGGCTCCAACAAGCACATAGCCGCGCCGAAGATTGGCCGCGCCGCCGGCAAGCGTCAGTGTGCCGCCCGATGCCACCATGCGACGGCCGATCCGCAGACTTGCCACCGCACCGGATAGCCCGATCGATGTCGATGCGCCGACGAGGCGATACCCCTTGCGAAGTATCGCGTTGGTGCCCGCAAGCGCCAACGGCTGAGCTTCAGCCACAAGCCGCCTTGATACGCGCAACGCGGCGCTGGACGCGGCAAGCGCGAGGCCTGCCCCCGCGCCCCCTAGCAAATAACCGCGCCGCAGCACGGCCGAGCCGCCCGTCAGGGAAAGCGATGCGCCAGATGCCGCAATGCGAAATCCGCGCCGAAGATTGGCCGCTCCGCCGGCAAGCGTGAGTGCGCTGCCAGAGGCCACCAACCGCCGACCGACCAGCAATCTCGCCGCCGCACCGGACAACCCGACCGAGACCGCATCACCGACCAGGCGATACCCCTTGAGAAGCACCGCGCTCGCACCAGCCAGCGCCAGGGACTGCCCCTCGCCAACAAGCCGCCTTGACACGCGCAACGCAGCGCCGGACGTGGAGAGTGCAAGCTCTGCCGCCGTGACGCCGAGCACATAACCGCGCCGCAACACGGCCGAGCCCGAGCTCAGGGCAAGTGATGCACCGGACGCTGTCAGCATCCGGGAAACCTTCAGCGCCGCAGCGCCGCCGACAAGCGAAAGCGCACCGCCGTTTCCCGTCAACACATAAGAGGTCGACACGGCCGCCCGGATCTCGATCGAATGCGACCGCCAGCCGGACGACGTGCCCCCCACGCTGGCGGTGCGTGAGGTAAAATTGCCGGTCGGCCCGGCCAGATAGAAGGCCGCCGCCTCGTCCGTGGCGTCGGAAACGGCAGCCAGTTCCGTCAGGCCCGAAGGAATGGTCGTGATCGCCACATCGGCGGAGCGGTGGCCGCCAAAACACAGGATCAGGCTGGAGCCATCCGTGCGCTGCGGCGTCAGGCTCGGATAGGTGATCGTCGTCGACGATCCGGTCGAAAGATTGACCGCGCCGAACAGGGTGGTCAGGTCCACCCCGCGTAACACGATCAGGATGAGGCTGGTCGCGTTGGTGAAAGTCCCGACCGTCTCGCTGCCGGAGGCGGCATATTTGCCGCACACGGTCGCCGAACAGGTGTTTGATCCGCCGCCATTGGCTTCGGTATAGCCGGCCGGAATCGTCGGCCGCGTGGTCGAGCCATCGCGAAAGGCAAAGACAACGAAAGCATCGCCTGCCTGATGCGCCGGCGGCGTCGCCGTGTTGGTGCCGACCGCCGTGCCGACGATGCTGATGGC
This sequence comes from Rhizobium sp. AG855, assembly GCF_003610655.1. Lineage (NCBI taxonomy): Bacteria > Pseudomonadati > Pseudomonadota > Alphaproteobacteria > Hyphomicrobiales > Rhizobiaceae > Rhizobium > Rhizobium sp. AG855. Next base: position 1,414,077 of record NZ_RAQG01000003.1, on the reverse strand, counting down.
CACGATTGATCGCCTCAGGTCAGGGTGATGATACTTGTACCCAGATCAAGGGTGAATTGCTCGCCATCGCCAACGGTGATCGACGATCCATAATCCCAGTATCCGATCAGCGGATCGACCGGAGATGTCGGTGTGTCGTTGTACAATACGACATAGCGGAACGGCCCGACCGAGCCGCCGGAAGCGACGAAGGTCTCATCGATCGCCGCCAGGGCGCCGACACCAGCACTTTCGATATAGGTGACGCTATCCAGCGCCAGCCCCCCGCCCGCGCCGCCGGTATAGCCGCCGGCGGTCGAGATCTGCGTGATATCCGCCAGAACCGTATGCGTCGCAGCATTCGGAGCGGTATTGGTGAAGGCGATTTTCAAGGTCGCGGAAGAGAAGTTGTGAACCCCCTTGCCGAGCTGCTCCTTGAAATCCTGATACAGGGTAAAGGACGATGTGGGCATGGATGATCTCCGTCGATTTGGGAATATTGAGTGGACTGCAGTCCGTGTCTGGAAAACTCAGCGCTCCACCGGCGGCTGCGGCTTGACCATGCCGGTCAGCCCATCGCGCACGCCGTTGATCAAAAGCTTGGCGATGGTCAGCCCGGCCACGATCTTCAGCGAGGTCTCCGCGCTGAAAAACGCGGTCCAGTCCACGTCGTGCAGGCCGACGATCAGGATGATGATCACGTTGATGATGTTGTGCAGAAGATTGGTGTTGAGTGTCATGGTCAGGCCTCCAGCGCCTGGTAGAAGCGCCAGCCCTTGGCGCCGATCTCTTCTGCCCTGTCGGTGCCGTTGATGATGCGGCGGGCATTGACCCAGTCGGCAAGCTCGCCGCTGAAATAGTCGGAAAGCTTGCGGCCGGTAAACATGCCCCTGGTCATGCCGAGGATCAGGATGTTGACCGCCGTCGGCAGATCCAGCGCCTTGTCCGGATCCTTCTCCAGCCCGAACTTTTCGTAATTGTCGAAGCCGGTGATCTGCACGAAGCCGCGCCCGCGATAGAGATAGCCGTCGCCATCGGCCTCCGGCGTATTGCCCAGCTGTTCCGCCAGACGGCCGGTGTCGTATTTGTCGAAATACTTGCGCCCGCCATATTCGACGATCGGCTGCATGGTCCGGTCGGTCTCGTGAAACGTCGTGGCCAGCATATAGGCAAGCCACCTGAGATCGGTCAGGCCGGCCCGTTCGAAGCCGCCGGTGATCGCCTCGATGCCGTCCACCTGGCTTTGATTGAGCCCGCCGCTGAACAGCGAAACGCGCGCCTCCGCAAAAAATGCGGCACGGTTGATGGTCATGGTCATGTCCTCTGGATGGTGATGATGGCGCCATGCGCCGGAGATCGCCTGACGTCAGGCCTTGCCGCTGATATCGATGATGAGGGTGACGAGAATGTCCGATGTCGTCGGCGAAAGACTGCCATCGGTCACGGCTCGGATGGATATCCGCTCTCCCGCCTTGATCAGCACGCCACCGCCGGTCTGCGTCTTCCGGATCAGCTCCGCCAGTCCGCCAAGATCCGTTCGGGTCACGGCAAAGGTGGAAACCTTCGATGCGCCGATATAGGGCGCCACTTCGAACGAGCCTGCCGTCAGTGATTGTGAAAGCTTAACGCCAATGCCGACAATGCGCCCGGTCATCGGCATGCCGAAGTCGGTATCGCCAGCCCAGTTGATCGGGCGCACATAGAAGGGGTTGGCCGAAGCGGGCACGTTGTCCGCAGCAAACTGGAAGACCGCGACCGGCCCCCAGGAAAAATCTTCGAATGCGCCCTTGTTGTTACTTCCCGTAATATTCGAAACGCCGGTCGCAGCGATGATAAGCCCCGCTTCCGAAGCACCGGAAAGCGTGTTGTCGTAAAGCTCGATATCGGCCCCGGCGGAAACGTTGATGTGATAGTCGGTGCGCGTCGTGTTGCCGGAATCGTCGATCAGGTTATTGTCGCAGAGCTTGATATTCATGCTTGATCCGACAGCACCGCCGGCAATGACGATCGAAGAGCAGTCCGCCGTGCCGATCACCAGCGGCATGTTGCCGACATTGCGCATGGTATTGGCAGAAACGATGGCGCCCTTGACGGCCACCAGGCCAATCCCGTTCTTGGTTTTGGCGGCAGGATAGCCGCGCAGATTGCCCAGAACGCGATTGCCGATGAAGTGGATGTCGCGGGCATACTGGCCATAGTTCTCCGAGAAGAACGAACGCCGCACGTCGATGAAGGTGCAGCCATAGACGATGAAACCGCTCATCGCATGCGGGCCATACGTTGCGCTGTAGGCCGAGCTGTCCCAGCTGATGCCCATGGAATCGTCGACGGTATTGCCGAATGTCTCGGTATCGATGAGTTCGAAACGGCAGCCGATCACCCGGTGACCGCCCTCGTTGAGCGGGCGGCGGCCCAGATATTCATGTGTACCCGGCGTTGATCCGCGACGGGGATCGCGGTCATAGTTGCGCAGCTCGATCCCGGTTTCCCGGGCATCGTAGAACACGCAGCCGATCGCCGTCAGGTTGGCGCAATCGCGCCCCTTGATGCCGCTGTCGTTCATCCGCTCGAAGCGGCAATCAATGAACGTCCAGCTGTGAATGATATGACCGAGGAAGATGCTGACCGGATCGCCGAGAACGAAATTTTCCCGCGCGCCATCGAAACGAAGCCCCCGGAAGGTGATGCCGTCGGTCTCGTCCGCCGGCAGAAACATCGGAGTGGTCGTCGGACCCAGCTTCTTGAATCGGGCCTTGCCGAAAATCTCCGCATTGACCAGCGGCAACTGGACATTGCCGGTCACGAGATAGGCCATCTCGTCGCCGGGCGGGCACAGCATCACGTCGCCGTCGACAAGCGCGTTGAATGCCGCCTGCACGGCGGCCGTGTCATCGGTGCCCCATGTGACGCGCGGAACCCGCCCTGCAAGGCTTGTCGAAGCATTGGCGTTCAGCACGATATTGCTTGAGCTGCCCACGCTGACGATGGTCGCAAGAAGTGCGGTCCCTGCGGCCCCGGCGCCGGGAATCGAGATCTTCTTGTTGACGTCTGCAGCCGTGAAGTTGGCGCCAACCACGGTCACGAAGGCCTGACCGGCCGTGGTCGTCACGGGTGAGCTGCCATAGGTCACATTTGCCGCAACGTTCGAAAGCGTCGTGGATGCGTTGGCGCCAAGGGTCAGCTGCGTGCGGCTCGTCACGGCGGAAATGGTCGTCACGAGATCGCCGCCGGCAGCCCCGGCGCCCGGAACGACAATGGTTTTCCCGACATCCGACTGCCGGAATTCGCCAAAGGTCAACGTCAGCGAGGCTGATCCTGACGTGATGCTGAGGCCGCTGCGGAGATACTGCGTATCGGTCCATTTCCCGTCGCCGACAGCGCCATATTCCCGCAGGTTCTTCGTGGCCGACGTCGGAGCAGAGGCGACAAGCGCGCGGATTTCAGCCAGATCCGCCTCGATTTCCATGCCCCAGGTCTGGGCCTCGCCCATATCCGCGCCGCGCGGATTGCTGGCGATATCGAAGGGGTTGAAAACGTCCTGCGCAGGTTTGGTGAGCACCACCATCGGCGGTCTCCTTCTGGTTTATCGATGTCGGGAAAACAGGGGCCAATCCGTCAGGACTTGACGACGCTGTAACTCAGATAGGCGCTGGTCGAGCCGTCGCTGGTGACGGCGGAGATCCGCCAGTTGACCGTTCGTCCGCTGGCAATCGTGATGCTGTCGTTGAACGTGATGTTCTGTCCCGGCCGGGCATCCTGCTGTGATATGAGCGACCATGCGCCGAAGCTGCCGCTGGCATTGGTCTGCCGTTCCATCTTCAGCGAGGCCACGCGCGTTTCCGTATGTTTGGTCACGACGTTGATGCCGGCAGTCGATGGAGACGTTGATGCGCTGACCTGCGTCGGGACCGATGGCGTGGCATTGAATGCCGTCACGACAGTCTTGAAGTTGGGGGAATAGGAACTGCCTTCATCCACATTGAAGACGCGCACCCGCCCGTCCACCGTCTGCCCAAGATAATCTCCGGATGCATAGGCACAGATGGCCGAATTCGGTGCCGGCGTTTCCGCCATGCTTTGCCATGCGCCGGGAATGTCGCCACTGTAGACCCGGAAATTCGCCTCGGTATTGTCATAGGTCTGCGACGGCAGGCTGAAGCCGATGCGCAGTTCCTTGGCGCCTCCAGGATAGGTGATCTGGATGATTTCGCTTGGCGCATTGGGTGTGATCAGGTCGGACTGGTAGCCAAGCTCCGGAATGCTGTCCGGCGCATCCGCCTCGTCGACAGCAGGATTCCACACTGAAAGCGCAGGCCAGACCATGAACGGGATTTCGACGGACCCGTTTTCGTCGTCCACCCGTGGCGCATCCATGCGCACCCGCTCGACATCGCCGAGATCCGGTTCGGTGATATCGGCATACAGCAGCCCCCAGGCCGCAAGCCCCACCATGTTCGTGGTGATGGCGCCGCGTGCGGCCCGCGCCTGCGCAAAAAGCCGCCGCCCGATCCGTTGCGCCTGGCTGGCGGAGGGACAGAAGGGCAATTCGATATCGAAATATTTCGGCCCGTAGCGCTCGACTTCCGCGTCGATCCGCGCCCAGCCAATGCCGTCGAGGTTGATTTCCGCGATCTCGTACAGCCGCTCGGGAGAGTAATATTTGATCCGGCAGATATTCGGCAGGGAAACCGCTTCTGGACTGTCGGAACAATAGAAATCATACATGTCGTCGGGCGTGAACGAGATCTCCGCCTCAGGTGCGTCGTCGATGAACTCGAAATAGATCAGCCCGTTTTCATCAAGCCGGATTTCGAGGCCTGACGATTCCAGGAATTGCTTCATGGTCTCGCCGCGCTCGCTCTCCCAGGCCCACATACCCCAGAGACGCGACCGTTTCTCGGTGCCGGTTTTGGTGGCGACGAGCGCATCGGCCTCGGTGGCTGTTGCGCCGATTTTCTCCCAGTTGAACCGGGTGGAATCGAAACGCGGATCGCGGCGCAAGACATGGGCGCAGACCAGCGGACCGTTGTCGCTCCACTTCCACGTCGCCACATTCGTCGAAACCTGCGTCAGATCGCGCGGATCGAACACCTTGGCAGCCCGGCAGACCACTTCCGCCTCCGGCGTGCCGTTCTGGTAGAGGCTCAGATATTTGGGCTCGGTCAGTCCGGGATTGTAGAACAGGAGCTGCGACTGTGCGATGCCGCGCACCCGATGCGCCGAGGTCCAGCCCGAAGGCAGGATGGATGCAATCCCGGCCCACTGCGTCTCGTCGCCGGTCCCGAGTTTCACCAGCCAGTTGGCCCAGGAGCCACCCGATTTCGACCATGGCGGAGAGCTGACACTGCCGTCGCTTTCAACGGTCACTTCCCGCTGGCCAAGATAATATTGCTCGATCGCATCGATCGGCCCCTGCAGATGGCAGATCAGCCGCGCCCGCGTGCTCCCATTGGTATTGCCAAAGGCCTTCAGCCCGCCGACGCGCACCCGCCCCACGCCCTCGATCACGGAACTCTGCCCCGTCTCGAAATTGCTCTTTGCGTCCGATGGCTTGACGGCGCCGCCGCGCGCAGAGCGGCTAAGAAGACTGGAACCAAGGAAAAGGCCACCGGCGATGATCGCATTCGCCGCGATCGTCGCAATCGTGCCCGTCAGCGTCGCGGCAATGCCGGTGCTGGTCAGAAGAAATCCCTGGATCGCCGTTGCAATCAGCGAGACCGGATCAGCCGAAGCACTTGCGGCCATCGCCAGGTAAGACGCGCCGCAATGCAGGAGAAGTCGTGTCACCTTCATCGGATCGACCAGGCCTTCAGGATTGTGCGCGCACGCGGATGCAGCATGCGATAGCCCGCAGGCTCCGCCCGCCAGGCGAAGTAGCCGCCATCGAGAAAGATGCCGCCGCATTGTCCGTATTGATGGGTAAGGATCACGCCGATATCGCCCGCTTCGGTCTGTCCTGTCTCGAAGATTCCGGCTCGAGCAAGAACGTCATCCCAGAGCGAAAGCAGAGAGCCGGCAGCCGCGATCAGTGCATGAGCCTCGTCGCGACTCTTCCACTGCGGCATATGGAGCCGCTCGCCGCGAACAAGCTCGATCCAGCGCGCCACCCACATCGTGCAGTCGCTCTCGCCCCAGACCATCGGCTGGTCGGCCGCAGCATCCAGATAGGGTTTGAGGTCAGCAATGGTCATGACGCCTTGATCGTCTCCGTCACCTTGACGCCGACAAACTGCAATCCGAGATCACCGGGATAGCGCCGCTGTTGGTCCGCATCGGTCCAGGCCCCGCCGAACACGTAGTTCTGGCTTTGCCACAGCGTCTCGATCGCGAAGGAAACCGTGCGCAACCCGATGCCTTGGCTTTGCCGCTTCGGCGACGAGAGATAGCCGGGAAAAAGCTTCTTCATCCCGCCGGACCAGACCTCGCCCGTCTCTTGGTCGAACGCGCACCAGTAGAGATCGGCCGTCAAGCCCTCGATAGCGCGGGCCTGATCCTTCACCGAGCGCAGGAATTCGCTGTTCACGCCGGACAGAACGATATCCACCTTGGCCGCCTGCCCGAACCGCGGATCTTCCACCGCCGAGATCGACACGAGCTGCTGTCCGGAGGGATCGGACACCCCGCGCCATTCCCGCCCGCCGACCGTCTGGCGCCCGACCCCGTTATGCAGGCGCCAGATGCCGGACGGCAGCCCCAGATCCGCGAACCAGGCACGCGCAATGTGCGGGCGCCCCAGAAACGCCCGGTCTTCATCCGTGAAGATCGCCATGGATCAGCAGCCGCTCATTCGGTGAAATAATCCCTGACGTCGTAGTCGAAGACTTCCGACAGGATCAGCGTTGTCTCTTCGCCGTGCGCCACTCCGCGCGAAAGATCGGCAGAGGCCTCACTGTCCAGCGTCATCGCCAGAACCGGGGTCAATGTCGCAAGCGTTTCGGTGGTGATGGCTTTTCGCAGTGGCGGCCAGATGCGATAGGTGCCGGACGACAGAACCTGCGTCACCATATACATCCCGAAATGCAGCGGCCTGAAGCCGATGACATCCCCGATATCAAGCCGATGCCCCCAATAGCCACTGGCAAGGGAAACCACCGTACCACTTCGATCAGCGGCAGCCGCAACAGAAACAGTTGGGTACGGCACATGCCAGTTGAGCCCGTTCGACCAGGGAAGGTCATTCGACCATGGAACACCATCGCGTTCTTCTGCCGCGCTGACGGTCACGCCGGCCTCGGCGAGGGTCATCTGATCGGGCAGTGGAAAATCCACACGCACTGCATTTGCCCCGCCATGCAGGGCCGTCACCAGTCCCTCGATACGGCGATACCAATGCGCGCTGTCGCGGCCATTGTTGTAGACCACTTCCCGACGTTCCACGGCGCCGATCTCCACCAGCCGGTTGATCGAGGCCTGCACGGTCGAGCGCGCACAGTTCAGCTGCTCGGCAATCTTCACCTGGCTGCGCCGCGTCCAGCCGTGGAAGGCAGCCGACGTCCGAAAGTTCTTCGAGACGCACAAGAAGGGAGCGACGCCGCACGTGGCCATGTCGGTCCTACTGTGGACGGGCTGCCGAATCGAAGACCTGACAATGCTCGGTCGCCGGCATGAATGCACGCTCGACGGCATCGAGGCGCTGCGCTGGACGCCATTGAAGAAGGGTTCGTCGGAGGTCACCATACCACTCTTGCCGCCACTGAAGGCGGCGACGAGAGCGCCCAAGGTGCAAGGACAGATCTACGTTCTGGCACGGGGAGCAAAACCATTCGCCAGCGGAGACAGCATGTCGGCCATGTTCAAGCGCTGGTGCGTAGACGCCGGCCTGCCGCATCTTTCAGCCCACGGCGTCCGAAAGGGCCTGGCTGAGCTGCTCGCCGAGCTCGGCTGCAGCCAATACGAGATCATGGCGATTCTCGGTCACTCAGAAGCCAAGACCAGCGAGGTCTACACTCGCCGCGTCGAACGCTGGAAGCTTGCTCTGGGTGCGATGGATCGGGTGAATGTGTCCCATGCATGGTTCTGACGTGGGACACAAGGCAAAGAAAAAGCCCGCAAAAGCGGGCTTTTCTTCAGTCAAATGGTGCGGTCGAGAAGACTCGAACTTCCACGGGTTGCCCCACAGCGACCTCAACGCTGCGCGTCTACCAATTCCGCCACGACCGCATCGTGGTAGTTGCCGAATTGCTCCGGCGGGGGTGCATGTAGCAAAAGGATTCCGGGTCCACAAGCCCGCCATGACAGATTTTTGAAAATTCGTCAGGGGCGGTGGATAACCCCAGGGAGGGCGCTGGTCAGACACCCTTGAACTGCCGGCTGTTTCTTGCCAAGTAAAAGGAAAACAAGGCTTTTCGCCCTTTGTCCGTGAAGGCGGGTTTTCCCATGCAGCGCACCGAGCTCGACCACCACATGTTCGCCCGCGAGGGCTGTCCCCCCATTCGCTGGCGGGTGTCGGATGGACTCGTGGCTTACGAGGACGCGGTCGCGGAGATGGAGCGGCAGGTGGGCTTGATCGCGGATGGACAGGCCGACGAACTGGTCTGGCTGGTCGAACACCCCCCGCTTTATACGGCTGGCACCAGTGCCGATGCGAAGGATCTCATCGAGCCGGATCGGTTTCCGGTCTTCGCGACCGGTCGGGGCGGCGAATACACCTATCACGGCCCGGGTCAGCGGGTGGCCTATGTCATGCTCGACCTCAAGCGCCGGCGCCAGGACGTGCGCGCTTATGTGGCCGCGCTGGAGGAAGTGGTCATCCGCACGCTGGACAGCATGAATGTCCGGGGCGAACGCCGCGAGGATCGTGTCGGCGTCTGGGTGCGCCGGCCGGAGCGCCCCCTGCTTCCCGATGGCAGCATGGCCGAAGACAAGATCGCAGCGCTCGGCATCCGCCTGCGCAAATGGGTGAGCTTCCACGGCCTGTCGATCAATGTCGAGCCGGATCTCACCCATTTTACCGGGATCGTACCCTGCGGGATATCCGCCTATGGCGTCACGAGCCTTGTCGATCTCGGCCTGCCGGTCATGATGGCTGATGTCGATATGCGGCTCCGCGAAGCCTTCGAAGAGGTTTTTGGACCGACAGTCTCGGCCGACTGAAAGGAGAGGTTCGGCGGCGTCAGGCCCGGCCCATCATCGGACCATCAAGATTGCGCTGCGCAGCCTCGCCTCCGTTCTTCGCCTCGTACCGGTCGATCTGTCGGCTGATGTCGCCGATCAGCCGGCCGCATTCCTGATGGGCATCGGTCAGCCTCTGCAATTGCATGCGCAGTGCCTCGAGCGGCAGGTCCGCGCTTTCCTCGATCGGACCGGCGCCGAGGCCGGTCATCAGCCACATCGGCGAGACGCCGAGGATGCCGGCGAGATCAATCAGTTTGGACGGGCGTGGTTCGGCCCGGTCGGCCTCCCAGGAGAGCAGGCTTTCCTTGCGCACGCCGACCCGATTGGCGACATCGGCGAGTGATAGGCCGGCTGTGTCGCGTGCCATAGACAGGCGCCCACCGAGTGTGTCGTCACTGCAATCGGTCATGCGGGCGAAATTCCTGCGGGCGCTCATCGGCCATCTCCTCTTCGGTCACAAGGCCCGCCGGGGGTGGCGGTCGGCCCTCACTTTCGCATCCCGATTCAAGGATACGCCAGAATTGAAGGTCCAACCGCCGTCGGCGCGCCACGGATATGCGTGAAACCGGCGTCGGACGGGTCTCCGGCGACGATCGCAAAGGGGCGGAAACGAACAATTGTGAAAAAAGTTCCAGAGAATTTCCGGCGGATGCATCTTTTTTCCCGCAGGCCGAAACCCGGGGCGATCGCCTTGAACGCGAAGGCGGCTTGTGCTTGGTGGCCTCTGCGTGCTTCCGCACCCCATCCACCAGCCATATTGAAGGCCCGCCATGCAGCCATCACCGTCCAATCCCGTGCGCGGCATGGTCCTGATGGCCAACTGCATGTTGATCCTGCCAATCATGGATGCAATCGCCAAATACATGGCGAATGTCGAGGGCATGTCGCCGGGTCAGATAACCTTCTATCGTTTCTTCTTCCAGATGGTGTCGGTGCTGCCGCTGCTGGTGCTGCTGTATGGACCGGGAGCCCTCTCTGCCAGACGGCCATGGATCAACCTGTTGCGCGGCGCGATCCACGGGGCCGCCAGCCTGATGTTCTTCATGGCGGTCAAATACATGCCCCTGGCGGATGTGTTCGCCATCTATTTCGTCGAACCCTTCATCCTGACCGCACTCTCTGCCGTGTTCTTGAAAGAGAAAGTCGGCTGGCGACGGTGGACGGCGATCGCCGTCGGCTTCGGGGGCGCAATGATCGTCATCCAGCCGAGCTACCAGATCTTTGGCCTGACCGCCTTGCTGCCGGTTGCCTGTGCCTTCCTCTACGCGCTCTACATGTTCTTGAACCGCGCCATCGGCGAGGCGGATTCACCGATGACCATGCAAACCATGGCGGGCATCGGCGGCACCGTGTTCATGGGCCTCGCGATGATGGTGGGATCGCGTGTGGGCGATGTCGATTTCGTAGCGTCCCTGCCGGCCTCGCCGCTTGCCTGGATCCTGCTGATCATGCTCGGCACGATATCGGGCTATATCCATCTGCTGGTCGTGCGGGCCTTCCGTCTGGCGCCGCTGTCTGTGCTCGCGCCCTTCCAGTATTTCGAGATCATCGCCGCCGTGATTCTCGGTTACGTGCTGTTCGGCGAATTTCCGACGCTCTCCAAATGGCTGGGGATTCTGATCATCGTCGGGTCAGGGCTCTTCATCCTGTGGCGAGAGCAAAAGCGTGCTGCCGATACCATCGTGATCGACCCCAGCCCCTGATGGATCCGATCCAGAAGAAATTCCTAATATTTGAACGAATATCTACACCGGTTTCTAACGCGGCGCCCCTAGATTGAGCCTTCCTTCAAACAATCGGGAGACCGGAATTTGGCGACGCACCAGGCCGCAGTGTTTTTGCTTGCCGTCAATCTGGGCCTCCTCTGGCTCCTGATGGCGGCTCCGCTCGGCCGGCGAACCCTGCGTGTGCGCCAGACGATCCGTGAACGTGCCGAAGACGTGTGGAACATCACCCGGCCGGCCGGCGATCTCGCGGCCTGGCATCCAAGCGTGATTTCCGTCTCCCCTGTCGAGGGTCATCCAGACCTCGTCGAATTCGCCTATCGCCATCCCGACCGCCACGGTCGTCCGAGCCGTCGCACCATGGCCGTCGACCGTGCCTCGATGACGGCAGGCGGCAGCTTTTCCTGTGAGCTCAGGGTCGTCGCAGACAGCACGCTCGATCAGGCCTTCTGGGACGGGTTCAGCGAGAGGCGCCTGGTCGAGCGCACAGCCACCGGCAGTCTGGTGACCGTCGAACAGACGGATACCTATCGCGGCCTCGCCTTCTATCTCTTCCGCTATTTGCTGCTGCGCCGGGAACTGGCGGCCCTGCGCGACCATGTGGAGGGACGCCAGGGTTCGGCGCTCGCGCATCTCGAACATCCGCTCTGGCAGACGCTGCTGGTCGTTCTCTCGACGCTGCTGCTCTGGCCCTTCTTCGGCCTGACCATGACCGGGCTGATGATGTCGACCTTCCTCACGCTCGTCATCGTGCTGCACGAACTCGGTCACATGATCGCTTATCGCGCCTTCGGCCATCCGAGCGCCCGCATGATCTTCGTGCCGCTTCTTGGAGGCGTTGCCGTCGGCGGCCGGCCTTATAACACGCTGTTCGAGGTGGCGACCTGCGCGCTCATGGGCGCCGGCGTCTCCGGCTTCCTCGTCCCGGTCCTCGTGGCAGCACACCAATCGGTCCTCGGATTGCCCCATGCGGCCGGGACGGAAGGGCCGATCCTCGTTTTCCTGGTCATTCTCGGCGCTTTCAACCTGCTGAACCTCCTGCCCACATATCGCTTCGACGGCGGTCAGGTTCTGCGCCAGGTCTTCGAGAACCAGACCATGCTGGCGCTGGCGAGCTTCGGCGTCACTGGCGTGATCTTGTGGACCGGCTGGCGGATCGGGCTGCCGCCCTCGACCCTGGTCATCGGACTTGTCGTCTTCACGCTGCTCAGCCTCATCAGAACGAAGGGCGCCAAACCCAGGGACGAACTGGTGCCCATGACGCCGGCAGAGCGGCTGATGACCGGCTTCGGCTACTATGCGGCGCTTGCCATGCACGCCTATGCGGTGATCTATGCCTGCGAGCGCCTGTTCGGCTGATCCATGAGCGATGACAAAGGCTTGACAGGCCAGCGCGGTCCCGGTCCTATGGGGCATGCACAGTGAAAATCCTCCCCTGCCGCTCGGCTACTCCGCCCTGCCCCCCGGCACCATCGCCAATGTCGTGACCTGCCTCGACATGCGCGCGCCGCCGACTCTGTCCGAAACATCAGGGCCACCGGACATGACGCTGGTGCGCTGGACCGACGTCGCACTCAATACCTATCGCGACCTGTATCGCGCGGTCGGCGAAGACTGGATGTGGGTCTCGCGTCTGCTGATGAGCGACGACGCATTGCGAAGCAAACTGAACGAGCCGGGCCGGGAAATCTACGCCGCCTGCAAGCATGGACGCCCCGCCGGCCTCCTGGAACTGGATTTCAGCAACCAGGGCGAATGCGAACTGGTCTTCTTTGGCCTCGTGCCGGAGGCGATCGGAAAAGGGGCCGGTCGCTGGCTGATGAACCAGGCACTGGCAAAAGCCTGGGAAAAGCCGATCACCCGTTTGTGGCTGCACACCTGCCACTTCGACCATCCGGCCGCGATCGACTTCTACCGTCGCTCCGGCTTTACCCCTTACGCCACCTTCGTCGAGGTGACCGAAGACCCGCGCCTGACGGGCAAGATGCGCCGCGATGCGGCCAGACACGTACCCCTCATTGAAACGAGACCCGGCTGAAAGGCTGAAAAATCAGACTATTAACAAAAGCCGGCCTGCCCCCTTGAGCCTGGGAGCATGGCCGTGCAAGACTCTGTGTCGACAAATCAAACAGGGAGAAACACCATGGACGTTCGCGCCGCTGTTGCCACCCAGGCTGGCAAGCCGCTGGAAGTCATGACCGTACAGCTGGAGGGCCCGCGCGCGGGCGAAGTGCTGATCGAGGTAAAGGCCACAGGCATCTGTCACACGGATGATTTCACCCTCTCGGGCGCCGATCCGGAAGGCCTCTTTCCGGCAATCCTCGGTCATGAGGGTGCGGGTATCGTGGTCGATGTCGGCCCTGGCGTCACCTCGGTGAAGAAGGGCGACCATGTCATTCCGCTCTACACGCCGGAATGCCGCGAATGTTATTCCTGCACCTCGCGCAAGACCAATCTCTGCACCTCGATTCGATCAACCCAGGGCCAGGGCGTGATGCCGGATGGGACGAGCCGATTCTCGATCGGCAAGGACAAGATCCACCATTACATGGGCTGCTCGACCTTCTCGAACTTCACCGTTCTGCCGGAGATAGCCGTCGCCAAGGTCAACCCCGACGCGCCTTTCGACAAGATCTGCTACATCGGCTGCGGTGTCACGACCGGCATCGGTGCCGTCATCAACACGGCCAAGGTTGAAATCGGCTCGACGGCCATCGTCTTCGGCCTCGGCGGCATTGGTCTGAACGTGTTGCAGGGGCTGCGGCTTGCCGGTGCCGACATGATCATCGGCGTCGACATCAACCCTGACCGCAAGGCCTGGGGCGAAAAGTTCGGCATGACGCATTTCGTCAATCCGAAGGAAGTCGGTGACGACATCGTGCCCTATCTCGTCAACCTGACCAAGCGCGGCAACGACCTGATCGGCGGCGCCGATTACACCTTCGACTGCACCGGCAATACCAAGGTGATGCGCCAGGCGCTCGAAAGCTCGCATCGCGGCTGGGGCAAGTCCGTCATCATCGGCGTCGCCGGTGCCGGCCAGGAGATCTCCACCCGTCCCTTCCAGCTGGTCACCGGCCGCAACTGGATGGGCACCGCCTTTGGCGGCGCGCGCGGCCGCACCGACGTGCCGAAGATCGTCGACTGGTACATGGAAGGCAAGATCCAGATCGACCCGATGATCACCCACACCATGCCGCTCGAAGACATCAACAAGGGCTTTGAGCTGATGCACAAGGGCGAATCGATCCGCGGCGTCGTGGTCTATTGATGTCTGTGCCTTACACGGTCGACGTGCGAAGGATGGACGCGTTCTCCGCCGTCGACCTCTATGCCATGCTGAAGCTGCGCGTCGACGTCTTTGTCGTCGAGCAGCACTGCCCGTATCCGGAGCTGGATGGCAACGATATCGACTGCCTGCATCTGAGGCTGCTGGATGGCGATGACCTGCTGGCCTGCGCCCGACTCTGCCGCCCGAAGCCGGAGCATCATCCGCGCATCGGCCGTGTCGCGGTGTCCCCGAACCACCGAGGCAAGCGACTGGGCGAAGCCCTGATGCGCGAGGCGATTTCCGAGGTCGAGAAGCGCTATCCCGGCGAGCCGATCGAGATCTCGGCGCAAAGCCATCTGCAGAAGTTCTACGGGTCGCTCGGGTTTGAGGTAATCTCGGAGGAATATCTGGAGGATGATATTCCGCATGTGGATATGCTCAGGCGGGGATAGGTTTACGCCGGGATCCAGCTCTGTGGCTGGTGGCGGCAAAACCTGCTACACTTGCCCCACCGCCAGGAGTTGATGCCATGAAGCATGACCGAATTGTGTTGGATGATAGACAAGCAGCCCTGGTTAAGCGACTGGTCCAATCGGGTCGTTTCAGTTCAACGACCGATGTCATCGGCTACAGCCTTGACCTGCTTGAACAACGCGAGGCGGACGGTGCCCAGTTTCTCTCTGATCTGGAACACGAAGCGGCTCGCGGACTCGAAAGTGGTCCCGCAGTTGCGATGGAATCTGCCGAAGATCTGATCGCAGCATTTCGGAAGCGGCGGTAAGCCATGGCTCTGATCCTACGGCGGCCACTCTTCGTCGAGGACCTTTATGCCACCTGGGCTTTCATCGCATCTGATAACGAACACGCAGCCGATCGCCTTCTATCCGAACTTGAGGACTGCTGCCGGTTGCTGGCTGAGCGTCCGCATCTCGGGAGCAGGCGATTCAACCGCTATCCGTCCATGCGCCTCTTCCCCTTCCGCCGATACCTGATTATCTACCAGCCGCTCGACACCGGTGACGGCATCGAACTCATCCGTCTCCTGCATGCGGCGCGAGACTATCGCAGATTCTTTGACGACTGATCCCATGCCCGAAATCTATGTCGATGCCGATGCCTGCCCGGTGAAGCCGGAAATCCTGAAGGTCGCCGAGCGGCATGACCTGCCGGTGACCTTTGTTGCCAATTCGGGTTTGCGTCCCTCGCGCGATCCGATGGTGAAGAACGTCATCGTCTCCGGCGCTTTTGACGCCGCCGACGACTGGATTGCCGGGAGGTGCGGCGAAGGCGATATCGTGGTGACGGCGGACGTGCCGCTGGCCGGTCGCTGTGTGGCCGCTGGTGCACAGGTGACTGGGCCGACGGGGCGGGTCTTCGACAAGGCCAATATCGGCATGGCAACCGCCATGCGCGATCTCGGAGCCCACTTGCGCGAGACCGGCGAGAGCAAGGGCTATAACGCCGCCTTCTCGCCGCGTGACCGCTCGGCTTTCCTGGAAACGCTTGACAGGCTCTGCCGCCGGATCAAGAAGTAGACCCTATCCCCAGACGGGCCGGCAGCGTGGCGCTTTGAAAACATGATGAATTCCGTTCTCGATCATCGCTACCGCTCCTTTATGGTGGCCGGCGCCGTGGCACTCGCCGCCTTGCCCTTCGTCTTGGTCTATGAACCATCGGTGACGATCGAATTGCCGGCGATCCTCTTCTTTACGGTTTATCTGGCGCTGTCCTTCCTGAGGCTGCGGCGGCTCACGCCCGCCTATCTGAAACAGCGGGCCGACGTGGCCGATGCACCGGCCTTCGTCATTCTCGGTGTGACCACGCTCGCGATCGTAGCGGCGATCGGGGCGCTGTTCCTGGCGCTCAATCGCGCGGAGAAGCCCGGCATATCGGAACTGGCTCTGGCGGTCGCAGCCGTGGTGCTCGGCTGGTTGACGATCCACACCATGGCGGCCATGCATTACGCCCATGTCTATTGGCGACCGCATCGCCGCACGCCGGCGGCCCATCGCGGCGGCCTGGAATTTCCGCAGACGCCCGAGCCCTGTGGCCACGACTTTCTCTACTTTTCGCTGGTCATCGGCATGACGGCACAGACCTCCGACGTCGTGATCACCTCGACCTCGATGCGCAAGCTGAACCTCGTGCACGCGACGACCTCCTATTTCTTCAACACAGTGCTGGTGGCCGCCGCCGTCAATGCAGCCGTATCGCTGGCCGGCTGACCCATTCCCAAGACAAGGAAGCTTTCCATGAACATCCTTTCCCAGAACACCGCCTTTGGCGGCATGCAGGGCGTCTTCTCGCACCAGTCGCAAGCGACCGGCACCGAGATGACCTTCGCCGTCTTCGTGCCGCCCCAGGCAATCACCGAGAAGCGGCCGGTGCTCTGGTATCTCTCAGGGCTCACCTGCAGCCATGCCAATGTGATGGAGAAGGGCGAATACCGCCGTTTGGCCGCCGAACTCGGCCTGATCGTGGTTTGCCCGGATACCAGCCCACGCGGCAATGACGTGCCGGACGAACTGACCAACTGGAAGATGGGCAAGGGTGCCGGCATGTATCTGAATGCCACCGAAAAGCCCTGGGCAGAGCATTTCCAGATGTATTCCTACATCACGGAAGAGCTGCCGGACCTGATCGCCGAACAGTTTCGCGCCGACATGGACCGCCAGGGCATTTTCGGCCACTCCATGGGCGGCCATGGCGCGATGACGATTGCGCTGAAGAACCCGCAGCACTTCAAGAGCTGCTCGGCCTTTGCCCCGATCGTCAACCCGCTGACAGCCGACTGGACGCAGGATGCGTTCGAGAAATATCTCGGCGCTGACCGGACGAAATGGCGCGAATACGACGCATGCGCGCTGGTCGAGGATGGGGCACGCTTCCCGGAGTTCCTGATCGATCAGGGCAAGGCCGACAGTTTTCTCGAAACCGGCCTCACCCCTTGGAAGTTCGAAGAGGCGGTGAAGGGCACGGACATCAGCCTGACGCTCAGGATGCATGAGCGTTACGACCACTCCTACTACTTCATCTCGACCTTCATGGAGGATCATTTGAAGTGGCATGCGGCGCGGCTGAGGTGAGCGCTCGGTGTGACGCCGTCATGCTCATCCTCGGGTTAAACCCGAGGATGTCCCGCGCATCCGCGACCGTCGAATGGCCTGAGACGTCAGCAGATCCTCGGCACGCAGGCCGAGGATGACGACGGAAACGCCTGCGCACGTCACCCCCGCCGATAGACGAACCGCTCGAAATCAGCCGCTCGGCCCTGGCCCGTGATGTCGAAGCAGAACATGCCGGCGAAGGCGCCGGTGAAGGAGCCGTGTTCGCCGAAGCCGCCTTCGTCGGAGACGACGCCAGCATCGAGGACGGGGCCGATGGCCTGCCATGCGCCTTCGCCTGCGGCCCGCCAGAAGAATTGCAGGTCGTTGTCGGTGATCTCCATGGCAAGATCGATCGGACCCACCGGGATCGATTGGCCCATGCCAACAGGAAAGGTGAGATCGCCGGAGGGATAAATGCCCGGGCAGGACAGAATGATCAGCGAGCGGCCCAGCTTTTCATCCGTGGAGATTCCGAGCGCGTGGAACTTGTAGCGGTTGTAGTAGTGGGTCAGACCCGCGACCTGCTGATAGGTTTCCGGCGAGAATTCCAGCCGCGTCTCGGCACGGAAGCGGTGATGTTCCTGGCGGCGGGCGACCAGCGACTGTTCGAACCAGGAACCGATGCTTTCGCGACCGAAGAGGCGCAGGCGCCCTGCCCGCTCGGTCAGGCTGAACAGGCGCTCGGGCTGCGGCGTGCGCAGCCACTGGAATTCGGATGGTAAGTCGGGACTATCGAAGGTCCTGACGATCTCGACGGGTTCCGCGCGCTTGATCGCACCACTGGGCGCCGGCACCTCGACGGATGGTACGACGCCACCCTGTTCGAGATAGAGCCAGCCATCGTCCTTCCAGACGCATTTCTGCAGGCCGGTTTCGCGGCCGAGCGTGCAGCGGCGCTTCGGCGGCATGGGTCGGCCGCAGAGATGGGTGTGGTAGAATTGGCCGTCGGGTGTCTCGACATATTGCCCGTGACCGGCGCGTTGCAGCACAGCCTCCGGATTGTCCTTGGAGGTGATGAGATGCGTGTTCGGATGCATCTCGTAGGGACCGTCGATCGACCGCGACCGTGCCATGGTCACGACATGGTCGTAGCCTGTGCCGCCCTCCGCAGTGGTGAGATAATACCAGCCGTTGCGCTTGAAGACATGCGGCCCCTCTACCAGCCCCTGCCTGCTGCCTTCGAAAATGTTCTTGATCGGGCCGGTAAGTCTTTGCGTCTTCGGATCCCATTCCTGCAGGAGAATGCCGTCGAACTTGGCATGGCCGATGGTGTTGCGCGCTTCGGGACGGTGGTTCCACTGCATGTTGAGGAACCACTTTCGCCCGTCGTCATCATGGAAGAGCGAGGGGTCGAAGCCGGAGGAATTGACATAGATCGGATCGGACCAGGGGCCCTCGATCGAAGGCGCCGTGACGATGTAGTTGTGCGCGTCTTTGAACGAGCCGTCGAAGCGTTTGACGTCGGTATAGACGAGCCAGAAGAGGCCATCGGCATAGGAGAGGCACGGCGCCCAGACGCCACCGCTGTCAGGATTGCCGCGCATGTCGAGCTGGCTCGCACGGTTGAGCGGGCGGGTGACGAGCGCCCAGTTCACGAGGTCGCGCGAATGATGGATCTGCACGCCTGGGAACCATTCGAAGGTGGAGGTGGCGATGTAATAGTCGTCGCCGACGCGGCAGATCGACGGATCCGGATTGAAGCCCGGCAGGATGGGGTTGATGATCATGGCGTGTGGTTTCTCCTCCGCAGTTGCCTCTCCCCCTGCGGGAGAGGAAGAAAAATCAGGGTCTTAGCCGAAGGCTCAAGCCCTAGATTTTTCAGGAGAGGGGTTGCCTGACTAACAAGCCCCTCTCTTGGGATTTCCAGCACTTAGCTGACGCTAAGCTGCTGAAATCCCGTTCTCCCCCGCAAGGGGGGAGATGGGTTTCTACTTCTTCTTCCGTGGCGGGCCCTTGCGCTCGGCAGAGGCGGCCCAGAGGTTGATGTCGGCATCCCTGGCGAAGACGTCGATTTCGGCGAGCTCTTCCGCCGTGAAATCGGGCGTCTCGATCGCCTTGACGCAATCCTCGACCTGGCTCGGCTTGGATGCGCCGATCAGAGCGGTGGTGATATGGCCCCCGCGCAGGACCCAGGACAGCGCCATCTGCGCCAGCGTCTGGCCGCGCTTCTCGGCGATGCGGTTGAGGCCCCGGATGTTTTCGATATTGCGCTCGTTGAGGAAGCCCGGATCGAGCGACTTGTCCTGCGCCGCACGCGTGCCCTCGGGGATGCCGTTCAGATACTTGGACGTGAGCATGCCCTGCGCCAGCGGCGAAAAGACGATCGAGCCGACGCCGAGGTCTTCGAGCGTGTCGATCAGTCCGTCCTCCTCGATCCAGCGATTGATCATCGAATAGCTGGGCTGGTGGATGAGAAGCGGCGTGCCCAGGCTTTTGAGGATGGCATGGGCCTCGCGGGTGCGCTTCGAATTGTAGGAGGAAATGCCGACATATTGGGCCCTGCCTGAGCGTACGATGTGATCGAGCGCGCCGCAGGTTTCCTCGAGCGGCGTGTCGGGATCGAAGCGGTGGGAATAGAAGATGTCGACATAATCGAGACCCATGCGCTTCAGGCTCTGGTCGCAGGAGGCGATCAGATATTTGCGGCTGCCCCATTCGCCGTAAGGACCCGGCCACATGTTGTAGCCGGCCTTGGACGAGATGATCAGTTCGTCACGAAGCCCATGGAAGTCGGTCTTGAGGATCTCGCCAAAGGCTTCCTCGGCAGAGCCGGCCGGCGGCCCATAATTGTTGGCGAGATCGAAATGGGTGATGCCGAGGTCGAAGGCCTTCCGGCAGATCGCCTGCTTGGTGGCATGCGGCGTGTCATTGCCGAAATTGTGCCAGAGGCCGAGCGAAATCGCCGGCAGCTTCAGCCCGCTCTTGCCGCAGCGATTGTAGGTCATCCGCTCATAGCGGTTTTCGGCGGGGGTATAGGTCATGGATGGTTTCTCCCAGATGCAGACGCTTCATACTTGCCCCTCATCCCCCTGCCGGGACCTTCTCCCCGCAAGCGGGGAGAAGGAGCAAAACGCCGGCCACACCGGCCTTCTCCCCGCCTGCGGGGAGAAGGTGGCGGCAGCCGGATGAGGGGCTAAGACACGAACCTTATCTAAGCATTGCCTGCGCTTCGTCGATACCCAGAGCCGCCGGTTGGGTGCAGGTTGTCGACAATGTCACGAATTCACCCGTCTCGCCGGACTTGAGGATCGACACCATCACATCGACGCCGTGCAGGGTGCGATCGAGCGAGCAGCGGGCATCGCGACCTTCGAGGATCGCGACCGCCATGTCGGCAAGGCCGGCCGTGCGGTAGTTGGCGCGCGGTCCCTGCGGGCTTTCCTGGTTGTTGATGCCGAAGGGATGATCCCAGGCTTCGAGCGGCTGGATATCCTTGTTGCGGCCGGAGGCCTCCACGACGCCGCCGAAGAAGTTCGGATCGGGCACGTAGAGCGAGCCTTCGGTGCCGTAGAGTTCGGTATTGGCGTGGCGATGGCTCCAGACATCCCAGCTGGCGGATAGCGTAATGGTCGCACCGTTCTGGAATTCGAGAAGCGCATGGATGTTGGTCGGTGTCTTGACCGGGATCACCTCCCCACTGCGCGGCTGGCTGGTGATCGTGCGTGTCTCGTTGGCCATCGAGGTCAAAGCCGCAACCCGCTTCACCGGACCGATCAGATTGATCAGGTTGGCGATGTAATAGGGGCCGAGATCAAGGATCGGGCCGCCGCCGGGAAGGAAGAAGAAGTCCGGGTTTGGATGCCACATCTCCATGCCGGGGCTCATCACGTGGCAGGTGCCTGATGTCACGCGGCCGATGCCGCCCTTGTCGATATAGGCACGCGCCAGCTGATGGGCGCCGCCGAGAAAGGTGTCCGGCGCGCAGCCGACCGACAGCCCCTTGGCCTTGGCGATGGCACGCAGGTCTTCGCCCTGTTCGAGCGAGAGAACCAGCGGCTTTTCCGAATAGACGTGTTTGCCCGCTTCCAGGATGCGCTTGGAGACCGGATAATGCGCGTCCGGGATCGTCAGATTGACGACGATGTCGACCTCGTCATTGGCGAGCAACTCGTCGATCGTCTGCGCCTTGACGCCATATTCCTCGGCGCGCAGCTGCGCCGCATTCATGTTGATATCTGCGCAGGCGACGACCTTCAAACCGCGAAACAGCGGCGCCAGCGAGAAGTAGGTGGTAGAGATATTGCCGCATCCGATGATGCCGACGCCGAGTTCGCGTGCCATGGAAATGTCCTGCTTGCTGCGAGTGGTTTAGTAGGTGTTGAAGGAAGCGATCGAACGGCTAATCAGCCGGTCGATATCCTTGGGATTATCGTGCTCGACGACGAAATGCTTGACGCGTGTGCTCTTCAGCGCCGCAATCAGGCCCTTCCAGTCGACGGTGCCATGGCCGACATCGGCCCAGCCATCTTCATCGGTATTTTCCCCCGCCGGTGCGATGTCCTTGACATGCACGGCGCTGATGCGCTTGCCGTAGCTTTCGATCCAGGCGAAGGGATCGGCCTTGCCGCGGATGACCCAGGCGATATCGGCCTCCCAGTCGAGCTCGGGACCGCCGGCGAAGATCTGTTCCTGCGGCGTCGAACCATCCGGCAATGCGGCGAACTCGAAATCGTGATTATGCCAGCCGAAGACCAGCCCGGCATCACGCAGCGGCTTGCCGGCAGCCTGCAGGCGCTGGCCGAAGGCAAACCAGCCGCTCGCATCCGTCGGTCGCTGGTCGGGCATCAGATAGGGGCAGTAGACCGCCTCGATGCCGAGCGTCTTTGCAATCTTGATGACGCGGGTCGGATCATTCTCGATCATATCGAGGCCGAAATGGGCGGTCGGCATGGTCAGACTGTTCTGGTCGAGTTCCTTGCGGAAGGCATCAAGTTCGCCATCGGCAAGCGAGGCGTAAAGCGCGCCGTAACCTTCGACCTCACCGTAACCGGCGGCCTTGAGTTTCGGATAGATGCCGCTGAAGGGCTGGAAATTGCGGGCGCTGTAGAGCTGGAAGCCGAGCGTCGTCATGGGTAGTCTCCTCCTCGTTTGGTCCTGGATCGGGCGCCCAGGGCCTTAGATATGATGGCTGTCAGTCCGCCGACTGGCAGGTGTAGAGATCGTAGATGCGGAAATCCGGCACGGTGCCTGCGGGTAGCGCTGCCGCCGGGGTGAAATAGATGCGGCGGCTCTCACCGGCCGAGAGGTCGAAGGCGTTGTCGGAGTAACGGCCGGCGGTCTGGCTTTCGAGCATGACAAAGAGCGCCAAACCATGGGCCGTAACCGTGATCTCGAAACCTCCGTCGACCGTCGGGACAACCGTGGTTTCGAGACGTGACGGTTCAAGATCGAGCGACTTGTAGGTGCCATTGAGGAAATGCCCCTCCCCGCTCATGCCATTCGACGCGATGAAGCTCCAGGCGAGCAGTCCGTCGGCCGGGATCTCGCTGGCGTCGAGCGTGACCAGCACGTCGGCGGCGTCAGGGCCACAATCGCCCTGCACGCTTTTGAGCGGAATGCGGTCGCCCGACAGCGTCAGCACGAAGAGATTGGCGTCGATCGTGACGGCGTCCAGCGTGTCGTTGACCATGGAGAGCGAAATGCTCGTGCCGTCCTCTGCGGGAATGGCTGCAACCGCGACCGGCTGGAAGAAGCGGCGCACCATGTAGTGCATGGCCTTCCAGCTGCCGCCGTAATCGAGGCTGGACCAGGAGGCGACCGGCCAGGTGTCGTTGAGCTGCCAGTAGATTGTACCCATGCAATGCGGTTTCAGCGACCGCCAGTATTCGACAGCCGTCTTGATAGCGAGGCCCTGCTGGATCTGGCTCAGATAGACGAAATTGGCAAAATCCTTGGGGAAGCGGAAATAGCGGAACATGGTGCCCGCAATGCGCTCGTTGCCGCCGGCATTCTTCTGGTGCAGCTCGATCACCGGCGAGGCGATGTTCATCTCGGCCTTGTCGGCAAAGCTCTCGATGACAGGCAGCGAGGTATAGGACTGGAAACCGAATTCCGAGCAGAAGCGTGGTTTGACAGTTCGGTAATTATCGAAACTCTTGTTCTCGTGCCAGACCGACCAGTAATGCATGTCGCCGGAACCGTCGGCATGCCAGGCATCGCCGTAGTCGAGATAGCCGGAGGCCGGGCTCGACGGCCACCAGATGCCCTGCGGAAAGGTTTTCTTGACCCCCTGCTCAATGGTGCGGTTGAGCCGGTCATAGGCGACGAGGTAACGGTCGCGGTTGTCGCGGGATTCGGGAAACCAGGTGAGCGCGCCGACAAGCTCGTTGTCGCCGCACCAGATGACGATCGAGGCGTGGCTGGAGAGGCGCTTGACCTGGTATTCGACCTCGTGGGCGACGTTGTCGAGGAAGTCCTCGGTGCAAGGGTAAAGGTTGCAGGCGAACATGAAGTCCTGCCAGACCATCAGGCCGAGCCGGTCGCAGAGATCGTAGAACCAGTCGGCCTCGTAGAAGCCACCGCCCCAGATGCGGATCATGTTCATATGCGCGGCGACGGCCGAGTTCAGGAGGTCGGTGGTCTTCTCCTCGGACGAACGCGAAAACAGCGCATCGGCCGGGATCCAGTTGGCACCGCGGCAGAAGATCTCGCGGCCATTGACCTTGAGCGCGAAGCGGCTGCCCGCTTCATCCGGATCGGTCAGGAGTTCGACGGTGCGCAGTCCGATCTGGCGCGTGACGGTTTCGCCCGGCAGGTCGACAGTCAGCGTGTACAGCGCCTGTTCGCCGGAGCCCGATGGCCACCAGAGGCGCGGGTTTTCGATTTCGAAAACATGCACCACCTTGGTCTCACCGGCCGAAATGCCGACATCGAGGCGCACGCGCTCGTCGTCGAGAGCAAAATGCACGGCCACGACGGCGGGCTCGGCCGCGTAGATGGTAGCGGCAACTTTGAGCTCCACGTGGCCATCGGCATGATGGACCTGTTCGCTCTCCACATGCTCGATACGCGCCGGGTCGAGTTTCTTCAGCGACAGCGTGCCATAGACACCGAAGGGAGCGATGGCGATGTTCCAGTCCCAGCCGAAATGGCATTGCGGCTTGCGCAGCATATTGCCGTTCGGGATCGGGCAATTACCGGTCGAATAGGGGATGTAGAAGGGCTGCCGCGCCTGACGCTCAGCCCCGGCCGTGATGTTGGAATGAAAGTGGATGCGGATCGTGTTTTCACCCGGCAGCAAGGCCTGGGTTACATCAGGGCGATAACGGCGGAAACAATTGTCGGCAGACAGCACCGGCACGTCGTTGATGAAGACAACGGCGACCGTGTCGAGATAGTCGATGTCGAGATACCAGTCACCGGAGACGTCCGACAGCGCAAACCGGCGCTCCAGCGACCACTCGCGCTCGGCAACCCATTGAACGACATCCTCGTTGCGTCCGAAATAGGGATCGGGAATGACGCCGGCCGCCGCGAGCGCCGAATGCACGTCGCCGGGAACGGCCATGGCCACTCCGTGTTCGCCATCCGCAGACGAAAGCTGCCATTCGCCGTGAAGATTGATGAGGCCGCCGCTTGCCGTCGAGTCCATTCCAGTCGTCCTTGCAGAAGAAAAAGACGCCCCGGCCAAGGCCGGGACGTGGGGAGATCGTCAGATGCGCTCTTCGGTCTTGGCGTCGAACAGCGAGGCCACGCTCATGTCGAAGCCGAGGCGAACCTTGGCGCCGGGCGCATAGCGGCGGGTCCCGCCAATCCGCACGGACAGCGTATGACCGGCATGTTTCAGCCAGAGCAGGTTGTCGGCGCCCATCGGCTCCTCGATATCGACGGTCGCCTCGTGAAGCTCGGTGATGCCGTTTTCCTCATCGACCCTGATATGCTCCGGCCGGACACCCAGGATGACCTTGCGTCCGCCGACCAGCGGCTCTTCCGAGACATAACCGTTCAACGAGAACAGCACGTCATGGGTGCGGAAATACACCTGTCCGCCCTCGTTGATCAGTTCGCCATGCAGGAAGTTCATCGAGGGTGAGCCGATAAAGCCGGCGACAAAGAGGTTGTTGGGTCGGTTGTAGATCGTGCCCGGATCGGCCAGCTGCTGGATGACACCGCTTTTCATGATGGCGATGCGATCGGCCAGTGTCAGCGCCTCGATCTGGTCATGCGTGACGTAGATCATCGTGTTCTTGAGGTTGTGATGCAAGCGCTTGATTTCGACGCGCAGTTCCGAGCGCAGTTTGGCATCGAGGTTGGACAGCGGCTCGTCGAACAGGAAGACATCGACGTCACGGACCAGCGCACGGCCGATCGCGACGCGCTGGCGCTGGCCACCCGAGAGCGCCGAGGGCTTGCGGTCGAGCAGCGGACCAATCTGCAGGATGTCGGCGGCGCGCTGCACACGCTTTTCGATTTCGTCCTTCGGCATCTTGGCGACCTGCAGGCCGAAGGACAGGTTCTTCTTAACCGTCATCTGCGGGTAAAGCGCATAGGACTGGAAGACCATGCCGATGCCGCGGTCCTTGGGCTCTTCCCAGGTGACGTTCTTGCCCTTGATGAAGATCTGTCCGTCTGTCGGCTCTAGCAGACCGGCAATGCAGTTGAGAAGCGTGGACTTGCCGCAGCCGGACGAGCCGAGCAGGACGAGAAACTCCCCTTCGGCAATGTCGAGATTGAGGTTTTCCAGCACCTTGACGGCGCCGAAGCTCAACGAGAGGTCCTTGATCGATACACTGTGCGACATGAGCTTAACCCTTGACTGCGCCGGCGGCGATGCCCCGGACGAACAGGCGTCCGGAAATGAAGTAGACGATGAGCGGCACGGCACCGGTGAGCAACGTTGCGGCCATGTTGACGTTGTATTCCTTCACGCCCTGAACCGAATTGACGATATTGTTGAGCTGCACGGTCATCGGGTAATATTCGGGCCTCGTGAAGACGACGCCGAACAGGAAGTCGTTCCAGATCCCCGTAATCTGCAGGATCATCGCGACGACGAAGATCGGCAGCGACATCGGCAGCATGATCCGGAGGTAAATCTGCCAGAACCCTGCCCCGTCGATGCGGGCTGCCTTGAAAAGCTCTTCCGGCAGCGAGGTAAAGTAGTTGCGGAACAGCAGCGTCAGGATCGGCATACCGAAGATGGTGTGCACGATGACAAGGCCGGTTAGGGTGCCGTAGATGCCGAGTTCGCGCAGCACGATGACGATCGGGTAGATCATCACCTGATAGGGAATGAAGGCGCCGATGATCAGGATGGTGAAGAAGAGTTCCGCCCCCTTGAAGCGCCAGTTGGCGAGCGCATAACCATTGACCGAGGCGATCAGGATCGAGATCAGCGTCGAGGGCACGGTGATGCGCACCGAATTCCAGAAGCCGCGCGACAGGCCATCGCAATTGAGGCCGGTGCAGGCGGTGGCCCAGGCCTTGACCCAGGGCTCGAAGGTGATTTCGACGGGCGGCGAGAAGATGTTGCCGAGGCGGATTTCCGGCATGCCCTTCAGCGACGTCACGATCATCACGTAGAGCGGGATCAGGTAGTAGATCGCAAAGAAGATCAGCGATCCGTAGAGCATGATGTTGCGACCGGAAAAGGTGCGCTTCGGCTTGGCGCCACGCGGACCTGTGCCCATGCGATCGGAAACGGCATCGAAACCGGCGGCGGCGGTGTTGAGGGAACCGGGATTAGCCACGCTTCTTTCCTCCGAATTCGAGATAGGCCCAGGGAATGATGACGATGGCAACCGTCAGCAGCATCATGGTGGAGGCGGCAAAGCCCTGGCCGAGGTTCTGCGCCTGGAACATGTAGTCATAGACATATTTGGCCGGCACTTCGGAGGCGATGCCAGGGCCGCCGCTGGTCTGGGCGACGACGAGGTCATAGAGGCGGACAATGCCCGAGGTGATGATGACGAGGGTCGTGATGAAGACCGGCCGCATCATCGGAATGATGATGAAGAGATAGGTTTTCCACATCGGGATGCCGTCGACGCGCGCGGCCTTCCAGATATCCTCGTCGATGCCACGCAGACCTGCGAGCAGCAGACACATCACGAGACCCGTGCCCTGCCACAGCCCGGCGATCAGGATGCCGTATATGACGATGTCGGAATTATAGAGCGGATTGAAGGTGAAGGTCTCCCAGCCCAGCGACCGGACGATCGACTGCACCCCGAAATCCGGGTTGAGGATCCATTGCCAGACGAGGCCGGTGACGATGAAGGAGAGCGCAAAGGGATAGAGGAAGATCGTGCGGAACGCATTCTCGAAGCGGATCTTCTGGTCCATCAGGGCGGCGAGCACGAAGCCGATCACCAGACTGAAGATCAGCGACAGAATGCCGTAGATCGCCAGATTCTGGATCGACATGACCCAGCGAGGGGCATCCCAGAGACGATCATACTGATCGAAGCCGACGAACTTCAGCCGCGGCAGGAGCTTCGAATTGGTGAAGGAATAAACCACCGTCCAGATGGTACCTCCGAGGAAAATGACCAGCGCGGTCAGAACCATCGGAATGGAAGCAATCTTGGCATTGAGATTGCGAAACAATTTGCTGGGTCGACCGGCATGCGACGTGCTCGCCATGGGTCAGTCCTCCTCGTCCTGGACACGGGCGATCGCACCAAGGCCGTCACGCTGACACGCACACGCATCCCGCACACAGCCGGCGGACGGGCTTTAGCGCCCCACCCGGTCGATAATGGCCAATGACCGGCCAGGGTCACCCCTGGCCGGTCACATCACCCGCGATCAGTCGGCGGAAGCGATGATGTCGACGAAGCGCTTCTGCGCATCCTCGACGGTCATGGACGTATTGGCGAAGAACTCGGAGAACAGGTCTTCCTTCTGCTTCTGGCTATCGGCCGAGAGCAGCTGGTCCGTTCCCTCGATCACGTTCCCCTTGGCGAGGATGTCGAGACCCTTCTTCATGCAGTCATTGGCAGCTGCCAGATCGACGTCGCCACGAACCGGAAGCGAACCCTTCTTCAGGTTGAAGGCGACCTGCGTTGCCGGCGCCAGAAGCGTGGCGGCGAGAACGTCCTGTGCGGCCGACTTTGCCTCGTCCTTCAGGACGGGGAAATAGAAGGCATCACCACCGGTCGAGATGATCTCGTTCACACCGAGACCTGGAAGGCAGGTGTAGTCCTTGCCGGCAGTCTGGCCGGCGAGCGCGAATTCACCCTGCGCCCAGTCACCCATGATCTGGCCGGCAGCCTTGCCGGTGATCACGAGGTTGGTGGCCTGGTTCCAGTCCTGCACGTTCGAGCCCTTGGCCATCTTGCGGGCATCATCGGCCGCCTTGAAGACCTTGGCGATTTCGGGGCCGGCTGCGGCGTCGGCATCCTTGTCCTTGAACACCTTGTAGAAGGTATCCTTGCCGGCGATGGCGACCATCAGCACGTCAAACGCACCGGCGGACTGCCAGGGCTGACCACCGACGGCAAGCGGAATGATGCCGGCCTTCTCGAGAGCCGGAGCGGCTGCGACGAATTCGTCCCAGTTCTTCGGCACGGGCACGCCAGCCTTTTCAAAGGCCGGGTTCGAAAGCCACAGCCACTGCCAGGAATGGATGTTGACCGGGGCGCAGTAGATCTTGCCGTCGATCGTGCAGCTGTCGAGCAGGCTCGCCGGCTTGATGATCTCCTTCCATTTTTCCTTCTCGGCGACGGCGGTCAGGTCTTTCATCAAGCCCGCTTCCACCAGTTCTTCGGCCTGACGGCCGTGGTTGAACTGGGTGGCGCCCATCGGATCGCCACCGGTGATGCGGCTGATCATGATCGGACGTGCGGTGCCGCCGGAACCGGCAATGGCGCCGTCGACCCACTTGTTGCCAGTGGCGTCGAAAGCCTTTGCGAGCTCGGCGACAGCTGCGGCTTCGCCGCCGGACGTCCACCAATGTGTGACTTCGAGATCGGTTGCCTGCGCCGCTGCAAACGGCATGACGACGGTTGCGGCCAAAGCTGCCGCGAAGCTACGGTAATTCATGAGTCTCCTCCCTCACTGAAACGTTGCCGGAAAAACTTATGTCAAAGATTTTTGGAGCGCAACCGTGCAACAGATAAAAAAATCTTTAGCCGCAGCGCGGCCTTCTGCAAGCCCGTCGACCTTCGTGAAGGCACGGCGTGAAAAGAGTCAGATTTGCTGCAGCGCAATGGAAATTTTTCACATTTATCAGAAGAAATTGGCCGTAAATTCGGAAAAATATGCTGCACAACAGCAGACCGCGATTCCCCAACCCGATGCCCTTGGACAGGTGATTGAGATCACACCTCTGGTTGAACAGGTTCGCAGCGCAACATAAGAAAAGGCTCGACAAAACGACTGTATCGTTTCAGATTTTTCCTCTGCCCGCTCGGGAGGAGCTCCGGGACGGCGGGTTTGCAGTCGGAGAAAAGCCAATTATAAGCGTGGCTTATGCGAGTGGCGGGGACACGATGACAGAACATCAGGGCAACGGCTTCACGGATCGGTCAGCGACGCCGAAGGAACGGCCGACGCTGAAGACGATCGCCTTCATGACCGGTCTCGGGATCACGACCGTGTCACGTGCGCTCAAGGATGCGCCCGACATCGGCGCGGAAACGAAAGAACGCGTGCGCATGGTTGCCCGACAGCTGGGCTATCAGCCGAACCGCGCTGGCGTGCGCCTGCGCACCGGCAAGACCAATGTCATCGCGCTGGTTCTCGGCATCGACGAGGAGATCCTGGGCTTTTCCAACCAGATGGTAGTCGGCATCTCGGAAGTCCTGTCCGGCACGCCTTACCACATCGTGGTCACACCCCATGCCCACACCAAGGATCCGATGTTGCCGGTGCGGTACATCCTGGAGACCGGGTCCGCCGACGGCGTGATCATCTCGCGCACCGAACCCGACGACGCGCGAGTGCAGCTGCTGATGGAGCAGAACATGCCGTTCGCCACCCATGGGCGGACCAACACGCGCGAGGCTCACCCCTATCACGACTTCGACAACGAGGCATTCGCCTACACCGCCGTCGAGCGCCTGGTGAACAAGGGCCGCCGCCGGATCGCGCTTCTGCCGCCGCCGAGCAAGCTGACCTATTACGAGCACACATTCACTGGCTTCATGCGTGGCCTGAAGGCCTTTGGCGCTGATGAAGTGCCGCTGCACATCAATATCGATGCGCCACTCGACCAGATCCGCGCACGGGTTCAGGACCTGATGAGCGGACCGGACGCGCCCGACGGAATCATCTCGTCATCCGGCAGCAGTGCCATTGCCGCCAATGCCGGGATCGAGGCGGCCGGACTGCGGATCGGCCGCGACCTCGACCTGGTCGCCAAACAGAGCACGCCGATCCTCAAATGGATCCGACCGGAAATCATTACCGTTCACGAGGATGTCCGCCAGGCCGGTCGCGAACTCGCCAAGGCGGTCATCGCCCGCATCGACGGTGTGGAACCACAGCTGTTACAGAGCATCAGCGAACCACGCTGGGACTGATGCGGCTGCCTGCGGGCGGCTGACACGAAAGCGGCAGGGAGGATCCCCTGCCCGCTCCCTCTCATGCATAGGACGGACGGTCGCCCTCGTGCCAGACGACGACGGCATTGCGGCCGTTGACCTTGGCCGAATGCAGGGCCGCATCGGCACGCTTCAGCAACTCGTCCGGCGTCACCTGCATCGCGCCATGAGCAACGCCGACACTGACCGTGACGCTGACGAGGGCATCGCCGAGCGTGAAGATCTGCTGCGCGACGCTCTCGCAGATCACATGGCCGAGCGCTTCCGCCTTTTCCAGATCGCAGAACGGGATATACGCCGCAAACTCCGCACCGGCGAGACGGCCGAGAAGCGCGTGTTGCGGCAGTTCCCGTGCAATGAGATCGGCGCAGGTCTTCAGAACGTGATCGCCGCCAGAGTGGCCAAAACGATCGTTGATCCGCTTGACGTGGTCAACGTCGACATAGAGGAAGGCCCCCTCGCCGCGAACCTTGACGGACAGGGTCTGCAGCATTTCGAGAAACGTCCCGCGATTGACGAGGCCCGTCAGCGTGTCCGTCGACGCCGCCCAGCGGCTTTCGAGTTGCAGCCTCTCCTTGATGAGAAGATAGGCGGCAACACCCGCAATGACGCCATGCAGCAGCAGTTCCACCGCAAACAAACCGTACCAGATCGGTTGCGAGAGGGTCGGGTTGCCCTCGCCCGCCACAGGCCAGATCAGGGCGGCCGGAACCGCAAGCAGCGCCACCGCACCATGCGCGGCAAACCACATCATGATCATGCGGCGGGCCGGCAGATGCTCTTCGCGCACCGACAGGCGATGCTCGTAGACGACCAGACCTGCATAGGCCGCCGTCAGCACGCCGGACAGGGCCAGGCGCGCCGCAATATCTTCTTGAAAAATCGGCACAATCGTCGTCAGCGCCATCCACAGGAGCGGGCCGGCGGAAGCGAGATTGAGGTCAACCGAACGATGATCGAAACGACGGAGCCCCTGCCACGCCAGAGCAAGCCCCATCAGAACGAGCCCCGGCCCAATGGTGACGCTGCCAAGGCTATAGCTACCGGCATAAAATGCCATGAGCAGCAGGCCGACCGCCGCACTGCCGCAGGAGGCCGACCAGACCAGGAACTCCTGGCGCTGCGGCTCCGTGCGCCAGTTGCGCCAGAAAAGAAAACTCATCACCGCCTGCACCACGAAACCGCTGAACATGATGGTCGGGATGTTTAAAAATGACATAGAGAAAGCCTCGATTGCGTGCGACGACATTAACCGCACGACAACGCTAGGGCGCAGTTCTTAACCACTGATCAATGCGATCGTTAGGATTTGAGCCAGAGCAGCTTCTTCCCGCTATTTTCCGCTGCACGCACAACGTGCCGCACCAATTCGCACCCGCTGCGCACTGTGTTCGGTAGTATCGCAAGCAAAAAAGCCCGCCCCTGAGGGGACGGGCCGCGAATCACATGTGACCGATATTGGATCAGAACTGACCAGCCCAGGGGCCGTGGTGAATGTCCTTGCCATCGAGACGATCGAACCCATGGGCGCCGAAGAAGTCGCGCTGCGCCTGGATGAGGTTCGCCGTGCCCCGGCCACGACGATAGGTGTCGAAGTAGGAGAGCGCGGACGCGATCGCCGGAACCGGCAGGCCGGAAAGCGCGGCATGGGCAACGACGCGACGAAGCGCGCCATCGGTTTCCTTGACCATGGCGGCGAAGGCCGGGGTCACGACGAGGTTGGGTACATTCGGGTCCTTGGTGAAGGCCGAGGTGATCTCGTCGAGGAACTGCGAGCGAATGATGCAGCCGGCGCGCCAGATGCGGGCGATCGTCGGCATCGGCAGCGACCAGTTGAACTCGGCGGACGCGGCCGACATCACGGCAAAGCCCTGCGCATAGGCGGCGAGCTTGGCGGCGAGCAGCGCGTTTTCGAGGTCGGCGATGAAGGCCGCCTTGTCCTTCGGCGCCTCGGCAAGCGCCGGCAGTCCGAAGAGTTTTTCAGCTGCCATGCGCTCTGCGCGCAGCGACGACAGGACACGGCCGGCAACGGCAGCCTCGATGCCGCTGGCGGCCACCGCGAGGTTCTGCGCCTCGATCGCCGACCACTTGCCGGTGCCCTTCTGACCGGCGGCATCGACGATGATATCGACCATGGGCTTGCCGGTTTCCGGA
This sequence comes from Rhizobium sp. AG855, assembly GCF_003610655.1. Taxonomy (NCBI): domain Bacteria; kingdom Pseudomonadati; phylum Pseudomonadota; class Alphaproteobacteria; order Hyphomicrobiales; family Rhizobiaceae; genus Rhizobium; species Rhizobium sp. AG855. Next base: position 1,381,241 of record NZ_RAQG01000003.1, on the reverse strand, counting down.
TCGGTGGCCTTCAGCACCTTTTCGGTGATCTCGATCAGGTAGGAATTGAGGCGCCCCTTGTTCCACTGGCCAAAAATCTCGCCGATCTCCTGAGCAGACAGCTTCAGGCCGTCACGCAGGATGCCGTAGACTTCGGCGATCATCTGCATGTCGGCATATTCGATGCCGTTGTGGATCGTCTTGACGAAGTGACCGGCGCCATCGGTGCCGAGCCAGGCGACGCAGGGGTCACCATTGAACTTGGCGGCAATCGAGGTCAGCACCGGCTCGACGCGCTTCCAGCTCTCCTCGGTGCCGCCGACCATGATCGACGGGCCGTGGCGGGCACCTTCTTCGCCGCCGGACACGCCCATGCCGATGAAGGTAAATCCGGTCCCGGCGAGCTTTTCAAAGCGGGCGACGGTGTCGCGAAAATTGGCATTGCCGGCATCGATCATGATGTCGTTCTGGGCGAGATGCGGCATCAGGGCCGCCATCTGCTGGTCAACGGCCTCACCGGCCTTGATCATGATGATGATCGGCCGAGGCGGGCGAATGGCCGCGACGAATTCTTCGATCGTGTGGCAGCCAATGATGCGGTCGGCAAGATCGCCGGCTTCGCCGAGGAATTCGTCCGTGCGGGCGGGAGTCCGGTTGAAGACCGCAATCCGATTGCCTTTCTCGGCAATGTTGAGCGCCAGATTGGAGCCCATGACTCCCAGTCCGATCAGTCCGATTTCCGCCTGCTGCATAACGCGACCTCCGCATTCAAATCGATTAGAAGGCGCTTTGTCGCATCATGAATGCGGGGCGGCAAGAGCATTTCTTGATCAGGCGGTAAACAGACCGTATCACCCGGCAGGATGATCCTCGTCCTCCGTGATGACCCGCCAGGCGGCACCGTCGAGATCGTCATACTGGCCGCTCTTCAACGACCAGAGAAAGGCGAAGAGGCCGAGACCGCCCAAAAAGAGCGCGATCGGAATGAGGAAGATCAACATGTTCATGCGGCAAGCCTCGGGCCTATGGCGGCGGCGGCACGACTTTGCTCATCGTACCCAGCATCCGACTGCGGCTCATCGAGCGCCAGACTGTTGAGCCTGAGCGCATTGGCGACAACGATGATCGACGACGTCGACATCGCGACCGCCGCGATCAACGGGGTCGCATAGCCGAGCAATGCGATCGGAACGGCAATCACGTTGTAACCGATGGCGAGCGCGAAATTTTCGCGGATCAGGCGACCGGCACGGCGCGACGCCTCGATGGCAAAGGGAACGGCGTCGAGCCCGTCGCGCATGAAGACGAAGTCGGCCGCCTGACGTCCGACGTCGGCGGCGGTGGCAGGGGCCATGGACACATGGGCTGCCGCGAGCGCCGGCGCATCGTTGATGCCGTCGCCGACCATCAGCAGCTTGCGACCTTCGGCTGCGGCCTCCGCACAGGCCTCGGCCTTCTGGCGCGGATTGAGGCCCGAACGCCAGCTGTCGATCCCGAGTTCGCGGGCGATCTTGGCAACCACGACAGCCCGGTCGCCCGAGAGGATGCCGAGCCGGAACCCGGAGGCCTTCAGCTGACCAATCGAGTGCTGGGCGCGCGGGCGCAGGATGTCCTCGAAGTGGAACGTCGCGATCTCGGCACCATCTTGTGACAAGACGACTTCGGAATAAGGCTTGGCAACCAGATCGGCCCTGGCCTCGCCACAGGCAAAGGCGCGATGGCCAAGCCGCCAGACGCCTTCAGCGGTGACGGCTTCAACCCCGGCGCCCGGCACCTCACGCACACCATCAAAGCTGCGCGGCTGGAGCGTATAGGCGCTCCACAGCGCCCGCGACAGGGGATGGCGGGAATGCGCGGCAAGCCCTGCAGCGGTGGCAAAGGCGTCCGCCGAGACCGATGGCCCCTCCACCAGACGCGGCCGCCCGAGCGTCAGGGTGCCGGTCTTGTCAAAGGCAATCGCATCCACTTGCGCCAGTCGCTCCATGGCCGAACCGTCCTTGACCATGATGCCCGCCTTGAACAGCCGCCCGGCGGCCACGACCTGGACCACAGGTACGGCAAGACCCAGCGCACAGGGGCAAGTGATGATCAGGACGGCAATCGCAACCATCATCGCATGTTTCCAGTCGCCGTCGTAGAGACCCCAGGTGACGAAGGACGTGATGGCGAGCAGATGCACGGCAGGCGAATAGAACTGGGCGGCGCGGTCGGCGATGCGCCGATAACGCGCCCTACCCCCTTCGGCCGCTTCCATCAGATGGATAATCTCGGCCAGGAAGGAATTGGTGACGGTCGCGGTTGCCGAAATCGTCAGCGACCCGGTGAGGCTGAGTGTACCCGCCTGCACGGCGCATCCAGGGCGCACGGACTGAGGCGCGCTTTCACCGTTGACGATCGAGACATCAAGGTCGCTTTCACCTGAAATGACGATCCCATCGACGGGTATCCGGTCTCCGGCGGCAATCGCAATCCGGTCGCCAATCTTGATATCCTCGACGGCGCGGTAATCCTGCACGCCAAACTCACCGATCACCATGGCTCCGCGCGGGCTCAGGCGCGCGAGGCCCGAAATGGCCGAGCGGGCCCGGTCGCGCATGACGTGGTCGAGCGTGCGGCCGATCAACAGGAAGAAGAGGAGCGAGGCCGTGGCATCGAAATAGGCATGCTCACCATGGTGCACGGTCTCCCACAGGGAGGCGGCATAGGAGAGCGTGATGCCGATCGCAATCGGCACATCCATGTTGGTGCGACCGTGTTTCACCGCGCTCCAGGCGGACTGGTAGAAGAACCGGCCGGCATAGATCAGCGCCGGAGCCGCAATCATCGCCGAGATCCAGTGGAACATGTCGCGGGTCGAGGCATCCGCGCCCGACCAGACCGAGACGGAGAGCAACATGATATTGGTCGCCGCAAAGCCGGAGACGGCCACCGCCCGGATCAACTGATTGCGCAGGGAATCGGACGCTTCCTCGGCTGCGGTGAACAGATGCGATTCGTAGCCGGTGGAGGCGATGGCGCGTGGCAGCGAGACCGGGTCGGTTTCCACCCCGTCGACGCTTTCCTTCCACACCACAGAAACGCGTTTGGTCGACAGGTTGACCCTGGCACGCTCGACCTGCGGCAGGGCTTTCAGGGCGTGCTCGACCGTCGTGATGCAGGTGCCGCAATGAACGGCCGGCACGCTGAGGTCGACCTGCCAGAGGCCCGGTCCGACCGAGCGGCTCGACAGTTTCAATTCTTCGGCGGAGGGCAGCGCATGCCCTGCCCGCTCGATATCGAGCGCCCCTTCCGATCCGGCTGCACAGCAACTCATCGTCATTCTCCCGAAACGGCAATCCGGTGGGCTTCGTGCATGATCAGCTTTCCGTCCTTCTCGGCCTTGATCTCGACGATCCAGCTGCCGGCAAGAATGTCGCGGTCTGCGAGATAGACGCCGTCGCCAGCGGGTGTCAGCACCTGCTCGAAATCCTGGTGTTCGCCGACAGGACGCTTGAAATGCGCGATCACGCTGTCGGCCACAACAGGCACATTGCCCGGGAGGGTCAGGTGATAACGGATGCCGTCGCGCTTGACGGCGAGTTCACCGTTGATGCCCGTTGCCAACATCTGGCGGATGGCTTCCGTCTTGCCGTTGAACTGCTGGCTGGCGACATAGGTGTTCTGCACCACGAGCCCGCTCCAGGTCGACGTTGCGAGATAGGCCATGGTCACGTTGACGGCGATGATCACGCCGAAGAAGGCGACCATGACGGCCAGCATATGGCGGCCGGTGAAGGTGAACGGCTTGGCGGTTCTGGCGGTCATTTCTTGGCTCCCGGGGCGTTGAAGATGGCGGAATAGGTGTCCTGTTCGGTGCTGTCCTTGTCCTTCGCCACGAAGGTGACCTCCTCGGTCGCGGTCTTGACGTAGGCGGCCGGCAACGTGACGAAAACCTTGAGCGTTGTGGCTTCATCCGGTTCGACGGAAACGGTGAAGGTGCGGGCCGGCGGCTCGTTGACGCCGTTGATCTTCATGACCGCCTCCGGCAGGCTGTCGAGCGACACTTCGATCTCGCGCGGCGTGGCGATCATGTTGAGGATGCGCACCGTGTACCCGTTGCGGATCGATCCGTCCGACTCGAGCACGAATTGCGGATTGCGATCGTGCAGGACGTTGAGTTCGAGCCGATCCCGGCCGACCAGGGAGATCAGAAGGCCGATGCCGACCGCGCTCCACACGCCCATGTAGAGCAGTGTACGCGCGCGGAAGATCACGCGCCAGTCGAAGTGGCGGATCTTGTCGGAGAACGAGCCGTCGGTATTGCGGACATTGGCCGGCTGAACCGACGTGGTGTTGTCGTTGGTGGCAAGCGCCATGTTTGCCTGATATTCTTCGAGCGTGGCATAGGCGATCAGGCCGCGCGGCTTGCCGATCTTGTCCATGACGCCGTCGCAGGCATCGATGCAGAGCGCGCAGGTGATGCATTCGAGCTGCTGCCCATCGCGGATGTCGATACCCATGGGACAGACGACGACACAGGCATTGCAGTCAACGCAATCGCCGACCGCTTCGCCGGCCGCAATCGCCTTCTTGGCATGCCGCGTGCGCGGCTCGCCCCGCCAGTCGTTATAGGTCACGACCAGCGACTTCTCGTCGAGCATGGCGGCCTGGATGCGCGGCCAGGGGCACATGTAGATGCAGACCTGCTCGCGCATCAGCCCGCCGAAGACATAGGTCGTGGCAGTCAGGATCGCGACGGTGATATAGGCGACCGGATCGGCCTGACCGGTGAAGAACTCGACGGCAAGAGACGGCGCGTCCGCAAAATAGAAGATCCATGCACCACCAGTCGCGACGCCGATGGCAATCCAGGCCACATGTTTCGTCACCCGCTTCCAGATCTTGTCAAAGGTCCAGGGTGCGCCTTCGAGCTTGATGCGGGCATTGCGGTCGCCTTCAATGAAACGCTCGACGACCAGGAACAGATCGACCCACACGGTCTGCGGACAGGTATAGCCACACCAGGCGCGGCCGACCGCCGAGGTAATCAGGAAGAGGCCGAAACCCGCCATGACGAGCAGGCCGGCAACATAGATGAATTCCTGCGGCCAGATCTCGATGAAGAAGAAATAGAAGCGCCGATGAGCGATATCGATCAGCACGGCCTGGTCCGGCGCATAGGGACCACGGTCCCAGCGCAGCCAGGGCGTCAGGTAGTAGATCCCGAGGGTGATCGCCATGACGATCCACTTGAACTGCCGGAACTGCCCATTGGCCCGTTTGGGAAAGATCTTCTTGCGCGCTTCGTAGAGCGGGCGGCGGGTCTTGGCGGACATGACCGCCTCGGCCTCGTGTCTTTCGACGTCGACCGGATCGACGGCCTTGTTCTGATCGGCATGCATGTTCATGGCAGGAGAACCCTCTTCTGATGTTCGCCTTGTCCCACCTCGCCCGCCACCCCGCCTTGACTTAAGTCAAGCAGCGGCGAAGCGTCGCAATACATAGGATTATCGATATCAATAAACGAAGACGGGCCGCATCGAGGATGCGGCCCGCAGTGTTTGATCCCGTCCAGGCTTATTCGCCGCCGCCCAGCGAATGGACGTAAACGGTCAGCTGCTTGACCGTGCTATCCCCCAGACGCGCGGTCCAGGCCGGCATTACCCCGTGGCGCGGCTGGCGCACCTGGGCAGCAATTCCGGCTTCACCATCGACCTTCAGCCAGATGGCGTCAGCGAGGTTAGGCGCACCGAAGTCCCGTCCGCCCTTGGCGTCTTCGCCGTGGCAGGAGGCGCAGTTTTCCGCGAACACCGTCTTGCCCGGTTCGACCAGGGCGGCATCGCTCGGCGTGCCGGTGAGGCTGATGACATAGGCGGCAACCTGCTTGACCTGCTCGGCGTCGAGGATTTCGCCGAAGGCCGGCATTTCCGAGACGCGGGTGTCCGGATCACCATCGTAACGAATGCCGTGGGCGATCGTGGTGTGGATCGATTCGAGATCACCACCCCAGAGCCAGTCGTCATCGTTGAGGTTCGGATAGCCGGGACCCCCGGCGGCACCCGAGCCGTGGCAAGGTGCGCAGTTGACCTTGAAGGCGGCGGCACCGCCGCCAATGGCAAACTGGTTGAGTTCCTTGTCAGCGACGATCTGGTCGAGCGGCAGCGCTGCGATCTTGTCCAGATAGACCATCTGCGACGTCTTGGCAGCCGCCAGTTCCTGTGCCACCTCGGCGCGGCTGGAATAGCCCAGGAGCCCCTTGGTATTGCCGGTCAGCATCGGCCAGGCGGGATAGAACACCGTATAGGCGATCGCCCAGACAATGGTCGCGTAGAAGGTATAGACCCACCAGCGCGGCATCGGATTGTTGAGTTCGCGAATGCCATCCCATTCATGGCCGGTGGTTTCGACGCCACTGATCTCGTCGATGTGTTTTTGGTCTGCCATTTTTCAATCCTCCTTGAGAGGGATGCTGGCCGCGTCGTCGGCCGACTTCTTGCCGCCGGGGCGGAGTGTGAAGACAACGACGCCGGCGAAGAACAGGGCCATCGCAAGCAGGCCCCAGCTGTCTGCGAAGTGACGCATGGCGGTATAGGTTTCCATGGGTCCCTCCTCAGCGGTAGCCAGTGGCGTCGTCATAGGTGGAGAAGTCCACCAGCGTGCCGAGCATCTGCAGATAGGCGACCAGCGCATCCATTTCGGAAAGCTGCGCCGGATTGCCGTCGAAGTCGCCGACCTTGGCCTTGGGATAGCGGGTCAGAAGTCCCGACGTATCGGCATTCGGATCGGCCTGAGCGGCAAGATCGGCCGCCGCCAGTTCAACCATTTCATCCGAGTAAGGCACGCCGACCATGCGGTTTGCCTTCAGATCCATCTGGACATTGGTGACCTTGAGCGGGGTCTCCTTCAGGTAGGAATAGCTCGGCATGATCGATTCCGGCACGACGTCGCGCGGCTCGGTCAGGTGCTGGACGTGCCATTCGTTCGAATAGCGGTCGCCGACACGGGCGAGATCGGGACCCGTGCGCTTCGAGCCCCACTGGAACGGATGGTCGTACATCGACTCCGCCGCCAGCGAGTAGTGTCCGTAGCGTTCGACCTCGTCCTTGAACGGCCGGATCATCTGGCTGTGACAGACATAGCAGCCTTCACGGATGTAGATGTTGCGGCCGGCCAGTTCGAGCGGCGAGTAGGGACGCATGCCCTCCACCTTTTCGATGGTGTTCTCCAGGTAGAAGAGCGGCGCGATCTCGACGATACCGCCGATGGTGACCACCAGAAGCGAACCGAGGAAGAGAAGGCTCGTGTTCTTCTCGAGGATTGCGTGTTTATCAAGAATGGACATGGGAGCCCTCCTCATTCAGCCGGCTGCAGGGCGGCGGGAGCAACCGATCCGGGGATCGGGGCTTCCTGGCGCTCATAGCCGAGGATGGTCATCAGGATGTTGTAGGCCATGATCACGCTGCCGAGCAGATACATGCCACCGCCGACGGCCCGCAGGACGTAGTAGGGGAACATGGCGGCAACCGATTCGGCGAACGAGTAGACCAGGAAGCCCTGGGCATCATATTCGCGCCACATCAGGCCCTGCTGGATACCGGCAACCCAGAGCACGGCGGCATAGACCACGATACCGAGCGTGGCGAGCCAGAAGTGCCAGTTGACCAGGCGCAGCGAGTAGAGGCGGTTGCGGTTCCACAGCTTCGGCGTCAGGTAGTAGATCGCGCCGAAGGAGATCATGCCGACCCAGCCGAGTGCGCCCGAGTGAACGTGACCGATGGTCCATTCGGTATAGTGGCTGAGCGAGTTGACGGCCTTGATCGACATCATCGGGCCTTCGAAGGTCGACATGCCGTAGAAGGCAATCGCAATGACCATCATCCGGATGATCGGGTCGGTGCGGATCTTGTCCCAGGCGCCAGACAGCGTCATCAGACCGTTGATCATGCCGCCCCAGGAGGGCATCCACAACATGATCGAGAAGACCATCCCGAGCGTCTGCGCCCAGTCCGGCAGAGCCGTATAGTGCAGGTGATGGGGACCGGCCCAGATATACATGAAGATCAGGGCCCAGAAGTGGATGATCGACAGGCGGTAGGAATAAACAGGGCGACCGGCCTGCTTGGGCACGAAGTAGTACATCATGCCGAGGAAGCCTGCCGTCAGGAAGAAGCCGACGGCGTTATGGCCGTACCACCACTGCGTCAGCGCATCCTGCACGCCGGAGAAGACCGAGTAGCTCTTCACACCGAGGAACGAGACCGGGATCGCCAGGTTGTTGACGATATGCAGCATCGCGATGGTGACGATGAAGGCGAGATAGAACCAGTTTGCCACATAGATATGGCTTTCCTTCCGGGTCATGATCGTGCCCATGAAGGTGATCAGGTAGGCGACCCAGACGACGGTCAGCCAGAGATCCACATACCATTCCGGCTCGGCATATTCACGGCCCTGGGTGATGCCCAGCAGGTAGCCGGTGGCAGCCATGATGATGAAGAACTGATAGCCCCAGAACACGAACCAGCCGAGCGAACCGCCGAACAGGCGCTGACGCGAGGTGCGCTGGACCACATAGAAAGACGTGGCGATCAGGGCATTGCCGCCGAAGGCAAAGATGACGGCCGAGGTGTGCAGCGGACGCAGGCGGCCGAAATTCAGGAATGGCTCGATGTTGAGATCGGGAAAAGCCAGCTGCAGCGCCACGACGACGCCGACGAGAAAACCGACAACGCCCCAGAACACGGTAGCGATAACCCCGTATCGGACGACTTCATCGAAATACTCCGACTGGGACGCCTTCACCTGCACGTTGGCGGCAGCGCCAGCCGTGGTCGGTGCGAACGTCATCCGCCGAAGCATCACGATCGTGCCGGCGGTGAGCACGAAGAAGGCAACCCACATATGGGCTGCGAAAAGGCTGTCCTGGGTGAAGGCCACCCCGAGCAGCGCGGTGAAGGCGAGGACCGCCATCACCAAAGTCTCGACAGTATAGTTCATTGTTGGAATCCCCCAACGGCTTGCTGATCTCATCGCGAGGTGGCCGCTCCCGAAGGAGAATCCTCTCGCGTCGACTGCACCATTCGCATCGGCAGGGGCAAACCACCTTGATCCAAGTCAATGCGGCTTTCCCTAAAATTCGCGACCTTCTGCTTCGCATCCGGGTTTGCGGGCTCTCGGGCCAGGTTCGGGAGCAATCGCGGAATGGCCCGGCACGCGTGTCTAGGAGTGCGGGCGTGCTGCTGATCGGTACGCCGTTGGAGAAATCGGACATGCTCACCACCACGACCACATATTCGGCCGGCCCGACCGAGACGAAGACCGGAAATGCCCGTCTCGATTCGGGGCAGCGCACGCTCGACTGGCTTTACCGGGCCCATGAAGAGCAGCTCGCTCTCTGCCAGGAGCTCGAGGACATCGCCGACTCCCTGCCGGCGAGCGTCAACAGGCAGAAATGCATCTATGCAGCGAAGGCTCTGGGGCCCCTGATCAAGGGCATTCACCACTATGAGGAAACGGTGCTCTTCCCGCACCTGCAGGCGCGTCCGGAAGCCAACGACCACCTCTCCACGACGCTCGAACGTCTGAAGTTCGAACATTGCGAAGACGAGTGTTTTGCGGAGGAACTGACCGACGCGCTGCTGCGGCTGGGCTCAGGTGCCGCCGTGAACATGGAGGCTGTCGGCTACATGCTGCGAGGTTTCTTCGAAGGGCTGAGACGCCACATCGCCTTCGAACGCGAACATCTGCTGATGGGAGTGGGCCAGGAAGGCATGCTGTAGCCCAAGGGCATCCGTCCGCTGACCGGTTTCCGTGTCAGGCACATTGCCCAGATCAGGCTCAGGCCGCGATATCACCGACCATCGGCGCCGCATCGCCGAAAGTCAGCACGGCGCCGCTGACCAGTCCCTGCGCTGCCCGCAACGGACTGTAGCGTGCGCGAAGCACGATCCGGCCATCCATAGCAGAACGGAACACGGCGGAGAGCGCCCCCACCCGGCCGGAGAACGCCAGATCCAGCGCCTCGCGCATGGGTTCGCGGACTTCCGGCTCGAGGCGAACCTCGAATACGCTCTGCCCGATCAGATCCATCTGGGCGGCGCCCAGCATCTGTGCCATCGGCGGATTGGCGAAGAGGTAGCGGTAGTCGCGCGTGACCACTGCAATCCGCTCGGGCAGATTGTTGAGGATGGTCTCGTTCAGCATCTCTTCGTCATCGGCAACCGGCGCGTCCATTGCGGCCGGTGACCAGACTGCGGTCGCGGCATGCCCGCGGCGCGGTCCGAAATAACGTTCGACCAGCAAGGAAAGCGTGGAGGCATGGCGCAGCACGCAGGCACGGTCGTCCGCGTCTTCCCGAAGGAATGTCGTCACCAGCCGCATCTGCAGGTAGATGTCGTCCGTATGGCTCGCCCGGTAACTGATCAGCTCCGTCAGAAGAGGATCGATTTCACGGTCGAGCGCCCTGACCAACTCATCGTTCCCGTTCCGGATCGCCTGTTGCAACTGACGATTCTTCACCGACACCGCGTCTGACAACAGGCGCAGATTTACATCTCGGAATTCGCCAATGGACATCCACCACCTCACGCATCAGTGTGACAAACATCGACGCGCCGTCACACAGTTCCTGTGCGGTGCCGTAACATGAGGTGGCATCACCTTCAATCGCCGCAGGTGCCGTGAAACGGCCAGCCCAAAAAATGTTGCGTATGAAACGCTTATATCTGCCAAAAATGAGGGGTTAAATCTTGCCCTTAATGTCCCATCTGTCGTGGTACCACAGCCACTGTTCCGGAAACTCCCGCACCCATGATTCGACCTTGTCGTTGAGCACCTGCGACGTCGCATTGACGTCGATCTGGCCCTTTGCATTGTGCGGCAGGCTGATGGCCGGCTCGATTTCGAGGCGGAATCGGTTGCCGGGAAGCCGGATGCAGCGCGCGGGATAGACCTCACATTCAAACTGGCGGGCGAGCTTGGCGAGAAGCGGATTGGTCCGGACCGGATTGTTGAAGAAACGGGTTTCGACCCCCTTCTTGAATTTCTGGTCGACAAGCACGCCGACGCCCCCGCCCTGCTCCAGCTGGCGCGCCAGCGCAAAGGAGGAGCCGGCGTGAGAAGGCACAAGCTTGCCCATCCGCTTCTTGCGGAAATTGAACACCTTCTCCGCGACATAGGGATTGTTCGGCGGACGAAACAGCACAGTGACGTAGAGGCCGAAGGCCGCACCCGCGACCGGCAGCAACTCAAAATTGGCCGTGTGGCCGGTAAAGACGATGAAAGGACGCGGGTTATCCCGCAGGTCGAGGAATTGCTCAACGCCCGAGACGTCGACCCTGCCCTCGCCCGGCCTTGCCGGATCGAAGTCGAAGAGCCGATCGAGGAAGACATATTCGGCCACGAGCCGCCCCATATGGCCCCAGCTCGCCAGCGCGATTGCCTCGCGCTCTTCCTCTGATTTTTCCGGAAAAGCGTTGTGCAGATTGACCTGCATCAGGCGGTGACGCTTGGTCTTCGGACCCACCCAGCGCATCAGCCCGTCGGCGAAATTGATCGCCGCATCGGCCGGAAGCACCTTGAGCGCGGTCAAGAACCCGAAAGCCGCCTGCGCAACAGTCCAGTGATAGGCCTTGCGCAGAAAGAGCACGATCCGGGTGATGAACATCCGCACGGGATCAATCCATCTTCAGGATGATCTTACCGAACACCTGGCGGCCTTCCATCCGGGAAAGCGCCTTGTCGATATCGTCGAAGGAGACCTGCGTGTCGATGACAGGATGCACAAGACCGCGCGCCATCTTCTGCATGGCGTCAGCCATGTTTTCCATGCGGCAGCCGAAAGAGCCTAGCAATTTCAGCTGCTGCTGGAACAGCATCATCAGATTGACCTCGGTCGACACGCCCGAGGTCGAACCACAGGTCACCAGACGCCCACCGCGTTTCAACGAGAACATGGAGGCGGCAAAGGTGTCCTTGCCGACATGTTCGAAGACGACGTCGACGCCCTTCTTCTTGGTGATCTTGCGCACCACACCTTCGAAACGGTCCGTGCGATAGTTGATGACGTGATCGGCACCGAGCGCCTTGGCCGGTTCGATCTTGTCGTCGGAGCCGACGGTGGTGATCACGGTGCAGCCGATTTTCTTGGCAAGCTGGATGGCCGCCGTACCGATACCGGAACCGCCGGCATGGATGAGGATGGTTTCACCCGGCTCGAGCTTGGCGTTGTCGAACAGCATGTGCTCGACCGTGCCAAAGGTGACGGGAGCAAGGGCCGCACCGATTGCGTCGACCCCCGGAGGGGCCGGAACGAGCAGGCGGGCCGGCAGGTTGATCTTTTCCTGGGCAAAGCCGTCGAGATGGAAGCCGTGCACGCCGGAGACGTTTTCGCAGAGATTGTCGCGCCCTTCGCGGCAGGGCTTGCATAGACCACAGGTGCGCGCGCCATAGATCGCGGCAAGCTGCCCCGGCAGGATATTGCCAACGCCCGGCCCGATCGCCTCGACAACGCCAGAGGCTTCGGCCCCGATGACGAGCGGCATCTTACGCTTGGCAAAGGCCATGCCGCGCCAGCCCCAGACGTCGATGTGGTTGAGCGCCACCGCCTTAACGCGCAGCGTCACTTCGCCGGGACCCGGAGCATCCGGCTCCGGCAGGTCGACGATTTCAAGCTTTCGGTCTTCGACGAGTTGCAATGCGCGCATGTGGTGGATCCCCGCCCATCGGGCGTCAGTTCAGGTCTAAAAGGTGAATGCGGGGCGGATTACGCCGGATCCCGCGTCATGACAAGGCTGGCGTTCTGACCGCCGAAACCGAAGGAATTGGAGAGAACGGCCGAAACCGAGGCCTCCCTCTTCACATTCGGCACCACGTCGAGCACGATCGACGGATCGGCATTGGCGTAGTTGATCGTCGGCGGCAACGTGCCGGTCAGCATGGTCTGGATGGAGAAGACGGCCTCGACGGCACCAGCCGCCGTCAGCGTATGGCCGATCATCGACTTGTTCGATGAGGCGGGAATGCCGTCCTTCAGCCGGTCACCAAAGACCGACAGCATCGCGCCATATTCCATCTTGTCATTCTCCGGCGTCGAGGTGCCGTGGGCGTTGATATAGCCGATGGCATCTTCCGACAGACCCGCATCGGCCAGTGCCGCCTTGATCGTGGCAATCGCCGGCCCGCCGTCCGGAGACGAGCGGGTACGGTGGAAATAGTCGGCCTTTTCGCCGCAGCCCTTGATCACACCGAGCACTTTGGCGCCACGGGCGACAGCCGCTTCCAAGGATTCCAACACGAGCGTTGCCGCCCCTTCCGCAATGACGAAACCGTCGCGTTCCTTGCTGAATGGCTTCGAGGCCTTTTCCGGCGGATCGTTCTGGGTCGACAGCGCCGAGAGCAGCGAGAAGCGGATCACCGATTCCGGGCTGATCGAACCATCGGTGGCAACGGTCAGCGCCCTGTTAGTGCGGCCCTGGCGGATCGCTTCGACGCCGAGCTGGATGGCGGTCGCACCGGAGGCACAGGCCGTCGACAGCGTCACCGGCAGGCCGCGCGTGCCGAACTTGTCGGCCAGCCGCTCTGAGATCGACCCGAACTGTACGGCTTCGAGGAAGACCGGATCCGGCTTTTCGCGCATGGCGGCGAGGAAGCGCACATACGCGTCGCCCGGTTCGGTCGACGGTGGCGCGCGCTCGGCGAGCGCAAAGCGGTCATGCCATTCCGGCTCCACCGGCGGAGCGGCAAGGAAGAGCGGGCCATTGAAGTCACCATTGAGGCCGGCCTGAGCCAGCGCTTCGATGGTGGTTTCACGCGCCAGCGCATAGGAACGCTCGACCGCATTATTGGCCGGCACAGCGATAAAATCGACCGTGCCGCCGATCCGGGTCGACATGCCCTCGGTCTCGAAGCGCTTGATGTAATGGATGCCGGACTGGCCGGATGTGAGCTTCGCCCAATTGTCTGCGAGCCCCTGGCCGAGCGAGGTGATCACGCCCATGCCGGTGACGGCGACGATCGGGCGGCCGAGATGATCCTTGAAGCGGGTGTCAGTCATCGATCGATCCTCTTCACGCATCTGCCGACAGCACGGCGAGGCCTTCGCCGCGCACATAACCGACGGTCGTCACGATGGCATGCCGGGCAGCGGTGGCTTGCGCGGTTTCATGGGCGGCATCGAAGGCGGGCACGACCGCACCGGAATCGATGGCAAGCGCTGCGAGCGCAAGACCTGCCGGGAACTGCGCTTCGAGTGAATGGCCAATCGAGCCGGCAAAGCCGCGCACCGGCATGCCGGGGAAGCGTTCCGTAAGGGAAGCCTTCTCACGTTGCGTCAGTTCGGCAAGGCCCGACGCGCCGGAGAAGATGATCGTATCGTCTGCCGAAAGCCTGGAGGCCTCGGGCGCAATGCGATTAAGGCGGCTCTCAAGCTTGCCCTCGTCGCGATTGCCGCGATCGCCTTCGACGGCATCGAGGACGGCATAGATATGCGCACCACGTGCTTCGGCATGTTCACGGGATTCGAGCACCAGGAAGGCACCGACCGTGCCCAGGATCATGCCGCCACCGTTCTCACCATCACGCGACCAGAGCGGCTGCCAGGGCCCGGTCTGGTGGGCCCGGATACCCTCGACCAAGAGCAGGATGTCGGGGCGCTCGGCAATGAAGGCCCCGCCGACCAGCGTATGGGTCGACTGGCCGGCCTTGATCCGGGCAAAGGCGGTTTCGATGGCGGAAATACCGGAGGATTCTTCACCCATGAAGGTGCGCGACGAACCCGTCACCTTGTGCACGATGGAGATGTTGCCGGCGAGCAGATTGGAGAGCTGCGCGAGGAAAAGTGTCGGGCGAAGTTCGGTCGTCAGCTTCTCGATCAACAGCCGTTCGCGGTCATTGCGCTTCAGCGCCTCGTCGACGATCAGGCTGTCGACGGCAATGTCACGCTCGCCACCGCCTGCCGCCACGATCAGGTCCATCGCGCCACAGGCCTCGACATCGTCCTTCATGCCGGCATCGTCGAGCGCGAGGCCCGCAGCGAACACGCCGAGGCGCTGCCAGTTTTCCATCTGTCGCTGGTCCTTGCGGCCGATCTGGGCAGACCAGTCGATCTCAGGCAGGCGGTGCACGACGTAGGGCTTGAACTTCTCCGTCTCCAGCACCGGTTCGGGCGCTTTGGGGGACGACAGAAGGGCGATATGCGGCTCTTTGCCCGTTCCATGGCAGGTAACAATGCCAATCCCGGTGATCACCACATCATTCGGCTGTTTGACCATATGCAATCCTCTCGCCGGCATGAGGGCCGACGTTAAAAAGCGGGTTTTCCCGAATAAGGCCCCAAGGTCAAGAGGCGATTGCGCCAAAGCGCAGCTGTGAGGCCTTTAGCCCTGGGCAGCCATGGCGGCGATCAGGCCCACTTCCTCAGCACGTTTGCGCACGATCGGCGCGAGCGGCACCTCGGAAAAGGGCACGGTACGCAGCTTCAGCTGGGCGTCGCAGACCTTCTTGCCGGCACTGGTGATCTTCGCCTTGGTGACGGCAAATCCCGACCCGTCATGCTCAAGCTCCGCCTCGATATCGAGGACGGCGCCCGGTTCGACGAAGGTGCGCATCTTGGCGCCATCGACGGACATCAGGAAGGGCATGGCGGAAAAATCCTTGACCGCGAGCAACAGCATGCCCGAGGCCTGTGCCATCGTCTCGATCAGGAGAACGCCGGGCACAAGCGGCATGCCGGGGAAATGGCCCTCGAAAACGGGGCTTTCCATCGGCACGACCGACTGGGCCTTCAAACGACCAAGGCCGAGATCCACGCTCTCGACCTTGTCAATCATCTGGAAATATTCAAGCAGCATGAAGACATCCGCCCTTCTGGAGACGGATCAGCCCTTGGCGGCCTTCAGCTCGTCGATCTTGGCACAGAGGTTCTTCAGGACGAAGTATTCCTCGGTCGAGACCTTGCCTTCGTTGACTTCCTGCGTCCACTGCTCGAGCGGGATCTTGATGCCGAATTCCTTGTCGATCGCGAAAACGATGTCGAGGAAATCGAGGCTGTCGATGCCGAGGTCATCAATCGTATGGCTCTCAGGCGTAATCGTCTCGCGATCGATTTCGCTGGTGTCTGCGATGATGTCTGCAACTTTGTCGAATGTAGCGGTCACGCCAGTACCTCATATGTCTCAAATTCTGTGTTCCACATAGGGAAAACACAGGGAAATGCCAATGGTCGTTTTTCGCGACCGCGACATTTGCCCCTGAGGTGTTGCCTAAACAGCAATGGAATGGCGCCCCTTGCCATTCGAGAGGTAGCTGTCGAAGACGGCGGCAATCGTGCGCGCGAATGGCCGTCCAGCCCCCGTGACGACGAAGCGATCACCGTCCAGACGACAGATGTCGTCCTGGTTCGACTGGGCGAACGCACGGGCCTCCCTGACGATCTCGTCAACAGCCGTGCCGAATTCCTGGCGCAGGGTATCGAAGGAGAGCTCGAAGCGACACATGATCTCCTCGATCACCCGACGGCGCATCCGGTCGTCGTCGGTGACGGCAACCCCACGCACCACAGCCAGGCCGCCATTGTCGGCCATGCGCTGGTATTCTCCGGTTGCCGGCATGTTCTGCACATAGCCCTGCGGCAACTGCCCGATCGAGGATGCACCAAGCCCGATCAAGGCCTCGGCCGCATCGTCGGTATAACCCTGGAAATTGCGGCGCAGGCGCCCTTCCCTCTGCGCCACCGCCATGCTGTCGGTCGGCCGGGCGAAATGGTCGATGCCGACAGGTTCGTAGCCGGCCTCGACCAGCATGCGGGCCGCAAGGTTCATCTGGGCAAACCGCGCCTCGATGCCCGGCAGAACCTCCTGCTTAATCATAGTCTGATGCTTCTTCATCCACGGCACATGGGCATAGCCGAAAAGCGCGATGCGATCGGGGGCGAGCGAGAGAATGTCGCGCACCGTTTCAGCAAGGGTCTCTTCGGTCTGGTGCGGAAGGCCGTAAAGGATATCGCAATTGACCGAATGCACACCACGCGCCCTGACTGCATCCACCACCGATTTCGTGTGGTCGAAGGTCTGGATCCGGTTGATGGCGCGCTGCACCTCTGGGTGGAAGTCCTGAACGCCGAGGCTGGCCCGCGTCATCCCGATTGCGGCCAGCGCATCATAGCGCGGCTCATCGAGATCGTTCGGATCCATCTCGACGCTGATCTCGACGTCATCGGCAAAATGGAAGGCTTCGCGCAGCGCCGCCATCAGTCCGATGAGATCCTCGGGCCGCAGCATGGTCGGCGATCCACCACCGAAATGCACCGCGCTGACCAAGGCGTCCTGCGACACCAGGCCGCCGACAGCAGCAATTTCTTTCTTCAACGATTCCAGGTAGATCGTAATCGGCTCATATTTCAATGTGTGCTTGGTATGGCAGGCACAGAACCAGCAGAGACGATCGCAATAGGGGATGTGCAGGTAGAGAGAGAGCCGCTGGTCACCGGTGATCGACCCCAGCCAGTCGGCATACACACCCGGATTGATGCCCTCGTGGAAATGCGGTGCGGTGGGATAACTCGTGTAGCGCGGCACGGCCCCGGAATATCTGGCAAGGAGTGAATTCTGCATGACGGTGGATGCCTCGAAACGATCTCGATCTGCGACCAAAGATAGAGGCCTGCGACACGGCAGCCTTTGACTTCGATCAATTTGCTGATACATTTCTTGAGTAGAGTTCTTGAGAAACTCAGAGGCCGAAACGGCCATATGGGTCGCCGTTGGCTAGTGTAAAACCACCGACGGGCACGACGGGGCGGCATGACACAATGGACACTTACCTGAAGCACCTGCCGGAATGCGAAGCGCCGGCCGTCTGTCGCTCTTGCGAGGCGCGTCATGGCGGACTTTGCTCGGTTCTGACAGCGAGCCAGTTGGGCGAGCTCAATCGGCACTCCATTCGCCGCCGCATCGAAGCTGGCAACGAGGTCATCGGACAGGGTGAAACCGTCGGCAGCTACAGCAACATTCTCAAGGGCGTGATCAAGCTGTCGAAAATGATGGCGGACGGCCGTCAGCAGATAGTCGGCCTGCAATTTGCCCCCGATTTTCTCGGCCGCCCCTTCCTCGGCGAAAGCACGATCACGGCGGAAGCCGCAACCGATACCGAGATCTGCACATTTCCGCGCAATGTCATCGACCGCATGGTCGGCGAAGTGCCGGATATGGAGCGTAAGCTGCACAACCAGTCCCTGAAGGAGCTGGATGAGGCCCGCGACTGGATGCTGACGCTGGGCCGCAAGACCGCACAGGAAAAGGTGGCGAGCTTCCTCTATCTGATCGCAACGCATATCGATCCCGAAACCGGCAAGACGCAAACGTTTGACCTGCCGCTCTCGCGCGCCGATATCGCCGACTTCCTCGGCCTGACGATCGAGACGGTAAGCCGTCAGATGACCAAACTGCGCAAGGACGGAATCATCGTCATCGAGAACAATCGTCACGTGATCGTTCCGAAGATCGACCGCCTGCGCGATGCAGCCGGAATCGACTGAGCCGTCGCAAGCCGCTCAACGGGAAATCAGGATCCGGGTATTGCCGAGGCCATTCCGCCGCGCAAGCGTGTAAAACTGCGCGGCATTGTCCGGATGAAGCCGCACGCAGCCATGCGATGCCGGTCGCCCGAGATGTTTGACGTCATACGTGGCGTGCACCGCATAGCCCCCGTTGAAAAACACCGCATATGGCATCGGCGCATTGTCATACTTGCGCGAGCGATGATGAAGCGAGGCCCACTTGGCACGCCAGGAACCGGTCGGCGTCGAATAACCTGAACGCCCGGTCGACACCTTCCAGCGATAGAGAACGATCCCGTTTTCAGACACCGTCATCGTCTGCGCGGAAATGCTGACTTTGGCGACCAGAGAACGCGCTTCAGCCATCACCGGCAGTGAAGCCGCAATGATCAATGCTCCCAACGCTGCAATCGCGCGCATGCCTTCCCCCGCCAGGGCACCCCTTTGCCCGGCAGCAGTGTAGATCCCGGCGTCCAAAAGGAAATCCGACGAAGCCGGTTGCCCAAAAAGGGTCAGCAGACGCGGAGCCAGCACCGATGGCGAGATCAGACGTAGGAGAGCAGCGCCAGAAGCCCGATCAACGCGGTCAGAAGGCTGCCGGCGACATAGAAGACGGAGACGCCTCTATGGATATCGACAAGCGTGGCATCGTTTCGCCCGCCGGCATGCATCATCGGCTCGCTCACCCGCACGCCGCCATAGATGCGCGGACCGGCAAGCTGAAGATCGAGGGCACCGGCCATGGCCGCTTCCGGCCAGCCGGAATTCGGCGAGCGATGCAGGCCGCTGTCACGCAATGCCGCCGAGAACGAGCGCCGGCCCGCCGAAGCACCGAGCCTGATCGATGCAGCAAGCGCGATCAGCACCGCCGAGAGCCGTGCAGCCGGCCAGTTGGCGAGATCATCGAGCCGGGCCGAGGCCCAACCGAAATCGACGAATCGATCATTCTTGTGCCCGATCATCGAATCGGCGGTGTTGAGCATCTTGTAGGCGAGAAGTCCCGGCAGGCCCGCGACCGCATACCAGAAGACCGGCGCCACGACCCCATCGGCAAAATTCTCCGACAGGCTTTCGATGGCCGCACGGCAGACTCCGGATGTATCCAGCGTGTTCGGATCCCGGCCGACGATCATCGCCACCGCCTGGCGCCCACCTGACAGACCGCCGCTGCGCAAACCATCGGCCACGGCAAGCACATGATCGCCGAGGCTCTTTTGCGCAAGAAAGACCGCAACGATGAGGATTTCACAGACAGCGCCAAACAGACCGAGTGCCGAAGCCAGATGCGAAAGGGCCGCCCCGCCAAGTGCCGCGAGCGCCAGGAGCACGAGGATGCTCACCACACCATTGAGGCGCCGACCGATGGCGGTAAAAGTTGGCCGGTTCAGCCGCGTCTCGAAGAAATCGATGCCCTTGCCAAAAACCACGACCGGATGCGGGAACCGCTGCCACAACCAGGGCGGATCTCCGACGAGACGATCGAGAATGAGGGCGGCAAGGAGGAAAAGCAGATGGATCATGCGGCGGACTTAGTCCATATCGCAAGCGCTTCGGCAAGCCGGCGATCACCCGCTTCATCGGCCGCCAATCCGAAGCGCAGCCAGTCCGGTCGGTAATCGAACTTGCGGGTCAGAATGTGGTGACGGCAGAGATGAGTGTGCAGTTCCCCTGCCCTGGAGTGTTCAACAAGCGTCAGAAGCCCGGCATCGCCACGGACGACGAGGCCCGCACCGCGCAAGACACGATGGAGAGAAGCGCACCGTTCCGCAATGCCGGCTCGAATCGGCGCGACATCGGAGCCGAGGAAATGGGCAGCCAGAGCAAGAGCCGGCCCTGATACGGCCCAAGGACCGAGCCAGTCGGCAATTTGCGCGACAAGATCATCGTCGGCGATGACAAAGCCGAGCCGGATGCCGGCAAGGCCGAAGAATTTGCCGAAGGAGCGAAAGACGATGAGGTTCCGCTGCGTGGCAGCCGCCACACTGAGCTCCGGCAGCGCATCCCCGAAGGCTTCGTCGACGACGATATAGCGGCCATCGCGGGCGAGATCCTGGGCCAGCCGGGCGAGACGCTCCGGCGGATAGGCCCGCCCGTCGGGATTGTTCGGGTTGACGACGATGACAAGGCCATGGGCTGGCGTGACAGAATCGAGATCGGCGATGCGATCGACGGCCATACCGGCCTGTTCGAAGACGCGGGCATATTCCCCATAGGTCGGCCAGAGGATGGCGACGCGCGCGCCGGGGCGCACAAGGCGCGGCAGGAGCTGGATGACGGACTGGGTGCCGGGAACCGGTAGCGGCAACCGTTCGCCGGACCGGTAATAGTGGCGGGCGGCGAGGCGCGCGGCCTGCTCCAGTTCCCGATCCGGCAAACGGTGGAAGGCGCGCGGGGAGATCTCGGGCAGCGGCGGCGGGCATGGATTGATACCGGTCGACAGGTCGAGCCAGTCTTCGATCCGGCCGCCATAGAGGTCCGCCGCAGCCGCCAGACCGCCACCATGCTGGATCGGCGCGCTCATGCGGCGTCTCCGATCCGGTCGATCAGATGCATGTAGGACCCGCAGACACGGCCCCTGACCAAGCCGACCGCACCAACAGCCTGGCCCGTCGCATCCTCAGCCTCGAACAGGCGTTCGGCATCGCCTTCCGAGATCACGGTCGAATAGTGGAATTCATGGGCGGAGAAAGCACCGGCAAACATCTCTGGTACCAGCGATCGGATCCGGCGATAGCCGAGATGGCGAGAGCGCTGCGCATAGCTGGTCGTCAGCGGCAACAGGCCCAGCATGGCATGGCGCTGGCCATCGGCATCGATGAGGCCGTCCCCCAGAACCATATAGCCGCCGCACTCGCCATAGACGCGCGCGCCAAGCGCCGCAGCCTCGCTCATGCCGGCCTTGAAGGTAAGCGCGCCCGCAATCCGGCCGGCATGCAGTTCCGGATAGCCACCTGGCAGATAGATCGCGCCCGCGTCTGTCGAGGGGGCCTCATCGGCGATTGGCGAGAAGAAGGAGATCTCTGCACCCTGCCGCCGCCAGCCGTCGAGCAGATGCGGATAGGAAAAGGCGAAGGCGATATCGCGGGCAACGGCGATGTGTTGGGCGAGTGGCGGGATGGTTGCCGTTTCAGGAGGAGGTGCAGACCCAGTTGACCCTTTCGCAAGCGCCATCAACGCGGCGAGGTCACAGCCTTCCTCCACAGCCGTCGCAGCAGCCTCGATAAATGTTTCAAGACCGGCGTGTTCGCTGGCCTGGACGAGACCGAGATGCCGCTCCGGCAGATGTAGATCGGGGTTCGAGCGCAACACGCCCAGCACCGGAAGGCCGGTATTCTCCAAGGCAGCGCGCAGCATGCCTTCATGCCTCACGCTGCCGACCTTGTTGAGGATCACACCCGCAACCCGGACATCTGGGCGGAAGCAGGCAAAGCCGGTGGCGATGGCGGCGACCGATTGTGACATTCGTGCACAATCGATCACGAGGATGACGGGAAGTGCCAGAAGGGCGGCGAGATCGGCGGCACTCCCGGTGCCATCCGCAGCGCCATCGAAGAGCCCCATCATCGCCTCGATGACCAGCAGGCCTTCGTCAGAGGACCGGGCGGCCTGGTCGCGCAGCAAGGCCGCTCGCATCGCCCAGGGATCGAAATTGAAACAGGTCCGGCCCGAGGCGGCTGCATGAAAGGCGGGATCGATGTAATCGGGTCCGGCCTTGCCCGGCGAGACGACGACGCCACGGCGCGACAGCGCCCGCATCAGCCCGAGCGTCACCACCGTCTTGCCGGAACCGGAGGACGGGGCCGCGATCAGAAGCCCGCTCATGCCGTGTCTTTCCGATCCACGGCGAAGGGGTCGGGCAGAAGCTTTCGGCCAGACAGAGCACCGAGCCAATCGAGCGAAGGCCGCAGACGGACAACCTCGCCGATCACGACGATGGCCGGCGGTTCGATGCCGGCCGCGATCATGTCCGCCTCGGCGCGGCCGAGCGTGGTCTCCAAAACGGTCTGATCGGCAGTCGCCGCATTGCAGACAAACGCGACGGGCTCGTCAGGTCGACGGCCGGCAGCGATCAGGTTGGCTGCAATCTGGCCCATATGTTTCATCGCCATATACATGACGATAACAGGCGAACCACGCCCGATCGCGTCCCAGTCGATCCGGTCTGGCACGACACCGGAGGAATCATGGCCGGTGAGGAAGGTAACGGCGTGGTTGACTTCGCGGTGGGTGACGGGAATGCCGGCATAGGCAAGCCCGCCGATCCCGGCAGTGATCCCTGGCACGATGCGGAAGGGAACGCCATGTTCGATCAGGGTCAGGGCTTCTTCACCACCACGGCCGAAGACGAAGGGATCGCCGCCTTTCAGCCGCAGCACCCGATGCCCGGCCTTCGCGAGTTCAACGAGGCGGAGCGAGATGTCGCGCTGCTTGGCAGACGGCTTGCCGCCGCGCTTTCCGGCATATTCAAGGATCGCGCCGGTGCGGGCGAGCTTCAGGCATTCCTCGTTGACGAGGGCGTCGTGCACGATGACGTCGGCCTCCGCCAGCCCCTTGGCGGCCAGCAGCGTCAGAAGTCCGGGATCGCCCGGTCCGGCGCCCGCAAGCCACACATGGCCGGGCTCGATCGCCGGCAGGCACATGGGCAGGGCAAGACGCGTCGTGTCACTCATACCCATGGTCTAGGCTCCGGGCCTTCAAATTGCAATTGTGGCTTGGCGGCTTTCCGCAGCCTCACCACCGCCCGAGCCTTCCGCACCGCGTGGCACTCGCCTATAAGCAAACCATGAGCAGCACGGATCATCAGCAGGAACGGCGGGACGGCGAACGGGTGGAAAAGCCCGAAGGCAGCGCCTTGCGCACCGGCTGGACGACGGGTGCCTGCGCCACGGCCGCGACCAAGGCCGCGTTCTCTGCCCTGCTGACCGGCGCTTTTCCCGACCCCGTCACGATCACTCTGCCGCGCGGCGAAACACCGGCCTTCGCGCTGGCGACTGAAGGCTTCGACGGTAGCTCTGCCTTTGCGGGCATCGTCAAGGATGCCGGCGATGATCCGGATGTAACCCATGGGGCAACCGTAATCGCGAGCGTGCGACGGCTCGCTCCCGGAAACGGCATCCGCTTTGTGGCCGGCGACGGCGTTGGCACAGTGACCAAGGCCGGCCTGCCGATCCCGGTCGGTCAAGCCGCGATCAATCCGGTGCCGCGCGCCATGATGACGGCTGAGATCGAACGGCTGGCTGAGGCGCATGGCGTCTCACCGGACGTGGAAATCATCATCTCGGTGCCCGGCGGCGCGACGCTTGCCAAGGACACCTGGAACCCGCGGCTGGGCATTCTCGGCGGCATATCCATCCTCGGCACGACCGGTGTCGTGCATCCGTTTTCCTGCGCCGCCTGGATCCACTCCATCCATCGCGGCATCGATGTGGCGCGCGCTGAAGGCCTCACGCATGTGCTCGGCGCAACCGGATCGACCTCGGAAAAGGCAGCTCAGGCGTTCTACGACCTGCCGGATGGCGCGCTGCTCGACATGGGCGACTTCGCCGGAGGATTGCTCAAATATCTCCGCGCCCATCCGGTTCCACGCCTGACCATCGCCGGTGGTTTTGCCAAGATGGCCAAACTCGCCCAAGGCGCGCTCGACCTCCATTCCGGCCGTAGTCAGATCGACAATCTCCATTTTCTTTCATTGCCTTGCGCGGAGAACCTGACTCAAAATATCCGTGAGCGGATTCAAAATGCCAACACCGCTATGGAGGCGCTTGGAATCATGAACGAACTTGGCATCGACATCGCCTCCGATATCGCCGAAGGCGCCCGCCGCACTGCCATGTCCGTCCTGCGGGATGCACCGGTCGAGATAGACGTCATCGTCATCGACCGCAGCGGAACCATCATTGCCCATGCAAGGTGACGACACGACCAACCGGCAGCCCGACAGCGACAGGCCGCAGAAGATCCTGATCCTCGGCGGCACTGCCGAGGCGCGTGCGCTGGCAAGCCAGTTGGTGGAGGCTGGGCATGCGGTGACCACCTCACTCGCCGGACGCACCCTCGATCCGATCCTCCCGGTCGGCGAGGTCCGCATCGGCGGCTTCGGCGGGGCGGAAGGACTGGCGAACCACATCCGCGAAAACGGCTATGACCGGATCATTGACGCCACGCACCCCTTTGCTCGAAGGATCAGCGAGAACGCCATCAAGGCAACTGCGATGACAGGTATACCGCTCGAGCAGAGTGTGCGCCCCCGCTGGCGCAAACAGCCGGGCGATCGCTGGCAGCCGGTGAGGTCGCTTGAAGCGGCTGCACGCGCCCTGCCCTCAGGCGCAACCGTCTTTCTCGCGCTCGGTCGCCAATATCTCGATGCCTTTTCGATCCGCGAGGACTGCCGCTTCGTGATCCGCATGGTCGACCCACCGGAGGTGGCGCTCGCCATCAACGACTACAGTCTCGTGCTGGGCAAGCCGGCGAGCGATCCGGCACGTGAGGTCGACCTGTTCACCGCCCATGGCGTGACCCATCTGGTCTGCCGCAATTCAGGCGGACCGGCTGGTTACGCCAAGCTCGCCGCCGCGCGCCAACTGGGGCTGCCGGTCGTCATGCTGGAACGGGATTGAGCCAACCGGGCGGAGATCAGCGGAATTCAAAGATCTGGCGGAAGACGCCGGGGGCGATGATCGACAGCGGATTGATCACGAGGTTCGGCTTGGCACTCGCCCCGGTCAGCTTGAAGGTGATGCCAAGCAGTCCGCGATCCCGGCCATTGCCCAGAAGCGCGCCGATGACCGGCAGTTCGCCAAACAGGCGATTGAGCCCATAGGCCGGCATGAAGGTGCCCGTGAGGTCGATCTGCCCGGAACGATCGCGCACGATGCCCTGGAAGGTTGCCCCGATCTGCTCGCCGCGCACGATGCCGTTCTCGACGCTCAGCGTGCCATCGACCACCGAGATGCGGGCAAAGGCGCGCTGGAAGCTGGCCGAACTCACATCGATGTCCTTGCGGACGGCACTGTTGAGACTGCGTCCGTCGGCTCCGGCCGGCGTCGAGACGATCGACTGCAGCCGCTCCTCGTTGTTGACCTGGACATTGCGGACATCGATATTGCCGCTCCAGGAGCCGCTGCGAATTTCCGTCAGACGCAGGTTGGCGAGCCCCCCGCTCAGGCGATTGTAGACGTCGAGGAACCGCACGACAGCCCCAAGATCGCTGCTGGTAAAGGCGAGTTCGCGCGCGCCCTCGGGAGCGCGCAGCTTGGCAACAACCGCCTGGCCGCTGCCGGTCACGCCGGAGAAGTCGACCGCATTGACGCGCCCCTTGCTGCCCGAATAGATGATTGACACGCCGGACAGCGCTTCATTGCCAAAACCGACCACGCGGTCGATCTTTCCCTCGATGCGTACGGACGGCCCTGAACGGCTGCCGTCATCACTTCCCCCACCGTCGCCTCCTTCCGGCTGCTTCAACTTCGAGATGAGGGAACGGGCATCAAAGGCGCTACCGCTCGCTTTGACGGAATAGACGCCCTTCGTGTTGCGCACGGTCAAAGCAACATTGTCGTCTGGCGCCAATCGGACCTTGGACAAATTCGCCGCCAGCAATCCGTCGCGGTTGATCTGAAGATCGCCGCTGGCGCCGAACCCGTCGCCCGCCAGAACAAAATTCTCGATCAAGGATTGGTTGTTATTGTCGCTGGTCAGATCGAATTTGGCAGTGGCCCCGATCCCCTGCCCCTTCGTCCAGCCAAGCCACGGCACGGTCAGCGTTGCGGAGCGAAGATCGACCGACACCCCTTGCTTGCGATCTCCGAGCCAGGTCATTTCGACCGAGACGGGTCCGTCGAGAATACCGCTCAGTCCAGGCACCAGCTTGTTGCGCGCGGCATCATCGAGTTTGGCACTGATCACCCGTTCCCGTGCGACGGCATCCGGCCCCTTGCGCACCGGTTCGGTGACACGGATATCCATGGGGACATCCTCGACCTTTGCGGTCCCCTCCAGGCGCGCCGCTTCCGGATCGACCACCAGCAATCCCGAGACATCGGTGACATTGCGGCCGTCGAACGGCTTCTTGATATCGACGCCATCAAGGACGACGGCTGCGGTCCATTCGGGAGGCGGCGGCGACTGGTCATCGATCAGGCCGAACCGTGCTTCGGCGTGGCCGGTCACCGGACCTGAGAGATCAGCGGGCGAAAATTCGGTTCGCTGCATCGCCTGGATCGGCTTGACGGAGACAAGTTCGGCGATGGCGTCCGCAGCCCCGCTGACATCGACGACGAGATCGGCCATCAGCGGCTTGTCATAGACATTGGCCAGCACAAGGCTGCCGCCGTCCAGCTTCACGACACGTCCAGACGGGAAATAGGATCCCGCAGACTTGATCTTCACCTCTGCCCGTTCGCCGACCATGTCGAACCGGCCATAGACATCGCGCAGGGGCGGAATCTCGCCGGTCAGGTTCATGCGCGCATCTTCGATATCGAACCCGATGCGCAGTTCATCGGCATTGAGACGCACGGCTTGCGGCTCGAGCGACAAGCGGTTTTGCGGAATGAACACGTCGATGGTGCCACGCGGAATGACACCGCCGAAGATGTTTTGCAGAACCCAGCGACGGGGTTTCGACGCGATCCAATAGGGCCAGAGCTGCTTCAGCGCGGACGTCTTGAGGTTCTCCACGGCGGCATTGAAGCGAATTTCGGGTCCGGTGCCGCCGAAGCGGATCTGCAGCTTGCCGTCAAGATTGCCGTTCGGCGTCGACGCATCAAGCGTGTCGAGCTGCAGCATGTTGTCGTCGACCAGATAACGACCATACCCTTTGAGCGAAAAGGGAAAAGGCGTCTCGCCGGCATCGGGGACATCGGCGCGTCCATTGGAAACCAGAAGGTCGATGCCGAAACCCTTGCCGAATTCGGGGCCCTCCGGCAACCGGTCGAGATCGATCAGTCCACCCGAAATCGGCAGGATCGTCTTGTCGAGCTGGGCGTTCGAGTCGGCAATCTCGACGGTGTCCTTGGCAAAGTCGTAGGCGAAGTTGAGGTTGGCCTTGGTAATCTCTTGTGGCTGGCCATCGGAATAGAAGGTGGCGCCCTGCATATTGACGCCAAACGACAGTGCGCGGGGCACACCGCCACCCCCGCGTTTTGCCGACAACAGCAGCTCCGCCGAGCCGTCGATGCCCTGTCTCGGGTCCCCATTCATCGAACGACGGAGCATGAACGGGGTCAGCCGGAAGTCTGCGACCCGCATCGTCAGCGACTGCGCCCGTCCTTCGACATTGTTGGTAAGCGCGGTGAGCTCGGTCTGCTGCCCGTTGACGGAAATCGCCCCGAAGATCGACAGAGAATCGTCCTCGCCGCGCTCCATGGCAATGTCGTCGATGGCAAGCGTGAGCGGCCGGCCGCTGGCGCTGGTGGCAGACACTTCCAGACCGCCGATCCGCATCCGGTCGAGCCCCCCACGAGCAAAGAAGGCCTGGATCCGGTCCAGTTCGTCAAAAGCGCCGGAGAGGAAGGCCGGCATCGAATCGATCCGCACCTTGTTCAGGTCGAGCGGCTCACGCTTCGGCAACAGCCTGGCGTCCAGGCTGATGCCGTCGCTCACCACCTCGCGCACCGAAAAACGGCCGCCGAGCAACGCCAGCGGCTCGACGATGAACTTGACCGATTTCGTGAGCGCAACCTGGCGTCCGAGATCGGCTTCGGTCAGGGTGACATCGTGCGCCTCGACCGTCAGCTCCATATTGGCGGAAAATCGCACTTCGGTGGAACCGACCTCGGCGTGGAAATGCGGTGCAACAGCATCCGCGAGGACCGCCTGGGCGCGACGTGCAAGCGCCTGGTCGAGCGTTCCGCTCTCGACCACCGCGTAGACCCCCATCAGCACCACGAGCCACAGAGCGGACAGGCCGCCGAGCACGCGCAGGACCCGGCGCAGGACCGACCGGCGCGGCGGCGGTGTATGCACAATAAGGGGATCCTCGACCTGCGCGGACGGGAGGGCATGCAGCGGCACGATGTCCCGCTTGCGAAACCGTAGCTTTTCGCCCCGGATCTCTGACATGTCCTGGTGATTGTCTCCGTCGATCGATGCCGCTATCAAGTCGCTCTGGACGACTTCGGAGCGGACTATATATCGAGTGCGCCGACAATCACCCACAAAACAGGCAAAAGAAAGGTTATCCCATGACGGAATTGACTGCCGGGGACAAAGCCCCCGACTTCACCCTGCCCGCCAGTGGTGGCGCCACCGTGTCGCTCCAGCAATTCGCCGGCAAACCGCTGGTCCTCTATTTCTATCCGAAAGATGACACCAGCGGCTGCACCGTCGAAGCCGTTGACTTCACGAAGCTTTCGGCCGATTTCGCGGCCATTGGCGCAACCGTGTTGGGGGTCTCGCCCGATTCGGTGAAGAGCCACGACAAGTTCGCCGCCAAACACAATCTCTCCGTCCTGCTCGCCGCCGACGAAAGCCATGCGGCGCTGGAGGCCTATGGCGTCTGGAAGGAGAAGAGCATGTACGGCAAGACGTATATGGGCGTTGAACGCACGACCTTTCTGATCGACGGATCGGGCAAGATTGCCGAGGTCTGGCGCAAGGTGAAGGTGCCCGGCCATGCCGAGGCCGTTCTGAAGGCGACCCAGGCTCTCTGATGTCCGATACGCTGACCCCGCCGGCCACCCCTTTCCACTCGCTGCGCGGGGCAGCGACGCTCGCAATCCTGAGCGCCGACCTCGACGAGAAGACGGCGCTTGCGCAAACCGCAGCGATCCGCTGGCAGGAACGGCGCCTGTCGCTGCGATCGCCGCTCGACCCTGTCATGCCCGATCGGCCTGGCCGACCTGAAAAGCCGGAACTGGTGCCGCCCAAGGCGGTGGAAAAGCGCTCCCTGCACACCCTGCCGGGGCGCATCGCACTCCTCCACGCACTCGCGCATATCGAACTGAATGCCGTCGATCTGGCGCTGGACATCGTCGCGCGGTTTGCCAGCGAACCGGTGCCGCACTCGTTCTTCGACGGCTGGATGAAGGTCGCCTATGAAGAGGCCAAACATTTCCGGCTGGTGCGTGACCGCCTGCGGACGCTGGGCGCGGATTACGGCGACATGCCGGCCCATGATGGATTGTGGCAGGCGGCGCATTCGACCCGCAACGATCTCACCGCCCGCCTGGCGGTGGTGCCGCTCATCCTGGAGGCACGCGGCCTCGACGTGACCCCCGCCTTACAGGACAAGATGCGTCAGACCGGCGATCTCGAAAGCGCAGAAGTGCTGCGGATCATCTATGAGGACGAGAAAGGTCATGTCGCCGTCGGTGCCAAGTGGTTCCGCTTTCTTTGCGCCCGCGAAAAGCGCGATCCGGCAGCAACATTCCAGGATCTGGTGCGGGCGAATTTTCGTGGCCAGTTGAAGGCGCCGTTCAACGATGTGGCCCGCGCGGAAGCAGGGCTGACGCCATCCTTCTACAGGGTGCTTTCCTCCAAAAACAACTCCTGAAGCAGGCACGCCACGCCCGCCATTGAATGTTTGTTAACCCTAATAATGCGTAATCGTTTCAGCGAGTCCAAATAAGACGACTCGCGGTCATGCAGCCATTTGCCCAGAACGGCGCAAGGGTCGCAGGAGAAGGGAAACAGGCGTGGCGACGGGATCGAACAACCAGGTTTTCGGGAAACGTAAGCTGCAGCACGTCGTCATTCTGGCCAGCGGCGACCGCATTCGCCACATGACGATCCGTCCCTGGATGACCCTCCTCGCCGTCTGTTTTCTCGGCACGCTCGCTCTCGGTTATCTCGGCGCCACCACATATCTCGTCCTGCGCGACAACCTGATCGGCGCCACCATGGCGCGCCAGGCGCGCATGCAACACGAATACGAAGACCGGATCGCGGCGCTCCGCGCCCAGGTCGACCGTGTCACATCAAGGCAATTGCTCGACCAGCAGGTGGTCGAGGACAAGGTCGAAAAACTGCTGGAACAGCAGATGGCGCTGACATCCCGCCACGGCCGCATCGGTGCACTGCTGCAGGGGGCGGGTGAAACGACACTTCCTGGCGACGGGCCGGTACCGGCAGACAAGCCCAAAGCAGAGGGAGACGAAGCATCGCTGATTGGTGCAGATGCGCCGGCATTCGCAGCTTTGCTCGGCAAGGGCGAGCGAAAGGAAACATCGACATCGTCCAGCCTTGCGCTCGGTTATGTGCCGATGACGCAGGAGAATGTCGCCGATCGCGCCGATCGGCTGTTTTCGCACATGACGCTTTCGCTGAAGGAGATCGAGGCCGAACAACTGGAACGGATCGACCAGCTTGCCAGCGGCGCCTCCGCCACTGCCGACGAAATCGCCGGCATCCTGAAGCGCCAGGGCGTGCCCGTTGAAGAACAGGCGGCGCTGGAAACGCAGGATGCCGTTGGCGGACCTTATCTTGCCCCGCGCTCGGAAAAGGATTTCAACGCCTCGCTGAACCAGCTGGACGCTGCCCTGACCCGGCTGGAATCCGTGCGCGACACAGCGCGCCGCCTGCCCTTTGCCAACCCCGCTCCGGGCCGCGACATCACCAGCCGCTTCGGCAACCGGCCGGATCCCTTCTTCGGTGGCCTCGCGATGCATGCAGGCATCGATTTTCGTGCCCCGACCGGCACCGAAATCCGGACCACGGGTGCCGGCAAGGTCGTGGCCGCCGGTTTTTCCGGTGGCTACGGCAATATGGTTGAGGTCGATCATGGCCTCGGCATATCCACCCGCTACGGCCACATGTCGCGCGTTCTGGTCAAGGTTGGCGACGAAGTTGCAACCGGTGACGTCGTCGGCCTTTCCGGCTCGACAGGACGCTCCACCGGGCCGCATCTCCATTATGAAATCCGGCGCAACGGCGACGCCGTCGACCCGATGCAATTTCTCAATGCCGGCATGAAACTGACGCCTCTGATCAATTGACCCGAACGCCTTTTGCGTTCAGCTTCATCGGGCAAAGGAGAATCCCGATGGATGCCGCTTCGCTTTTGGCCTTCGCGCTCGCCTTCTTCGTCTTCGCCGCAAGCCCCGGCCCTGATAACATGACCATCGTCGCCCGCACGCTCTCCCACGGTCCTGCCTTTGGATTTGCGTATGGCGCCGGGACGCTGGCCGGCATCCTCGTCTATCTTGCACTGGCAGCCTTTGGCCTTTCCCTGATCGCCCAGGAGATGGGGCTGCTCATGGTGATCCTGCGCTATGCGGGTGCCGCCTACCTGATCTATGTCGCCTATCGTCTCTGGACCGTGACGCCGGTGATCCCGCAAACGACGCGTGAAGTCGACCGCCGGGGCCTGTCGACCACCTTCATGACGGCCATCGCGCTCAACCTCGGCAATCCGAAGATGCCCTTGTTTTATCTGGCTCTCCTGCCGGGTTTCGTCGGCGCCACCTTCGGCGCGCACGACTATCTGGCACTGGCTTCCGTCATCGTTCTGGTCGAGATCTTGGTGGTTGGCGGCCATGTCTGGATTGCCGGGCGCGCCCGCTCCCTGATGCGCATTCCGGCCGTGGTCCGCCGGGTCAACCGCCTCGCCGGCACCGCGATCGGGCTCGCCGGTATCCAGATCCTTTGGACGACGCGAACGAATTAATCATGCGCTTTAAGCCTTTGTAGGGTTAAATCCGCCTGTTTCCTTGACTTTCGGGCCGTTTCCCACTATTCGCCGCAACCATTCGAGCCCGCATCAAGGGCGACTCATGGATGTTCGCGAGAACAGGAACGGAAACTACTTCCCTTTGACAACTTTTGCTGACCTTGGCCTGAGCCAGAAAGTCCTTTCAGCCGTCACCGACGCCGGCTACACGATCCCGACACCGATTCAGGCTGGCGCCATCCCGCCGGCCCTGCAGCGGCGGGACATCTGCGGCATCGCACAGACGGGCACCGGCAAGACTGCGTCCTTCGTTCTTCCCATGCTGACCTTGCTCGAGAATGGCCGCGCCCGCGCCCGCATGCCGCGCACGCTCATCCTTGAGCCGACGCGCGAATTGGCAGCCCAGGTCGCCGAAAACTTCGAGAAATACGGCAAGAACCACAAGCTCAACGTGGCGCTCCTGATCGGTGGCGTTTCCTTCGAGGAGCAGAACCGAAAGCTGGAGCGTGGCGCGGACGTGCTGATCTGCACCCCCGGCCGCCTGCTCGATCATTGCGAGCGCGGCAAGCTCTTGATGACCGGCGTCGAGATCCTCGTCATCGACGAAGCCGACCGCATGCTCGACATGGGCTTCATCCCGGATATCGAACGCATCGCCAAGATGATCCCGTTCACCCGCCAGACGCTGTTCTTCTCGGCCACCATGCCGCCGGAAATCCAGAAACTGGCCGACCGCTTCCTGCAGAACCCGGAACGCATCGAAGTGGCCAAGCCGTCTTCGACCGCGCTCACCGTGACGCAGCGTCTCGTCGCCTGCCACAACAAGGACTACGAGAAGCGCGCCAAGCTGCGCGAACTGATCGGCACGCAGAGCGAGCTGAAGAACGGCATCATCTTCTGCAACCGCAAGAAAGATGTCGCCGACCTGTTCCGTTCGCTGGAACGCCACGGCTTCTCCGTCGGCGCCCTGCATGGCGACATGGACCAGCGCTCGCGCACCAACATGCTGGCCGGCTTCAAGGACAACCAGATCACGCTTCTGGTCGCCTCCGACGTCGCCGCCCGCGGTCTCGACATCCCCGATGTCAGCCACGTCTTCAATTTCGACGTGCCCATCCATGCGGAGGATTATGTCCACCGCATCGGCCGCACCGGTCGCGCCGGTCGTTCGGGCGCCGCCTTCACCCTGGTGACGCGCAGCGACACCAAATTCCTCGACGCCATCGAAAAGCTGATCGGTCAGAAGATCGAATGGCACGACGGCGACATCTCCGCGCTTCCGGCCCCGGCCGAGAGCCATGACGAAAGCCGTGGAAAACGCGGCCGCGACAAGGGTCGTGAGCGGCGCGGCGGTCACAAATCGGATACGCGCAGCGAGTATACCAAACCGGTAGAGGAAGAAGTGGTGGAAGCAGCAGTGAAGGTTGAAGCGGTCAAGGTGGCAGAACCGATGAAGGCCGAGCCGGTGGCAAACGACCGTCGCGGAGACGATCGTCGCGGCGACAAGCGCCATAGCAACAATCCGCGCAACAATCGCAGCAGCCAGGCACCCGCGAACGACGACAACCGCGATCGCCGCCGCAACCGCTATCACGACCACGACGACGGCCCGACGCCCGTCGGCTTCGGTGATGACATCCCCGCCTTCATGCTGATCGTGGCTGCAGCCAAGGCCTGATTGGTCATGGGTCTGCCCGGCATTGATTTTCCCGGCCTCGGCGTCGGTCTTGCCATCCTTCGGGATGGCAAGTTGCTTTTGTGCAGGCGCATGAAGGCGCCGGAAGCCGGCCACTGGAACATCGTCGGCGGCAAGGTCGACCATCTGGAGCCGGCCGCAGAGGCGGCCCGCCGTGAGGCTGAGGAAGAGACAGGCCTGACGATTGGCCCGATCACCTATCTCGGCGTGACCGAGCAGATTATCGCGGCCGATGGCCAGCACTGGGTGTCGCTGCTCTATAAGGCGACCGAAACACAGGGCGAACCGCAGCTGACCGAACCCGATAAGCTGTCGGAGATCGGCTGGTACGATCTGGACGCCCTGCCCCAGCCCCTGTCTGTCTTCACCCGCGCCGTTCTTGCCTACTTGCGCTGATCGGCACTCGTGATCCGGACGGCCGCTTCGAAGGCGAGCCGCGCCCATTTCGCCATCAGCTCCGGATCGTCATAGGCCTCATCCGGCACTGTCCAATAGGGCATGGCGACCGGCTTTCCACCCTTACCCTCATAGACCCACCGCTTCGCCCCGGCCGCCTCCAGGAGAGGTCCGCTCTCGGCGTCGCCCTTCAGCATGATCTCGTCATAGAGTTCGAGCGCGAAGATGATGCCGTGGTGATAGATGCCCTTTCCGCCGAACATGCGGCGGATGCTGACCGGGCCTACGGCCTCGAACATCTCCTCAATCGAGGCATTGTCCATCGTCAGTCCCTCAAGGTGCCACCCGCTGCAACGACGGCTTCCGGCGTATCGACGTCGAGCCGAGCAGCAGCGCCAATCTCGACATCGATGACGGGAAGACCGGAACTCTCGATCACCGCCCGCGCGCCAATATCCCCCTCCAGCGCCTTCAACGCCTCGAAGGTATGCGCCGGCAAGATCACCGGATTGCCGCGCTGGCCATCGGCCACCGCACGGATGATCGCCGGGGTTTCCATCTTGCGCAAGATCTTTGCCATCAGCTGGATATCAACGGTCGTAACACCGGGCATATCGGCGAGCAGCACCATAATCGCGGGCAAGCCGACCGCCTCAGCGGCGATCAGGCCGGCACGTAGGGAACTTGCCATGCCGGTCGCATAGGCCGGGTTTTCGATGGGTTCGACATCAAGCCCTGACAAGGCCTTCGTAATATCGGCGGAGCGGTGCCCAGTGACCACGAAGACGGGGCCGCAATCCGCCTCGACCGCCTGCCGAACCACGCGGCGCACCAGGGCCTCGCCTTCGAACTCGGCCAGAAGCTTGTGTGGCCCGCCCTCGCCCATGCGGCTGGCCCGGCCGGCAGCAAGGACCACGATGCCGAGATCGGGCGCGTGCCCCGCTGGACCGGCTCCCGTATTCGCGGCGAGACGCGGCAGGGGTCGGCTCGGAATTTCCATCAACAATCCTCCTACGCCCCACCCGGCCATCTCGTCTGCAGACGGGGGAACGCCGGCCAGGATGCGGTTCAGGACCCAGTCGAAGCCATTGTCCTTCGGCGAGCGCGCACACCCCGGCGCTCCGATCACGGGCACGTCGCCGATATGGCCGAGCACCAGCAGATTGCCGGGATCGACGGGCAGGCCGACCCGCTCAACGGTACCGCCAGCAAGCATGATCGCCTTGGGGATGACATCCTCGGCATCGCAGACGGCAGAGGCGCCAAAGACCACGAGAAGTGATGGAAAAGCGCCAGGATCGGCCGCAGCACCAACAAGGCTTGCCCTCAACGCATCGGCCACCGCCTCAGCCTCATGGCGGACCCGCCGCTCGCCTGCGAGCTTGCTCCCCGAGCGGTCAAGACGCGCCTCAAGCACCCGGGCCGTCTTGTCCATGACGGAGCGCTTGAGGGAGGGCAATTCGGTCGCGACCAGATGCACGGCATATGGCCGGTAGGCGCGAACACAAAAGGCGTCGCCCGCCTCAAGCACAGAGATCGCCGCATTGAGGCTCGCAGCAGACACAGCCAGCGGAATGATCTTGATGGTTGCCACGAGATCGCCACTGCGCACGTCACTTCGATCCGCCAGACATGCAAGCGTGATCGCGGGGTCAACCCGATTGAAGCGGTCCACCACTGCCTTGTCGGCAACGAAGAGGCCGTTGACGGACGCATAGAAGTTGACGCGGCCTGTGGCGGCCGGACCCCGGTCGAGCCCCGAACTGCGAATGGACGATGCAAGCAACTGCGCCGCCTCGTCTTCCGTCCGGTCTCCCTCGTGAAGCTTGCGCACGATCACCTGTTCGACACTCTCGGCGCGCAGCCGGGAGATATCCGCTGCCGTCAGCCGGCTCCCTTTGGGCAATCGACCGGTGTTGAGCGGCAACGAATGGGCGAGGATGGCGCCTTCCGCCTCGTCGAGCGGTAGCGGACCGAAACTCATGCTAGAGGCTCCGCGTGCTCAGAAAGCGGCCGGCGACGCAGCGCCTGAATGATGTCGGCGAGCGTTGCGACCGCAATTTCCGCCGGCGTAGCAGCCCCGATATCGAGGCCGATGGGAGCCGAAATGCGACCGGTCTCTTCTGCGCCAAACCCTTCAGCCACCAGACGTTCGAGGCGCTTCGCATGGGTTTTCCGGCTGCCGAGCGCGCCAATGTAGAAACACCCGGCCTTGAGCGCCGCGATGATGCCGGGATCGTCGATCTTGGGATCATGGGTCACCGCGACCAGCGCCGTGAAACGGTCGAGCGGTTGCCGGGCCAAGGCATCCTGCGGCCATTCGGGAACGAGATCGATGCCCTCAAAACGCTCCGGCGTCGCAAAGGCCGTGCGCGGATCGATGATGCGAACGGCAAATCCGGCCAAGGTGGCCATGGGTGCCAGCGCCTGGCTGATATGCACAGCACCGATCACCACGATCCGGGCGGGCGGCAGGTGCACATTGAGAAACCAGGACTGGTCATCGACCGTGACGAGACCCGATTTTCCGGACCGCAGGCGCTGCCCGATCTCATCGGAAAGCGGCCCATCGACGGAATCGCCTTCGACAACGAGCCGGCTCGGACCACCCGCAAGATCTGTGACGACCACTGCTGCCCGGCGGGCGCGCCGCGCGGCGTTAAGCGCCTGGAGAAGCGAGACCTCCATCAGCCGAGCCTTTCGACATAGACGCGAATACGGCCGCCACAGGAGAGGCCAACACGCCATGCCGTCTCGTCGGCAACGCCGAATTCCAGCATGCGTGGGCTGCCGTTTTCCAGCACTTCAAGTGCTTCCGTAATGACCGAACCCTCTACACAGCCGCCCGACACCGAGCCTTCGAAATTCCCCTCTGCGTCGATCACCAGATGACTGCCGACCGGACGCGGGGCCGAACCCCAGGTCTCGACGACGGTGGCGATCGCGACCGCCCGCCCCTCGGCCTGCCAGTCCTCCGCAATCACCAGCGGATCACGCGTGAGCATATCCTGGGTCATGGCCTCATCCCTCCGGAATTCATCAGGCGGCGCGGATCGCAATCGCGGTCCAGCGGCGCGGACAGCGATTTCACGAGATCGCCGAGCGCATTCAGATTGTGCACCGACCGGAGTTCGTCAACATGCGGCAGCATGGCCCGCACGCCGCGCGCCCGCGCCTCGAAGCCGGCAAAACGCAGAAGCGGGTTGAGCCAGACGAGGCGCCGGCAGGACCGATGCAACCGGTCCGTTTCGGTCCCTAAAAGCTCCACATCGTCCCGCTCCAGGCCGTCGGTGATCAGAAGCACGATTGCGCCCTGCCCCAGCACGCGCCGTCCCCATTGACGGTTGAACAGACGAAGCGTCTCTCCGATCCGCGTGCCGCCAGACCAGTCGGCAACGGCAGCACTGCATTGCGCGATCGCTTCATCCGGGTCGCGATTGCGCAGCTGTCGGGTGACATTGGTGAGCCGGGTGCCGAACAGGAAGGTATGCACCCGCTGACGCTTCTCGGTCAGAATATGCAGGAAATGCAGGAAGATCCGGGTGTATTGGCTCATCGATCCCGAGATATCGGCCAGCACCACCAGCGGCGGTGGCCGCTCCCGATGGGTCCGGAAGCGCGGCAGCATCAAATCGCCGCCGGAGCGCAAGGACTGTCGGATGGTGGCACGGGCATCAAACATGCGGCCCCGGTTCGAGGGGCGGTAGCGACGCGTCTTCACCGCATCATCCGGCATGGCGAGCCGCTCGATGGCGCGTCTTGCCTCGGCAAGTTCGGACGCCGTCATCTGGCCGAAATCGAGCCGGCGAAACACATCCTGACCGGAAACCGTGAGCCGGGCATCGATCTCGACATCCGGTTCGTCCCGCGGCGGTGCCTGCCGGTTCTTTTCGGCAAACAACGCGTCGCTCACGCGTGCGCCACCGGCCTTCGGCTTCTGCCGCTCGCCGATCGCCGCCACCGGCGACATCAGCGCGATCATCTTGCCGATCAGGTCACGCGAGCGCCAGAAGACGGCAAAGGCTTCATCGAAGACCGGCTGATCCTCGTGCCGCTTGACGAAGATGGCGGACAAAGCGGCGTGAAATTCGATACGTGAACCGATGCCGATCGCATCCACGGCTGCAATCGCGTCGATCACGGCACCGGGTCCGGGTTTAAGCCCGGCCTTGCGCAGCACCCGGGCGAAATGCACGATATTGTCGGCAAGTTTTCCGTCACCCGCGACCGGTGGCGGAACGATGATGCCATCCTGGGACTGGACGCCCTCCATGCTCACCCCGCCGCCGCAAGCAGCTCGGCCTTCACTTCGGATAGAAGTGCCTGGCCCTCGCTGCCCTGGATGCGCGCTATGTCTTCCTGGTATTTCAAGAGCGTGCCGAGCGTGTCGGCGATCGTCTCGGGATCGAGTGCCAGCCGGTCGAGTTCGGTCAGCGCCGTCGCCCAGTCGATGGTCTCGGCGATGCCGGGGTTCTTGAACAGGTCAATAGTGCGCAGCCGCTGCACATAGGCGACGATCTGGCGTGACAGCTGCACGTCACAACCGGGCACCTTGCGGCGGATGATCGCCAGTTCCTCGGCAGCGGCCGGATAGTCGACCCAGTGATAGAGGCAACGGCGCTTCAGCGCGTCATGCACCTCGCGGGTGCGGTTCGACGTAACGATGACGATGGGAGGCTCGGCCGCCTTAACCGTGCCGAATTCGGGAATGGTCACCTGGAAATCCGAGAGCACTTCGAGCAGAAACGCCTCGAAAGCTTCGTCGGTGCGGTCCAGCTCATCAATCAGAAAGACCGGGGCGCGACCGGACTGCCCGTCCAGCGCCTGCAAGACCGGCCGGCGGATCAGGTAACGTTCGGAAAAGATGTCGCTTTCCAGCCGCGACCGATCAGACATGCCCGATGCCTCCGCCATGCGGATTTCCAGCATCTGGGCGGGGTAGTTCCACTCGTAAACGGCGGATGCGACGTCGAGGCCTTCATAACATTGCAGGCGAATGAGCGGCCGATCGAGCGCCTTGGCCAAGACCTTCGCGACCTCGGTCTTGCCGACGCCGGCCTCGCCTTCGAGGAACAGCGGCCGCTTCATCCTGAGTGCTAGAAACAGCACCGTGGCGAGTGGCCGGCCAGCCAGATAATCCTCTTCCGCGAGCAGATCGATGACGGCATCGATCGTCTGCGGCAGTCCCGTATCCGCGCGTTCTGCCATGTCTCCTCCTCTTGTGGGAAAAGCTTACAGCGTGCGAAAGCCCCGGTCCAGATAGATGAGAGCGGGCTGTTTCGGACCCATATGCAGGGCCAGCACCTCGCCGAACAACACGGTATGGGTTGCCGTCACCTTGCGATCGACCACCCGGCAGTCGAAGGCGGCAAGCGCGTCGTCGAGCACAGGCGCGCCCGTTTCGAGGGTCCGCCAAGTTCCGAGTGCAAAACGCTCTTCTGCCGAGAGCTTGCCAAATCCCGCAAAGGCGCCGGCCAGCGCCTCATGATGGGCGGCGAGCGAGTTGAGCGCGAAGAAACCGCTTTCGAACAAGACATCATTGCTGGGATTGCTGTTGTTCAGGCACACGAGCACGGTCGGCGGATTATCGGAGACGGAGCATGCAGCGGTGATCGTCACCCCACGCCGCACGCCCTTGTGCTCGGATGTCACAACCTGCACATGGCCGGCATAGTGACTCATCGCCTCGCGATAGGAGACCGGATCCAGACCTTCACGACTCAAATGCTGTCTCCCTGCATGCATTCCCACTTCGATGGCGAATATGGACGCCAAGCCTTACCTTTTCCACAACAGCGCCAAGGTTTTTCAAGACCCCCTGCTCATCGGCCGGAAAGCCAGCATTTCCAATTGCCTAAGCTTTCGGTTAGGATGCCGCCAAGCAATATGGGACCTGCCAATGAAACGACTTTTGCTGACCGGCGCCATGACCGCCATCGCGTTCGCGCCGGCTTTTGCCGAGCCGCTGACACTGGCTGTCGTCGCCCCCAAGAGCGGCCTCTTTGACGTGCTCGGCGAGCAGGTGCGTCAGGGCGCCCACCTGGCGGCCGACCGGCTGTCGATCTCGCTGGTCGAGATCGAGGAAAGCTGCACGGAAGGCAGCGGGCCAAAAATTGCCGAACAGATCCGCGCGGCCGGCGCCAAGGCGGCGATCGGATTCCTCTGCAGCGAGAGCCTGGTCGGCGGGCTGCCGCAGCTGGCAGAGGCCGGCATTCCGGCCATCACGCTTTCGGTTCGCTGGAAGGGCCTGATGGAAGATTCGGCCAAGGAGAGCTGGCCCTTCTTCCGCCTCGCCCCAGATAGCGATGCAGAGGCAAAGAAGCTCTCCGAAATCATCCTGCGCGACTGGGCGGGCGACGCCGTGGCCCTTCTGGATGACGGGACCATTCGCGGTCGAGAGCTGGCGGATGCCGTCCGCGCAAGCCTTGAGGAAAGCGGCCTGAAACCCGTCTTCACCGACACCTTCCGGCCGGGCCAGGAACAGCAGCTCACCCTCGTGCGCAGACTTAAGAAGACCGGCGCATCCCGTGTCTTCATCGGTGGTGACCGCAACGATGTCGCCGTGATCGCCCGCGATGCGAAGGCCGACAAGCTGGCGCTGACCATCCTGGGTGGCGACGCCATGCGCGCTGCCAATGAACCGGTGCCGCTGGAAGATGGCGTGCTGGCCGTCGGTCTGGACGAGACACCGCGAGGCCCCAACGCAGAGGCGTTGGCGGCAGAACTGACCGAGAAAAAGATCTCGGCAGAAGGTTATGTTCTGCCGGCCCATGCGGCTGTGACGATCCTGGCGGATGCTGCAGGCATTTCGTCGGCCGTGGGAACGGCGCTGCCGGATGCGCTGGTCGGCACCCCCTTCGAGACGGCCTTGGGTCCCGTCACCTTTGGAGAAGATCACGAACTGAGCGAAAATCCCTATCGCCTGCTCGAATGGAAAGGCAACGCCTTCGTCGCTGTCCCGGACAAGACGCAGTAGGGCTTCAGCTTAGTCACGGTAGGGCCAGAAGGCCTGCGTGAAGACACCGCCATCGACCCAGATGGTCTGACCGGTGATGAACGACGCCTGTTCGGAGCACAAGAACAGCACCGGCCCTGCGATGTCCTCCGGCGTGCCGACGCGGCGGAGTGGCGTGACGTCGCCCCAGGTCTTCGCATAATCAGGGGCTTCGGCCTGCGTCCGCGCCGTCTCGATGGCGCCGGGCGCGATGCAGTTGACGCGGATGCCCTGCGGCCCCAGCTCAACGGCGGACACTTTGGTGAACTGCTCGATCCCGCCTTTCGACGCCGTGTAATCGACGAGCTTCGGGAAGGCGAGCTTGTTGCAGCCGGAGCCGAGATTGACGATCGAACCGCCCTTGCCAGCGGCCACCATGCGCCGCGCTACACGCTGCGTGTTGAGGAAAGTGCCCTTGAGATTGGTGCTGATCACGGCATCCCAGCGGTCCTCGGACAACTCCAGCAGAGAAGCCCAGGTCTGGATGCCGGCATTGTTGACCAGCACATCCGGCGCCTGACCGGCCAAGGCAATCGCCTCATCGAGAAACGCCTCGATGGCCTCGCTGCCCGCAACCTCGCATTCGCGCCCGAGAGCCCGGCCTCCGAGCGCCGCCGCGTCCGCCTCGACGGCAGTAGCGGCTTCCGGCTGGCCGATATGGGTGAAGGCGACGTCGTAACCGGAGGTGACGAAGGCCGAAACGAGGTGTCGGCCGATGCCCGAACTGCCGCCGGTGATGATCGCGAATTTGGCCATGCTGTCCTCCCAGACCGAGATCTTTTTCCGGTCGAGGGATGGACGCCCGGCACCGGCGCGTCAAGCCCGGATGCATCTCATTCCAAGGCATGGTTGCCGCACACCATCGCGGGTGCTATGCGGACCGGAAATGACTGCCATGATCCCGCATGACCCCGGCATCGGATCGAGCCGACATCATGCGACAGCGCTGCCGAGGAACACGCCATGACACGCCCCCTGCTGATTTCGCCCTCCATTCTCGCTGCCGACTTCTCGCGCCTCGGCCAGGAAGTCTCCGATGTCGTCGAAGCGGGTGCCGAATGGGTTCACCTGGATGTCATGGACGGCCATTTCGTGCCGAACATCTCCTTCGGCCCGGCCGTCATCAAGGCGCTGCGCCCCCATACCAAGGCCGTCTTCGACTGCCATCTGATGATTGCACCGGCCGATCCCTATCTGGCGGCCTTTGCCGATGCCGGTTGCGACATCATCACGGTGCATGCCGAGGCCGGCCCGCATCTGCATCGCTCGCTCCAGACCATTCGTGCGCTCGGCAAGAAGGCAGGCGTGTCGCTCAACCCGGCGACCCCGCTCTCGGTCATCGAACACGTGATGGATGATCTCGACCTGATCCTGATCATGAGCGTCAATCCCGGCTTCGGCGGCCAGAAATACATCCCCGCCATGACCGACAAGATCGCAAAGGCGCACGCCCTGATCGGCAACCGCCCGATCGATCTTGAAGTCGATGGTGGCGTGACCGCCGACAACGCCGCCGAGATTGCGAAAGCCGGGGCCAATGCTCTGGTCGCAGGCTCCGCGATCTTCAAGGGCAATGGCGTGGATGACTACCGCAAGACGGTGGCCACCCTGCGGAAGGCGGCCGAGGGAGGACGCGGGTGAAGTTACCGCTTCCGACCATCGCGATCCTGCTGCTCACGGCTCTTGCCGCGAACGCCGGAGACGTGGCGGAGATGCGGCCGCTGGGCTTTTCCCCCGACGGCAAATACTTCGCCTTCGAACAATTCGGCGAACAGGACGGCTCGGGCTTTCCCTATGCCGAGATCCAGGTGATCGACACCGAGACGGACAGCTATGTCGAGGGCACGCCGATCAAGGTCCTCATCCGACGGGAAGAGGCGTCGATCGGTGAGGCGCGGCGCGAAAGCCTGAATCAGGCCAAGGCGCTGCTCGACGCGCGAAAAATCGGGGATGATCCCGGCCATCTCGTCGCCTTCGCACCCATCGGCGAATTGACGGAAAAGCTGCACGACCTGCGCTATCAGGCCTTTCCGAGCTTCTACGTCTCAGACGGCATTTACCGGCTGTCTCTGCAGGAATTCGATGCCGAGGGCGAGGAACTCTGCCGCAGCATGAACACACCTGTGCGCGGCTTTGCTCTCTCCGTTGCGGACGACGCCAAACCCGAAACGAAGCGCGAGGTTTACAGGGACCGGAATGTGCCGAAGAGCCGTCACTGCCCGAGCGCCTATGCGATCGGTGGTGTGGTGACAGCTGGCCTGGGATCGACAGCCCCGCACATGGTCATGGTCCAGGTGGCGTCGCTCGGCTTCGAAGGCAGCGATCTGCGCTGGCTTGCCGTTCCGGTGAAGCCGTGATCAGGCGCGCCCGGCTGCCCTCGATGCAGCTTTGGAGCGTGGGCGCCTTGGCCTGGGGGCTCGCCATGGCTTTGAGTTTCCTTCTGTCGATCCATGTCTTCGGTCGAGCAACTGGCAGCCATGATATTGGCCTCACCGCCATCTATGCCGCGGGCGGGGTGATTGGATGGCTCGTCGCCCTTCCTCTGGTCAGCTTCAGCGGGGACGGCAGGAGATCCGCAAAGATCTTTGCCGCCTGGTTCCTCTTGCTCGGCCTTGCCACCATCGGGGCAACAGCCGGG
Organism: Rhizobium sp. AG855; assembly: GCF_003610655.1. Lineage (NCBI taxonomy): Bacteria > Pseudomonadati > Pseudomonadota > Alphaproteobacteria > Hyphomicrobiales > Rhizobiaceae > Rhizobium > Rhizobium sp. AG855. The sequence goes on along the minus strand of NZ_RAQG01000003.1, from coordinate 1,337,397 downwards.
CTTTTTGCCCTGCAATACCGCATGTTCTATGCCCATTGGCACGCGCCCTTCCCTTCGCGCATCTGGGTTTACCAGTTTGTCTTTACCTCCGCTTCGGCGCTCTACCAGTTCGCCGTTCTCGGCCTCAGACACTTCCTGCCCACGGCCTTCCTGATTTTGCTGGTGCTTGCCATCCTCATGGCCCGCCGCAACCGTTGAGCTTATCGGCTCACTTTGCTAAGGGGGGCCAGAATTTCAGATCCAACGAAAGACGAGCCCGATGATCCCGCGTTACTCCCGACCGGAAATGGTCGCCATCTGGTCCCCCGAAACCAAGTTCCGCATCTGGTTCGAAATCGAAGCCCATGCCTGCGACGCGCTCGCCGAACTCGGCGTCATCCCGAAAGAGTCTGCCCGGATGATCTGGGAAAAGGGTGGCGCGGCCGAATTCGACGTGGCCCGCATCGACGAGATCGAGGCCGTCACCAAGCATGATGTCATCGCCTTCCTCACCCATCTCGCCGAATTCATCGGCCCGGACTCGCGCTTCGTCCATCAGGGCATGACCTCGTCCGACGTGCTGGACACGACGCTCAACATCCAGCTGGTGCGCGCCGCCGACATCCTGCTCGCAGGCGTCGACCGCGTGCTGGCAGCGCTCAAGACCCGCGCCTTTGAACACAAGGACACGGTCCGCATCGGCCGCAGCCACGGCATTCATGCCGAGCCGACGACCATGGGCCTGACCTTTGCCCGCTTCTATGCCGAGATGGCCCGCAATCGGACGCGCCTCGTCAATGCCCGTGCCGAAATCGCCACCGGCGCGATCTCGGGCGCCGTCGGCACCTTCGCCAATATCGACCCGCGCGTCGAAGAGCATGTCTGCGAAAAGCTTGGCCTCGTCGCCGAGCCGATCTCGACCCAGGTCATCCCGCGCGACCGCCATGCGATGTTCTTCGCCACGCTTGGCGTCATTGCCTCGTCGATCGAGAATGTCGCGATCGAGATCCGCCACATGCAGCGCACGGAAGTGCTGGAAGCCGAAGAATTCTTCTCGCCGGGCCAGAAGGGCTCGTCGGCCATGCCGCACAAGCGCAATCCGGTGCTGACCGAAAACCTCACCGGCCTTGCCCGCCTGGTGCGCATGTCGGTGACCCCGGCGCTGGAAAACGTGGCCCTCTGGCACGAGCGCGACATCAGCCATTCGAGTGTCGAGCGCGCCATCGGCCCGGATACCACGATCACCCTCGACTTTGCGCTGAACCGCCTGGCTGGCGTCATCGAGAAGCTGGTGATCTACCCCGAGAACATGTTGAAGAACATGAACAAGTTCAAGGGCCTGGTCATGAGCCAGCGCGTACTTCTGGCACTCACCCAGGCAGGCGTATCGCGTGAGGACAGCTACCGCCTCGTCCAGCGCAACGCCATGAAGGTCTGGGAAAAGGGCGCCGACTTCCTTGAGGAACTGCTTGGCGACGCGGAAGTTCGCGCAGCACTCTCCGAAGAGGAGATCCGCGAAAAATTCGATCTCGGCTATCACACCAAGCACGTCGACACGATTTTTGCCCGCGTCTTCGGCTGATTTCGGCCATCAGCGCTGAGAGAACAAGGCCCGGCGGAAACGCCGGGCCTTTTTTTGCATCGACGATCAAACGTGCGGCCGCGCAACCACCAGCTTGCGGTAGAGATGCCAGGTGGCATGTCCGAGCACGGGCACGATGACGACCAGCCCGACCATCAGCGTCGCCATGCCGATGGCGAGCAGTCCGGCAACCAGCAGGCCCCAGACGGCGACCGGCACCGGATTGGCCAGGCTCGCACGGATCGAGGTGGAGACGGCAGTCACCGCACCGACATCCCTGTCCAAAAGCAGCGGGAACGCGACGATGCTGACCACCAGCGCGACGAGCGCCAAGAGGAAACCGAGTCCATTGCTCCAGATCAGGAAGGGAACGGCATTCGGGTGACCGAGGATGCCGGACATGAAGTTGAACACGCCGGGCGCCAGATTGTCGCTGACCATGGTGTCATAAAGACCCCGCGCCAGAAACAGCCAGACCATGAAGAGCAGAAGCAATCCGATGCTCATCATCAGAAGCGACGGCAGAGATGGCGATTTGAGGATCGCCGGAACCTTGGACCAGCTTGCGTCCTCGCCGCGCTCGCGCCGCCGGCTGATATCCATCAGACCCAGCGCCAAAAGCGGCCCGAGCAGGGCAAAGCCCGTGAGCAGCGGATAGACCATCGGCAGCAATTCGGCGCCGGCGCTCCAGGCGATCATGATGGCGCCGGCGATTGGATAGATCAGCGCCACGAAGGCATAATGCGACGGCTTCTCGCGGAAATCGGCATAACCCTCGCTCAGCGCATCAAACACGTCGGCCACCGAGATCCGGCGGATATCGGGCCGCTCCAGAAGTCCGGCGGGGCCGGTCAAGACATGAAAAGTCGACATTCTCACTCCTCCTCGAATTCCCAGGAATTGCAGACTGCAAAGTGAAATGCACGAAAGAGGCATGCCCCCCGATGCCCCATGAAACCGACAAGCCGCAGATGCGAGAACACATGACCAGTCGGCAGGCGGCACATACGGATGCTCGGCGTCTTGCAGGAGCATCCGACACAATCATATCACCACTGCGCCGGAATGTCGCGGCCATAGGAGCGGCGCGCACCGGATCGTGATGAACGTCCGGCGTGGAGAGACGCGATACAGCAGTCGGATTTTTTGTCTGGGACGGAACCGGAAACCTTGACGTGGCGCATCGCCAAACGCAGATAAGCGCCATGAAAGTCTCTGATGTCGATATCCTGATCGTACCCGGTTACACCAATTCCGGCCCCGACCACTGGCAAACCCGGTGGGAGTCCAAGCTGTCGACCGCGCGCCGCGTCGAGCAGGCGGAGTGGTCGAAACCGGTGCGCGAGCACTGGGTGGCCCGTGTCGTCGAGGAGGTCAATTCCTCGACCAAGCCAGTTGTTCTTGTTGCCCACTCACTGGGTGTCCCGACAGTCATCCACGCGATCCCGCAACTCAAGCAGAAGGTGGCCGGTGCCTTCTTCGTCGCGCCGCCGGATGTCGCCAATCCGGAGATCCGCCCCAAGCACCTGATGACCTTCGGGCCCTACCCGCGCGATCCCCTGCCGTTCCCGTCGATGACCATTGCCAGCCGCAACGACCCCTTCGGGGAATACGCCCATGCCGAGGACATTGCCAACGCATGGGGATCGCTGTTGGTCGATGCAGGCGAATCCGGCCACATCAACGCCGATTCCGGCCATGGCCCCTGGCCCGAGGGCACGATGGTCTTCGCACAATTCCTCAGCCGCCTGTGAAAACGATCGGTCGCGAACGACCCGGCCAAATTTGAACAAAAGGTTTACGGCGCCATCAGGTGACGGGCATAGCCGGTTAAGCGCTTCTTAAGTCAAGCGACCTAGACTTGAGGCAGCTTTCCGGTTCAGAGCACGACCTTGCGCAAAAACGCTGCAGTCCAAGCACATTCGGCCAACGCGCGCAGTCTGACGCTGTCCAACCTCGCTTGGCCGACCGCCTTGCTCGACGCCGACGGCGTCATTCTCGATCGCAATCTGGCTCTTGTCGACATTCTGGCATTGACCGGCACCGACAGCGCCTGCTTCACAGACTACCTGGACAGCGATGACGCAACCGCTCTCGACCTGGCGAAGAACAGACTTCTGAACCCTGGGGACATCACCCAGATCGAGATCCGGATCACAGCGGGGACCACGGTCCGACATTTTCTCGCGTCTCTCTCGCGGGCACCCGCCACGGCCGGTGCCGTCCTCTTGCAGCTTGCCGAGATCACGCGGCTGAAAGCCGATATGGCGGACCTCGCCATTCGCGAAAGCCGCTGGAACCACGCATTGGTCTCGTCCGCCTCCGGCGTCTGGGACCAGCGGATGAACGGCGACTACTATTATTCCGACATCTGGCGCCGGATCCGCGGTCTTGGTCCAAATGATCCCATTCCGCCAACCACCGAAATCTGGCTGGAATCGGTGCATCCCCACGACCGCGAACATGTGCTGCATTGCATCGAACGGCAGAATTCAGGAGACCCTGCTTATCTGACCTTTCAGTATCGCGAACGCCATCACGACGGTCACTACATCTGGATCGAATGCCGCGGCGCATGCATCGAAACGGACGACCAGGGGCGCGCGCTTCGAATCACCGGCACGGACACCGACGTCACGGCCCGCAAGGCCCAGGAGGAGTGGCAGGAAGGCCTGTCCCGGCGCCTGCGCCTGGCACTCGACATTTCGCGCATCGGTGTCTTCGAGACCGACTTCGACGCCGGCATCAGCGTCTGGGACGACGCCATGCGGCATATCTTCGAAGTCGATGAAGAGGACGAGATCCGGATCGGCGACCGGTGGGAGGAAAAGCTCCACCCCGACGACCGCGAACGGGTCCTGGCCAATGTTACCCGGCGCATTGAGATGCGGGAAACCTTCACCGACGATTACCGCATCATCGCACGGGACGGCAGCACACGGTACATCCGCGCCAACAGCCTGCCTTATGTCGACCACGACGGCCGCCTGAAGATGATCGGCGTCAACTGGGACGTGACCGAAGACCGGCGCCTGCGCGAGGAACTGGAGCGCCAGAAGGCGCTGGCGGAGGCACGCAACGAGGAGCTGGAACGCACCCGTATTGCGGCCGAACACTCGGCACTGCATGACTACCTGACCGGACTGCCCAACCGCCGCTTCCTGGAGCAACGGATCGACGACTGGCGGGCCGTGCCTGAAGCGGAGCGGCACGGCATCGCCATCCTGCACATCGACCTCGATCGCTTCAAGCAGATCAACGACACCCTGGGCCACAGTGCCGGCGATGCCATGCTCAAACATGCTGCCAAAATTCTGCGAGACAGCATTCGTCCCAGCGATTTCGCCGCCCGCATTGGCGGCGACGAATTCGTCCTCCTGGTCGCGCATTCCGGCACGACCACAGCCTTGTCCGACGTCGCCACCCGGATCATCGAGACCATGCGTCAACCCGTCTGGTACAACGGGCACGAATGCCGATTCGGCGCGAGTATCGGCATCGCCTACTCCAACGACCGGCTGGCTGACCCGCGCCAGCTGCTACAGAACGCCGACATTGCGCTCTACAATGCGAAAAACCTCGGCCGGAACCGCTACGAGTTCTACAAGCCGTCCAGCCGCAGCATGCTCGTCGATGCCCACCGCCTCTCGGACGAGTTGCTGCGCGGACTGGAGCGCGACGAGATCATTCCCTATTATCAACTGCAGTTTGATGCCCGCACCCGCGACATCACCGGTGCCGAATGCCTGGCGCGCTGGCAGCATCCGGAACATGGAATCCTCGGTCCGGACCGCTTCCTGGCCGTCGCCGAAGACTGCGGTGTGATCGCCAAGGTCGATCGCATCATCCTGGAGAAGTCCCTGGCCGATGTCGCGCGCTGGAAAGCACTCGGCCTGGATATCCCGAAGATATCCGTGAACGTCTCCGCCCGCAGGCTCAACGACCCGGACCTCGCCCAGGGCCTGTCGAAGCTCGACATCAAGCCGGGCACGGTCTCCTTCGAACTTCTCGAAAGCGTCTTCCTTGATCGCCAGGACGAAGTCGTGCGAACCAATCTCGAGACGCTGCGTCGCCTGTCGATCGGCATCGAAATCGACGATTTCGGCACGGGTCACGCCTCGATCGTCGGCCTGCTCAACCTGAAGCCGGGAACGTTGAAAATCGACCGCCAATTGATCGAGCACCTGCCGGAAAGCCAGGAGCAACGGGTCCTGGTCATGTCGATCATCCAGATCGCCCGCTCGCTGAAAATCAAGGTGGTCGCGGAAGGCGTCGAGACGGAGGAACACGCGCGCATCCTCAAACGTCTCGGCTGCGACGTTCTGCAAGGCTATGGCCTTGCCAGACCGACGGATTTCGAACGGACGACCATTCGGCTGCGGGAACAAAGAAAATCCGCCCAGGCCGGTTAGCCTGAGCGGATCGATGGGTCTCTGACGTTTTCGAATCAGGAATTCTGGATCTGCTCGATCGCCTGACCGAGGAAATCGACCATCTTGCTGCGCAGCTCTTCATCGGTGATCGAGATACCGCCGGCCGAGAGATCGGCCTTCAGCTTGCGGATGACGTCTTCATCGCCGGCTTCCTCGAAATCGGATGCGATGACCTCCCTGGCATAGGCCTCTGCATCGGCCTTGCCGAGCAGACCGGCGGCCCAGAGCCCGACCAGCTTGTTGCGACGCGCTTCTGCCTTGAAGCGAAGCTCCTGATCATGTGCGAACTTGTTTTCGAACGCCTTTTCGCGATCACTCATGCCGCTCATCTGAATCTCCCGTATTGTGCCGTCGTTGTGCGGTGACGTTTCCCCATTAATCAAAAGGGAGTACAAAGTGCAATGCAAACTTCCGCGATTCCGGGTGAGTCCCTGATGACGCGACGTTTTGGCAGGAAGGGGTGATCTGCGCATTGTGAAAACCGAGGTTTTCCGTTAAGGGACCGCTTCAAAGACCGATCCACTGCGTCCGCGCATTTGCGCCGAGATGCCAACAACAGAGAAAACCACTCATGAACCGTCGCCGCCGCGTTTACGAGGGCAAGGCAAAGATCCTCTATGAGGGTCCCGAGCCCGGCACGCTGATCCAGTTCTTCAAGGACGATGCAACGGCATTCAACAAGAAGAAGCATGAAGTCATCGACGGAAAAGGCGTTCTGAACAACCGCATCTCCGAATACGTCTTCACGCATCTGAACAAGATCGGCATCCCGACCCATTTCATTCGCCGCATGAACATGCGCGAGCAGCTGATCAAGGAAGTCGAGATCATCCCGCTCGAGATCGTCGTGCGCAACGTTGCCGCGGGCTCCCTGTCTGCCCGCCTCGGCATCGAGGAAGGCGTGGTCCTGCCGCGCTCCATCATCGAATTCTACTACAAGTCGGATGCGCTCGGCGATCCGATGGTCTCGGAAGAGCACATTACCGCCTTTGGCTGGGCCAACCCGGCCGAACTCGATGACATCATGGCGCTTGCCATTCGCGTCAACGACTTCCTCTCCGGCCTCTTCCTCGGCATCGGCATCCAGCTCGTCGACTTCAAGATCGAATGCGGCCGCCTCTATGAAGGCGACATGATGCGCATCATCCTGGCCGACGAGATCTCGCCGGACAGCTGCCGCCTCTGGGACATCGAGACCCGCGAGAAGCTCGACAAGGACCGCTTCCGTCACGACATGGGCGGGCTGCTTGAAGCCTATCAGGAAGTCGCCAAGCGTCTCGGCATCATCAACGAAAACGAGCCCCTGCGCGGCACGGGCCCGGTTCTGGTCAAGTAAGTTTTGGAGAGAGTACAAGTGATCAAGGCACGCGTCACCGTCACCCTGAAAAACGGTGTCCTGGATCCCCAGGGCAAGGCCATCGAGGGCGCACTCGGTGCCCTCGGCTTCGAGGGCGTCGGCCAGGTCCGCCAAGGCAAGGTCTTCGACCTCGAAGTTGAAGGCTCCGACAAGGCCAAGGCCGAAGCCGACCTCAAGGCCATGTGCGAAAAGCTCCTCGCCAACACGGTAATCGAGAATTATACTATCTCCATCGCCTGAGGGTTGAAGGAGACGCGCGATATGGCTGAAGTGACCAGCGAATTGATGTTCGAGCTTTTGAAGCGAGTTCACGCCGACATTGCGGACATCAAACTGGGCCAACGAGAGCTGAAAGCAGACATGAATGCGATGCGCGGCACCTTGGTGTCGGTGCATCAGGACATTCATAACATCCATACGACGCTTGCTCGCCATGAGACGCGTCTGGATCGCATTGAAAATCGCCTGGAGCTGCGGGAGTTCCAGGAAGCCCAGCTAAGGTTTGAGCCCCAACCATGAAATCAGCCGTCGTCCAGCTCCCAGGCCTCAATCGTGACCGTGACATGATCGCGGCGCTGACCAAGATCTCCGGCCATGCGCCTGCCACCATCTGGCAGACCGAGACCGAGATCCCGGATGTCGACCTGATCGTCATCCCTGGCGGCTTTTCCTACGGCGACTATCTGCGGTGTGGCGCGATTGCCGCCCGCATGCCGGTGATGCAGGCGATCAAGGACAAGGCCGAGCAGGGCGTCAAGGTCATCGGCGTCTGCAACGGCTTCCAGATCCTGGTCGAGGCGGGCATGCTGCCGGGCGCCCTGATGCGCAACCAATCGCTGAAGTTCGTCTGCAAGGAAATCAAGCTGGAAGTCGTCAACGCCGACACCGACTTCACTCGCGCCTATGCCAAGGGCCAGATCATACGCTCGCCCGTCGCCCATCACGACGGCAACTACTTCGCCGATGCCGAGACGCTGAAAGCGATCGAAGGCAATGGCCAGGTCGTGTTCCGCTATGCCGAGGGCACGAACCCGAACGGCTCGATGAACGACATCGCCGGCGTCGTCAACGCCAAGGGCAATGTCCTTGGCATGATGCCGCATCCGGAAAACCTGATTGAAGCCGCCCATGGCGGCAATGACGGGCGCGGCATCTTTGCCTCGGCCCTGGATGTCATCGCCGCCTGAGGTAAGCTTCGCTTAACCCTATGAATGTTAACCCTATGAATGTTAGAGAGGCGGCACACAGCCGAAAGATCGCCATGCGCCGCCTCAGCCTTTCTCTCTTCCTGATTTCCGTCGCAGCGCTTTCCGCCTGCAAGCCCGACGCGCCGGCACCACGAGCAGCAACAGGTCAGTCCGCACTTGACGTGATGGAACTGGTTGCCGTTGGCGCAAACCGCTGCTGGTTCAAGTCAGGCGACCCTGATTTCAAGGCATATTCACTGGCACCTGAACTCTCGTCCTTCTCGGGCAGGCCGCGCATCTTGCTGGTGCGCAAGGGCTCCAGCGACATCCGGCCTTTGCTGGTCGTCCAGGCGGAAGGCAAGCCGGCCAGGCTTGACGCGTTTGGTCCGTTGATGGGCGAAGCGCTCGCACCCCGCATCCGCACAGACGTCATCCGCTGGGCCAAGGGCTCCAAGGATTGCTGATCAGAACGGCGGCAGCGACGCGCCATTGAGGCGAACCATAAGGCTCCGCCTCGCTTCCCGCCGCGCTTCACCTTCGCTAAGCCCGATGTCGCGCAACTGACTTTCCGTCAACTCTGACAAGGCCTGCCGCGACCGAGAGCGGCTTGACCATCCCATCACGCGACGCGCGAGCATACCCCAAAAAGCGGCAATACCGACGGGCCGGAAGGAGACGGATTGCTCGGTTGGCGAGGAAATTGTATCGATTGTCATCATATCACTCTTGCTGGCTGCCTGTATGCATCGAGCAAGAGATATGAATTGACTCAGTGACGGTGACAATATAGAGAATTGTCCCCATGACAAACTGGCTCCCCTCCCTCACCAGCGGTCACGGCCCGCTGTATGTTCGCATCGCAGATGATGCAGAAAACGCCATAAAATCAGGTCAACTTGCGCAGGGCACCAAATTGCCGCCGCAAAGGGATCTGGCGTATGACGTCGGGGTGACAATAGGGACAATTTCTCGTGCCTATGCACTTCTGCGCGAGCGCGGCCTTGTGAGTGGCGAGGTTGGCCGCGGCACCTATGTGCAGGCAGACACCTCCGATCCCACGGCTGTTGCGCGCGATCCGGTGACAATCACCTATGGCGGCACCCGCGCCATGAGCCCGCCACCAGGCAAGTTGCGCTTCGACACGACGGCTGCGATCGACGTGGGCCAGGCCGCAATTGTCGGGCGGATCATGACCGAAATCGCTTCGGAGCATCCCTCGGAAATCTCCAGTTACACCCGCACGCTCTCGCCGGATTGGCAGGAAGCCGGCAAACAGTGGCTCTCGGCCGGCAACTGGTCACCGGAAGCCTCGCAGATCCTGCCGCAAATGGGAGTCCATGCCGGGATCAATGCGGTGATCGCAGCGGTGACGGGCACAGGTGACCGGGTCGTCTGCGAGCACCTCACCTATTCGCAGGTCTCGCGCAGCGCCATGGTCATGGGCCGCCAGATTGCACTGGTCGATTCGGACAGTGACGGGATCCTGCCGGCGGATTTTGAACGGGTCTGTGCCCGCGAACACCCCAAGGCGGCTTTCATTATGTCCTCGGGGCAGAACCCGACGCTGGCTTGCCTGACACTCTCGCGACGCCAGGACATTGTCACCATCGCCCGAAAATACAATGTCTGGCTCATCGAAGACTACCTCTATGGCGGCATGATCGCCGATGGCATCCCGCTTTTGGCTGAACTGGCGCCGGACCGAACCTTTCTGCTGAACGGCTTGTCGAAATCGGTCGCAGCCGGCGTGCGCGGCGGCTGGGTCGCCTGTCCGCCACATATGAGTCAGCGCGTGCGTGTGACCCAAAAAATGGTGACCGGCGGCTTGCCCTTCCTGCTCGCCGAACTCTCCGCACGGCTGGTCCTGTCAGGTGCCGCCGCCGAGATTCGCAGCCAGGTCCTTACCGAAATTTCAGCCAGAGAAGCAATCGTCCGCCAGCTCTTCGAGGGCCACGAGTTTCGCTCTCACTCTCGCCTGCCCTTCTTTTGGCTGAAGCTGCCCGAACCCTGGATGTCCGGCACTTTCAAGCAGGCGGTGCTCGACGCAAATGTGCTGATTGATGACGAAGACGAGTTCAAGCCGGCACGATCTGCGCGGGTCTTCCACCACGTCCGAGTCGGCTTCAGCGAAGGGCGTGATCGGACACTGTCATCGGAAGGCTTGAAGACGGTTCGGCGCATTCTGGACCAGTCTCCGCTCGGCACCAGCGCCATCGTCTGAGCCGGACCGCGAGACGCATCCATCGAACCACGAAAGCGGCAGGAAAGGCTTGATCGGGCGCATTTTTCAAGTGCGCCGGGCGCAGGCTTGCGTTATAGCCTGCCTCGAAACCGATCTCCCATTTCCCTGAGAGCCAGATGACCGTTTCCAACTCCCGTCCCATCACCGCAGAATTGATCGCAAGCCACGGCCTGAAGCCAGACGAATACGATCGCATCCTGAACCTGATCGGACGTGAGCCGACCTTCACCGAGCTCGGCATCTTCTCGGCGATGTGGAACGAGCACTGCTCCTACAAGTCTTCCAAGAAGTGGCTGAAGACGCTGCCGACCAAGGGGCCGCGCGTCATCCAGGGTCCGGGCGAAAACGCCGGTGTCGTCGACATCGATGACGGCGACGTGGTCGTCTTCAAGATGGAGAGCCACAATCACCCGTCCTACATCGAGCCCTATCAGGGTGCGGCAACCGGCGTCGGCGGCATCCTGCGCGACGTCTTCACCATGGGCGCTCGTCCGGTCGCTGCCATGAACGCGCTGCGTTTTGGCGCTCCCGACCATCCGAAGACCAAGCATCTCGTGGCTGGTGTTGTTGCCGGCGTTGGCGGCTACGGCAACTCCTTCGGCGTGCCCACGGTCGGCGGTGAAGTCGAATTCGACGCCCGCTACAACGGCAACATTCTCGTCAACGCCTTCGCCGCCGGCCTTGCCAAGGCCGATGGCATCTTCTTGTCGGAAGCCAAGGGCGTCGGCCTTCCCGTCGTCTATCTCGGTGCCAAGACCGGCCGCGACGGCGTCGGTGGCGCGACAATGGCGTCTGCCGAATTCGACGAATCGATCGAAGAGAAGCGTCCGACGGTTCAGGTCGGCGACCCCTTCACCGAAAAGTGCCTGCTGGAAGCCTGCCTGGAGCTGATGCAAACGGGCGCTGTCATCGCCATCCAGGACATGGGTGCCGCCGGCCTCACCTGCTCGGCCGTCGAAATGGGCGCCAAGGGCGGCCTCGGCATTGAGCTGCAGCTCGACAAGGTGCCGGTGCGCGAAGAGCGCATGACGGCCTATGAAATGATGCTGTCGGAGAGCCAGGAGCGCATGCTCATGGTGCTCGAGCCCTCCAAGGAAGAGGTTGCTAAGGCGATCTTCGTCAAGTGGGGCCTCGATTTCGCGATCGTCGGTTACACCACCGACGACCTGCGCTTTCGCGTCATCCATCAGGGCGAGGAAGTCGCCAACCTGCCGATCAAGGAACTCGGCGACGAAGCCCCGGAATACGACCGTCCGTGGATCGAGCCGAAGACCCCTGCCCCGCTCGCCGAGAACGACATCCCGGCCGGCGACGTCGCAGACGCTCTCGTGAAGCTCGTTGGCTCGGCCAACAACTCCTCGCGCCGCTGGGTCTATGAGCAGTATGACACGCTGATCCAGGGCAACTCGCTGCAGCTTCCGGGCGGCGATGCCGGCGTCATCCGCGTCGAAGGCCACGCCACAAAGGCGCTCGCCTTCTCCTCCGACGTCACCCCGCGTTACGTCGAGGCCGATCCCTTCGAAGGCGGCAAGCAGGCGGTTGCCGAATGCTGGCGCAACATCACCGCGACCGGTGCGCTGCCGCTCGCCGCCACCGACAACCTGAACTTCGGAAATCCCGAGCGCCCTGAAATCATGGGCCAGCTCGTCTTTGCGATCAAAGGCATCGGCGAGGCTTGCCTCGCACTCGACTTCCCGATCGTCTCCGGCAATGTGTCGCTCTACAACGAGACCAATGGCCAGGGCATCCTGCCGACACCGACCATTGCCGGCGTCGGCCTGATGGCGGACTGGAAGAAGATGGCCCGCATCCGCTTCGCCGCTCAGGGCGAGGCGATCCTGCTCGCTGGCGCACCGTCCAGCTGGGGCACACATCTCGGCCAGTCGGTCTATCTGCGCGACATTCATGGTCGCACGGACGGACCGGCGCCGCATGTCGATCTCGAGCATGAAAAGAAGGTCGGCGATTTCGTTCGCGGCCTCATCAACGACGGTCTGGCGACCGCCGTCCATGATTGCTCGTCGGGTGGCCTCGCTCTCGCCGTCGCCGAAATGGCTATGGCTTCGGGCATCGGCGCCCACGTCAATGCGCTGAGTGATGCAAACCCCATCGCCGTCTTCTATGGCGAGGACCAGGGCCGTTATGTGCTGACAGTCGCCGAAGACAATGTCGACCAGGTCCAGGTCCGCGCCGAAGCCGCAGGCGTCTTCTGCCCGTGGATTGGCCGCACCGGCGGCACCAATCTTGTCCTCGGCGATGCCAAGCCGGTATCCGTCGAAGCGTTGAAGGCGGCCCATGAAGGCTGGTTCCCCGCACTGATGGAAGGCGAAGTCGCCTGACGGCCCGATCACGTCCCTGTGGAGCATGGGGTAGCGACTGCCATCCCCATTGAAAGAACTGGTCGGATGGCCGATAGTCGGCCATTGCTGATTTGCATGAGGGATCCGTTACATGCCGATGAAACCAGGCGACATCGAAGACATGATCAAGGCCGGCATTCCGGGAGCGAAGGTCGTCATCCGCGACCTCGCCGGCGATGGTGATCACTACGCCGCCGAGGTTGTCGCCGAAGCCTTCCGCGGCAAGAGCCGCGTTCAGCAGCACCAGATGGTCTATGACGCGCTCAAGGGCAACATGGGGGGTGTTCTGCATGCACTCGCCCTGCAGACGAGCATTCCAGAATAATTGAGGTCAGAACTGACCTGCGTTGAGAAAAGCCTGCCGCAATCTCGGCAGGCTTTTTTGGTTTGGAATGTCAGAAAACCGGTGGCCGTGCCGAGTGCAGGTCCGAAAATGACAGTGCCGGCAAGGGACCGGCCGTCATCAGGGTGAAGTCGAATCCGCTCTTCTGGTCCGGGCCGAGCACATATTGCCGGTGCATGCGCAGGAAGTCCCGGCGATTGCGGCCATAACGTTCGGCCGACATGGCGTTCTTGAACCGCACAAAGACCAGCTTCGGCTGCGGCGCATCGGGATGGCCCGATAGCGCGACCGTCTGGCATTTGTAGAGATGGATCGGGTCGGTCAGGCACTGGATATCGAACCAGTCCACCTGGGTGTGGCGCGCCACAAGCCCGATCCTGTGCCTCAGCAACGTCGCACTCGACAGAAGGCTGCATTGCAGAGCCGCCCCACCCAGGGTGACGAAAGTGATCCGCCGATCTCTCAACACCGGCGAGTTCCGCTCGATCAGACGGCCGATCACCGACAAGGCGAGGCTCGCACCCATGCTGTGCGAGGTCACGAGGATCTCGTCTGCGGATGTCACAAGTGCCCGTTCGGCGCGATCTGCCTCCCGCTCGATCCAGGCCGCCACCTCTTGCCCGTTCTCGGCGATGGCAACCGCCAACCGCCAATCGGCCAGCAGATGCAGCACATGGTAACGATCGGAAAGGCGCATCCAGCCGTAACGGAAGGCGGCATAGCCGAGTGGCAGAGAGAGGAGAAGCCAGAGCGGGTGGAGATCAATCGTCAGAGGCAGTGCCGCGATCTCGACACCAATGGCGATGCCGAGCGCGATGAACAGGTAGGGAAACAGGAAGAACAAGCCGAAACGCCAGGCATGCCGGAAATAGGCAAAGGCGGCTCCCTGGATTACGAGTGCCAGACCAGCACGGAACCCGGCAGCAATCTGCCGCCAGAGACTTTCGCGACGCAGGCTGGCGATCAGGTCGTTGTGGTCGTGGATGTGGATCTCGCTACTGGTGACCCAAACGTCACCAGCCGCATCAACGATGAAATGCGCGTTCTCAGGCGTGCCGGACATCGGCCCGACGGCGAAGCGGCTTTCCCAGACGCGCGCTGCTTGGGCTGCGGATCTTTGGTATCGCTGGCGATGCGCCTCGGCATCCAAGGGCTCGAAACCCGGAAAATGCAGGACGACACGACGATGGATCATGATGGCGGTCACTCGTTTCACTGCAGATCGACCGCAGGCAGCGCTTGCTAGACGAGAATTGCGCTGATTAAAAGGAGAAATGGAACAGAAGTGGGTGCACCACGGCGGGAGGATGAACACGAATGGCTGATCTGGTCTCCGACATCGTCAAGAATGTCGTCGAAGGTGTCCTGAAGGAAATTCTGAAAAAGCCGGCAAGCAAGCGCACAAGCCGGCGCAAGCAGCAGACACGCTCCAGCACAACGGGCCGTTTCGTGAAGAAGAAGGTCAAGCGCGCCGCGCCGAAGAAGCAATTGAGCCGTCGCCGGACGGCGGCCAAACGCAGCCGCCAGCGCAGTTCCTGACAAACCTTCGCCTCTCGGCACTGGCAAAAGCGGATTGCTCTTGCTATTTGTACGGCACGCAAACCTGCCGCCTTGACCGGCATGTGAAAGGATAAGACATGAGCGCCCACGATTTCATCGACAACGAAGTGAAGACCAACGACGTGGTCCTGTTCATGAAGGGCAGCCCGCAGTTCCCGCAATGCGGCTTCTCCGGCCAGGTGGTCCAGATTCTCGACTATCTCGGTGTCGACTACAAGGGCGTCAACGTGCTGGCCGACATGGAGATCCGCGAAGGCATCAAGCAGTATTCCAACTGGCCGACCATTCCGCAGCTCTACATCAAGGGCGAATTTGTCGGCGGTTGCGACATCGTCCGCGAGATGTTCCAGGCCGGCGAATTGCAAAAGCATTTTGAAGACCAGGGTATCGCCGTTCGCGGCGCCGCCTGACAAGCTCGCCGCAAGGCATCTTCATTCCAAGGCTGAGTAGGCGTTGCCCCGGGCAACGCCTTTTGGCCGTTTAGAGGTATTCTCCCGTGTCTGATTCCTTACACTCCGCGCAAAAAGCGCTGGGCAAGATGGGCCGCGCCGAATTTATCGCGTTGATGGCCTTCCTGATGGCGCTGAACGCGCTCGCCATCGACATCATGCTTCCCGGCCTCCAGCAAATCGGAGCAGCGCTGAACGTCGAAAACGAAAACCACCGTCAATACGTGGTTTCCGCCTATCTGATCGGTTTCGGTCTGGCGCAACTGTTCTACGGTCCGATCGCCGACCGCCTCGGCCGCCGCATTCCGATGATCCTCGGTCTCGGAATCTACATTGTCTCCTCGCTCGCCGTCGTCTTCGTGCCGTCCTTTGGCATGCTGCTCGTCCTGCGGTTCATCCAGGGCATCGGTTCGGCCGCCACCCGCGTCATCACCGTCTCGATCGTGCGCGACGTCTTCGGCGGTCGGCAGATGGCAGAAGTCATGTCACTGATCATGATGGTCTTCATGGTCATCCCGGTCGTCGCCCCGGGCACCGGGCAATTGATCATGCTGTTCGGGGACTGGCACTGGATCTTCGTCTTCATGGCGATGATCGCACTGATCGTCGGGACCTGGATGTATATCCGCCTGCCGGAAACGCTGGCGCCTGAGGATATCAGGGCCTTCACGCCGAAGGTTATCCTCGACGGCTTCCGCATCGTCCTCACCAACCGCGTAGCCCTCTGTTACACGCTGGCCAGCACCTTCATTTTCGGTGCGCTGTTCGGATTCATCAATTCGGCCCAGCAGATCTATGTGGGCATTTACGGCCTCGGCGTCTGGTTCCCGGTCGCTTTTGCCGCCGTCGCATTGTTCATGGCGCTGTCGTCCTTCGTCAACTCGAAGCTGGTCGGCCGCTTCGGCATGCGCAAGCTGTCGCACGCTTCTCTGCTCGGTTTCATCTTCATCAATGCCGTGTGGCTGCTGATCCAGGTCGTTGGCCCGCAGCCGATGCCGTTTGCGCTGTTCCTGAGCTTCTTTGCGCTCTCGATGTTCCAGTTCGGCTGGATCGGATCGAACTTCAACTCGCTGGCTATGGAACCACTCGGCCACGTCGCCGGCACGGCGTCCTCGGTCCTCGGCTTCATGGGCACGATCGGCGGCTCGCTGATCGGCGCGGCCATCGGCCAGGCCTTCGACGGCACAGCGCTGCCGATGGTCACGGGCTTCTTCGTGGTCGGCTTCATCGGTCTGATCTTCGTTCTGATCGGTGAGAAGGGCCGCCTGTTCCACCCGCAAAACAAGCCCGTCTGACCAACAGAGCGACCTGCTCAAAGCGAAAGGCCCGGTCGATGCCGGGCCTTTTGTCATTCTCAGACGGTAAAGATCTTCTCGCGCAATTCCCGCCAGGCATCCGGGTCGGCCGCGACCAGCAGTCCACCATCGGTATGATGCGGCAGATAGGCAGATCCGTCGAAGCGCGCGACATGCGCGCCCGCCTCCTGCATCATCAGCGCACCGCCGAGATGGTCCCAGGGCATCAGCTTGTTGTACATGGCAAAATCCATGTGCCCCTGGCCGAGCAGACGATATTCGTGGGCCGCACAGCGATAGCTGGTGAAGAGCCGCACCTCCGCGAGGTTCGTCAACAGGCGGCGACGGGTTTCGATATCGAAGAACCCGGTATTCGCAATGCCGATCATCTGGGAGAGCGGCTGGCTCGGCCGGACGAACATCTGCTCCTGCGATCCATCGGGCCGGCAAAGCCACGCACCGGAACCCTTCTCGACCAGGGCCCAGTCATTGCCGATCGGGTCATAGATGATGCCGGCGACAGTTTCCCCCTTACTCACCACCGCAAGCATGACACCGAACAGTGTCAGCCCGGCCGCAAAATTGAAGGTCCCGTCGATCGGATCGACGATCACGGCCAGATCGGCACCGGCGAGTTTTCCAAGCAGTTCCGGATCGGCAGCGACCGCCTCCTCACCGATGAAAAGGGCGTCAGGAAGAAGCGTGGACACACCCTTTCGGATCAGGCGCTCGGCCGCCTCGTCGGCCTCGGTCACGAGATCGATCGCCTCGGTTTTCATGCGCACGTCACCCTCGCCGAGGTTACGAAAACGCGGCAGGATTTCCTCGACGGCGGCCTCCTGCAGGAGGTTGGCCAAGGCGGCGATATCGATCGTGGCAGTCATGAAATCTCTCCGTTCCGTCGTGGTAATCCGGCTATTCTTGGACGCCGCCCCAACGCGGTTCTTCTAACCGGAAGGAAGACGCAAAGTACAGCTGGAAAGGCCCCAAGCTGCTGTTGCTTGCCACGGTGAAAAATGCATGATTTCGAAAACACAGCCATGTCGGAGTGCATTCTTCCATGATTTCCAGACGGTCCCTGCTGGCAGCCGCGTCGGCACTCCTGATCACCTCCGCCCTGCCCGCCGAAGCCGCACTCAAGTCCAAGCCCAAGCTGAAAACCGGTCAGGTTTATCTGATCCGCGGCTTTGCAAATATCTTCTCCACGGGGCTAGACACCCTGGGCAAGCAGCTTGCTGCAGACGGCGTGAAGGCTGAAGTTTTGTCGCTGCCGAACACAGATGCATTTGCCCGGCGCATCGCCGAAAAATACCGGGCCTCGAAAGATGCGCGACCGATCGTGCTCGTGGGCCATTCCCTGGGGGCCGACATGACCTTTGCCGTCGCCCGCGCTCTGGAACCGATGAAGATCCCTGTCGCCTTGATCATCAGCTTCGACCCGACCGGCAAAGGCCCGGTACCGCGGAACGTCAAGAAGGCCTTGAACTATTATACCGGCGGCGAAACCCTCTGGTCACCGGTGACCCCGATGCCGGGCTTCAAGGGCGACCTTGCCAATATCAACCTGCGCCAGGGTGACACCGCCATCAAGGGCATCGGCCATTTCAACATCGACAAGAATCCCGGCCTGCATGATCGCACCATCCGGGATATCAAGGCGGCCCTGCGCGCCCGCTGAACCGCGAACCGGATACGTCAGAACACGCCGGGAATGAGTCGCTTCGTGCGGGCACAATAGGCGTCGTATTCGCCGCCAAAGGTCTGGCGCATCATCGCCTCTTCGCGCGACTGTCGCACCGCATAAAGCGCAAGCACGGCAGCCAGCCCGGCAAAACCCGCGATCCAGTTCGGGATCAGCAACACCTGGGCGAGCCCCCAGAGCAGGAACGAAGCGTACATCGGGTGCCGGACATGGGCATAGACGCCGCCGGTCACCAGTTGATGCCCTTCGCGTACTTCAAGCGTGACCGACCAGTTGCGCCCGAGATCCTTGTGGCTGCGGCGAAACAGCCAGAGGAAGACGGCACCGGTCAACATGCCAAGAACGAGAACGGGAACAGGCTGGCCGCGATCGGCAAAGTCTGAAAACAGATCCAGACGCCAGGCGATCGGCATGACAACAAGACCGAGGAAACAGAGCGTCAGCAGAGAGATGTCGAGCACCGTCCGGTTGTCGACGCGCGTCTTCTGCCGCCGTGCCCGACGCATCGCCGGATAGCGCATGGCGCACCACACCAGGAGCATCACGGCCCAGAGAATGAAGGAAATGCGGATCATGCTTCGACCTTTGTCTGTTCGGCGACGAGCGCGATAGCCGGCGCGCTGCCGGGACCGACCTCTTCGAGCCGCTGCGTGCCACAGCAGATCAGGAAGAAGTCGTAGAAATAGCGGCGACTGTTGGCCGAGATGAACTGGTAGTGCACGCGGAAGAAATTGCGTTTGATCCGCTTATAGCTTTCCGACACCAGCATCTCTCTGAACCGCACCTGGAACATGCGCGGAAAGGCATCCTTCCGCTGGTGGGTCAGACCGGCGAGCCGGTAGGGGTCGCATTTGTAGAAATTGATGATGTCGGTGAGCGCCTGGAACTCGGTCCAGCGCAGTGCCGGAAACCGAGACAGGTTCTCCAGCCGTTGACGCGCCCTCACCGCTGCCGGATGCAGGCAGACCTTGAGCGAAGTTGATCCGACCGTGAGCAGGGTAAAGTCGACTGCCCGTCCCTCACCCGTCAGGCGCTCCGCCAACAAATGGGCAACGTCAAGGATCAGCGCCCCACCGGTCGAATGGCCAACGAGCAACACCTCGTCATATCGACCATCCCGCAAGCGCTCATCGATCAACCGTGACCACGCATCGAGACGCAGATCCATGTCCGGCCGGCGGCCGCGCAGATGCTCGCGGCTGAACGACCAGAGATCCATCAGGTGGAAGACGAAATAGCGCCGGCCGATGAAACGCCCCGCAGCATAGGCGACGAGCATGCCGACCAGAACGGCAACGATCATGCTTCCCGGAAAGCCGGCAAACCTCACCAGCCGATAGACGAAACACCCTGCTCCGGCGAACGCCATGAGCGCCACGGCCGGATAAAGAAAATAGAGCGCGAAACGCCAGTTGGTCCCGAAGAAGCGAAACATCGTCCCGCTGAAGACATAGTCGAGGAAGGAGATCAGATAGACCCAGAGCCGAACGACAAAGGGCCTGGACCCGTCACGTTTGACCAGATCGTCGAAGCTGAGGAAGGTCAGGTCGCTGACGCAGTCGCCGTCGGCGCCATGATAGTGGACCCGCGCCGTCGCAGCGATTCCGCCCGGCGCCGGTACCGGCTCCTCCATCCGCGCGGCCACTCCCCAGCAGGCACTGAACCGGGCCATCTCACGACCGATCCTGCGAAAGAACCCGGCCGAATCGTTGCGCTCATAACCACCGACCAGAAAGACGGCACGCCGCGCGACCGACGCCTGAGATTCCTCAGTCATCCACACTCCCACACTCGTTCATCCACCCGGCTCGTTCGTGCGAACCGGCCCCTTTCTGACTTTCTAAAGTGCAAGCTGCCTTAAGGACAGTCCGCAGGGTGCGCAAAGCCGGGGAAATTGTGCAAGAGCGGCGAAAATTGTCCAGGACACCCAATGCTGACCGTGAAAGGCCATGCACTCAGTCGCGGGGCGCCGCCATCAGTCCGGCGAAATCGAACAATTTCGGATCAAGCAGATGAGACGGATCGACATGACCGAGTGCCCGCAGCATCGCATCCTTCCGGCCCGGCATTCGCGCTTCGATGCCTGACAGCATCTCCTTCATCGCATTGCGCTGGAGCCCATCTTGCGAGCCGCAGAGATCGCAAGGGATGATCGGGAAGGCCATGGCTTCAGCAAACCGCGCCATGTCGTCTTCTGCGGCATAGGCAAGCGGACGCAGGACGAAGAGATCCTTCTCGTCGTTGAGCAGTTTGGCCGGCATGGCCGAGAGCCGACCGCCATGGAAGAAGTTCATGAAGAAGGTTTCAAGAATATCCTCGCGATGATGCCCAAGCACCAGCGCATCGCATCCTTCTTCGCGGGCGATCCGGTAGAGATTGCCCCGCCGCAGACGCGAACAGAGGGAACAATAGGTGCCGCCGCTGGGCACCTTCTCCTTCACGATCGAATAGGTGTCGCGATATTCGATCCGGTGTTTCACCCCAATGGACGCCAGATAGTCCGGCAGGACATGCTTGGGGAAATTCGGTTGCCCCTGGTCCAGATTGCAGGCCACGAGTTCGACCGAAAGCAGACCGCGCCATTGCAGGTCAAGAAGGATGGCGAGCAGGCCATAGCTGTCCTTGCCCCCCGACAGGCCAACCAGCCAGCGTTTCTGGCCCTTCAGCATGTCGAAATCGGCAAGCGCCTGGCGCACCTGACGGATCAGCCGCTTGCGCAGCTTGTTGAACGAAACGGAGCCTGGCGCCTGGGCAAAAACGGGGTGAACGGTCGCGAGGTCGAACTCGTCCTCGGCCTCCAATGCGGCTGCATTCTGGCTGTCGATCGTGGTGGCGAGGTTCATCTACGGCTCCGTTCGCCCTGCAATGCCCGTTGCGGCCCGGAAGATCAAGCCCCGAACACCGACCAGCCCGTGCGCGTGGCCAGCATTTCGAGTGCGGCCGAGCCGAGCGCCGAGTTGCCGACCTTGTTGAGACCGGGCGACCACACCGCGATCGAAGCCTTTCCGGGTGCCACCGCGAGGATGCCGCCACCAACACCGGACTTGCCGGGCAGGCCGACCTGATAGGCGAAGTCTCCCGAGCCGTCGTAATGCCCGCACATCAGCATCAGCGCATTGATGCGCCGCGCCCGCTTCGGCGAGACCACCGAGAAACCGGTCAGCGGATTGGTGCCGCGATTGGCCAGAAACAGTCCGGCATGGGAGAGCTGCACGCAGGAGAGCGCCAGCGCGCATTGGTGAAAATAGACGCCAAGCGTGTGCTCGACCGGATGGTCGAGATTGCCGAAACCGCGCATGAAATTGGCCAGCGCGAAATTCCGGTAGCCGGTCTTCTGCTCCGACTGCGCCACTTTCTCGTCGATGGAGAGGCTCTCGTCATCGGCGAGATAACGCATGAAACGCAGGTATTCGCCGATAGCCTCGCGCGGCTTGTGACCGGCCAGCACCATGTCGGTGACGACGATCGCACCGGCATTGATGAAGGGATTGCGCGGGATGCCGTGTTCATGTTCGAGCTGCACGATCGAATTGAAGGACGAGCCTGACGGCTCGCGACCGACCCGCTTCCAGATCGCCTCGCCCGCCTTTCCGAGGGCCAAAGTCAGCATGAAGACCTTGGAAATGCTCTGGATCGAGAAGGAGGTATCGGCATCACCGGCCTTGAAGGTCTGGCCATCGACGGTGGTGATCGCAATGCCGAACTGTTTCGGGTCCACCCGGGCAAGTTCGGGGATGTAGTCGGCAACTTTGCCCTCGCCCAGACGCGGCTCCAGCGCCTGGACGATCTCGTCGGCAATCTGCTGCAGATCCATATCCCATCCCCTTGCACCGTTCTGGCGGCATCATCGCGGCTCTCTCCCGCACTGCAAACAAAAAAAGCCGCCCCGAAGGGCGGCTTTCCACAAATCCGTATCGCGAAGAATTAACGCGAGTAGAATTCGACGACCAGATTCGGTTCCATGATGACCGCATACGGGACGTCCGTCAGGGTCGGGACGCGCGCAAACGTGGCAACCATCTTGTTGTGGTCGACTTCGATGTAGTCAGGAACGTCGCGCTCGGCGAGCTGGACCGATTCCAGAACGATGACGAGCTGCTTCGACTTCTGACGAACTTCGATGACGTCGCCGGCCTTGCAACGGTAGGAACCGATGTTGACGCGAACGCCGTTGACCGTGACGTGGCCATGGTTGACGAACTGGCGGGCAGCGAAGATCGTCGGAACGAACTTGGCGCGGTAGACGATGGCGTCCAGGCGCGACTCAAGCAGGCCGATCAGGTTTTCGCCGGTGTCGCCCTTGCGACGGTTGGCTTCATCGTAAGCAGCGCGGAACTGCTTCTCGCTGATGTCGCCGTAGTAGCCCTTGAGCTTCTGCTTGGCGCGCAGCTGCACGCCGAAGTCGGAAAGCTTGCCCTTGCGGCGCTGGCCGTGCTGGCCCGGGCCGTATTCGCGACGGTTGACCGGGGACTTCGGACGGCCCCAGATGTTTTCGCCCATACGGCGATCGATTTTGTACTTGGATGATGCGCGCTTGCTCATCGTATTTCCTTCTCAACACGTTAGGACGGTTTGTTACCAAACCGCCTCAAGGAAACACGCCCTCCTCTGAGCCTCCTTTTTCGAAGCTCTGACAGGATTCTCGCGTCAGCGAACGGAGAAAACCACGGGACATGTTAAAACAAACACCGGGCATTTCGGCCCGGCGTTGGGGCGTCATTAGTGGGCTTGGTCAAAAATGTCAACAACGAGACTTGAAACAGGCAAGAACAAAACCATCTCTTGACGACGCAGCACCGGGCCCCTCTGACGCGAGTGCCGGATTCCCGTGATGTCGGAGCTGCGATCCTCAACTATCCGGCAAGGGAAACCCCATCGTGGATTTTCTTTGGATTGATTTTCTGGGCAAGCCTGCCTGGATGTGGCTCACTTTCGTCGTCGTCGTTCTCTTCCTCCTCGCTCTCGATCTCGGGGTTCTTCATAAGGACAGCCGCGAGATCGGCATCAAGGAGAGTTTCGCCCTCTCGGCCTTCTATATCACCCTCGGCCTCGCCTTCGGTGGCTGGCTCTGGTACCAGAGCGGCGAACAGGCCGGCCTCGAATACCTCACAGGTTTCGTGGTCGAAAAAAGCCTCGCGATGGACAATATCTTCGTCATCGCGATGATCTTCAGCTACTTCTCCATTCCCAGAGCCTATCAACACCGCGTCCTGCTCTGGGGCATTCTCGGCGTGATCGTCCTGCGCGGCATCATGATTGCGGCAGGTGCTGCAATCGTCGAGAACTATAGCTGGGTTCTCTATATCTTCGCGGCCTTCCTCATCGGCACTGGCATCAAGATGCTGCTGACCGCCGACCAGGAATATGACGTGTCCTCCAACCCGGTCCTGAAGTTCCTGCGGCGCAAGCTGCCGGTCACCGACGGCCTGCGCAAGGAGCACTTCTTCGTTCGCGAACCGGACGAGAAGACCGGAAAGCTGAAGACCTTCATCACGCCGCTCTTCCTGGCGCTGGTGATGGTGGAACTGGCCGACGTCATCTTCGCCGTCGACTCGATCCCGGCGATCTTCGCGATCACAACCGACCCCTATATCGTCTACACCTCGAACATCTTCGCGATCCTCGGCCTGCGCGCCCTCTATTTCGCGCTCTCTGCCCTGATCCACCGCTTCGCATATCTCAAATACGCGCTGTCGGTCGTGCTGATCTTCATCGGCTCGAAGATCTTCCTCGCCGACATGCTGGGACTGGCCAAGATCCCGCCTGTGGTCTCGCTGACGGTCACCCTCGGCATCCTTGCGGCTGGTATCCTCGGCTCTCTCTGGGCGACAAGAAACGCCCTGCCCGAGAAGCACGGCACCGGCCACTAACGCGGGCAACACGTGTAAGGGGCGGCTCTCGGGCCGCCCCTTTTCGTTGCGGCTTGCGGTTTTGCCCAGACAATCCCCGGCCGATTAGGCAGCAAGTGCTGACAGGCGAGGCGAACTCCGCTATCCCGTGGGTCCCGCCAACAACTTGCGTCTCCCCCGATGATCCTGCGTTTGTCTCGTTTCTGCCTGCTCGCCTTGTTGTGTCTTTCCCTGCCGCTTGCCGCCACCAGCGCAAAAGCGGCCACGCATGCCAACATCCTGGTGGATGCCGAGACGGGCGAGGTGCTGGCGTCCATGAACCCAGACGCCATCACCTATCCGGCGTCGCTCACCAAGATGATGACGCTGTATCTGACCTTCGAAGCGCTGCATTCGGGACGACTGTCCTGGGATCAGCGGCTGGTGATTTCCAAGAACGCGAATGACAAGGAACCCTACAAGTTTGCGATCGGCGCCGGCAATACGATCAGCGTGCGCGAGGCGGTGATGGGCATGGTGGTGCTGTCGGCCAATGACGCGGCAACCGCCGTGGCCGAAACGCTGGCAGGCTCCGAGGCTGCCTTTGGCGTGGTCATGACCGTCAAGGCGCACAAGCTCGGCATGAACGACACGGTCTTCACCAACCCTTCCGGCCTGCCCGACCCCGCCCAGGTGACCACCGCGACCGACATGGCCCGCCTCGGCCTTGCGCTGATCCGCGACTTTCCCGAGGAGTACAAGCTGTTTGCCTCGCGCGGCATGACGTTCCGTGGCATGAAGTTGCGCGGCCACAATCCGTTCCTCGTCCGCTATCCCGGTGGCGACGGCATCAAGACCGGCTACACCAAGGCCGCCGGGTACAACATCGTGACATCGGCCACGAATGGCGAACGCCGCCTGGTGGGCGTGGTGCTCGGGGCTTCGAGCAACGACGCCCGCAACACCGAGATCATTGGCCTTTTCGAGAAGCATCTCGGACCTGTACCCGTCAAAGCCAGCCAGACGTCCATCAAGATCCAGGGACAGACACCATGAGCGATACCGTTCTCGACCGCTTTCTCCGTTATGTCGTCATCGACACCCAGTCGGATCCCGCCTCGGGCGCGCAGCCATCGACGGAAAAGCAGAAGGATCTCGGCCGCCTGCTGACCGCCGAATTGCTGGCGCTGGGCTTGTCCGATGCCCATCTCGACGAACACGGCAATGTCTATGCGACCATCCCGGGCAACACGTCCAAGGACGTGCCCGTCATCTGCTTCTGCAGCCACATGGATACGGCTCCTGACTTCACCGGCACCAATGTTTGCCCGCAGATCCTGCGCAACTATCAGGGCGGCGACATCACGCTTCCCGGCGACAGCGGCCAGGTGATCCGTGTCGAAGCACATCCGCAGTTGAAGAGCCAGATCGGCAATGACATCGTTACGACTGACGGTACGACACTTCTCGGCGCCGACGACAAGGCGGGCATTGCCGAGATCATGACGGCGGCGGCCCATCTGCTGGCCAATCCGAACATCCCCCACGGGACGATCAAGATCCTCTTCACCACCGACGAGGAGATCGGTCGCGGCGCCGACAAGGTGAACCTCGAAAAGCTCGGCGCCCGCTTTGCCTATACGCTGGATGGATCCACCGTCGGCGAGATCGAAAACGAGACCTTCTCGGCCGATGGCGTGACGATCGACATCTCAGGCGTCGCCATGCATCCCGGTTACGCCAAGGGCAAGATGGAAAACGCGATCAAGATCGCCAGCGACATTGTCGCCCGCCTGCCGCGCGACATTGCACCTGAGACAACGGACGGCCGCGTCGGCTTCATCCACCCGGTCGATCTTTCCGGCAGCATGGAGAGCGCCCATCTGCAACTGATCATCCGCGACTTCGACGATGCAGGACTTGTGGAAAAAGAAGCACTCTTGAAGGCGATCGCCGAAGACGTGCTGTCGGGCTATCCCGGCTCAACCATGACCTTCACGGTCAAGCAGCAATACCGCAACATGAAGCAGGTCCTCGACCGTCATCCCGAGATCATGGACAATCTCGCCGAAGCCGTGCGTCGTGTGGGCCTGGAGCCGGTGTTGCACAGCATTCGTGGCGGCACGGACGGCTCGCGCCTGTCCTTCATGGGCCTGCCCTGCCCCAACATCTTTACCGGCGGCCACGCCTATCACTCGCCACTCGAATGGGTGAGTGTGCAGGACATGGAAAAGGCGGCGGAAACGATCGTTGCCCTGGTACAGGTCTGGGAAGAGCGGGCGACTTAAGGCCGCTCGCGGAAGGTTGCCGCCGAAGACCGTTATTCGGCGGCCGACTGTGACGGCGCCTCGGCGTCCACCTGATTGGGATCTCCGGGGCGCGTTTCAGCCTCGAGATCCGGGAAGGCGACAATGCGCTTGCCGGAAAAGTCGGTATGCACGACGACCAGGCCCTGCTCCTCGAAATAGCCGAGCAGACGACGCGCACGCCGTGCCGAATGGGTGCCATAGGCACGGGCGATGCGCATGTCGGACGGGCATTCCTCGTTGCGGAGTGCTGCCTTAGCCAGCAGCAGGAACACGCCCTGCAAATCGTCGGACACCCGCACAGAAAGCGACAAGGCCGTCTGCCAGCCTTCACTCGCCGCCGTCTCCTCATCGACGCCGGCGCGCGCGACCGCCACGCGGCGGCGGAATTCGCCCATCGGCATCGGCGGGCCGGAGACACGGCGCATGCGGGCGCGCACCAGGAACTCCTGATAGAGCACGCTGTCTGTGCGGTACGCCGCCTGGGGATCGGCGAGGATTTCCGAGAGCACGGCCGACAGTCGCTCCTCGCGTTCCTCCGCCGACATTTCCGAATGGCGCGATGGCGCTGAAGCATCAGCATTGATCGGCACATCAGAAGCAGGTGTCGAGCGCGAGAGCTCGGCGAGAATATCCGTGGTCGGACGCGGGGCCGGCGGCGCGCGTCGGACGATCGGACGGGTAAATTCTTCCGGATCGGGCGTGAAGATCAGATCCTCGACATCCTGCGGCGCATCCGGCAGCGGCATCAGGAGCGGCGACGATGAACGCGCCGAGGTTTCGACGGTCCCGATCACGATCGGCAGCGGGCGGCGCGAGAGAGCCGGACCCAGCGCCACGAAATTGCCGCGCTGCAGGTCGCGGAACATCTCCGCCTGGCGCCGGTCCATGCCCAAGAGATCGGCGGCGCGCGCCATGTCGATATCGAGGAATGTGCGGCCCATCAGGAAGTTCGAGGCTTCCGCTGCGACGTTCTTGGCAAGTTTGGCGAGGCGCTGCGTGGCGATGACGCCGGCAAGCCCGCGTTTACGGCCGCGGCACATCAGATTGGTCATCGCACCGAGCGACACCTTGCGCGCGTCTTCCGACACGTCACCACCGACGGCGGGGGCAAACATCTGCGCCTCGTCGACGACCACAAGCACCGGATACCAGAATTCACGGTCTGCATCGAAGAGACCGTTGAGGAAGGCACCGGCCGCGCGCATCTGCTGTTCGACATCGAGCCCTTCGAGCGTCAGCACGCAGGAGACCCGGTGACGGCGGATACGGTCGGCGATACCGACCAGTTCCGCCTCGGTGCGCTCACCGTCCACGACCACATGGCCATATTTGTCCGAGAGCGTAACGAAATCACCCTCGGGATCGATGATGACCTGCTGGACCCATGGCGCGGACTGTTCGAGCAGGCGACGCAGCAGATGCGACTTGCCGGAGCCGGAATTGCCCTGCACGAGAAGACGGGTGGCAAGAAGCTCCTCGATATCGAGCTTGGCAGGCTGACCGCCCTGCACCGTTCCCATATCGATTCCGACTTTCAACTGCGCAGTCTCCTGAATGCCCATGAATGCATTGACCAGACGTCTCTAACAGACTTGCGCCCTTCCGTCCGAGGATGGCGCAAGAAACCCACAGGCAATGCTGTGCGAAAGGCCGGAATACGGGGCGTTGTCGCACGCGATCCACCTTGGCGATTCGCTGGTTCGATTTATGTAGCAGTCCGAAGTCGCGATCACCAAGCAAAGCCGCCACCGACAGGGGACAGCAGCCTGCCTCCGGCTCCACAAGGCGTGCGGAGCCGGAATGCCGGAATTAGAGCCTGATGTCCCACAGCGACATCCGCGGAGGCAGCCGCTGGACTTCGTCCACCGGCAAGCCGATGTCCTCAAGCATGCGCGGCGAGAGACCAGAGGCGACATTGCGGATCTTCCGCTGCCGCCAAGCCGCAAACAGAACCGCAAGTGCAGTCCGCCATGGGCCGAAACGCTCGACCAGTTCGTGGATTCTGTCGTTGAGAGGGACCTCAACCAGTGATTGATCTTTGTGCATGATTTTTCCGCCCCGGAACGCGACGGCGCCCAGGTCCTTTCGGTGATGAAAAACGACGCGGATCGAGCCTGAAGACACGACTACGCGCGCCGGGGGCCATTCACGTCAGTAGGATGAAAATGCCTGAAAAGGCGGAGAAACTGATCGAATGAACGATCAGCGGGTGGTTCGCACGCAGCCGAGGATGGCCGGAGAATATGCAAACACCGATCCGCCAGAGAGGCGCATATGCGTCGAAGAATGAGTCATCAGTCGCCTCCTGTTGCTTAAGTTGCGGATGAAGGGAACATGCCACGCCGAATCGGCGCCTGCAACCCCGCAATTCGGGATTGCAAAACTTCAGAACATCCGTTGCACAGATGCAACAGATTGTCGCAGGCGAAGCGACACCGTGAAGATCGGTCAGGTCCAGGCCCTGACCATTCTCTGCTTACCCCTGATGTCGGGAAACCAGCAGCTTGTCGATCCGTCGGCCGTCAAGGTCCACGACTTCGAAACGCCAGTCGCCCTTCACGAAGCTCTCGCCGAGTTCCGGAATGCGTTTCATCTCGTCCAGCACGAAGCCTGCAACGGTGGTGTAGTCGAGATCGGGATCGACAGGCACACGAATGATGTCAACGAACTCGTCGATCGGCGTCCAGCCGGCGACCAGATAGGAACCATCCTCGCGCTGGAACATCGCCTGTTCCTCGGAGGCATCCTGCTGGAAGGCGCCGGTGATGGCTTCGAGGATATCCCCTGAGGTGACGATCCCTTCAAAATGGCCATATTCGTCGTAGACGAGCACCATGTGCAGCGGGGTCCGGCGCAATGCCTCGATGATGTCGGTCGCCTTGGAGAGATCGGAGACCACGGGAACGTCCGAAACCAGGCTTGCGAGATCAGCGGCATTGCCCATGGCGAGCCGCTCATAGAGGGTCTTGGCAAGCAACACACCGATGATCTCGTCGGAATCGCCCCGTCGCACCGGGATACGTGAATGCGGGCTGTCGCGCAGCACCTCGCGCACCTCGTCGATCGTATCCTCGACGTCAAGGATCAGCACGTCGCGACGCGGCGTCATCAACCCGCGGGCCGTTCGGTCGGCAAGGCGCATCACCCCGCTCAGCATCGCGGATTCGCCAGCCTCGATGACCCCGGCGCTATGCGCTTCGGCGAGCACCGTGCGGATTTCCTCGTCCGTCACCCTTCCGCCGGCATCGCCGCTCTGCCCGAGCAGGGAAAGGATCAGCTTGCCAGATCCGTCGAGCAGCCAGACGAGCGGGGCCGCGACCTTGGACAGGATCGACATGAACGGCGCCATCCGGGCGGCAACCGCCTCGGCATTGCGCAGTGCCACCTGTTTCGGCACCAGTTCCCCGACGATCAGCGACAGATAGGTGATGAGCATGACGACAGACCCGACGCCGAGTGCATCGGACGCGGTCTCCGACAGGCCTTGGGCACCCAGCCACGTGGAGAGGCGCGCGCCGAGCGTGGCGCCGGAAAAGGCCCCGGAGAGAACGCCGACCAGGGTGATGCCGATCTGCACGGTGGACAGGAAGCGTCCCGGATCGGAGGCGAGGCGAAGTGCGGTCTCGGCGCCGCGGCTTCCCTGCTCGGCCAGCACTTTCAGACGGGCCGGACGGGCCGAAACCACGGCAAGTTCAGACATGGCCAGAATGCCGTTGAGCACGGTCAGGAAAAAGACGATTGAAATCTCGATGAACAAAACGCTGAGCAAGGCTCCTCTACACCGGCAGCATGGCCGGCCAATAGCCCATAGCTACTAACACGACGAACACGAGCGAAAAAGCCGAAAGGCATTCGCCGTCGCGAATGGGTGGCATCAAGCCAGAGCGATCGCAGGCTGTTCGGAAACGGCAAGTCCCATGCCCTGCATCAACCGGCGTGTGGGAAAGTCCTGCCGGCCGGATGTAAAGACGGCAAAATCGAAGCCGTCCGGATGTTCAGCATCCTCGACCAGCGGAACGAGCCTTCGTGCCTGGCGGGCAATGGCCTCCGCCGGATCGAGCCAGTCGACCGGCCAGGGTGCCAGCTTGCGAAAGACATTGGCGAGGAACGGATAATGGGTGCAGGCGAGCACGACGATATCGGTTCGCGCGCCATCCTTCTCAACGAAACAGGGCGCGATCTCGGCGCGCACCGCCTCGTCATCCAGTGTCTCGCCCCGGATATAGGCTTCTGCCATGCGCGCAAGGTTCTCGGACCCGACCAACCGGACATGGCATTGCGAAGCAAACGACTGGATGAGATCACGGGTATAGGCGCGGCGCACGGTACCGGGCGTGGCGAGCACCGAGACGAGACCGGACCGCGTCCGCTCGGCCGCCGGCTTGATCGCCGGCACCGTCCCGATGAAGCGCATGGCGGGAAAAGCTTCGCGCAGCTCGGCACCGACCAGCGTGAAGGCGGTGTTGCAGGCAACGATCACGGCCTCGGGGTCGTAGCGCTCGAGCAGGTCTCGAAACACGTCGATCACGCGGGCCTTGAGCGGTGCCTCCTCCCAACGGCCATATGGAAAGCCGGCATCGTCGGAAACATAGATGAAGCCACGTTCGGGCATCAAAAGCCGCGCCTCGCGCAGCACGGTCAGCCCACCGATCCCGGAATCGAAAACCAGGATGGGCTTCAGTTCATTCGGTGCCGGCTTGACCATCTGTATCAGCATCCTCATCACCCGCCACTGGGACTGCCGGGGCTCTCTGCCCCCGCCGCGAGAAACGGTCGAGGGAGGAAATCACGCCCCGGACCACATGGATCTCGGGCGTGGTGAAAGCGCGCCGGCTCAGCACCGCCCTTAAATTCTCTACCATCCTGGCTTTTTTATGCGGCGGATGAAAATAGCCGCGCGCATCGAGTGCTTCCTCGACATGATCGAACAGGCCGACAAGTTCGTCCTTTGTCGCCATGGGCTGCTCGGGTGCGTCGAAAGGCACCGCATGCACATCGTCCATGCTGGACTTCATCCACTCGTAGGACATCAACAGCACCGCCTGTGCGATGTTGAGAGAGGCAAAGGCAGGATTGACCGGGAAAGTGACGATTTCGTCGGCCAGTGCGACGTCTTCGTTCGACAGACCGGATTTTTCCCGGCCAAACAGGATACCGGTCTTTTCGCCCGCCCTGAACTTGTGGCGCAGGGTCTCGGCCGCCGTCACGGGCGATCGAACCGGCTTGAACCCGTCACGCCCCCGCGCGGTCGTCGCGTAGACGAAATTGAGGTCGGCGATCGCCTCTTCCAATGTGTCGTAGACGACGGCCCCGTCGATGACGTGATCAGCCTTGGAGGCGGCAGCACGGGCCTTGTCGGACGGCCAGCCGTCGCGCGGCTTGACCAGGCGCAGTTCCACCAGGCCGAAATTCGCCATCGCGCGCGCCACCATTCCGATGTTTTCGCCAAGCTGCGGCTCCACCAGAATGATTGCTGGCCCTTCCGCCAGCATGATGCGCTCGCTGTTCGTTCCCGCCATGATCCGCCCTTCTTGAAACAATCCGGGCTCCCATTCGCACAAATTCACCGCGCCGCAAAGGGGCGGGTCACTGCTTGGGCCAGGATCCCGTGACCAGAAAGTCGAGATACGAATGGGTGAGCGCGGCATATTCGGCTTTCACCGACGTCTCGATATTCCCGGCCGCGTAGTCACGGTTCCAGAAGTTGTCGATGACGTAATGTCCATCCTGCTCGATCACATGGAAGATCGTGCCCGGCTCCTTCAGGTTCGGCGCGTGTCCAAAGCAGGACATCGCATCGAAGTAGACGGCGACCGGCGTCACCGCACCAACAGGCGTGAGTGTCTCGAAGCGGACATCCTTCAGCGGACAGGAATCCTGGCCGCCGATCACCACGTCATAGCCAGTCATATAGCCCTGGCCATCCTGGAGTTCGTCCACCTTTTGGGCGAGCCGGTAAACCTCGACGAAACTGCTGCTATAAATCGACGCAAGAAGGCTCTCGTCGAAATATCCCTGTGCTTCGACTGCAGGCTGGCCTTCGCCATTCCAGCCGGCAACCGCCATGACCGTCCTCACGGGATCAGCGGGGTCGGCTGCAAAGGCAGGAAGCGATAAGAGTGTCGATACAAATGCTATGGCAATATGGACAGGTTTCGTCATCGCCGCCTCGCTACTCGCCACCCTGGACCTTCAGATCCTGCTTGATCGAATTGCCGGAATTGCCGTCGACGACAGGATAGATATCGTCGATCACCGCCCGCCCGTTTTCGGTCTCGACATGGAAGATCAAGACCGTATCGGCAGCGCCAGCTGCGTCCGAAGAACAACTGCGGTTGTCGAAAAGCGCTGTGACCTGACCGTCGCCATCATCTTCGATTCGGATATTCTTGAAGGGGCAACCGTCCTGCCCCTGGGCAATTGGGTCGTAGTCGAACGGGAAGCCCGTCGTCTCACCCTCCGGGATGTCATACGGCGGGTTCTTCGATGCCGCGCGAAAGGCAGCGACAAACTCGGCACTGAACAGACGTTTAAGTCGGTCCTCGCTGAAGACCTCCTCTTCGGTGCCACTCGCCCCCTCTTCCCAATTGCGCGCAGTCGCCTCGACGATCTCGCGCACCGGCGCCGTCATGTCGACGGCGAGTGCCGGTCCGGCACCGGACATCAACGCGAGCATGAACAAACCAGCCTTCATCGTCTTCATGCAAATCTCTTTCCCGGTTTCAAGCGGCGTCACGGACAGGCGCATGGGTAGACCACTCTCCTAGCGCGAATGAGCGCTGTAGGCCCGGTCCAAGTTTGGGAGAATGCCGGCATCTCAGCCGAAAGTCGCGGGGGCAGTTTTTGTCCGGAACGCCTCAGCACTGTTTGCCTTGCCGTGAGAGAATGTTATAGGCAGGCCATTGGCGCAGCGCCCTCCCCTTGGCCTGCGCGTCAGGCAAACTCCGTGAGGATATTCATGACCAAGATCAAGGTAGCCAACCCGGTCGTCGATCTCGACGGCGACGAGATGACCCGCATCATCTGGCAGTTCATCAAGGAAAAACTGATCCTGCCCTACCTGGATCTCGACATCGAATACTACGACCTATCGGTTGAAAACCGCGATGCCACCAACGACCAGGTGACGGTCGATGCTGCTCACGCCATCAAGAAGCACGGCGTTGGCATCAAGTGCGCGACGATCACGCCGGACGAAGCCCGCGTGAAGGAATTCAACCTCAAGGAAATGTGGAAGAGCCCGAACGGCACGATCCGCAACATCCTCGGCGGCGTCATCTTCCGCGAGCCGATCATCTGCAAGAACGTTCCCCGCCTTGTTCCCGGCTGGACCAAGCCGATCGTGGTCGGCCGTCACGCCTTCGGTGACCAGTACAAGGCAACCGACTTCAAGTTCCCCGGCAAGGGCAAGTTGACGATCAAGTTCGTCGGCGAAGACGGCGAAGTGATCGAGAAGGAAGTCTACAACGCGCCGGGCGCCGGCGTGGCACTTGCCATGTACAACCTCGACGAATCGATCCGCGAATTCGCCCGCGCTTCGATGATGTACGGGCTGATGCGCAAGTGGCCGGTCTACCTGTCGACCAAGAACACCATCCTCAAGGCCTATGACGGCCGCTTCAAGGATATCTTCGAAGAAGTCTACCAGACCGAGTTCAAGGCGAAGTTCGACGAAGCCGGCATCGTCTACGAACATCGCCTGATCGACGACATGGTCGCCTCCGCTCTGAAGTGGTCCGGCGGCTACGTCTGGGCCTGCAAGAACTACGACGGCGACGTCCAGTCCGACACGGTTGCCCAGGGCTTCGGCTCGCTCGGCCTGATGACCTCGGTTCTTCTGTCCCCCGATGGCCGCACGGTTGAAGCCGAAGCCGCACACGGCACAGTGACGCGCCACTACCGTCAGCACCAGAAGGGCCAGGAAACCTCGACCAACTCGATCGCCTCGATCTTCGCCTGGACCCGTGGCCTTGCCCACCGCGCCAAGCTCGACGACAATGCGGAACTCGCCCGTTTCGCAACGACGCTCGAAAAGGTCTGCATCGACACCGTCGAAGCCGGCTACATGACCAAGGATCTGGCGCTGCTCATCGGCCCTGATCAGCCGTGGCTGTCGACGACCGCCTTCCTCGACAAGGTCGACGAAAACCTGAAGAAGGCCATGGCCGC
Source organism: Rhizobium sp. AG855 (assembly GCF_003610655.1). Classification (NCBI taxonomy): domain Bacteria; kingdom Pseudomonadati; phylum Pseudomonadota; class Alphaproteobacteria; order Hyphomicrobiales; family Rhizobiaceae; genus Rhizobium; species Rhizobium sp. AG855. Next base: position 1,302,602 of record NZ_RAQG01000003.1, on the reverse strand, counting down.
CTGATCGGCGAATGCCATAAGCAATCATCATCAACCCGGCCAGCAATGGCCGGGTTTTTTCATGCCTCGGCAGCGCCCTCTTGATCGATGCCGGGATCGAGATCTTGAGCATCGATCCGGGCAAAGTGCTCCCGGATCCGGTTCGCCAGCCGCACACTGGAAACGCTGAGACCACTCAAGAGCACATCGGCAATCAGCTCCCGCTCCGGCGTTTCCTCGTCAAGATAGCGAAAACGCATGAAGGTCTGTCGCCCGTCGCGTCTTTGCTCGAACTCGACGATGGTTTCCCAGGGAATGCGGGTATCGGTCCGGTAGTCGACAATTTCCTCTTCATTCAGTTCCAGCGCGGGCTTCAGCGCCACGACGATACGCCGAAAGCTTCGATGCAATCCGAGAAAGCTCAAGGCAACCAGCGCGATATAGAAGAAGCTGATGAACGATCCGAAACCTCCCCCCAGCAACTGTGTGAGCACGCCGCCGAAGGCGACGGCAAAGACGATCGTGAGCAGGGTGACGCCGAGTAGAGGCACGGCACGCGCCGGATAGGCGACAAGAAGGAAAGGTCTGTTGTCATTGGCCATGGGAAAACTGTAATCAAAAACGGCAACGCTGGACAACAGGGCCAAGTGACCAAAGCAGCCCTGTCCGGGGATAACTGTCGGCAAAGGGAGAATGATCATGTCAGAACTGCATTTCTACACACATCCCATGTCGCGCGGGCGGATTGCCCGCTGGATGCTGGAAGAACTCGGCGAGCCATACGAGACCCATTTCGTCGCCTACGGCCCTGAAATGAAGTCCGACACCTATCGGCGGATCAATCCGATGGGCAAGGTGCCCGCAATCCGCCATGGCGAGACCATCGTCACCGAGTGCGCCGCCATCTGCGCCTATCTGGCCGATGCCTTTCCCGCAGCGGGCCTTGCACCACAGCCACGCCAGCGCGGCGACTACTACCGCTGGATGTTTTTTGTGGCCGGTCCTCTGGAGGCAGCCTCGACCAATCGCAGCCTCAAGGTCGAAGTCCCACTCGATCTCAAGGGCATGGTCGGCTACGGCTCGTTTGAAACGGTCATGGACACCCTGGAAATCGCGCTGACCGATCGCGAATTCGTCGCCGGCGATCGATTTTCTGCAGCCGATGTCTATGTCGGCGCCCATATCGGCTGGGGCTTACAGTTCGGCTCGGTCGAACGACGCCCCGTCTTCGAGACCTATTTCGCCGGACTTTCCGCGCGCCCGGCCTACCAACGCGCCCGCAGGCTCGACGATACAGCTGCTGCCGAAATGCAGAAGACGCCGAGCTGACCCGACGGGTTAGCGCCGCCGCAGCGAACGGGCAGGTGGATAAAGCCGCCGATTGCAAAGAGAGCCGGACTCAGTGTCCTATAGCGTCTGTTGATGTGGAACACTTTCATCGTCGGAACCCGCGCATGCCAGACGAAATCGGTGGCAAGCCATGAAGGAAGACCTGCTCCCGAAAACTGTCAGCGTTTTCCGGGAGGGGTATGACCTTGCGCGTTTGAAGGCCGATGCTCTGGCGGGGCTGACCGTCGCGATCGTCGCCCTTCCCCTGTCGATGGCGATTGCGATTGCCTCCGGCGTCACGCCAGATCGCGGTCTCTACACCGCAATCGTCGGCGGCTTCCTCGTTTCCGCGCTGGGCGGCAGCCGGCACCAGATCGGTGGCCCTGCCGGCGCATTCATCGTTCTGGTGGCCGCAACGGTCAGCCGTCACGGCATCGAGGGCTTGCTCTTGGCAACGGCCATGGCAGGGCTGATGCTGATCGCCGCCGGATTGCTGCGGCTCGGCGACTACATCAAATTCATCCCCTATCCCGTGACCATCGGCTTCACGGCCGGTATTGCCGTGATCATCTTCGCAAGCCAGATCGGCGAATTGCTGGGGCTGACGTTTCCCGAAGGAGAACCTGGGCCGCTGATCGACAAGATCCCATCCATCGTCTCCGCCCTGCCCGGTTTCTCACCGCCCGCCGCAGTCGTTGCGGGCCTGACGATTGCGATCATCCTCATCATTCGCCGCTTTCGCCCGACCTGGCCCGGCCTGCTGATCGCCGTGATCACCGCCTCGGTTTCGGCTTCCATGCTGTCTGTGCCCGTTTCGACGATCGGCACGAAGTTCGGGGGGATCGCGTCCGGCCTGCCCATGCCGAGCCTGCCGCACCTGTCGCCCGCGCTTGCGATCGCAGTCCTGCCGGACGCGATCGCTTTTGCGCTTCTCGGCGCGATCGAGTCGCTTCTCTCCGCCGTCGTGGCCGACGGCATGACCGGCCGACGGCACCGCTCCAGCATGGAACTGGTGGCACAGGGGCTCGCCAATATCGGTTCCGCGGTCTTCGGCGGGATCTGTGTCACGGGCACCATAGCACGCACGGCAACCAATGTCCGGGCGGGCGCCACAAGCCCGGTTTCGGGAATGCTGCATGCCCTCTTCCTACTCGCGTTCATGCTGGTCGCAGCCCCCCTCGCCGCCTACATCCCGCTTGCGAGCCTCGCAGGTGTGCTCGCCGTCGTCTCCTGGAACATGGTGGAACGGTCGGCGATATCCGCACTGATACGCTCCTCACGAGCCGAAACTCTGTTGCTGGCCGTGACATTCCTGCTGGTCATCTTGCGAGACCTGACCGAGGGGATCGTCGTCGGCGTCTCGCTCGCCGCCCTGCAGTTCATCCACCACATGGCGAAGGGCTTGAAGGTAACAAACCAGGACGATGAGAGACCGCTCGAAAACACCGATGCCGGCACCGTAATCTACCGGCTGGACGGCGCCTTCTTCTTCGGCGCCGTGGCAAGCGCGAGCGCCGTCCTCGACCGCATCGCAGATGGCCACCGGAACCTCGTGCTCGATTGCAGCGGCATTCAATTCATCGACACTTCGGGCGCCAATCTTTTGGCAGGTGTCATTCGCAAAGCCCGGCGCGACGGGGTTAAGGTCTATGTGGTGAGTGACCGTCCGGAGGTCCGCCAGTTGCTTTCGCATCACGACCTGCATGCCCAGGATATCGTTTTCACCAGGACGCTGAGCGAGGCCCAATGGGCGATACAGGGCAATAGCCTCTAAACCTGGTCTTGCCTTATACGCTGCTACGCCGCCGGCCGCTCCTTTCCGCGCGTATCGGCAGCCAATTGCTGCGACAGCGCATGCAACTGAGCCGTTGGCTGTTCAGTGCCTGGGTGCTCTGCCCAGCTCAGCCGATCACGCCCGGCCTTTTTCGACGCATACAGTGCCCGGTCGGCCGCCGCCAGCGCCATCGACAGATCCACATCCCCGGATGCCAGCCTGACGGCACCGAGACTGATCGTCACCGGAAGCGCCATATCCGCATGGCGGATATCGAGGGTCGCGACGCCCATCCGCAATCGCTCGAGCAGATCCGGATCCGCCGCCACCTGGCGTGCAGGCAGGTAGATGCCGAATTCTTCACCACCCAGGCGGCCGAACACGCCGCCCTTCGGAAGACGGCCCGACAGGAAGGTCGCCAACGCCACCAATGCGGCGTCCCCTGCGGCATGCCCATGCGTATCGTTGATCGCCTTGAAGTGGTCGGCATCAACCAGGGCAAGGACGGCTCCCGCACCCGATTCGTCCGGCCTCTGGCGACTGCGCTCCACCGCAAGCAGGAAGGCTCGCCGGTTCGGCACCGCGGTCAGAAAGTCGATCTCGGAGGCGAGTTTGTGGGCCCGGAGCGTCCGCTCATAGACCATGGCAAAAATCGCCAGAACACCGACAAGGCCCTGGACGAAATAGATGAACATGATCAGCCCGAACCAGTTCGGGCCAAATCCGCCAGACAGCGTTACCGGCTCAAGCAGCGGCATGGGCGTGCGGATCAGATAGACAAGGGCATGACCACCAAAGGCGAAGATGGCGAGGCGGCGCGCCGGAAGAGGATCGTGTCGATACCCCTGCCAGATCGCGGCAGCAACCATGAAGGAGCTGATGAAAAACAGCACCGAACAGACGACGATCCGCATGTTCAGATCAACGGCAAAACGCGGCCAAAGCTCGAAGCAGACCAGCCAGATGCCGCCACAGGCGAAGGCCTTAAGGAAGGAGAAGCGCAGCTGGCGCCGGTCAAAGGCCAGACAACCGAGCCACACCAGACCGAGGCTCCAAAGGCTGAATGCATTGCCGAATCCGAGCGCCACGATCGGCGGCGCGACGTCGCGCAGGCTGAGCAAGGCAAGACCGACGCAGCCCGCCCAGAAGCCGAGGGTCCAGAAAGCCAATGCCCGATCCGCGCGGTCCTCGTTCCACAGCAAGGTGACGAATACCGACACGGTGATGCAGGCCGCAGACAGGCAGAGACTGAGTGTCGGAATGTGAAATAGGTGGTCCAAGTTCAACCCTCGCGAAGGTCGGGACCATGGCATCCAAGATTGAAGAAAGCCCAAAACCCTTTGGTAAATTCAAGCATGAATCCCCGAATTTCTAGGGGCAAGGCAATCACGCGCCAGGATTTTGCCACCAGGGAAATGCAAACATGCAAACGGGCCGGCATTCCCTGCCGGCCCGTCGAAATCAGTCAGATCTCGTGTCAGGCGAGTGCGGCTTCGACCGCTTGAATGGCAGCATCGGCTTGGGCACCATCCGGGCCGCCCGCCTGCGCCATGTCGGGCCGTCCGCCGCCGCCCTTGCCACCAAGCGCCGCAGAGGCGACACGCACGAGATCGACGGCGCTCAGGCGATCCGTGAGGTCAGGCGACACCGACACGACCGCGCTCGCCTTGCCGTCTTCGGAGACCGCGATCAAAAGCACGACCACCGATTCCAGCCCGGCCTTGGCCTCATCGGCCATGCCCTTCAGATCCTTGGCCTCGACCCCGGCCAGGACACGACCAATGAAATTGATCCCGTTGACGACCTTTGGCGCTTCGGCATTGCCTGCGGCCCCGCCGCCCATAGCCAGCTTGCGCTTTGCATCCGCCAGTTCCTTCTCAAGCTTGCGGCGCTCATCGATGAGAGCCTCGACACGGCCAATGACGTCGGCCGGCTGAACCTTGAGGGACGCGGCAAGCGTCTTCACCCGCTCGTCCTGCTCGGCGAGATAGGTCCGTGCAGCATCACCGGTCAGCGCCTCGATACGCCGCACGCCGGCACCGACAGCACTTTCGCCGATCAGGCGCACAAGACCGATATCGCCGGTCGCCGACACATGGGTGCCGCCGCAGAGTTCAGTCGAATAAGACTTCCCAGCCTTTTCGCCACGGAGCGCAGTGCCCATTGAAACAACGCGCACTTCGTCACCGTATTTTTCGCCGAACAGCGCCATCGCACCTTCGGCAATGGCGTCGTCGACGGCCATCAGCCGTGTCGTGACCGGCGCATTCTGCAGGATGATTTCATTGGCCATCTCCTCGACGACCTTCAGCTCCTCGGCCGAGATCGGCTTCGGATGCGAGATATCGAAGCGCAGACGCTCGGGCGCAACCAGCGACCCCTTCTGGGCGACATGGGTTCCGAGGATTTCACGCAAGGCCTCATGCAGGAGATGCGTCGCAGAATGGTTCGAGCGCAGGCGCTGACGGCGCGCATGGTCGACATTCAGCACGACGGCCTCGCCCGCGCGCACCACACCGTTTCGAACGGTCGCGACATGTACGAAGATGCCCTCGCCCTTCTTCAGCGTGTCGGTGACCTCAAGCGAGAAACCTTCGCCGACGATCTCGCCGGTATCGCCCATCTGGCCGCCCGATTCACCGTAGAACGGCGTCTGATTGACGACGATCTGGACCTCGGAGCCGGCGCCGGCCTGCTCGACGACCTTACCTTCGGCGACGACGGCCAGGATCTGCGCTTCGGCGGTTTCCGCAGAATAGCCGAGGAATTCGGTGGCGCCGAACTTTTCCTTGAGCTCGAACCAGACCGTCTCGGTCGCCTTGTCGCCAGAACCGGCCCAATGCGACCGCGCCTCGGCCTTCTGCCGCTGCATGGCATCGTTGAAGCCTGTGAGATCGACGCCGATACCCCGGTTGCGCAATGCATCCTGCGTGAGATCGAGCGGGAAGCCATAGGTGTCGTAAAGCTTGAAGGCGGTTTCGCCATCAAGGCTGTCACCCTTGTCGAGATCGGAGGTCGCCTCGGACAGAAGCGACAGACCACGTTCCAGCGTCTTGCGGAAGCGGCTTTCCTCAAGCTTCAGCGTCTCGGAGATCATCGGTTCGGCCCGCACCAGTTCCGGATAGGCGCGTCCCATCTGCTGAACGAGGACAGGCAACAGCTTGTAGATGATCGGATCCTTGGCGCCGAGCAGCTGTGCATGACGCATGGCGCGGCGCATGATGCGACGGAGCACATAGCCTCGACCTTCATTCGACGGCAAAACGCCATCGGCAATGAGGAAGGCGGACGAACGCAGATGATCGGCGATGACCCGGTGGCTGGCGCGGCGCTCGCCTTCGGCTTTCACGCCGGTGAGTTCAACGGAAGCCTCGATCAGCGCGCGGAACAGGTCGATATCATAGTTGTCGTGGCGGCCCTGCAGGACGGCTGCGACACGTTCGAGACCCATGCCGGTATCGATCGACGGACGCGGCAGGTCGACGCGCTCCTCCTTGGTGATCTGCTCGTATTGCATGAAGACGAGGTTCCAGATCTCGATGAACCGGTCGCCGTCTTCCTCGGGCGAACCCGGAGGACCGCCCCAGATGTGATCGCCATGGTCATAGAAGATTTCCGAGCACGGCCCGCAGGGGCCGGTATCGCCCATCGCCCAGAAATTGTCGCTTGTAGGAATGCGGATGATCTTGTCGTCCGAGAGACCGGCGATCTTCTTCCACAGGCCATGCGCTTCGTCATCGGTGTGATAGACGGTAACCAGCAGGCGGTTGCGGTCGAGGCCGAATTCCTTGGTGATCAGGTTCCAGGCAAGCTCGATCGCACGCTCCTTGAAATAGTCGCCGAAGGAGAAATTCCCCAGCATTTCAAAGAAGGTATGGTGGCGGGCCGTATAGCCGACATTGTCGAGGTCGTTATGTTTGCCACCGGCGCGCACACATTTCTGCGCGGTCGCGGCCGTCGAATAGGGACGCTGTTCAAGACCGGTGAAGACATTCTTGAACTGCACCATGCCGGCATTCGTGAACATCAGCGTCGGATCGTTGCGCGGCACCAGCGGGCTGGAGGAAACGACCTCGTGACCGTTCGTCTTGAAGTAGTCGAGGAAAGTCGACCGGATGTCGTTTACACCGCTCATGTCACGCCCTTCATTCGGGCCGGAAGCCCGGCCAATTCGCAAAATCAATGGCTTTTATCGCCCGCCATGGCCCCTGTCCAGCGCCGTGACCGCCAGCACAAATGAAAACCGGCCGCGCTTCGGGTGAAACGCGGCCGGCAAAATTTCGGCAGACAGACAGCGACCTTACAAGTCCTCGGCGCCGTCCCCGTCATTGGCGTCCGGACCGCCATTCTGCAGGAACTTCTCGGCGATCAGACCGGCATTCTGCCGCAGCGCCATTTCGATCTCCTGAGCCACAGCGGGATTGTCGCGCAGGAAGAGCTTGGCGTTTTCACGCCCCTGGCCGAGCCGCTGGCTGTTGTAGGAGAACCAGGCGCCCGACTTCTCGACGATCCCGGCCTTGACGCCGAGATCGACCAGTTCGCCGGTCTTCGACACGCCCTCGCCATACATGATGTCGAACTCGACCTGCTTGAACGGAGGCGCCATCTTGTTCTTGACGACCTTCACGCGGGTCTGGTTGCCGACGACCTCTTCGCGATCCTTGACGGCGCCGATACGGCGGATGTCGAGGCGAACGGAGGCGTAGAATTTCAACGCATTGCCACCCGTCGTCGTTTCCGGCGAACCGAACATCACGCCGATCTTCATACGGATCTGGTTGATGAAGATCACCATGGTCTTCGACTTGGAGATCGAGGCGGTCAGCTTGCGCAGCGCCTGGCTCATCAGGCGGGCCTGCATGCCCGGCAGGCTATCGCCCATTTCGCCTTCGATTTCAGCGCGCGGGGTCAGCGCGGCAACCGAGTCGACGACGAGAACGTCGATCGCACCGGAGCGAACCAGCGTGTCGGTGATTTCGAGCGCCTGTTCGCCGGTATCGGGCTGAGAGATCAGGAGGTTCTGCAGATCGACGCCCAGTTTGCGGGCATAGATCGGATCGAGCGCATGTTCGGCGTCAACGAAGGCGCAGATGCCGCCCTTCTTCTGGGCTTCCGCAATCGTCTGCAGCGCCAGCGTCGTCTTACCCGAGCTTTCCGGTCCGTAAATTTCAATGATGCGCCCCTTCGGCAGGCCGCCAATGCCGAGCGCGATGTCGAGGCTGAGCGACCCCGTCGAGACTGTCTCGACTTCGACCACGCTCTCGTTCGCACCGAGCTTCATGATCGAGCCCTTGCCGAACGAGCGTTCGATCTGCGAGAGCGCCGCTTCCAATGCCTTGCTTTTATCCACCGATTTGTCCTCTACAAGCCGCAAAGAATTTTGTGCCATTGGATCCACCTTTAGGTTATTGAGGCCGCATAGGCAATGAAGCCGCCGATGGACATAATGTACCCTATTTGTTCTCATTTTGCAAGTAACAGCGAAGCCTTTCTGAATACTGCGTTTTCGGGCGTGTGTTCGAATAATGTTCTCAGGTGGTTCCATACGAACCCCGTGAAGGCGACACCAGGCCCGTCAGCGTCGGTCGGATGTGCTTCGATTCGCGCAACAGCCCTTGCGAAGGTATGGTCATGACGGTCGAAATTCTTGCCATCGGCGGCGCCCATCTCGATCGCCGCGCCCGCATTTCCGGGGAGACGAAACCAGGTGCCAGCAATCCCGGAACATGGTTCGAGGAACCGGGCGGCGGCGTCTTCAATGCAGCCCGCAACCTTGCCCGTCTCGGACGTTCCGTTCGGCTGATCGCCCCCAGAGGCGGAGACGCCGCCGGCCAGGCGGTCAGCGAGGCCGCAGAGCGGGCCGGCATCGAAGACTGGCCGGTCATGTTTCTCGATCGGGCCACCCCGAGTTATACCGCGATCCTGGAAAACGACGGCAATCTCGTCATCGCGCTCGCCGACATGGCGCTCTATGATGCATTTGTCGCGCGCCGGCTTCGGGCCCGATCGATGCGCGACAGTCTGGCGGAAGCCGGGCATGTGCTCTGCGACGCCAACCTGCCATCCGAAACCCTGGCAAGTCTGACGGCTTCGGCGGCGCGTCGGGGCTGCGGCGTCTCTGCCATTGCCATATCCCCGGCGAAGGTGCTTCGCCTGCGCGGCACCTTCGCCCATCTCGGCCATCTCTTCATGAACGGCGCCGAGGCTGAAGCCATCACCGGGACGAGAGCCGAGCGACCGGAAGACTGGCCCGACCTCTTACGCGCCTGCGGCCTGCGCGGCGGATCGGTCACATCGGGTGGCGGCCGCACCATCTCCTTTGATTCAGAGCGCATCGCCGTCATCGAACCCACTCCGGTCGAGCAAATCGGAGATGTCACGGGTGCCGGCGACGCCTTCGCATCCGGTTTTCTCCATTCAAGGCTCGCTGGCGGCGACCTCTGCGCCGCCCTTCGCCGTGGCACGGCCTGCGCCGCCATCACCCTTGCCTCGCCCCATGCGACGGACGAAAATCTGTCCGCAGCGAAACTCGACACACAGATGTCACTTGTCCCCCCGGCCCGTTTCCTGCCATGACGAGCCGTTCCAGCTTGAAAGATCTCCCATGACCCGTTCCGTCTCCCCCCTCCTGCCGATCGCCTATTCCAGCGAAGTGACCGCCGCCAAGCAGCGCGGTGCCGCAATCGTGGCGCTCGAATCCACCATCATCACCCATGGAATGCCCTATCCCGGCAACATCGAGATGGCCCGCAGCGTGGAAAACATCATCCGCCAGCAGGGCGCCGTGCCCGCCACGATCGCCGTCATCAAGGGCGTGCTGCATATCGGTCTTGAGCCGGCGCAGCTGGATGAACTGGCGCAGATGGAACACGTGATGAAGCTGTCGCGTGCGGATCTCGCCTTTGCCATCGCCGAGCGCCGCAACGGTGCAACAACCGTCGCCGCCACCATGATCGCCGCCCATCGCGCCGGCATTCATGTCTTCGCCACCGGCGGCATCGGCGGCGTGCATCGCGGCGCCGAGGAGACCTTCGACATTTCCGCCGATCTGGAAGAACTGGCCCGCACCGGTGTCATCGTCGTCTCGGCTGGCCCGAAGGCCATCCTCGACATTCCGAAGACGCTGGAAGTGCTGGAAACCCGCGGCGTGCCGGTCGTCACCTATGATAGCGAAGACTTCCCCGCTTTCTGGTCGCGCAGCTCGGGCCTCAAAAGCCCGCTCAGCCTGCCGAGCCCGGCGGCCATCGCCAACTTCCAGAAGATGCGCGAGGAGCTCGGCATTGCCGGGGGCATGCTCATTGCCAATCCGGTCCCGGAAGCCGACGAGATCCCGCGCGAGGAAATGGAAATCTATATCAGCCGCTCGCTCGCCAATGCCGAACGCGACGAGATCTCCGGCAAGGCCGTCACGCCTTACCTGCTCGACAACCTCTTCCATCTGACCGGTGGCCGAAGCCTGAAGACCAATATCGCGCTGGTCGAGAACAATGCCCGCCTGGCAGCCGAGATCGCGGTTGCCCTGAACGGCTGAACCTCTTCGAAACGCTGGAACGCAAGAACCCGCCGGATCGCTCCGGCGGGTTCTTTTGTCTTCGAAACCAGCGTTAGCGGATCAGCCTTCGCCGTCGAGCATTTCGCGCACGGCGACCGCCAGCTGCTTCAGCGAGAACGGCTTCGGCAGGAAGCCGAACTTGGCATCAGCCGGCAGATTGCGGGCAAAGGCATCCTCGGCATAACCCGAGACGAAGATGAACTTCAGATCCGGATATTTCTTCCTGAGTTCGGTGAGCAGCGTCGGCCCGTCCATCTCCGGCATCACGACGTCGGAGACGACAATGTCCACCTCGCCGTTGAGTTCATCCATGATGTCGAGCGCCTCGACGCCGGATCCCGCCTCATGCACCGTGTAGCCACGCGTTTCCAGCATGCGCTTGCCGCCGCGCCGCACCGCCTCTTCATCCTCGACCAGCAGAACCACGGCCGACTTGCCGGTCAGATCCTTGCCATCGGCAGACGGATCGGTGCCGTTTGCCGGCGTCGCCGGCGGCAGACTGCCGGACGTCGCGGAACTCGCAGCTTTCGCATCCTCGGAAACAACAACGACGTCCGGTATGTGTCGCGGCAGGAAGATGCGGAACGCGGTGCCTTTGCCGACTTCCGATTCCGGGTAGATGTAACCGCCGGACTGCTTGACGATGCCATAGACCATGGCAAGCCCAAGGCCGGTCCCTTTGCCCACTTCCTTCGTTGTGAAGAAGGGCTCGAAGATCTTGTCCATGATCTCGGGCGCAATCCCGGTCCCGGTATCGGCCACCTCGACCAGAACCATGTCTTCGGAGGGCAGACCGCGATAGCCGAATTCGGCCGCCTCGTCCCCGCCGACATTGCGTGTCGACACGGTGATCATGCCGCCTTGCGGCATGGCATCCCGGGCGTTGACACAGAGATTGATCAGCACCTGCTCGAATTGCGACAGGTCGGTTTTCACCGGCCAGAGGTCGCGGCCATATTCGACCTTGAGCTTGACGTTCGAGCCGGAGATCAGCCGGTCGACGAGCATGCGCAGATCGCCGATGACGTCGGTGAGGTTCAAGACCGAAGGCCGCATCGTCTGCTTGCGCGAAAAGGCGAGCAACTGCCGCACGAGAACGGCCGCACGATTGGCATTGCGCTTGATCTCCATGAGATCGGCAAAGCTGGCATCCGACGGACGGGCCTGCAGCAGCAGATGGTCGGACGACAACAGGATCGCGGTCAGCACGTTGTTGAAGTCATGCGCGATACCGCCGGCAAGCGTGCCGACTGCATTCATCTTCTGGGTCTGCGCCATCTGCGCCTCAAGCGCCTTCTGATCGGTGACGTCGACCGCATAGACGATCGCCGCCTCTTCCGGCGCCTCGTCGCTCTGGTCGATCACGGCATTCACATAGAAGCGGAAATGCCTGGTGTCATTCGTCGGATGGCGGCTGTCGATCGGCGCAATGTCGACCTGGCGGTCCATGGCGGCTGCGAGCGCCTGGCGAAAGCCTTCACGCTCGCTTTCATGCAGCACCACCTCGATCAACCCGTGACGCTCGATCTCGTCGCGCGAGATGATGTCGGCGAAAAGCTTCATGAAGGGCGCATTGGTGCGTAGAATACGGCCTTCACCATCAACAGAGGCGATTGCCATCGGCGTGTTGTTGAAGAAGCGGGTGAAGCGCATCGAAGCAACCGAATCGGATTGATCCGAACCCTCGCCCTGCTGGCGCGCGAGCACGATCGACCGGCTTTCGCCCGGCGCTCCGTCGCGCGCGGCCTTGACCCGATGGACGAGCCGCACAGGCAGGCTCTGGCCGTTGACACGTCGCAGATCAAGATCAAGCGTTTCCGTCCGCGCCTGGCCCGGCTCCGCCTGAACCGAATCGATCAAGGCCATGCCCTCGCCGGCAACGAGGTCACTGATCGACATGGAGCCGGGACTGAATTGCGTGAGATCGACCCCCAGCCACTCGGCGAGCGTCGCATTGAGATAGTAGATTTCGCCCTTGCGGCCGGCGGAGAAGAAGCCGGCGGGTGCGTGGTCAAGATAGTCGATGGCGTGCTGCAATTCCTTGAAGAAGCGCTCCTGATCGTCCCGCTCCGAGGTGATGTCGGAGATCTGCCAGACGTGAAGACCACGTCCACGGTTTTCGCCCGGCAGCAAGCGCGCCTTGAGCCGGTACCAATGCGCGCCCGAGCCGTTGGCCGTCAGGCTGCCGATCGGCTTCAGCAGCCGGAACTCCTCGTAGCTTTCACGGCCCTCGCGCAGACCATTGGTCAGGCGGTAAAGCGCTTCGCTGGACTCGCGGTAACGCGAGAGCAGAGCCTCGAGGGTCTGCACCTCGGTCGCCTTCTTTGCACCCGTCATAGCGCCATATGCCGCATTGGCGAAGACGATGCGCCCCTCCGCATCGGTGATCAGCGTACCCTCGGGCTGGCTGGCGAGGAAACGACGGGCCAGGCTGTCGCCATGCGGCTGTGGCATGACCTCGACGAAACCGATCACGGCCGCGACGATGAAGAAAATCCCCATCATCGCCAGGATGCCGAGAACGCCGAGCACGATCTGATTGTCGAGCTGGTCGCGGAAGAAGACGAAGGCAGCGGCGGCGGCCAGCAGCACCAGCGCCAGCAAGAGGATGCGCAGCGCGGCACCTATGCCGCCGCGGCGATCAACCAGGGGGCTGTCTCCGTCGCGGTCGTTCAGCTGTCGTGTCATGAATGCCTCTTGCCTGTAAACGCACCGCTGCCCGGTCGATCCGCCAGAATCGGTGCAGCCTTCTGTTTAACAATTTGCCCTGACCGCAAAAAGCGAAGAAAGGCCGGTAACTCGCGCTAAGCCCACTATCCCACAGGATTGCCGCATTCAGGACTGATAGCATGGCGTCGCGGGCGCGTCCTCAACATCAACGGGACAAAAACCTCGCATTGCAGATAGCGACGTCTTCTGCCAAAAAGCCTGCAAAGGGAGCGTTTGAAATGCTGGATGAACTGATTTCCGCCTATGGAAGCCGTTTTCTCGTTGCGGCGCTGGGAGTCAGCCTGGCGCTTCTCTGCCTTTTCATCGTGCTCTGGATCCTGCGCAATCGAGCGCCATCGCCTTTCGTGCGCGGTGGTCGCAACCGTCAGCCCCGTTTGCAGGTGCTTGATGCCGCTGCGATCGACACGCGCCGGCGCATCGTGCTGATCCGCCGCGACAACGTCGAACACCTGGTCATGATCGGCGGCCCAACGGATCTGGTGATTGAGTCCGGGATTGGCGACGAAAGACATTATCTGACGGCCCGCGCGCTGCAGACGGCGGCGGCCGACGAGGAAGCGAGACTTGGCCACCAATCCACCGCCAGCCTGCCGGCCGCTCCACCAATCCAGGCACCTTCTCTTGTTGCCGATCCGATCCAGAGCGAAAGCCTCGTTCCGCAGCCCTCGGCCCGGAAGGATCGCGTACCGCAACGAACGTCCCAGCAGCCCAGGATCGAGCAGCCAGATGCCGCAGCGCCCGCTGTGGCCGCACCCCGTGCGCCTCAATCCATGACGAACGTGCCGCAGCCGCGCCCGATCCCAACGAGCGAGCGCCCTGCGGAAGATCGTCTGAAAGCCGAGCCTGTAGCGGCTGACGCTCCGAAACCGCCGATCTCGGCGGCATCGCCGGCACCGGTGACCTCGGCCCAGCTTGCCGCAGCACCCGTGCCGACACCTGTCTTACCGTCGCAAACGGCAGTTGCCGCAACGGCAGCATCGCTTGCCACCGGATCGACCGTACCGGCCGCAATCGCCACCGGGTCTGCCATCTCAGCCACCTTCTCACCCGAACTGCATGCGGACCGGCCGGTCGGAGCGCCGTCAACCCTGCAGCCCGAGCCCGCCGTAGAACGACCCGCCCCGCGTGGCCGCCTCGTCGAAGAGCCGGCGCCCGTCGTCGAACCTGAGCCAATTGTCGAAGCGGCATCGCGCGAACCAGGCCTCGAAGCGTCCGTCGCGCCAGCTGTCAGCATCGAGCCGCAACCGCAAACGGCTGCTACCGCCGTCGAACGGCCTCCGCAGGCAACGCAAGGCCTGGCGCCTTCGGTCGAAGCGGTGCGCTCGCCTGTGATCGATGCCCCGGTGGACGAGGCGCCGGCACCCACGGCCGACACCGTTCCGACCATTGGTGAAGCAGGCAGCAACGCATCAGCTGAAGATGTACTGGAAGCGGCCCGTGCGCGCGTGCTTTCGACTGCGCCCGCAGATCAATTCTCCGGTCAATTCGACGAAACGCGCTTCACGCCAAAGCAGGACGAGGCCGGCGATGAAAATCCCCAGGCCGAAGGCGCGAAACGGGACCTGAGCGATTTCGAACGGGTGCTGGAAGAGGAGATGGCGCTGCACATCGCAGCCGACCCCGGGCCACCACGGCCGGAGGCATCGCAGACGACCCCGATCCCCGCATTGTTGCCGGAAACGCGCCCGGACCGCCCAAGGCCGCCGATCGGCGCCATGGTCGCCGAACCGCGCCAGGCTGCCGCACCTGCCGGCACCAATCCCGCCCAGCCGGCGGAAGAACCCAACCTACAGAACGAAATCGCCCGGATATTCGGCGAGATGTCGGCGAGCCGCAATCCATGAGGCATCGGCGGGCAACTGCCGACCTCCGCTCTGCCCGCGCCAGACCACCTCGCAAAGATGTTCCGTCGTGATTGCAAGAAAGCGAAAGGCCCGCCAAAAGCGGGCCTTTCGACAAATAGTCGGCAGAATGGGTTCAAAACCCGCCGGGCAAAATGCCGGCTGTCATTCGTCGCGATAGACCTTTTCGCGACGCTCGTGGCGCTCCTGCGCCTCGATCGACAGCGTCGCGATCGGACGCGCATCCAGTCGCTTCAAGCCGATCGGTTCGCCGGTCTCCTCACAATAACCATAGGTGCCGTCTTCGATGCGTCCCAGCGCAGCGTCGATCTTCGAGATCAGCTTGCGCTGACGATCGCGGGCTCTGAGTTCGATGGCACGGTCTGTTTCGGAGGATGCCCGGTCGGCAAGATCGGGATGGTTTGCGCTTTCTTCTGCGAGATGTTCGAGCGTCTCGCGCGCCTCACGGAGAATGTCGTTCTTCCAGGCGATCAGCTTGGCCCTGAAATAGGCCCGCTGGTTCGCGTTCATGAACTCATCGTCTTCCGAGAGTACATAATTGCTAAGATTGATCTTCTCACTCAACGCGATTCTCCTGAAGAACATCTCAATGGGCGGCTGTATATCCTTTCAAGGCAACCGGTTCAAGCCTCCAGAATGTTTCCCGAGCATTTTTAAGTCTGTTATAATTTTGAGCTAAATTTCTATTTTTTAAGCATAAATTGGAACCGGTCGCCCGGTTGCCGCAACAGCCTCCGCAGCGGAAGGCCATGCAACCAGTCTGTTCTGCAGCGGTTGACGCAGACCGCCAAGACCCGCTAGTTCAATAGCCTGGACGATCTCACGCCGAAAGCTCTACAGATGACGCCTTCGAACCTGGTTCCCAAACGCATCTATCTGCTGCGGCATGCAAAATCGGGGTGGGCAGAGCCCGGCGGCCGCGATTTCGACCGCAACCTCTCCGATGCGGGCTTTGCCGAAGCCGAGCTGCTGGCAGAAACCGCGGCGGACCGGAACTACCGTCCCGACCTCGTCATCGCCTCGACCGCAAAGCGCTGCCGACAGACGGCCGAAGCGCTGAACCGGGTCTTTTCCGGCCTCGTCGAATTCCGCTACGTCGACGAACTCTATAACGCGCCGGCCGAAACCTATCTGGAGATTTTAGCCTCGACGCCCGACATCCCGGCGCTGATGCTGGTCGGCCACAACCCGGCGATCGAAGAGGTGTTCGCAAGGCTCTGTGGCAACGAGGTCGTCGCGCGCACCGTGCCGGAAGGCTACCCCACCTCTGGCCTGGCGGTCATCGATGCCGTCGAGCAAAGCTGGCGACTGCACGACTTTATCGTCGGATGAGGCCCGGCATCGCGCGGGTGATCGCAGACGAAGCCATCCGGCCTTTTTTGGCGGCACAACAGAGCCTATATGCAGGCATGTCGCTGACGCTCGTCCCGCCCCAGAACGCGCAAAGCGGTC
Organism: Rhizobium sp. AG855; assembly: GCF_003610655.1. NCBI lineage: Bacteria > Pseudomonadati > Pseudomonadota > Alphaproteobacteria > Hyphomicrobiales > Rhizobiaceae > Rhizobium > Rhizobium sp. AG855. Next base: position 1,285,924 of record NZ_RAQG01000003.1, on the reverse strand, counting down.
GTTTTCTTCAGTGCAGGAACCCGAATGCCCCCTTCTCTGACCAGCCTGACCGATGAAGCCGCCATCGCCTTCGACAACATCGCCGACCGGGCAGCCCACCTGATCAATCCAACGATCCGCCTCGGTGTGACAGGCCTGTCTCGCGCCGGCAAGACGGTCTTCATCTCGTCGCTGGTCCACAATCTGCTGCATGGCGGGCGTTTGCCGCTGTTCGAACCCCTGCGATCAGGGCGCATCACGGCAACCGCCCTGCAGGAGCAGCCGGACGACGCGGTGCCGCGCTTCCAGTATGAGGACCATATCCGCGCACTGGTCGAAGACCGGATCTGGCCGGATTCGACGCGCGCCATTTCGGAGCTGCGCCTGACCATTGAGTATCGCAGCGCCAGCGCGTGGAGCCGCATGCTCTCACCTGGCCGCCTGTCGATCGACATCGTCGATTATCCCGGCGAATGGTTGCTCGACCTCCCATTGCTCGGACAGGACTACCGAAGCTTTTCCGAAGCGACCACCGCATTGGCTGGGACGGGCATCCGGGAAGAACTCTCGCGCCCTTGGCTGGAGCTCGCGGCGACCATCGATCCCGATGCACCGGCCGACGAAATGACGGCCCGTCGGCTGGCAGAGGCCTTCACCGACTATCTGCGTCACTGCAAGTCGGATGAGCGCTCGCTCTCGACCCTGCCACCGGGACGCTTTCTGATGCCCGGAGACCTTGAGGGTTCCCCCGCCCTCACCTTCGCCCCTCTTCCCAACCTCCCCGAAGGTCGCGCGCCAAAGGGCTCCCTGCGGGCGATGATGGAGCGCCGCTTCGAGGCCTATAAGTCGGTCGTGGTCAAACCCTTCTTCCGCGAGCATTTCGCAAGGCTCGACCGCCAGATCGTGCTCGTCGATGCGCTCCAGGCGATCAATCGGGGACCTGAAGCCGTTCAGGATCTGGAGCGCGCCTTGGCCGAAGTGCTTGCCTGCTTCCGTGCGGGATCAAACTCCTTTCTCACCTCGCTCGTTCGCCGCCGTATCGACCGCGTTCTGGTGGCGGCCACCAAAGCCGACCACCTGCACCACGAAAGTCACGACAGGCTGGAGACCTTGACGCGTCGCCTGGTCAATCGCGCCATCCGCAGCATCGACATGAACGGCGCGGGCATCGAAGTCATGGCGCTGGCATCGGTGCGCGCCACCCGCGAGGCCAATGTCAAACAGGACGGGCACGACCTGCCCGTCATCGTCGGCACGCCGATGGCCGGCGAACGCATCGGCGCGGAGACTTTTGACGGCAACCGCAAGACGGCCGTCTTCCCAGGCGATTTGCCCGAGGATCCGGAGGCCTATTTCCGCTCGGTCGATCAAGGGGATGCATCCGCTGCGCTCCCTGATCTCAGCATCGTCCGCTTTAGACCTCCCCATCTCGACGAGAAAGGCGGCATCACACTTTCCGTGCCGCATATCCGTCTGGACCGGGCTCTGCAATTCCTGCTGGGGGACCGCCTCACATGACCAAGAAGATCGGACAGGACGAACCGCCGCGCGCACAAAGCTCCGCCCGCAAGCCGACCGCCTTCACCGTGGAACCCGATGCACCGCGCAGTGGAGGACGCCAGGCAATGCCGGCCAGCCGTTCGCCGCGCAGCTTCTCCGGAGAGATCGAGATCGTGCCTGACGAACGCGATCCCTTTGCCGACATGGCAACCGAGGCAGAAGCCCTGCCCGTCGCCACTCCGCGCCGTCGTGGTATTTCCTTCGCCCGCATCGCGATGGGCGCCTTTGGCTTCCTGCTTTCCCTCGCATTCGGGCTTTGGGTCGACGGGCTGATCCGCGACCTGTTCTCTCGTGCAGATTGGCTCGGCTATACCGCGATCGCCGTATTGGTCATCGGACTGCTGGCGCTTCTGATTGCCGTCGGGCGCGAATTGGCCGGACTTTACCGTCTGGACGCGGTGCAGAACCTCAAGCTTGATGCCCAGGCGGCAGCCGCGAGCATGAAACGCGCCAATGCCATCACGATCGTGCGTCGCCTGTCCGGCCTCGTCGCTCACCGCCCGGAAACCGCGCGTGGCCGCAAGACGCTCGAATCCGTCGAGGATGACATTATCGATGCGCCCCAACTCATCGACCTCGCCGAGAGGGAACTTCTTGGTCCCCTCGACATCAAGGCACGCGCGCTCATCCTCGGATCGTCAAAACGTGTCTCGGTCGTAACCGCCGTCAGTCCTCGTGCGGTGGTCGACCTCGCTTATGTCCTCTTCGAAGTGGTGCGGCTCGTTCGCGCCATGGCCGAACTTTATGGCGGTCGTCCGGGATCCTTCGGCATGCTGCGGCTCTTGAAAGACGTCTTTGCCCATCTTGCCGTCACAGGCTCGATTGCGATTGGCGACGGCCTCGCCCAGCAGGTCCTCGGGCATGGGCTGGCAGCGCGCCTGTCCAGCAGGCTCGGCGAAGGCGTGATCAACGGGCTGATGACGGCCCGAATCGGGATCGCTGCCATGGATCTCTGCCGGCCGCTGCCGTTCCACGCCACGAAACGACCAGGCATTGGTGACTTCATCGGCGACCTGACGCCGAGCATGACCGGAAAAGGCGACAACCGGACCGCCTGAGTCTTTTCCGCCACACCGCACGGCCGAGTGCGGTTTGCCAATTGTCGGGAGCCTGAAATGAGGCTATGGCAATGATGCATTAACCATTATTCCGCTAGGGTTCTCGCGGGGTTTCTGGTTTCTCGTACCAAGGTAAATCGATGTCTGCTCGCTTTTCGACAGTCGGCCGCTGCGCCGCCATTCTCGCTGCCGCAACGCTGCTGCCCGTCGCAGTCGCCGATGCCGCGTCGCGTGACAAGCGCTTCTTCGAATCGGTCGCCGGTGTCTGGAAAGGCCCGGGCGAGATCGTTGCCGGCAAGTACAAGGGCACCAAGTTCACCTGCAACCTGACCGGCCTTCCGGCGGAAGGCAAGGAAACCGGCCTGAAGCTCGACGGCACATGCCGCGTCGGCGTCTTCAGCCAGCCGATGTCGGCCGTCATCTCGCAGGCCGGCGGCTCCTACAAGGGCCAGTTCCTCGACGGCGCCGACGGCAAGGGTCTCGACATCGTCTCCGGCACGGTCAACGGCAACCGCGCCGTCATGGGCATCAACCGCGCCAAACTGAATGGCGCCATGGTCGCCCGCCTCGAGCAGGACGACGCCATGAACATCACCATTTCGGTCAAGGTCGAAGACCGAATGATCCCTGTGATCGGCCTGAAGCTCAACCGCCAGGCAACAGCTATGGCAGAGACCGCCGACAACGAGTAATCCGACGCTCACCCCTCAGGCCAGCGTCACAAGCATGGAAATCCGTCAGCCGCGCCACCAGGCGCGGTTTTCGTTTGCAACGGCGATACCGGCGCCATCTGCATCCTCAAGCCAATCGGCCACACGGCGCCCCTCAACCACGAGATCTCCGGCAAAATCGGCCAGCGGCATCAGCACGAAGGCGCGTTCGGTCATGCGCGGATGCGGGATCGTCAGATGATCGGCATCGAGCTTGAGCGAACCATAGGTAAGGATGTCGATGTCGATCGTGCGCGGTCCCCAACGCTCGACACGCACCCGTTTCATGTCACGCTCGATCTCGAGGCAGGCGGCGAGCAACGCCTGCGGCGCGAGCAATGTCTCGACTGCCGCACAGCAATTGTAAAAATCGGCCTGATCGATCTTGCCCCAGGGCGGCGTCCGATAGAGGCGCGATACCGCGGTCACCCGACAGTCCTCACGATCATCCAGACGCCGCAAGGCATCTGCCATTGCAGCCTGGGGATCACCGATATTGCCGCCGAGGCCGAGCGTCGCCTGCTGCCACGCGTTATGCTCTGAACTGTTCAACGCTCACCTGCACATGGTCGAGGATCCCGGCAATCGGGGCACTGGGCTTGCGCACGGTGATCCGGCAGCGCAGTATTTCGGGGAAACGGTCGAGCAGGCCGCGTGCGATGGCGAGCGCCAGCGCCTCGACCAATTGCCGGCGGCTTCCGGTGACGATCTCCTGGATGACCTCGAAGGCTATGCCGTAATGCACTGTCCCGCCGAGCGTATCCGTCTCGGCCGCCTCCAGCGCGTCGACGTCAAACTCCGCATCGACAAAGAAGCGCTGACCGAGGACGCCTTCTTCAGGAAAGACGCCATGATGGGCGAAGAAGGCGCAGTTCTGTAGCGTGATGGTGAAGATGCGGCTCATATCTGCGCGTTCCCTGCAACCTCGATGTGTCGTGCGGCCGAAAGCATAGCATCGGCGACGGCAAGCGCGTCCCGGTTGATCGCGACATTGTGGACCCGGAAAACGGAGGCCCCCTTCAATCGGAGCGCCACGGTGGTCGCAGCCGTTGCCGCATCGCGTTCGGCGGCGTCCCGGCCGGTGATGTTGCCAAGGAAGCGCTTGCGCGATGTGCCGACCAGAAGCGGCAGGCCGAGATCATGCAACTCTTCGATCCGCGCCAGGAGCGCCATGTTTTCCTCGGCCGTTTCCTTGGCAAAACCAAACCCCGGATCGAGCATGATTGTTTCCGACGCAACGCCGGCATCCTCGGCAATGGCGAGTGACCGACCGAAGAAGAAACGCTGGTCTTCAATCGGGTCGGCAAGTTTTTCACGACCACGACCGGTATGCATGATGCAGAGGCCGGCCCCGAAACGGGCGGCAACTGCGGCGATATCAGGTTCGCGCTGAAGACCGTGCACGTCGTTGATGATATGCGCACCCGCTTCGATGGCAGCCTGCGCGGTGCGTGCACGATAGGTATCGATGGAAAGCAGGGCATCGGTGCGGTCGCGGAGCCCCGCAATGACGGGAAGAACCCGCGCCATCTCGTCCTCAGGGCTGACAGGGGCAGCACCGGGCCGCGTCGATTCGCCTCCGATATCAAGGATCTGCGCGCCTGAATCGACGCAGGCGAGCGCATGAGCAATCGCTGCCTCGGTGCTGTCGTGCAAACCGCCATCGGAAAAGGAATCGGGCGTGACGTTGATGATTGCCATCAAGGCGCCGCGCGCCGTCACATCGAGTTCACGGCCATGGGCCACACGCCAAATTGTCCGCTTGCCGCTCGCCAACTGCGTTCTGTCCTCTCGACGGAAATCTGCGAAGCTGCAATAGTGCAGCCGCGTTGGCTATGCCCCAAGGGCGTCGCGAACACAACATCGCGGACATGAGAACATCGCGGATTGAACATGACATCATACAGCCGTCTGTGGGCGACGCTCCTTCTGGGCGCCCTGACCGGCCTCTTCCCGAACGCGGCGCAATCCGAAACCATCGTTCGCAAGTCCATCAGCTATTTCCAGATCGGGGGTAAGACCGCGGCGGATCTGGATGACGAACTGGCACGCAAGGGACCTTTCACAGAGGCGACCGGATACCGCCATCCCGGTGCCACCCAGATCCGCTTCGGCGGCGACCTGACATACACCAAACGCGGCACCCGCTGTGCGGTCGAGGATGCCACCGTCACGCTCGACACCAAGATCATTCTGCCGCGCTGGAAGAACCGGAAGCGAGCGACGCCGGAAATGGCGATGATCTGGGATGCGCTCTCGTCAGACATCAAGCGGCACGAAGAACGGCATGCCGAAATCGCCAGACAGCATGCCAAGCGTCTGGAGCAGCGGCTGCTGAACCTGCGACCGGAACGTGACTGTGATCGCCTGCAGGCAAAGGTCGCCGCCGTGACGGACGAAGTGACCCGCGCGCACGATATGGCCCAGATCGAATTCGATCGGATTGAGTCGCACAATTTCGAGGACCGCATGCTGCGCATCCTGCGCCATCGCAGCGGCAAGGTCAGAAACTAGCAGCAATCACCAGTAAATTTTGAGAGGTGGTTTTGGCAGGCTTGCCACGCCTTGTCCGAAACTTGCCGCGCAGCCTGTGAATAACCGGCGATTTCTGCCCGTGGCCCTTGATACAAATCTGAAATATAAGTGTCATCGAAAACGTTGATTAAGCGTTCCCGATTTTTCCCCGTTCTCCCGGCGCGTCCTGTTGCCACAGGTGCTTCCTCCCTCGCCTGTTTGGCGATGCGCCCGCTTGCCCCGTCGCCCGGAAAACCGGGAGACGGGGCTTTTTTTGGTGCGTTCGGTGGAGCCTCAGCCTTGGCGTTCCGGCACATGCACGACGAGACCGTCGAGCGCGGCACTCACCTTGATCTGACAGGAAAGACGCGAGGTCGGACGGACGTCGACGGCAAAGTCGAGCATGTCTTCTTCCATCGCCGACGGTGTCCCGACCTTCTCGGTCCAGGCCTCGTCGACATAGACATGACAGGTCGCACAGGCACAGGCGCCGCCGCATTCCGCATCGATGCCCGGAACGGAGTTGCGAACGGCATTTTCCATGACCGTAGAGCCGTCCTGGGCCGCAATTTCGAAACGCGTGCCGTCAAATGCGATGATGCTGATTTGTGTCATGATGTGCGGATCCAGACTTCGCCTTGTGTAAAAATCGGCGAAGTCTTCTCGCAATTTCAAGGCCCAGTCAACTCACGGCAGAGCGAGTTGAACGCGCCGACAACGGCACCGACGGGTGTCTCAGCGCGCGAGCTTCAGGATGAAATGCTCGGCCTCGAGCACGGCGCTCGCGACGGTCGCCAGCGTATCGGCGTTGACGCCCTTGCTGTCGACAAGTTCGGCAGCGCTCGCGACACGCAAAGCGCCAACGGAAATCGCGGCGTTGCGCAGGCGCTGGGCCGCAGCCTTGTTGTCGGTCTTGTCCGACTTTGCGGTCAGCGCCTGAAGGCATCCGCGCGCCTGGCGGGCGAACATCTGCAGGATCTCGATTTCGACCGCCTTGTCACCCTTCGTCTGGGCAGCCAGATGGACCAGATCGATTGGACGTTCGTGCGACGGCGTGCGCACATGATGGGTTTCGGGAGCTTCGAATGCGATGTTGACTGCTGCAGCCATGCCAAAGAACCTTCTTTTCTTCTTATTGGTGGGATCAGCCTGACATTCGGTTGTGGCAATCCTGTTAAGCGCGGCGGCGACGACCCGAAAAAGCTCGCATCATGGTTAACGAAATTTAAACCCCCGCAAAATTTGGCTTTTACGGCTAAATGGAGGTTTAAATACTGTTAACAAGCACAGCGCCCCTTGGCGTGCTGCACCTGCGTTAATTGTAACGGAGGGCCAAATGTGTCAGTACGATACGGTTGATTGGGCCAAAGTCGTAGAACTTTGACCTCGGGCAAGTCGGTGCTAGAACAATGGGCAATGTTCGCCCCAAGGTGAGGCAGACTGCTCGGTTTCTGAGAAAGCGTTTCGTGTGGCGTGGCGGCATGCGGAGTGTGATTGTACGGCGGGAATGCGAAAGTGCGGAATGGCAGGCGGCCACCCCCACCCTTCGAGCCAGCCGAGCGTAAGTTGTAACGAGGCGTAACCCGATGGCGAACAAGAAGTCCGACTCGATTGACGAGAACGCGTTCCAGGCACTCGAGGCGGCCCTGAGTATTGATTTCGACGGTGACGAAGCGCCTGTGGCCCCGAAGCCTCGGTCGCAAACGCGCGGACCGGAGGCCATTTTGTCGGACAACACGCAGCGCCCTGCCTCCAAGAAGCCCATCGATCGTCGCTCGGCGCGCGCCGCCGAACTCGGCCCCGAGCCTGCGCCGCCGCAGCCTCGCTCCCCGGCCCTCGCCCCGGCCAATGACGGCTCCCGCCGCGCCCCTTCCGCTATGTTGAAGTCTCTGGAAGCGGCGTCGCTGAAGACGGCACTTCGCAACGCGACCATCATTTCGGCTCTGTGGGTCGTCGGAGCCATCGGCCTCTCGCAGCTCCTCTACGGCGGCGCGATCTGGCAGGCCGCCTCCGTGGCCGACATCGTCGCCATGCCGGGCGTCGTTGCGATCTTCGTCGGGACGTTCCTCCCGATCATGCTCTTCTTCGCCTTTGCCATCATGATGGCCCGCGCCCATGACCTGCGCAACGCCGCTCGATCCATGGCGGAAGTCGCGCTGCGGCTGGCCGAACCGGAAACGATCGCGTCCGAACGCATCATGACCGTCGGTCAGGCCGTTCGCCGCGAAGTCTCCGCCATGAACGAAGGTATCGAGCGCACCATCGCACGCGCCACCGAGCTGGAAACGCTGGTCCATTCCGAGGTCACGGCCCTCGAACGCAGCTACACCGACAACGAACTGCGGGTCCGCGGCCTTGTCCACGAACTGGGTTCGGAACGCGACGCGATCGTCAATCACGCCGAGCGCATCCGCTCCTCGATCGTCGGCGCCCATGAGCAGCTGAAGGAAGAGCTTTCGCTCGCAACGGAGGAGATCTCCGTCCGCCTGCAGACCTCGGGCGAAGCCTTTGCCTCGATGATCGACACGCGTGCTGCGACCCTGATGGAGAAGTCGGATGCAGCGGTGACGGCCCTCGGCTCGCTGCTGGCGCACAAGACCGACACGATGGTGCAGACGCTGGCCGCTTCCGGCATCTCACTCTCCACCGAATTCGATTCGCAGCTGAAGACACTGACCACGACGCTCAACCAGCGCGGTCGCGAACTGCTCGGCGAGTTCGAGACCCGCGCCTCCACGCTCGACGCCAACACAGAGAAGCTGAATGCGGCGCTGAACGAACGTGCCCGCCAGCTGAACGAAACGCTGGTCGAGCGGACCCGTGACATCGCAGAGAGCCTGAAGGGTGGCGAAAGCTCGATCACGTCGTCGCTGGACGATGTTCTTTCACGCCTCAACACCTCGCTCGAAGAGCGCAGCCGTCATTTCCGCCAAAGTCTGCAGGCCAGCGCCGACGATGCGATCGTCGACCTCGATTTGCGGTCCGGCCTCTTCGAAGACCGCTTCCAGACGACGATCGGTCAGATCAACTCCACCTTCGACGAACGCGTTGCCGAATTCGCCAGCGCGTTCGACCAGCGCGCCGGCAGCCTCGACAGCAAGCTGATGGAGAGCCTTGCCCGGATCAACGAAACCGTCAATGGCGGCTCGGATTCGATCAACGGCATCCTCACCTCGAGCATCGAACGCCTCGGCTCGACGCTGAACGACCAGTCTCTTGCACTTGCGGTCACCCTGAGCTCGGGCCAGGAGATCCTCGATGACGCGCTCTCTGGCCGTGCCCAGGAAATCGCCGACGCCATGTCGGCCCGCGCCGCAGCCCTGACCGAAAGCCTGGAAACGGCCCAGAAGCGCATCGACCAGGTGATGGAAGAGCGTTCGGGTTCTCTCTACGGCGCGTTGACCGACCATCAGTCCCGCTTCGAACAGAGCCTGTCGAGCCGCGCCGAGCACATGGTCAATGCGCTTGAGGCGAACCAGGATCGCCTGGCGGAGACGCTCGACCAGAAGATGGGCGGGATCGCGACCATCCTCGACGCCAAGAGCGAAGACCTGATCGACACGCTCAACACCAAGAGCCTCGAACTCGACCTGACCCTCACGGCGCGCAGCCAGGACCTTGCCGAGACGCTGAGCGACAGCCAGCGCCGGATCGACGAGACATTGAGCCAGCGGGCCTCTGCCATCATCGAGACCGTGGCCGATGCGGATCGCCGCATCGACCAGGCCTTCTCGGAAAAGGCCGAGGCAATCCGCACAGCCTATGGCGACAACCAGGAACGCCTGGAAATGTCGCTGGCCGGTCACACCTCCTATTTGAGCTCGACCCTCGAAGACGCATCCGCCGACATCGAGCGGGCACTCGGTGCCGCATCGGGCACAATCGCCGCATCTCTCAACGCCGGCGTGAGCGACATCGACGGAAAGCTTGTCGAGACCTCCGAGCGTCTGAGGGCCAACCTCGACGATGCGACACGCAATCTCGCCGAAACGCTGGGCGCGACATCCGGCACCATCGCCGCGTCGCTCACGTCCGGCATCAACGACATCGACGGCAAGCTCGGTGGCACGGCCGAGCGCCTGCGCATGACGCTCGACGATGCGACCGGCGCCTTGGCCGACACACTCGGCGAAAACGTCGCCAAGATCGCCGACACCGTGAACAGCGGCGTGCGCGACATCGACACGCGCCTCGTCGACACTCACGAGCGCATCCGCTCGACGCTCGATGACCGCACGCAGGCAATCACGCTCAGCCTCGGCGAAGCGCATGCCGCACTCGAAACGACGCTGACGGAGCATGCGACTTCGCTCGGCAGCTCGCTTGCGGCCAGCACCGGCATGCTCGAAATGAGCCTCGAAGACCACGAGGAAAGCCTGCGCAAGGCCATCGACGAGAGCAGCCGCGCCCTCGACGACCGCCTGCGCGGCACCGCCGGTGCTCTGACCGAACAGATCCGCGACGCCGCTGGTGACATCACCCGCTCGGCGCAGGATTTCTCAGGAACGGTTGAGCAGTCCGTCAGCGGCATGACCATGCGCCTCGATGAAACCAGCACGCGGATCGAGCAGAGCCTCGGCACGCTCGAAGACCGCCTGCGCAACGGCCTCGACGGCGTCGACGCCCGCGTCAACGATGCCGGTGAAAAATTCGCCGCTCGCCTCGACGAGAAGGTTACGACGATCGAGCGGATCGGTGACGAAGCCTCCATGCGCGTCGCACAGGCCCTCGATGAAGGCACCAACCGCGTCGCGGAGACCTTTGACAGCCGGACCGCCCTCATTGATGAACGCCTGTCGACGATGGATCGCGCCTTGAGCGTCGGCCTTGAAAACGTCAATCGCACCATCGAGGGCAAGGCTGCCGGCCTCGCCACCGCCCTGCGCGGTGCTGTCGCCGATGCCGCCCGGGATATTGATGCGGAAACACAGCGCTCGCTCGAACGCCTGACCGAAACCAGCAGCAATTTCGTCGGCCAGATCGATGAACGCAGCGCCCAGCTCAGCAGCACGCTCGAAACCAAGTCCAATGAACTCGCAGACCGCATTTTGAATGCCGATGCGCTCGTCAATGCCCAGGTTGCCAACCTGACCGGCACGATCTCCCAGGCCAACGCGTCGCTGACGGGTGCGATCTCGGCAGCCAATTCCGCCTTGTCCGGCACGATCGCGGACGCCAACACGACGCTTTCTGGCGCCCTCACCAACGTCAACGAGACGCTGTCCGGCACGATCACCGAGGTCAACTCCACGCTCGAAAAGCGCGCAGCAGCGATCCGCGATGCCATCTCCGGCAACACGCAGGAACTCGCGGTCACAATGAACGCCGTTGAAAAGGCGCTCGAAGCCCGTGGCAATTCGATCCGCACAGTCCTCGACGATCGCACCCGCGAACTGAACTCCATGCTGTCGAGCCGGTCGGCTGAACTTTCACGCCTGATCGACGAAAAGGCAGCCCCGGTCGTCGCCTCCTATGCCGAAACCGGCCGTGCTGCCGCCGAACAGATCACGGCGGCCGCTGCCCAGAGCGCCGAACGTCTCCGGGCGGAAAACGCAGCCCTGGTTGACGCGATCAGCGAGCGCACGGACCGTGCCGTCGCCCATCTGGGCGCTGCCGAACAGAACATTGCTGCCAGCGCCTTGCAGCTTATCGATCGGCTCGGCGAGAGCAATTCCGGCATTTCGAGTGTCATCGAACAGGCGCTTGAGAGCATCGGCGCCCTCGACAGCCGTCTCGGCTCGACGGCCTCGCGCTTTACCGAGACCGCGACCCAGGCGACAGACATGCTGTCGACCTCCAACCGTCTGCTCGACGACAAGCTCGGCCGCCTGACAGCGATCTCTGGCGAAACGCTGCAACAGGTTTCCTCTATCGTCAGCCGTTTCGGCGATCACACCAAGGTTCTCGGAAAGGCCTCCGAGCTCCTTTCCGCCGCACAGTCCAATCTCGTCGGCACGCTTGAAGAGCGCCAGCAGGCGCTCCGTGATCTCTCGGTCGGCCTCGTCAAGCGCTCGGAAGAGATCGAGACGACGATGCAAGGGCTTGGCAAGATGGTCGAGACCGCCTTCGACCGCGCCGAACAGCGTTCCGGCCAGATGGCCGGGAACCTGCGCCAGAGCGTCCAGGCCTCCTTCACCGATATCGGCCAGATCCTCGGCGAGACGGAGAAGCGGGCGCAGTCGACAGCCGCCAACATGCGCGAAAGCGTCCAGGCGTCCTTCGCCGATATCGGACAGGTGCTTGGTGAGACCGAGAAGAAGGCGCAGGTCACCGCCGCGAACATGCGCAATGCCCTGATCTCCGCCGAGCAGGAAGCGCAGCGGTCGATCGACAACACGCTCACGGAAGCCGAAAAGCGTTCGGGTGAACTGGCAAACCGCCTGCGTGGCGGCCTTGCAGTGTCGCTTGCGGATATCGATCGCCTGCTTGGCGAAGCCGGCCGCAAGTCCGAAGGCGCAGCAGCAGCCCTCAAGCAGGCCATGCAGGGCGCGGTCGAAGAAGCGGTCAGCCGTTTCACCGGTGCGACCGACGAGATCCGCCGCTCGGCAAACGATATCCGCAAGGAGCTGGACCTCACGCGCAACGAGCTGAAGCGCGGTGCCTTTGATCTGCCGGAGGAGGCCAAGGAAAGTGCGGCTGCCATGCGCCGCGCCGTGTCTGAACAGATCAAGGCATTGCAGGACATTTCGCAGCTTGTCGGCCGCACCAGCCAGACGCTGGAAATCTCCGAACCCGTTGCCCGCCGTCTGGCAGATGCGCCGGTCGAGCAGCCCCGCCGTGTACAGCCCGCTCCGGCAGCACCCGCACCGCAGCCAGCCCGCCCTGCTCCAGACTATGCCCTGCGCGGGAGCCTGAGTGCGACGGAAAACTATGCACCCCAGGCGCCGAGCCGCACCGAGGGCGGTGGCTGGATCAGCGATCTCTTGCGTGGCGCATCACGTGAAGAGCCCGCTGCAGAACCGGTTGCCACCCGCCCGGCGCCGGCCCCGGCACAATCGCGCCCCGCTCAGGATGCACCGGCTGCAGCCCGCCAGGGCGACACCCGCAATCCACGCCATATGGTGGAGTCGCTGAACTCGCTGTCAGTGGACATTGCCCGCGCCATTGACCATGACGCATCGGTCGACCTGTGGCGCCGTTACCAGCGCGGCGAACGCGACATCTTCACCCGGCGCCTCTACACGCTGAAGGGTCAGCAGACCTTCGACGAGATCAAGCGCAAATATGACCGCGAGCCGGAGTTCCGCGTCGCCGTCGATCGCTACATCGCCGACTTCGAAAAGCTGCTGGCGGATGTTGCCCGCACCGATCGCGACAAGTCGATCACCCAGTCTTACCTGACATCCGACACCGGCAAGGTCTACACGATGCTCGCCCATGCAGCAGGCCGCTTCAGCTGAAGCAGCCGCCTTCACGGCAAGATCGTCAAAAGTAAACCCCGGATCCTGAAAGGGATCCGGGGTTTTTCATTGAGGTCGGGAATGGGTAGACCGTTAAGGCCAGGCAGCCAGGTCCGCGATCAGAGCTGCTGAAGCGTCCAGGCGACGATCTGGCCGGTGACCTGGCCGAAAGCCTGATCAAGCGCTGCAACATAGGCGCTGCTGCCGCTACCGGCGGACGGCACCTCGGCGCGGAAGACCTTCTGCGCCTTGACGCTACCGTTGCGATCGTTGAGCAGCTTGACGGAGATCTCGACCACGCCACGATCACCGCCGCCGGTCGCAATTTCAAAGGCACGCACGTCGCTGATCAGCTGATAGTCGATGGCCAGCCCCTGCCCCGGCTTGCCAACGCCGCCGAGACGGCCCGTGTCCTCGAAGGCCTCGACCAGCTTCGACTGCACCACGCGGGTCAGCTTGTCGCTCCACTGCGACTTGCTCAGATACCGCACTTCGGAACCTGCGACCCGCACCAGGATCTGCTCGCTGTCCACGGCCTTCAGAGCCGACGGATCCGCGATCAGCAATTGTCTGTTGCGCGCGCTGGCCGAGGTCGACACCGGCGTGGACACAGCGGACAAGTCGAAGGTGTCATTGGGTGCGCTGCCACAGCCTGAGAGTGCCAGAAGCATCGGCAGCGCCATGGCGCTGGCAAGCATCCGGACCCGGCTTGCGCGTGTCGTAACGTCACTCCGATCGGAGCACCCCTCGGGGAGAACCATCGTCTTACCCATGCCGGTCTGAGGGATCATCGGCGCGTCCTTCCGTCGAACTCTTTCACAGTATCGCCGCCGAACAGGAGGCGCTGCGGATTCTGGTCGAAATTGGTAATGGCGTCATTCAAGCCACGCACCGTCTGGCGCGTGTCCGTTACGAGCGTCTGGATGTCGCGCAGGCCCGAGCTGGAGAAGCGCTGCAGGTTCTCCGCGATCGGTCCGATGCGGGCATTGAGGTTCTCCGCCGTCATGCGGATCGACTCAAGCGTCTTGCGCGCCTCGACGCTGAGAGAATTGGCGTCGCCTGAGCCGAGGAAGGCGTCGACCTTCTTGAGGATACCGTCAACCTGGGTCGATGCGTTGTTCAGACGATTGGCGAGCTGCGTGAAGTCGTCGATCGCCTTGTCGATATCGTCCTTGCGACCGGTAATGCTGTTCGACAAGTCGCGGAAGCCGGCAATCGCCTGGCGCGCATCGGCGGAGGCGACGGAAACGTCGTCGACGACCTTGCCGACCTTCTGGCTATCGACGGCGTCGATGAGCTTGGACACTTTCGTCAGCGTCAGGTCGGCATTCTTGCCGAAAGTCTGGAATGTGTCGGCCGTCGACCGGAAACTGTCGATCGCAGGGCCGATCTTGTCGGACGCATCGGCGAAGCTTGCAGTCGCTCGCTCGGTATTGGTCAGGATCTTGTCGATCTTTTCAGAATTCAGCGCCTTGAAGAGATCTTCCGCTGCCGCCAGCGTCCCATCGATCCGACCGGAAAGGCCTGACACGGAATCCGACAAGGCACTGACGCTCTTCAGGAACTCGTCGATGCCCTTGGCATTGTCGGCCAGCGACTTCGAAAAGGTTTCGGCATTGCGGACCGTATTGGTCAGCGGTGCACGGGCGTCGACGATGAAGCCCTGCAGTTCGCCAATCGCATCGTCCGCACGCTTGAGAATGCGGTCGGCTGTCGACAGAAGATTGGTGACGCTGGACTGGTCGGCGGTCAGGATCGCCGGCTCGCCGGTATCGATGGCACGCTTCAGAATCTGTTCGCCGCTGCCACTGCCACCACCCGACAATTCGATATAGGCTGCTCCGGTCAGGCCCTGGATTTCCAGAACCGCCCGCGTGCCCGAGGTCACCGGCGCATCGGCTCGAACTTCGGTGAATGCCACGGAAAACTCAGGATCTTCGTTGTCGATATAGAGGTTGCGCACCGAACCGACGGCGATCCCGTTGAAGCGCACGGGCGAGCCGATGCTGAGACCATTGGCCGAGCCCGGGATGCGGATGGCGAGCGGCGCCACAGGCCCGCCCCGTCCATACTGCGCCATCCAGTAAACGAAGCCGAAGGCCGCTCCGATGACCAGGATCGTGAAGAAGCCGACGATGGCATAATTGGCTTTGGTTTCCATATGTCTACTCTACCGGCTGCACGGCGGCTGTGTCCGCGCGGGGGATGGAACGGGCACGCTTGCCCCTGAAATAGGATTGCACCCAGGGATCGTCATAGGCGAGCATGTCGTCCAGCGAGCCTTGGACCATGACCTTCTTCTCGCCGAGAACGGCGATACGGTCGCAGACGGAGAAGAGGCTGTCGAGGTCATGCGTGACCATGTAGACCGTCAATCCAAGGGTATCGCGCAATTGTGCGATGAGTTCATCGAACTCGGCGGCGCCAATCGGATCAAGACCCGATGTCGGCTCGTCCAGGAAGACGAGATCCGGGTCCAGCGCCAGCGCGCGTGCCAGCGCCGCGCGCTTGATCATGCCGCCCGAGAGTTCGGAAGGATATTTGTCCGCCGCATCGGGCTTCAGGCCGACGAGTTCGAGCTTCAGATAGGCAAGCTCGTCCATCAGCCACGGCGGCAGATCCAGGTATTCGCGCATCGGCAGCTGAATGTTCTCCTTGACGGTCAAGGCAGAAAATAGGGCGCCGTGCTGGAAAAGCACCCCCAGCCGCGTATCGAGCGCCATACGCTCGGCATCGGTGACGGCATCATAATCGGCACCGAGAATCTCGATCGTCCCGCCCCGTCGTGGCAAGAGCCGCAGAACCGTGCGCATCAGCACCGACTTGCCGGCACCGGACGCGCCGACGAAACCGAGAATTTCACCGCGATAGATGTCGAGGTTGAGATTGTCGAGGACGACCTTCTCGCCGAAGGCCACCGTCAAGTCCTTCACGGACAAGACCGTTTCACGAGTATTGGAGGAGGAGGATGACGTCGTATCGGACATAACGGCTCCTCAAAAATCGATGGCTGCGTAGAACATGGCAAACAGCCCGTCCACGAGGATGACGACAAAGATCGATTTGACCACAGAGGCTGTGACATGGCGGCCGAGCGATTCTGCGCTGCCCCCCACCTTCATCCCCTCGACGGCCGCGATGATCCCGATGATGAGCGCCATGAACGGCGCCTTGATCATGCCGGTGGCGAGCGTCGAATAGTCGACGGCATCGTGCAGGCGGGTAATGAAGACCTCGAAGGTGATCCCGGAATAGGCCCAGGCAACGACGGCCGCGCCATACAGCGCTGCGAAGTTCGCGACGATGGTCAAGAGCGGCAGGGCAATCGTCAGCGCCACGAGGCGCGGAAAGACCAGAACACCGATGGGGTTCAGCCCAATCACCTTCAGCGCGTCGATTTCCTCGCGCATCTTCATCGAACCGATTTCTGCGGTGATCGCACTACCAGAACGCCCAGCGATCATGATGGCGGTGAGAAGCACGCCAATCTCGCGCAGCTGCAGAATGCCGACGAGATCGACCACAAAGACTTCAGCGCCGAAGTAGCGCAGCTGGAACGCGCCCTGCTGGGCGATGATCGCGCCGATGAGGAAGGACATGAGCACGATGATCGGCACCGCGCGAACACCCATATGGTCGAGCTGATTGACCACCGAGGCCGGAGAGACCCCAGCCCCTCTCCCGAGCTTGGTCTGCGCGCCACGCACGGCGGAACCGAGCACGAACATCATGGCGACAGCGTCTTGCCACAGCCCTATCGTCAAACGGCCGATCGGGTCGAAGACCCGTTCGAAACGGCTACGGTTGTCAGGCAGCACCTCCGGCGGCTCGACGCGCTCCGGCAAGGCTTCGATCAGCTCGCGCATCTGCGCATCACCACCCGCAAGATCGATCTCGCGACCGCGCGCCCGACGCTGCGTCATGAAGCGTCGGATCAGCCAGGCACCGGCTGTATCCATGGCGGTGACACCGTCGATATCGATGACTTCCGCCCGCGTACCCTCGTCCTCGACGAGCGGCCCGGCCGACTTGATCATGTCCGAAAGGTTGGTGTTCTTCCAGCTGCCGGTCAACCGAATCACGTCGTGATCGACATGCGCCTGGCGGTCGATTTCGATATGGGCGTTTTCAGCAGGTACCGACTTCAAGGGCGCAACAACTTCCAAACCTGCGCCGGCCGAATCCCGGTCCGCAAATCACGTGATTGAATGTTGCGCACTATAAACACCGACGACCGCGATGTAATCCTTGATGAACCGTTAATTGCGACCCCGCCGCCCGATTGCCGGGAGCGATGGCCGCTTTGCAACAGATGGAACAATCAAGCGGCGCGAACGCCCTCTTTCTCGGCGCTGTCGAGCGTTGGAATCATGACCGGCACCATCTGTGGAACCTGCCTCGGAGCCGCAGCAGCACTTATCTTGTGCGCCCAGGAGATCAGCTCCAGTCGCCCGTCCGGATGTTCGGCCACCGCCGTGCAGCTCTCCACCCAGTCACCGGTGTTGACATAATGGATGCCGTCGATGTCTTCCATCAGCGCATGATGGATGTGGCCGCAAATGACACCATCCACCTCATTCCGTCGCGCCTCCTCGGCAACGACCCTCTGAAACTCGCCGATGAAGTTGACGGCATGCTTGACCTGGAGCTTCGCCCAGGCCGAGAACGACCAGTAGGGCATGCCGAGTTTGCGGCGCACCGCTGCCAGCATGACATTGATCGCGATCGCCGTGTCATAGGCCCAGTCGCCGAGATAGGCGAGCAGGCGCGCATTGCGGACGACGACATCGAACTCATCACCATGCAGCACGAGGTAGCGCTTGCCATCCGCCATCTCGTGGATCATCCGCTCGGCGACCTCGATGCCGCCGAAATGCATGCCGGGGAAATCACGCAGGAACTCGTCATGATTGCCCGGAATGTAGACGATGCGCGTGCCCTTGCGCGCCTTGCGCAGCAGTTTCTGAACGACGTCATTGCAGGGCTGCGGCCAGTACCAGCTGCGCTTCAAGCGCCAGCCGTCGACGATGTCGCCGACCAGGATGATCGTGTCTGCCTCGTGGGTACGGAGAAAGTCGAGCAGAAAATCGGTCTTTGCAGCCTTTGAGCCCAGATGCACATCCGAGATGAAAAGGGTCCTGAAATGGCGAATTTCGCTTGCGTCTTCCACGGCGCTGTCCTCTTTCACTGACTGCGCATGGCTTAATCAGACTCGTGTTTCAGGAAGATGACACGCGCTCTGGCGGTCCTTGCATGCACACTCTCGAGCGCGTGGTGCCGCCCCAGTCCACCCTAAGACTGAACTAAGGTCTACCACTCGAAGCCGTTTCGTGTATGACGGGATCAAACCAATCTGTGACAAGAATTGCCGGTGACACGATGACTTCCCAGGACAAGAACAAGACTGAAGCAGCCCCGAAGACGGCCGATCTCGACGAACAGGCGCTCTTCTATCATCGCTATCCGCGTCCCGGAAAACTGGAGATCCAGGCCACCAAGCCACTCGGCAACCAGCGCGATCTGGCCCTCGCCTATTCGCCCGGCGTCGCCGCCCCGTGCCTTGCCATCAAGGACGATCCGGCAGCCGCCGACGACTACACCGCCCGCTCCAACCTCGTGGCTGTCATCTCGAACGGTACGGCTGTACTCGGCCTCGGCAATATCGGCCCGCTCGCCTCGAAGCCCGTGATGGAAGGCAAGGCGGTCCTGTTCAAGAAGTTCGCCGGCATCGACGTCTTCGACATCGAGATCGAGGCCCCGACCGTCGATCAGATGGTCTCGACCATCTCGGCCCTGGAGCCCACCTTCGGCGGCATCAATCTCGAAGACATCAAGGCGCCGGAGTGCTTCCAGGTGGAAGACCAGCTGCGCGCCAAGATGAACATCCCGGTCTTCCACGACGACCAGCACGGCACCGCGATCATCGTCGCGGCCGCCATCCTGAACGGCCTCGAACTGGCCGGCAAGAAGATCGAGGACGTCAAGATCGTCGCCTCGGGCGCCGGTGCTGCAGCCCTCGCCTGCCTCAACCTGCTCGTCATTCTGGGTGCCAAGCGCGAAAACATCTGGGTCCACGACATCGAAGGCCTCGTCTACAAGGGCCGCAACGAGCTGATGGATCCGTGGAAGGAAGTCTATGCCCAGGAGACCGACAAGCGGTCGCTTTCCGAAAGCATCGATGATGCCGACGTCTTCCTCGGCCTGTCTGCCGCTGGCGTCCTGAAGCCGGAGCTGCTCGCCCGCATGGCGCCGAGCCCGCTGATCATGGCACTCGCCAACCCGAAGCCTGAAATCATGCCCGAAGACGCCCGCGCGGCCCGCCCGGACGCGATGATCTGCACGGGTCGCTCGGACTTCCCCAACCAGGTCAATAACGTCCTGTGTTTCCCCTATATTTTTAGGGGTGCACTCGACTGTGGCGCCACGACGATCAACGAAGAGATGAAGATGGCTGCCGTCCGCGCCATCGCAGCACTCGCGCGGGAGGAAGTCTCGGAAGTGGCGGCCCGCGCCTATTCCGGCGAAACCCCGACTTTCGGGCCGGATTACCTCATCCCTTCGCCGTTCGATCCCCGCCTCATCCTGCGCATCGCCCCCGCCGTGGCAAAGGCGGCCGCCGACAGCGGCGTCGCCCGTCGCCCGATTGCCGACTACGACACCTATCTCGACCAGTTGAACCGCTTCGTCTTCCGCTCGGGCTTTGTCATGAAGCCGATCTTTGCTGCGGCAAAGAGCGCAACGAAGAAGCGCGTGATCTTTGCCGAGGGTGAAGACGAACGCGTGCTGCGCGCCGCCCAGGTTCTGCTGGAAGACGGGATTGGCGAACCGATCCTCATCGGTCGCCCGCAGATCATCGAAACCCGCCTGAAGCGCTACGGCCTGCGCATCCGCCCGGGCGTCGACTTCCAGCTGGTCAACCCGGAAGACGATCCGCGCTACCGCGACTATGTCGACGACTATTTCGCACTTGTCGGCCGTGCCGGCATCAATCCGGAGGCGGCCCGCACGATCGTGCGCACCAGCACCACCGTCATTGGTGCGCTCGCCGTCAAGCGCGGCGACGCCGATGCGCTGATCTGCGGCGTCGAAGGCCGCTTCGACCGCCATCTCCGTGACGTGCGCCAGATCATCGGCAAACGACCAGGGGTGCGTGATTTCTCGGGTCTCAGCCTGCTCATCTCTCAGCGCGGCGCCATCTTCTTCACCGACACCTTTGTCACCGACGATCCCTGTGCCGAGGAAATCGCGGAAATGACGATCCTCGCGGCGGAAGAAATTCGCCGCTTCGGCATCAGCCCGAAGGCGGCGCTCCTGTCCCATTCGAACTTCGGTTCGCGTCCCTCGGCCAGCGCGTCCAAGATGCGCCAGGCCTTGGAGATCATCCGCAAGGCGGCTCCGGAACTGGAAGTCGACGGAGAAATGCAGGGCGGCTCGGCCCTGTCGGAAAGCCTGCGCAAGCGCGCCATGCCGGACAGCACCCTGACCGGTGAAGCCAATCTCCTCGTCTTCCCGAACCTCGACGCCGCCAATATTTCGCTCGGAATTGTCCGCACGATGATGGATGCACTGCATGTGGGTCCAATCCTGCTCGGTGCAGCCCTGCCCGCCCATGTGTTGTCGACCTCGGTCACCTCCCGCGGCGTCGTCAACATGGCGGCTTTGGCGGTGGTCGAGGCATCCCAGCCGTAATAAGCGAGACGACACAGACGCACGGGCCTCGGCAGCAATGCCGGGGCCTCACGCGTAGAATTGCCGCTGGACAAGTCAGAGCTGCAGCCCCGAAATTGTATCCCTGAGAATCTAGGGTCATTCGATGGGGCAAGAGGGCGTGTATTTCGACCTGCTGGACTGGCTCGACCAACAGGAGCGGTTCGAACCATCTGCCTTTCTGCAAAAGATCCAGGCTGGCTATCGGACAGGTGCCATCATCTATGTGGATGGGATTGTCGGCTCCGAACGGCTGAAACTGCACAGGCTCGTGCACAGCAGACCGAGTGACACAGCAAGGACGGCGAGACTTCTGCTGGAACGCCCGTTTCGTGATCAGCTCCTGCAGGTCCTTTCCGAACTCGAACCCGTGCAGGTGGATTTTGGCCCTCTCTCCACGCCCCCTGCTGCAGGTCGACCCGGCGCCGACGTAAACGCACACATCGGCGTGGGCTACCCCCTGCTGTCTTACCCCGGACGGCGTGCCGGCCTTCTGATCGAAGCCGCAGGCGATCAGGAGCAATGGAGAGAGTGGCGCAGGCTCAACGATCGCGATGTCGCAAGCCTTGGCGGACGTCTTCACGCACGGCTCGCCAAGTCTGCTCAACCCAAACCTCACAGGCGCCGGACAAAAACGCTGCTCACGCGCCGTGAAAGTGAGACGCTGGCATGGATCGCCGCCGGCAAGAGCTACTGGGAAGCGGCGATTATCCTCGGCATCACGGAGCGGACCGTCCGCTATTTCATGGCCAACGCGCGCCACAAGTTGGATGTCGTCAACAATGCCCAGGCGGTAGCAGAAGCTGTCTGGCAGGGCCTCATTCCCCGCTTTACGGACCGTCCCACCGGTTGACGACAATCGGGGCAAACCATCATATCATAGATTGCATTCAACAAAGCTGTCGCCACCGCCAGTTTCAGTCACTCTACCTCCCCGCCATGCTGTCCGCTCCAACGATAATTCAAGGAGTTCAGCATGATCCGGATCATCAACGGCGCCCGGCGCCATCAATTTCCCACTGACATTGATGCCATGCACAGGTTGCGCAAACGGGTGTTCCACGACCTTCTGCGCTGGGATGTGCAGGTGCATGACGCCTGGGAGATCGACCACTATGACCGCGCGAACCCGATCTACGTCCTGTCCTATGGCGACAACGGGTCGCTAAGAGGTGCGCTGCGGCTGCTCCCGACCCTTGGGCCGAACATGCTGGACGACACCTTTCCGCAATTGCTCGGCGCAGGCCCCGAAATCCGCAGCGCCGCGATCTGGGAATCCAGCCGCTTCTGCATCGATCCGGAGATCTCCCAGGACCGCGCAAACAACCAGGTGACGATTGCCGCCGCCGAACTGATGTGCGGCGTGGGTGAACTCGGCCTCGCCTCCGGCCTCAGCCACATCGTCACCGTCACCGACGTTTTCCTGGAACGTATGTTCAAGCGCATGGGCTGCCCAGGCGAGCGCATCGCCGATCCGCAGCGCATCGGTTCCGTGCAGGCCGTGGCCGTGTCCTGGGACGTAAGCCAAGATCTGCTGGAGCGGATGAAGGCTGTTGCCACCATCGACGGCAGCGTGTTGGAGCAGCCGATGACACTCGCATCGGCCCGCGCCGCCTGAAGCGGGGAGCGGCCGGCGGTTGGGCGCCCCGGTCGCTCTCTTCCCTGTCATTTTACTTTGTAATCAAGTGCCGTATTGTACAGGGACTGCATACAAGGTTGCGTACCGACAGGGGCCCCCAGTCGGAGCCACCCAGTTGGAGCCATGGATTCACTGACCAGATTGCTCGGCCCACTGATCGCCGTCGCCTTCCTTGCGACATCTCTGGCGGACGCCGCTGCCGCGTCGCTGGCGTGCGAGAGGCTGCGCGACAGATTGGCTTCGGTTGATCGGTCGGTCTCGTCCGATGACATCAATCGTTATGCCGGCGCCATTGCGCAGCAGAATCTCGAACTTCGCAAAGCCCGCCAGGACCAGCGGCGGCTCCGCTGCCTCACCTCTTCGATCACGACCATCCGCGCCGATGGCGGCAGCGATTGCGGCGATCTCGCCAAAGCTCTGAGCCGGATGGAAAGCAACAAGCAAATTCTGACCGGCAAGCTGGTGGAACTGCGCGAAGGGCTGGGAGCCGCCGAGGCCGTACGCCTTGAACAAGCCCTCACCGACAACGGCTGCAATGGCGAAGGCACGCTTGCCTCGACCCCGGACGAACCTCAACGGGTGCCTTATCTCGATACGCTGCCTGAGCCTTATCGGCCGGATCGCGCGGGTGAAGCCGCAGCCTCCTTCCGTCCGACAATCGGCATTCTGCCGTCGGGCGACGTCCGAACTCTGTGCGTGCGCACCTGTGACGGTGGCTTCTTTCCCATTTCCTCGCGAACATCGGCGATCAACTTCGCCCGCGACGCGGCGCAATGCCAGCAGATGTGCCCTGGCGTGGAGACCGAACTTTTCTTCCATTCGGCGACCTCAGGCGAAACCTCCGATATGGTTTCGGCCGTGACCGGTCAGTCCTACCGTGACATGCCGAATGCCTTCGTCTACCGCACACGCCGACCGGCCGAAGATCCCCAATGCCGGTGCGATCTCGCGCGCTACCACCAGCGGATGACCCCGCGGCCTGCAGTTTCCGACTATCAATCCTCGATCGTCACCATCAAGCCGCAACAGGCAGCCACGAAACAGACCTCCGCACTGGCGCCAGCCCCCGAGCGCGAACTGGATGCGTCCGCATTGAACGTGCGCCGCGTTGGCCCGGTCTTCCTGCCGACGCAGTCCGATGAGATCGACCTGCGCAAACCGGCAGCACCGGGACCACAGCCGCTTCAGGAATAGCGAAGATCAGCCGCCATGACGCCCCTCGCCGTCAGGCCATCGCTCCTCGAAGACCAGATCATCCAGAGCGAGACGTCTGCGCCAGCCTTTCACCTCCAGTTCCGGTGAAGCGTAGAGTTCGTTCACAAAGCCAAGGCAGAGATATCCGATGATCTCGACACGCTCGGGAATGCCCAGGATCGCCTTGACCTCCGTCTCATGAAAGATGCTGACCCAACCGACGCCCACACCTTCGGCACGCGCGGCAAGCCAAAGGTTCTGGATGGCACAGACGGTGGAATAGGCATCCATGCGCGGATTGTGCGTGCGACCGAGCACAACGGGGCCAGCCCGATCAGGATCGCAGGTGACGCAGATATTGAGCGGTGCCTTACGGATACCCTCAAGTTTCAAGGATCGATATGCCTGCTGGCGCTCACCGGAAAACAGCGCGGCGGCTTCGTGATTGGCCTTGTCGAAGGCACCCCAGATCGCCTCGCGCTGAGCGCGGCTGCGGATCAGAAGAAAGTTCCAGGGCTGCATGAAACCGACCGAAGGCGCAGCGTGTGCAGCCGACAGCAGGCGCCGGACGAGGTCGTCGGGCAAGGGATCAGGCAGGAATTGGTCGCGCACATCGCGACGGGTTTCTATGGCGCGGTAAACGGCATCCTTCTCCGCATCGGAAAAGGCATTGGCCCGGACGAGGGCCTCGTTCGACAAGTCGTGCATGCTGTTGTCTCCAACACAGCGCAACCGCCCGCCGTCCACGCGGGCAAGGTCTATCGTATCAGGCCGGTCTTCTGACTCGGCTTCGACCGTCTTGTGCCGCCTTCCCGGTACATCGACCAGTGGCTGGGTTTCCCCTTGGCACAGACATCCGCCTCACAGCGCTGGGCACGTCCCGGAATTGCACCGGCTTCCCGATTCTCCCGCCTGTCGGCAGGCACCTGACGCCGGAGTTCTACCTCAGGTCAGGCGGGCCGCCCAGAGCCAAATGCGACACCATCAGTCCGTGGTCGGGAAGTAGCGGACAAAGGCGAAGGCTGCTCCATCGGGAGACCAGTTGGGGACATTGATGCTGCCCTGCCCGCCGAAAAATTCGATGAGAGTCTCCACATTGCTGCCATCGGCATCCATCAGCCGCAGCCGGACCTGCTTGTCGCGCGGATGACCCGTCACGTCGGCATCATAGGAGAGGAACAACACCTTGCTTCCGTCAGGCGACGGATGCGGAAACCAGTCGCCATAGCCGTCCGAGGTCAACTGTTGCAGATCGGACCCATCGGTGCGCATCCGCCAGATCTGCATGGTGCCGGTGCGGCTGGAGTTGAAATAGATCCACTGACCGTCAGCCGAATAGTCCGGCCCGTCATTGTGCCCCTCGCCATGTGTCAGCCGCCGCTCGGGTCCGCCCTTGATCGAGATCGTGTAGATGTCGAAGACTCCACCTCGGTCACCACAATAGGCAAGTTCCTTCCCGTCCGGCGACCAACCATGCCAATAGGACGGCATCTTGTCGGTAACCTGGCGCGGCTCGTCGTCGCCATCGCCCAGCAGGTAGATGCAGGATTTTCCGTAGAGCGTATGGTCCGAAAAGGCGATCGACGCGCCATCCGGGGAAATGCCGTGATCGTTGTTGAGGCGGACGGCAAAGCCCGTATCGACCGGCTCGGGCTCCGGGTCGTCCTCGTCCAGCGACAGCGCGTAGAGAAGACCGTCGCCGTTGACGACGAGAAACTCGCCGTCCCGCGACCAGTTCGGCGCCTCCACGAGGTCGTCCGTCTGCCAGACGACCTCGCATTCGCGGGTGGCCATATCGAAAATCTCGACCGAGCTGCGCATCATGGTCTCCCTGAAAGTATCAATCGACGACCGGGCGATCTTCGATCGCCTGCCGCAGCTTGGCGACGATCGCCCGCCCCGTTCGTTCGTAGTGACTGGTGCGCCATTCGGTGTAGAAGCCCCAGGCCATGCTGACGATCAACGTCAGGAAACCAATGCCAAGTATCTTGAAACTCCCATCCCACAGACCATAGCAGCCTATCACCACGGAAGGGAAAAAGTAGGCGGCGCCCGAGACCGTCCGGTAGAAACCACTGTCCTGGTGACCCTCCGCCGCAACAGCAAAAATGTAGCCTCGTTCTTCCGCTGTAAATTCAGGCATTGGTGTCCGAGGCTCGCTGTCCCGCATTCCCACGCTCATCAGCGATCCCGGAACCGGTTCGTGATCGGATAGCGACGATCGCGCCCGAAATTCTTCTTGGTGATCTTCACCCCCGGCGCCGACTGCCGACGTTTGTATTCTGCAAGATAGAGCAGATGCTCGACCCGGTGCACGGTCGCAATGTCATGGCCGCGCGCCACGATCTCGTCGACGCCCATTTCCTTCTCCACCAGGCATTCGAGGATGTCGTCGAGCACCGGATAGGGCGGCAGCGAATCCTGATCCGTCTGGTTGGGGCGCAGTTCGGCCGAAGGTGCCTTTGACAGGATATTGGCCGGAATGACCTCGCCCGACGGACCGAGCGCACCCGGCGGAACATGTCCGTTGCGCCAGGCCGACAGCCCGTAGACCTGCATCTTGTAGAGGTCCTTGATGGGGTTGAAGCCGCCATTCATGTCCCCGTAAAGCGTCGCATAGCCGACCGACATTTCCGACTTGTTACCGGTGGTGACGACCATCGAGCCGAACTTGTTCGACACGGCCATCAGGATGGTCCCACGCGTGCGGCTCTGCAGGTTCTCTTCGGTGATCCCACTTTCGGTGCCCTCGAACATTTCGGACAGCGCCGAGAGGAAACCGTCGACCGGATCGGAGATCGGCACGATGTCATAGTGGCAGCCGAGCGCCTTGGCGCAGGCTTCCGCATCGGCAAAGCTCTCCTCGGAAGTATAGCGATAGGGCAGCATCAGCGTGCGCACCCGCTCTTCGCCGAGCGCATCGACGGCGATCGCCGCACAAAGAGCCGAGTCGATGCCGCCAGACAGCCCCAGCACCACGCTCTTGAAGCCGTTCTTGTTGACGTAGTCACGGAAACCCAGCACGCAGGCGCGGTAGTCCGCCTCCTCATGCTCCGGAATGCGCGACATCGGACCGCCGTCACAGCGCCAGCCATCCGGCGTGCGCTTCCAGGTGGTCACCGCAAGCGTCTCCTCGAACTGGCTCATCTGGAAGGCAAGCGACTTGTCGCCGTTGAAGGCGAAGCTTGCACCGTCGAACACCAGTTCGTCCTGTCCGCCCAGCTGGTTGGCGAACACGAGCGGCAGGCCCGTCTCGATCACCTGACGCAGCGCCACCTGGTGGCGCACATCGACCTTGCCGCGATAATAGGGCGAACCATTGGGCACAAGCAGGATTTCGGCCCCGGTCTCCGCCAGCGTCTCGCAGATGCCCAGATCGTTCCAGATCTCCTCGCAGATCGGCACGCCGATGCGCACGCCACGAAAATTCACCGGCCCGGGCATCTCGCCTTCAACGAACACGCGCTTCTCATCGAACTCGCCGTAGTTCGGCAGGTCAATCTTGTCGCGGAAGGCAAGGATCTTGCCGCCATCGAGGATGGCGACGGAATTGTGGCGCCCTTTGTCGCCCTGACGCGGGAAACCGACGACCACTCCTGGCCCGCCATCGGCGGTGTCGGCGGCAAGCGCTTCCACGGCCTGCATGCAGGCCTTCAGAAAAGCCGGCTTCAACACCAGGTCCTCAGGCGGATAGCCGGAAATGAACAGCTCCGTCAGGAGCAGAAGATCAGCCCCCTGCGCAGCGGCCTCGGCGCGCGCGGCGCGCGCCTTCGCGAGATTGCCGGTGACGTCGCCAACCGTGGGATTGAACTGTGCCACCGCAATTCGCAGGACGTCGGAAATCTTCTTTGTATCGCTCATGACACCGATTTAGCCGCTCGTCCGCCCAATCGCAATGTCGCTTTGCTCTGTCGGGGCACCACAGCCACCGCTCGCGCTCACGAGACCACGGGAAATTCTGGGAACAAAGCTTTCTTGATCACGGTTCATGTAGCATTCATGACACTTATGTGACACCTATGCGAACCTTTCACGACATCTGCCCAAGACCTGGAGTTCGAAGTGGTCCAGTCCAGCCCGAAATCGCTTGTCGCGAACATCTTTAGCGCGTTTGGCGCGACACGCGAGCGAGAGCTCGGAAGCTCCTGGATCGCCCAACTTATCGTCCAGTGGATCAACACGGCGTTGATTGCCGCGGCGATCGTTTTGCTGAGCGAGATTCTGGCACGCGGCAGCATGATCGACGTCGTGGAATACATGACTTCGACAAGCCGCCCCGGGCTGATTGCAGTAGGCGTCATCTTCCTGATTCTCGCCTTCACCGATGCGATCATCGGTAAGGCCTACCAATCTGTGCTCTTCGTCGGCCCACTTCTGCTGCTGCCGGCCTTCTTCTCGGGACAAAAGCAGCTTTTCCTGTCGGATCCGCTGTTTCCGAGCGACCTGCTCTTCGGTCGGCAGATCATGGAACTCCTGCCAGCTATGGTGGCAGCAGAACCCATGAAGGCGGTTGGCCTGGCGGTCGCAAGCCTTGCCTTCATTGTCGCCCTGTTCGCGCTGATCTGGAAGAGCCGCAAAGTTTTCCCACGCCTCAACCTCGTCGGCCGCGGCATGCGCCTCGCGCTTTCCTTCCCCTTGCTCGCCGGCTTCATCTCCCTGATGGACCCTATGGCGTTCTCGGCTGTGCGCGACCGGTTGAACATCGTTCCGATGATGTGGGACCAGAAGGAAAATTATCGCCACAACGGCTTTCTGATGGCGTTTGCCTTCAATGTGCCGATGGCCCGCATCAGCGCGCCAGATGGCTACAGCCAGCCGGCCATCACAGACATTCCTTCAGACCGCGTTCCCGCCTCCTTCTACTCCGGCCGCCAGGCCGACGTGATCGTGGTGATGAGCGAGAGCCTGTGGGATCCGACCCGCCTCACCAGCGTCCGCTATTCCGAAGACCCGATGCCGACCATCCGTGCAGCCACGTCGGGCAACATGTTCTCCCCGGAATTCGGCGGCATGACGGCCAATGTCGAGTTCGAGGCACTGACCGGCTTCTCCAACGCCTTCCTGCCCTATGGCAGCATCCCGTATCAGCAATACATCCGCCGACCACTGCCTTCGCTCGCCACCTTCTTTGAATCGAAGGGTTACGTGACGAAGGCTTTCCATCCCTTCCAGAGCTGGTTCTGGAACCGGCAGAACGTCTACCAGGCGCTCGGTTTCCAGCAGTTCCGTTCGGAAGAAAACATGCCGACGATGGATAAGCGCGGCATTTTCGCCTCGGACGATGCCCTGACGCGTTACATCATCAAGGAAGCAGACAACACCGAAGCGCCGTTCTTCTTCTTTGCCGTCACCCTCCAGGGCCATGGCCCCTACGAAGAGCACCGCTATGCGAAGAACACGGTCGAGGTGGATGCTCCGACCCTGTCGGACGCTCCGACCAAGACACTCGCGACCTACACGCAGGGCGTCAAGGAAGCCGACCAGAGCCTGAAGATGCTGATGGACTGGGCAAAGAAGCGCCGCCGTGAAACCATCATCGTGATGTTTGGCGACCACCTGCCGCCGCTCGGCGAAGTCTATACCCAAAGCGGTTACATGCCGAACGTCGTGGCCACCCGCAAGGCATCGGTACCGACGATGAAGCGCGAGCACGAAACACCGCTTGTCGTGTGGTCGTCCAAGCGCGGCGTGCAGAAGGACATCGGCTCGGTCAGCCCCTCGCAGCTGCCGCATGTGGTGGTCCGCCTTGCCGGCTACCGTCACCCCTACTACACCGGCGTGCTGGGTCGCGTGGCCGAGCGCTATACGGTGGTCGACAGACACCAGTTGATCGGTCGCAACGCCAAGTCTCAGGCCGACTGGTCTCTCGCCGGCACAGTGGATCCGCTCATCCGCGACTATCGCATGCTTCAGCATGACGTCATGTTTGGAGAAGGTTATGGCCTGCCGCGTTTCTTCCCGGAACAGGCATTGCGGCTGCAACCGAACAGCTAAGACACACCGAAGGCTCCCCGTCCCAACAGCTTGTTATTGATACCGCAAATTTGAAGTAGCGAATGTCTTGCGACATCCGCGAATTTGCGGCATAGACTTTTTTTGTTCAGTCGTTTGCAGCGCTTGACAGTATTTGAGTTGCTTTACTGCAATCCCTTTTGACCGGACAGCCGTTTTTAAATGACAATAGTCAGGAATGTGAAGCAGAGCTGTGCCATGCCGTCACTGACGCGTGCCGAAATCGCGGCCCATCCGCTCTTTCCCTCGATCGAAAAACAGATCGCCCAGCATCTGATTGGAATTCATTTGCGGACGCCGCGGATGTCGCGACTGAAGGCATCGCATCGCAAATGGCTGATGACACAGTCGCTGTTTGCGCTCGCGTTGCGTCGCACGCCTGATGATCCGCTGTCGGGCCTGACGGCGACCCGCTTTGTCGAAACCGTGATGCGGCTCGGGGCCGCGAGCAGGAACACGGCGACCGGATATCTCGCAGAACTCGTCGCCTACAAGTTTCTCCGGGACGTTCCGGATGTGCCGGACAAACGCGTGCGCGTGCTGGAAGCCACGGAACTCAGCCTCGGCGGCATGCGCAGCTGGTTCAACGGCCACATGGCCTGCCTTGATCGCCTCGACGGTGGCACGCGAGAACAGACCTCGATCGACCATGAAACGATTTTCGTGCTGGCCCAGCCACGAGCCGCCGACATGCTCGTCGACGATCCGCTCTGGCGGGATCCTCCGGACTCGATCGGTCACTTCCTTTGGTCCGATCTTGGCGGCATGATCCTGCATGATCTCGTCGCCCGTCTCGACAACGTTGATCGCCAGGCGCCCCGGGTCCTTGCCGGCCCGGTGACCCTGGCCGAACTGAGCGACGTCTACCAGGTCTCGGCAACCAACCTGAAACGGATGTTCAAGAAGGCAGAGACCGACGGATTGCTCGGCTGGGAACTCCCCCGCCGCCGTGGCAGTCTGTGGCTTGGCCAGTCTTTCCTTGAAGACTATTTCACATGGCAGTCCGCCAAGTTCGCGGCTCTCGAACTTGCCTATCACGAGGCTTGCCGCGAACTCGGGATCAGCGCCGAGACAAACGTCGTCGCAGCCTAAGCCATAACGACAGCATCAGCTCCGGCTGGCCGCGAACTGTGGCAACCCGTCATTGATCTCATAGAAATCGCCCTTGTCGGCGCAATAGATGTGATAGCCGCCCGCAAGCCCTGTCGGCCCTTCAAAGAGCCCTGCCATCAGCGACACCGTCTTTTCTCCATCGCCCTTCCAGAACAGGGCCGAGCCGCAGGTTCGGCAGAAGGCGCGTTCGGCTCCGGGGCTTGCCCGATAGCGGCTGATATTCTCCTCTCCCGCGATCGTGACGTCATCGACGGCAACATTGGTTGTCGCGTAGTACAATCCGGTTTGGCGACGGCACTGGCTGCAGTGACAGTAGCCGACAGATCCGAGCTCGCCCGTGACGGTGACCTCGACCGCACCACAGAGGCATTTTCCGAAAACATTTCTGGCCATCAACGCCCTCCTGGCAAAACGATTTCGGGCGAGCTTCGTAGAAGCCCGCCCGATCGTCAAACTCGGAAAACTGAAGCTTGGTTTCAGCCGTTCGCAACCATCATGCGCTTTTCGTCCCGACCACCCTTCATCCGCTCGGCAAGCAGGAAGGCCAGCTCCAGCGCCTGATCGGCATTGAGGCGCGGGTCGCAATGAGTGTGGTAGCGATCCTGCAGATCCTCGGCCGACACCGCACGCGCGCCACCGGTGCATTCGGTCACGTCCTTGCCGGTCATCTCGATATGGATGCCGCCCGGATGCGAGCCTTCGGCACGGTGGATCTGGAAGAAGCTCTCGACTTCCGACAGCACGCGCTCGAACGGGCGGGTCTTGTAGTTGTTGAGCGTGATCGTGTTGCCATGCATCGGGTCACAGGACCAGACCACCTTGCGACCCTCGCGCTCGACGGCGCGAATGAGGCGCGGCAGGTGCTCGGCCACCTTGTCGTGACCGAAACGGCAGATCAGCGTCAACCGGCCCGCTTCGTTCTGCGGGTTCAGGATGTCGATCAGGTTCAAGAGATCGTCCGCCTGCAGCGACGGGCCGCACTTGAGGCCGATCGGGTTCTTGATGCCACGGCAGTATTCAAGATGCGCATGATCGGCCTGACGGGTACGGTCACCAATCCAGATCATGTGGCCGGACGTGGCATACCAGTCGCCAGACGTGGAATCGACGCGCGTCAGTGCCTCTTCATAGCCGAGAAGCAACGCTTCGTGGCTGGTGAAGAAATCGGTCTCGCGCAGGCTCGGATTGTTATCCGACGTGATGCCGATGGCCTTCATGAAGTCCATGGTTTCGGAAATACGGTCGGCGAGCTTGCGGTAGCGCTCGGCCTGCGGGCTGTCCTTGATGAAACCGAGCATCCACTGGTGCACATTGTCGAGGTTTGCATAGCCACCCATCGCGAAGGCGCGCAGGAGGTTCAGCGTCGCGGCCGACTGGCGATAGGCCATCAGCTGCCTTTCCGGGTTCGGAATGCGGGCATCCTCGGTGAACTCGATGCCGTTGATGATGTCGCCACGGTAGCTCGGCAGTTCCACGTCGCCGATCTTTTCCATGTCAGACGAACGCGGCTTGGCGAACTGGCCGGCGATACGGCCGACCTTGACCACCGGCAACTGTGCACCAAAGGTCAGAACGACAGCCATCTGCAGGAAGGCGCGGAAGAAGTCGCGAATGTTGTCGGCGCCGTGTTCGGCAAAGCTTTCGGCGCAGTCGCCGCCCTGCAGCAGGAAGGCATTGCCTTCCGCGACCTGGGCCAGCGACTTCTTCAGACGACGCGCTTCACCCGCAAAGACCAGCGGCGGATAGGATGCGAGCTGCTGCTCGGCAGCCTTCAATGCATCCTGGTCCGGATAGGCCGGAACCTGCTTGATCGGCTTCTGCCGCCAGCTGTTCGGGGTCCAATTTTGCGCCATCGTCGTCACCTGTCTTGTACTGGAACTGCGGCAACCTCCCGGCCGCAAGGGATGGGGGCTTATAAACGGTTATCTAAGGGTTGGAAAGCCGAAGTTTAAGGGCTTTCGAACACATTCGCGACCCGATAGCTCCGACATCTCGCAGCCGTCACCGCGCATGCGACAACACCGGGCGGAGACACGCCACTTGAATTGACCAGCACGTAAACGTAATCTGTACGGGTCTGTGATGGGAGGATCCGGATGACACCGCATGACGCCGCACCGCCACCGGAAAAGCGTGATCTCGTCATCACCACTGCAGATGGCTTTCCGATTTCGGCCACGCTGTTCTCAGGGACAGGTGAGGGGCCGCTTGCTCTCATATCCGCTGCGGCCGCGGTCCCCCGTGGCTTTTATGCGCGTTTTGCCGTGCATCTGGTGCAAGACCACGGCTTTCGCGCCGCCCTCACCTACGATTACCGTGGCGTTTCGGGTTCCACTGCGCCATCGGACTGGCGCCGACCACTGCTGATGCGCGACTGGGCCCATTTCGACATGCCGGCCGCCCTGAAGAGGCTGGAAGCAGAGGCGCCCGGCCATCCGGTCGTGGGCATAGGCCAATCCTTCGGAGGGCAGGTCCTGGCGCTGGGAGGCTGCTCGGATCGCTTTCAACGGTATCTGATGGTCGCGACCATGACGGGCTATTGGGGCAACACGAAAACTCGCTACCGCGTTTTCAGCCAGATGAACCTGATCGGCGTGCCGCTCGCGCTCTTGCTGGGTAAGGTCCCTGGCCAGGTTGGGCTTGGACAGACCCTGCCCGGCACAGTTTTCCGTGAATGGGCCCGCTGGGGTCGCCATCCCGAATATTTCTTTGCCGATCAGAGCATGGATGCGGTTCGCCGTTTCGGCGAAGTCGAAACGCCTATCCTGGCCCTCGGCATGACTGACGACCCCTGGGGCACGCCGCGCGCCCAGCATGCCCTGCTCAAATACTACCACCGCGCGCCGACAGAAATACGCTGGCTCTCACCGGAAGAGGCCGGCGGCCCCATCGGTCATCTCGGTTTCTTCCGATCGCAGTTCCGCGACACCCTCTGGCAGCCCGCCGTCGAATGGCTGCAGCAGACCTGAAACGCTGCACTGCACCCAAGTTACCCACAGTTTCCACAGGCGGGCGGCTTGCAAGCGCAACACGGGAACTTGCTGTCCCCTCGGGTGAGTCGCATCATCAACGGTCTCCGAATACCGCAGTGCCGGACACGTCCGGCATCCTGCGACCAGCTTCACGCAAGCCTCAATGGCTAACCGCCATTGTGGGGGCAGTGCAGTGAGTTGGGAAGCCGTTGGTTTCTCGCGTTGATCATGAGGATCATTGTGATGGCGTATGATTGGAGTGGCGTACAGGCCCGTCGGAACCGCAGGCTGCGGTTTGCCTTGTTGTCCCTGCTGGCGTTGGCCCTGTTCACGGCCCCGATCGTCGCCACAGAGTTCATCCAGCATTTTTGAGCGCGCGCCGGTACGGGTATAATCCCCAGGCTGAGCCGCATTGGATAAGGGCCCGCCGGATGCGTCAGCACCCATTGGCGGGCCTTTCCGCGTTATCAGACACGCTCCCCGTTTTTCACCCGGTAGCTCGGGCTATACATCGTGACGAGTTCCTCTGCCGCCGTCGGATGCACGGCCATGGTCCGGTCGAAATCGTCCTTGGTGCAGCCCGCTTTCAGCGTGATCCCGAGAAGCTGGGCCATCTCGCCGGCATCATGTCCGAGGATATGGGCGCCGACGACCTTGCGGTCGGCAGCATTGACGATCAGCTTCATGATCATCTTCTCGGCACGCCCCGACAGCGTGGCCTTCATCGGTCGGAATTGCGCACGGTAGACCTCGATCTCGTCGAATTTCTTCGCCGCCTGCTCTTCCGAAAGGCCGACAGTGCCGATTTCCGGCTGCGAAAACACGGCGGTCGCAATCAGCTCGTGGTCCGGCGACGTCGGATTACCCTTGTACTCCGTCTCGATGAAGCACATCGCCTCATGGATCGCGACAGGCGTCAGCTGCACCCGATCGGTGACATCTCCGAGCGCGAAAATACTCGGCACATTGGTACGCGAATACCGATCGACGACGACGGCACCGCGCTCGTTGATCTCGACACCAGCGGCTTCAAGACCGAGCCCCGTCGTGTTCGGATCCCTGCCGAGCGCCAGCATGACCTGCTCGACCACCAGAACGCCGTTCTTCATGGTTTCGACCTGAAGATTTCCGGCTGGTGATTTCTCCACCTTCTGAATATGGTCCTGGCAAAGGATGCGGATGCCCTTCGCCTCCATCGCCTCGTGCAGGCCGCGCCGCATATCCTGGTCGAATCGGCTGAGGATCTCCGCCCCCCGATAGATCAGCGTCGTCTCGACGCCGAGCCCGTGGAAGATATTGGCGAACTCCACCGCGATATACCCGCCGCCGGCAATCAGGATCGAGCGTGGCAGGGTCTCCAGATGGAAGGCCTCGTTCGACGAAATGCACAGCTCATGTCCAGGCAGAGACGCATGCGGATTCGGTGCGCCGCCGACTGCGATGATGATGCGCTCCGCCGAGACTTCCCGACCGGTCGCCACGAGCCGCACGCTGTGCGGCCCGGTGAGCTCCGCTCGGGTCTGCAGGATCTCGGCACCCGCCCCTTCTAGGCCCTTGCGATAGAGCCCTTCGAGCCGGTCGATCTCCTTGTCCTTGGCCGCGATCAGCGCATGCCAGTCAAAGCGGCTCTCGCCGACGGTCCAGCCGAAGCCCGCTGCATCCTCGAAATGCTCGTGGAACTGTGAAGCATAGACGAAGAGTTTCTTCGGCACGCAGCCGCGGATCACGCAGGTGCCACCAAACCGATACTCCTCGGCGATGGCGACCTTCTTGCCCATCGCGGCGGCAAGCCGCGCGCTGCGAACCCCGCCGGATCCGCCCCCGATTACGAACAGATCATAGTCGAACTGGGTCATGCGTTTTGCTCCTGCGCTTGGCGGCTTCGCCGAATGTCAGCCTGATATAGGAGGCCGGGGCCAAAAAAGAAAAGCCCGGGACGATGCCCGGGCTCGAGAATTCAACAGGGAAGCGATCAGGGCTTCGGCGCCTCGGCGGCCGGCTGGGTTGCCTGCACTTCTTTCAGAAGCGCGTCGTTCGACTGCTTTTCCAGATCGCGTGCAATGCCCGAGGTCCAGATGTCGGCAGCCTTCAACAGTTCGCGCGTGGCGATCGGGCCGTCCTTGAGCAGCTTCTTGCCGGCTTCGCTCGAATAGAAGGTGGTGATCGCCTGCAGTTCTTCCGGAGTGAAGGCCTTGGCATAGACGAGGGCGGCTTCGCGCTCCAGATCGGCGCGGCGGGTCGCAAGCTTCAGAGCTTCGGCTTCAACGGTCGAAGAAATCTGGTCCTGCAGGTTGGGATAAGCCTGAATGAGCTGAACCGTCAGGCGATCCATGATGTTCGGCAGGATGGCATCGAAACGATCGGTCACACCGAGTGCGTCGATCGCAGCGCGGGCTGCCTGCAGATGTTCCGGGGCAACGTCCTGTGCCTTGGCGGACATTGCGCCCAGCATAACGCTGCCGGCGACGACGGCGATCGAGGCGAAACGGCCCATACCCGAAATGCTGATCATGTAATTCTATGCTCCTGTTAGTTTTTCGGCTCCATCACGCGCGCTCCCGCCGGACCGGCGATGATCGCGAGGGATGCCAAGTTTATGAATAGGCCGTGTTCCACAACGCCGGGGATCGCATTGAGCTGTTCCGCCAACGCGTCTGCATCAGGAATGCGGCCAAAAGATGCGTCGAGAATGAGGTGACCGCCATCCGTCATGTAGAGGCTGTCATCGCTGCGCTTGCGCAAGGTGAGCGCACCGGAAAGGCCCAGTCTCGATGCCAGAGCCTCGATGGCGATCTGGGTCGACACCTGGCCGAACGGATTGATTTCGATCGGCAGCGGAAAGGCGCCCAGCGTGTCGACGATCTTGGTTTCGTCGGCAATCACGATCATCCGGCTCGAGGCCGAAGCGACGATCTTCTCGCGCAAAAGCGCGCCGCCGCCGCCCTTGATCAGCCGCAGCTGCGCGTCGATCTCGTCGGCGCCGTCGATCGTCAAGTCGAGTTCCGGCAATTCGTCGAGGGAGCGGAGCTGCACTCCAAGTTCCAGGCAAAGCCGGGCAGTGCGCTCGGACGTCGGAACACCCTCCACCTTCAGCCCGCCGGCCACCCGCTCCGCCAGCAGGCGCACGAATTCCTCTGCCGTGGAACCAGTGCCGATGCCAAGCCGCATGCCGTCTTCGACATGGGTCAGTGCCTCGGCTGCTGCCTTGATCTTCATTTCCCGGGCGTCCATGCGCCGAAAGCTCCCGTCTGTTGCGTCGAAAGCTGTTTACACGGCTCGTTCCACAAACGAAAGCCCCGCGACAGGGCCGACAATTGCCTTTTGCGGGGATTTCCCCTAACGCCGAACGGCAAATCGTTCAGCCCGGAGCATGACCTTGACCGCGACGACCATAGTCTTCGACCTCGACGGAACGCTGGTGGATACGGCACCGGACCTCGTCGCCAGCCTCAATCA
This sequence comes from Rhizobium sp. AG855, assembly GCF_003610655.1. Taxonomy (NCBI): domain Bacteria; kingdom Pseudomonadati; phylum Pseudomonadota; class Alphaproteobacteria; order Hyphomicrobiales; family Rhizobiaceae; genus Rhizobium; species Rhizobium sp. AG855. The sequence goes on along the minus strand of NZ_RAQG01000003.1, from coordinate 1,248,610 downwards.
TACCATCGCGATCAAGGACCTTGCCCCTGTCGGATATGAAGACCTGACCCATCTGGTCGGCCAAGGCGCCCGCGTCATGATCGCCCGCGCCTTTGCGCTAAGGGGCTCGCCGCTGGCAGACGACGAACTCCCTGCCCTGCTCGACCGCTTCATCGCCCACTACGCAGCCGGCATGCCGGGGCTCAGCCGCCCCTATCCGGGTCTCGTCGAGGCACTCGACCGCCTGCGCGACGCCGGCCACCTCTTGGCCGTCTGCACCAACAAGATGGAGGGCCTCGCACGTCCGCTGATCGAAACGCTCGGCTTGACCCGATACTTTACAGCGATCACCGGCGGCGACACCTTTGCGGTGCGCAAGCCAGATGCCGCCCACCTGACCGGCACGATCGAACTGGCCGGCGGCGTAGCGCACAAGGCGCTGATGATCGGCGACAGCATCAACGACATCCTGGCCGCCCGCAATGCTGGCATTCCGTCGATTGCGGTTCCCTTCGGCTATTCCGATGTCGCCGTCGAGACGCTGGGTGCCTCCACCGTCATCAGCCATTTCGACGAACTGACACCGGAACTCGTCGAGCGGCTGACAACCCGGACCTGAAACGAAAATGGCGGGCCAAAGCCCGCCATATCATCGTTTCCAGACGCTCAATGCCGCTGGATCAGGCCTTCGGAGCTCTCGCATCCGTGGTGATCTTGAAGGCCTTGGCCGTGTATTCGTCTCGAGCATAAACGTCGTCGAAATACTCGATCACGCCGTCCTTGTTCGGCCATGCCGTGAAATAGGACACATAGACCGGAATCTTCTGCGGCACCTGGACGGCGCGGTTCTGGCCCGACGCAATCTGCTTGCCGATTTCCTCGACCGTCGTCCCCATCACGGCCGCCGCCATGACGCGCGGCTGGGCCAGACGCACGCACCCATGGCTGAGAGCACGTATGTCGCGGTTGAAGAAGCTCTTCGAGGGCGTGTCGTGCATGTAGATCGCGTGATCGTTCGGGAAGAGGATCTTCAGCTCGCCAAGCGCGTTGTCGCCACCCGGCGGCTGGCGCACGTCGACCGAATGGGTCGTATTCCAGTCCACCTGGCTCGACGCCACCTTGCGACCACCATAGGAGACCTCATAGCCGAGGCGATCGAGATACGACGGATCTGCCCGAAGCTTCGGCAGCATCTCGTTGACGATGATCGACTTCGGCACGCCCCAATACGGGTTGAACTCGACGGTTTCGATCTGATCCTGGAAGAAGTAGGTCTGGTTCGACTTCGAGCCGACGACCACACGCATCGACAGCTGCTCCTTGCCATCGTTGACGTAGTACACCTGGAAGGCAGGCTGGTTGATGAAGACGTAACGCTGGCCAAGATCGGACGGCAACCAACGGACGGCTTCCATGGCGACCTGCAGCTTTGCGATCTTTTCCTGATTGCTGTGGCCGGTCATCGCACGGATCGTTGCCGGGCCGACGACACCATCGGCTTTCAGGCCCTTTTCCTTCTGGAAGGTTTCGACCAGCGAAACCAGCTCCGGCGTGTAGTCCGGGGTTCCGGTATAAGCGGCAAGCGTCGCGGCATGCTGGGACAGCACCGCCTCGGAGGCAACCTGCTTGACCGCACCCACGATGCGCGACAATTCCGGGTTGGTCTGGCCTGGCTTCAGCAGCGTGCCGGGAGCAATCGTGATCGGTTCGACGGACGCCTGCGCATCTTCTGCACGCAAACGTTCCAATTCGGCGCGCAGTGCGAGGAATTGCGGGTTCTTGGGGTCGCGATTGCGAAGATAGGCCGCGACATCAGGGCTCTTGCGCAGCATGTCGAGCACCGGGGCGATGTTCACGCCTTTCCGCTTGAAGTCGTAGTAACCAGAGATCTTGTTAGGATCGATGCGCCCGCGCACGGTGTCCTGGACATAGGTCAAAACCTTGGCGGACAAGGCGACTTCGAAGCCCATCAATTCACGCTGGCGCAATTCCGGATCGGCGGTGGCGCTGGCGTCAGACGGCAAGGTCACGGCATAATCTTCCGGCGACAGCCCGGCCGCGCTGGCATCCGCCAGTGCCGCGACCATCTGCCGGCCGCGTTCGGACAAGCCTGCCTCGTCCACCCAGATTAGCGGCTTCGTCGCGTTGGAATAGTAGGCTTCGACGGTCTTGGCGACCTCGTCATTCGCCCGCACGTTCACCTCGGCCAGGAAGCGGCGCGTGCCGAGCACTTCGTTCTGAGCAGCCGGATCGCCGTTCGCGGCCGTCGGCAAAGCGATCCGGATCGCCCGCTGGGCTTCCGGCTTGTAAGTGTAATAACGCGGCCCCGTCACCTTCGGCAGCGGCTCGGGATCGCCCATTTCAAGGCCGCCAAGCGCCTGCTGCTCCAGAAGGTTCGGTCGTGCCTTCTCGCGTGTGTTGCGGCCGGGACCACCGCGCAGAAGATCGAGAAGCGTCGTTGCTGAAGCCTGCTCAGGCAATGCACCAAGGGCAGTCGTCGCCGCCAGGAATGCCGTCAGTACGAATGTGGGAGTTCTCGTCATTCTTGCTCTCATGTCAGGTCGAGCCCGATGGACTCGCGGCTTGATGGCCATTTGCGCGGATCACTAGCCGATCAGCCTTGGATTGGGAAGTTCGACGCCGCAAGGGTGAACGGAACGCCGGGCAGAAATTCACGCGACCGCGCCGTTCAAAAAGCGCTGCCTGAGGAGAAACTTAATGGAAACATTCGTTAATTTTTCATTGACGTTAATGAAATGTAGCAAAACCCTGCCCGCTATACACTGTCACGGCCGAGACAAATTGTCGTGACGCGTGCCGAATTTGACACAAGCCGCCGGCCGGACCGAAGAGTGCAGCAGCATGGGACGGCGTGCAAAAATACTTGACATGCATACGCAAGATAAAGCCATGCAGTTGCAACGATGGCGATGCATCCTACATTGCCGCCCGTGCTGCGCATCCTGATCAACCATCCGAAAAGGCTGAATTTCCCATGACGAAACGAACCGAAACCGACACCTTCGGACCGATCGCGGTCGAGACAGATCGCTACTGGGGCGCCCAGGCCCAGCGATCCCTCGGCAATTTCAAGATCGGTTGGGAGAAGCAACCGCTGCCGGTCATTCGCGCCCTCGGCATCGTCAAGCAGGCAGCCGCCCGCGCAAATCTCGCCCTCGGCAAGCTCGAACCCCAACTGGCGGAAGCGATCATCGTCGCCGCACAGGAGGTGATCGACGGCAAGCTCAACGACCATTTCCCGCTCGTTGTCTGGCAGACCGGATCCGGAACGCAGTCCAACATGAACGCCAACGAGGTGATCTCGAACCGGGCCATCGAAATGCTGGGCGGCGAGATGGGCTCGAAGAAGCCGGTCCATCCCAACGACCACGTCAATATGAGCCAGTCGTCAAACGACACCTATCCGACGGCCATGCACATCGCAGCCGCCGAGCATGTGGTGCATCACCTTCTCCCGGCACTGAAACACCTGCATGGCGCCCTCGACGCAAAGGCCAAAGCCTTCGATCACATCATCAAGATCGGCCGCACCCATACCCAGGATGCCACGCCCTTGACGCTCGGCCAGGAGTTCTCGGGCTATGCCGCGCAGGTCGCCTCGTCGATCAAACGCATCGAATTGACGCTTCCCGGCCTCTATGAACTCGCGCAGGGTGGCACAGCCGTCGGCACAGGCCTCAACGCGCCGATCGGCTTTGCCGAAAAGGTCGCGGAAGAGATCGCTGCGATCACCGGCCTGCCCTTCGTCACCGCCCCGAACAAGTTCGAGGCTCTGGCCGCCCATGACGCCATGGTCTTTGCCCACGGCGCGATCAATGCCGCCGCCGCCGCCCTGTTCAAGATCGCCAACGACATCCGCTTCCTCGGCTCTGGACCTCGCGCCGGTCTGGGCGAATTGCAGCTGCCGGAGAATGAGCCGGGTTCCTCGATCATGCCGGGCAAAGTCAACCCGACCCAGTCGGAAGCCCTCACCCAGGTCTGCGCCCACATCTTCGGCAACCAGGCCGCCATCACTTTTGCCGGCAGCCAGGGACATTTCGAACTCAACGTCTACAATCCGATGATGGCCTACAACTTCCTCCAATCGGTCCAGCTTCTGGGCGACGCCGCCGTGTCCTTTACCGACAACTGCGTCGTCGGCATCGAGGCGCGGGAGGACAACATCCGCAAGGGTGTCGAGAACTCGCTGATGTTGGTGACCGCTCTCAACGGCAGGCTCGGCTATGACGCCTGCGCCAAGATCGCCAAGACAGCCCACAAGAACGGCACGACCTTGCGCGAAGAAGCCGTCGGCGGCGGCTACCTCAGCAATGAGGAATTCGACCAGTATGTCCGGCCGGAACTGATGATCCGGCCTCAATAACCAGCGAGTGCGGGCGGCTTGAACGTGCCGCCCGCCCCAGACCTCTCATGGCTTTAATGCTTCGAGCCCGGTCCGGAGCGTATCCTTGGCGCGAAACAGCGCCATGTCGGCCCGGTGCAAGAGATCAGCCATGCTTTCCCGCTCTCGGCGCGTTGCAAGGCCAAAGGTCGCGCGCAGCCTGCGCCGGATGTCGGAACCGACGTCAAGCTCGGAGATCGCCCGCCGCAAGGCCTCGCAGCAGGCATAGATCGCCTCTGGTCCGTCCCCGGCAAAAAGCAGGACGAATGTGGTTGCCGACATGCGGGCTGCGACCGGTCGCGGAGCGAAGTGTGCGCGCACGAGGTCACCGACGGCCACCAGCGCAAGATCAGCCACCTCCCTGTCATGGCTGAGCGGCAAGGAATCGATGGCGTCGAGTTCAAAAACTGCAACGGTAATCGCCTCGCCGCTGTTTGTTGGATAGCCAAGACGGTCGAGCTCCACGCCATAGGCCGCGCTGCCGTTCAAGAGGCCGGTCAACGGATCAAGCCCAGGCTGTCCATCGACCCGCTCGGCCAGGGCTGCGATCTCCCCGACCATGCCGCAGACAGCCCGGGTCACAACCGCGATCTCGTCATTGCCATGCAGGTTGAGGCGCTCTTCGGAGAAGCTCCCGCCGCTCCGATAACGGGTGATCGCCAAGGCAAGAAGACGCAAGGGCCGGGTCAGCCACCACATGGTCGCAAGGCAGGCAACAGTGCCGAGCAAGGTCGCAGCCAGAACCACAATCGCAGCGGACAGGCCATCGGCGGCGGTATCTGTCCCAAAGGCGATCAGCAAGGCGATGAGAGGCAGGTGAATGCAGACGAAGCTCAGCAGAAAGATCTTGATGACGATCGATCGTCGCCAGGTACTTTTGTTAGCGCTGTCCAATACCATGCCTGCTCTTCTCCGAATCTGCTCCACACCGTGGCATGCAAGTCGCACGCCGTCTCCTCAATTCCGCGGTGCTGCGATCAACGCGCAGCTTGCGGCTTTCGGCGCATTGAAATGTTAAGTGCTTCCCCGTAAACCACCGGAATTTCCAGCTGATGCCGCGAAAGGCCCCGTGATGGCAGACGATCTGTTCCCAATTGGCGAAGACCTGACCCCCTACCGCAAGATCACCTCGGACCATGTGTCCGTCGAAACATTCAAGGGTCAGGAAATCCTGACGGTGGAGCCGGAGGGACTGCGCCTGCTCGCCGAAACCGCGCTGTCCGATATCAACCATCTCCTGCGTCCCGGCCACCTGAAGCAGCTCGCCTCGATCCTTGAAGACCCTGAGGCGACCGACAACGATCGCTTCGTTGCCTTCGATCTCCTGAAGAATGCCAACATCGCCGCCGGCGGCATCCTGCCGATGTGCCAGGATACCGGCACCGCGATCGTGATGGGCAAGAAGGGCCGCCGGGTGTGGACCGACGGTCAGGACTACGCAGCGCTGGCAGAAGGTGTGCGCGACGCCTATGAGCGCCGCAATCTGCGTTACTCGCAGCTCGCCCCGATCAAGATGTTCGAGGAAAAGAACACCAAGACCAACCTCCCGGCCCAGATCGACCTCTATGAAGAGGGCGAGGATGCCTACAAGTTTCTGTTTATGGCCAAGGGCGGCGGCTCGGCCAACAAGACTTTCCTCTATCAGGGAACACCGTCTCTTTTGACCCACGACCGCATGATCGACTTCCTTAAGGAGAAGATCCTCACCTTGGGTACGGCTGCCTGTCCCCCCTACCATCTGGCGATCGTCATCGGCGGCCTCTCCGCCGAGATGACGCTGAAGACCGTCAAGCTGGCTTCGGCGCGCTATCTCGACGACCTGCCGACCGAAGGCTCGGAGAGCGGCCACGCTTTCCGTGACATCGAGATGGAAAAGGAGATCCACAAGCTCACCCAGTCGATGGGTGTCGGTGCCCAGTTCGGCGGCAAATATTTCTGTCATGACGTGCGTGTCATCCGCCTGCCCCGCCATGGTGCCTCGCTCCCGATCGGCCTCGGTGTCAGCTGTTCCGCCGACCGCCAGGCCAAGGGCAAGATCACCAAGGATGGCATCTATATCGAGCAGCTGGAAACCGATCCGTCGAAATACATGCCGGACATCGATGAGAGCTCCCTCTCCTCGTCCGTGGTCAAGATCGACCTCAACCAGCCAATGACGGCCATCCTGGCGGAACTGACGAAACATCCGGTCAAGACTCGACTGTCGCTGACCGGCACGATCATCGTCGCCCGCGACCTTGCCCATTCCAAGATCCGCGATCGGCTGGAAAAGGGCGAAGGCATGCCCGACTACATGAAGAACCACCCGGTCTACTACGCCGGTCCGGCCAAGACCCCGACCGGCTACGCCTCCGGCTCCTTCGGGCCGACGACGGCCGGCCGCATGGATAGCTATGTCGACCAGTTCCAGTCCTTTGGCGGTTCGATGGTTATGCTCGCCAAGGGCAACCGCTCGCGTGCGGTCCGGGAAGCCTGCAAGACCCATGGCGGGTTTTATCTCGGCTCCATCGGCGGCCCCGCCGCCCGGCTCGCCCAGGACTGCATCAAGAAGGTCGAGGTTCTCGAGTATCCGGAACTCGGCATGGAAGCTGTCTGGAGGATCGAAGTCGAAGACTTTCCCGCCTTCATCGTCACCGACGACAAGGGCAACGACTTCTTCCAGGAATTCAATCTCGGTTGATTTTTTTCACCGATGAACGTGCCGCGACGTCAGCCATGAGCCGTCGCGGCACGCCAAAATGCATCAAAAACATACAGTTAAATAGAAATTCCCGGCATTGCTCGATTTTGTATCAATTACTTGTCGTAACGGCAGCATTAAATCTTTCAAAATCATTTGACGCTAATATCTTTCTTGACCTTTAAGGGGCACCCAAGAGGATAATTGGAGTTGGCCGAATGACCACGGCAGCGCCGTCCAAGACGCAAGCACCCGACATTGCGGCACAGATTACCTATGCCATGCGCACGATGGGTGTCGCGCCGATTCCGCGCAATTACGAGCTGTTCTACGAGGCGTTTATCGGCTCCAATCCGGCACTGTCGCGCGAGCTGGCCGCCCTTGGCAGCCGCGCCAACCAGGATGAGCTGGACGCGATCGGCGAACAGTATTTCAACCACAACCAGACCCGCGCAATGGAAAACGTCCATTCGCGCATTCTCGGTGAACTGGATGCATTGCTGCGTGTGCTGCGTCAGGAACAGACGTCGCTGGAGAGCTACAACCGGCTTTTGGGAGAAACCTATAGCCGCATCAATTCCAAGAGCAGCAACAGCGCCGACATCCTTCGCAGCGCAATCAACATCCTGACGGAAGCCACTGGTAGCACCATGGCGCATGGCGAAGAGACCGTCGTTCAGATGGCCCAGCGCTCCCAGGAAATGGACGAGGTCCGTCGCGAACTCGATGAATACAAGCGCATCGCCAATACGGATTCGCTGACGCGCATCGCGAACCGCCGCGCCTTCGACGAGAAACTGGCCGCCGTCTATGTCAGCGGTACCCGCCCGCTTGCCGCACTCGTTCTCGCCGACATCGACAACTTCAAAAAGATCAACGACGTCTACGGCCACCCGGTCGGCGACAAGATCCTTGCAACCGTCGCGACCGTCCTGCGCAGCAACGTGCGCAAGGATTGTTTCGTCGCCCGCACCGGCGGCGAGGAATTCGCCATCATCATCGAAGGCAACACGGCAGACGAAGTGCAGCAGAACTGCGAACGCGTCCGCGTGGCCCTCGAAACCACGCCCTTCAAGAATTCGAAGACCGGCGTGAATTACGGCCCGATCACCATCTCGCTGGGTTACAGCATGGCGACGGATTCGGAAGACGCCGGCGAACTCTACGCCAAGGCGGACATCGCCCTCTATTGCGCCAAGAACGCAGGGCGCAACCGGACTCGCGCCTATGAAGAGGGCATGAAGAAGGACTTCACCAAGAGCTGGCTGATCTACAAGCGCTGATCAGCCGGCCGCTTACCACATCGACTTGGCGGCTCTTGCAGGCCATTCGCGGTCATAGGTTTCCTGATCGAAACCAGCCTTGGCCGCTTTCAACATTTCGCCAGGCGTCGGCAGATCGCTGGCAGCCACCCTGCGGTCCGGATTCCACAGCTCCGCTCGCATGACGGCCCGGGCGCATTGGAAATAAACCTCGTCGATCGTAACGACAATCACACTGCGCGGATGTTTGCCGTCCATCTCGAAGCTTTCGAGCAGGGCTCCATCCACGGAAATCACCGCCCGTCCATTCACGCGCATCACAGAGTTTGACCCCGGGATGAGAAACATCAGCGCCACCCGAGGGTCCCGCACGATGTTGAGCAGCGAATCGATGCGGTTGTTGCCCCGCCAGTCCGGCAGGGCGAGCGTCCGTTCGTCCTCGATGCGAACAACGGAGCCGGCGTCGCCACGCGGCGAACAATCGAGGCCTTCTGGACCGACCGTTGCGAGCGCCACGAAAGGCGATAAGCCGATCATCTGCCGATAGGCATCGGTCAGGTAGGACGTGACCTTGGCAACCGAAGCTTCGCTGACCTCCCCGTATAGGAGCTTCAGCTGTTCTTCTGTCTGAATGATGGTCATCAAAGCCTCCCGCGCGTCGAACCGGACGATCCCACAGCGCTTAGGCAAACCGCATGACAGGATCAAGACACGATGCGCTGAGCATCCGCAACGGTCGCCCTCTCGGCAAGCAGAAATTCGCCGACCGCACGGATCACCTCCGGTGCGCTGACGATCCGCCGATGTCCGTGGCCATTGGCCCAGAGATGGCGGACATGCCGCGAGACACCGATGTAGCGCTGTGCATGGCCGACATTGACCTCCTTGTCGTCCTCCGCATGCACGACGAGCAGTGGCCGGTCGAGCCGTCGCGCGACGGCCACACCGTCCAGTTCCTCGACGCTGCGTCCGGACAGCGCTTGGACCCGAGCCCGCATCGCGGCGAGGCTCGCCCTCCCGAGCCCGATGGTATTGGCAAAACCGCTAAAGACTTCGCTGATGCTCGACGGCGCACCGATCAGCGCAATACGTGGAGCATTGAGCACCGGGACATCACAAAAAATGCCGCCGGCCGCCATCATCACGGCGGCCCCGCCGAACGAGTGGCCGACTACACCGTCAAAACGACCAAAATGCCGCTCGGCTGCCACGATGGCCTCTGCTGCGATCCGGAGTTCAAGCCTGCGCCCGCTTGATGCGCCATGGCCGGGAAGATCGAGCAGCACCACCTCCGCCCCCGCATCCAGCAATCCTGCTGCCATCTCCGTGAGATATTCGGCACGCGATCCCCAGCCGTGCACAACAAGGATACGCGCCGCCCCGCTCCCACCGGATGAAGCCCCAGGCGTCAGGTGATGGGCAGCGGCCATCCCCCGTGACAGAGCCAGGCGTACGGTGCTCGCGTGTTTAAGCCGCTCAGCGCCCCGGCGAAAAACCGAGGCGGCCTTGGAACCTTTCGGCTTGCGCGTCGGTGTGCGACAGAAGAGCTCGAATGCAAGCTTCCCCGAGGCATCCGGCGACAGCTTCTCCAGCTTCGCGAATGCCTGACGGGTGACCTTGAGAGCAAAGGATGTCATAGTCGGGATCCCGGAAATATGTTCAATGCTGAACAATAAAGTACAAGAATGAACAAAAATCAAGCCTTCCCTTGGGACCATCCGCGGTTTCGCAGCTGGATCTCAGTCGCCCGAGCGTGTCAGCTCATGCAACAGACGCTCACACGGGCACTCGCGCCCCTCGACATCAAGCCGCCGCACCTGGACATCCTGATCAATCTCTATCGTTTCGAAGGCATTTCGCAGCAGGAGCTGGCCCGGAAACTCCTGGTCGGTCGATCCAATATGAGCATGCTCTTGCCGCAGATGGAAAAGCGCGGACTTCTGGAGCGAAATGCTGATCAACGCGACAAGCGCGTCCTGAGATTATCTCTGACCGCGGATGGCAGGACGCTGACCGAGAAGGCGATGGCGATCCAGACGGAGCTGATCGAGCAGATGCTGTCGGCAACCCCGATCGAGGAATGCACCCGTATGGCCGAGACCATGGAGCGCCTGATCCAGCGCATGATGGCGGTGGATGCAGGGCATGAGGACGCGAGCGACGTCGGCCTCAGCGCGGGTCACGGCTGAGACCCTTTTCGGCAAGCGAGCGCTCATAATCGGCAAATTTATCCGTGCCGCTCTCGCCCAGTTCCCTCAGATAGATCCAGGTGAAGATGCCGGTGTCATGGCCGTCATCGAAACCGATCCGCACGGCGTAATTGCCCGTAGGCGTCATCGAACGGATCGCGACATTCCGCTTGCCCGGCACCGTGACCGCCTGGCCGGGTCCATGACCCTGAACCTCTGCAGAGGGTGACAGAACCCGGAGCATCTCCGCTGGCAAGCTGACGACGACACCGTCATTGAAGCTCACGGCAAGCGTCCTGCGATCCTTGGACACCTTGAGTTCGCTCGGCCAGATCTCAGACATTGAAGGGCCCTCTTCCTCATACAATTCGGCGTGAGAGTTAGGCCCAAGGCCCTGCTCATGCAAGCTGTTTTGCCCTTCATGCACCTGGTCCGGAAGACCTTCGCTTGACGCTCGATCCTCATGGCCCCACATTGCAGCTGAAACACGGAGCAAAGACTTGCAGCAGATTTCAGGCACGCTGGCGGCAACACCTCTCGGGGATGGGGCAAGCCCCATGATCGACCCGTTCGGCCGTACCGTGAGCTATCTGCGCGTCTCCGTGACCGATCGCTGCGACTTCCGCTGCACTTATTGCATGGCGGAAGACATGACCTTCCTGCCGAAGAAGGACTTGCTGACGCTGGAAGAGCTGGACCGGCTCTGTTCGGCCTTCATCGCCAAGGGAGTGCGCAAGTTGCGATTGACCGGCGGCGAGCCGCTGGTGCGCAAGAACATCATGCATTTGATCCGCGGCCTCTCGCGGCATCTGGGCAGCGGCCTCGACGAGTTGACGCTCACCACCAACGGTTCGCAGCTTGCCCGCTTTGCCGCCGAACTTTCGGATGCCGGCGTGCGTCGCATCAACGTCTCGCTGGACACGCTGGATCCGGCCAAGTTCAAGGCGATCACCCGCTGGGGCGATTTCGACCGGGTGATGGACGGCATTCGAGCGGCACAAAAGGCTGGAATCGCGATCAAGCTCAATGCCGTGGCTCTGAAAGACTTCAACGAACACGAAATCCCGTCGCTGATGGAATTCGCCCATGCCGAAGGCATGGAGCTCACGCTGATCGAAACCATGCCCATGGGCGAGATCGGCGAGGATCGGACAGACCAGTACCTGCCTTTGTCGCTTGTGCGCGAAAGGCTGGAGGACCAGTTCACGCTGACCGACATTCCCTTTCGCACCGGCGGCCCGGCACGCTATGTCGAGGTCAAGGAAACAGGCGGGCGGTTGGGCTTCATCACGCCCCTCACCCATAACTTTTGCGAAAGCTGCAACCGAGTGCGGCTGACCTGCACCGGCACGCTCTATATGTGCCTCGGCCAGGACGATGCCGCAGATCTGCGCACGGCCCTGCGCGCCTCGGACAATGACGCCTTCCTCGCCTCGGCCATAGACGAAGCGATCGGCCGCAAGCCGAAGGGTCACGATTTCATCATCGACCGCAGCCACAGGAAGCCGGCCGTCGGGCGGCACATGAGCGTCACCGGCGGCTGATCGCCGCCGACAACGCAAGTTATTTGGCCGATCAGGCCGAGCGCCGGAACTCGTCCCGTCCGGAAACAGCGAGTTCTGTGCGGAAGTGGCCGATCTTGTGCATCAGGATATCCACCCGCTGCCGCAGTCCATGGATCTCGGCATTGTTCTCCTCGACCATGGCGGCATTCTGCTGGGTGATGAGCTCGACGTCGCGCACCGCATGCGTGACTTCGCTGATGCCCGTCGACTGCTCGCGGGTTGCAGCCGAGATCGTCTCGACAAGCCCCTGCACTTCCTCGACCTGATCGATGATCGACTGCAGTGCGACGCCGGTGTGTTCGACAAGTTCCACACCCGAGCGAACCTGCCCGCCGGACGCGGTGATGAGGGTCTTGATTTCCTTCGCCGCGTTGGCCGAACGCTGGGCAAGCTCCCGAACCTCCTGGGCAACGACCGCAAAGCCACGTCCCGCCTCGCCGGCGCGGGCAGCCTCGACACCGGCATTGAGTGCCAGAAGATTGGTCTGGAAGGCGATCTCGTCAATCACGCCGATGATGGTCGAGATCTTCTCGGAAGAACGGCTGATCTCCGACATGGCTTCGACCGCCTTGCGCACCACCACGCCGGACTGGCGGGCATGGTCGCGCGCCACCTGAACGGATTGGGCCGTGCGCCCTGCTCCGTCTGCGGTTGAGCGCACGACATCGCTCAGATGCGACAGGGCCCGCACGCTCTCCTCGAGAGCTGCCGCCTGCTGTTCGGTGCGACGGGCGAGATCGTCGGCCGAGACGGCGAGGTTCTCGGTCCCGGCATTGATATCCGCGCTCGCTGCCCGCACCTCTTCCAGCGTCGCCCGCAGGGTCTCGACAGCCTGATTGTAGGTTGACGCCATGGCCACGAAATCTGCAGGCAGATCATCGCGCATGGTGACGTTGAGCTGGCCATTGGCAAGCGCCTGCAGCACCGAAGACAGCGCTTCGAGAGCGGCGCGCTGATCGGCCTCGACACGCGCCCGCTCCTGCGAGCGATGGGCGCTTTCCTGTTCCGATTGCGCGCGCGCGGCAGCGGCCTCTTCCTCCAGCCTTTTGTTTTCCAGTGCTGCATCGCGGAAGACGGTGACCGATCGCACCATGTCGCCGATCTCGTCGCCGCGATTGCGACCCTCGATCGGCACCGAGAGATCGCCGCTGGCAAGCCGCGACATCACGCCGGTAATGCGCTTGAGCGGCGCTCGCAGCGTTTCGATCAGCATCAGACCGCCAATGATGGCAAGCAGTGTCCCGACGACCATCGTGACCACCGAGATGGATGCCGAGCGTTCGCTATCCTCGCGGCCGATCTCCTGGGCATGGCTGACAAAGTTGCGCAGCGTCTCCATCGCCTCAGAAACGTGACCGTTGGCCGACAGGCGCCGGGCCTGCCAGTCACGGCCGGCGTCGAGCCGTTCCTGCGAGCCCGTGATAAGGGCTTCCAGCGACGGTGCAATCTTCTGAGGAAAATCACGAAGCGCACTGTTTTTCACACCGAGTTCGGAAATCCGGGTCGCAATCCCCTTCAAGGATTCGACCTTGTCGACCAGGGCCTGACGACTTTGATCGTCGAGCGTACCCAGCATCTGCTGGACCTTGAGTTCGGTCGTGGCGATCTCCATGATCGCCGTATCGACGAGCCCCATCAACTCCTTCTGCTCGGCCACCAGCTTGTCGAGACTGACGAAGCGATCCGCTGCCACATCCGAATTCTTGGCGCCCTGCAAGGTAATCTTCTGCTCGATCAGGACCAGCTCTGACAGCACGCGACCGATATCCTGCGCCTTCGCATCATCAGCCGCATTGCCATTCAACGTGGCCTCGATCTTGGCGATCGAAGCCGACACCTCATCGACCAACAGCTTTCCCTTCTCCGACACGATGACTTCGGCCTTGCCGATGTCCTTCTTCAGCGGCGCGATATAGAGCTTCGTCTCGGACAGCTGCTCCTCGGGGGTGAATGCCATCTGCACGCCGACACGCAACTTGCCGAGCCGGTCGAGCAGGCTCTTGAACGCTGCGGCATCGAACAGCAGTTCCTTGGCGAAGAGCTCTTTGCCGGCAAGATCCGTGCGAACGAACTCGACCTGCTTCAGAATCGTCTGCCCCTCGGCATTCAGGGAACCAACCACTTGGGTAAGCTGCGCATCCAGCGCATCGCGGCGGACTTTGTTGTCCCAGAGCGCTGCCGTTTCGTCACGCATCAGAGACGGCAGGTTACGCAGCGCACCGAGATCTGCGGCCTCTGCCTGCTTGGCGAGCACGCCGTCGAGAACGCCGAGACCCTTTTCCTGTGCCTCAATCGCCGTCAGCAGAGCCTCCCTGCTCGCTTCGGTCGGATCGAGGCTGAATTCCTGCAGTCCCGTCTGCAATTGCTCCAGATCGCTGATATTGCCGATCGTGGCACGGGTGACGGTCATGTGACCGTTGAGCATGGTGGCAGTGCGGTAACCGAGCAGACCGACGCCTGCCATAAGAACAACGAGAGGAATAACGAATAGCAATACTTTGGTGACGATCCTGCGGCTTTGCAGGAGGCGATCAATGAAAATCATGGAACCCTCGGGAGGATCGACCGTTCTGCGGCCAACATCGGCGCAGCGTCGAGCGGGCGGCGCCACCTCATGCGGAGCCGCCCGAAGCTTCGCCGTCGGCCCTTGACCAATGGTTAATCCGAAACCGGCTTTTTGGCCCTCTACGGCCTGGCAAGCGCAGATTGACTAAGAAATCCGGTTCCGCCGCCCGACACCATGGTCTACAACCGCTTCGCAAGCATGGGAATCCCTGGAATGGCCTTATCCGAGAATGCCCGCGGCGCGCTGTTGATGGCGGCCTCGATGGCAGGTTTCACCTTCAACGATGCCCTGACGAAGTCGGTCACCGACGAGTTGACGGTCGCGCAGATCATGTTCGTGCGCGGTGCCATCACGACAATCCTGGTCTATGCCGTCGCGCGTCGACTGGGCGCTCTCGATCATCTGCGCAACATCCTGCAGCCCCTCATTCTGTGCCGGATTGCCTTCGAGACGATCGCCGCCATCGCCTTTCTCTCGGCGCTCGGCCAGGTACCGCTGGCCAACGCCTCGGCCATTCTGCAGTCCCTGCCGCTCGCGGTCACCTTAGGCGCCGCACTCGTCTACCGCGAACCCGTCGGCTGGCGCCGCTGGACGGCAATCGGCCTGGGATTCCTCGGCGTCATGGTCATCATCAAACCCGGCCCGGAAGGCTTCACGCTGGCCTCGCTCTATGTGGTCCTCAGCGTCATCACCGCAGCCGGCCGCGATCTGGTCACCCGCAAGATCGACCCGAACGTCTCTTCTTTGACCGTCACCCTCTTCACCGCCTCGTCGATTTCGCTCGCCGGCCTCCTGCTGGTACCGGCTTTCGGCGGCTGGAAGCCGGTGTCGCTCGACACCTTTGCCACCATCGCTCTTGCCTCGGCCTTCCTCTTCGTCGGCTATCAGGCAATCATCATGGCCATGCGGCTGGGCGAAATCTCCTTCATCGCACCGTTCCGCTACACGAGCCTGCTTTGGGCTGTGGCCTTGGGCATGCTGTTTTTCGGCGAGACACCGGATCTTTCGATGGGCATTGGTGCCGCCATTGTCATCGGCTCCGGCCTCTATACGTTCTACAGGGAAAAGCAGAGGAAGGCGGCCGTGGCCAGCGCCTCCGAACCGGGCTCGCCCGGCTGATCACCCCGATCATCGTCAGAAGGAATGCCCGTGCTGCCGACCCGCTTTTTCGACCGGACCAGCCCGCCGCACATCGTGAGCCTCGTCTCGATCGCCGGGCTCTCGGCACTGACGATGAACATCTTCCTGCCATCCCTGCCGGCCATGGCAAAGGATCTGGCCGTCGACTATGACCGTGTCCAGATCCTGGTCTCCGGCTATATTGCGATGACCGCCCTGGTCCAGCTGATCATTGGCCCCTTGTCCGACCGTTACGGCCGCCGGCCGGTCATGCTGGGTGCCTTGGCCATCCTTCTTGCCGCCTCGCTCGTCTGCATGACAGCCACCTCGATCGAGGTCCTGACCGTGGCCCGAATGGCGCAGACCGCCGTCGTGGCCGGTCTTGTCCTGTCGCGCGCCATCATCCGGGACATGGTGCCAGTCGAGGAGGCCGCATCCATGATCGGTTATGTCACAATGGGCATGACGCTCGTTCCCATGCTGGGACCAACCGTCGGCGGCCTCCTGAGTGACGCCTTCGGCTGGAGGGCGAATTTCGCTGCCATCGCCATCGCAGGCTTTCTCGTCCTCGTGCTGGTGCGCAGCGATCTCGGCGAGACCAACCGGCAAAAGAGCAGCAGCTTCACCGCCCAGTTCCGCGCCTGGCCCGGCCTGCTGGCCTCCGGCCGCTTCTGGGCCTTTACGCTGGCGGCCACCTTCACGTCAGGCGCCTTCTTCGCCTTCCTCGGCGGCGCACCCTTTGTCGGCGGCACACTGATGGGCATGACACCGAGTGTGCTCGGTCTGCAATTCATGTTCATCGCATCAGGCTATATTGCCGGCAATTTCCTGTCCGGACGTTATGCCCGCCGTGCCGGCATCGAGGCGATGATGCTGATCGGCGGCGGTGTCGCCCTGGCCGGCGCATCCCTCCCCATTCTCTTCTTCTCTCAGGATCTGACGACCTCCCTTGCCTTCTTCGCCCCGCAGATCATTGTCGGCTTCGGCAACGGGTTGTCGCTGCCGAGCGCCAATGCCGGGATCGTCAGCGTACGCCCGGAACTGGCGGGCTCCGCCTCCGGCCTGGGCGGTGCGATTACCATGGGCGGAGGTGCGTTCGTGTCCTGGCTCGCCTCCGCCATCCTGTCAGTAGAGACAGGCGCCATGCCCCTCCTTCTCGTGATGTTCGCCTGCTGCGTGCTGGCACTTCTCGCAATCGGTTGGCTTTGGCTGCAACGGCATATTTCCGTCGGAGCGACACGTTGATGGGACCAATTGGCATACCGGGCCTGGTCCTCGGCGGCGGGCTGTCACGGCGACTGGGCGAGGACAAGACGCGGGCCATTCTCGGCGGCAAACCGCTCCTCGATGTCATCGTCGCCCGCTTGCGACCACAAGTATCGACACTTGCGGTCAATCTGCCGCCCGATCATCCATTCGCCGGGTCTTACCGCAATTGTCCCGACACGGTGGCAGAGCGCCCAGGACCCCTCGCCGGCGTGCTGGCCGGCATGCAGGCCTTCTCGGGCGAAGCCAGCCATCTGCTGACGGTGCCCGGTGACGCACCTTTTCTGCCCCCCGACCTCGTGCCACGCCTTGCAACCGAGCTATCGCCGGGCGAGATCGTCATGGCATCCTCAGGCGGTCGGGACCACCCGGTCGTCGCGCTCTGGCCGATCCGGTTGGCAGAGGATCTGCGATCCTGGATCGACGATCCGGATCATCGCCGGGTCCGCGACTTCATCCGCCGGCATCCGTTCCGCCGTGTGCATTTTGACATGCTGACGAGGATGGACGGGCGCGGAGAGGTGGATCCCTTCTTCAACATCAATACGCCTGCGGACCTTGCCCTCGCCCGCGAGGTGATCGACGGAGGCGGCGCATGACGGACAAACCGAGGATCTTTGGCATCGCCGGCTGGAAGAATTCGGGCAAGACAGGCCTTGCAGTCCGGCTCGTCGAGGAATTCACGCGGCGTGGCTACCGCATCTCGACGATCAAGCATGCCCATCATGACTTCGACATCGACAAGGTCGGTGCCGACAGCTTTCGCCACCGCCAGGCGGGCGCGCACGAAGTGGCGATCGTATCCGGCACACGGTTTGCGATCATGCATGAACTGCGCGGCGCGCCGGAACCGAGCTTCGAGGAAATCCTGAGCCGAATCGCCCCTTGCGACCTGGTCCTGATCGAGGGCTACAAACGGGAACCGGTGCCGAAGATCGAGGCGCGACGGCTGGAAGCGAACAAACGGGAACCGCTCGCGCCAACCGACCCATGGATCAAGGCCATCGCCGCCGATCATGGGGTTAAGGAGACAGATCTTCCCGTCTTCGATTTGGACGATACAGCGGCAATCGCCGACTTCATCATTGCGGTGACGGGACTGCCACAGCGCAGGTGACACCCCGACAAACTGAAAAGGGGCCGCCGGATCACGCCGGCGGCCCCTTTCTTGTGTCGGACGATTCCGATCAGTTCTTGGCGGATACACCGGCCGGGCGCACCAGCGAGGTGACGCGGCGGATGGCAACGCGGCGGTTCTGCTGTTCAGCCGCTTCTGTGCGGATCTTCAGGTAACGCTCGCCATAACCCTGGACCGACATGTTTTCCGGCGGGATGCCGTAGACTTCGGTCAGCAGGCCAGCAACCGTTGCCGCGCGCTGGTCAGACAGGACGAGGTTCGCCTTGTCGGAACCGACGGCATCCGTATGGCCTTCGATCAGGAACACTTCACCCGGATCCTTCTCGAGCAGCTTGCTCATCGCGTCCGCGACCTTGCGCAAGGTCTTCGCCTGGGCAAGCGGCACTTCGGCCGAGCCGGTCGGGAAGGTGATCGTGTCAAGGTCGATACGACGGACCTTGTCACGCAGACGGGCAGACGACTTCACCTCGTCGATCGAATAGACGCGCTCGACGCGTTCCACCGGCGGCTGGCCGAGGAAGTCGTAGTAGTCCCGATCCGGCGCACGCGAGGTGCTGATGATGTAATCCTGCACCGGAACGGTGAGGCGCATCGGCGGCAGCGACAGGCCGACGTCGATGAAGACCTGCGGACGTTCGTTGTCTGCCTCGGGCGAGTACATCAGAACATATTCGCGACCGCGGGGCGAGATCCGCGAACGGATGACGATATCGCCGTAGCGGTTGTAGACGGTCACGATCCGCGATCCGTCCTCACGGATGATCGTTTCGCGGGTCCGGCCACGCGGCAGTTCCTCGTAGTAGCTTTCCTGCGAGTCGTAGCGCAGGCGTTCGCGGTCGTCGCCACGCACGATGATCTGGTTGCCGACATTGATGACCGTCCGGTTGTCAACCTGTTCGATGACCTGGATCTGGGTCACCTGGTTCACAACGTTGTTCTGGATCACCGTGTTGTTGGTGGTGTTGTTGACCGTATTGTTCGTCGTGTTGTTGGTGATGTTCGTGACATTGGTGATGTTGTTGGTCACCGTGGTCGGCACATCGAAGGTCGGGGCCGCGTCAAGACGCGTGCCATCTTCAGTGATGGTCGCCTGCACTGCCTGCGGCTCGACCTGCGTGAAGCTCGCCTGGGCCTCCGCATCCGTTGTCGGCGGCGGTGCGACGTCTTCCTGCGCACGGAGCTGGCTCCGTTCTTCGCGGGACGCTTCGCCACCGCTGTTGTCGGCATCCTTGTCGCTGTCGAGAACGGCAGCTCCATTGTCGACCGGCAGGACCACCGTCTCGGTGCTCTGTGAAGGATCTTCAGCGATCTGCTGCTTTTCCTCTTCCGTGCGGTTGTCGGTGATCTGCTCTACCGGCTGATCTTCCGGCGGCACAACGGCCGGCACCACGACCTCTTCGGTCGGAGCCTGTTCGGTCTGTTCGGTTGCCTGTTCCGGTGCAGCGGTGCCATCGGCCGGCGCTTCGCCGTCAGTCTGCGCCTCCGTGCCGTCTGTGGCCGGCGCGTCTTGACCAGTGGTCTCCTGGCTCTCCGTGCTGCCATCGGCCGGAGTCTCTGCCTGCTGATCAGCCGGCTGCTGCTCGGTTTCCGGTTCAGCGGTTTCAGGCTGAGCGGGCTCCGTCTGTTCGGGGGCAGCCTGCTCCTCTGCGGGTTGCTCGGTCTGCTGCTCCGGAGCGGCTTCTTCGGTCTGCGGAGCCGGGGCAACGGGGCATTCAGCCTCGCTGGCAGCGGTAGAGCCATCCGCGCAGGTGACACTTTCGGGGGCTGGCTGCTCGGTTGCCTGCTGGGCCTGCGCTTCGGCTTCAGCCTTGGCCTGAGCTTCTGCCTCTGCCTGAGCCTGTGCCTCAGCTTCGGCCTGCGCCTGGGCTTCTGCTTCGGCCTTGGCCTGTTCTTCGGCCTGGGCCTGGGCCTGCGCTTCTGCCTGAGCTTGCGCCTCGGCTTCTGCCTGTCGTTGCGCCTCGGCTTCGGCTTCCTGCTGCTGTTGCTGAGCCTGCGCTTCGGCTTCTGCCTGTGCCTGTGCTTCCGCCTCAGCCTGGGCCTGGGCCTGCGCTTCGGCCTCAGCCTGACGCTGGGCCTCCGCTTCCGCCTGCGCCTGTGCTTCTGCCTGGGCCTGGGCTTCTGCCTCCGCCTGAGCCTGTGCCTCGGCTTCGGCCTGGCGCTGGGCTTCCGCTTCTGCTTCAGCCTGCGCCCGTGCTTCCGCTTCCGCCTGGGCCTGCGCATCGCGCGCGTCGCAGGTTTCCTGGTCCGCAGCTTCCGAACCGTCGCTGCAGACCACGGCCTGGGCGAGTTGGATCAGACCTTCCTCGGCCTGACGTGAATGCGTCTTCGACACCCCTTGACTGATGGCCGAAGCGGCCACAGGCTCGGCCAGCACTGCCATGGACAGCACCGGGATCGCCACCGTGTTCAGCAATCTATTTTTGAACATGCCCTGCGTTTCCTTCCTTCACGCCGATTGCAGTCTTTCCGACTGTTTGTCTCAGCGCCGTTAAATATCCAAGTCGATTCTGCGAACCGAGAGTGCCGCCAAGCTAGGTTCCGCAAAATTAACCTCGTCTGAACGAGTTGGAACCACTTTTGCTCCATCAGGCAAGAGAAGGATTTGAAGCCTCAAGTCATCTTCGCTCGCCGCATGCCACCGAAAATAGGGATACAGCACTCTTTGTTGTTGATTTCGGCATCGAAAGCAGACGAATATTGGGCCCAAGTGTGGCCGCTAACGCCACACGATCCAGGATAGCCGCGTTAAAAAGACAAACGGCATCCACCAACAGAGAGGGATCTCATGCGTATTCCGACACGTTTTCTGGCAGCCGCCTCGATTGCGGGACTGTCGCTCTTTGCCGGTTCTGCCATGGCGCAGGAAAAACTCATCATCGGCACGGAAGGCGCCTACCCGCCCTTCAACAACCTGGAAGCCGATGGCTCCCTGGTCGGCTTCGACATCGATATCGCCAAGGCGCTCTGCGATGAAATGAAGGTCACCTGCGAATTCGTCACCCAGGATTGGGACGGCATCATTCCTGCCCTCCAGGCGAAGAAGTTCGACGCAATCATCGCGTCGATGTCGATCACTCCCGAGCGCAAGGAAAAGGTCGACTTCTCCAAGAAGTACTACAACACGCCGCCGGCCGTCGCCGTGCCGAAGGATTCGACCATCGCCGACGTCGCTGGCCTCAAGGGCAAGACCATCGGCGCTCAATCCTCGACGACCCACGCCAACTACGCCGAAAAGCACATGCCCGATTCGGAACTGAAGCTGTATCCGACGGCTGACGAATACAAGCTCGACCTCGAAGGCGGCCGTGTCGACGCCGTCGTCGACGACATCGTCGTTCTCTCGGAATGGCTGAAGACCGATGCCGGCGCCTGCTGCAAGATCCTGACGCCACTGCCGATTGACGTTGAGATCAACGGCGAAGGAGCGGGCATTGCCGTTCGCAAGGGTGAAACGGCGCTCGCCGACAAATTCTCCGCCGCGATCGAGGCCATCCGCGCCAACGGCAAATATGCCGAGATCAACAAGAAGTATTTCGACTTCGACGTCTATGGGAACTGATTTCCCGATCCTTTGATTATGGAGATGGCGGGAGCACAGCGCTTCCGCCATCTTGCGTTAGTGAGAAGCATGAAAAGGCGGAAAATACCGCCGAGGGGGAATGGCATGGGCGGACTGTCTTCCGCACTGGGCTCGCTATGGGCCACTTTATCCTATTGGCTCGATCCGTTTTGCGGCCCGATCGGCATTTTCTCGCTCTTCGGTGGTGACGGCCTGCTGTCCTGCGGCAATGTCGGTTGGGCCGATGAAATCGCACTGGGCGTCAAGGTGACAATCATCCTTGCGCTGATCACTCTGCCCGTCGGCCTTTTGCTCGGCTTCCTGGTCGCGCTTGCGCTGCAATCGGAAGAAAGAAGTCTGAGGACGGCGGCGGGCATCTACACCACGATCTTTCGCGGACTGCCGGAACTGCTCACCCTTTTCATCGTCTATTACGGCTTCCAGATGATGGTTCAGGCTGTTTTCAGCTGGTTCGGCAGCGACCAGCGCGTTGAAATCAACGCCTTCTTTGCGGGCATGCTGGCCCTCTCAGTGGTTTTCTCTTCGTACTGTTCGGAAGTACTGCTGTCTGCCTTCAGGGCGATCCCGAAGGGGCAGTATGAGGCCGGCAACGCGGTCGGCCTGTCGCGCGGTCGCACCATGCGGCTGGTGATCGTGCCACAGTTGATCCGCATCGCCCTCCCGGGCCTCGGGAACCTCTGGATGAACCTGCTCAAAGACACGGCACTGGTCTCGGTCATCGGTCTCACCGATATCCTGCGCCAGACGGGCGTCGCCACCAAGGTCACCAAGGAGGCCTTTCTGTTCTACGGGATCGCCTGTGCGCTCTATCTCGTGCTCGCCACCCTCTCCTCTGTCGGATTGAACGCCATTTCCAACTGGGCCAATCGCGCCGAGGCAAGACGATGAGCCACTCTCTGGAACTGATCCCCGCACGTCCTGCGCCCCCCGAGGTGCACCCGGCCATGACATGGGCACGTGCCTTGGGTTACGGAGCCCTCGGCCTCTGGCTTCTCCTCGGCATCGCGCTGGCCTACATGATGGTCTCGGGCTGGGACACGGACAGGTTCGTCAAATACGGCCCGCGCTATCTCCAGGGCCTCGGCACGACGCTGGGCCTGGTCGCGAGTTCGATCACGCTTGGGGCGCTTCTCTCCATACCGGTCGCCTATGGCCGGATGTCGAAGAATGTTGTGCTGAGATCCATCGCCTACGCCTATGTCTACGTCTTTCGCGGAACGCCGCTGCTGGCCCAGATCTACCTGATCTATTATGGCCTCGGCTCCTTCCGCGCTGAGATCGAAGCCGTCGGCCTGTGGTGGTTCTTTCGCGAAGCCTGGTACTGCGCCATTCTTGCCATGACCATGAACACGGCGGCCTATCAGGCGGAAATCCTGCGCGGCGCGATCCAGAGCGTTCCGCGTGGCCAGACGGAAGGGGCAAATTCCCTGGGTCTGCCGCCATCCGTGACCTTCTGGAAGATTATCCTGCCCCAGGCGCTGATCGTGGCACTTCGCCCTTATGGCAACGAAATCATCCTGATGATCAAGGCCTCGGCCGTCGTCGCGGTCGTGACGGTTCTCGATCTGATGGGCCAGACCCGCTATGCCTTCTCGCGCACCTTCGACTACCAGACCTATCTATGGGCAGCGCTCTTCTATCTCACCATCGTCGAATTGCTGCGCAACACCTGGGCCGCGCTCGAGGCAAGGCTGACAAGGCACCTGAAGCGATAGAGCAGGAAACCTTGGCAGCACTCACCACGCGACGCTGCCAAGGTATAGCAATAAAAGACGATTTCCGCTTGGTCACCGAAGGCTTAAGCTTTCATTTACCCTGTAGTGGTTCCAATGCTATGGGGCCCGCGTCGCACGCAGCCCCGGTCGGTCGCGGAAGCGGTTACCGTCCGCACCGATCCTCTTGCACGGGACACGGACGCACGGACATGAACACCGAAATGGAATTGATGCTGAAGGGCTACGGCCTGACCACTGCGCAAATTCTCTACCGCCTGCCGGACCACCCTTCCCTCCTGCAGACCTACATCTGGCAACACTACGACCTCGCGCCGGACTTTCCCGAGATGCGCGGCTTCTTGCGCTTCTGGCAGGAGAAGATCGAGGGCCCGCTGCATTCGGTCACCTATGTACACAAGAAGATGATTGCAGCCAGTGAATGGCGGGCGCTCAAGGGAGAGTTCATTCTCCACTGACCGCGCTCAGCTTTACACGCCGCTCATACATGCACCTCGCCATGGGCAAACTCGCCATCATCAGGCTCGGGGTAAAAGATGGCTGCAATGAGTGCGACATAAAAGGCTGCGACGACAGCGAGGACGACAGCCCCTGGCAGAGGACCCAGATGGGCATTGATCATCAACTGCTGAAGGTTGCCGATGAACTCCGCCGGGCTTTCGTCCGCCTGCAGTTTCGGGCTTGAGATCTTGAGCCCCCAGGCCAGCAGCAGGATGAAGTACATCCAGATGTAATTGCGTCGAATGCGACGGAAAAGCGCTTCCCGATAGCTGATCAGGAAGACGGGCGCCCTCAGGCTCGCCGCGATCGCCTCCGCCCAATCGGCACGCAGTTCGGCGCGTGGGCACAGTGCCTGGGCAAAATAGTGCCGTTCGAGCTGCCGCACGCGCGCGCGGTATACATCGAAGAAGCGATAGCGCCGCGCCTCAATCAGCAGAAACACCGAAATCAGCAGCATGGCGAACAGCACCACGCCATGATGCGAGGACGGTGTCGAGAGAGATACCGACAGGAGTCCGGCAACCACGGTCATCGACCAGTTTGTCGTGCGGTCGATCCGATCGCGCCAACTGGTCATCCGCCCGATCTCGCCGCGATAGTAGTGAATGATCATATTGGCCTTTTCGGCCGAATTGGACGGCAGCGCCGGAGCAAGCCGGGGCGGCGGCGGCGCCAGCTGCGTGATGGCGTCAGTCTCGGAGGATGGCTGTGGCATGATCTGGCTCCCTGATGACGGAACGTCCGGCTGCAAGCCACGGTTCCCTCTCCATTGCCAAGCCAGCACGGACGGGCTAGACGACCGACAAAGGCCTCAAAGGCCCCCGAGACAGGAGCGCGCCCCATGGCCAAGATTGATGAAGAAGCATTGGCGGAAGCCTATAACCGGGCTCTGGCGCTGGAAAAAGCCGGCGACATCGACGCCGCCGTGAAAGCCTATGAAGAGGTCCTCGCGATTGACCCAGACGACCATGGCGGCGCCTCGGTGCGGATCGCGGCGCTCGGGCGCGGCGAAGCCCCGCCAAAGGCGCCGGACGCCTATGTCGAAACCCTGTTCGATCAGCACGCCGAAGCCTTCGAGGATATTCTGGTCGAGCAACTCGGCTATGCCGTTCCCGTGATGGTGCGCCAGCGTCTGCAGAGCCTCAATCTCGGCCCCTTCCAGCGCCTGCTTGACCTTGGCTGCGGCACTGGCCTGACCGGCGGCGCGTTGCGCGACATGGTCGCCGATATCACGGGCATCGACATTTCCGAGAAGATGGTCGAGATCGCCCACGAAAAGGATCTCTACGAGACCCTCTATGTCGCAGAAATCGAGGACTTCCTCGAAGACAATGACGACGAGCCCTTTGACCTCGTGACGGCCACCGACGTTCTGCCCTATCTCGGGGCTCTCGAACCCCTCTTTTTCGGCGCTGCCGAAAACATGGTTTCGGGCGGCATCTTCGTCTTCTCCTCGGAGACGGCAAACGAGGATACCCTGGCCGGACGGCCATTCATCGTCGGCCCGCACCAGCGTTTCGTCCATGCCGAGGCCTATGTACGCGAACGCCTGACCGCCACCGGCTTCGAACTGATCGAGATGACCGACATCAACGTGCGCATGCAGGACGGAAATCCGTCTCCCGGCCATCTGATTGTCGCGAAAAAGATCTGAGAAAACAATCATAGATTGAAAAATCCACCTTTGATTGCGTCGAATTGGTGGTTATGATCTTGCGTTTTGCTAGGCTTTTCCCGGGAAAGGGGAAAGCAGATGCAAATGGAAGTTGTTTTCAACGTCTTCGAGGGCCATTTCGCAGAATGGACCGCGCTCGCCATTTCGGCCGTCACAACCTTCGCGCTGATCTTCGGGCGCTATGAAATTCGGCTCCGACGGCTACGCCTCATCCGAGAATACGTCAAAGCCTTCCCAGTTTGGGATACCACAGAGGGTAAGACAAAGTCGACGAACCCCTCCTTCGAATTCGTCCGCAGCAAATATACCGCCGACGTCAAGGGCAGTGGCGAGACCCCGGAGGATGGCGATCTCGTTGCGGACGCACAGTCTCAAATGGCGATCGTCGCGGAGATCAACGGGACGATCGCAAAGACCCGTGTGTTTCTCAACCGCGGCGACATTCGCCTGCTGGTGGCCTCCGTGCCCTATATGCTGGTGGTCTTCGCCGGCTTTTCGCTGACCCTTTCCGGCACGACCTGCCCGTCCCAAGCTCAAGGCTGCATCCAACACGTCGCTCGAAATCTCCTGACCGCAGGAGGTGTGACATTCGAAGCCACGATTGCCCCGGAACAGGTGCGCAAGCTGACGGAGAATGTCCTGACGGTGGCTGCCATCACCTTTGTCGGGGCCTATCTGTCGTCGTTACGCTATCTCGTGCAGGCCCTCTCGGTCTTCGATCTCAGCGGCTTCACCTTAATTCGGCAGGCGGCGGTCATCACCATCTCGGTGCTCGCGTCAGCAGCGCTTTATCGCGCTCTCCCCGATATGGACGCAGCGCTTTCCGTGGTCGGCATGGCGCAGAGCGCGGCGGTAAATGATCTCTCCGCGGGATGGATCCTTCTCGCACTCGCCTTCGGTCTGTTGCCCGGCAGCGTGCTGCAATTCGTGTTGGTAAAGCTTGGAACGCGTTTCGACTGGATCAAGCAGTCGGACAACCGCTTCATCGCCTGGACCCGTGTCGTGCCCCTCGACGCGATCGACGGCATCGACTTCTTCACCCGCTTCCGCCTTGAGGAATGCGGCATCTCCGACGTCCAGTCGCTCGCAACTTATAATCCGATCATGCTGCACATCGAGACACCCTACGGCATATATCAGACCGTCGATTGGATCGCTCAGGCCCAGCTCTGCTGTGTCGTCGGCCTCGACCGTTTCCTGCTGCTGCGGCAATTCAACGTGAGAACGATCTTTGATCTTGAACGCGCGCTCAAGCAGAACAAGGAGTACATGTCCGCAGAAGACCGAAAGGCGATCGATCAGTTCGATCGGATCTATGCCGCTGTCTTGCTGGCGCCGACCGGCCCGATGAAAGGCCTGCAGAAAGAAAGCACCGCCAAATTTCTGATCCCCGATGGCGGCGGGATCAAGGAGGTTGATGCCACCGATTTCAGTATCTGGGCGATGCAGACAATCAGCAAGGATGACGGCAGCGCCTCGCGTGCAATAGAGCATTTGATGGACTGGATCGGCGATGACCTGCATGTGAGAAGACTGCGCCGGCTTTGGAACGAGATCTGCGATCGCCTCGGACCGACAAGTCTCGAATTGACGTCGGACCGGAAGATCAAGGGCGACACACCAACGTCGGCCCCGCAACCAGACCATCCGGAGGAACCTGAACCACAGGCGGCGGCAAATCCGGATCCGACGTGACGCCTCCTCTGGACAGGCACGCGTATTTGGCGAAAATGCACCTGTCTGAACATGAAGTCTGATTCGCGACAGAAGTCTGTCTCCTGAATGAGTCGGTGAGTCGTGTTCGAGGATGCCCCCGTTGAAGATCAGTTTTGACACCAAACTCATGCCCTTCGACGGCTGTGATCCGCAGCTGGCCGTGATCCTCATCAATGCCGCGCGGCCAGGCGACCCGACTCCGCGCCTGCTTGCCGAACGCTGGCGCGGTCACCTCAGCAAGGCGCTCTTCGCCTTGCCACAGGTCGAAAACCATCAGCTGAGTGCCGGAGCAGCCCAGACGGGCGCGTCCTACAGGGCGGCCATCGAACTCGGGCTGGGGGCCACAGCTCTCGAAGACTATATCGCGCAGATCCGTGACGAATACAGCTTGGACAACAGTCAGATCGCCGTGGTCGGCTATGCCGAAGGCATGACACTCGCCCTCTATTACGGTTTGAAGCAAACGCAGTCCCTCTGCGCCATCATCGGCTTCAGCGGCGACATGGCCGGCTTTGCCGATCTGCGCTCTGAGATCTCCAGCCGCCCGCCGGTCCTGCTGGTGCATGGCGAAAAGGACGATGTCGTTCTGCCAGGCACGTTTCTCAACAATTACAGCCGCCTGTCGGAAGCCGATGTGCCGGTTACAGCCTGTTTCAGGCCGGGTCTGGACCATCAGGTCGACGATCTCGGCGCCGATTCCGCCATGTTCTTCCTGCAGGGAGCCCATGGGGCACGCGGTATCCGGCCGCTTAAGAAAAAGACCATCAACGAAGATGTCGCCAAGTCGATCAAACTGGTCATCTGGGATCTCGATGAGACGCTCTGGCAGGGCACACTCGACGATGCCGATGCCATTACCCTGCATGAGAGCCGTGTCGAGGTCATTCGCCGCCTGAACGGCAGTGGGGTCGTCTCCGCCATCTGCTCCAAGAACGATTTCGAGACGGCCCGCAAAAAGCTCGAATCCCTTGGCCTCTGGGATGACTTCGTCTTCCCCCGCATCGCATTCGTGCCGAAGGGTGCTGCGATCCAGGCGCTCATCTCCGATATGCAACTGAAGCCGAAGAATTGCCTCTTCATCGACGACAACGACATCAACCTTGCCGAAGCGAAGGCCGTGCTGCCCGACCTGCACACGCTCGACGCCAAGGACGAGATGTGCGACGCCTTCCTCGCGCGGCTTGTCGATGCCCATGCCGGCGTGAACAAGTCGCGTGTCGAGGAATACCGGTCGCTGCAGAACCGCGTCACGGAAAGCCAGACCTTCGAGGGCAGCCGCGAAAACTTCCTCCACACCTGCGACATCCATGTCGCGATCGCCACCAGTTCCGACCTCATCGACTTTGCGCCCCGCATCGAGGAACTGATCAACCGCACCAACCAGTTGAACTACCTGAAGACACGGGTGGAGCCCGGCTCCATGGTCAACTACGTCGCCGAGGCGTCGCTGCGCGAAGGCTTCGCACTCTTCGCCTGGGACAAGTTCGGTTATCACGGCCTCGTCGGCTTCATCAGCGCCGAGACCGAGACAGAATCGATGCAGCACATGGCCTTCTCCTGCCGCATCATGCACATGGGCATCGAGAACGTTTTGCTGGAGCGGGCCTTCCAGCGCTTCCGGAACCTGCAGGTGCCGGACAGCGTGCCGGTAAAGCCGGAGATCCCCGCCTGGATCACGGTGGAGAATTTCAACGCGCCCGGCATTCGCGAGCGCATCCTCGCCGAAGAAAAGAGCATTGCCGCCGGCAACCGCGACATTCGCATCCGCTTCATGGCGAACTGCCAGTCCGGCATCTTCTGCCACTATGCTGGCCTGAGGGACGTTGCTGAAATCGACAGCATGCCGCGCGTCTTCATGATGCCGCATGTGCTGAACAAGTCCTACCTGCAGCAGCATTTCCCGCCGGCGCTCGTCTATTACATCGGCACCGACTTCTACAACATCATGTGGCCGCCGGAACTGCTCGGCATTCTCGACAAGGGTCTTTACGAGGTCTGCGCCACCGAGTTCTGCGAATACCTGAAGGCGAACGGCAATCGCATGCTGCTGATCACCAGCCCGAGCGGTGTCGAACCGAGCGATTTCCTGGTCATTCGCGGCGTCACCAAGGAACGCATGGAGGCCATGTCGGCTGTCTGGCGCAAACTGGCCGCCAACTACGACTGCATCGACCTCATGGATGTCGACAGCTTCCTCAGCCCCGACCTTGCGGCCGACAGCACCCACTTCCGCGTCGAGGCAAGCCGCGAGATCGCTGGTCGGATTGCGGACTGGTACAAGGCCCTGCCCTCCACCCTGTTCGAACCGCAACTGGCTCTCGCAGGCTGAACGGGTTTCCGCAAACAAGGATCGCCGCCGGTCAATGCCGGCGGTGATTTGCATTTGAGCCTATGCGCCCCGACCGCGGCGATCCGAAAAAGGCGTTGCACGCCTTTCTCAAGGCCGCGCATTCGGCTAAGCCTGCCGCAACGGAATACCGAGACAGGAGCATGGTCATGGCAAAGGTCGCATTCATCGGTTTGGGCGTCATGGGATATCCCATGGCCGGACATCTGAAGGTCAAGGGCGGCCACGAGGTCACCGTCTACAACCGCACGACCGCCAAGGCCGAAGCCTGGGTACAGCAGTTCGGCGGCACCCATGCTCTCACGCCGGCAGACGCGGCGAAAGACGCCGACTTCGTCTTTACCTGCGTTGGAAATGACGACGATCTGCGCTCTGTGACGATTGGCCCGGATGGTGTCCTGTCGGGCATGAAGGCGGGCGCCGTCCTGATCGACAACACCACCGCATCGGCGGAAGTGGCCCGCGAACTGGCCGAAGCGGCCGCAGCCCGTGGCTGCGGCTTCGTCGATGCACCCGTGTCGGGCGGACAGGCCGGTGCGGAAAACGGCGTCCTCACGGTCATGTGCGGCGCAGAGCCTGAGGTCTATGAGAAGGCGAAACCCGTGATCGACGCCTATGCCCGCATGGTCGGGCTGATGGGCCCGGCGGGCGCCGGTCAGTTGACCAAGATGGTCAACCAGATCTGCATCGCCGGCCTCGTCCAGGGGCTCGCCGAAGGCATCCATTTCGGCAAGAAGGCCGGTCTCGACATCGAAAAAGTGATCGAAGTCATCTCCAAGGGAGCCGCCGGCTCCTGGCAGATGGAAAACCGCCACAAGACGATGAATGTCGGCAAATACGACTTCGGCTTCGCCGTCGACTGGATGCGCAAGGACCTCGACATCGTGTTGAGCGAAGCCCGCAACAACGGCGCAAACCTGCCTGTCACGGCACTGGTCGACCAGTTCTACGGTGAGGTGCAGAAACTCGGCGGCAAGCGTTGGGACACTTCGTCTCTTCTGGCAAGGCTCGAAGCGAAATGATCGGCCCCTCCTCCACCGCGACGGAAATTGTAGCGCACCTGCGCTCAATGCGGTCGGAGGAGACCATTGCCGGCATGGCCCGCTTCGGCATTGTCACGCAAGATGCGCTCGGCATTGGCAATCCTGCCATCCAGAAACTGGCCAAAACCGTCGGCAAGAACCAGCAACGCGCGTTTGACCTCTGGGCGACCGGCCTTCGTGAAGCCCGCATGCTGGCAATCTGGACTTTCGATCCGGCGCTTCTGTCACCGGACGACGTAAGCCGCCTTGCCGCAGACTTCAATTCCTGGGAAATCGTCGATGCGGCCGCCGATTTACTGACGGAAACGCCATATTGGCACGACCTGATCGAAGGTTTCGCGAAAGACGAGCGGGAGTTCGTTCGGCGTGCCGCCTTTGCCATGATCGCCGGCGCCACGGTTCACAACAAGGAGGAGCCGGACGCCACCTTCATCGCCTGGCTGCCATTGATCGAGCGATATGCAACGGATCCTCGCAACTTCGTCAAGAAGTCCGTGAATTGGGCCTTGCGCAACATCGGCAAGCGGAGCCGCAGCTGCCACGCTGAGGCTCTGTTGCTGGCGAGCATACTCGCCGCCACGAGCGACGCCGCCGCCCGCTGGGTTGGCAAGGACGCCTTGCGCGAGCTGAGCGACCCCAAACGGATCGCAAAGCTCAAATAAGACCGGACCCGGTCTATTCCTCGCCGGATTTCTGATTGTCCAGCATCATGTAGTCGAGCGGAAGTTCCGTCGTATACTTGATCTGCTCCATCGCGAATGCCGAGGACACGTCGCGGATCTCGATCTTGGCGATCATCCGCTTGTAGAAGGCGTCATAGGCTGCAATGTCGGGCACGACGACCCGCAGCAGATAATCGACGTCGCCGCTCATGCGATAGAATTCGACCACCTCCGGGAATTCGGCCACAACTTCCGAAAAGCGCTTGAGCCATTCGATCGAGTGGCTGGAGGTTCGGATCGAGACGAAAACCGTAACCTTGGTGTTCACCTTGACCGGATCAAGCAGAGCCACGCGGCGGCGGATGACACCGTCCTCTTCCATCTTCTGGATGCGCCGCCAGCACGGCGTGGTGGACAGGCCGACCTTCTTTGCCAGGTCCGCCACGGCGAGGGTCGAATCCTCTTGAAGGATACGGAGGATTTTACGGTCGAGGCGATCCATGATGATTCCCATAAAAACTGATTTTCTCCGATATAGCCGAAAATCAGCGTTTCAAGGAAAATCATTTCGCCCTATCAACAGAGAAACTTCCCGCCTGAGAACCGGCAAGAGCTCGACCTCGAACCACGGATGCCTTTTCAGCCAGCCTGTATTGCGCCAGCTCGGATGCGGCAGAGGAAGCACCCTTGGACCCGACACATTGGAAAGCAGCGTCTCCCGCCACCTCTGGACGGTCTCCGTCATTGTCCGTGCCCGACGGGAACCGAGATGCCAGGCTTGCGCATATTGCCCAATGGCGAGAATGAGCTCCACCTGCGGCATGGACCTCATCACGGTCTGACGCCAGTGCGGAGCACATTCCCTCCGGGGCGGCAGGTCATGGCCCTCGGCGTTGTATCCGGGAAAGCAGAAGCCCATGGGCGCAATCGCAAACAAAGAGCGATCGTAGAATGTGTCGCTGTCGACACCGAGCCACAGCCGGAGCCGATCCCCGGAGGCATCGTTGAACGGAATGCCGCTTTCATGAACCCGGAGACCTGGTGCCTGACCGGCGATCAGCACCCTGGCCGTCGAGGAAAGATAGGCGACAGGTCGCGGTTCGTGCGGCATCCGGTAGTCCAGCCCGCCGTCGGGACAATCCCTGCAGATCCGACATTGCGAGATGGCGTGACTGAGCGCATCGACGGGTACCGCTGGTTCATCGGCTGCGTGTGATATCGCTCTGCCAGAAGCCACGAAGGCGCTTCCAGGACTCATGGCATGTCTCCTCTACCCATCCAGCCGATCAGCGGCTCTAACAGGAATGTCTGAAACCATCCTCCCGGTTCCCGTGTCTCCAGAAGCCTTCGGCGCCGCCAGTCTTCCGGCCGCTCGAAGGTTCCGCCCCAAAGGCCGAGCCTGTCAGCCGTGGCCTGGCGTTCCGCCATGTGGTAGTCGCCGTCGGCAACGGCAAGTCCGGCACCCACAAGCTTGTGGCCGAGATCCACCTCGCCGCTCCGGCAGGTAACCAATCGCCGCCCATAACGATCTTCAGCATCTTCCGGTCCGAAGCACTGGACGGCATGTGCCTCGATGAGGCTGACGAGCCCTGCCCTCGCCGCCAGCCCGCAATCATACGCGCCGTCTGCCCTGGTACACATCTGGCCAAGCTCCGGCGCATCGAGACCACGCAGGCGCAGCCTTCGGCCGTTGTCGGCAAGCGTATCCCCATCGATCACGACGAACGGACCGCTGAAGCGGATGGCCTGGTTGTTTTCCAGCTTCGCGATGATCAGCAACGCCAGAAAGAGCATGGCAGCACCCACCGCCAAGTCTCGCAATTGCCGACCCTTCAGCGCCACATTGTCTCCCATTTCAAAAACGAAACCTTTTCACACATGGCAAACAAATCCTTCCCCTGCAGGATCTTCTTAAGAATTGGTCGCTAAGTTCGACCAAGGCGCGGAAGACTGCAACTCCATGAGTAACGGCGTATCGACATCGACGGACAAGAATGTTGTCGACCTGACGCGGGCACACCGCAACAGGGCAGCGACAAAGGCCGTGCGCACGACCCGTGAGCGCTTGCAGTCCAGTCAGGGCATCTCGCCGGCATTCGACGTCGAAATTCTCGGCATGCACATCACCGCCACCCTGCAGGGTGCGGCCGTCATTCCAGCGCTTCTGCTGCTCGTCGCGGGCTTCGGGTCCTATTTCACCTCGCAGCCGGAATTTTTCGTCTGGGCCCTGTTCGGGTTGACGATGCACGCGCTCGGAATCATTGTCGTCAAACGTGCCGCCCGCACGGAGATCACACCGCAGAACCAGAAGCGCTGGCGCCACATCCTTCTGTTGGCGCAAGTTGCGATGGGCAGCTGCTGGGCCGTCTTCGCCCTGCAGGATTGCACCGCATGCGACCAGACCGCCTTCCTCTTTTACAAGGGCGGCGTGCTTCTGCTGGCGCTCTCGATCACGGCCATGGCGACCATGCTGTTGCGCCAGGCCGTTCTCGTCAGTTTTCTGCCGACCGTGATAGCGCTGAGCTATGTGGCGGCAAGCGGTCATCGGATGCTCGATCTCGGGCTGACGACCGTCTTCACGACCGCACTCATCTTCTTCATCTACATCACGAACCGACTGCACCAGGCAAACCTGAAGCTTCTGTCCTTCCAGACGGAAAAGGACGACCTGATCGCCGAACTTGAAGTCGCCAACTCTCTCTCCGACGAAGCCAGACGCCGGGCGGAAGAGGCGAACATGGCGAAATCCCGCTTCCTCGCCTCGATGTCGCACGAACTGCGCACGCCCTTGAACGCCATTCTGGGCTTCTCGGAAGTCATGGCGACAGAGGTTCTCGGGCCCCTCAACAACCCGCTCTACAAGGAATATGCAGGCGATATCCATCGCTCTGGCAAACACCTGCTGGAACTGATCAACGAGATCCTCGACCTGTCGCGCATCGAGGCCGGAAAGTATGAACTGAACGAGGAGTCCGTTTCTCTGCTGGAACTGGCGGAAGACTGTATCGGCATGATCCAGCTGCGTGCCAAGTCGAAGAACATCCGCATCGAGGAGCAGTTCGAGATGAACCTGCCCTCGGTCTGGGCCGACGAGAAAGCAATGCGCCAGGTCATCCTGAACCTGCTGTCGAACGCCGTGAAGTTCACGCCCCAGGGTGGCGAGATCCGGGTAAAGGCTGGCTGGACGGCAGGTGGCGGACAATATGTCTCCATCCGCGACAACGGCCCAGGCATTCCGGAAGACGAGATCCCGGTGGTGCTCTCGGCATTCGGCCAGGGCTCGATCGCCATCAAGAGTGCCGAACAGGGAACCGGCCTCGGCCTGCCGATCGTCCAGGCGATCCTCGCCAAGCATGGCGGTGAATTCAAACTCAAATCGAAGCTGCGCGAGGGCACGGAAGTCATCGCCATCCTGCCCTCGAACCGCGTGCTGGAAAGCCTGCCCGCCGTCAGCGAAGTCCGCGCAGTCGAACCGCGCCGCCGGCAGTTTGCCTGAGATTAGCCGAGCAGACGCGTGATGACGACATAACCGCTGAACGCGGCATTGGCCAAAATCAGGCAGAAGACCGCGAAGGATCCGAGATCCTTGGCATTGCGACCGACCGTCGAAATCTCAGGCGAGATGCGGTCGACCAGTTCCTCGATCGCCGTATTGAGCGCCTCGACACAGAACATCAGCAGCATCAGCACGACAAAGCCGAGGAATTCGAGCGGACTGGCACCGACAACCGCGAAAATGCCGAGGCCCGCCACGAACGCCAGGATCTCGTGACGGAAAGCGGCCTCCTGAATGAGGCGTTTGAAGCCTTGTGCAGAATATTGCCCCGCCGCGAAGAGATGGGCGATGCCGGTCTTCTTCTCGAACGCTTCGGCGGCAAGCTTGCGGGGGGCAGCAGGCCCCTTCTTCTTCATGTTAGCCATGGGACTTGTTGCTCACGCCCGCCTGGTCGAAGGTCGCCATGCCGGAATGGCAGGCAGCGGCCGCTTTCACGATGCCGGCGGCCAGTGCGGCACCGGTGCCCTCACCCAGCCGCATGCCCAGAGCAAGCAAAGGCGTCTTGCCGAGACGTTCGATGGCCCGCAGATGGCCCGGTTCAGCAGACACATGGCCGATCAGGCAGTGATCAAGGGCGGCCGGATTGGCTGCCTTCAGGATTGCCGCCGCTGCGGTCGCGACATAGCCGTCGATCAGGACTGGGATCTTCTCCATGCGGGCCGCAAGAATCGCACCGGCCATCGCCGCGATCTCGCGACCGCCGAGGCGGCGCAAGATTTCCAGCGGATCGGACAGATGTTCGCGGTGAAACTCGACCGCCTGCTTCACGGCAGCAATCTTGCGCGACAGCACGTCGCCCTCGGACCCGGTACCCGGACCGACCCAGTCCTCGGCCTCACCGCCGTAAAGCGCCAGATTGATGGCCGCGGCGATGGTGGTGTTGCCAATGCCCATCTCGCCGATGCAGAGCAGATCCGTGCCCCCCGCGATCGCTTCCATGCCGAATGCCATGGTCGCTGCACAATCGCGCTCGGAGAGGGCCGGCTCGCAGGTAATGTCCCCGGTCGGATAATCGAGCGCCAGATCGAAGATCTTCAGGCCGAGATCATGGGTCACGCAGATCTGGTTGATCGCCGCACCGCCTGCCGCGAAATTTTCCACCATCTGCTGGGTGACGGAGGAAGGAAACGGTGTGATTCCGTGTTTGGTCACGCCGTGATTGCCGGCGAAAATCGCAACAAGCGGCCGGGTCACGGCCGGCGGGCGCCCCGTCCAGGCCGCGAGCCACATGGCGATTTCTTCCAGGCGTCCGAGCGCACCCGGCGGTTTGGTCAGCGTCCGGTCACGGTCGCGCGCGGCGACCAGTGCTGCGGTGTTGGGTCCCGGCAGATCGCGCAACAGGACGCGAAAATCGTCGAATGGCAGGCCGGTAACGGTCATGGGATGCGCTTCCTTGTAATCTGCAGGCAAATCGGGCTTTGTGGCATCTCTCATACTGACCGCGCTCGCCAGTCTCAACTCAAAAAGCGGCGCGACCGGTCGTCATATGGATGGATGACGCATTGATGCTGAGCGGACGTGACCTGGTAACCGAAACGGCAAGGGCCGTGGCCTTCCTCAGCCGTATTCCCGTCCCAAACCGGTATTTCGAAACGCATGATGGCAGCCTCGCGCGAACTGTTGCGGCATTTCCCCTCGCCGGCCTTCTGATTACCCTTCCTGCAGCCGCCCTGCTTGGCCTCCTCGCTCTCGTCGGAGCGCCACCGTTCGTCGCCGTCCTCGCAGCACTCACGCTGCACATGCTGGTGACGGGCGCCCTGCATGAAGACGGCCTGACCGACACAGCGGATGGTCTCGGAGGCGGCCGCAACCGCGCGCGGGCCCTGGAGATCATGAAGGACAGCCGCATCGGGACTTATGGCGCTCTCGCCCTGCTCCTGTCGGTCGGATTGCGTACCGCTTCGATCGCCGCACTTGTGCCTGCCTCGCCGCCGCTGGCAACAGCGCTTGCCTGGCTTGCCGCTGCGGCGCTCAGTCGCGCCGTCATGGTCTGGCACTGGTCATCTCTCCCCCCAGCAAAGACAGAGGGGGTCGCGGCATCCGTTGGCCAACCCGACCCAGGCGCCACGCGCATGGCCCTTGCCCTCGGGATCGCAGCACCGGCTCTTCTCGGCGTCCTTGTCCTGCCCTTCGGCGCAACAGTCGTCGCTCTGATTGTGGCGGGCCTCCTGTCGGCTGGATTTACCGCCTTCGTGAGATCGAAGATTGAGGGCCATACCGGCGACACCATCGGCGCCAGCCAACAGATCGCCGAGATCGGTTTTCTCGTCTCCCTTGCCATCCTCCTATAGTCATCCGATATAGAGTGTGACCGAGAGGAACCCGATGGAATCCCCCTGCATTCTGATCTGTTCGATCGACGACAAAACCGGCTTCTGTTTTGGCTGTGGACGCACCCGTGACGAGATCGGCCGCTGGACCGCTTATACCAGCGAAGAGCGCCGGGCGATCATGCAAGGCCTGCCGGCCAGGCTCGAAACGGTGGAACGCAAACCCCGCCGCGAGACCAGGCGGACACGCATGCAACGCGAGCGCGGCTGATGCGATTTCTGCTCGGTATTGCGATCCTCGCCGTTGGTCTCGTGCTCCTGATCGTCAATCACAACCAGGGTCAGACCTTCGGAATCGACAATGACGCCGTCGGCCGGATCGTGATTACCCTCCCCATTCTGCTGATGATTTCGAGCGGCATCCTGCTCGGCCGGCGCTCGCTCGGCCAAAGTCTGCGGCAATTGTCCATCTGGGTGCTGATCGCGCTGGCGCTGGTCACCGGCTATCTCTACCGCGATGACATGCGCACCGTGGGCGAGCGGGTGCTCGCGGGCTTGGTCCCTGGCCGCGCGGTTACAGTGACGACGCCCGACGGCTCAACTGAAGTGGTTCTTCACAAGTCGCTCGGCGGCCATTTCGAGACCAGCATAGAGATCGGCCCGATCTCCGTGCCGGTCCTGATCGACACCGGCGCAAGCTCCGTCGCCCTGCGCTTCGAGGATGCGGTTCGGATCGGCATCGATCCCGCGACGCTTCAATTCACCCGCACCGTCCTGACCGCAAACGGCCAGGCACAGGCAGCCCCTCTACGCCTGCCGGAACTGCGTCTCGGGCCGATCGTGCGCACCGATGTCGCCGCAGTCGTGCTCGAGGAGGGACGACTGGATCAGAGCCTTCTCGGCATGAGCTTCCTGTCGACGCTGGGTTCACTGCAGATGCAGACGGACGAGTTGCGGTTGCGCGACTGAGGTTTAGGCCCTGAGCTTATACCCCGTACGGAAGATGAAGGTGAGAACCGCCATGCACACGGCGAGGAAGACGCCGATCATCGCCACGCTGATCATCGGATGCACATCCGACACCTCGAAGAAGCTCCAACGGAAACCGCTGACGAGATAGAGCACGGGATTGAGGTGACTGACCGCCCGCCAGAACGGCGGCAGCATGTCGATCGAATAGAAGGTGCCACCGAGAAAGGTCAGCGGCGGAACGACGAGCGAAGGCACGAGATTCAGCTGCTCGAAATTCTTCGCGAGCACGCCGATGATGAAACCCGCCAGGCTGAAAGTAACCGCCGTCAGCACCATGAACAGCAGCATCAAAACGGGATGCGCGATATGAAGGTCGACGAAGAACATGGCCGTGAACAGGATGATCAGGCCGATCATCATGCCCTTGGTGGCCGCAGCACCGACGTAACCCAGAAGGATCTCGCCCATGGCAATGGGGGCCGATAGGATCTCGTAGATGGTCCCGGTAAACTTCGGAAAATAGATGCCGACCGAGCCATTGGAGATGCATTGGGTGATCAGCGCAAGCATGATCAGCCCCGGCGTGATGAAGCCCCCATAGGAGACCCCACCCACTTCCTGCATGCGCGATCCGACCGCAGCGCCGAACACGATAAAATAGAGCGCGGTCGACAAAACCGGCGAGATCACGCTCTGCAGCAGGGTGCGGCGGGTCCTTGCCATCTCGTAGAAATAGATCGACTTGATCGCTTCGATGTTCATGCCTTGGCTCCGATCAGCGAGACGAAGATATCTTCCAGCGAGGTCTGGCGCGTCGAGAGATCGTCGAAGCGAACGCCCGCCGCTTCGAGCGCCTGCAACAGCCGCCCGATATGCGCATCATTGCTGCCAAGCTCGTAATTGTGCAGCAACTGATCACCCGCATCGTTCAATGTCAGGTCCCAGTCCGCCAGGCTGTCCGGGATCTGTGCAATCGGCGCCTGGAGATTGATCGCCAGCTGCTTCTTGCCGAGCTTGCGCATCAGCGCATCCTTGTTCTCGACCAGCAGCAGGCGCCCCTTGTCGATCACCCCGATCCTGTCGGCAATCTCCTGCGCCTCCTCGATGTAATGGGTGGTGAGGATGATGGTGACGCCCGTCTTGCGCAAACGCTCCACCAACTGCCACATGTCCTTGCGCAAGGCGACATCGACACCCGCTGTCGGCTCATCGAGAAACAGGATGCGCGGCTCGTGCGACAGCGCCTTGGCAATCAGCACACGGCGCTTCATGCCACCGGACAATTCGCGCAAGGCATTGTTCCGTTTATCGAACAACGACAGGTCCCGCAGGATCTGCTCGATCAGGGCTGGGTCGGCCTTCTTGCCATTGAGGCCGCGCGAAAAGCTGACGGTATTGAACACCGTCTCGAACATGTCCGTGGTCAGCTCTTGCGGTACGAGGCCGATTTCGCCGCGGGTCTTGCGGAACTCCGTCACCACGTCATGACCGGCGACCATGACACTGCCGGCCGTTGGATTGGTCATACCGCAGATAATCGAGATCAGCGTCGTCTTGCCGGCGCCATTCGGACCGAGCAGTGCCAGGATCTCGCCCTCCTCGATATCGAAGCTGACGTCATCGAGGGCCTTGAAACCATTGGCGTAAGTCTTGGAAAGGGAGCGTATGGAGATGATGGGGGGCATGGGGCGCTCAGTCGCTGAAAAGGTGTGACCTATATAGGCGCCTCGACCAGTTTCGCCAGAGCCCGGCCGGAGACGCACTGTCCACCGTCAAAGACAATGGCGCCGGAAACTCCGACGCCATACCGTGATGCCTCAAGCGCAACAGAGAAGGACGTTCAACGCGCCCCGTATTACTTCGAGCGTGCCTGTGCAGCCTTGATCTGGACCAGCGTATCCAGGTTCTGGTTGACGCGGCAGTAGAATTCCTCGTCGATGAAGGGGCGCAGCATGAAGTCGTTGCCGCCGACCTTCAGGAAGCGCGCCGACAAGAGACGGTTGGTCGAAGAGGAAACGCCGATGATCCGCAACTCGTGCGAGCCACGAACGGCGCGGATGCGTCGTGTGAGTTCGAAACCATCGATGTCGGGCATGTTGTAGTCGGTGACGACGAGCCCGATGTCGGAATTGGCCTTCAGGATCTCGATAGCCTTGGCC
Organism: Rhizobium sp. AG855; assembly: GCF_003610655.1. Lineage (NCBI taxonomy): Bacteria > Pseudomonadati > Pseudomonadota > Alphaproteobacteria > Hyphomicrobiales > Rhizobiaceae > Rhizobium > Rhizobium sp. AG855. The sequence continues at coordinate 1,208,230 of NZ_RAQG01000003.1, read as the reverse complement.
CCGCTGTCAGCCAGGCTGACACGGAAATTGTAACGCTTCAGGCGGCTGGAAAGCAGCGCGCGCGCCGTTGCGCTGTCGTCGACGATCAGGACGTGATGGCGGTGATTGGTCAGGAAGCGGTAGACTGATTCAGCCAGCATCTCCACGGCGAAGATGTTGTCCTTGAGAATATAGTCGACGATGTCCTTGGCCAGCAGCTTCTCACGGATCTCATCGTGGAACGTCCCGGTAAAGACGATGGTCGGGATGTTGCAGTCGATCAGATATTCCAGAGCCTCGCCATTCTCGGCACCCGGCAGGTTGATGTTGGAGATCGCAAGAGTTACCGGCTCGTCGGACAGTTCATTGGCCATCTGCAGATCCTCGAAGGTTCTGCAGATCTCGACATCAACACCCATCAATTCTCGAAGGCGCTGGCTGATCATCTGCGTGAAGACATTCGAGTCCTCCCCGAGGATGATCCGGACGTCGGGAAATGTCTCCCCGGAATACTGCATTCCGGATATACCAAGGATAGCCATCGAGGGTGCCTTCTGTGAAGTGTTCAACACAGAGACATCTAACAAAGCTCGTTTGCAGAAGCGTTAACTGAGGCTTGTCAGTGGCTTGCATCCGCAAAAATAGTTAAGCGGGTGCAAATATAACGAAAACGAGTTGCTTCGGTATCGCAATTTGCGACCGGCAGGACCCAGCTCACTTGACCGTTGCGACACCATCGACGATCTCAACCGTCTCGCCGCCGGCCAGACCGATCCGGTCGCCGTTCGGCAGCGTGAGGAAGCAGCCCGCCGGGCAGATCGTTTCCGATCCGCCAGCGTCGACCGGCACCTCCATCTTGTTGCCGTCTTCGACAACGACGAGCACGACGGAAGAAGGGCCGGCATTGTGCACCGATGCCGCGGATGCGAACCCGGCAGCGAGCACAGAAACAATCACTGAAAACGCACCCGTCACCACTCGCATTGTCATGCCTGCAGCAGGGCCTGATCAGCCCTGTCCCTTGCCAAATGCGATCGGAGCAATTCCGATCAGCCACGCCCCTCTTATGCCGCATTCCGCCTGAATGGCGGCTGAATGCGGCGTTCATGGCAAGAGTTTGTCATCATCCGGCTCTGCTGGCAATTCGACGGCCAGCGGCTTCCGTTCGGCCTCCGATTTCGACTTTCGTCGCAGCAGGGCGTTTCGATCCTGCTCGCGCACATGCAGCATGACGTCCTGGTGTGGGTAAGGCATGACGATCCCACGCGCACGGAAGGAGCGCAGAATTTCCATTCGCACCCGATTGCGAACGTTCAACCCCTCCCCCATGTCGGCCAGATGGAAGCGCAACTCGAAATCAAGTGAGGACGCACCGAAGCGGAGGAATTCGACATGCGGCTCGGGATTGCGCAGGATTTCCGGCATCCCGTTGACCACCGCAAGCAACAGGTCGATCACCTCCTGCGGATCGGCATCGAACGCGACACTGACCGGCACCTCCGAACGCTGCACCTTGTTGCGATGGGTCCAGTTTCCGAGCGGCGCGTTGATCAGTTCCGAGTTCGGCACGATGATCGACTGGCGCCGGAAAGTCTCGATCTCCGTGGCACGCACCGAGATTCGTTTGACGATACCCTCGTTGACGCCGGTAATCACGTGATCGCCGACCTTGAACGGCCGCTCAACGAGCAGGATGAGGCCAGACACAAAGTTCGAAACGATGTTCTGCAGACCGAAACCGATACCGAGCGACAGAGCACCGGCAACGAGCGCCAGGCTGGAAAGGTCGATCCCGGCAGCGGAGATGCCGATGATTGCCGCCAGACCCGCCCCGAGATAGCCGACCCCCATCTTCACCGAATTTCGCACGCCGCCATCGACCTGCGACCGGGCCATGACATTGCCATCAAGCCATTTCTGGAACCAGCGCGTCAGCGTCAGCCCGGCGGCGAACAGCAGCAGTCCGCCGAGGATCCCGAAGATCGAGATGCGGATCGTGCCGATATTGATCTCGGTGAACAGATTGAACAGCCAGAGCTGCATGTCACGCGGCTGGAAGCCCCAGGACATCAGGATCAGCGGCACGCCGGTCGCCAAGGCGAAGGCATAGATCAGAAGGCCAGCCGCAATGCCGCTCTGGTCGAGCCCGACCGGACCCAGCTTGAAGCGGCCCGCGAGATAGCGGCCGACCCGGGTCTCGCCAAACTGGTTGGGGGCCGAGATCGCCTTGCCGGAGAGAATGCCGATATACATGGTCGCGACGACCGCGCCCGCCACGATGATCTGGGTCGCGAGGAACCGCGACAGCCCGATATAGCCGATGCCGGCCGACAGGATCAGAATCACGCCAATCACCCGCAGCGTCACCGAGACGGCGCGCGGCCATGGTCGCCCAGGCGCATAGGGATCCCCCTTCTCCGACAGGACAGGCCGCAGGAAGGAGACGAAGAACAAAAGGAAGCCGACGATCACCGACGAGGCAAGGCTCTTCATCACGGTGAGAACCACGGGCGAGCTGAAGGTCTCGCTGATCACCGCCAGCAGATAGTCGAGACCGTTGACGACAGCCATCAGGAAGATGGCGATGCTGACATCGCGCGCGCCCTTGTTCGACAGTTTCACCAGACGCCAGTGCGGAGCCGAGGGGGCAAGCACGGCCCGTGAAACGGCCGTAACGAAGAAAACCAGGCCAATGAGGGCAAAGAAAGAGGCAGCGATCGGCGCTATGTCCGGTCGAAGGACATTGAACGTGTCGAGCAGGAAATAGGCCGACGTGAGGAAGAAGCTCAGCGCCATCGACGGGAGGATCGTCGACCAGAAGGCGACCGAGAACCGGCTCATATAGGACGGATCTTCGATGGTGAGATCGCGCCGGTTGATATCGCTGAACACCCGCTTCTCGACGAACATGATCACGGAGGCCAGCGCCAGCGACAGGATGATCGCAAGCGTCAGTGGCAGTGCCTTGAACTTGATGACGAAGACGATCCAGCTGCTGATGCTGCGTCGAACCCGTTCGGCATCGCTCCAGAAGGATTGCGTTGCCTCCTCGAACATCTGCCCGTCGATATCGGTATGGGCAAACAGCGCATTGGTGAAAAGTGCGCGGCGAATGTCGGAGATCTCGTCGGACAGCGACTTGGCATCGATCGACAGGTCTTCCGCCTGACCCGTGATTGCATTGATCTCCGCGCGAGCCGCATTCAGACGGCCGCGCTCGTCTGTGACACTGGCAGGCTCAGGCGGCTGACCGTCCGCTGGTGCAGAACCCAGTTCGGTGAGCCGGGTCTGGACGTCGTTCAGCCGGGGTCGCAGATCAACAGAGATCTGCAGCACGTCGCGGACCAAGGCATCGACCTTCACCTTCAGTTCGGCGAGGAGGGAATCGTCCTGCTTGTTTTTTTCGACCTGATCACGCAGCGCTGCGAGTTGCTTCTTGGCAGCGGCCAGGCGTTCACCGGCGGCAACCAGCTGCTCGTCACGGGTTGGCTCGACCACCGCCGTCGCCGGAGCCGCCGGCGCAGGTTGTGTTTCAGCGGCTGGCGCAGCATCTCCTGCGGCCGCTGGCGCCTGCGTTTCACTCGCGGCCGATGGCGTGACAGCATCCTGTTGTGCATTGACGCCGGTTGGCGAAACAAGCGGGGACAGCAGGATCGTGGCAAGCGACAGGGCGAGGAGGAAACGAGGCGGGCGCAGTCGGATCAAGGGGGAGGTCCAGTCATGGATGACGATGGCGCGACAATAGGACCAGTTATAGGCAAAAGAAAGAACGACTTACCAATCGCCAGAACAGGCGCCGGCATTTCCTGCCGACGCCCGTGATCAGGACGGATTCAGAGGCTCGCTTCGCGCAAGGCCTCGAAACGGGTCACCTGCTCGGCAATCAGTGCCCGTTCCTTGTCGCGGCGAACGAAGACCTTGAACATCGCCTTGCCCTCGGCATTCATGAACCAGACGGAACAGGAACGGCGACCGTGGAAGCCCCGATCGACGAAGGCGATCGAGACGCAACGCTCCTTGCGGATATGTCCGCCGATGGGACTGTCGCCATGGATGTTGAACCAGCCGTGACCTTCGCTGCCCTCTGGCAGGCTGCCTTCGACTTCCAGCACGATATCCTCGGTATGCACGATCATCAGGATATCGCCCCAGGACGACAGGTCTTTCCAGATCGGTTCCCAACGTTCGGCCGGAACGACAACTGCCGCCCCTTCCGGAAGCACGGCAAGAATTTCCGCCGGCGTGACATCCGCCTTCGCGGCAATCTGTTCGATCACGCCATCCGGTTTTTCGGCGAGAGCCGCAAGTGCCCGTTCGCTGCGCGCGGGCGTCGAGGGGGAGATAACAGTCATCGGACGCTCAGGCCGCTTCGACTGCGGCACGGTTTCCGGAGCGGTCCTCGTGGATGATCACTTCGAAACCCTCGAAATGCGGGCCTGACAGGTACTGCACCTTGCTTTCCCCAGCGCGAGAATGGGCAGAACGGAACTGCTCCGACTTCGTCCATGCGGTAAAGTCAGCCTGTGTCTCCCAAACGGTGTGGGATGCGTAGAGCGTATGGTCCTCGGCCTTCGGACCCTTCAGCATGTGAAACTCGACGTAACCGGGCATTTCGGCGAGCCGGCCCTGGCGCGCACGCCACTGGTTTTCAAAGGCTTCTTCAAAGCCCGGGACGACGCGGAAACGGTTCATGGCAATGTACATGGAGTGGCTACCTCTCTTCAAAAACACGATGGCGGACACGGCCGGATACTCGCCGGAATGCCGAGTATGACGGCATCGTCGGACAAAGGGAACAACCGCGATATCTTGCCTTGGTAGATAAACTTGTGCATGATAGTCAAGTTATTTGTCGCGACGCGCTCGCGGCAGGATTTTTTCAATTTCGTGGGTGCCGAAGGCAGGAACTGCCTCCCCGGCATCGCCTTCGCAAGCATAGGTACGATCCAGCCAATGTCCTTTTCCGCCGCCTCCCGCCGCTCCCTTCTGGCTGCTGCTGCCATTCTGCTCGTCACGCAACCTGCATTCTTTCAACCGGCTGAGGCCGCCGAATCGAGCCGCATCGTTGCCCTGGGCGGCACCGTAACGGAGATCCTCTATGCAATCGGCGCAGGCGACCGGATTGCCGCCGTCGACAGCACCAGCACCTATCCGAAGGAAGCCGCAGACAAGCCGGATGTCGGCTATGTCCGGCAGATCTCGCCGGAGGGCGTGCTGTCGCAGAAACCCGATCTGATTGTGGCTGAATCCGGCGCAGGCCCGGCAGATGCGATCGAAATTCTCAAGACGAGCGGTGTCAATTTCATCTCGATTCCCTCGCCACCCGAAACCGCGTCCATCCCGGACAAGATCCGCGCCGTGGGTGCAGCGATCGGCGAAAGCGACAAGGCAGAGGCGCTGGCGACCGACGTCGCAGGCAAGCTCAAGGCTCTGGAAGAGAAGGTTGCCGCCCAGACGGGACCAAAGAAGAAGGTGCTTTTTGCCCTGTCGCTCGCCAATGGCCGCATCATGGCGGCAGGCGCAAACAGCTCGGCAGACGCGATGATCCGGCTTGCCGGCGGCGAGAATGCCGTATCCTCCATCTCCGGCTATAAGCCGCTCACCGACGAAGCCGTGATTGCCGCAGCGCCCGACGTGGTGCTGGTCATGAGCGGCGGCGCCATGCACTTGACCGCCGAACAGGCATTCGCCCTCCCGGCACTCGCAGCGAGCCCGGCAGGCCAGACTGGCGCCTTCCTCACCATGGACGGCCTCTTCCTGCTCGGCCTTGGGCCGCGCGCCACAGAAGCCGCCGCAGAGCTGCATGCCAAGCTCTATCCTGAAAGCACCAAGCCGTGAGCGCGATCCCCCTGATCGGCATGCGCGATCGGATGTCGGGCGACCGGTCCGGCATCGGTCATCTCGTCATAGCAGCGCTCATCCTGCTGCTTGCGGTCTCCGTCCTCGTGTCGATCGTGATCGGACCGACCGGTGTCGGTCTGCCGGATCTCATCGCCTATCTCGGCGGCGACGCGCAGACGCTTGACCGCCAGAACCTGATCATCCTCGAAGCGGTGCGCCTGCCGCGCACGGGCATGGGCCTTTTGATCGGGGCGGCACTCGGCGTCTCGGGCGCCATGATGCAGGGACTGTTTCGCAACCCGCTCGCAGATCCGGGAATCGTCGGCGTTAGTTCCGGCGCCGCGCTCGCTGCAGTCATTGCCATCGTCCTTGGCCCGACGGTGTTGTTGCCGCTGGCTGCTCTTTTCGGCAATCTCTTCCTGCCGCTGATGGCCTTCCTGGGCGGCCTCGGCAACACTTTCCTTCTCTATGTCATCGCCACCCGTGACGGCCGCACCTCGACCACCGCACTCGTCCTGTCCGGAATTGCCATTGCCGCCCTTACCGGTGCTGCGACCGGAATGCTGATCTTCATGGCGGACGACCGCGCATTGCGCGACATCACCTTCTGGTCGCTGGGATCGCTCAGCGGGGCCAACACGACAAAGATCCTCTCCATCCTGCCCTTTGTCGGTTTTGTCCTCGGCATCATTCCCTTTGTCGCGCGTGGTCTTGATGCATTGATCCTCGGTGATGCCGCAGCCTTTCACATGGGCATCCCCGTGCAGCGACTGAAACGGCTGACGATCCTCGCAGTCGCCGCCGCCTGTGGCGCGACCGTCGCGGTTGCCGGATCGATCGGCTTCATTGGGATCGTTGTCCCCCATCTCCTGCGACTTGCCATCGGCCCGTCACACCGGTTCCTGCTGCCGGCATCTGCACTGGGTGGCGCTGCGCTGCTGCTACTTGCAGATACCGCCGCGCGCACCATTGCCGCCCCCGCCGAACTCCCCATCGGCATCATCACGGCCCTGCTGGGCGCACCGGTGTTTCTGATGTTGCTGCTTGGACGCAACGGCCGCCAGGTCATGGAAGGTCTCTGATGATCAAGGCGCATGACATCACGGTGGTCCGCGGCCGTCGCCGTCTTCTCGATCGCGTCAACCTCGCGTTGCAGCCGGGCCGCTTCACCGTCGTGATTGGCCCCAATGGCGCGGGCAAGTCGACTCTCCTGAAAGTTCTGTCAGGAGAACTCGTGCCCGAAGACGGCAAGGTCACCTACCAGGATCGCCCGATCGGCAGCCTGACGGCCCTTGCACTGGCTGCCGAGCGCGCAGTGCTGCCCCAGTCGACCGCCCTCTCCTTCCCCTTCACCGCGCTTGAGGTGGTGCGCATGGGCGCGATTGCCAGCGGCAGTCTGGAACCGGGACAGGCTTCCCGACAGGCACTCGCCCGCGTTGGCCTCGGCGGTTTCGAAGCGCGCAGCTACAATGCCCTCTCGGGCGGCGAGCAGCAGCGCGTTCAATTGGCGCGTGTCCTCGCGCAGATGCCGGATCCGCTCGCCGGCGGGCGGCCGCGTGCGATCTTTCTCGACGAGCCGACGGCAAGTCTCGACATCGGCCACCAGATCTCGGTGCTGGAACTTGCCCGCGACTTCGCACGACAGGGCGGTGCGGTGCTCGCCATCCTCCACGACCTCAACTTGGCTGCGGAATTCGCCGATCATCTGGCCGTTCTACACCAGGGAAGACTGGTGGCGGAAGGTCCGGTCCGCGACACCTTGACCGACGATGTCGTCAGCAGCGTCTACGGCATCAGCGGCGCGGTCGGCCGCGTTCCGGGACACGGCATGCCTTTCGTTCTCCCCCAGGCGCGACTCGGCGTGTAAACCTTAGCCGGCTACGCGAGTTGTCCACAGTTATCCACAGGGTGCAACACATCAAAATCAGCCGAATTTCGGAACATTAAAAGAACGCACCCGACCAGATCACGGAACAGAAAGAGAATATCTGGGACGGGAGGCTGGGTCAGGTCATGCTCTTGGCTTGGCGACAGATGTTAGCCGGGCAAGCGATGATCGGCTCGCCTCCAACCTTGTTCGCCGCCCCTCGAATTCACCGCGATGGCGTGGCAGGCAGAGCTTAGGTTCCGGCACGTCTGCATCATCGAACCGCCAATCCTCGACTTCCCAGCCCTTGGGCCAAGGAACTTCGACTGGACTTCTGTATTTCTATAACTATTATAGACAATCTATGGAGGAGGCTGTCGATGTTGCGCATCACAATATCCATCCCGCAGGCGTCCCGGTCATGTCCAGCCCGAAAGGGACGGATCGCCATCATCGGTGGCGGCTACACCGGCGCCATCATGGCCTATCTCCTGGCCCAACGAAGCCACGAGAACCTGGCATCCATCACCGTCTTTGAACCGCGAGAAACCCTTGGTGCCGGCCTTGCCTATGGCAGCGGCGACCTCGATCTTCGCCTCAATGTGGCCGCCCACCGGATGCGTGCCGTTCCCGGCGCGCCGACCGCCTTCTTCAAATGGCTGGAAGACAACAGTCGCCTCTCGACCGATCCGGCCTCGATCACCCGAGGTGGCACCTTCTCGAGGCGGCGCGACTTTGGCCTCTTCATGAACGACCTGCTGAAGCCGCTCATCGACGCCGGACAGATCGCCCATGTCCGCCAGTACCTGACTGAGGTCCAGCGAAACCGATCGTCCTGGTCGATCACGCGCAGCGATGGACGGGTCGACGAGGCCGACACGCTGATCATCGCCACAGGGCACGCTTCACCAAAAATCCCGGACCAGATACCGGCATCGCTGGTGCGCTCGCGCCGCTGCATCCCGGCGGACCGACTGGACGCGGCCATATCAGAAATCGCACAGCAGGAAAGCGTGCTGGTTCTTGGAACCGGTCTCACAGCGCTCGACGTGGTGGCCAGCCTGAAAACCCATGGACATACGGGGCCAATCCACCTGATGTCGCGGAGCGGCTTGCTGCCGCGTCCCCATGCTTCCGGCGACTTCGCACCACACGGTGTGTTCGAGACCACCGACGCGACAGCCCGTGGCTTGCTGCGCCAGGTCCGCTCGCTGGTGGCCGAGACGGAAAGGAACGGTCTTCCCTGGCAAAGCGTCATGGATGCCCTGCGCCACCAGGGTCAGGCGATCTGGACCCAGTTGCCCGAACCGGAAAAGAAACGCGTGCTGCGCCATCTCCGGCGGATCTATGAGGTGCACCGCTTCCGAATGCCGCCCCAGGTCGAGGCATTGCTGGATAAGAAGGGTTCAAGCCCGATCGATGTCTCGCGGGGTCGACTGGAGAGCGTTCGCGACGTGAACGGGAAGCTCGAAGTCCAAGTGGGCCGACCTATGGGACAGGGCAACACGCCCTTGAAGGTTGACCGTCTGGTGATCGCAACGGGGCCCGATGCCGCCAACATGCTCGACTATCAGAAGCTGCTGCGATCGATGCGCGACAGTGGCCATCTGGTGCCCGATGCGCTCGGCCTTGGCATTGCCTGCGACGCGCACTGCCGCGCCGTCTCGTCAGCCGGTGTTCCACAGGCCTCGCTGCTGATTGCGGGGCCCCTCACCCGCGGCACCTTCGGCGAGATCACCGGCGTTCCCGAGATCGCTGCCCAGGCGGCGGCGATTGCCGACATGGTGATCCGTCAGGCGAACGTGTCCACCCGCACGATTGCCATCTCTGGATGACGCGAAAGGGCTCCGGCGGCCTTAGCGGAAGATCTTCCACGTCGTCGGCTTGAAGCGCAGTTGGGCACCGATCGCGACTTCCGCACTGAGCGGGATCTCGATCTCGATGTGATGGGCTGGGCCATCCCCGGAGACATCGAGTTCAGCAATCCGCGTTCCCGCAAGGCGCCGCTGGGCCGTTACCGTCCCGACGATACTGTCGGAGCCATCGGCCAGCACAACATCCTGCGGACGGAAATAGAGCTGCCCCTCGCCGTCGGCTTCCCCGCCTGCTGCTGCAATCGTCACACCCTCGAACACGACACTCCCGTTCTTCACCTGAACCGGAAGATGCGAGGATTCGCCGATGAACGAGAAAACGAAAGCAGAATTGGGCCGATCGTAAACATCATCGGCCGTCCCGACCTGCTCGACCTTGCCCTGGCTCATCACAACGACGCGGTCCGCAAGCTCCAGTGCCTCTTCCTGGTCATGGGTGACGAAGAAGGTCGTATGACCGGTGCGGTCGTGGAATTCGCGCAGCCAACGGCGCAGATCCTTGCGCACCTTGGCGTCAAGCGCGCCGAAGGGTTCGTCGAGCAGAAGCACCGACGGCTCGATCGCCATGGCACGGGCCAGCGCCACACGCTGGCGCTGGCCGCCGGAAAGCTGCGCCGGGTAGCGCTTGTCGAGACCTTCGAGCTGAACCATGGCGAGGAGATCGGCCACACGCGCCTTGATCTCGGCATTCGATGGCCGGGTGGCCTTGGGCCGCACGCGTAGACCAAACCCGATGTTTTCGGCAACCGTCATATGCTTGAAGAGCGCATAATGCTGGAAGACGAACCCGACATGTCGTTCCTGCACGGTCTTGAAGGAGGCATCCTCGTCACCGAAGAAGATCCGCCCCTCGGTCGGCTGCTCAAGCCCTGCAATCAGGCGCAGCAGCGTCGTCTTGCCCGAGCCCGACGGGCCGAGAAGGGCAATGAGCTCGCCCGTCTTGACGGAAAGAGAGACATCATGAAGCGCCGGAAACTGCCCGAACTCTTTCCTGATGTTCTTGATCGCGACTTCCATGGAGGGGAACCTTTCAGTGCTTGCGAGTGCCGGAAAGTTCGGCACTGTACCGGATCTCGAGGATCGTCTTCAGCGCCAGCGTCACGAGCGCGAGGAGAGCCAGGAGGGTCGATACGGCGAACGCCGCGACAAAATTGTATTCGTTGTAGAGAACCTCGACATGCAGCGGCATGGTCTCGGTCAGTCCGCGAATATGGCCGGAGACGACGGAGACGGCACCGAATTCGCCCATGGCACGGGCGTTGCAGAGCAGCACGCCGTAAAGCAGACCCCATTTGATGTTCGGCAGCGTCACATACCAGAAGGTCTGCCAGCCGGAAGCCCCGAGCGACAGCGCCGCTTCCTCGTCCCCCGTCCCCTGCTCCTGCATCAACGGAATGAGTTCGCGCGCCACGAACGGGAAGGTCACGAAGACAGTGGCAAGCACGATCCCCGGAATGGCGAAGAGGATCTCGATGCCCCAGGATTTCAAGATCGGACCCAGAAAGCTGTTTGCGCCAAAGAGCAGCACGTAGACGAGACCCGAGATGACCGGCGAGATCGAGAACGGCAGATCGATCAGCGTCGTCAGAAACGACTTGCCGCGAAATTCGAACTTGGCGATGGCCCAGGCCGCACAAACCCCGAAGACGAGGTTGAGAGGCACGGCGATGGCGGCCACCGTCAGCGTCAACCGGATGGCAGACAGCGTGTCTGGCTCGGCCAGCGCCTCGAAGAACGCCAGCGCACCGCGGCGAAAGGCTTCGATGAAGACCAGAACCAGTGGCAGCAACAAAATCACCGCCATGAAGAAAACAGCTATGGCAATCAGCACGACGCGTGCAAACGGCGTCTCGGTGGCCGGATCGCGAAATCGTGGACGCAGATCAGCGGACATTGGAGTACCTCCGACGGCTCCAGGCCTGCAGCAGATTGATCAGGAAGAGCATGGCAAACGAAATGATCAGCATGATCGCGGCAATGGCAGTCGCGCCGGCATAGTTGAATTCTTCCAGCCGGATCACGATCAGAAGCGGCGCGATCTCCGAAACATAGGGAATGTTGCCGGCGATGAAGATAACCGAGCCGTATTCGCCGACGGCACGCGCAAAGGCGAGCGCGAAGCCGGTGAGGATAGCCGGCAGCAGGGATGGCAGCACCACGAGCCGCACGGTCTGGAAACGGTTGGCGCCGAGCGTCGCTGCGGCCTCTTCCACCTCGCGGTCGACCTCTTCCATCACGGGTTGCACGGTTCGCACCACAAACGGCAGTCCGATGAAGATCAAGGCGACGACGATGCCGGCCGGTGTGAAGGCGATCTTGATCCCGAGCGGCGCAAACAAGGCGCCGATCCAGCCATTGTTCGCATAGAGCGCGGCAAGCGCGATGCCGGCAACGGCCGTCGGCAGCGCGAAGGGCAGATCAACGATTGCGTCCAGCAACCGGCGCCCTGGAAAATCGTAGCGAACGAGGACCCAGGCGACCAAGACGCCGAATACCACATTCACCAGAGCAGCGATCAGTGCAGCTCCGAAGGAGATCCGGAGCGCCAGCAAGGTTCGCTCATCCATAAGGACTGCGAAGAAATCCTGAAACCCCAGGGAGCTTGCCCGAATGACGAGTGCGGCGAGCGGAATGAGAATGATCAGCGTGAGATAGACGAGGGTATAGCCCAGCGTCAGACCAAATCCAGGCAAGATGCTCGGCTGCCGCCAACTGCTTCTGCTCACGCTTTTCATACACATCTCCCCGGAGCAACCGTCGCAGCACCACGTCGCCATTCATAGCGTCGGCAAAAGCCAATGAAAGGAAAATTCTTCCATTCCTGATGGACTCAATAGAAATAGATGATCCTGCAGGCATCGGACACCATGGGCGATTTTGCAACGTTGCCAGTGAAAATGAGCAGCACAAGCGGCAAATCCCGACACGAGCCTTGAGAAGCATTCCGGTAAAAACTATTTACTAACTAGGAAATGGTAGTTTCCTCCCACCGCACGCGAACCTCCAGGCATCAAAATGCTCACGAAAAAAGGCAAGTACGGACTGAAGGCTCTGGTCGATCTTGCACGACTGGCGCCAGGCGAGACCGCTTTCGTCACGGAAATCGCTGCCCGCAACAATATTCCCAAGAAGTTCCTGGACACCATCCTGCTGGAACTGCGGAACACTGGAATTTTGCGGTCCAAAAAGGGCCCGAATGGCGGTTATTCCCTGTCGAAGCCAGCCGCCGAAATCCGCATTGGCCAGGTGATACGCGCGCTTGATGGTCCGCTCGCGCCGATCCGTTGCGCGAGCCGCACGGCCTTTGAGACCTGCGATGACTGCGCAGATCCCGAAACCTGTCAGGTCCGGCTTTCCATGACCGAAGTCCGCGACGCGATCGCGACGATCCTCGACAACATGTCCCTGGATGAATTCGTGGCAAAGGAAAATCGCGCTTCCGAACTGATCGCCGGCGAATAACGACGACAGACTGATACACCGGTCAAACGCCGCGCCACGTTATCGTGCGAGTCCGAGGGTGCGCTGGTGTCGCAGAGGCGCATCCTTGAAAGCGAATGACCATTCCAACGACCGCGCCGAGTCGGCAAAGGGCGGACAGACGCACGCATACAGGCGTTAAAGCCCGGCCCGCAAGAAAGCGCCGATCTTCACCGCGACGGCTCAGGAAAATTTTCGGTTATGAAAAGAGTTCTGCGCCGCAGCGCTTCAGGCAAAACCTGAGGCAATCGACGAAAACCATTGACGTGGAAAGAGAATTTGGTGGGTGATGTAGGGCTCGAACCTACGACCCGCTGATTAAGAGTCAGCTGCTCTACCAACTGAGCTAATCACCCGACCGCGCCGTTTTTGGTGGCGTCCGCTCCGTTTCCGGTGGCGTGACCGGGCGTATAAACATGATCCGGGACCTTGTCCAGCGCGTCTGCAAAAAATCTTGGCCTTCTGGTCAAAAAAATTTCGCAGAAGCGAAATTATCTTTGTTTTTCAAAGAAACAGTTCGCCGGACGCAATCTGCACGGCCTGTCCGCCGATCCGGGCGCGTGACACGGCGCCATCCTTCACATCCACATGCAGATGAATATGAGAGGGCCGTCCCATCTCCACACCCTGCTCGATCATCAGCGGATGATGGCCGTCGGGAAGCGCGTCGAAATGGTGGATCGCGCCAGAGAGCGCGGCGACGGCAGATCCCGTAGCGGGGTCCTCGGCAATCCCCATATCGGGAGAAAACATGCGCGCATGAAACTTTGCGGCATGATGCACCCCGCCTCGACAATAGACATAAGCCGATGTCAGGCGCCCCTCGCTCATCGGCGCCACCCGCTCCCAGAGATGCGGATCGAATTCGAGCCTTTCCACGGCGGAGAGATCGTGGACTGGCACCAGCAGAAAGGGCACACCGGCACTCCAGACGGTCGGAATGTGATTTTCGAAGCCGATGGCGCTCGCCTGCAGGGACAAGGCGTCAGCGAGGCCCTGAGGGTCCAGCGACAACTGGTGACGGGTCGAAAGCCGGGGCAAATCGAATTCACAAAAGCTTGCCTCGCCCTCGCGCAGCCGCACCGCACAACGCACGGGCCCGATGTTCTCCTCAAGCATGGAGACAAGGTCGAGGCTGTCCTGACTACCGGCATAGCTGCGCTCGGCAAGGGCGATGGCCGCGCCCACGGTTGGATGTCCGGCAAAGGGCAGTTCTCGGCCGGGCGTGAAGATTCGCAGCCGGGCAGTGTGGGCCGCATGATCGGCGGGCTGCACGAAGACGGTTTCCGAGAGGTTCAGTTCGGCCGCAACGGATTGCATCGCCTCATCCGACAACCCCTCCCCATCAAAGATCACGGCAAGCGGATTGCCCGCAAGTTTGCGATCGGTGAATACGTCATAAATGGCATACTGTCTCGCCACGGGCCGTCTCCGCTCTGAAGGTCACGCTCGCCGCCACACTGCCCGAGCAACTCCGCCAAGGCAAGAAAGCAGCTTCAGGGCATGGCCGCGAAGTACCAATCGAGGATTGGCAACATGGCGGGGCTATACCGATTTGCACTGCGATCCGCACTGCGGATGGCAACAGCTCTTGCGATCTCCTGCTCTGCCACCGTCCTCGCGAAGTGTTCGATGCGCGCAACCAGGCTTTCCGCCGGCTCCGCAAAACGGTGGACCCGCAGAAGTGTCAGCTTGTGCGGCCGATAGCTCGCATAGAGCACCGGATCTGCAGCGGCATCGGCGAGGTCGAGCCCGGTTTCCTCCAGCACTTCACGGCGCATATTGCCGGCCAGATCGCAACAGCCGTCAATGACATCGGACGGATCGAGAGAGCCCGCCGCGAAATAGACCTGTCCGGCATTGGCGGTATGCGGCGCCATTTCGATCGCGACCAGCGCGCCGTCACCTGCGACGAGCACAGGATAGCCAAAAAGGTGACAGGCGCCCAACTGTTCCGTTTGTTTTCGCCACCAGAGGAAACAGGCAAAGGAGGCCTCGTGCCCGACCGCTCGGACGAAACCATTGTCGACTTGCATCTCCCGCTGCAGGATCAGCCGTCCATTGTAGAGCGCAGGGTTGGCGGCCTGTTCGTCGCGCCAATGGGCGGCGATGGCATCAGCATGCGCCAGTTCCAGCGGATGCGGGGCGTCATCCACGCGGAGGTCGAGCCCTCGCACGGGCACGACGCGTCCGTCCATCGGCAGACCGATATCCACATCGATCATGACGGCTCCTAGGGCAGATGGAGGGAAATGGCCACCGGGCAGTGATCCGATGCCTTGGGTCGGTCCCAGCCGATTCGCGGATAGCGCTCGACCGCCTGTCCTGGCGGGAACGGCGTGCGAAACGGCTGGCCGTTGCGGATGATGTCGGGCACCGCCTTCGGATTGGCCCTGGCGAGGCCCGCAGACAGCCAGATGTAGTCGAGTTGGCAAAGATGCTGCTCCTCCGGCCCGCGCGCGTGGTAGAGCGTCCAGCGGTCGAAGACATCGCGTCGTCGCATCACGTTCTCGACAAAACCATCTTGTGAAAAAATGTCGAGTGCACTCGCAAGCCCGTCGCGCGGTGCAAACTCGTATCCGTGGCGACGGTCGCCGATGACGTCGATCCTCTCCTGGTAGTCGTTCATGTCACCGCAAATGACGAAATTGCGCTCGCGTGCATGGTCGCGGCCGAAACGGTTTTCGATGATATGACGAACCGCCCTCACCTCGGCCTCGCGCACCGGCATCGTGCTGGCCCGCCCGTCGGCGCCGTCGCGCCCGTTGGTCATCGACTTGAAATGCACGACATAGACCGTCAGAGGACGCCCGCCGATGAGGAGATCGAGTTCGAGGCAGTCGCGCTTGAAGATCCGGTCCTGCGGTTGGAGATTGGGGCCGAGGGCCGGCGTATAGAGATTGAGGTCGTGGTAGGTCAGCGCGGCGTGGCTCTTGACGTCCTGCACCTCGATCCGCTCGCCATGCCGAGTCTCCTCGCGCATCAGCACCGCGACATCGATCCCGCGGCTGTCATTGCCTTCCACCAGATATTTCTGCCGATAGCCGGAGCCGACCATGCGGAAGAGATAGCCGTATTCGAAGGCCTTCAGCGCTTCCATGTTGTCGACTTCCTGCAGGCACAGGATGTCGGCATCGGTGTCGGCGATGGCGAGTGCCGACAATTGCCGGGTATCGTCGGTGGCCGCGACGACTCGCGCCGCCTCCAGCCGCTGGTAGTCAACCTCGCTGCGGATCTCGAAGAGCTTCAGCACGCGGTCCGAGCGCAACTGGTTGCGAAAGCCGGTGAAATCGAAGCGCGCGACGAGGTTTTCGATGTTGAAGCTGGCTATGCGAAGCGTCATGGCGTGATTCCGGATCGGCCTCCAAGGGGCAGGTGCCCCAATCAATCACGCCACCCGAAGACGGGCAACCGTGAAGGAGGTCTGCCGAGCGGAATGCGGACCGCGCCACAGAGATCGAGATATCTCCCACGCGCGATCCGCGAGCCCATGCCTCAGGCGGCAGCCGGCAGGCTCCCGGCAATCAGACGCCCCAACCGCTTGATACCTTCCGCAATCATCGCCTCATTGGCACAAGAGAAGGACAATCTCAGCGTATTCGTCCCCGAGCGGTCGGCAAAGAAGGCCTGCCCCGGAACGAAAGCCACTTTCTCCGTCTCCACCGATCGTGCCAACAGTTCGGTACCATCCAGCCCCTCCGGCAGCGTCACCCAGATGAACATGCCGCCTTCCGGCTCGGTCCAGCTCGTCCCCGCCGGCATATGGGCAGCCAGCGCCTTCAGCATGGCGTCACGTCGTGCTGAATAGGCGCCCCTGATCTTGGCCACCTGCGCGTCGAAATGGCGCTCTGCAACATGGGTGATGGCGATCTGGTTGATCGACGAGGAATGCAGATCCGCCGCCTGCTTCATCAACACCAGTTTGCGAATGACCGGGGTCGCAGCAACGACGTAGCCGACGCGCAGCCCCGGTGCGAGGGTCTTGGAGAAGCTGCCGCAATAGATGGTTCTCGTGTCTTCGATCGACCCGCTGCGCTCGATGTCGAGCGACAAAATCGCTCGCACCGCCTCTCCGTTGTAGCGCAGATGCTGATAGGCCGCGTCTTCGATGATCGGAACATCCAGTTCGTCGGCCAGTGAAAGCAAGGCGAGACGTTCTTCCTGCGTGACCGTCTGACCGGTTGGATTGGCAAAGTCCGAGGAGAGATAGGCAAACTTGACCTCCCCCCCGGCATTGTCGGCCGCCGCCCGGTAGCTGTCCGGTGTGCGATTGCCGAAGCTCAGTTGATCATAGGTCGGCTCATAGGCATTGAAGGCCTGCAGTGCGCCCAGATAAGTCGGCCAGTTGACGAGCGCCGTATCCCGCGGCGAGAGCATCAGCTTGCCGAGATAATCCAACGCCTGCTGCGAACCCGAGGTGATGAAGATATTGTCGACACCGCATTCGATGCCGAGCCGGGCCATCTCCTTCTGCAGCCATTGACGCAGCGGCAGATAACCTTCGGAAACCGAGTACTGCAGTGCCGACGCCGCCTGACCGCCCGCGAAGATCTCCGCATAGGCCGCCTCGAACGCTTGCGTCGGAAACAGGGCCGGATCAGGAATGCCGCCGGCAAAGGATATGATCTCCGGGCGATCGAGCAGTTTCAGCAATTCGCGGATTTCAGAGGCGCGCATGCGCGAGGCACGCGTCGCAAAGACATGGTCCCAGTTCAGCATCGGGGTTTCCTCAAGGCTTGTCGTTATTCTCATACAAGATCACGAAAACCCCGATAGGTCAACAATGCTGACCTATCGGCACTTGACGGAAATGCGACCTCCTGCCACCGCCGAAATTTGACGCAATTGCGCATCGTTAATTCCCATGAATATTAGCAGAATTTGGGTTATCAGAAGTCAAATTGGAAACCGAATCGCTCATGCCAGAACGCTCCAGACCACCACTGTTTGCGACACTCGCTATCCCGATGGTGGGCGCAAACGACAAGGGGCAACCACCTCCGTGGGAAAAGCTGACAGAACTCTATAAGATCCTTCCGCACCTCTTCGCAGCGGCGGCTATTCTGTGCGCTTCCGTCCTGCCCTATTCGGAGGGTCGCAGCGACAAGGTGATTGTCGTCGCGGTCATCCTGGCTCTCCAGCTCATGATGCGCTTTGCAGCGGATTACCGATATCGCCGGCGCGCCGAAGATGCGGAGTTCAAGCATTGGCTCCTTGGCTTTGTCGTCATCTCGCTCCTGTCCGGCATTGCCTGGGGAACCTCGATCGCGATCCTTTATCGCGGTTCGGGTCCTGAAGCGCAGGTGGTGGTGCTGGCCGTCGGCTGCGGCATTGTCCAGTCCTGCGCCGCACGCGCCTATATGGCGCCGGCCTCCACCGTGCTGGTCATTCTGATCATGATTGGCATCTTCAATGCCACCGCCCTCAGCGAGGACAATTGGCTGATGCTCCCCATCTGTCTGGCCTATGTCGCGTTCCAGGCCAGCTATATGACGCGACTGGTCGACCTCGAGCAGGCCCGCGCCGCCGCCGAGCGGCAGACGGACACCCTGGTCCTGGAACTCGCGCAGAGCAACGAGAAGCTGCGCCGTGCCAACGAGCAACTGATGCGCCATGCGGCAACTGACGACCTCACGGGCCTTGCCAACCGGCGCAGTTTCGATGCCAGCCTCCAGACAGAGGTCGACAAGACGACAGCGTCGGGTGCGAGCCTGTCCCTGCTCCTTCTCGACGTCGACCACTTCAAGCGTTTCAACGACACATTTGGTCACCTCGCCGGCGACGATTGCCTTCGCAGGGTGGGTCGCATGCTGAAGGAGGAGTGCGAAGCCCGGTCCTATTCTCCCGCCCGTTACGGCGGTGAGGAATTTGCCATCGTCATGCCGGGGGCGAGCCGGCAGGAGGCCGAAATCTTCGCAGCGCACATCCTGGCGATGGCATCCGCTTTGGACTTTCCGGAGTTAGCGCTACCAGCAGCGGCATTGACCGTCAGCATTGGCCTTGCCACCATGGACTGCACCGATGACTGCGTGCACGCCCTCATCAACCGCGCCGACCAGGGGCTTTATGCGGCCAAGCAGGCCGGGCGCAACTGCGCACGCATGATCGAACGAACAAACCAGACGGACGTGACGGCCTGATCACTGCGCTCTGGCGCTCCCCGCTGTGATCAGTCCGGCGCGGAAGCACATTGACCGCCGATGAGCCCAGCCAGCATGGTTTTTGCAGCCCAGAGGGTGGTCTCGCGCGCCTCCTGCACGTTCAGTCCGCAAACATCCTTCAGCACGACCAGCGTTTCAATGCCCGTCAGGAGCGAAAGGGCGTAGATCAGGCGCTGGAAATCGCGCGGCGGCAGTTGCGGCTGCAGGGGTTCGAGCGCCTCCGTCAGCCATCCGATCCGCCGCGCCCCGCGCTTCACCTTGCTGTCGCCGGTGACCGTGCTGGCGAGAAGCGCCCGAAACATCGGTTCGTTCTCGTGGACCATGTCGAAGATGCGGCCGACCAGGACTTGCAACTGCAGCCCGACAGCCTCAGGCTCCTCACCGGACGCAACAGGCTCGATGCGGATCGACGTGGCAACCGCGTCGAGCACAGCTTCGCGGATCATTTCCTCCGGCTTGGAGAAGTAGCGATAGGCCGTGGCACGGGAGATCCCGGCGTGGTCCGCGACCTCAGCCACGGACGGTTGCGCGCCGCGCTCCGTGAGTTCACGGGCCGCACGGAGCAACTCCGCACGCGTCCGCCGCTTCTGGTTGATGCGCTCGAAACTTTTCTCTTGACTGCTCATTTCCACCTCATTATGAGACAATAATCTCATTACGGGATAAAGTATCACAAAGGAGAGGAAATGCAAGATGAGTACGACAATCGCAAACGCAACGACCGACCACCCGCAAACAGTCCACTTTTTGGGTAGCCTTCTGACATTCCGTGCCCGCGCGGCCGACACGGGAGGCATGTTCTCCATCGTGGAATCCTGCTCAGCCCCGGGCGCTGGCGCACCGCCCCACCTTCAGGCCGACGCGGAAGCGTTTCTCGTCACCGAAGGCACCTTCGAATTCATGCTGGGTGAGACCTGGCGTCGTTGCGGCCCCGGAGAATTCGTCTATGTGGCCCCCGGCGTGGTTCACGCGTTCCGCAACGCCGCGAGCACACCGTCCAGGATGCTGATCATCAACCTGCCGGGCGGCCCGCATGAGAATTTCTTCAAGGCCGTCGGCGAACCCGTGAACGCCGAGCCGCATGTCTTCCCGCCGATGGGAGCACCCGACGTCGCGCATCTCACGACGGAAGCCGAGCGCTTCGGCATCACCATCCTGCCGACGCCGCACCACTAAGGGCCGCATCGGACATTCAAGCACGCCTGGTGCATCCCACCAGACTTTCACGAATCCTGTCTCGAAAGGTTCGCCTCATGCGCGGATTGGCATATTTCTGTATTGTATCAGCAGCCGTCTATGGCTTGGCCGGCATGGCCTTCGGAATGGTCATGGCCGCCTCGCACGACCACACGCTGATGACGACCCATGCGCACCTCAACCTCCTGGGTTGGGTATCGATGGCCATTTACGGTCTGTATTATCACTCCGTCCCGGCCGCAGCAGAAACGCGGCTGGCGAAGATCCATGTCGGCGTGGCCACGCTCGGCCTCTGGATCATGATCCCAGGCGTTGCGATGGCCGTTCTCGGCATGACTGAGGGACCGGCGATCGCCGGCTCGCTGCTGACGATCCTCGGCATGCTGCTTTTCGCGGCCCGCGTCGCGACAGGGCATCGGGTCGTCGCATGAGGCGACGCCCGCCCCATTGATGGATCGGACGCGAAAAAGCCGGAGAGGTCGCCCTCCCCGGCTTTGTCGTATCAGACAGATGCGAAGGGCTTAGTTCTTCGCCTTGTCGACCAGCTTGTTCTTGCCGATCCAGGGCATCATCGCGCGCAGCTTCGCGCCGACTTCTTCGATCTGGTGGCTGTCGTTCATGCGGCGGATGCCCTTGAAGCGGGCAGCACCGGCGCGATATTCCTGCATCCAGTCCGAGGTGAACTTGCCGGTCTGGATGTCGTGCAGGACGCGCTTCATTTCAGCCTTGGTTTCAGCCGTGATGATGCGCGGACCGGTGACGTATTCGCCCCACTCGGCCGTGTTGGAGATCGAGTAGTTCATGTTGGCGATGCCGCCTTCATAGATCAGGTCGACGATCAGCTTCACTTCGTGCAGGCACTCGAAATAGGCCATTTCCGGCGCATAGCCGCCTTCGACCAGCGTCTCGAAGCCGGCGCGGATCAGTTCGACCAGACCGCCGCAGAGAACGACCTGTTCGCCGAAGAGGTCGGTTTCGCACTCTTCCTTGAACGAGGTTTCGATGATGCCCGAACGGCCGCCACCAACGCCACAGGCGTAGGAGAGAGCGAGTTCAAGGGCATTGCCCGAAGCATTGTGATGGATGGCAACGAGGCAGGGAACGCCGCCGCCCTTCTGGTATTCGCCGCGAACCGTATGGCCCGGGCCCTTCGGCGCGATCATGACGACGTCGACGGTCGACTTCGGCTCGATCAGGCCGAAATGCACGTTCAGGCCATGGGCAAACGCGATGGCCGCGCCGTCACGGATGTTGCCGGCGATGTCGGCCTTGTAGATGTCGGCCTGCAGTTCGTCAGGCGTCGCCATCATCATCAGGTCGGCCCAGGCAGCGGCTTCAGCAACGGTCATGACCTTGAAGCCGTCGGCTTCGGCCTTCTTGATCGTGGCGGAACCGGCCTTCAGCGCGATCACGACGTTCTGTGCGCCCGAATCCTTCAGGTTCAGCGCATGTGCGCGGCCCTGGGAACCGTAGCCGATGATGGCAACCTTTTTGGACTTGATCAGGTTCAAGTCCGCATCACGATCGTAATAGACGCGCATTGTAGTGTCCTTCCCTATGCTTGTCAGTTGTGGTGGATGTTGTTGATCGACGAACCGGTACGGGAATTTCCGTCCAGTCCCGCCGAAACGCGGTCAGTGCCATAGAGCGCGAGGAAAGCCGAGACGGCTTTCGCAGCACGGGCGCCGAATTTCTGTGTCTGGGGTGCTTCGCCGAGCAGCATGCGCACATGCAGGTCGCTGACGATCAGACCATAAAGGGTGCGATAGGCGTCTTCCCCGTCGCCGAAGCGCAGCAGGCCGTCACGCTGGCCGGCATCCAGCAGCGCCCGCGCCCGGCGGTCAATCTGGCGACGGCCGCGCTCGAGCAGCAAGGTCCCGAGCTTCGATCCGTCACGGCTGGACTGCCCAATCGCAAGGCGGTTCAGCGCCAGGGACACATCGCCCGCCAGCACCTCAAGAAGGTCATGCGCGAAGACCTCCAGATGTTCGATGAGGCTCGCGACGGTCAGCCGCTCGCCCGGACGCTCGAAGGTGCGCACCTTGCTCGCCTGGTAGGAGATCATCGCCGACAGCAGGCCGTCACGATCGCCGAACCACTTGTAGAGACTTTCCTTGGAGCAATTGGCCGCCCGTGCGAGGCCAGCCGTCGTCACGGCCTTGTCCCCACCTTCAACGAGCAAACGCAGAGCCTCTGCCAGAACGGCATTCTGGCGCGGCGTAAATTCGGAGGTCGGATTGTCGGTCGACATGGAAGGCTCCTGGTACCGTACGGTACGGTTCGCCACCTTTTATGTCTGGAGCGATCAGCAAGGTCAAGAGCACTTTGGAGAAATTTACGGCATCTGCGTCGCGGACGTGACCGTCTTTTGCGCAAACGCACGGGCCGTGTGCACAGCCTTCACCGTCAGACAACCGCCAGAGCCGATGCCGGCCTCTCACAAAAGGGTGAAGCAAATAAAAAATAATCGTTATATGTCATAGTTAAATGACGGCAAAATGACGACTTAAGTCATTGAATTTGAATGCTTTAAATTTCAAGTACCTTTTGTGATACCGGGTACTTTCACCGAACCAGTCAGTTCGATTGTGCGCAAAGGGGTATTGATTTCCCCGCCGCCCTGCGCCAAATCAGCATCATCGAACCGCACAGTTCGATTGAACAAGGTTCTAAAGGTACACGACGATGAAGATGATTGCAGCAGCACTCTTTACGACCTTCGCAGGAACGACGGCCGCATTTGCGCTAGAGCCGATCTCCGGTTCGATCACATATGGCGGTGCGCAGCCCCGGCTTGAACAGGCTCCGGCCGGTTCGAACTTCTTTCACACCTTTTACTTCAAAGGCTCCGAAGTCCACGAGGTCTACAAGGTGAATTCAGATCGGACGGTGTCCCTGGTTTCTCGCTCCATGTCGAACGACTGACCAAGACACCCTCTGAAAACAGGTGAACCACGCGCTCAATCACAATCCTGAGCTGCAGATCATAAAGCCAGCTCAATTCACGATAAGGAATACGACCATGAAGACCATCATTTCCGCCGCCCTGATCTCGCTTGCTGCCGGCTCGGCCGCTTTCGCCGCCGTCCAGCCGATCCCGGGTTCGATCACCTATGACAACGCCAACGTCCAGCTCGAAAAGGCTCCCGCCGGTTCGACCTTCTTCCACACCTTCTCCAACGGTGACGGTCGTGACGTTCGCGAGATCTACAAGGTCAACGCCGACAAGTCGGTGACCCTCGTCAACCGCTCGATCTCCAACGCTTCCTAATCGAGCAGCCTCCCGCATAACGCGCCTCCCAAGACGCACTGAGCGGTCGGCTCGGCCCTCCCCCCTTTAGCCGAACCGACCGTCCCCAACGAAAAGGAATACGACCATGAAGACCATCATTTCTGCAGCCCTGATCTCGCTTGCTGCCGGTTCGGCCGCTTTCGCCGCCGTCCAGCCGATCCCGGGCTCGATCACCTACGACAACGCCAACGTTCAGCTCGAAAAGGCTCCTGTTGGTTCGACCTTCTTCCACACCTTCTCCAACGGTGACGGTCGTGACGTCAACGAAGTCTACAAGGTCAACGTCGACAAGACCGTGACCCTCGTCAGCCGCACGATCTCCAACGCTTCTTAAATCAGAAGCGTCCCCCGTTAAGCGCCTCCCAAGACGCGAAGACCTCAAGCGGTTGGCTCGGCCCTCCCCCCTTTAGCCGAACCGACCGCCCCCAAACGAAAAGGAATACGACCATGAAGACCATCATTTCCGCCGCCCTGATCTCCCTCGTTGCCGGCTCGGCCGCTTTTGCCGCCGTCCAGCCGATCCCGGGTTCGATCACCTATGACAATGCCAACGTCCAGCTCGAAAAAGCACCTGCCGGTTCGACCTTCTTCCACACCTTCTCCAACGGTGACGGTCGTGACGTCAACGAAGTCTACAAGGTCAACGCCGACAAGACCGTGACCCTCGTCAACCGCACGATCTCCAACGCTTCCTAATCCGAAGCGCCAGCATGAACGCGTCTCTCTAGACGCAATTTGAGCGGCAGGCTCGCCCCGTTCCACCGCCCCGAGCCGCCGCCTTCATCGAAAAAGGAATACGACCATGAAGACCATCATTTCTGCCGCTCTGATCTCCCTCGCTGCCGGCTCGGCCGCTTTCGCCGCCGTCCAGCCGATCCCGGGTTCGATCACCTATGACAACGCCAACGTTCAGCTCGAAAAGGCACCTGCCGGTTCGACCTTCTTCCACACCTTCTCCAACGGTGACGGCCGTGACGTTCGCGAGATCTACAAGGTCAACGCCGACAAGTCGGTGACCCTCGTCAACCGCTCGATCTCCAACGCATCCTGATATCCATCAGAGCGTGGCAAAAACCCCGGAGCACGCTCCGGGGTTTTTCGCGTTTTTGCGCGCCGCTCCAAACTTGGTCATTCCCCACCATGGAGGCCCGTGTCTATTGTCGGGCAACAAACAAGGAGCCCGACATGCGCGCAACCCTCTTCATTCTGTCATTCGCCTTGACCATCGCCGCGACCGCGACAGTCTTCGCCAAGGAAAACCGCTGTGGCTGGATCCAGAACCCCACGCCTGGCAATTACTGGCTGGATGATGGCGAAGGCTCCTGGATGTTGATGGCGCAGGGCTCGGAGCAGGAACCACTCGGCATGGAAAACATGCCCGATTTCACCACTGGCGATTTTGTCCAGACAAATGGTTATTACGGTTATGCCTGCGGCTGCATCCAGGCAGAGACAGAGCGCAGCGCCGATTACGGCGACAGCTTCGTCGGACGCATCACCGCCATCTACAGCGTCAAGCAGCTCCCGATCAGCCAGTGCCGGGGTGACAAGGCGCTGCCAAAGCCCGAATAGGTCACCGCGCGTAATCGACCGGCACGGCCAATCCGTGCTTCAGCGTTTCCATCGAAATGGACGCCGAAACGTCGAACAGCTCGACCCGCTTGACCAGCCGTCGATAGACGACATCGTAGTGCTCGACACGCGGAAGTACCATCTTCAGGATATAATCGTAGTGGCCCGTCAGCCGGTGGGCCTCCACGATTTCCGTAATGTCGCTGATGGCGCGGCGAAACTCCTCGATCCAGTCATCAGCGTGATGTGCCGTCTTCACCAAGGCATAGACAGTGGTCGGCACACCACATTTGTCGCGATCGAGCACCACGATGCGTCGAGCGATATATCCCTGCTCTTCCAGCTTCTGGATTCGCCGTGAGCAGGCCGATGTCGACAGTGCTACACGCTCCGCGAGGTCCGAAACGGCAATGGACGCATCCCGCTGCAGAAGCTCGAGAATCTTCCTGTCTCTTTCGTCAATCACGCCGGCTCTCCCTGCACTAAAGCAATGTTGCGCAAAAATTCGGCGCACCTCATTCATATAGCGCCCCTACAACGGCGCCAAGCCTCACCAGCATCGGAAATTTTGCAACCCCATCCCAACTCTTCCGCGTCATCATGATCTGGTCAAACGAGGAGACGAGACATGAAGACGATTGGCCTCATCGGCGGAATGAGCTTTGAAAGCTCCGCAGTCTATTATCGCCAGGTCAACGAAGCCGTGCGCAACCGATTGGGTGGGCTCTCCTCCGCAGAGGTCCTCATGCATTCGGTCAATTTCGAGGAGATCGTGACCCTGCAGAAGGCCGGGCGCTGGGATCTCGCGGCCAAGCGCTTGGGTGATGTCGCATCTGGCCTGGAAAAGGCAGGCGCCGCCTGCGTCCTGATCTGCACCAACACCATGCATATGGTCGCCGACGAGGTCGAGGCACGCCTGAACGTGCCGCTCATCAACATTATCGATGAAACTGCCCATGCGCTGAAGGCCGGCGGGGCAAAGCGCCCGCTGCTGCTTGCCACCCGTTATACGATGGAACAGCCCTTCTATGCCGAGCGGATGAAGCGTCATGGGCTTGAGATCATGGTGCCTGATGCCGAGGGGCGCACCGCAACTCACAACATCATCTTCGACGAACTCTGCGCCGGGCAAGTGCTCGACGCCTCACGTCAAAGGCTTGTCGCCATCATCGAAAAAGCCAAGGCGCAAGGCGCTGACAGCGTCATTCTCGGTTGCACGGAGATCTGCCTGATCCTCGACCCAGCGGCACTGCCGCTCACCGGCTATGATTCCACCACGATCCATGCCGAAGCTGCCGTCAGCTTCGCCCTTAAAGCGTCAAGCGACATGCGCGCCGCCTGATGATAGTTGAGGCTCAGGCGATCGCTCAGATCGCCTGACCGCAGGCTCGACAGAAGCGCCGCACAGTCTCCGCCATACCGTATTCGAGCGCGTCCGCCGTCAATCCATGCCCGATCGATACTTCCGCCAGATGCGGGATGCGTTTGGCGAGCAACGGCAGATTTGCAACGGTGAGGTCATGGCCCGCATTGACGTCCAGCCCCTCCGCCTTCGCCGCATCGGCCGTCTGGCCAAGCCGCTCGACCTCGCGTTGCGCGGCATCCGGATCGTCGAAGCAGCCACCATACGGGCCCGTGTAGAGCTCAACCCGATCCGTGCCTGTTGTCTTTGCAAGCCGCATCGGCTCCGCCCGTCCGTCACCGTCGACGAAAAGCGAGACACGCATACCGCGACCGCGCAAGCGCCCGACGACACGCTTCAGGAACTCCTGATGCGCGTGCAGATCCCAGCCATGGTCCGAAGTCGCCTGCGAAGGGTCATCCGGAACCAGTGTCACCTGCTCCGGCTCCGTTGCCTCGCAAAGCGCCAGGAATTCCTCGCTCGGATAACCCTCTATATTGAATTCGGCCGTCGGGAATTCGTCGTCGATCAGCGCCCGCAGAACCGGCAGATCGGAGAAACGGATATGCCGCTCATCGGGTCGCGGATGCACGGTCAGCCCGCTCGCACCTGATTGAAGCGCGATCCGTCCAAGATGGGCAACATTCGGCCAGGGAAGGTCGCGACGGTTGCGCAGCATTGCGATGGCATTGAGGTTCACGGAGAGCTTGGCGGGCATGATGTTTGTTCCAAGGCGGGGATATTGAAGGCCGCAGATGTAAGACATCCTGCGCCAGAAGACCAACCAGAATTGCAGATGGACTGATTGGCGCGGCTGATGGGTGAAAAAAGCCCAAAAATGCGCTTCGGCCTCCTAGACTTTAGGGTATTGACCCGCGCGCCGTTTCCATTAGTCAGCTTAATCATTGTGACGGATCGCACAAATCCTGCATCGACGCGGTACGGGACGCGCAAGTTGCGTCGCCACGGCTTGGAGCATGCATGACAACCGGATTGAGGATCGATAACGGAACGGTCGCGGAAGCCCTGCAGAAGGTGCTCCGGAGCCGCACCTTCGCGCGCTCCGAACGGTTGCGGTGCTTCCTGAAGTTCGTCGTGGAAATGGAGCAACTCGGCCTCGCCCATCAATTGAAGGGTTACACCATCGGGATCGACGTCTTCAGCCGCGACGAAGGTTTCGATCCTGGCACCGATCCACTCGTCCGCGTGCAGGCTGGCAAGCTTCGCAAGCTGCTCAATCTCTTTTACGCCGAAGAGGGGCGTGACGAGCCCCTGCGGATCCGCATTCCGCTCGGTGGCTACGTGCCGATCTACGAATGGGCCGGTCCTCAACGATCCTCGAAGATCGATGCCCCCGGCAGCATCCAGGATCTTGCGACCATCGCTCGCCGGGCACGTGGCGACGCACTGGGTCTGGTCCCGGGACTTCCGCAACTCTTCATTGTGCCAACATCCGGCTCCGAGGATCGCAGCTCAATCTTCGTCAATGCCATACGGCTTTGGGAGCACAGGCTCTGGGCGGTCTGTATCGCACCCGCCAGCCTAGGTCTGCCGGCATCGGATCAATGGGCCGATCCCCTCCATTTCGAGCTGACCGTCAAACAGCGAGATCATACAACGCTGGATATCAGCCTGCGCCACCCTCGATCAGGCGCGCAACTGCTCGACGACAACAATTCGATCACGGATTGCGAAGACATCCTGAAACTGGGTGCCGCCGCCAATGAATTTGCCGGCGCCAATCTGACCATTCCCGGCCGCATCTATCGGTTCTGCCACGAACTTGGTCTCTCGACGAGCGCCATGCTGTGCCTCGATGCAACCTACCGCTACAGTCTCGACCGGTCGGATGCCGCTTATCTGCGCGCGCGCAAGCACCAGCAGGAATGGCCGGGTCTTGAAAACGCCAGCGAAGCGCTGGTGGAAATCCCGCATTTGCTGGCGCTCAGCTCCAGCCACGCCTGAACAGGCGGAACGGCACTTCCGTCGCCTCACTGACCATTACAGTCCTGCCGACAAAGTTATTTTAACATCATCGAATATATCGTGTAGATTGAATTTACGGCAGCGAATCTGTCGCCAGAGACAGGCGGTGGAAGAGAAGGAGCAGGACGACAGGAAGAGGCGGGAACCGTTCAGTCAAAGGGCGGACCGCTGCAGCGACATGGAGGGGACATGCCGAACGGACCACACCATTTGCAACCTATTTCAAAACCATCCGGCCGCAAACGGCGCGACATCATTCTGCCGGACATCATGGTTCCACAGGACCTGCCGACGGAACCGGTGGCCATCGCCGACATGGCAGAACGCTTCGGGGTCACCCACCGCACCCTGCACTTCTATGAAGAAAAGGGGCTGATCGAGGCCAGCCGCATCGGCCTCATGCGCGTTTATCAACAGGGTGATATCGCCCGCATGGCCGTGATCAACGTCTGCCGCGAGATCGGCATGCCGATTTCCGTCATCCAGGACCTCTTCGAACTGCTCGCCTCGGCCAAATCCAAGGCAGAAGCCAACCTGATCTTCGAGGACGCCCTCTCCACCCGGCGCCGGGAGCTCGCAGCTGGCCTTTCCATGGTGCACAGGCAGTTGCAGCAGGTGAACGCGCTTCTGGAAAACGAGGATGTGGTCGGCCTTCGTCGGACACCAAAACAGGCCAGTCCCGAACTCTCGGAACCGGAACACAGTTGCCTGCAGCTCATGGCCGAAGGCTACACGACCATTCGCATCGCCCGGATCCTCGAGATGAAGATCCCCGAAGTGGAAGAACTGGAGAAGACGATCGTCGAAAAAGTCGGGGCTCAGAACCGTTTTCAGGCCGTGGCCAAGGCTGTTCTTCTCGGCATCGTCGTAAGCTGAAGCTGTCGCTTGTCCTTCGTCAAAGGTGGAGACTTTGTAACGGGACGCACGTCTTTGCGAGTTCTAGAACCGGCGGGTCATCAACATTCCGCAGGTGCGTCATGCCGACTTATCTCCAACGTTACGCCACGCCTTTCACCACCGGGCTCTTTCTCATCTCCCTGATTTCGGGGACTTCGCTCTTTTTCCACTATGGAACCGCAGCCTTCCGCGAGATGCATGAATGGCTGAGCATGGTGCTGATCCTGCCCTTCTTGCTGCATGTCTGGAAAAACTGGCGGCCATTCCTTGCCTATTTCAAGCGCCTTCCGATGGCCATATCGCTTACCCTCTGTCTCGTCGCGAGCCTCGCCTTCGCCTGGCCGGCCATCACGGGTACTGCCACCGGCACCGGCGGCAATCCGGCCTTTGCCATGGTGAATGTGGTCGCGTCAGGCACCCCCGGCCAGGTCGCACCGCTGCTCGGCAAATCCGAAAGTGAGATCGTCGAGGCACTCAAGGCGAAGGGTTTCACCGCAGCCGACCTGACAAAAACGCTCTCCGAAATTGCCAGCGCATCCAATAAGGACATGATGGATCTGATGGCAACACTGGCAACGTTCAAAGCGAACTGAGCCGGTTGGAGACATTCACCGGACGATGGTAAGCGTCTCTGCCGCGCGGGTGACAGCCGTATAGAGCCAGCGCTCGCGCGTATCGCGAAACGCCCAGCTCTCGTCGAACAGGACGACGTCGTTCCACTGCGAGCCTTGGGCCTTGTGGACCGTCAGCGCGTAACCGTAGTCGAACTCGTCGTAACGCTTGCGCGTCGACCACGGCACTTCGGTCTCGATATCCTCAAAGGCCGCCTTCAGAAGCTTGATCTTCGCCGCCCCGCGATCCATGTCGTCGTCTTCAGGCTTGATCAGAAGGTTGATGCCCGGCTTCACCGTCTCGCGCGACGAGGTCATCACCTGCCAGAGCGAGCCGTTGAGCAGGCCCTTCACCTGATCGTTCCGCAAACACACCAGTTTGTCGCCGGCCTGCGGATAGTCGACGGTAAAACCCTTTAATTCGCGCAGGCGCATATTGTAGCGCCGCCGCGTCTTGTTGGTGCCGACCAGCACCTGATCGGCCCCGAGCACCAGGTCCTGCGTCACCTCGTTCTTCGAGATCACCCGCGCCGTGGTGCCATAGTCGCCATACATGATCTCCTTGCCCTCACGAATATGCATCGCGAGCTGGATGATCGGATTGTCCCGTGCCTGACGATGAATGTCCGTCAGCAGATAATCCGGTTCCTGGTCGGTGAAGAAGCCGCCACCCGAGACGGGTGGCAACTGGCCAGGATCGCCCAGCACAAGGATCGGCGTACCGAAACTCATCAGGTCGCGTCCGAGCGCCTCATCGACCATCGAGCATTCGTCGATGACGATCAGCGCGGCCTTGGCGACCGGGCTTTGGCGGTTGATCGAGAACATCGGTGCAATCGACGTCTTGCCGGTTTCCTCGTCCTCCACCGCCTCCTCGCCGCGCGGGCGGTAGATCAGCGAATGAATGGTCTTGGCATTGGAGGCCCCGCGCGAGCGCAGCACCTGCGCCGCCTTGCCGGTGAAGGCGGCAAACAGAACGTCGCCGTCCACATGTTCGGCGAAATGTTTGGCGAGCGTCGTCTTGCCCGTACCGGCATAGCCGAACAGCCGGAAGACGGGGGATTTCCCCTCCTTCAGCCATTTCGAAACGGCCTTGAGGGCCTCGTCTTGCTGGGGCGCGAATTGCATGGCTTAGGTCATGCGCGGATTCGTTGGCCCGATGCAAGGCCAAAGCCGGGAAAATCAGAACAAATCGTGGACATCAGCTCCTGAGCGGGTCGTTGGAAAGCTCAATCGGCGCACCATGCGGCGTCGCCTCCGCCGCGCGCTGCCAGCTTTCGCGCAAAGCCTCGACTATCTCGCGATCGGCAAGCCCCTTGCGCTCCAGCAGTCCCGCCAGTGCCGCGACCCAGGCGTCGAAATAATCGGAACCGTCAGCCGTCCGCCCCGGTCGGTGCACTTCGACAGACAGGCCCTCTGCCCATTCCGTCCAGCTGAACACGCCGCGCGCATGCAGATGCACGGTCATGGCGAAGGCCTGCGCATGCCAGGGTTCGGCAAAGACGGGCGCCCCTTCGGGCGAACGCGGCAAGCCCGGCGATTCCGCAAGATCCGTCACCGTCTCACACACGCTCAAGATAGCTCTCCCAGGCATCAACAGAGACGGTCAGCGTCGGATCGGCGCCCTCGCCCCAGATCTCGTCTCCCGTGAACACGACCGTGTAGACCCATTGCGGGTTTTCACCCCGTCCATGGGCATTGTCATCAGGGAAAACGAAGCTGCCCTGCACCGCCTCGATGACACCCGTCTTTGCCCGCGCATAACGCGGCAGGCGCGTGTGACCCGTGGGATGGAAATTCTTGGTGCGCACGCGGTCACCCACGCCGAACTTCGGTTCCGTCTCGACAGGGCGGTCGCAAGGCCCGCCGCGGGCCAGCACGGCGTCGACCATCTCGGCTTTCAGGACACGTTTCGGCGCACGGCCCTGTTCCAGATGCCGACCTGTTGAAAGTTCCTCGGCGGTCGCGAAACCATGCCGTTCGAGCAACATGTCGATGCCGCGGATCCAGACCTCATAGTAGCTGGCGGCCAGATAACTGGCAGGTGGAATGTTCTCCCGTGCATGCCGGCTCTCGTCGATCGACCAGGCTCCGAAAGCCCCGCAGGACAGCGTGATGCCGAGAGCGCGCTTCTCCCATTCAGCGTGGAAAGTGGGTTCGTCCTTTTCCGGCGCCACAGGCCCGAAACCCATCTGGCCACCAAGATCATGAGGCCCGTTCATCGCGTAACCTCCGGTGAACGGGCCAGAGCGGTGCCGATCATCGAGTCGCGGGTCACGAGGTCGGCGAGTTGATCTTCACTGTATGCTTCCGTACCGGCAGGGCGCTCAGGCACGACCAGATACCGCAGCTCCGCCGTCGAATCCCACACCCTGATGCCCACGGTTGCCGGCAGGGTCACGCCGAACTCGGCCAGCACGCCGCGCGGATCGATCACCGCCCGCGAGCGATAGGCCGGCGCCTTGTACCAGACCGGCGGCAGCCCGAGCACCGACCACGGGTAACAGGAGCACAGGGTGCAGACGACGAGATTGTGGGTGTCGGGCGTGTTGAACACAGCCCGCATGTGCTCGCCCTGTCGACCCGTATAGCCGAGGCTTGCGATCGCTTCCGTCGCATCGCGCTTCAGCCAGCCAGCGAATGCGGGATCGGCCCAGGCCTTGGCCACAACCCGCGCACCGTTCCTCGGCCCCACCTTCGTCTCGTAGGTCTCGACGATCGCATCGATCGCATCCGGATCGATCAAGCCCTTTTCGGTCAGCAGCGTTTCGAGCGCCTTCACCCGCGCCTGCATGTCCGAATACTGGTTGTCGTGGTGGTGATCATGTCCATGATCATGGTGGTCGTGGTGATGGCCGGACATCGGACTTTCCTATTTCAGCATGGGCCAGAGACTGAGGACCAGAAGCACCGCCATGGTGATGTTGAACCATTTGAGCCTGACCGGCACCGACAGCCACTCTCGAAGCGCCGAGCCGAAGCCCGCCCAGGTCGAGACGCTCGGAATATTCACGGCCGCAAAGACCAAAGCGACCAGCCCCACGGTCAGAGCATAGTGCTGCGGATTTGGATAAACCGCCATCGCCGTAACCGCCATGACCCAGGCTTTCGGATTGATCCATTGGAAGGCTGCAGCGCTGAAAAAGCTCATCGGTCTCGTCTTGATTTCCCCGTCCCCCAGCGACCGCGACGAACCGATTTTCCATGCGATCCACAAAAGATACAATCCTCCCGCGACCTTGAGCGCAATGAAAGCCGGCGGATAAGCGGCAAGAATAGCACCCAGACCGAAGCCAACGCCGATGAGCAATGACAGGAAGCCGGCGCCGATCCCCAACATGTGCGGAATGGTGCGCCGGAAGCCGAAATTCACCCCCGAGGCAAACAGCATCATGTTGTTCGGACCCGGCGTGATGGAGGTGGCAAAGGCAAAGACGACGAGCGCCAGCAGCGTATCGGCCGACATGGATATTTCCTCCGATATTTTGGTCAGCCTAGCTGACCTAACGCCGCCTGACAGCCGCAATCTTGTGACGGTGACACGAACGCGAAACTATCAGCCGCTTGGCATTTGCCCCTTGTACTGGCTGATGCCACGCTTATCCTCCTGCTCGCACCACGGAGGATCGCGACAATGCACGACACCATTCCGACTGTCACCCTGCCGGGCGGCGAGGAGGTCCCGAGCCTCGGCTTCGGCACCTGGATGATGGGGGAGACAAGAGCGCAGGCCAGTTCGGAGATCGATTCTGTCAGGCTGGCTCTCGATCTCGGAATGACGGTCATCGATACGGCTGAAATGTATGGCGATGGTGGTGCTGAACGCATTGTCGGGGAGGCGCTGAAGGAGCGTCGCGAGGACGCATTTCTGGTGTCCAAGGTCCTGCCTTGGAACGCCAGTTTCGACGGCACGATCAAGGCCTGCCATGCGAGCCTGGACAGGTTGGGAACCGACCATCTGGACCTCTATCTCCTGCATTGGCGAGGTGAACATCCGCTCGACGACACGGTCGCCGCCATGGAGGAACTGAAGGCCGCAGGCCGCATCCGCGCCTGGGGTGTTTCCAATTTCGACGTCGAGGATATGGAGGAACTCTTTTCTGTGGCGGATGGAGAGAACTGTGCCGTCAACCAGGTCCTCTACAACCTGTCCCGCCGAGGCATCGAGTTCGACCTCCTCCCCTGGTGCCAGGAGCACCGGATCCCGATCATGGCCTATTCGCCGATCGAGCAGGGCCGCATCCTGCACCACCCCGAACTGATCCACATCGCCAAGGCCTATCAGGCGACCCCGGCTCAGGTTGCCCTGGCTTTCCTGCTGGAGCGCGAGGGCGTGATCCCGATCCCCAAAACCTCGAACCTGCGCCGCCTGCAGGAGAACCGCGATGCGGTCGATCTCGACATCGCCGACGAGGATTGGGCCCGCCTCGACGCCGCCTTCCCTCCGCCGTCTCGGAAAATGCCGCTGGCTATGATCTGATCTTTTCCGGGCGACCGAGATCGCGATCCGCATCTCAGCATCGGAAAACCGTGATATATCCACAGCCCCAGAATTGCAGCCACTTTACGCCAGCCCATCAGGAAATTAGGAGATTGCCTAATTCAAGAATTGCGGCACGAAGGGCAACGGCCGCAGGGGGAACCAAGATGGCAAAGCGCGGCAAGACAGATCTGCATCCGGCGATGGACAAGACATCATCCCGCGTCTTCCACGCACTCGCCTCTGATCCGCGCAGGATGATGCTGGTTCATCTCCAGCAATCCACACTCACCGCCGGCGAAATCGCCGCCCGCTTCGACATGGCCAAACCCTCGATCTCCCAGCACCTTTCGATACTGGAAAATGCCGAACTCATCGAAGGCGAGAAGAAGGGGCAATATATCCATTACAGCCTCAAGCCCGCGGCACTTCGCCATGCGCTCCTGGCGATGCTGACGACGACCGATATCTCCGGCGACGAGGCCGGGCGAGACGCCGTCGAAGACGCCCCGGCGAAGACGAAGAAATCATCGAAGAAGAAGGCCGAGCGAGCAGAAGCAGGAGCCGCATCGAAGAAGGCGGAAAAGGCGAAGCAGGCCGCAGAAAAACCAGCCAAGGACAAGCAGAAGAAGGCGGCAGCCGATCTTGCGCCACCGCCGCAGCAGATGGGCCTGCTCGACCTTCTCGGTATGGATGGCTGAGCGGGCGACAGAACGAAAAAGGGCGACCGCAAGGCCGCCCTTTTTCATTTCGCGAAATCACGAATTGCCTACATGCCTTGCGAGCCGCGGTTCATCGCGGCAATCCCGGTCCGGCAGATCTCGTTGAGGCCGAGCGGCTTCATGATCGAGACGAACTGGTCGATCTTCGACGACTTGCCGGTGATCTCGAAGATGAAGTGATCGACCGTCGCATCGACGACCTTGGCGTGAAAGGCATCGGCCAGACGCAGCGTCTCGGCCCGCATCTCTCCCGAGGAAACGACCTTCACCAAGGCCACTTCGCGCTCGATGGGGCGCTCCTGCCCAAGTTCACGTGCCCGGACCGTCAGATCCAGCACGCGATGCACCGGAACGATACGCTCCAGCTGCGCCTTGATCTGTTCGAGCACGCCGGGCGTGCCACGTGTCACGATCGTAATCCGGGACAGATGCGCTTCATGCTCGGTTTCGGAAACCGTGAGACTCTCGATGTTGTAACCGCGACCGGAGAACAGGCCGATGACGCGGGCGAGAACACCCGGCTCGTTGTCGACCAGCACCGAGAGCGTATGGCTCTCGATGGCAGACGTTTCCTTGGCGATGAAATAGGCCGAGCCGGTCGGCTGTAGGTGTGCGTTCATTTCTCGGTTCCTCCCGGTCAGACGAGCTGACGACCCTTGGCATCGATGGCATTGGCGACGGCTTCGTCGGTCGCCTCGTCCGGCAGCAGCATCTCGTTGTGCGCCTTGCCCGACGGGATCATCGGGAAGCAGTTGGCGAGATTGGCGACACGGCAGTCGAAGATCACAGGCTTCTTCACGTCGATCATCTCCTGGATCGCACCGTCGAGATCATCAGGCTTCTCGCAGCGGATGCCGACGGCACCATAGGCTTCCGCCAGCTTGACGAAGTCAGGCATGGCTTCGGTGTAGGAGTTCGACAGACGGTTGCCGTGCAGCAACTGCTGCCACTGCCGCACCATGCCCATATACTGGTTGTTCAGGATGAAGATCTTGATGGGCGCTTCATACTGGATCGCCGCCGACATTTCCTGAATGCACATCTGGATCGACGCGTCACCGGCAATGTCGATGACGAGGCTCTCCGGATGCGCGATCTGTACGCCCAGGGCGGCCGGCAGGCCGTAGCCCATGGTGCCGAGGCCACCCGATGTCATCCAGCGATTCGGCTGCTCGAAGCCATAGAACTGGGCTGCCCACATCTGATGCTGGCCGACTTCGGTCGTGATATAGGTGTCGCGATCCTTGGTCAGTTCATAAAGCCGCTGCAGCGCATATTGCGGCATGATGACATCCTTCGCCGGGGTATAGGCGAAGGAGTTGCGCGCGCGCCACTTGGCAATATTGGCATTCCACTCAGCCGTCTGCGAAGCCTCGGGCTTCTTCGGCAGCGCCCGCCAGGCACGAACCATGTCTTCGAGAACACGGCCGACGTCACCGAGGATCGGCACGTCGACGCGGACATTCTTGTTGATCGACGACGGGTCGATGTCGATGTGGATCTTCTTCGAGTTCGGCGAAAACGCGTTCAGGCGACCCGTGATACGGTCATCGAAACGCGCGCCGATGCAGACCATGACGTCACAGTCGTGCATGGCCATGTTGGCTTCGTAGGAACCGTGCATGCCGAGCATGCCGAGCCAGTTCTTGCCGGACGCCGGATAGCAGCCCAGGCCCATCAGGGTCGACGTGATCGGGAAGTCGGTGAGCGAAACCAGCTCACGCAGCAATTTGGTTGCTTCCGGACCGGAATTCACGACGCCACCGCCGGAATAGATGATCGGGCGACGGGCAGAGGCCATCAACTCGACCGCCGCCTGGATGGCGCGGGCGTCGCCGGTGACCTTCGGCTGATAGCTCTTCAGCGCCTTGTGGGCATCCGGGGGCGTGTAGGTGCCGGTGGCGAACTGGATGTCCTTGGGCACATCGACGAGAACCGGACCCGGACGGCCCGTCTGGGCGATGCGGAACGCTTCGTGAATGATCGAAGCCAGCTGGTTGACGTCCTTGACCAGCCAATTGTGCTTGGTGCAGGGGCGCGTGATGCCGACGGTGTCACATTCCTGGAAGGCGTCCGAACCGATCAGGGAGGTCGAAACCTGGCCAGAGATGCAGACCAGCGGAACGCTGTCCATCAGCGCATCCTGCAGCGGCGTGACCGCATTGGTGGCGCCGGGACCCGAGGTGACCAGCATGACGCCGACTTTGCCGGTCGACCGGGCATAGCCTTCGGCTGCGTGGCCGGCGCCCTGCTCGTGACGCACGAGGATGTGCTGGATATCGTCCTGCTGGAAAATCTCGTCATAGATCGGAAGCACGGCCCCACCGGGATAGCCGAAGATATGTTCGACACCGTTATCCTTGAGCGCGCGCAGGACGATCTCGGCGCCAGTCATCTGATTGTCTTTACCCGTCATGCTGTGTTTCCATCTGCCTTCTTGGTTTTTGGGCTGATAACCCGGTTCAGGGCATAAAAAAAGGCCCCTTTGAGGAGCCTGTCATCTAGCGCATGGGTGGCTATCGCCGGATGGTTACACCATCCTGCCCATGCGCCTTCCCACCACGATAAGTGCAACCGAGTTTTTCATGGGCCGAAGTGTTAGCCAGAAAGCCCCTCAGCGTCAACGCATCTTTCGGAAAATTTTGCCCGAGACGGCGACAGTTTGTTGCGCAGCATCCCGCAAACCGTCACCACGGCCCTAACGTGCTACACGAAATTTTAAGCGCCCTGCCCTAGACTTGCGTGAGCAGGGAGAATGCGCTTGTCGAAAGATGAATTTCACAAGTCCGGCCAGCCCGGAGATCAAGACCGCCGCGATGGAATGCGGCCTGGCAATCGGATGCTGGGGCGCGTCGTCGCCTGCAATGGCTCGCGCGCCACGATCGCCGCCGTTGCCGAGGAGGGGGGCACCGACCTCACAGAGCTCTGGTCTGTCGGCCGACTGATCTCGATCAGCGTCGGGAAAAACCGTGTCGTGGCACTTGCCTATTCCATGCAGACGGAAGGAAAAGACTGGGGTGAAGGCGCCGACAACCAGTTCCTGATCGAAGTGGAGCTGCTGGGCGAAGTCTATGTCCAGCAGGATGGCAAGGAGATCTTCTCCACCGGCATCTCCCGTTATCCCTATCTCGGCGCAATCGCGCACAGGATCCGCGCTGCCGACCTTCTGCGGATCTATGACACGCATCATAACGATACGGCAGTGATCGGGAAGCTGACCCAGGACGAATCGATCGACGCGGCCATCCATATCCCGTCCATGCTGTCGAAGCACTTTGCCGTCGTTGGTTCTACTGGGGTTGGCAAATCAACGGCAGTCTCGCTCCTCCTGCGCAAGGCGATCGAAAGCGACCCGAAGCTGCGCATCCTGATCCTCGATCCGCACAACGAATTCGCAGCCGCCTTCCCCGATCTCGCCGTCGTCATCGACACAGACACGCTCGATCTGCCGTTCTGGCTGATGCGCCTCGAAGAATTCGCAGAGGTGCTGTTCCGGGGCCGGCCGCCAATTCCGGAAGAACTGGACATCCTGCGTGACCTCATGCCCGAGGCCAAACGCGCCTTTCGCGGCAACGAGAGTGCCCTGATGCGCCGGATGGCGGACAAGAGCTCGATGACAGCAGACACTCCGGTGCCCTATCGCATTGCGGATCTGATGGCGCTGATCGATGAGCGCATCGGTCGTCTCGAAGGACGTGGTGAAAAGCCGTTCCTGCGCTCGCTCAAGATGCGCATCATGTCGGCGATCAACGACCCGCGTTATCACTTCATGTTCTCCAACAACACGATCACCGACACGATCATGGAGACGATCGCGCATATCTTCCGCATTCCGGGAGGTGATCACCCGATCTCGACCTTCCAATTGGCGGGCATTCCTTCGGAAGTCGTCAACTCGGTCGCTTCGGTCCTCTGCCGTATGGCATTCGAGCTGGCGCTCTGGTCGAACGGCGCAATCCACATGCTCGTCGTCTGCGAAGAAGCACACCGTTACGTGCCGGCCGACCCCAATCTCGGCTTCTTCCCGACGCGCCAGGCCATCGCCCGCATCGCCAAGGAAGGCCGCAAATATGGTGTCTCGCTCGGGGTCATCACGCAGCGCCCAGGCGAACTCGATCAGACCATCCTGTCGCAGTGTTCGACGCTGTTTGCCATGCGCCTTGCCAATGACCGCGACCAGGAAATCATCCGATCTGCGATCCCGGACAGCTCGATTTCCACGACCAGCTTCATCTCGTCGATCGGCAACGGCGAAGCCATCGCGTTCGGCGAGGCCATCGCCGTGCCGATGCGCATGCGCTTCACCCGCGTCGAGGAACAGCGGCTGCCGAAAGCCAATGGTGTCAACGCCAAGGCAACGGAGGAAACGCCGGATACGGTCGACCTCCGCTCGATCGTCGGCCGCATGCGTGCGATTGCGGGTCCGGACATCTCCGCATTCCAGCAGCAGTTCGAGAGCAGCATGGCCAGGGTCGACGTACCCATGGCACCCGAAGGCATCTACGACGACGAAGACTTCGACGACGATATGATGGATGACGAACTGCCGAGCCGCTTCTCGGCCGCCCCCGCAGCAGTCTCCGCGCCTGCCAGAACAGAGTATCAGGCGCCCTTGCTGCGCGAGAGCCTTTCGGCGGCGCAGACACCGGCAATAGAACCCTACCGGCCGGACATGCTGCCGCGCGCAGGCACGGGAGATACGCTGAGACGGGCCGACCCTGTACCTGCTCTGGAAGGTGACGCTGGAAATGCCGCCTTCGGCACCGCATCGCTTCGGCGCGAAGGCGGCGGCTCTTCCCTGCGTGAGAGCATTTTGAAGAAGCCGCTTTCGAGTCTTTACAAGCGCGACTGAACGGGGCGATCAGTCGATCCGGTAGGTCATCGGGTCGATCCGCTGCCAGGTCTCGTCCATCTGGTTGCGGAACCAGGTCATCTGGCGCTTCGCATATTGCCGTGTGGCGGCCGATGCCTTTTCGATCACCTCGTCGCGCGACATCTCTCCAGACACCATCGCAGCGATCTGCGACACGCCGATCGCCTTCATGACAGGGGCTTGCTGTGGCAGGTCCAGCGCAAGCAGCGCCCTCACCTCATCCACGGCGCCCTGCTCCATCATCTGCGCAAAACGCCGATCGATGCGTTCATGCAGAAGCTTCCGCTCGGGCAATACGACAAACTTCATCGCCCGCTCCGGATCAACCAGCACCGGACCAGACTGGCGATGGTAAAACGAAATCGACTGCCCGGTGACGGCAAGAACCTCCAGAGCCCGGACAATCCTTTGCCCATCCTTCTGCTGCAGTCCCGCAGCCACCGCCGGATCCTGTGCCGCAAGTTCCGTATGCAGAACCTCCGGCCCTTCGGCGATCAGACGTGCGCGCAATCCTGCCCGCACGTCCTCCGGGATGACAGGCATGTCCGACAGGCCACCGGTCAACGCCTTGAAATAGAGACCCGTGCCGCCGACAACGACCGGCAGGCGGCCTTGCGTCTTCAATTCGGTGAGCAACTCGGCCACATCGCGCAACCAGTCGCCGGTGGAATAGGAAGCGCCGGCAGGCACATGGCCATAGAGGCGGTGCGGGACATCCCCCATCTCACTCTCGTCGGGCCGCGCGGTTACCACCCTCAGCGTGTCATAGACCTGCATGCTGTCGGCATTGACCACCACGCCGCTGTGCCGCCGCGCGAAGGCGATCGCCAGTGCGGACTTGCCGCTGGCGGTCGGCCCGGTTATCAGGATGGCCTCTGTCGTCTTTCCAGGATCTTGCATCATGGCCTTCGTTGCCACGCTTGTCGCCAATCCGTCAAATCCCATTCTTTCTCCCGAGGTCGCCGAGAAGGCCGCCGATGCCGTGCGCTCCTCACGGCTCTACTGGCTCGCCGATGGCGTCGCCTGCGACATTCCGCTGACAGACGGTACGGACCCGCTCGCAGCCGAAGCGCACCTGCGTGAAGCGATTGCGGGTCTGCCCGTCGATGTCGCCGTCCAGGTCTCTGAGACGCGCCGCAAACGCTTCCTGATCGCCGACATGGATTCGACCATGATCGGCCAGGAATGCATCGATGAACT
The DNA here is from genome assembly GCF_003610655.1 of Rhizobium sp. AG855. NCBI lineage: Bacteria > Pseudomonadati > Pseudomonadota > Alphaproteobacteria > Hyphomicrobiales > Rhizobiaceae > Rhizobium > Rhizobium sp. AG855. Next base: position 1,166,796 of record NZ_RAQG01000003.1, on the reverse strand, counting down.
CGCGGCCGAAGTGGGTTTGAAGGACAAGGTCTCGACCATCACGGCGCGTGCCATGAACGGAGAGATCGCTTTCGAACCCGCGCTTCGGGAACGCGTGGCCCTGCTCAAAGGGCTGCCGATCTCGGTTGTCGACGAGGTGATCGCCAAACGCATAACGCTGACCTCCGGCGGCCTCGAATTGATCGCCACGATGAAGGCACGCGGCGGATACACCGCCCTCATTTCCGGCGGCTTCACCGTCTTCACCTCTCGCATTGCTGCCGTTCTCGGCTTCGACGAGAACCGCGCCAATATCCTCATCGAGGACAACGGCATCCTGACCGGCGAAGTCGCCGAACCGATTCTCGGCCGCCAGGCGAAAGTCGATTCGCTTATCGATATCGCACAAACCCTCGGGGTTAGCCCGGAAGACGCACTTGCCGTCGGCGATGGCGCCAACGATCTGGGCATGCTCGGCATCGCAGGCTCCGGCGTCGCCCTGCACGCCAAGCCGGCCGTCGCGGCTGAAGCCAAGATCCGCATCGACCATTCGGACCTGACTGCCCTCCTCTATCTCCAGGGTTACCGCAAGTCCGACATCCAGCACCCTTCCATCCGTCCATGACCATCATCCTGCAGACTGAACGCCTGACGCTGCGCAACTGGCGGAATGAAGACCGGGACCTGTTTCGCGAGATCAACCGCGATGAAAAGGTCATGGAATTCTTCCCCATGCGCCGCAGCCATGCCGAATGCGATGAACTGATGAACAGGCTGCAGGCGATGATCGATGACACCGGCTACGGCTTCTTTGCCGTGGCCGACCGTCAGACCGACGAAGCCATGGGCTTTTGCGGGATCTCCAGGGTGAGCCTGCCTGGCATTCTCCCGGAAGGCGCCGTGGAGATCGGCTGGCGGCTCGCGACACGCTTCTGGGGGCAAGGTTACGTGACGGAAGCCGCGCGGGCTCTCCTCGATCTCGGCTTCAAGAAGAGAGGCCTTGACGAAATCTACGCTTTCGCGGTCGAGGGCAACCACCGTTCGATTGCGGTGATGGAAAGGCTTGGAATGGAGCGGTTGGCAGGACGCGATTTCAACCATCCGTCGGTCCCCGACACCCATCCGCATCTCAAGAATCACGTTCTTTATTGCCTGAAAGCAAGCTGAAGCCGGCAATTCAGCAAATTACAGACAAGACTAATTCAGCAATTTACGTGACCTTAAAGCGTTATGCCTAGAGTTGTGGCATGACAGATCTTCTTACGGTGCATTCGGCAGCCCCAGGGGCCTCGTGGATCGACCGCTTCTGGCGCCTGGGTGAAGGCGGCCAGACAGCGGAGGAAGCGCCGCTCATTCGTGCCGTCCGTCTGTCGATCGTCGGCAAGAATACGCCCTGGATGATGGCGGCGAATATCGGAAACGCTTCGCTGGCAGCGCTTGCGTTCTGGGATAGTCCTGCCGCCTTGGCCGTCAATCTGATCTGCGGCTCCCTGATCGCCATCGCGGCATACACAAGTCTCGTCTGGTGGCATGCACGCCTGCGCCCCTCGCCCGAACGCGCCAGCGTCCGTGGAACCCGCAAGGCAGTTCTGAACGCAATGGTGCTCAGCGGCCTCTGGGCATCGCTCGTCGTCGTGGCCTATGCAGATGCGACGGAGACCCAACGCATGGTGCTGATCGCGCTGACGGTCGGCATGGCGGGCGGCGGCGGTTTCGCTTTGGCCACGATCCCGCCGGCCTCTCTCGCCTTCTGCGGCATGATGGGCCTCGGTGCCACCATCGCACTTGCCGGCGACAACTCGATGGTCGGCGTCTATCTCTTCTCGCTCTACGTCATCTTCGCGGCCATCATCATCCGGTCCTCCCTCGCCGTTTGTGCCAGCCTCACCGAAAAGGTCCGCGCGAAGATGGCGGCGGACGAACAGCGCGACGTGATCAACCTGCTTCTCAACGACTTCGAAGAGAACACAGCCGACTGGCTTTGGGGGGCGGACGAGGATCTGCGCCTGGAGCGGGCATCGAGCCGCTTCTGCGAACAGTTGGCGACACCGGACAGCCTGATCGTCGGTAAGCTGATGGTCGACGCCATTCCTTTCGCCACCCATTTCATGGCCGAGATCGAGCAGATCGGCGACCGCGACAGTTTCCGCAGAAAGCTCGAGGCACGCCAATCCTTCCGCGACGTGGATATCTGCATCGAACAGGCCGGCGAGCTCGGCATCTGGTCCCTCACGGCAAAAGCCATTCACGACGAGAGCGGTCGGTTCATCGGTTATCGTGGGGTCGGCCGCGACGTGACCGCCAACCGCCAGACCCGCCTTCGCATCGAACATATGGCGCGCCATGATCCTCTGACCGATGTCGGCAACCGCGTCTTGCTCAACGAGGATCTGGCCCGCGCCGTCTCACGCCTTGAACGCTTCGGCGACGGCTTCTCGCTCCTCCTGCTCGACCTCGATCGGTTCAAGCAGGTCAACGACAACCACGGCCATGCCGGTGGCGACGAACTGCTGCGCGAAGTGGCCGGTTTGCTGCAGCAGATGTGCGGCGAAAGCGACACGCTCGCACGGTTGGGTGGCGATGAATTCGTCATCCTGCACATGTCCGGCGACGACCCCAAAAGTGCGGGCAACCTTGCAGCGCGGATCATCAAGCGGCTGGGCCAGCCCTTCCACCTCAGGTCGGGCACCGCCCATGTCGGCGTCAGCATCGGGCTCGCCTGTGCCCCCTTGGATGGCACATGCCCGGACCAGCTGATGCGCAATGCCGATCTCGCCCTCTACCGCGCCAAGGCAGATGGCCGCAATCGCTTCCGCTACTTCGACTCGTCGCTTGATGCCACGGCCCGCCGTCGCAACCTGATCGAACAGGAACTGGCGCTCGCCGTCAGCCTCGGCACGCTTGATCTCTCCTTCCAGCCCTTGATTGATGCCCAAAGCGGCACCGTCGTCTGCGCCGAAGCCCTTCTGCGCTGGAACCACACGAGGCTCGGGCCGATCAGCCCGACAGAATTCATTCCGATCGCGGAAGAGACCGGCCTGATCACCAGCATTGGCGCCTGGGTGCTGCGCGAAGCCATCCGGATTTCCAAAGACTGGCCGGACCATGTTCGCGTGGCCGTCAATCTCTCGTCCCGCCAGTTTCTCAGCCCCGGCCTGGTTCCGATGGTCGAAAACGCATTGAAGGCCAACGCCATGCGCCCGGGGCGCCTTGAGCTCGAGGTGACCGAAAGCCTTTTGATGAACTCGACGCCGGGCGTCGAGCACACACTCAAGACGCTCGGCAAGCTGGGCGTACGCATCGCGCTCGACGACTTCGGCACCGGCTTTTCTTCGTTGAGCTACCTGCGGCGCTTCCGCTTCGACAAGTTGAAGATTGACCAGTCCTTCATCTCGGACATGGAAACGAACGATGACGGCCGCGCGATCGTCGAATCGGTCATCCGATTAGCCAAGGACCTCCGCATGAGCGTGGCTGCGGAAGGCGTCGAAACGCAGAGTCAGCTGACCATGTTGCGCCAGCTCGGCTGTTGCGAAATTCAGGGTTATCTGGTGGCGAAGCCAATGTCGGCCGAAGCCTTCACCGCGTTTCTCGCGACAAACGATGCGGATAGCGAGCGGCGCTACGCCTGACGCCTATTCGAGCGGAACGGCGATCAGGCGCAGATTGCCTTCTTTGTCGGCGATCATGAGATAACCGCTGCGACGGCCTTCGCTCTTGATCTTGGTCAGCTTCTCGGCCACCTGCTGGGGCGTTCGCATGAACTCCTGTGCGACCTCGACAATCACATCGCCCGGCTTGAGACCTTTGCCTTCGGCCTTCGATCCCGGCAAAACGCGCGTGATCAGGACGCCTTCGACGCCCTTCGCAATCCCAAATGAACTGCGCTGTGCATCGTCCAGGGGCGCAAGTTCCACACCGATCAGGCCTTCTGTAACAGGTGCGGCCTGTTGCGCAGGGTCAGGCGGCGTCTGCTCGCCCTCACCCGCGTCGGGCGCCTGCTGCGCCTGATCGTCAGCGCCGGGGTCTTCACCCTCTTCATCCGGCTCGATGGTCTGGTCCGGCGACCCGTCATCTTCGCTGGCCACGTCGTCGTCTTCAAGCAGGCCCAGCGTCACCTTGACGGTCTGTTCCTTCCCGTCACGCAGGATGACGACGTCGAGCGGTTCGCCAATAGGGCTCTCCGCCACCATGCGTGTCAGGTCACGCGTCTCGGTAATGGCGCGACCGTTGAAGCTGACGACGATGTCGCCGACGAGGATCGGCCCTTTGGCGACCGGGCCCCCTTCGACGATACCGCTGATGAGCGCACCCCGCGCGCGGCCGATCTTGAGGCTTTCGGCCACCTCGTCCGAGACGGGCTGGATGCGGACGCCGAGCCAGCCGCGTCGCGTCTCGCCGAACTCGATCAGCTGCTTGACAATGTTTTCGGCAAGTTCCGTCGGCACGGAGAAGCCGATACCGATCGAGCCGCCGCTCGGCGAAATGATCGCCGTGTTGATGCCGATCACCTCGCCATCCATGTTGAACAACGGGCCGCCGGAATTGCCCTTGTTGATCGCGGCATCGGTCTGGATGAAATTGTCATAGGGGCCCGCATTGATATTGCGGCCGCTCGCCGAGACGATGCCGAGCGTCACCGAGCCGCCAAGCCCGAACGGGTTGCCGATCGCCATGACCCAGTCACCGATGCGCAGCTTGCGGGAATCGCCGAACTTGACGGCGGTGAGCGGCTGCGTCGGCTCGACCTTGAGAACGGACAGGTCTGTCTTTGTATCCGTCCCGATCAGCTTGGCCTTGAGCTTCGAACCGTCGGAGAAAATCACTTCGATATCATCGGCATTTTCAATGACGTGGTTGTTCGTCACGATAAAGCCCTTGGGATCGATGACGAAGCCGGAACCGAGCGAGTTCACCTTGCTGTTGCTGTCGCCTTGCTCGCCGTTCTTGTAGAAATCGTCGAACAGTTCCTGGAAAGGCGAGCCTTCCGGCACCTGGGGCAGCGGCCCTTCCCCCTCTTCCTTGACGCTCTGCGAGGTCGAGATATTGACCACGGCGCCGAGCAGACCGGACGCCAGATCTGCAACCGACTCCGGTCCGCGGGCTTCGACCGGTGACGGAGCGCCGGCACCCACCATCACAAGGGCGCTTCCGACCAGAAGCGCCGGCAGGATCTTTCGTGATGTGCGGGCGGGGTGTGTCATCGGCTTCCTCGCTGGGAGTGTCATGGCGACGTTGAACATAGGGCGGAACGGGCAAACGGAAAATCACATTTCCCGGAACCGGCATAGCCGCAACATGCGACCAGATCTTGTCGATAAGACAGCTACCACACGATTCCCGGTTCGAGGGCAACATCAGTCACAGTGCGCCCCGGCATCGGCGGGATCAAAAACGAGAAAGGGCCGGCCCATGGGCCGACCCTCCTTATGTCCATAACGGCAGTGTGTCGAACTTCCGTTACGTCAATTGGCTGCCGGCGCCGCCGGAACATCTGTCGCAACGGGAGGAACCGCCGGGCCGGGGGCCGCTGCACCCGGCGCATCGCTTCGGCCGACGCCACTGTTGAAGAAGCGGAAGAAGTCCGAATCGGGTGACAGAACCATGGTCGTGCCCTGGTTGCTCATCGAGGCGACATAGGCACGCATCGACCGGTAGAATGCGAAGAATGCCGGGTCACGCTGGAAGGCATCGGCGAAGATGCGGTTGCGTTCGGCATCGCCCTCACCGCGAAGGATTTCCGAATCGCGCTGCGCTTCCGCCTGGAGTTCGACGACCTGGCGGTCGGCAATAGCCCGGCGACGCTGGCTTTCTTCGTTACCACGCGCGCGGATCAGTTCGGCTTCGGCGAGACGTTCGGCCTTCATGCGCTGGAAGGTCTGTTGCGAGACTTCCTGCGTCAGGTCAGTCCGGCGAATACGCACGTCGGTGACCTGCAGGCCGAGGCTTCCCGCCGCTGCCTGTAGGTCGTTCCGGACATCCGACATCATCGAACCACGCTCTTCCGACAGGGCCGCATCGAAGTTGCGCAGACCGTAGACGCGGCGAAGGGCGGCATCGAGACGGGTGCGCAGGCGCGATTCAGCCGCTTCCCGATCACCGGACACCGTTTCGCGGAAACGCCGCGCGTCGTTGATCCGGTAGACGGCGAAGGCGTCGACCTCGTAGAAGGCACCGCCACGAACCTGCACGCGGATATTGTCGAGGTCGAAGCGCAGGGCCCGGTCCTCAATATACTGAACGCGGTCGGCGTCCATGAAGGCAAACGGCAGCTTCAGGTAAAGACCAGGCTCTGTCTTGACGTCCTGGATCTGACCGAAACGCAGGACAATGGCCTGTTCGCGTTCGTTGACCACGAAGATCGACGAGTAGCCGAAGAAAAGCACGACCGCGATGGCCGCGACGAAATAGGGCAAACGATTGGCCATATCAGTTGCCTCCCGTTGCGGACTGGCCGCCAGGCTGGTTGCCCGCCTGATTGCCGGGCTGGCGCGTGATTTCGTTGAGCGGCAGATACGGCACGACGCCCTGCTTCTCGTCGATGATCACCTTGTTCGAATTGCGCAGGACATTCTCCATGGTTTCCAGATAGATCCGCTGGCGGGTCACATCCGGTGCCTTGACGTATTCGTCATAGATCGAGACGAAGCGCTGGGCTTCACCTTCGGCTTCCTTGACGACCTGATCCTTGTAGGCAGCCGCCTCTTCGCGGATCTGTGCCGACTGACCGCGAGCCTGACCGAGACGCTGGTTGGCATATTGGTTGGCTTCCTCGACGAAACGGTCCTCGTCCTGCTGCGCGCGCTGGACTTCTTCGAAAGCCTCGGCCACTTCACGCGGCGGTGCGGCGTCTTCGATCGGCACGGCATTGATCGCAATACCGGCACCGTAATTGTCCATCGTGCCCTGGATGATATCGCGCACCTGGGTCGAGATGTCTTCGCGGTTGTCACGGAAGACGTCCTGCGCCGGACGGCGACCGACAACTTCACGCATGGCGCTTTCGGCAACCTGCTGCAGCGTCTGCGAGGGATCTTCGAGGTTGAAGAGATAGGCCTGCGGGTCAGAGACCGTGAACAGGACCGAGAACTGCACGCTGACAATGTTCTGGTCGCCGCTCAGCATCAGGCCGGCACCGGGATTGTTGGAAGTCGCGCGACTGCCGACATTCTGCTGCTGTTCCGTCACCTTGACGATCTCGACCTGTTCAATTGGCCAGAGATGGAAGTGAAGGCCGGGCATCGACACTTCGTCCTTCGGCTTGCCGAAGCGCAGTTCGACACCGCGTTCGTCCGGCTGAACCGTATAGATGGCCTGGATCGCCCAGAAGGCGATGAGCACGAGGCCAATGATCACGAAGGCCCCGCCGTTGAAGCCGCCGGGTACGACGTTCTTCAAGCGATCCTGACCGCGTCGGATCAGATCCTCCAGATCCGGGGGCTGATTGCCGCCACCGCCGCCGCCACGCGGCCGGTTCGGCCCCTGCCCCCAGGGGCCCTGATTGTTACCGCCGCCACCGCCGCCCCAAGGACCGCCGCCGCCGCCGTTCTGATTGCTCCAGGGCATTCATACCTCTTTGCTGTAAATCGCTCCCAAGTCCTTGCGGTCGCGACGGTTGAGAGCCGCATCACGAAAGGTTCCAGAGCGTTATAGGTATCGCAGCCCGGCCTTTCAACGCGAACCGGCCAACTTCTTCCGAAGACAGGGCAAATTTTCCGTTATCGACCAGCCCTGCGACGGTATATCGCGTACCGCGTCGGGTAATTGTCCTTATCCCCGGACGGAACTGCGGTTTCCTCGACCAATTCGAAGATTTCGGGATCGATCGCGGGGAAATGCGTATCGCCGTCGAGATCCGTCTCGACATGGGTCACATGCAGCTCGTCGGCCAATGCGATCGTCTGGCGATAGATCTCCCCGCCGCCGGCGATGCAGATGGCATCAGCGCCCGTCTCCCGCGCCAGCGCTTTCGCCCGGGCCAGGGCCTCGTCGACGGTCGCTGCCATCTCGACGCCTGGCATGTCGATAGCAGCACTGCGGCTGACGATCACATGCGGACGGCCTGGCAGCGGTTTGGAACCGACGGATTCAAATGTCTTGCGCCCCATCAAAAGCGGCTTGCCCATGCTCAGCGCCTTGAAGCGCTTGAGATCGGTCGACAGCCGCCAGGGCATATCACCGTCGCGCCCGATGACACCGTTGCGAGAGACGGCGACGATGATCAGGGTCTTGATATCGCTCATGACGCATTCGCCCTTCGCCTAGACGGCGATCGGCGCCTTGATGCTGGCATCGGCTTCGTAGCCAATCAGGGTGAAGTCGTCATAGGCAAAAGAGAAGATATCCCGGACCTCAGGATTGAGCTTCATCACCGGCAGCGCCTTCGGCGTCCGCGAGAGCTGTAGCTTGGCCTGATCGAAGTGGTTTGCATAGAGGTGCGCATCGCCCAGCGTATGGATGAAGTCACCCGGCTCCAGGCCCGTGACCTGCGCCACCATCAGGGTGAGGAGCGCATAAGAGGCGATGTTGAATGGCACCCCTAGAAAAATGTCGGCCGAGCGCTGGTAGAGCTGGCAGGAGAGCCGCCCGTCCGCTACGTAAAACTGGAAGAGGCAATGGCATGGCGGCAGAGCCATCTCGTCGACAAGCGCGGGGTTCCACGCCGAGACGATATGCCGGCGCGAATTGGGGTTGGTCTTGATACCCTCGATGAGACGCGCGATCTGGTCGATATGCCCGCCGTCATAGTCGGGCCACGACCGCCATTGTGCACCGTAGACCGGCCCGAGATTGCCGTCTTCATCGGCCCATTCGTCCCAGATCGTCACGCCGTTTTCGCGCAGATAGCCGATATTGGTTTCGCCTTTCAGGAACCACAGCAGTTCGTGAATGATCGAGCGCAGATGCAGCTTCTTCGTCGTCACGACCGGGAAGCCATCGGCGAGATCGAAGCGCATCTGGTATCCGAAGACGGAACGCGTTCCGGTACCGGTGCGATCACCGCGATCGCTGCCGGTCTCCAGCACGTGGCGAAGGAGGTCGTGATACTGGTGCATGGGTCCCTGGCGAGTCATGGAGAATGATGCAGTCTAACGCCTTCGCCCCCCCGAACCAAGCGGGCTTTCCGCGTTTTCCCCTTCCGACCGCTGCAGCCGGCCTTTTCCCGCTTCGAGAATACCGGCAGAGTTTGGACTAGCCGACTCCCTCCCGCCTCTCCGATGAAAGGCAAGCCAGACGGCCGCGAACACGAGGGGATCGGAACGATGAAAGCGCCCACCATAGCCGCAATACTGATGTCAGGCCTCAGTCTGCTTTCAGGTATCAATCCGGCACAGGCTCAGGCACCGCAGGATTTCGTCGGAAACTGGACCGTCGAGGGCGGCCCGCTCGGCGCCTGCAGCATCAACCTCTCCGGCCAGGCCATGGGCGGCCAGTTGAAAGCGACCACCTATACCTGTGTCGGCCCCATGTCCTTCGCTTGGGCCTGGGCCCCGAATGGCACTGGACTGAGCATTCTCGGCACCAACAATTTTCCGATCGCGACACTGCGGCCGAGCAGAGGCGTTCTCGTCGGACAATTGAATGACGGGAGCCTCGTGACGCTGAAGCCGGCAAGCGGCCAAAGGATCGGCGCACCACGCCTGGCCCAGCCGCCGGCTGCAGCCCCCGGGCAGCGTGAAAACTGCCGCCGCCGCTACGACAATGATCGCTGCGCCGAGGCAACCGACCTCGTCCCGCCCTTTACCGGCAACGGTCCGGTGCGCGTTCAGGCGCTCAATCAGCTGAACATCCGAGCCGGGGAAGACATGAAGAGCCCCGTCATCGGAAAGCTCGAAGTCGGTCAGTGTTTCCTGGTCGAAGCCTGCCGCCAGACGCCGCAATGGGGCCTGCGCTGCCGCGTGCCGGTCGGCGACAGCGGCATGAAGGGATATGTGATCAAATATTTCAGCGATCAGACCGGCGACTACATCGTCTTCCGCAATCAGTGCCGCTGACACAACTGAGGCCCGGTGCGGCGCGCGATAGTTGACCGGGCCCTCTTTCCAACCGCCGTGGAAACACCTATATCACTCGTGCCGGGGCTTGCTCCGGCTATGGCAATAAACGGTCGGTGTAATAAACCTATTGGACCCGGGGGCGGTACCCGGCGCCTCCACCAAAAACCGGTCGGATCTGATTTGAAGTCAGACCGGCTTTTGATGGGGGCGAAATAGGATCGACAAGGGCGTAAAGATCGAACTTTTGCTCGGCATGATACCGCCGTTATCGGGTCACAAGTGTAGTTGCAAACGACAACAACGCTAAGGGTTATGCTCTCGCTGCCTAATGGCGGTGCGGGAAATCCGAACCAAGTCCTCTAGGTTAGCCCCTTGAGGCGGGGTCCGAAGGCACCTGGCAACAGAAGCCTTCACCTAATCTCCCTCCTGTGCCTTTTCGTTGCTCCTGATATTACCCGGTGTCGCGCGCCTACCCGAACGCGCTGAAATGATGTATCCTATGGCGAAGCGCTTTCGCGTGACGGGGCTTTTCGATACCGACGCGCCGTGGCATATAGCCGTCGAAACGGCATGAGAAGGAAAGACAGGATCTGATGGGGCACGACCACATTCGCTACGACATTCTGGCCCAGGACGCGCTGAGAAGTGTCATCCGCAAGGTTTTGACCGAAGTTGCTGCCACCGGCCGTCTTCCGGGCGACCATCATTTCTTCATCACCTTCCTGACCGGCGCTCCGGGCGTGCGAATCTCCCAGCATCTGAAGGCCAAGTATGCCGAGCAGATGACCATCGTCATCCAGCACCAGTTCTGGGAACTCAAGGTCACCGACAGCCTGTTCGAGATCGGCCTCTCCTTCTCCGACACGCCCGAAAAGCTGGTTATTCCGTTCAACGCCATCCGCGGCTTCTATGATCCTTCGGTCAACTTCGAACTCGAATTCGATGTGCCGCTGGCCGATGAAGATGAAAACGACGCGGAGATTACCGCCTATCCGCTCGATGTGTCCGCCAAGGTCGAAGAGACCGAAGCTGCGGCCTCGGACGAGAAGAAGGAAGGCTCCGTCGTCTCGCTCGACGCTTTCCGCAAGAAGCAGTAACGGAATCCGAAGCCGGCCCCAGGGCCGGCTCTCTTTGACCTGGAACGACAGACATGGCCGCAGACATCGTCAATCTCCGTCAGTTCCGCAAGACCAAGGCGCGCGCCGAACGTGAGGCGACCGCCGAGCAGAACCGCCTCACCCATGGCCGGACCAAGGCGGAAAAAAACCTGACCCGCACCCTGAACGAAAAGGCTGCCCGGCAGCTCGACCAGGGACGCATCGAACAGCCCAGCGAAGACTAGCCACACCGCCCGCCCGGCGCATGTCTTCCGCGCCCTGAAGATGCGAGAGGCCCCGCGTTCATGATCCGCAAACGCTCGATCACCCTTCATGGCCACCGCACGAGCTTTTCCGTCGAAGATGATTTTCTCGCCGAACTGAGAGAGATTGCCACGCGGCGCGGCATCAGCTTTGCCGCCCTTATCGCGGAAGTCGATGAAAACCGCCCCTCAGGAGCCAATCTCTCTTCGGCCCTGCGGCTTTATGTGCTGGCCCAGCTCAAGCAGAGCAAGGTGCAGGAGGCAACGGAAGTCCCCACATCACAGAGTTAGGCGGCCTTCACCGCACACCTGGCAGCCCCTCAAAGGTCATGCCCGGCAGCGGCTGGCGCACGACCCGTTCCTGCTGTGGAACGGGCAGAAGCGGCGACGCTGGCACGCTTTCTGTCGTCGGACCCGATGGCGCGACGGCACCCGCATCGTCCGCTGTCGCGGGATCGGCCGGCGGTTCCTCCTGTTGCAATCGCTCCGCCTCGGCGCGCTGCCGCGCTTCTTCCTCAAGACGAGCCCGCTCTTCGGCCCTCGAACGGGCAAGTGCTGCCTCCCGCCTCAGTCTCTGCTTCTCCAGTACGCTCGATTGAAGCGCCTCCACCCGTCGGCGTTCCGTCTCGAAGGCGCGCAGCGAGAGGAAATTGGTGAGTTCCGTGACGTCGAGCACACGCTCCGGCGAAAGAGCCGCCCCTTGCAGCAGAAGCCGCAGATTGGGCGCAGCCCCTTCCATGGCGAGATCTCCAGCTGCGAGCGCCACACCGATTTCGCCCTCCAGCGTCCCATTGTCCAGGTCGAGCCTTGCGCTGCCATCCAGCGACGCAGGGTTGGTCTGGGCAACCGCATTTTGCACCCGGATCGTATGATCGGACAGTGCAAAGGGAAGCTTCAGCCCCTCGACCACCGTCCCTCCCTGGAACAACAATGCGTCGGCCATGCCTCGCACCTTGTCCTGGTCCAGCTCGGTGCCGAGTGCATCCGCCTGGGCAACGAGGCGCGGCAGGATGGCAAGATCCAGATCGCGGATTGACAGGCGAGGCAGGGCAAGCTCGCCCGACCCGCTCGCGCCACCGACCAGCTCGGCAATGCTGGCCCCGCCCCCCTCGCCGACAAAGGTCATGTCATAAGAGCCGGACAAGGCTGTCGCCGGATCGAGGCCACGTTCCAGCCGCAACGCATTCAGGCTGCGACCGAGATCGGCTCCCTTCACGTCGAGGCGCGATTGCAGAAATCCGTTTCCATCGGTGTTGGCGAGTGACAATCGTCCGGTCATGGTGCCGCCAAGCCAGGAACCTCTGGCCTCGTCGAGTGTCAGTTCACCGGATCTGGCCGTCAGCTTCGCGGCAACATCAGTCATCGCCTCGCCGATACCCGGCCAGACCTGCTTTGCCTTAAGGTCGAGATCGAGATCGGCAGTCACCATGCTCTTCGCAAGCGGTGTTGCCGCAAGCGCGCCTGAGGCCGGATCGCGCACCGGCCCGAGCATCGTCTCGGCCAGCCATTCCAGGTCGAGGCTGTCGAGCGACACCGTTGCCTTCGCCATTGGCACGACGCCACGCAGATCGAGCGTGCCACGCCCGCTGACCGCCTGGCCCGCTACGGTCGAGGTGAGATCATCGATCGTCACCTGCCCTTCGGAAAGTCCGAACTGCGCCGCCGCCTTGGTCGGAACCCCGGCTTCGGCTGCGGGCAGACTGACCCCGAGCGCCATCAGGTAGGGCCCGATATCCGCGCTCTCGACGGAGGCATTCCACGCGCCGTCCAGAAGATGCGGGCCGTCAACGCCGGTCAGCCTGCCGGTCGCGGACAGACTCGTGCGTGCGCCATCGAAGCGGATCTCGGCATCGGCAGTCCGGGAATCCCCGCCCTTGAGGACCAGTCCCAGGCGTCCACCTTCGCCGATCGTCCACGGAAGCGGCGCAAGCCCCGCCTGGCCCATCAGGATCTGCGCTTCGTCGTTTTCCAGGCTCGCTTCGATGCTGCGTCCGTCGCCGCTCGTCAGTGCAGCCAGGGTCGGTGCGCTGACCGTGAAAGTCGCCCGGCTGCCATCGGTCCGGCCGCCGCCGCTCACCCGCACATTGCCGCCTCCGTCGAGGGCGATATCGGCCGAGATATCGGTATCCGCATACCAGTCGGCGCTCGCGGCCAAACGCTTGAGCACGGGGCGTCCGGCAAACCGTTGGTCGAGCAGCGCCAGGAACGCGGATGGATCCTTCGAACGCAGCGATACCCGCCCCTCGCCGTCAAAGACGCCTGCAGACAGGGCCACGGCACCGGCAATGTCGAGCGACGCGCCGGCGACGTTGCCGAGCTTCATACGCTCGACCGAAAGCCGGTCGCCTTCATAGCTGACGATGCTGTCGACATCACCGATATCGACCCCGAAAGCCGTCAGTCGGCCAAGCTTCAGCCGGGCGGCGATCCGCTCGGCCAGCAGGTTGCGCTCGGCATCTTCACCAATGACCAGAGCAGCAATGGCGCGCGCCGCGTCGAGATCGAGGCCGGCACCTGTGAGATCGACCGACAGGCTCGGCGCCACGCCCGATCGCGATTCCCGCTCCAGACGGCCTTTAAGCGGCTCATCGCCGACGGCAAGCTCCAGCTTTTCGAAGCGCTGAAGTTCGGGGGTCAGGTTCACGGTCGCCGAAAACCCGGCAGAGCGGAGTTGCCGGATTGCCGGATCCACCTTGCCGGAGATCCAGGTGGCAAGACCCGATGGCTGGGTGGAGGCGACCAGCAGATTGCCATCGAATGACGGCGAACCGGTCAGCATCAACCGCCCGCTCGCCTCCACCTGGGTGCGTCCCGGAAGCACGGCGACGGCGCGATCGACTGTCCAGCCGGGGGCCGCTGGCCGAACGTCGAGCTGAATATCGCGGAAGACGGTATCACCGGCAAGGATCGCCGGTAATTTCAGCGTGGCACGTCCCGGCACATCAGGCACGGGGATCTTGGCCGCCGTTTGCAGGAGAAGGGTCAGCCGCTGCTGCAGCGACACTGTTCCGTTGCGGGCCGTCTTCGCCGCCCGGCTGCCATCGGCCGCGAGCCGGTTGACGTCGACCTGCTGCCCTTCGGCCGTGAGCAGGAATTCCGGCTTCGCCCCCGTGTCGAGCTTGGCCTCGCCGGTGATCACATAGGGATCGGCGACGTCACCGAGCTCCAGGCGGTAGGACGGGATTGCGACGCTCTCATTGGTCAGCTCGAACGCCCCGCGCAGCCGTGGACCCGGCGCAGGCGTCGGAGCACCGGCTGCAGGCGCGGCAGTCTCCGCCTGTTTCCAGGTCGAGAGGAATTGCCCCTTGTAGATCGGCCGTCCATCTTGCAGCGCCAGTTCACCTTCCAGCGACACGTCGAAGGGGCGTGCATCCGGTTCGATCCGCAGCCGGATCGGCACTGTCTCGTTGGTGCTTTCCGAGCTGGTCAAGGCAAACCCACCAACCTCGCCATCCAGCGATGCCCGTCCGGAAACCGACCAGGGGCCCGCCAGCGTCCGGGCGGAAATGTCAGCATCGAGATCCGACAGAACGCGGTTGCGGCCAGATTGCTCGTCGATGAATTCGACATGGCCGCCGGTAACCGACACCCTCTCCAGAATCACGGTCCGCGCGGGAATGCTCGGCCGGCTGCCGCGCAACCAGTCGAGAGTTCCGTCAGCGAGAAGCCGGATCCGCGCCTTCGGCTGCTCGATGCGCATGTCGAAGATACGTGCCTCGCCAGACATGAAAGGCGCCAGTTCTGCATCAAGCGAGAAGCGGGCGATCTGAACAAGCGGTGAACCGTCGACATCCGTGCCGACGGTCACGTCTTCCATGGTCACCGAGGGAAAAGGCAGAATGCGGGCGCTGACCGCCCCATGCACGACGACTTTCTTGCCCAGAAGCTGGCTCGCCCGGCTTTCGAAGTCCTGCCGAAAGCTGGTCCAGTCGATGAAGAAGGGCGCCAGCAGCGCGGCAAACAGCGCCACCACCAAAAGACCGCCCAGCGTTACCAGTATGCGTCCGAGCACCAATGCCACTCCTTGATTTCGGCCGCAGGGTAACCCAATTCGCCGTGGTAGCAAGCCGTAAGGTCTTGTAGTCAGACGCGAAAAATCTTGCCCGGATTGAACAGATCCTGTGGATCGAGGCTCGCCTTGATCGCCCGCATGACCGGCAGCGCCGAGGCTAGCTCCTGTCTCAGATAGCTGATCTTGCCCTGCCCGATGCCATGTTCGCCGGTGCAGGTCCCGTCCATGGCGAGAGCCCGTCCGTTCAGTCTCTCCAGGAAGGCCTCCGCCTCCGCGACGCCCTTCGGATCCTTGTCGTCGAACAGCAGCAGCACATGGAAATTGCCGTCGCCAGCATGGCCGACGATCGGTGCAAGAAAACCATGTTGGCGAATATCCGACTGCGTTTCGGCAACGCATTCGGCCAGCCGCGAGATGGGCACGCAGACATCGGTCGACAGGGCGGCAAGTTCCGGAGCCAGCGCCCGGCTCGCCCAATAGGCATTGTGACGTGCCTTCCACAGCTGCGCGCGCTCCTCGGCATTGGCCGTACACTGGAAGGCATCGGCACCGAATTCGGCCGCGATCTCGGCAAACTGCTGCGACTGCAGGGCAACCATCTCGTCCGTCCCGTGGAATTCGACGAAAAGCGTCGGCCGCTCCGGATAAGAGAGCTTCGAATAGGCGTTGCAGGCACGGATCTGCATCTCGTCGAGCAGTTCGATCCGCGCCACCGGAATGCCCATCTGAATGGTCATGATCACGGCATTGCAGGCGTCTTCGAGCGTTGGGAAAGCACAGACGCCTCCGCCGATCTTCGCCGGTATGCCTTGCAGCCGGAGCGTGATCGAGGTGATGAGACCAAGCGTGCCCTCGGAGCCGACGAAAAGGCGGGTAAGGTCGTAGCCGGCGGATGATTTCCGCGCCCGGTGCGCGGTGCGGATCTCCTCGCCATCGGCAGTGACAACGGTCAGCGCCAGCACATTGTCCTTCATCGTGCCATAGCGCACCGCATTGGTGCCCGACGCGCGGGTCGCAGTCATGCCGCCGAGCGAAGCATTGGCGCCGGGATCGATCGGAAAAAACAGACCCGTATCGCGCAGATAGGTATTCAGATCCTCGCGCGTCACGCCTGGCTCAACTGTGCAGTCGAGATCCTCCGCATTGACCTCAAGAACCCTGTTCATCCGGCTGAAATCAACGGATATGCCGCCGGAGGGCGCGTTGACCTGCCCTTCGAGCGACGACCCCGTCCCGAAGGCGACGATCGGCACCTGGTGAGCAGCACAGATGCGCACCACCTCCTGCACATCGGCAGTCTGCTCGACGAAAACCACTCCGTCGGGCAATTGCGACTGCAGATAGGTGGTCGTGTGGCTGTGCTGTTCGCGGAAAGACTGCCCGGTCTGGAAGCGGTCGCCGAAACGCTGCTTGAGGATCGGCAGCGCGGCCGCGATCCCCGCCTCGTTGCGCTTGCCGTCGATCACATCCTTGCGCGCCATCCCCTACCTCCCGAAATTTTCATTGCAGACATCGCATCGCCTGCGGCGTCCCTGCTATGGGATAGGCGCATTTCTTTGTCCAGTGACAGAAACGCCGCGCGCGATGACGCGCGCGCAGCAGTCACTCGGCGGCGATCCGTGGCGGCTCTCCGGCATCGTTCGCGCCCTTGAAGGTGGCATCATCAAGTTCGCGCTTCAACCGTGCCTCTTCATGGGCATGCGGCTTGGAGAAACGCGCCAGGAGCAGGTAGGCAACCGGCGTAATGTAGAGCGTCACCAGGGTCGCAAAGCCCAGCCCGCCGACGATGACCCAGCCGAGCGCGATGCGGGCCTCCGCACCCGCCCCTTGCGCCAGCACCAGCGGGAATCCGCCGAGAACGGTGGCGATCATCGTCATCATCACGGGACGAAGGCGGATCGCGCAGGCATTCTCGATCGCCTCGCGTACGCTCTGCCCCCGGTCGCGCAACTGATTGGCGAATTCGACGATCAGGATGCCGTTTTTCGCCATGACCCCGACCAGAAGCACGAGACCGATCTGGCTGTAGACGTTAAGCGTCGACCCCGTGATGACCAACGCAAAGACCGCGCAGGCAAGCCCCAGAGGCACCGTTGCCATGATGATCAGACCGGAAATCACGCTTTCGAACTGCGCCGCCAGCACCAGGAAGATAATGGCGATGGCAAATCCGAAGGTTAGCGCCATCCCGTAGGAATTCTCCTGCAGGGTCGCGGCTTCCGCAAGCGGCACCAGACGCGAACCCGGCGGCAGCAGCGGCTCGGCGATGGCCTTCACGGCCTCGACCGCATCGCCCAAGGCCACCCCGTCGTTGAGACCGGCGGAGAAGGAGACGGAAGCCAGCTGTTGCTCACGGTTGAGCTGCGGCGCCACCGCCCTCTCTTCCAATGTCGCGATGGTCGACATCGGCACGACGCGACCATCGGACGTGGTGAGGAAGATGTTTTCGAGATCGGTCGGATCGTTGATCGGCTGCGTGCTCGACACCAGCCGGACCGGGATCGAATTGCCGTCGATGAACACGTCGGTCACCGAGCGCCCTTCGAGCAGCGCCTGCAACGACGTTCCGATTGCGTTGATGTCGACGCCGAGATCGGACGCGCGCTCGCGGTCGATGGTGACGGAAATCTGCGCCTGCGTGGGCTCGTTATCGAGCCTTGGCGTCTGCAACAGCGGTGAATTGCCCATCTGGTCGACGATCTTGATCGCCGCCTCCGTCAGCTTTTCGTGACTGCTGCCGACGATCGCCATCTGCAGACCGCTGCCGGCGCCGCGGATGCGAAGGCTGTTCGACTGGAAGACGTTGCCGCGCAGGGCGGGCACTGTGGCCGCAGCCGCATTCACGTCCTGCACGATCTGGTCCTGCGTGCGCGTCCGCTCGTCCCACGGCGCGAGCGTGAGCACCATGAAGGCGCTGTTGGATGAACCCTGTCCGGAAATCGAGAAGACGTTGCGAATTTCCCCATTGTCGATCAGGGGCTTCAGCTTTTCC
Organism: Rhizobium sp. AG855; assembly: GCF_003610655.1. Taxonomy (NCBI): domain Bacteria; kingdom Pseudomonadati; phylum Pseudomonadota; class Alphaproteobacteria; order Hyphomicrobiales; family Rhizobiaceae; genus Rhizobium; species Rhizobium sp. AG855. The sequence goes on along the minus strand of NZ_RAQG01000003.1, from coordinate 1,148,455 downwards.
TCGACCCGCTGGACCTGATCCCGCGTATAGGCGAGGCTTGAGCCCTGCGGCGTCGAAAGCCGCATCATCACCATAGACCGGTCTTCCCGCGGCGTCAGTTCGCTGCGGATACCGGTGAAGGTGCCATAGGCGGCAGCCGAGAATATCACGGCGACCACGACGACGATGAGAGGGTTGCGCAGGCATGCGCCGAGGCTGCGACGGTAGACCGACGAGAAACGCGCACCGAACCGGCCAAGTATCCCGTGATCCTCGTCCTTGGCCTGCCGCAGCATGCGCGAGGCCATCATCGGACAGAGCGTCAGTGCCGTGACCGAGGACAAGAGAACGGCAAACGCGAGCACGAAGCCGAATTCACGGAAGAGCCCGCCAAGCTGCCCCGGCAGGAAGGAGAGCGGAACGAAGACGGCCGCAAGCGTGGCCGTCGTTGCGAGCACCGCAAAAAACACCTCCTGCGTGCCGAGAACGGCGGCGGCCCGCGGCCCCATGCCTTCGGATCTTCGCCGGACGATGTTCTCCAGGACGACGATGGCATCATCGACCACCAGACCGGTCGCCAGAACGATCGCGAGCAATGTGAGGATGTTGATCGAGAAGCCGACCATGTAGATAGCGGCCAACGTCCCGATCAGCGCCACCGGCATGGTCAGCGCTGGAATGAGCGTCGCGCGCCAGTCGCGCAGGAAAAGGAAGAGCACGACGAGCACGATCGCCGCAGACAGGGAGAGCGCAAGCTCCACCTCGTGCAGAGCGCCCTGGATGAACACGGCGTCGTCGCTGCTGACAACGATCCTGGTGCCCTCTGGCAGGACATCCTGAAGGTCCGCGACGGCAGCATGCACGCCACTTGAAATGCTGAGCGTATTCGACTGCGCCTGACGGATGACACCGAGACCGACACCAGCCACGCCGTTGGAACGCAGAGCGGTTGAACCGTCGTCCGGTCCAAGCGTGACCGTCGCGACGTCACGCAACCGCACCTGGTTGCCGATGAGAACATTCTCGAAGTCCTCGACCGAGGTCAGGCTTGCCGTCGCCCGCACGACGATATCCTGGGTCAGCGATTCCAGCGACCCGGCGGGCACGTCGAGCGAAGCTCCCTGCAGAGCCGTCGAAAGGTTGGCGACCGTCAGGCCGCGGCTGGCAAGAGCAGCCTGATTGACATCGATCCGGAAGACCTTTTCCTGATCGCCATAGATTTCGACATCGGCGACACCATCAACGGCCGCCAGACGGTCGGATATCTCGTTCTCGACCAGGAGCGTCAGGTCTTCCATCGACAGCGTCGTGGACGTGACACCAAGCCGCATGATCGGCTGGGAATCTGAATCCGCCTTGACAATGCGCGGCTCGTCGACGTCGTCGGGCAACTGGTTGCGGACGCGGCCGAGCGCATCGCGCACATCGTTCGCCGCAACGGCGAGATCGACACTATCGGAGAATTCAAGTGTCGTGCGGCTGGATCCGAACTGTGAGCGCGACGACATGGATTTGAGCCCGCTGACGCGTGCCACGGCACCTTCGATGACGCGGGTCACCTCCTGGTCCATGGTCTGGGCCGATGCACCGTCGTAATTCGTGCTGACAGTGATGACCGGCTGATCGACATCAGGCAGTTCACGCACTTCGATGCCGGCCAGAGCCGCAAGGCCGGCCACCACCAGAAGCGTATTCAGCACGGCGGCCAGGACCGGCCGACGGACGAAGAGAGCAGTAAAGTTGCGACCTGACTGTTCGGGAGGGCTCTCTGTCGCACTCATCGCGTCGCGACCTCCGGTGCCTTCCCATCGGCTCCGGCAGCCGCCACCTCGACGGCCCCGCCCTCCCGGACACGCTGCAGGCCTTCAACGGCAACCACATCCCCCGCCTTCAGCGGGGCATCGATCAGCACCTGATCCGAATTGCGCTGGATGATGCGGACACGCGTCTTCACGGATTTGTTGTCGACGATCTGCCAGACGAAGGACCCCTGCCCGTCCCATTGAACTGCAAGCGGGTTGACGGCCGGATATCGATCGCCGGGAAAGCTCATCGAAACGGCAAACGACATGCCTGCCCGGAGGAGATCATCGGGATTGTCAATCCGTGCGCGGACGCGAATGGTCCGGCTGGCCGGATCGACGCGACTGTCGACGGCATCGATCGTGCCTGAGAAGCGCTGGCCCGGCCGTGCAACCGACGCGGCCTCCACAGCCATGCCGGACTTCACCGCCGCCACGAAACGTTCCGGCGCCCAGAAATCAACGAGCAACTGTGAGCGATTGTCGAGGGAGACGATGGCGCTCGAATTGGTCACATTGTCGCCGACGCTCACGCCGACAATACCGATCACGCCATCGATCGGCGCCGTGATCTGCCGGCGCTTGAGGTTCAGTTCGGCCGTGGTCAACTGGAGTTCGGCCTGCTCGCGCGCGATCTGCGCATCCAGAACCTCAAGACGGGAAAAACTCTTCAGATTTCCGTAGGACTCCGCCTTCTCCGTCGCGCTCCTCAGCGCAACCTTCGCCTGATCGCGCAGGATCACCTGCTCGTCGCTGTCGAGGCGCGCGATCACGTCACCTTTTTTGACCTTTTGACCAGAGGTCACCAGGATCTCGGCAATCATGCCAGAGGCCTGCGGCATGACGGTCACCGCATCGATCGCCTCGCCGTCGCCGATCGCGTTCAGCCGGTCGTTGACGACGGCCATGACAACCGGCTGCGTCGCAACGAGGATGTTCTGATCGCCGCGGCCGCCGCCTCGTCTTTGGCCCTGTCCCTGTCCCTGTCCTTGACCTTGACCTTGAGCCTGCCCCCTGGCAGCCGACCCGTTCCCAGACGGGACCTCGGGGTCACCGGCCGAGATCATTGCGACGAGACCCTCGGGTACGCCCATCTGCACAAGGCTCCGCCCGGCGCCGGGCGACATATAAACCCAGAGGCATAGTCCGAGAAACAACAGCGCAACACTGATGATGAGTTGCTTCCAAAGCGGCATGCAAGGCTCCAGATGATATTCATACAATCGATAGGGCGGAGTATGGGGCTCAGATTGTGTCTGGCAATGCCTTCGAGGCAAGCTTACTGATTTGTAATCTCGCGCGAATTCACGCCCGCGTGATCAGACGATCGATTGCACCGCTGGCCGCACGGTCGACAGCGAGCCACGGTGTCGCCGGATTGCGGTCGAAAACCGGTGGTGAACGGTCCCCGCAGGAATAAAACCAGAACGCCCTCACTGGCCTTTCGATCCCGAATCACTACATTGGGCCGCATGAGTAACGGTTTTGACGATATTCCCTTCTTCGACGAGGAACCAGCCCCGCGCAAGAAGGAAGCAGCCCCTGCCCCGCCGACGACGGGTGGACTGGGCATTGCAGCCCGCGCCATGGCCGCGCGCGGACAGGCGAGCGCTCCGGATTACCTGACGGGCCTGAACCCGGAACAGCGCGAAGCCGTCGAAACGGTTGATGGTCCCGTGCTCGTTCTGGCTGGTGCCGGCACCGGCAAGACACGCGTGCTCACCACCCGCATCGCCCATATCCTTGCGACCAACCGCGCCTATCCCAGCCAGATCCTCGCCGTGACCTTCACCAATAAGGCCGCCCGCGAGATGAAGGAACGCATCGGCCATCTCGTCGGCGGCGCTGTCGAAGGCATGCCCTGGCTCGGCACCTTCCACTCGATCGGCGTCAAGCTCCTGCGTCGCCACGCCGAACTGGTCGGCCTCTCCTCCGATTTCACCATCCTCGACACCGATGATGTCGTGCGGCTGATCAAGCAGATCATCCAGGCCGAGGGTCTGGACGACAAGCGCTGGCCGGCCAAGCAGTTCGCCCAGATGATCGACGGCTGGAAGAACAAGGGCCTCGACCCCGCCCAGATCCCGGAAGGCGATGCCCGCGCCTTTGCCAACGGCAAGGGCCGCGAACTCTATGCGGCCTACCAAGCCCGCCTGAAGACGCTGAACGCCTGCGATTTCGGCGACCTGCTCTTGCATCCGATCCGGATGTTCAAGGCCAACCCGGATGTGCTGAAGGAATACCACCAGCGCTTCAAATATGTCCTGGTCGACGAGTATCAGGACACCAACACCGCGCAGTACATGTGGCTCCGCCTGCTCGCCCAGCGCCCACAGGGCGTGCCACAGAATGTTTGCTGCGTCGGCGACGACGACCAGTCGATCTATGGCTGGCGTGGCGCCGAGGTCGACAACATCCTGCGTTTCGAGAAGGATTTCCCCGGCGCCAAGGTGATCAAGCTGGAGCGCAACTACCGCTCGACGGAACATATCCTGGGTGCTGCCGGCCATCTGATCGCTCACAATGAAGGCCGGCTTGGCAAGACGCTGTTCACCGACCGCGTCGACCCGAACGACGAAAAGGTCGTCGTGCACGCGGCCTGGGACTCGGAAGAGGAGGCCCGCGCCGTCGGCGAGGAAATCGAGCAGTTGCAGCGCAATCAGCACCCGCTGAACAACATGGCGATCCTGGTCCGCGCCTCCTTCCAGATGCGCGAATTCGAAGACCGGTTCGTCACGCTCGGCCTCAACTACCGCGTCATCGGCGGCCCGCGCTTCTATGAGCGTATGGAAATCCGCGATGCCATGGCTTACTTCCGCCTGATCTGCCAACCGGCCGACGATCTCGCTTTCGAGCGCATCGTCAACACGCCGAAACGCGGCCTCGGCGACACCACGATCCGCGCTTTGCACGATTATGCCCGCGCCCGCGATATTCCGATGCTGGCGGCAGCCTCCGACATTATCGAGACGGACGAGTTGAAGCCCAAGGCCCGCAAGGCGCTTTTCGACGTGGTCATGATGTTCCGCCGCTGGGGCGAACTGCTCGAAAACACCCCGCATACGGAACTCGCTGAGCAGGTGCTGGAAGAGTCCGGCTATACCGACATGTGGAAGAACGACAAATCGGCCGAAGCGCCGGGTCGTCTCGACAACCTGAAAGAACTCGTCCGCTCGATGGAGGCCTTCGAGAGCCTGCGCGGTTTCCTCGAACATGTCTCGCTGGTCATGGATGTCGAGCAGAACGAAAACATGGATGCCGTCTCGATCATGACGCTGCATTCGGCCAAGGGCCTGGAATTCGAAACCGTCTTCCTGCCCGGCTGGGAAGAAGGCCTCTTCCCGCATCAACGCGCGCTTGATGAAGGGGGCCGCTCGGGCCTCGAAGAGGAACGTCGCCTCGCCTATGTCGGGATCACCCGCGCCAAGCGCCGCTGCCATATCTGGTTTGTCTCCAACCGCCGCATCCACGGCCTGTGGCAGTCGACCATGCCGTCGCGGTTTCTGGATGAACTGCCGAAAACCCACGTCGAAGTGGCGGAAGCCGAGACCTCCTATGGCGGTTATGGCCGCAACCCTTACGGCCAGTCCCGCTTCGACAAGCAGGAGCCCTTCCAGAACAACTACACCACACCCGGCTGGAAACGTGCCCAGGCCAACAAGACGGATGCCACCCGCGACAACTGGGGCAACCGCTCCGGCCATTCGGTCGAGCGCATCGGTTATGGCGAAAGCGGCCCCAAGGCCCGCACGATCGATGGCGAACTGGTGGCGAAATCGACGAGCACCGAGCCCTCGCGTTTCTCCGTCGGAGATCGGGTTTTTCACCTGAAGTTCGGCAATGGCAACATCGCCTCGATCGAAGGCAACAAGCTGACGATCGATTTCGACCGGGCCGGCCAGAAGCGCGTTTTGGATGGGTTCGTCGAGAAGGGGTGACGGCCCCTCTCCGCTATTGACGATGGCGTCAGGATTGCTCAGAAAGCATGGCATTTTCTGGTGCATGGAGACAAGATTGCAAGTCCTTCCGGAAAGCCGTTCGACGCTCGCCGTTTATCTCATCAACATGGATGGCGCTGAAGATCGCCTGGCGGTGATGAACCGTGAAACCGCAGCTGTCGGCATCGCGGCAGAACGTGTTCCCGCAGTCATCGGCCGCAACCTTTCCTTCCCCATCCCGGAATTTTCCGAGCTCTCCTACAAGATTTTGCACGGCCGGCGCCTGAAACACGGAGAGGTCGGCTGCTACCTCAGCCATGTGGAATGCGCCCGCCGGTTCCTGGCATCCGATGCCGATCTCTGCCTGATCCTCGAAGACGACGTATCATTCGAGCCGGACTTCCTGCAGACGGTCGATTCTGCTGCAAAGAACAGCGATGCTTGGGATATCCTCAGGCTCACCACTGTGAGCCGAGGCCGCAAGTTTCCCTTTCGCAAGTTGACGAGCGGTCGTTCGCTGTCGATGGCGCTGACCCGAGAAAAAGGCTCCGGTGCCTATATGATCAACCGCAAGGCGGCGCGGTGGATCACGAAACGCCTTGTCCCGATGCGCCTCGCCTATGACATTGCCTTTGACCTCGAATTTCTGTCGGGACTGAAGGGGGCTTTTGTCACGCCTCTGGTCGCCAGCCAGGATTCGGAATTCGAGTCGCAGATCCAGGCGAATATCAATGCGCACAAATTGCCGCGCTGGCGATACCTGACGGTTTTGCCGTACCGGACCTATCTCGAGGTCAGCCGTTTTCTCGCGCGTTCAGGTCTTCTGCTTTGGCACAAGCTTCGAAACGGACAGAGGATCGCGACCTGAGGGCGATTTCTTCCCTGATGCGCGCGGCAGCTCAGTTTTCGGTGTGTATCTCGTCCACCGAAAACGCGCGCTGCCAATGACGGCGGCACAGCGCCGTATAGGTTTCATTGCCACCGATCATCACCTGGGCCCCGTCTTTTAGCGCCTTGCCGTCCTCGCCAACGCGGACGACCATCGTCGCCTTGCGCCCGCAATGGCAGATAGAACGCGCCTCGGTGAGTTCATCGGCGATGGCCAGCAGGCCGCGCGATCCCGGAAACAGTTCGCCACGAAAATCCGTGCGCAAGCCGTAGGCCATGACTGGCAAGTCGAGATCGTCAACGATTCTCGACAGCTGCCATACCTGATCCGTGGTGAGGAATTGCGCCTCGTCGACGAAGACGCAGGAGAGAGGCGAAGAATCATGGTCCGCCTTGATGGCGGCGAAGAGGTCGGCTTCCGGACCAAAGGCATCCGCCTCCGCCCTCAGGCCGATCCGCGAACCAATGAAGCCCTTCCCGGCACGATTGTCCAGATCGCTGATCAGCATCGCGACCCGCATGCCACGTTCCTGATAGTTATAGGCAGCCTGCAGCAAGAGCGTCGACTTGCCGGCATTCATGGTCGCGTAAATGAAATGAAGTTTGGCCAAGACACTGCTGCTCGTAAAGGGAACCGGAGGTTTGGCGCTGTCTTACCGGAGCAGCAAGCGAGCGGACAAGCGCAAAGCAGTTTTGCCAACAGGAACTATTGGTTTGATGAGAGAAGCAGGCTCAGCCCTGAGCGGCTTCCTCGCGGTGCAGCCACATCAGTTCAACTTGAACGGCCGCCTGGAAATCCATGATCTCGGCGCGCATCTCGTCTTCCGGGCACCCGAGCGCAAGAAGCTCGTTGCCAAGTCCGCGGCAGGTGGCCTTCCAGAATTCGGCGGCGGCATAGCCATTCAGGCGGTCGAGTTCGACGGCCGACCGGCGCACCAGGTCCCGGCGGCTCGCAAGCGGAAAGAAGGCGATGGTCGGGTTGGTCTGGCCGGTCATGGCTTGGCTACTCATGCGAAACATCCTCACGTTACGAGATGTGTTTAGAATCACATGGTTAATGTTCCGTTTCCGGGGCATCGCGATTGCCGCGACATGCTTCAAACGGAAACACCCCCTGCCTTGCGACAGGGGGTGCTGTGCCCCTCGGACGAGGAAATGTCACTTAATCTGGCAGCGTATAGGCAATCACATAGTCGCCCGGCTTGGTGCCGACCGAGCCGTGACCACCGGCCACCATAACGAGATATTGCTTGCCGTTGTCGAGCGCATAGGTCATCGGCGTCGCCTGGCCACCTGCCGGAAGGCGGGCCTCCCACAGCTGTTCACCCGTGGTCAGATCATAGGCACGCAGATAGTCGTCCACGGCGGCTCCGAGGAAAACCACGCCACCCTTGGTGATCATGGGGCCACCGATGCCGGGAACGCCGACCTTGAACGGCAGCGGCAGCGGCGTCATGTCGTAGACGGTACCGTTGCGATGCTGGTAAGCGATCTCTCCGGTGCGCAGATCGACACCGGCGACAGTGCCCCATGGCGGTGCCTGGCACGGAATGCCGAGCGGCGACAGGAACGGCCCCATGATGACACCGTAAGGCGCGCCTTCATTGCGATTGAGACCCTGCTCCGAACCCTTTTCGCCCTCACCCTTCGGCGGAATATTGGCGCGGGGAACGAGCTTGGAGGTGAACGCCAGATAGGTCGGCATGCCGAACATCACCTGCCGTTCCGGATCGACTGCGACAGAGCCCCAGTTGAACGTGCCGAAATTGCCGGGATAGACGAGCGTTCCGTTGAGCGACGGAGGCGTATACTGGCCCTCGTAGTTCAACTTGTGAAAGGCAATCCGGCACATCATCTGGTCGATGATCGACAGGCCCCACATATTGCTTTCCGTGAGCGTCGGCGGTCGGAAGGTGAGATCCGAGATCGGCTGGGTCGGAGACGTGAAGTCTTCCGGAATGGCTCCACCCGGTGCCGGGATTTCGCGAACCGGAATGATCGGCTCGCCACTCCTGCGATCGAGCACATAGAGGTCACCCTGCTTGGTCGGCCCCACCAGAGCCGGCACCACGGCGCCGTCCTTGTTGGTGATGTCGATCAACACCGGCTGCGCTGGAACGTCCATGTCCCAGAGATCGTGATGCACGGTCTGGCGGACCCATCGGTCCTGTCCGGTATTCACGTCGAGGGCGACAATGGACGACGAATATTTCTCGACACTTTCGCTGCGCCCCATGCCAAGCTGGTCCGGCACCTGATTGCCGAGCGGGATGTAGACGAGACCAAGCTCTTCATCGACCGAGAACACCGACCAGCTGTTCGGTGAGTTGGTCGTATAGGTCTCTCCCTCGCCGATCGGTGCGGTCTGGGTGGGGTTGCCGCTGTCCCAGTTCCAGACGAGTTCACCGGTATTAACGTCGAAGGCACGGATGACGCCCGATTGCGACTGCGTCGAGTAGTTGTCGTTGACCGCACCGCCGATGATGATCTTGCCCGCAGCGATAACAGGCGGCGAGGTCGAGTAGTAATAACCCGCCGGGTTGTAGCGCATGCCCTGGCCGAGCTGCAGGGTCCCGCCATTGGCGAAATTCTCGCAGACATTGCCGGTCGCCGCATCAAGGGCGATCAACCGGGCATCCGACGTCGGCAGGTAGACACGGGTTGCACACGCGGTGCCGGCAGTCGCCGCCAGATCCTTGTAATAGGTCACGCCGCGGCAGGTCTGGTGCTGTCGGTCGGGATTGAGCCCCACATTCGCATCGAACTTCCACTTTTCCTTGCCCGTTGCCGCATCGACGGCGATCGCCCAATTATGCGGCGTGCAGAGGTAAAGCGTGTCGTCCACCTTCAGAGGGGTGACCTGATAGGTGGTCTCGTTCACATCCTCCGGGAGCTTCACATCGCCCGTCTGATAGGTCCAGGCGACCTTGAGATCCTTGACGTTGTCAGTGTTGATCTGAGTGAGCGGCGAATATCGCTGGCCGTAAGGCGTGCGGCCATACTGGTGCCAGTCTCCATCCGGCACATCACCACCAAGCGCCGGTGCTGCGGCCACCTGGTCGGTCGGCAGGCTGCCGGAACGATCATAGGGGTCCGTGAAGAGCGATACGCCGGCGACCACTACCGCGACCAGGACGGGCAGCGCCAATGGCATGATGCCAGACGCAACACGGCCCATGCCATGGGAAGACCCCAGACGACGTCGAACGCCCGGCAACATCAGCCATAAGCCGAGAACGACGACGAGACCGCCCCGCGGGCCGAGCTGCCACCAGTCGAGGCCCACTTCCCACAGCGCCCAGGCAAGGCTGCCGAGAATAAAGGCACCGTAGAGCCAGAGCGCCTCCACACGGCGCAGGAAAAGGAGAATCGCGGTTACGAGAAAAACGATGCCGGCGATCAGATAGTACAAACTGCCACCGAGAACGGCGAGCTGAACTCCGCCGACCCCGAGCACGAGCCCTAACAGGGCGAATATGCCGATGGTGATGGTCAAAAACATACCAAGTCCATTCATTGCTGGAAAATATTCGAGATGGTCCCGCGCGTCGAAGGGCGCGGGATGCGGGACCTGCGACTTGAGGTCGAACGAGGTGAGCGCCCGATTGTTCCATCGACGATGGAACAATGTTTGAGCGCGTTGCCAGGCTGAATTTTCTGAACTTTCTCTTGATCCCTTCCCCGTGCATTGCCATCTTGCGGCGCACAACACGGGAGCGCATGCGATGACCAGGGCATTGTTGTTGATCGACATCCAGAACGGCTTCTGCCCCGGCGGAAATCTTCCCGTCGCAGACGGTGATGCGGTGGTGGCGATTGCCAACAGGGTGATCGAAAAGGGCGGCTACGATCTCGTGGTCGCGTCCCAGGACTGGCACCCGGCAAATCACGGCAGCTTCGCCTCCCAGCACCCTGGCAAGAAACCCTTCGACATGGGCGTGCTGTCCGGCCAGCCGCAGGTGATGTGGCCGGATCACTGCATCCAGGGCACGCCGGATGCGGAATTCCATCCCGATCTCGACACTGCTCGTATCGATCATGTCCAGCGCAAGGGCGAGAACCCTGCCGTCGACAGCTACTCCGCCTTCCGCGACAACGACAAGGCAGCGCTGACAGGCCTTTCGGGCTATCTCAAATCAAAAGGCGTCACCGAACTCGACCTCATGGGTCTGGCCACGGATTACTGCGTTCGCTTCTCTGCGCTCGATGCCGTCGACATGCTGCCAGGGGCCAAGATACGGCTCATCGCCGACGGCTGCCGCGGCATCGACCCAAAGGGCGTCGAGGAAGCACTCGCCGCCATGGCACATGCCGGGGTCGAGATCATCGACAGCAGCCGAATCGGAATCTGAAGACAGGCCTGCAAATGATTCGTGCGATTGCCTTTTTTCGCGCCACGCGTTAGAGGCCAGCGCAAGAGCAGACAGGGAGGACACCCGGTCATGGACATCATCACCACGATCGCCGCTTTGCGGGAAAAGCTCGCCATTCACCGACGAAACGGTCAGGCGATCGGTTTCGTGCCGACGATGGGCTATCTCCACCAGGGGCATCTCAGCCTCGTTTCCCGGTCGAAAGCCGACAACGACGTGACCGTCGTGTCGATCTTCGTCAATCCGCTTCAGTTCGGAAAGAATGAAGACCTGGAGAAATATCCGCGCGATCTGGAGCGTGACGCATCTCTCTTGCGCGCGGCGGGCGTGGATTTCCTCTTTGCACCGTCCGTCGCCGAAATGTATCCCGAACCCATGCAGACCGTGGTCGACCTGCCGAAACTCGGCGCGGAACTGGAAGGGGAAGCGCGCCCCGGCCACTTCGCTGGCGTCGCGACCGTCGTCACCAAGCTCTTCAACATCGTCCAGCCGGACGCCGCCTATTTCGGCGAGAAGGACTACCAGCAGGTGACGATCATCCAGAAGATGGTCGAGGATCTGGCACAGCCGGTGCGAATCGTGCCGGTCACCACGGTACGCGAGGCGGATGGCCTCGCCTGCTCCTCGCGCAATGTCTACCTGTCAAAAGAAGAACGGGCCGCCGCCGTTATCGTCCCGCAGACCCTCGCAGAAGCGGAGCGCCTGTTGTTGACCGGGATCAGGAACGTCTCCATGCTGGAGGCAAAGCTCTTGGAATTCCTGCGCACGGAACCCTTGGCCGAACCGGAGGTCGTCGCGATCCGCGATCCGCAGACCCTGCAGCGCATCGAAACGGTCAACGGAAACGCGCTCGTGCTTCTTTACGTTCGCTTCGGCAAGACGAAGCTTCTCGACAACCGCATCATCGGCCAAGCGGCCGCCACCGGCATGGAGGCCGCCTGACATGAGCACACCACCCCGCCAGAAACGCCTGACCCCGGCTGATATCGGCGCCCTGAAAGGCGTCCGCCCGATCGTATCGCTGACCGCCTATACGACACCCATCGCCCGGATCATGGATCCCCACTGCGATCTGCTCCTGGTCGGGGACAGCCTCGGCATGGTTCTCTACGGTCTCGACACGACCGTCGCCGTCACGATGGAGATGATGATCGCGCACGGCCAGGCCGTGATGCGTGGCACGAAGCGCGCCTGCGTCATCGTTGACCTGCCTTTCGGCTCCTATCAGGAGAGCAAGGAACAAGCCTTCCGCAATGCCGTGCGCCTGATGAAGGAAACCGGCTGTGACGGCGTCAAGCTGGAAGGCGGCGCGGAAATGGCCGAAACCGTCGACTTCCTGGTATCGCGCGGAGTTCCCGTCTTCGGTCATATCGGCCTGATGCCGCAACAGGTGAACACTTCGGGTGGTTACCGCTCCAAGGGCCACAGCGAGGCCGAACAGGACAAGATCCGCCGGGATGCCAAGGCCATCGATGAAGCCGGCGCTTTCGCCATGGTGATCGAAGGCACCGTCGAACCCATCGCCCGCGAGATCACCACCATGGTCAAATCCGCCACGATCGGCATTGGCGCCTCGCCGGCCTGCGATGGCCAGATCCTGGTTTCCGACGACATGCTCGGCCTGTTCAACGAGTTCAAGCCCCGTTTCGTCAAGCATTTCGCCGAACTCGCCAACGTCATCGACAAGGCGGTTTCGGACTATGCGGAAGAGGTAAAGGCTCGGACCTTCCCCGGTCCGGAGCACACGTTCCAGGTTCGACCGAAGAAGTAAACCTCAGGCTTCCGGCCTGCGCTCCAGTTGGTCGATACCGTCATTGACGTCATCGACGTGCCGCATCAGGAGCGCCTGGGCGTCGCGAAGCCCGGCATTGTAGAGATACGGCCCCGCAAGCCTGAGCATTTCGTCGAGCAGGCCTTCGGCTTCGAAACGGCCGATCTCCAGATCGAACTCGTCACTCAGATACGCCTTCAGTTCCAAGGCGATGCAGCCACGCGCGTCCTTCGGGAAGCTGTCATCGTTCATCTTTTCCTCCCCTGCCCTGCAGGCGCTTGCCGATAGCCGCACCACACCAAACATCAATCGCGATGGTCGTTCCATCAATCCTATTGGTTTGCGCACGGACAGCCAACAGGCTAGCCAAGGCCAAAAGCCAAAGAGATCCGCATGCCGAACGCCGCACACGCCACTCGCTCCGATTTCGCCGAAGGTGCATTGAAGGCCCTTCCGGTGATCATCTCAGCAGGCCCTTTCGCCATCCTGTTCGGCGCCGTCGCAGTGGCCAACGGCCAGACGGTCGCGGAAGCCACGCTGATGAGCGCAGTCGTCTATGCAGGCGCCAGTCAGCTGGTCGGCATCGAACTCTTCGGCCAGCATGTACCGCTCTGGATCGTGGTTCTATCGATCCTGGCCGTCAACTTCCGTCATATTCTGTATTCGGCTGCTTTGACCCCGTTGGTCGACCATTTCACCCTGCCGCAAAAGCTGCTGAGCTTCTTCCTGCTCACCGATCCCCAGTTCGCCGAAACGCTGGCGCGCGGAGAAACCGGCCATAAAGTCACCTTCCGCTGGTATCTCGGCTTCGGCGCGGTCATCTATTTCCCCTGGGTCGTCATGTCGGCGATCGGCGGCATGCTCGGCAAGATCATCGGCGACCCGGCGATCTGGGGCATCGACGTGCTGCTGCCGATCTATTTCATGGGGCTGGTGCTTGGCTTCCGCAGGCGCAGCAATTTCCTGCCGATCGTTGTCGTGAGTGCCGCGGTATCCGTCCTGGCCCAGCATCTCGTCGGCGCGCCCTGGCATATCAGCATCGGCGCCATTGCTGGCATTGCCCTTGCCGCCCTCCTGCCGCCGAAGACACAAGGTGCAGCGGAGGAGCAGGCGTCATGAGCGCGATTTTCACGCCCTACATGGTTCTGCTGATCCTCTCGGCAGCGGTTGCCACCTACATGACGCGGATCGGCGGATATGTGTTGGTCAAGCGTCTCAAAACCATGCCGCCGCGTCTGGAGGCCGCACTGAACGCCGTGCCTGCGGCTGTGCTGACCACCCTCGTCGCCCCGGCCTTCTTCGCAGGCAGCATCGACATCAAGCTCGCCATGGCGGTTTCCCTGCTTGTCGGCCTGCGCTTCTCGGCCATCCCGATGCTAATAGCGGGATGGGTGGTCGTCATGGTGCTGCGTCAGGTCCTGATCTGAGATCAGCGCCCGAAAGGCGCCGTCGCCTTTTCGAGCCAGGCGCGCTGCGCCGGATCTGAGATCAGAGGCATCAACTCGTCGCGCGTCTTCTGGTGATAGTCGTCCAGCCAGCGCAACTCGTCGCGCGTCAACAGATCCTCGACGATCAGCCTGCGATCGATCGGAACGAAGGTCAGTGTCTCGAAACCGAGCATCGGTTGATCGCCACCCTCCACCGCCTCTGCCTCGTGGACATAGATCAGGTTTTCGATGCGAATGCCGAAGCTTCCCGGACGATAGTAGCCCGGCTCGTTGGACAGGATCATGCCCGGCAGAAGCTCCTGGGTCGAGACGCGCGAGATCCGCTGCGGGCCCTCATGCACCGAGAGATAGGAGCCGACGCCATGGCCGGTTCCATGGGCGAAATCGGCACCCGCCTTCCACAGCGCGATACGCGCCAGCGGGTCGAGATCACAGCCGCGCGTTCCCTTCGGAAAACGCGCCGTGCTGATCGCGATCATGCCCTTCAGCGCCAGCGTGAAGAAACGCCGCTGCTCGTCCGGCACCGTGCCGACGGCCAGCGTCCGGGTGATGTCTGTGGTCCCGTTCACATATTGCGCACCGGAATCGATCAGGAACATCTCGTCCGTGCGGATCGAACGATCGCTCTCGGTCGTCACGCGGTAGTGCATGATGGCAGCGTGTTCGCCGGCCCCGGAGATGGTCTCGAAGGAAATGTCCTTGAGCGGATTCTGCATGCGCTCGCCGACCCGTGTCCGCGCAGCTTCCAGTGCCTGGGCAGCTGTGATCTCGGTGAGGCTGCCGGCCGGCTGTTCGTCGAACCAGTGCAGGAACTCGACCATCGCAACGCCATCCTGCAGATGAGCGGCGGCAGAGCCGTTCAGCTCGACCATATTCTTCACCGCCCGCCCGAGCTTGGCCGGATCATTGCCCTCGACCACCACGCCACCGAATTCGCGGATCATGTGGCCGAGCACATGCGGCGCGAGATCCGGATCAACCAGGATACGTGCACCGCCCGCCGAAAGCCGCTCCAGCCGCTCGGAAAGCAATTGCGGATCGACCTGCTCGCAAAGATCACGCAGATAGGTTTCGACGTCGAGATTGGTCTTGCGCGGATCCAGAAACAGTTCAGCCGTCCCATCCGCCTTGATGAAGGCACGCGACAACGGGTGCGGCGTATGCGGAACGTCATTGCCGCGAATATTGAAGATCCAGGCGACTGACGATGGATCGGTGATGAAGACGGCGGCGAGCCCCCGCTCGGCCAGGTCGGTGGCGATTTTAGCAATCTTGTCCTTGGCCGGAACACCAGCCTGGTTTTCGGCCTGAATGGCGACTTTGCCGAGAGGCTCGGCCGGTCGGTCGGTCCAGAGCCGATCGACAGGGTTGAACGGCAGCAGCACCAGCGCGCCGCCGATCTCCGCAAGCGCCTGTTCCAGCCTGCGTACTTCTGCGCCCGTGTGCATCCACGGGTCGATGCCCAGACGGAACCCCTTGGCCGCATGGTTGACGATCCACTTGTGCGGAGGCTCGCCGATCAGATCGCCCGCCGTGAACACCGCAGGATCGACCTGCTGGGCAAGCTGTGTGACATAACGGCCATCGACGAAGACGACCGCCTGACTGACCGTTACCAGCAACTGTCCCGCAGAACCGGTAAAGCCGGTCGCCCAGGCAAGACGCTCGGCCGAGGCCGGCACATATTCGCCGAGATACGCGTCGGAGCGAGGTACGAGCAGCCCATCGATCTTGTTGTCGGCAAAGAGCCCGCGCAGGGACTCGATGCGGGCTTTGCCGTGCTGCGGAGTGGATTTGACGTCGAAGGACTGGAACATGGGATGCCTGCGGCTGATGAACGGGATTCTGTCCGGCCTTATAGCAAGCCCGACCTCCCCTGCCCATCCGCAGGATTTGCCCCGCCACGGATATGGCACCAATCGTACCGTATATCCGCCATGCCTAAATTTAAGGTCGACCTCATGTTGCTATGCAGCAATTGCAGGGCTCCCGTGCCCAAATCCCCCTGCCTCAACGGACCGAGCGCGCCTATATGATCAGCATGACGACGCGGTGACCGCGTTGAACCGAAAGGATCAGAGAAATGGCCAAGTCCTTCCTGCGCACAGCCCTCGACAATTTCGTGGAAGCCCGTCAGCGCCGGGCCGATCTCTACGCAACAGGCGCCCTGCTCTCTCTCGATGACGCATCGCTGAAGGCCATGGGCCTGACCCGCGACGAGCTGCGCCGTCGTCCGTCGCGGCACTCCCTCATCTGAGACTTCACGATAGCATCCGCTCGAGCGCTCCTCCCACGCTCGCGGACCAAGGCGCGGCATGATGCCGATGCCAAAAAGGCGGCCCCTTAGGGAGCCGCCTTTTTTTTATTGCCGTATCGCGAACAAAGGGCCTGACTCTGGGAGTCAGCCCTTCCCTTGCGTAAAGTGAATGGTCACCCAGCCGTTCCGCCAGATCGTGCGCACATGCGAAAGGCCTTGGCCGCTATAGGCCGCGATCACCTTCCAACGCTGGTTGGCGAGGATCCCCGACAGAATGACCGAACCGTTCGGCGCCAGATGCGTCACCAGCTGCGGTGCCATCTTGATCAGCGGCCGCGCCAGGATGTTGGCGATAACAAGGTCGAAGGGTCCGTATTCGCGAAATGCGGTCGAATGAAATCCCGGTGCCGTGCGAAAATCGATCGCATCGACCACCTTGTTGCGCCGCGCATTGTCGCGCGCCACACGCACGGCGATCGGATCGATGTCGGTGGCGAGAACCGGGATCGGCAGGAGTTTGCGCACAGCAATCGCCAGGACACCGCTGCCAGTACCCAGATCAAGCGCATTGCGCACCTTGCGCGACCGCGCGACCGTTTCGATCACCTCAAGACAGCCGGCAGTCGTGCCGTGATGCCCCGTGCCAAAAGCCTGGCCCGCATCGATTTCGATGGCGATGTCATGCACCTGCACCTTGTCGCGATCATGCGAACCATGAACCAGGAAACGCCCTGCCCTGACAGGCGTCAGGCCCTCCAGCGACTTGGCGATCCAGTCGATGTCAGGAATGACCTCGCGTTCGATCGCAAGCTCGGCAAACTCTTCGGCGATCGCGCCTGCGAAACGGTCACGAACCGCCTCTTCATCCTCCATCATCAGATAGATCGAGGCTTCCCAGATATCCGCCTTTTCGTCGACCTCCGTGGTCGCAATGGCAAAATCCTCTTCACCGAACTCGAAACCCAGCAGATCGAGGACACGATTGGCATTCTGTTCGGTCGTGCTGACATATAGGCGGATTTCGCTCACGGCTGTACTTCCTCGGACGTCTGAAGGTCAGGCGTTGCGGTACAACGCAATGGCCGCCAAGGCAACCGCCGCAGATGAAGGGCGGATCAGCCCTTCATCAGGTTTTCGAGCTTCTTCACCGCCGTATCGGGGTTTTCGCCGTAAGCGATCGTACCCTTGAAGCGTCCGTCCGCATCGAGCAGGAAAACGGACGCCGTGTGATCCATCGTGTAATCGCCATCAGGCTTGCTTTCGTCGAGCGGCACCTTCTTGGCATACACGCGAAACCCCTTGATGACCTCCGCGATCTTCGCCGGCTCCCCGGCAATGCCGGTCACCCGATCGGTGACATTGGAGATGTACTGGCCGAGGAGCTGCGGCGTATCGCGCTCGGGGTCAACGGTGACGAAATAGGCCTGCAGGCCCTTCGCGTCGGGATCGACCTTTTTCAGCCAGCCATCAAGCTCGAACAGTGTGGTGGGGCAGACTTCGGGGCAATGGGTAAAACCGAAAAACAAGGCCGTGGGCTTGCCACGAAAGGCCTGTTCACTGATCGGCTGGCCGTTCTGGTCGACGAGCTGGAACGGAACGCCGAACGGCGCTTCTGCAATCTTCTCGCCGGACTGCGTAACAGAATAGGTCAACCAGCCGAGCGCACCGGCCATGAGAATGACGGCGGCCCACAAGACGATGCGAATGGTTTTCATGAACGAAAATCCTTGGCGACAAAAAATTCCAATGTCGAGCCGGATAGTCCGAAGGCGGCGCAAAAGCAATTCAACTTCAAGCGACGACGCAGTCAGCGCCAATTTGTCACGGCGACTACGCTTCTTCCGCTCAGAAGCAGTATGCCAGACCGGAATCGATCAGCGACAGAAAAATCTCGCTGCCGAAGCGCATCCAACCGAGGAAGATCAGGAACGCGGCAAGAAGACCGGCAAGCCCAAGGGCTGCCAGCGGAAGATGCCGCGACCTGTGTTCCGAATGGATCATGGTCTCAACATACCGCATTTGCAGAGACAAGACACGTCCTTTCGCAGCCGGAAGCCGACCACTTGACGGATATCAAGGAAGGGAATCACCTTTTGCTGACACATTGTCGCAGCACCAGCGTCTTGGGAGGGACAGATGGAACAGCAAGCGGTCAAGGACGGCTCCGTGCCGAAATTCCGGATCAACCGACTGACCTTGGAGGATGTCGGTAGCGCCTTCGCGGATGGCATGCGCGATTTCCGCACCTACCCTCTTTTCGGCCTGTTCTTCGGCGCGATCTATGCACTCGGTGGGGTCTTCATCGCTGTGATGCTCGCCTATTATCATCTGCCATGGATGATCATCCCCGTCGCCATTGGCTTTCCCCTTGTCGGTCCCTTCGTCGCCGTCGGGCTTTACGAGATCAGCCGGCGTCATCGCGCTGGTGAACCCGTTGGCTGGAAAGCGATCCTGACCGAGGTCTTCCGGCAGAGAGAGCGCCAGCTGTCATGGATGGCCTTCGTCGTGCTGTTCATCTTCTGGATCTGGATCTATCAGGTCCGCCTGCTGATGGCGCTGCTGCTCGGCTTCCGCATTCCGGCAACGCTCAACGCCTTTGTCGACCTTGTTCTGACGACGCCTCAGGGTCTGACCTTCCTGGCGATCGGCACCGTCGTCGGCGCCGTCCTTGCAACGATCCTGTTTACGGCCACCGTGATCTCGATGCCGCTGCTGCTCGATCACGATCCGGATTTTGTCACCGCCATGCTGACCAGCCTCAGGACCGTCATCGAAAACCCGATCCCCATGCTGGCCTTCGGTCTGATCGTTGCCGTCGCCGCTTTTCTGGCGCTGCTCCCGATGTTCGCCGGGCTTCTGGTTGTCCTGCCGATTGCCGGTCACGCGACCTGGCACCTCTACAGGCGGGCAATTTCAACATCGCCATGACGAGAATTGATCGAGCGGCCTACAACGGTAAATTAAATTAGCTTAGGTTTAACTATAGCGTGCGATTCTGCCGCAGCGTCGTGGCCCGCACCGCCACACGGACATGACCGTCCTCAGGTCTTCACACCTGATCTTCGCATGACACGACAACGGCAGATGCCTGCCGGACCGAGCCTGGGGAGATACAGCTTGTTGAACTACATTACGGGAAAGAACCTGTCGGTCAGACAGCGCCTGATGACACTAGGCGCAGCCGCAGTGTTCGGCATCGGCTCCATGCTGGCCGTCGGCTGGTACCAGAATGCGCAGCTCAACCTCTCCCTGGAACGGGCCATCGCGGTGAAAGCCGAGGTCGAGAAGGTCAACGAGATGCGGCTGGCCAATGCCAATCTCGTCCTGGCCGCCATGGACACGATCATCGATCGCGGCGAAGGCAGTATCCAGCCCGAGCGCATTGAGATCATCAATGCCGCAGGAGACATTCTCGTTGAAGGCAGCGCCACGCTCAAATCCATCGCGGTAGAAGCCGGTGCGGCTGGCGAAGCGGGAACCTACGACCAGGATCTGCAGGCCGTCCTCCAGGCCATCAAGGTCGACCTGAAGCGAATGGTCGAGACCGGCGCACCGGAGGCGGACTATGCCGCAATCGATGACGCCATCGATGGTGCGGGCGAGCGACTGGGAACCACGCTGAACAATGTCTCCGCCCTTGGCGGCAACATTGTCGAAGAACGCGTTGCAGAGGCCACCCAGCGCAGTGCCGAGGCCCTCTATGTTCAGTTGCTCCTGGGCGTAATTGCGTTCATGACCGTGCTCAGCCTGCAATTCATCCATGGCAATTCGATCGCCAACGGCATCCGCGCGGTTGCCCGCAGCATGCAGCGGATCGTCGACGGCGATTATCAAGCCGCCATCGAGGCCACGGAGCGCGGCGACGAAATCGGCCGCATGGCCAATTCGGCCGACATCTTCCGACAGGCAGCCATCGAAAAGCAGGAACTCGAGGAGCGCACCCGCAGCCAGCGGCTGCAGGACGAAAGCGAACGCGAGCGCCGCATGGCCGACGCGGAATCCGATACGCGCGCCCTCAAGCAGGCTGTCGATGCGCTTGGCGATGGCTTGAAGAAACTTTCGGAAGGCGACCTCTGCGCCGCAATTGGCGCCGCCTTCCCGCCGGATCTCGAAGGCCTGCGCCACGACTTCAACCAGGTCGCGACCAACCTGAAGAAGGTCATGACGGAAATTTCCAGCAACAGCAGCTCGATCCACGCCAACAGCCAGCAGATGCGCAGCGCCGCCGACGACCTCGCCCGCCGCACCGAACAGCAGGCTGCCTCGCTGGAGGAAACCTCGGCAGCCCTCTCCGAAATAACCCAGACCGTCAAAACCTCGACCGAACGCGCCGAGGAAGCCAGCCACATGGTCGACAATGCCAAGGACTATGCCGAGAAGTCCGGCGAAGTCGTCAATGATGCCATGGCCGCAATGAACCGCATCGAGGATGCGACCGGCGAGATTGGCAAGATCATCAATGTGATCGACGAGATCGCCTTCCAGACCAACCTCTTGGCTCTTAACGCCGGCGTCGAGGCCGCCCGCGCCGGGGAAGCCGGCAAGGGCTTTGCCGTCGTCGCCCAGGAAGTCCGCGCGCTCGCCGGCCGCGCCGCAGAGGCCGCCCGCAATATCAAGACACTCGTCACAAGGTCGAGCGAGGAAGTGCGCAGCGGCGTCGATCTGGTCACCGCCACGGGCCAGGCTCTGCATCGCATCGGCGAAGATGTTTTACGAATTAACGAGCACGTTAAGGCAATCGTTACCAGCGCGCGTGAACAATCAGTGGGACTGAGCGAGATCAACTCGGCCGTCGGACAGATGGACCAGGTCACGCAACAGAATGCGGCAATGGTGGAGCAGACCAACGCGGCATCCCATACTCTAGCCAGCGACGCCGAGAACCTCTCGCGACTGGTCGGACAGTTCAAGATGACCTTGGGCGAGACTGCTCATGCAAACGCTTGGGAGCCGGCTGCCGCCTCAGCTCCCGCAAGACCCTCTCCCGCGCGCGCTCTGATCAACAAGGTGGCGGGAACATTCAATCGAACGGCCTCGGCATCCGCAAGCGGTGCCGCTGCAAAAGAACACTGGGAAGAGTTCTAAGATGAGCAATGCTATCAAACAGTCGGGTGCGTATCTCGAAATCGTGTCCTTCCATCTCGGCGATCAGGAATTCTGCATCGACATCATGGCGATCCGGGAAATCCGCGGCTGGGCACCGGTCACCCCGATGCCGCATACACCGCCCTACGTGCTCGGCCTGATCAACCTGCGCGGCGCCGTCATCCCCGTCATCGACATGGCCTGCCGTCTCGGCATGAAGATGACCGAGCCGTCGGAACGCGCCGCCATCATCGTCACCGACATCGCCGGCAAGCTGGTGGGCCTTCTGGTCGAACAGGTCTCCGACATGATGACGATCCGCTCGGAGGATCTGCAGCCGGCACCGGAAATCATTCCGGAAGCCCAGCGTGCCTTCTGCCGCGGCATCGTGGCGCTCGAAAAGTCGATGGTCTGCTTCCTCAATCTCGACACCGTCATCGCCGACGAACTCGCTCAGGCCGCCTGAGCCGCTTCTCTTCCCAGAACATGGACCCCGGATTTCGGGGTTCATGTCTCAATGTTTGCACCGCGGTTGGGCACGCTTCCAATCGCGCTTTTGGCGTTTGCCGACTGAACGCCACACATGTTTTTTTAAAACAGTATCTTTTGTAATGGAACCGGTGGCAGCATCGCGCGTTTCTCCATTACTTCCGACGAAGCGGAAGTTTCTGTAAGGAAACCAAGGAGAAATACTATGAATTCTGCAGTAAAGATCGCGCTCGCCGGTGCCATGTCTATCGCGTCCTTCTCGGGCGTTGCACTGGCTCAGACCGCTGACCCGATGGTCGATGCGACCACCACCACGAATTCGACGGCCGCCATGACTGACGGCGTCAGCATCATCCGTCTCGACAGCCTGGACAACGACCAGGGCCGCCAGGAACACACCCGTCTTGAAAAGATGGTGAACGACCAGGCCGCCATGTCGAAGGCCCAGTCTGACGTCAGCGCCGACCCGGCTGTTGGTGAAGCCCTGAAGGCTCAGAGCATCGAAGCCACCAACGTCATCTCCGTTGAAACGGCAGCCAATGGCGGCAAGATCGTCTACGTCCGTTAATCAACGAGACGCGCAAAAGCCCCGCAAGCTGAAACGCTGCGGGGCTTTTTTGTTTTTTAAGTCGGCATCGCGGCAACGGCTTATTGCGGTTTTCCGTTCGTCCAGGTGACATTCTGGTTGAACAGAGGCACCGTCGAAATCGACATCTTCGCCGATCCTTCCACCACCTGACGCGAATGTGCCAGATAGATCAGCGTGTCGTTCTTCTTGTCATAGATGCGGTTCACGACGAGCGACTTCCAGATGATGGAACGCCCTTCGCGGAACACCTCTTCGCCCTCTTCCGACAGATCGATCTGGCCGACCTCGATCGGCCCCGTCTGCCGGCAGGCGATGGAATTGTTGGAGGGATCCTCGAACCAGTTTCCGTTGCTCAGGCGGTCGATGATCGACCGGTCGAAATAGGTGACATGGCAGGTCACACCTTTCACGTCCGGATCTGTCACCGCTTCCACGACGATGTCGTTGCCGACCCAGTCGACGCCGACCTTGCCGACGACCTCGGCCAAAGCGGGACCCGCGATGCCGGCTGTGAGAGCAGCGATGAAAAACAGTCGACGCGGAGACATGGCCTCACTCCTTTGTGATCGATAGACTTCTAGATAAGACGGCGATTCAGCCTTGCAAGGCGACGGCCGTTTTCTTTGGCTTGCGTGCAAACGAGCACGCGTCGTAACCGCTGCGATGAAGCCGACCGGGATTGAGGGCAAGCCGGGTCGCCAGATCCATCAAGCCGCTCGCACCCGCCTGACCCGCCATGGCGAGGCAGGCCTGTGCGCAGATCCGCGCGTCTTCAGCCGCATTGTGATGCTGGAAGGAGAGGCCGAGATGTGCGGCGAGTACATTCAGGCGATGCGATCCGAGATCCGGCCAGTGACGCTGCGCGAGCTTGACGCTGCAGAGATAGGAGAACTCGGGATAAGGCATTCCGTAAAAGTCGAGACTGGCGCGGATGACCGAGAAATCAAATGCCGCGTTATGGGCAACCATGACAGCCCCCTCGAAGTCGCCGAAGAACTCCGCCATGACCTCGGGGAACTCCGGTGCGAAGGCAACATGCTCAGGCCTGATGCCGTGGATAGCGGTATTGAAGGGCGAGAACCGGTTGCCGGGTGGACGAATCAAACGCTCCTCGACCCTCACCACAACGCCATTCTCGATGAAGGCAAGGCCGACAGAACAGGCACTCGCCCGAGCCTCGGTGGCGGTTTCGAAATCGATGGCGATCGCGCGCTCTTGGAACGATGCAGGGCTGGACATGCAACCGGCATAAACCGCCGGGCGGATTCGGGCAACCGCCCCGACGCTTGACAATGGAAAGCTCTGTCTGCAGCTTGAACCCATGACCTTTGCGATCTCGATCCACCTCGTGACCATGATGACCGTCGCCCTTGATCAGGGCGCTGGGCGTGTCTCGACGGTCTGATCGACCGCAAGTCATCCCCCGGCAACCCTGCGAGACAGCCGGGGTTGCAGGAACCGGCTCTCTCCATTGACTGAAAGTCAGAGCCAATGCACGCACCCGCCACCCCTCCTCCCGTCTCGTCGGCAGCCTCCTGGCCCGAAGGCCTGGTCATCCGCTCCGCCACGCCAATCGACGCCCAACAGATTGCCGATTTCCACAACCTGCCGGGTTACCGAAGCGGCACCCTGCGCCTGCCCTACCAATCGGCGGATGAAGTCCGCCGCTACCTCGAGCAGCCGATCAACGGCAGCATGAACCTTGTCGCCGTCGTGGATGATCTGATTGTCGGGGATATCGGCCTCATCCGCGCAAACGGACGCCGATCCCATGCGGCCATGGTCGGCATGGGCATCCATGACAGGTACCACCGCCGCGGCATCGGCCGAGCCCTGCTCGGAGAGGTCATCGCGATTGCCGATCAGTGGATCGGTTTGCACCGCCTGGAACTGACCGTCTTTTGCGACAACCAGGCTGCCATCGCACTTTACCAGTCCTTCGGTTTCGAGACGGAAGGCGTCCACCGGGCCTTCGCCTTTCGCGACGGTGCCTATGTCGATGCCTTTGCCATGGCGCGCCTCAGGATGTGAAGCCGGAGGAAGCCCGCCCCGTCAGGCGGGCCTTTCACCATATCCGGCCTTTTCGCCCCGGCCCCCTGTACTTTTGCGGAGGTTCCAGATAGGAACGGCGCCAACATACCCGCACTCGGCGGGCGCGGAGCCTGTGCCCGCACCATCCATCACTTTCGAAAGACAAACCGATGACCAATTTTGACGCCATCGTCCCGGCGATTGCCGAGGCCTTGCGCAAGCGTGGCTATGAGACGCTCACCCCCGTTCAGGAAGCCATGATCGACCCCGAACTTCTGGGCCGCGATGCGCTGGTCTCTGCACAAACCGGCTCCGGCAAGACGGTGGCCTTTGGTCTCGCCATGGCTCCGACGCTTCTCGAAGGCGAATCTCGCTTCGGCCGCGCCGGAAAACCGCTCGCGCTTGCAATTGCGCCGACCCGCGAACTGGCCATGCAGGTGCAGCGCGAGCTGGAATGGCTCTATGCCGAGACCGGCGCCATCATCGGCTCCTGCGTCGGCGGCATGGATATCCGCAACGAACGCCGTGCGTTGGAACGCGGTGCCCATATCATCGTCGGCACGCCGGGCCGTCTGCGCGACCACATCACCCGCCGCGCGCTTGATTTGTCCGAACTGAAGGTCGTCGTCCTCGACGAAGCAGACGAGATGCTCGATCTCGGCTTCCGCGAGGACCTCGAATTCATCCTGGAAGAATCGCCGGACGATCGCCGCACGATGATGTTCTCGGCCACCGTGCCGCGCTCCATCGCCGATCTTGCCAAGAGCTACCAGCGCGACGCCCGCCGCATCGAGACCGTCTCGGAAAAGAAGCAGCACGTCGACATCGAATACCGCGCTCTGATGGTTGCCAATCCCGACCGCGAGAACGCCATCATCAACGTGCTGCGCTTCTATGAGGCCCGCAACGCCATCGTCTTCTGCTCGACCCGTGCGGCCGTCAACCACCTGACGTCACGCCTGCACAATCGCGGCTTCTCCGTCGTCGCGCTCTCCGGTGAACTGTCGCAGAACGAACGCACACACGCGCTGCAGGCCATGCGCGACGGCCGTGCCCGCGTCTGCATTGCAACCGACGTCGCCGCCCGCGGCATCGACCTACCCGGCCTCGAACTCGTGATCCACGCCGATCTGCCGACCAATTCCGAAACCCTTTTGCACCGCTCGGGCCGTACCGGCCGCGCTGGCAACAAGGGCGTCTCGGCGCTCATCGTGCCCAACAGCGCCCGCCGCAAGGCCGAGCGCCTGCTGGGCGGCGCCAATGTCCAGGCCGCCTGGGCGCTGCCGCCGTCGGCCGACGAAGTCATGGCCCGGGACGACGAGCGGCTGATGGCCGATCCGTCGCTGACCCAGCCGATCGGCGAGGACGAAAGTGCCATGGTCGCGACCCTGCTTGAAACCCACGGCGCAGAACAGGTCGCCGCCGCGTTCCTCCGCCTGCAGCGCGGCAATCGCTCGGCACCGGAAGACCTGATCCCGGTCAATCCCGAAGCCGTGCGCAAGCAGCGCGAACCGGATTACGCCAACCCGTCGAGTGCAGCGACCAAGCCGCGCAGCGAATTCGGCCCCAGCGTCTGGTTCTCGGTCTCCGTCGGCCGTCGCCAGAATGCCGAGCCGCGCTGGCTCATCCCGATGCTCTGCCGCAACGGCAACATCACCAAGAACGAAATCGGCGCGATCAAGATGCAGCCGGAAGAGACCTTCATCGAGATCTCCGAAAGCGGCCTAGACACCTTCGTTGCAGCGCTTGGCCCGAATTCGGCCCTGGAGCGCGGCATCACCGTGCAGCGCCTGCCCGGCATGCCGAACTTCAACGCCGCCCCGAAGGAACGCGCCGCGCGCCCGCCGCGCGAAGAGGGCGAACGCCAGCCTTACGCCGACAAGAAGCCTTACGGCGAGAAGAAGGCCTACGGTGACAAGAAGCCTTACGGGGAGAAGAAACCCTTTGGCGACAAGAAGCCCTACGGCGACAAGCCTGCCTATGGCGACAAGAAGCCCTATGCCCGCAAGGATGAGGCCCCGGCACGCGCACCGCGCGATGCCATGGCGGCAACCGACGCCGAAGTCTGGGGCGATGCACCGGCCAAACCCGCATTCAAGAAGCCGAAGAACGCGTCCAATGCCTGGGACAAGTCGGCCAAGCCCGACTGGGGTGGCAAGCCCAAGGGTGACAAGCCTGCCTATGCCGGCAAGCCGAAGGGCAAGTTCGACGACCGGGGCGCCGCTGGCGGACCGAAAAAGAAGACATTCAAGCCGAAAGTCTGATCGGATCCTTGCAGGCCCCATGAGGGGCCTGCCCGCCCCTGCCTTCCCCGCCGCCTGACCCGGTTTAATCCACCAAACGGTGCCAGAACCAAACTTTGGCCCTGCAGCCATGGAACAACACATTTCCCTCCCGCATTGTCGGCGGGCATGGGAAGGTGGAACAATGGCATCGACAGCAATTCGGCAGACGACGAGCACGGACGTCGACGCGTTCGTGAGAGGCATTGCCCGCGGATTTGCCGGCGCCCTGCTCTTTTCCATTCCCATGCTGATGACCATGGAAATGTGGTTCCTCGGCTTCTACATGTCGCGGGAACGCCTCCTCCTCCTGCTGGTCCTCAACATCCCCCTCCTGCTCGTGTTGTCGCACCGGATCGGCTTCGAACACACGGCCACCTGGGCGCAGTCGGCGCGTGACGCCATCGTCGCCTATGGCATGGGCATCATTGCCAGTGCCGCCTTCCTGGTCCTGCTCGGCGTCATCACGATCGACATGCCCGTCGACCAGTGGATCGGCATGGTGGCGATCCAGGCCGTCCCCGCAAGCATCGGTGCCATGCTCGGCCGCAGCCAGCTGAGCATGTCCGACGACGACGATGAAGACGACGAGGGCGAAGACGACCAGGACGAAAAGTCAGGCACCGGATATGCGATGGAGCTGTTCATGATGGCGGTCGGCGCCCTCTTCCTGTCGCTGAACCTCGCTCCGACGGAAGAGATGATCGTACTCGCCTACAAGATGACGCCCTGGCATGCCCTCGCGCTCGCGCTCGTCTCCATCCTCCTGATGCACGGCTTCGTCTATGCGCTTGCGTTTCGCGGCGGCCACACCCTGGAGAAAGACCAGCCCCGCTGGCACGCCTTCATCCGCTTCACTTTGCCGGGCTACATGGTGGCGCTCACCGTGAGCCTCTACGCGCTTTGGACGTTTGAGAGGCTGGACGGCATGGCGAGCGTTGAAGCCCTGCTGGTCGTCATCGTGCTGGCCTTCCCCGCCGCCATCGGGGCGGCCGCTGCCCGCCTCATTCTGTAAGGAGCTCGAAATGTCCCCGTCGCGTTTGAGCAGCAATGCCGAAAAATCCCGTCCACACTGGGTCGAGTGGGTGACAGGACTCGTCTCGCTCGCCGCAATCTGTGCCGTCATCGGCTGGCTCGTCGTCGATATCTGGACCGCCGAGGATCGCCAGCCGGAACTCGTCGCCCATGTCGTTTCGACCGAGAAGGTCACCTCAGGTTGGCAGGTCGTCTTCGAACTGCGAAACACGGCGACGCTTGCCGCAGCCGGCGTCGAGGTTCGGGCGCAACTCCTCGACAAATCCCGGCTCGTGGAAGAGGCGGAGGTGACGTTCGATTATGTCGCTGCGGGATCGCTCTCGCGCGGCGCCGTCATCTTCGAAAATGATCCTTCGACGCTCACGCTCAGCATACGCGCTGTCGGTTTCACAGAGCCATAAATGCAACCGGCCGGATTTGGCAATAACGCAATCTTAGGTTACGTTTTCACCAAAGCTTAATTTTTAGAAGGATAAATTCAACACACGCGGAAAGGGCACTCAATCGACCCGACGCGACTTTACGGTAGAATTACACATCCGCTTGCCTATAACGCTAGACGAAGGACTGCAGCCACCATGGCCGACAGTCTTTTTCTGGCATGAATTATTTCAGAAACCTGGTCGGAAACCGATGTTGAAGCAACATATTGAAACCTGGGTGATCCGCGACATCGGTTTGACGGAATTCGACCATTGGGCACCCGTAATTCGATTTGGCAATCGGCTCTCCATTCGCGTATCGATCATTGCCTGCATCATGGTGGCGGCCATGCTGGTCTGCTTGTGGTCTCTCAATGTCCTGCGCAATCCATTGTTGCATGACATTACCATTGGTTGCGCAATCACGGTCATCGTCGCCTACAGCCTGACCATGCTTTCCTCGATGTATATGGGTTATGCCGTCATTCACCTTGCCCGGACGCGGCGGGAATTCCAGCAGATGAGCCGCACGGATATGCTGTCGGGCCTGCTCAATCGCCGCGCCTTCATCGAGGATATTTCGCGCGTCGAACACGGTCACCTGCTCATCCTCGACATTGATCGTTTCAAGCAGATCAACGATCGCTACGGCCATCTGGCGGGCGACGATGTCATCATCGCGGTGGCGCAGACATTGCGGGAAACCATCAAGGCACCGCATCTGGCGGCCCGCGTCGGCGGCGAGGAATTTGCCGTGCTCTTCTGCGGTCTCGACCACGGCGAAATGATGCAGATTGCCGAGAAGCTGCGCCGCATGGTGGCGGGTCGGCTGATCGACAGCATGCAGCAGACGATCTCCGTGACGGTTTCCGGCGGCATTGCCGACTTTACCCCCACCCGCGACTTCTCGGCCGTCTACGCCGCCGCCGACCGCGCCCTTTACCTCGCCAAGACCTCCGGCCGAAACCGCCTTCATCACGAGCGGGATCTCGGGCGCAGCCCCCAGCAGGAACAGTCGATCTACGGCACCCTCGCCGACCGTGGCGACGCCGCCTTTACTGCGGCGTGACCTAGCCGCCGATCAGCGCCAGCCATTCGTCTTCAGTCATGACGGTAACTCCGACTTCGCGTGCCTTGTCCAGTTTGGAACCCGCTCCGGGACCGGCCACGAGATAATCCGTCTTCTTGGAAACAGATCCGGCAACCTTGGCCCCAAGCGCCTCTGCACGGGCCTTGGCTTCGTCACGCGTGAAGCGCTCAAGCGAACCGGAGAACACAACGGTCTTTCCCGCAACGGGGCTGTCGCTGGCAACAGGCGCTTCGGCATCTTGCGGGCGCACTTCAACCAACAGGCGCTGCACAACCTCCAGATTGCGCGGCTCCTTGAAGAATTCGACGATCGAGGCGGCCACCACTTCACCGATCCCCTCGATCGCATTCAACTCGTTCCAGGCATCGCCGAACTTCGGCGCTGCGCGTTGCATCGCCTCGGCAAAGGCCGGGTACGAGCCATAGGAGCGCGCCAAAAGCTTGGCCGTCGTCTCGCCGACATGGCGGATACCAAGCGCGAAAATGAAGCGGTTGAGCGCAATCTCACGCCGCGCGTCGATGGCGTCGAACAGCTTGCGCACGCTGACCCGACCGAAGCCTTCAATATTCTCCAGCTTGGTCAGCGATCGCTCCTGGCGCTCCTTAAGCGTGAAAATGTCAGGTGCTGTTCGGATCATCAGAGCCGGATCTTCGCTTTCAAAGAAGAAGTCGACCTGCTTTGTCCCGAGCCCCTCGATATCGAAGGCATTGCGCGAGACGAAATGTTTGATGTGTTCGACCGCCTGCGCCCGGCAGACGAAGCCGCCAGTACAACGCGTGACGGAATCGAGCTTGCCGGTTTTCTCGTTCTTCTCCCTGACGGCATGACTGCCACAGACCGGGCACTGTGTCGGAAACACATACTTCGCCGCCCCCTCGGGCCGCTTCTCCATCACTACATCCAGCACCTGCGGAATGACGTCGCCGGCGCGCTGCACGATCACCGTGTCGCCGATGCGGATGTCGTGGCCGTCCTCGCGGATCCGCTGGCCGGCATTGCCGATGCCCTCGATGTAATCGGCATTGTGAAGCGTCGCGTTGGTCACGACCACCCCACCGACGGTCACCGGTGTCAGGCGTGCGACCGGCGTCAGCGCCCCCGTGCGTCCGACCTGGATGTCGATGGCTTCGACGGTCGTAAAGGCCTGTTCGGCTGGAAACTTGTGTGCGGTCGCCCAGCGCGGCGAGCGCGAACGGAAACCGAGCCGGGCCTGCAGGTCGAGCCGATCCACCTTGTAGACGACACCATCGATGTCGTAGTCGAGATCGGCCCGCTGGAGGCCGATGTCATGGTAATGTGTAAGGATCTCCTCGACCGAACCCAGACGCCGCGTCAGCGGATTGACCGGGAAACCCCAACGGCGAAAGACGTCGGTCATGCCCGACTGGGTCTCGGCCGGCATGACGCTCATCTCACCCCAGGCATAGGCGAAGAAGCGAAGCTTCCGGTTGGCCGTTACCTTCGGGTCGAGCTGGCGCAGTGACCCCGACGCCGTGTTGCGTGGGTTCACATAGGTCTGCTTGCCCTCCGCCTCCATCTGCGCGTTGAGCGCCAGGAAGTCGGACTTCGCCATATAGACTTCACCGCGCACCTCGACCACGTCGGGCGCGTCAGCCGGCAGTTCGACCGGGATTTCCTTGATCGTCAGGATGTTGGCCGTGACGTTTTCACCCGTCGTGCCGTCGCCGCGGGTCGCGGCCGTCACCAGTCTGCGGTTCTCGTAACGCAGCGACATCGAGAGTCCGTCGATCTTCGGCTCGGCGGTAAAGGCGATGGAACCGTCAGGCATCTGACCGAGGAACCGATAGACCGAGCCGACGAAATCCTGCACGTCCTCGTCGGAAAAGGCATTGTCGAGCGACAGCATTGGCCGGGCATGCACGACCTGGGCGAAGATGCCGGCGGGGGCCGCCCCCACACGCTGCGACGGACTGTCGGTGCGCACCAACTGCGGGAACTGCGCCTCGATCGCGTCGTTGCGCCGCTTCAGGGCGTCATAGTCGGCATCGGTGATCTCCGGCTGGTCCTTGCCGTGATACAGCGCGTCGTGATGGGCGATCTCGGCCGAAAGCCGTTGCAACTCGGCCTTGGCCTGGTCTTCCGTCAGGTCTTCGACTGCGATTGCGCCAATGCCCAAATCCGTGCTCATGCCGTCCTCCGAATGCGTGTTTCGTCGGTCTTAATCGAATTTTGCGGAATGAAAAGCGGCGTGACGCACGCCGGCCGTCAATCCCCCAGCCTGTTCGGATCCACCCGCGCCGTCAGCGGCAGATGATCCGATGCCACCCGCGCAAGCGGCGTGTCATGCACAGTGACATCGGTGATCAACCCTGTCCTGTTCGCCATGATCCGATCCAGCGACAGAACCGGCAGCCGGGCCGGAAAGCTTGGGATCGGCGGTGGCAGCGGCCCGAAGACCGGCTCGAGCTTGGTCAGGGCCGAACCCGGCCCCAGCCGCCATTCGTTGAAGTCGCCCATCAGAAGCGTCGGTCGCTCCTGGCGAGACTGCAGCATGTCGAGGATCACATCGGCCTGCTGTCGCCTTGCCCATCGCATCAGGCCGAGATGGGCGGCAATGACGCGCAGACTGGAGCGCCCTTCCCGTCCCTGCAATTCGATCTCCGCCACCAGCGCCCCGCGCGGCTCAAGACCCGGCAGCGACACCTGATGCACGTCCTCGACAATCCCCTCGCGAAACAACAGGACATTGCCACACCAGCCATGCGATTTCGTGCCGCCCATCACAGGCACCGGCAGAAGCCCCGTCTCCAGCCGAAGCCGGTTGAGATCGAGAAGGCCGGACCGCTCGCCAAAACGCTGGTCGGCCTCCTGCAGCGCAATGACGTCGGGGCCGATCTCCCTGATGACATCGATGATCCGACCGGGATCGAAGCGTCCGTCGGTCCCCACGCATTTGTGCACATTGTAGGAGGCAACCGTCATCACACCATTGCCACCCTCGACCGCACTCGCACCGTCCGGTCGCTGACGGCGGTTGCGGAAGGAGGTCATCATCGTGCGCGCCAGGCTCGGTCTGCTCGTCTTCATGGGACCCCTTCGGTTGTGCGTCGACAGACGCAAAGGCTGAAATGTCAGATGCCGCCGGCCGGCGACATCTGTCAGAGATAGGGCGATCCGAGCCAGAATAAACGGTCAGTGAATCGCAGCCAGAAAGGACGCGCCTTCAGCACATCAGTCGTCAATTCCGTGGCCGTCTGCAGAGTGAGATCGATCCGCTGGCCGATCCGGTCCGCGAGATCAGAATCATAGACCTCGAGATCGATCTCGAAATTGAGCCTGAGCGAGCGCGAATCGAGATTGGACGAGCCGATGAAACACCACTGCTCGTCGACGACCAACAGCTTCGAATGGTCGAACGGCCCGTCCGCCATATAGATCCGGCAGCCCTCCCGCAGAACCTGATCAAACTGCGCGATCATGGCACGCGCCACAATCGCGAGATTGTTCTTGGCGGGTATGACGATCTCCACCTGCACGCCGCGTCGAGCGGCCGTATTGAGCGCAGCGAGAAAGGTGTTGTCCGGCAGGAAATACGGCGAGACAATCCGGATTGTCCGCTCGGCGACGGAAAAGGCGCCCATCAGCAGCCGGTGATTGGTCTCAAGATGCGCATCGGGACCGGAGACGACCGCACGCACGGCCGTTCCCTCGCCCGGCGTTGCGCCTTCCAGCCGAATGCTCCAGTCCGGTGACAGAAGCACTTCATTGGTCTCGAAATGCCAGTCCTCGGCCGCCACCGCCAAAATATCGGCGACGACAGGCCCGGTAACTCGAAAATGCGTGTCCCGCGCCGCCTCCGGACCGGTAAAGCCCGCTCGAATGTTCATGCCGCCGACAAAGGCAACGGCACCGTCCACGACGAGGATCTTGCGATGGGTGCGCAGGTTTGCATAAGGCAGGCGCAGGCCCATGATGACCTGACCGTTGAAGCTCGCAACCGGAACGCCGCCGTCTTCCAGATAGCCGATGATGCTCGGCACACTGTAACGGGCGCCGACGGCATCGACGAGCACGCGCACGCTCACCCCACGGCGATGGGCGGCAATCAGGCAGTCCGCCACGCGCAGACCCACCGCATCGCGGTCGAAGATATAGGTCTCGAGGATGACGCTGCAGACAGCACCGTCAATCGCCGCGCACATGGCGTCGAACGTCTCCTCACCGGTGGCCAGAAGCGTGATGCTGTTGCCGGAAGACAAAGGATGCCGCGTCACGCGGTCGCCGAGAAGCTTCATCTGTCCGAATCGCGGCCCGAACTCGGCAATCACCTGTTCCCGGCTGATGGCGAATTGCGAAAGGCTCCGCCAGATCTCGTCGAGCGCCAGCGCACGTCTCGAGATGAGCGACTTGCGCCGGATACGGTTGATGCCGACCACGGCATAGATCAGTGCCCCGACCAGCGGTGAAAGAATGATCACGCCGACCCAGCCGAGAGCGGACCGGACCTCGCGCTTGGTCATGGCCGCATGGATGGCTGCGGCCGTGCCGAACACGACGGACAGCACGGCGAGAGTCTCGGCCCAGTAGGTCTCGATCACGGCAAACATGATGGTCCAGCGAAACAGTTTCCAGGAAACAATGCAACGAAACGCGGTGCGATCGGTTCGATCACGCCTCGCCTGCGAGAAGTTTGGCAGCTGCGGCGCGGGCTTCCTCGGTGACCGAAGCGCCAGCCAGCATGCGCGCGATCTCCTCGCGCCGATGTTCCGGCTCCATCACGGCAACCCGGGTGGCGATCTTGTCGCCCTGATCGCCCGCTGGCCCCTTGGAGATGAGGAAATGGGTCGAGGCCCGCGCCGCCACCTGCGGTGCGTGGGTGACAGAAAGCACCTGCACCCGATCCGCCAGCCGCTTCAGCCGCTGGCCGATGGCATCCGCCACCGCACCACCCACGCCTGTGTCGATCTCATCGAAAACCAGGGTTGGCGCAGAGCCGCGATCGGCAAGCGCCACCTTGAGCGCCAGAAGGAAACGCGACAGTTCACCGCCCGACGCCACCTTCATGATCGGTCCCGGTCGCGTGCCCGGATTGGTCTGGACGTGGAATTCGACAGTGTCGATGCCCTCGGCAGAGGCAGCCTCGGCATCCGTAGACACTTCGACCATGAAACGCGCGCGCTCCAGCTTCAGCGCCGGCAGCTCCTGCATCACCGCATCGGCAAGCGCCGATGCCGCATGGCGGCGCTTGTCGGAAAGCTGCAGAGCGAGATGATCGTAATGCGCCCGCGTCTCGCGGACGGCGGCTTCGAGCTGTCCGAGGCGCTCCTCGCCAGCGTCGAGATCGGCCAGATCGGTCACCATCTTTTCGGCAAGTGCCGGCAGGTCGGCAACAGCCACGGCATATTTGCGGCCCGCAGCACGAAGGGCAAACAACCGTTCTTCGACCCGCTCCAGTTCGCGGGGATCGAACTCGGTCCGCCTCAGCGCGGCCTCCACCTCCATCTGCGCCGAAGACAGCGTGTCCAGCGCGGAGCCTAGGAGATGCACGGTCTCTTCCAGCAGACCGGGCGCCTCATGGCTCTTGCGCTCCAGCCTGCGCATCAGCGAGGCGATATGGGGCACTGGCGAGGCATTGCCGTTCAAGAAGTCGGAGGCTTCCGAAATGTCGCCGGCGATTCGCTCGGATTTCTGCATGCGCGAACGACGCTCGGCGAGTTCATCCTCTTCGCCGTCCTGCGGCGAGAGCGCCTCCAGTTCCTCGACGGAAGCGCGCAGATAATCGGCCTCGCGCGCTGCAGCCTCCACCTTGGCTTTGTGGGTCTTGAAGCTGCGCTCGGCATCGCGCCACCGGCGATAACTTTCACCCAGCGTCACCACCTCGTCAGTGAGACCTGCAAAGGCGTCGAGCAGCATGCGGTGGGCGTCGATATCGGTCAGTGCCCGGTCGTCGTGCTGGCCGTGGATTTCAACCAGCAACTGGCCGACCTGCCGCATCAATTGCACGCTGACCGGCTGGTCGTTGATATAGGCGCGTGTGCGGCCATCGGCCGACTGGACGCGCCGGAAGATCAAGTCGCCATCGTCATCGACACCATTGCCCTTGAGCAGTGCGCGAGCCGCGTGACTTCCTGAAACGTCGAAGACCGCCGTGACCTGTCCCTTGTCCTCGCCATGACGGACGAGCGAACCATCACCCCGGCCACCAAGGGCCAGGGACAAGCTGTCGAGCAGAATGGATTTGCCGGCGCCCGTTTCGCCGGTCAGCACGGAGAGGCCGGTTTCGAAAGCAAGATCCAGCCGTTCGATCAGGACGATATCACGGATCGACAGCTGGACCAGCATGGGCTCAGGATCTCACTTGCGAACGAAGGGGCCTCAGGAGCCGGTCAGCAGCTGCTTGCCGGCGCGTGCGATCCAGGAACCGGCGTTTTCACGCGGCTCGAGGCCACCCTTCTGCAGCAGCTGGTAGGAATCGGCATACCACTGGCTGTCGGGGTAGTTGTGACCCAGTACGGCAGCGGCCGTCTGCGCTTCCTGCACTACGCCCATGGCATAATAGGCCTCGACCAGACGTGCCAGCGCCTCTTCGATCTGGTTGGTATTCGGATAACGCTCGACGACCACGCGGAAGCGCTGGATCGACGCGAGATATTCCTTGCGCTCCAGATAGTAGCGGCCGACCTGCATCTCCTTGCCGGCGAGCTGGTCGCGGGCGAATCGGATCTTGGCCTGAGCATCGTCGACATATTCGGAGTTCGGGAACTCGTCGACAACGCGCTGCATCGCCTCGATCGTCTTGACCGAATTCTTCTGATCCTGCGTCACGCTGGAAATCTGCTTCCAGTAGGACAGGCCGACGAGATACTGCGCGTAAGCGGCATCTTCCGACTTCGGATAGAGGTTCATGTAGCGGTTACCGGTCGCAATCGCATCGGCATAGCGGCCGAGGCGATACTTGGTGAAGGTGCTCATCACCAGAGACTTGCGCGACCATTCCGAGAACGGATGCTGGGCGTCGACCGCATCGAACTTGCGCGCAGCTTCGCTCATGTTGCCCGCCTTGATATTGGCGAGGCCCTGATTGTAGAGCACCTCCGGCGGATCGGTTTCTGCCGCAAGCTTGGTGATGTCGATATCCGGGTCCGACTGGCAGCTGGCGAGAACGCCTGCAACCGACATCAAGACGCAGAGGCCTGCAACACGCACGGCTTTCTTCACAACGACCGACCCTACATGACTCATTCGAAAGATCCCGATTGCAGCGCCGCCCATGAGCCGTCGCTTTCAGATGGCGTTTCTAGCCGCAAAAGCAGCATTAGGGCAACGCAGTGATGATGATTTAGCGCATTTTTGTGACGCGCGCTGGAGAAAGTCGCGATCGCGCCAGACTTGGACGACCGTTGCACCGCAGAAACGACAACGCCGGCTCCCAGAGAAAGCCGGCGCAGACAAGGTCGCAATTGCATGGACGTGTCGATCACGCAGTCCAGGGAGCAAATTCCGGAACCTGGACCGGCACGAATTCACGCGCCCGGACCTTGAGGTTGCGGCTCGGAGCCTCGACCACTTCGTAAGCCGTCGGATCGCTCAGCAAAGCCTTCAGCGCATTGGCATTCAGCTTGTGGCCGCCGCGATAGGAGCGATAGCAACCGATGAACTGGGCACCGGCCAGCGCAAGATCACCGACGGCGTCCAGCGTCTTGTGACGGACGAATTCGTCCTTCTCGTAACGCAGGCCTTCGACATTGATAACGGTGTCGTCGTCCGAGATGACGACGGAATTCTCCAGCGACGAGCCAAGTGCGAAGCCGGCGGCCCAGAGACGTTCGACATCGCGCATGAAACCGAAGGTGCGGGCACGCGACAGCTGCGTCTTGAAGGTCTCGGCATTGAGTTCACCCGCCCAGCTCTGGCGGCCGATCAGCTTGCTGTCGAAATCGATCTCGACCTCGAATCGGGTCCCATCATACGGACGGAATTCAGCCCAGGACGATCCGGCCTCGATGCGAACAGGCTTGGTCACGCGGATATAGCGGCGCTTGACGCCGAGATTGGTGATCCCAACCTGCTCGATGGCGTCGATGAACACTTCCGAGCTGCCGTCCATGATCGGCATCTCCGCACCGTCCACCTCGATCACGAGATTGTCGAGACCGAGCGCGTAGATGGCGGCCATGACGTGTTCGATGGTGGCGATGGAACGGGCGGGATTGGTGCCGAGAACGGTGCAAAGGTCGGTATTACCGACATGGGCCGACACCGCGCGATATTCGCTGGTGCTACCGTCATCATGCTGCCGGACGAAGGTGATGCCGCTGCCGGCTTCTGCCGGGAGGAACGTGATCGTCACGTCGCGGCCCGAATGAACCCCGATCCCTGTCAGCGAAAGCGGCGCTGCGATCGTGGTCTGAAATCCGAGCAAGGCAATTGCCATTCCTGTTGTCCTGATCTGCGAGGCGCCGGAGCCGAAGCCCTCACATGCGCCGAAGTTTACCTGAGGAGAACCTAAAACATGGCCCTGTTTCGATTTCATACATACGAGTGTCCGGCGTCATTACCAAATCACTGTTTCT
Organism: Rhizobium sp. AG855; assembly: GCF_003610655.1. NCBI lineage: Bacteria > Pseudomonadati > Pseudomonadota > Alphaproteobacteria > Hyphomicrobiales > Rhizobiaceae > Rhizobium > Rhizobium sp. AG855. Next base: position 1,110,442 of record NZ_RAQG01000003.1, on the reverse strand, counting down.
TTCGCTGTGTAACGAAGTCAACCAACTGAAATTCGTCAAGAATTTCGCTCAGGAAAAGCCGCCCGAAAACGACAGAACCCGGGCTGCGAGCCCGGGTCCGGAAGCATGCAATTGAGGCGAGCCTCAGTTGGTCTGGCGGCGCAGGAAGGCCGGGATTTCCAGCTGGTCGTCTTCGCTCGTGGCGCGAGCCGGCGTTGCGCGACCGAGGTCGTCCAACTGGCCGCGACGCGGTGCGTAGAGGCTGGCCTCGGCGGAGAGCGGGCGGCGCTGCTGCGACGATGCAGCCGGAGCAGAACCCGTCATGTCGCCCATCGAAGGCTCTTCCTCGTGCTGGCGGCCGAGCGAATTGGTGATTCGCTTCAGCAGGCCCATCGGACCACGATCATCCTGGGCAGCAGGTGCGGCAGCATGGGCGCGGTGATCGATTTCAGCACGCAGCACCGGCGGGAAGTCTTCCACCTTGGGCATGCGGACCGGTTCGGCCATGCGGGGCTCCGCAACAACAGGTGCCGGCGCGACAGGCGCCTGCATGACGGGTGCCGGCTGCTGCATCATCGGAGCCGGCTGGCTCATGACGGGAGCCGGAGCAACCGGCTGCATCATCTGCGGGGCCGGAGCGGCTTCCTGTGCCGGGGCGGCGAACAGCTTGCTGGCCGGGCGGAATTCCGGCTGGGCAGCGGGCTGCGGCTGCTGGTTCATGGCCGACTGGCGGGCAACTGCGATTTCGAGTTCACGTTCCATCTCGGCTTCAGCGGAACGAATGGTGTCTGCGACCGGATCCATGGTCGGCTTGGGGGCCTGCGCCATTGCAGGCTGATATGCGGCCGGTGCCGGAGCAACGGCCGCGGAGGGACGCATAGCAGGCTTTGTCAGCGGTGCGGCCTCGAAGCCCTTGGAAGCCAGAGCCGCGCGGTCGATGCCGGTCGCAACGACCGACACGCGGATGATGCCTTCGAGCGCTTCGTCGAAGGTTGCACCGAGGATGATGTTGGCGTCCGGATCGACTTCCTCGCGGATACGGGTCGCGGCTTCGTCAACTTCGAACAGGGTCAGGTCACGGCCACCGGTGATCGAGATCAGCAGGCCCTGGGCGCCCTTCATCGAGGTTTCGTCGAGCAGCGGATTGGCAATCGCGGCTTCGGCGGCCTGCATGGCGCGGCCTTCACCCGATGCTTCGCCGGTGCCCATCATCGCACGACCCATTTCGCGCATGACGGAACGGACGTCAGCGAAATCGAGGTTGATGAGGCCTTCCTTGACCATCAGGTCGGTGATGCAGGCAACGCCCGAATAGAGCACCTGGTCTGCCATGGCGAAGGCGTCGGCAAAGGTGGTGCGATCGTTGGCGATGCGGAACAGGTTCTGGTTCGGGATGACGATCAGGGTATCGACGGACTTCTGCAGTTCCTCGATGCCGGATTCGGCAAGCCGCATGCGACGCTGGCCTTCGAAGTGGAACGGCTTGGTGACGACGCCGACGGTCAGGATGCCCTTGTTGCGGGCGGCCTGGGCGACGACCGGGGCGGCACCAGTGCCGGTACCACCACCCATGCCGGCGGTGACGAAGCACATGTGGGTCCCGTTCAGGTGATCGATGATTTCATCGATGCATTCTTCGGCAGCAGCGCGGCCGACTTCCGGCTGCGAACCGGCGCCGAGGCCCTCGGTGACGTTCACGCCGAGCTGGATGATGCGCTCGGCCTTGGTCATGGTCAGCGCCTGGGCATCCGTGTTGGCGACGACGAAATCGACGCCCTGCAAGCCAGCGGTGATCATGTTGTTGACGGCATTGCCGCCACCGCCACCGACACCGAACACGGTGATGCGTGGCTTCAGCTCAGTGATGTCTGGCTTCTGCAACTTGATGGTCATGGTACCCGTTCCTTCTTTTTCCGGCCGCATCGCCAAGCCGGCCATGTCATTTCAACAGATTTCCCTTGGCCGAACCTTGCGGTCGGTGGGCAAGCTCAAAAACTCTCTTTCAGCCATTGGCCCATACGGGCGATCCGGCTGCTTCCATTGCCGAAGGGCGAGAACAACCCACCCTGCCCGGCATGAGTTTCCTGGTCCGCCATCTGCGGATAGATCGTCAACCCGACTGCGGTCGAGAAGGCTGGGCCCTTGGCAGCGGCGGGAAGACCCGACACGCCCATCGGACGACCGATACGCACGTTCCTGGCGAGAATGCGGCGCGCTGCTTCCGGCATACCGGTCAGCTGGCACGCACCACCCGTCAGAACGACCCGCTTGCCGACAACCGGCGAGAAGCCCGATTTCTGGATCCGGTCGCGCAGCAGTTCGAGGGTTTCCTCGATACGCGCGCTGATGATCCGGGTCAGCAGAGCCCGCGGCACCTGCGTCGGCTGATCGCGATCATCCTCGCCGATCGGCGGGACGGACACGACTTCACGATCATCGGCGCCGTTGGCGACAGCCGAACCGTGAACGACTTTCAGGCGTTCTGCATCCTCGATACGGGTCGAAAGCCCGCGCGCCAGATCGGTCGTCACATGGTGACCGCCGATCCCGATGGCGTCCGTATGGATCAACTTGCCTTCTGCGAAGACCGAGATGGTGGTCATGCCACCACCCATGTCGATCGCCGCGCAACCGAGCTCAACTTCATCATCGACCAGGGCAGCAAGGCCGCTGGCATAAGGCGTAGCAACCACGCCCTCGACGGTCAGGTGAGCCCTGTTAATGCAGAGTTCCAGGTTGCGGAGCGCTGCACGTTCGGCTGTGACCACATGCATGTCGACGCCGAGGACGTCGCCATACATTCCCAGTGGATCACGGATTCCCCGTTCGCCGTCAAGCGAAAAGCCAGTCGGCAGCGAATGCAGCACGGCGCGGTCATTGCCCTGCGACTTCTGCCCGGCAGCGATCAATACCTTGCGCAGATCGCCAGACTCGACTTCCTGACCACCGAGATCAATCGTCGCGGTGTAGACGTCCGAGCCGATGCGACCGGCCGAAACATTGACGATCAGGCTCTCGACGGTGAGACCCGCCATGCGCTCCGCCGCATCGACGGCAAGACGCACGACATTCTCAACCGCGTCGAGATCGGCAATGACGCCTGACTTGATGCCGTAAGAGCGCTGATGGCCGAGCCCGATCACCTCGACGTTGTGGGTCCGGCCAGGCAGAACCGAGGTTTCACGACGCGGAGTCAGCCGTGCGATCATGCAGACGACCTTGGTCGTACCGACATCGAGAACCGAGACAACATGGGCACGCTTGGAAGACAGCGGCTTGGTGCGCGGCAGACCGAAGGAGGAGCCACCAAAGATACTCATATCTTCTGCTCCAGCTTCTTGAGTTCCTTGGTACGAGCATCGACGACGACCTGGCGACGCTCCTGCGCTTCCGGTGTCAGACGAACAGCGACACGATCGGGAAGACGCATGTCGATGGCGGCGATATCGCGCGACAGGACCTGCTGCTCCTGGTCGAACCGGGTCAGAAGGGCGAGCGCCTCGGCGATGTGATCTTCCGGCAGCTTGACGATGATGCCGTTGTCCAGATGAACATCCCAGCGACGTCCGGCAACCCGGACAAAAGCCTTCACCCGAGAGGCGATCGCGGGCCACTTGGAAAATTCCTCTTCGACGGCCGCCGCCGCCGTTTCGGCATCGCGGCCGACGAAAAGCGGAAGCGAGGCAAACTTGTTGTCGCGCAGCGGTGCGATCACGCTACCCGAGCGCTCAATGATGGACAGGTCCGAACCATGCTGCCAGATCGCGTAGGCCTGACGCTCCTTCAGCATCACCTCGACCGTGCCCGGATAGATCTTGCGAACCTCGACCGATTCGACCCACGGGAGATCGGAAAGCGCCTTGCGGGCACCTGCGATATCAAGCTCAAGCAAGCTGGAAGCGCCATCGAGCCCGAGAAGCTGAAGAATATCAATTTCGGACGTGTGCTGGTTGCCGGAAACACGAACATCCTCGATGGAGAAGCCCGCAGTCGACGTGAGGGACTGCATCACCTCAGGCCCATGGCCGCCAACGATGACGCCGTGAAGCGCCACAACCGAGTAGAAACCGGCGAGAGAAATCTTGCCGAGATGGCGCGGCAAAGGGATACGGCCAGAACAGAGACTGGCGACGGAACGCACCATACGGCGAAGCGGACGCGGCAGAACCACCCCCTCACCCGCGCCGGTCGGCATGGCGGAATATCCGCCCGCACCCTCAGCCACCCTGTTGCCACTCATCGAGAACACGATGCGTCCTCCACCATCCAACTTACAAACTCACCAAAGGCGATACCCTCATGGGCAGCCATTTCCGGCACAAGCGAGGTCGGGGTCATGCCGGGCTGGTTGTTAAGCTCCAACCAGATCAGATCACCATCCTCCGAGAAACGGTCGTCGTAGCGAAAGTCTGACCGACTCACTCCACGACACCCGATCACCCGATGCGCCTCAGCCGCCAATGATTGTATTTTTTGGTAAATTTTCGGTGAAATTTGCGCAGGAAGTATGTGCTGCGAGCCACCCGCGACATACTTCGAGTCATAGTCGTAAAAGCCGTGACCAAGCGGCACCACCTCGATCACGCCGAGCGGCCTGCCATCCATCACACCGCATGTCAGCTCACGGCCGGCGACATAACGCTCGACCATCACGAGATCGCCATAGCGCCACTCGCTGGAGGTCAGGATCTGCGGCGGATGAGCCATGTCTTCGCGCACGATGACGACACCGAAGCTGGAGCCTTCGCGGACCGGCTTGACGACATAGGGCGGCGCCATCGGATGCGTGTTGCCGATGTCGAAACGGTTCATGACGACGGCTTCGGCAACAGGTATGCCAGCCTGGGCAGCGACAATCTTTGCCTGCCGCTTGTCCATGGCCAGCGCCGAAGCAAGCACGCCGGAATGCGTGTAAGGGATCTCAAGATATTCAAGCACACCCTGAATGGTGCCATCCTCGCCAAACGGACCATGCAAGGCATTGAAGGCGACGTCGGGCTTCAGTGCCTCCAGCACGCGGCTGATGTCACGACCAACATCCACTCGCGTCACCGTGTAGCCCTGACCTTCGAGTGCAGCCGCGCAGGCGGTCCCGGACGACAAGCTGACCGGGCGCTCCGATGAAATTCCACCCATCAAAACCGCGACATGCTTGCCACTCATAAAACGCCTCGCAAAATAATCACTCGACCGACCCACAGCCCCTCTGGCTGCTCCGATCTCTTCCATGTCAGTTGAACAACATTAAGGTTAATGAAGCGTTTACTTTCGTTAACTTTGGTGGACGCGGGAGATGGCCACCCGCGCAGACAGCGGTTGATAAAACAGGCATAACCCGTTGAAATAAAGAAAAATTGGAACGTTAAGAAGTCAGGCCAAGCGGCGCGTCTCGTTCGCAATGACCGGCAGCAATTCGGCGGTGGTCGCGCCAAGCGCTGCATCCTGAAGGGCGTTGGTATGCACGATTCGGTTCCGGCCAGCAGCCTTTGCCAGATAAAGCGCACGGTCGACATGCGAGAAGATCTCGCTGAACCCGAGCTCCGCAAGCCCTTCGGCGATGCCACCGGAAACGGTGACCGAGAACGGATTTGCGGGGCCCGTAAACACTGTCGCCTCGACGGCCTCACGCATCGATTCTGCCACCGCGAGCGCTTCAGCGCCTGTCGTTCCAGGCAGCAGCACGGCGAACTCCTCGCCTCCGAGGCGGGAAACCTGGGCGATGGGCGGCGCAACGGTCGTCAACACCTGCGCCACCTTGGCGATGACATCGTCACCGGCTTTGTGGCCCAACCCGTCATTGATGGCCTTGAACCGATCGATATCGAAGAGAACCAGACACGTCCGGCCTCGCACGCGCTCGAACTCCTCCAGGAAGGCACGGCGATTCATCAGTCCGGACAGCATGTCTGTGCGGCTGAGCATTTCGAAACGCTGGTTGGAAAGTCCCAGATCGTAGATGGCCAGGCCGACAACGCTATAGGCGATTACGGCAACGACGAAGGATACGGGCGGCGTGAGAACGGTCGCGATAACAAGCGCCGGCCAGAGATCATAGGGCAGGAGATTCAAGGCAACGAGAACGAAATGCGAGAGGATGTTGAGGATATAGGCGAAGACAGCAATCTTTGCGGCCATCACCACGGCCTTGGCGAGGACCGCCCGGCGTGACGAAAACTCACCCAGCGTCAGCTGCCGTATAATCCACGCATGTACACTCGCAGCCATCACAGCCCCCATTTCGCGAAAGAGCGTAATGGCTCCGAGTTAAGATTTCACGCAGACGCCGGTTGCAAGGCGCTCAGGTTCACGCCGTCACGGCGCCCATGAACGGCTTGACCTCGCGGCCCGGCATGAAAATGCCCAGACGCTTGATTTCCCATTCCAGCTTCACCCCGGAATGCTCAAGCACGCGCTGACGCACGGTCTCGCCGAGATATTCGAGATCGTAGCCAGTCGCATGGCCGGCATTGATCATGAAGTTGCAATGCAGCGACGACATTTGGGCGCCGCCGATCATCAGACCACGGCAACCGGCCTCGTCAATGAGTTCCCAGGCAGAATGCCCCTCGGGGTTCTTGAAGGTCGATCCGCCGGTCTTCTCCTTCACCGGCTGCACGGTCTCGCGGTGATGGCGCACCGCATCCATGTCCGCACGAATCTTGGCCCGGTCCTCCGGATAACCTTCAAAAGTTGCATGCGTGAAGATCAGATCGCCGGAGGCTTCAGAATGTCGATAGCTGTAGCCCATGTCGGCATTTGACAGGACATGCACGTTGCCCTTGCGATCCACGGCTTCGACTTCGATCAGCCGTCCGGCCGTGTCGCCGCCATTGGCACCCGCATTCATGCGCACCGCACCGCCGATCGAGCCTGGAATGCCGTAGTAGAAATGGAAGCCACCGATGCTGTTGTCCATGGCCATGGCGGCGATATGCTTGTCCGGGCAGATGGCACCAGCGCGGATGCGGTTTTCACCGGCAAGCTCGACCTGACCAAAGCCCTTGGCAGACAGGCGCACCACAACACCCGGAATGCCACCGTCGCGAACCAGCAGGTTCGAGCCGACGCCGATCACGGTCAAAGGCACATGCTCTGGCAGCAGCTTCAGGAAGGTGATGAGGTCCTGGCTGTCATGCGGCTGGAACATCAGCTCGGCAAGACCGCCCGCCTGGAACCACGTGACGCGGTCCATCGGCGCATCCGGCGTCAGCCGTCCCTTGAGTTCATTGACGCCTGGGCCGAGCGAGGCCAGCAGCTTTTCCCCATCCACCTGTTTCATTCAAGACTTTCCCGAAATTGCATCAAGTTCCGCCGGCAGGGCAGCCGCCCATTGCGTAATGTTGCCAGCGCCTAAGAGGACCACGAAATCACCCGGTTGCGCAATGCCCGCGACGAGAGAAGCGAGTTGCTCCGGCGCGGCCAAGTAGCGCGCGTCGCGATGGCCGCTGGATTTGATCCGCGACACGAGCGCTTCCGAATCGACGCCCTCAATCGGATCCTCACCTGCGGCATAGACCGGCGACAGGAAGATGGTGTCGGCATCATTGAAGCAATTGGCGAAGTCGTCAAACAGGCTGGCGAGGCGCGAATAGCGGTGCGGCTGGTGTACGGCGATGATCCGGCCCTTGCAGGATTCCCGCGCAGCCTTCAGCACTGCCTTGATCTCGACGGGATGGTGTCCGTAGTCGTCGAAGACCTGGACACCGTTTGCCGTTCCGGTCAGCGTGAAGCGACGCTTGACGCCGCCGAAGCCAGCGAGCCCCTTGCGGATCGCCTCTTCCGAAATGTCCAACCGATTGGCGACGGCAATCGCCGCGCACGCATTGGAGATATTGTGCCGGCCGGGCATCGGCAGGACGAGGTCCTTGAAGCTGAACACGCGGCCAGTGCGACGACGGCGGATCTCGACGTCGAAGATCGAGCGCGTGCCATCGAGACGGACATTCGAGAAGCGCACATCGGCCTGCGGGTTTTCGCCATAGGTGATGACCTTGCGATCCTCGATCCGGCCAACCAGCGCCTGCACTTCCGGATGATCCAGGCACATCACGCCGAAGCCGTAGAACGGTACGTTCTCGACAAACTGACGGAAGGCTGCCCTCGCATTGTCGAAGGTGCCGTAATGATCGAGATGTTCCGGATCGATGTTCGTGACGATGGCAACATCCGCAGGGAGCTTGAGGAAGGTGCCGTCCGATTCGTCGGCCTCGACCACCATCCACTCGCCCTCGCCCATCCGGGCATTAGTGCCATAGGCATTGATGATCCCGCCATTGATGACGGTCGGATCGAGCGCGCCGGCATCCAGTAGGGCAGCAACCATCGAAGTCGTCGTCGTCTTGCCATGCGTCCCGCCGACGGCGATCGCATTGCGGAAGCGCATCAGTTCGGCCAGCATCTCGGCACGCCGCACGATCGGCAGAAGCTTTTCGCGCGCAGCGATCAGTTCCGGATTGCTCTTCTTGATTGCTGTCGAAACGACGACCACTTCGGCCTCGCCGAGGTTTTCCGCCGTATGGCCGACAAAAACCTCAATGCCCTTGGCGCGCAACCGCTGGACATTGGCGCTCTCCGACTGGTCAGATCCCTGAACCTTGTGTCCGAGATTGTGCAGGACCTCCGCGATCCCGCTCATCCCGATCCCGCCGATCCCGATGAAGTGGACCAGACCGATGGTTTTCGGCATTTTCATTGTATGGCTCCGTTCCGCTGGGCAATGCCCTTGCCGGCGGCAATAGCCTCTACGAGGTCCGCGAGCAAGCCGGCCGCATCAGGCTTGCCCGTGCTTTTCGCGGCAGCAGCCGTCAAGGCGAGCGATTCGGGGTTCTCCATCGCTTGGCTCAACAAGGCCGCAATCCGCTCGCGCGAAAGCTCCGCCTGAGCGATGACCTGGGCACCGCCCTTGGCCGCCAGTGCCGCCGCATTGGCCGACTGGTCGTGGTCGAGCGCATGCGGATAAGGCACAAGAATGCTCGGACGTCCGATCACCGCGAGTTCCGAAACCGTCGAGGCGCCAGAGCGGCAGATCACCAGATGCGCAGCCGCCAGCCGTTCCGCCATGTCGGTGAAAAAGGGAGCGACGTCAGCCGGCACGCCGAGGCTCGCATAGGCATCTTTCACCTGCGCAGCGTATTCAGGCCGCGCCTGCTGCGTCACGACCATCCGAGCCCGCAAGTCGGCAGGCAGTGTCGCCACGGCCGGAGCAATGGCCTCCGAGAAAAATTGGGCGCCCTGGCTTCCGCCAAAGACCACCAGCCGGAAAGACTGCCCTTCGCCCGAGGGCACATAGGGAACGCTTGACGCGGCAATCACGGCAGGACGCACCGGATTGCCGGTCAACCGCATCTTGGAGCGATAGGTGCCAACCGGCGCCAGAAAGCCACCGGCGATCGCGTCGACACGGGAGGCGAGCAGCCGGTTGGCGCGCCCCATCACGGCATTCTGCTCATGCACGGCTGTCGGCACGCCGAGACTGGTGGCCGCAAAAACCGGTGGCACGGTCGGATAACCGCCGAAGCCGATCACCGCCTTCGGCTTTAACCGGGTGATCAAAGCCTTCGCCTCGCGGTAACCACGCCACAACGTCAGCAAAGCCTTGGCCATGGCAACCGGATTGCGCGACCCGATGGTCGCCGAAGACACGGTGTGGATCTCGTCGGCCGGGAAGGCACCAGCGAAACGCTCGGCACGCTTGTCGGTGACGAGATGCACACTGTAGCCGCGCCGCTTCAACTCGTGACCCAGCGCCTCTGCCGGAAAGAGATGGCCACCGGTCCCACCGGCGGCCAGAAGAACGATACCCTTGGACATGTTTTACTCCGCCGGAACGCCGGCCACTGAGCGGAACAGGCTCCGCTCCTGGGCCCGTTTTTCCGGCCGTCGTCGCGTCAACGCGAGAATGAAGCCGGCGGTCACGCAGATCGCCGTCATCGAAGAGCCACCATAGGAAATCAGCGGCAGCGTCATGCCCTTGGCCGGCAGCAATTCGAGATTGACACCAATATTGATCATCGACTGGATGCCGAGCAACAGAACGAGACCTGCGACCGCCAGGCGATTGAAGTCGTTGCGCTCGCGATAGGCATGGCTCAAGCCGCGCAGCACCAGAAAGCCGAAAATGGCGACCAGCACCATGCAGAAGACGATACCGAACTCTTCGGCTGCGACCGAGAAAATGAAGTCGGTGTGGCTGTCCGGGATGATCCGCTTGACGATGCCCTCGCCCGGTCCCTGGCCAAACCAGTCACCACGGATGATCGCCTCACGCGCCGTGTCCACCTGGAAGGTGTCGCCCTCCCCTGTCAGGAACCGGTCCACGCGCCCCGCAACGTGCGGAAGGGTGACATAGGCACCAAAGAAGCCGGTGGCACCGAGCGCGCCGAGCACCACGATCCAGAGCCATGGCATTCCCGCCATGAAGAACATGGCGCTCCAGACGCTGCCGATCAGGATCGTCTGGCCGAGGTCCGGCTGGGCAATCAGAAGGGCGGCCGTCATGCCGAAAAGCAGAATGGCGAAGAGATTGCCCGGAATTTCCGGCTGCCGCGCATGTTCGGCAAACAGCCAGGCGCAGATCACCACGAAAGCCGGCTTCATGAATTCGGACGGCTGGATCGACATGCCGAGCAATGACAGCCAGCGACGTCCGCCCTTGACCTCGACGCCGACGAACAGCACCAGCACCATCATGATCAGCGCCGTCGCAAGCAGCACCATGGCGGTCCGGCGGACCTGGCGCGGCGACAGGAAGGAAAGCCCGATCATCACGGTAAGAGCCGGCAGCATGAAAAATGCGTGGCGTTTGACGAAGTGGAAACTGTCGAGACCGAGGCGCTCTGCGACGGCCGGAGAGGCGGCGAAGGACAACATTAGGCCAATGCCCATCAATAGGACAAAGGTGATCAGGAACAGGCGATCGATCGTCCAGAACCAGTCCGCCAGCGGACCTCTCTCTACGCGGCTCACCATGTCATTTGCCTCCTTGTGGCACGTCGATCAGCATGGAGATCCCGTCCAGCCCGGCGACCAGACGGACGAAGCTGTCGCCGCGTACCTCGAAATTCTTGAACTGGTCGAAGCTTGCGCAGGCAGGCGAGAGCATGACGGCAGAGGGATCGCTATCGCGCGCCGCATCGGCCGCCGCATGGGCAACCGCACGATCGAGCGTGTCGGATATCTCGAAGGCCACCTGTTCTCCCAGCGTTGCGGCAAAGGCCGAGGCGGCTTCGCCGATCAGATAAGCCTTGACGATACGTGGGAAGAGTGGAGCGAGGCTTGCGATCCCGCCCTCTTTCGGCAGTCCGCCGGCGATCCAGTAGATCCGGTCATAGCTGGACAAAGCGGGCGCCGCGGCCTCGGCATTGGTCGCCTTGCTGTCGTTGACGAAGACGACCTGATGGCGGCGGCCAACCGGCTGCATGCGATGTTTGAGACCGGGGAAACTCTTCAAGCCCGCCTGGATCTCGTCGACGGCCACGCCCACCGCAAGGCAGGCGGCGATCGCCGCTGCCGCGTTCTGGGCATTGTGACTGCCGCGCAGCGTCTGGATGCCATCGAGATCAACCAGCAGCGAAACGGCGCCCTGCTCCGCCCGAAAAATCCGAGAGCCCTCGGCATAGAGCCCGTCCGCCAGCGGCTGCCGTTTCGAGATGCGGATAACCTTCTGCCCGGAGCGTTCGATCCGGTCGCCGATCAGCTCGCAAAAACTGTCGTCGACGCCGACGATCGCGGTCCCCGCCCCTGCCACCAGCCGTTCCTTGACATCGGCATAATGCTGCATCGTCCCGTGCCGATCGAGGTGATCGGGCGTCAGGTTGAGCAGGATGCCGGCCGTCGGATTGAGGGTCGGTGCGAGATCGATCTGATAGGACGAGCACTCGACGACGAAATATCGCTCGGACTTGGGCGGATCGAGCGTCAGCACCGCCCGGCCGATATTGCCGCCGAGCTGCGTATCACGGCCGCTCGCCTGAAGAATGTGGGCGATCAGCGCCGTCGTCGTCGATTTGCCATTGGTGCCAGTGATCGCGATGAACGCGCAGTCGGGCGCATGCCGACGCCGCTCGCGCACGAAAATCTCGACATCGCCGATGATCTCGACACCAGCCGACTTGGCGAGCGCCACAGTCCAGTGGGGCTTCGGATGAGTGAGCGGCACACCGGGCGACAGGACAAAGGAGGCGATGGACGACCAGTCGATCCCATGCAGATTGATCGTGGCGATCCCCTCGGCGGCGGCACGCGCGACACTGTCTGGATTGTCGTCCCAGGCAAAAACCTCTGCACCCCCGGCCTGCAGCGATTTCGCCGTTGCGAGCCCGGAGCCTCCGAGCCCGAAGAGCGCGACCCGTTTGCCCTTGAAACTGCTCGCCGCGATCATGACGCCCTCACCGCAGCTTGAGGGTCGAGAGGCCGAGCATGCCTAGGCCAACCGCGATGATCCAGAAGCGGATGACCACCTGGCTTTCGGTCCAGCCGAGCTTTTCGAAATGGTGGTGAATCGGTGCCATCAGGAAGACGCGCTTGCCCGTGAGCTTGAAATAACCGACCTGGATGATGACCGACAGCGTCTCCATCACGAAGAGACCGCCGATGATCGCCATGACGATCTCATGTTTGGTCGCAACCGCTACCGAGCCGATCAGACCGCCGAGCGCGAGCGACCCGGTGTCACCCATGAAGATGGCCGCCGGCGGCGCGTTGAACCACAGGAAGCCGAGGCCGGCGCCGATGACGGCGCCGAGCAGCACGGCAAGTTCGCCGGTACCCGGCACGAAATGGATCTGCAGGTAATTGGCAAAAACCGCGTTACCCGCCAGATAGGCGATCACGCCGAAAGAGGCGGCAGCAATCATCACAGGCACGATGGCAAGCCCATCGAGACCGTCGGTGAGGTTCACAGCATTGCCCGCAGCGACAATCACGAAGCCGCCGAACAGCACGAAGAACAGGCCGAGATCGAGCAGATAGTCCTTGACGAAGGGAAAGGCGACCGAGGAGCCGAAAGTCGAACCCTGCGGTGCCGAATGCAGAGCGGAACTCATCATGAAATAGACGGCGATGCCGGCGATCAGGAACTCGATCCCGAGGCGGGCCTTGCCGGAAAAGCCCTTGTCGGTCTGCTTCGTCACCTTGAGATAGTCGTCATAGAAGCCGATGGCGCCGAAGCCGAGCGTGACCAACAACGTGGCCACGACATAGATATTGGAAAGGTCAGCCCAGAGCAGCGACGACACAACGATGCCGGCGAGGATCATCAATCCGCCCATGGTTGGCGTGCCGGCCTTCTTGAAATGCGTCTGCGGCCCGTCGGCGCGGATCGGCTGTCCCTTGCCCTGGCGCACCCGGAGCGAGGAGATCATCATCGGCCCGAACAGGAACACCACCGCCGCCGAGGTGAAGAGAGCTGCCCCCGTCCGAAATGTGATGTACCGGAACAGGTTGAAAAACTGAAAGTGGTTCGCCAGTTCCACAAGCCAAATCAGCATGGGAGCCCTTTCCAAAAGCCCGAATTAAGAGTGGCGCTCCGTGTCGGGGAATGCCGGATACTTGTCAAGCAGAGCCGCAACAATCTTGCCGAAGCCGATGCCGAGTGAGGATTTGACCATGACCACGTCGCCAGGGCGGACTTCTGCGGTGACGAAATTCGCCAGTTCCGCCGTCGTTTCGAGATAGACGACCGAGACCGATTCCGGCAGGGCATCGCGCAGGGCAACCATTTCCGGGCCGGCAAGCCAGACATGCTCGACGCCGGCTGCGAGCAACGGACCGGCAAGCTCGGCATGCACGGAGGGCGAAAACTCGCCCATCTCCAGCATGTCGCCAAGCACGGCGATCCGCCGGCCGTCATACTGCGGCTGCGAGGAGGCGAGCACCGAGATCGCTGCTCGCATCGATGCCGGATTGGCGTTGTAGCTTTCGTCGATCAGCGTCAGCGAAGCGCCGCCGATCGACAGTCTGTGCCGTGCACCACGGCCCTTCACCGCCGACAGATGTGCGAACGCCTCGATCGCAGCATCCACATCGGCGCCGACGAGCGACACGGCCGCCAAGACCGCCATGGCATTCTCGGCCAGATGCCGACCCGGTGCACCGATCGTCACTTCCCGGGTCTCGCCGTGGAACGAAACCCAAAGCGTCGAGAGTTCCGCCGCACCATCGAATTCCGCCAGCCGGTATTCGGCCTTGGCGTGCTGGCCAAAGCTATGCACGTTTTCGATCCCGGCGGTCTGAGCCGCCTGTTCCAGTCGCTCGAAATAGGGATTGTCGCGGTTGAGGATCACGTCACCGCCATTGACCACGCCCTCGAATATCTCAGCCTTTGCATCGGCGATTTCGTCAACGCTTGTGAAATTGCCGAGATGGGCCGGCGCAATCGTGGTGATGATCGCAACATCAGGCCGCACCATCCGCGACAGCGGACCGATTTCGCCGGGGTGGTTCATGCCGATCTCGAACACGCCGTAGCGCGTATCCATTGGCATGCGGGCGAGCGTCAGCGGCACGCCCCAGTGATTGTTGAAGGAGGCGACGGCGGCATGGACATTGCCGGAAGGCTCAAGCGCCAGACGCAGCATTTCCTTCGTCGTCGTCTTGCCGACAGAGCCCGTAACAGCGATGACCGTCGCAGCCGTCCTGTCCCGTGCGGCGACCCCGAGTTTCTGCAGACCAACGAGCACGTCCTCGACCACAATCATCGGAACGGTCAGGCGCCCGAGTGCAGGAAGCTTGGCCTCGCTGACGATCAGCAGCGAGGCGCCGTTGGCGATGGCGAGACTGGCATAGTCGTGGCCGTCGACCCGGTCCCCCTTGATCGCAAAGAAGGCTTCACCGGGCGTGATGCTCCGGCTGTCGATGGATATCCCGGTCACACCGTCGGGTAACTGGCCGAAAGGCCGGCCACCCATGGCGACCACCATGTCGCGCGAGGTCCAGAGCAGGGTCAACGGTCGAACTCCTCCAAGGCGTGTCGAACTTCGGCATGATCCGAGAAGGGCAGCGTGGTTCCTCCAACCGTCTGCCCTTCTTCATGTCCCTTGCCGGCTACGATCAGCGTATCGCCGGCCGAAAGCATCGCAACCGCAGCCCGGATCGCCTGGGCCCGGTCACCGATCTCGATTCCTTTCGGAGTGGCCGCCATGATTTCCGAACGGATGGTCGCCGGCACTTCGGAACGTGGATTGTCGTCGGTGACGATGGTGATATCGGCGAGCCGCGAGGCAATCTCACCCATGATCGGCCGCTTGCCCTTGTCGCGGTCGCCACCGCAACCGAACACGACAATGACACGTCCCGTGGTGAAGGGACGGACCGAAGTCAGCACATTCTCCAGCGCATCCGGCTTGTGCGCATAATCGACATAAGCAAGCGCGCCCGCCTTCGTCTGGCCGATCAACTCAAGCCGACCCGAGGCGCCAACGAGTGTTTCCAGCGCCTTCAGCGCGACGGCCACCGGCACGCCCGTCGAGATGGCAAGTCCTGCCGAAACGAGCGCATTGGCGATCTGGAAATCACCGGCGAGCGGAATATGCACTTCGAAGATCTGATCGCCGTGATGCACTTCGGCCACCTGCTTGTGGCGGAAGTGTTCCACCCGCTTCAGGCTGAGGAAGGTTCCCTTGCGACCGACCGTGCGCACATCATGGCCGGAAGCCGTTGCCACCCGGATCGCCTCGTCGGACCACGGATCATCGGCATAGATGACAGCCGGCGAGCCCTTCGGCAGAAGGGTATCGAAAAGCCGCATCTTGGCGGCCATGTAGTCCTCGACCGTCGGATGATAATCCATGTGGTCGCGGCCAAGATTGGTGAAGCCGGCGGCCGACAACACCACGCCGTCGAGGCGGTTCTGGTCGAGGCCGTGGCTTGAGGCTTCCATCGCGGCATGCGTCACGCCTTCATCGGCCAGTTCACCGAGCAACGTATGCAGCGCCAGCGGGTCTGGCGTCGTCAGCGAGCCATAATCGTTGCGGCTGGGCGAGATCACGCCTGTGGTGCCGATCTGGGCGGCCGCATGGCCGGCAAAGGCCCAGATCTGGCGAGTGAAGGATGCGACCGAGGTTTTGCCTGCCGTGCCCGTGACGGCAACCATCGTCTTCGGCTGGCGCCCGACAAGGCGGGCAGCGGCAAGCGCCAGGAAGCGGCGTGGATTGTCGACCACGACCACAGGAACGGAAGCCTCGACCGGATGGGAGGCGACAACGGCGACAGCGCCCTTGGCGACAGCGTCTGCCACATAGGTGCCGCCATCGGCCTTCGAGCCTGAAAGCGCGAAGAACACCGTACCCGGCTCAACCTTGCGGCTGTCCGCAGACAGTCCTGCCACCTCAACGCCAGCGGCACCAGCCGCCGATACCTGGTTCTTGTAATCCTCGCCGGCCAATGTGCCCAAAAGCATGTGCAGTCCATCCTTCCGGGGCAAAATCAGTCGAATCGCCCCGTTTGTCTTACGTCTGGTCAATAAGAGACGAGCAACGCGGACCCGTCTTCCCCGAATTTGGGTTCTACACCAAGAATTGCGGCGCTTCTGCGAATGATGTCCGCCACCATCGGGGCTGCACTGTTGCCGGCGAGTGCTGCGCCATTGCCCTTGTCGGTCTTCGGTTCATCGATGAAGGTCAGGACGACGTAACGCGGATTGTCGATCGGGAAGGCAGCGAGGAAGGCGTTGAAGTTCTTGTCGCCGACATAGCGACCGTTCACGACCTTGTCGGCGGTACCGGTCTTGCCACCCACATCGAAGCCCTCGACGCGCGCATTTTTGCCGGAACCCTTCACCCCGTTCCATTCGAACAGGAAGCGCATGTCGTCGCTGGTCGAGGGTTTGATCACCTGCTTGGCAACGAGATCCGCCTGTTCGCGTGTCCTCGGAAGAAAGGTCGGCTCGATCAGCTTGCCGCCGTTGACAAGCGCCACACCGGCAACCGCCGTCTGCAGCGGCGTGGTCGAGACGCCATGGCCGAAGGAGATCGTGATCGAATTGATCTTCTTCCATTCGCGCGGCTGCGACGGCATCGCAACTTCCGGCAGCTCCGTCTGCATCTTGGTCAGCAGGCCAAGACGGGTGAGGAACTCCTTATGCGCATCCGTACCGACAAGGTCGGCCACCTTGGCGGTGCCGATGTTGGACGAATACTGGAAGATTTCCGGCACCGTCAGAATACGGTTCTTGCCGTGAAAGTCCTTGATGGTGAAGCCGCCGATGCGGATCGGATAACGGGCGTCAAAGCTGTCCTTCAGCGACACCTTGCCCGAATCGAGACCCATGGCGATCGTAAACGACTTGAAGGTCGAGCCCATTTCGAACGTGCCGTTCGCCATGCGGCTGAGCCAGCCCTCTTCCGAACCGGCCGGGCTGTTCGGATCGAAATCCGGAAGCGAAGCCATCGCCAGCACTTCGCCCGTATGCGCATCAAGGACGACGCCGCCGGCGCCGATCGACTTGAACTTGGCCATGGCTTCGACCAGCACGTCGCGCACGATGTTCTGCACGCGGATGTCGATCGACAGCTTCACAGGTTCGAGCGGCGTGTCGCTGGTCATGCCGAGCGCCCGAAGATCCGCCAGCCCCTGGTTGTCGATGTATTTCTCCATCCCCGTCATGCCGCGGTTGTCGATGTTGACGTAACCGACGATGTGCGAGGCGGTGGAGCCACCGGGATAGAAGCGCCGCTTCTCGGGACGAAAACCGATGCCGGGAATGCCGAGTGCGAGGATCTGGCTCTGCTGCTTCGGCGTCAACTGCCGGCGCAGCCACTGGAAACGGGACTTGGACGAAAGCTTCTTGTATGTCCCCTTGATGTCGAGATCGGTCAGCACCGTCGCCAGACGTTCAACGGCTTCATCTGGGTCGACGATCTTGTGCGGCTCGGCAAACAGCGACACCGTCCGAATGTCGGTCGCGAGAACCTCGCCATTGCGATCGAGAATATCCGGACGAGACGCCATCAACCGGTCTGCCGGCAGGATGCTCGACACCGTCTCGGGCTCGGCCTGGCCGTATTGCACCAGACGTCCGCCGATGATGGCATAAACCACACAGAATCCGGCGATCATCAGGCCGACGCGATTCTTCGCCATCGCCGATTTGCGCTTTGCCGTTCCCTGGATGCGCGGGCCGGAGACCACGGCACCGCCACGCTGCACATCGGTGGAAAAATGAGCCTGGCTCTTCAGGAGCATGATACGCGACAGAAAGCTCATCAGTCATTCACCGCTTCTGCTGGATTGACCGAACCCGTCGTAATCAGGTCCTTGACCGGATCGGACGCGGCTTTCTTGCCCTCGGCGACTTCCTTTTGCGGCACCTGATCCCTAGGCATCGGCAACTCGACCGGGCGGGCAAGCTGCGTCGGCGCCGTCGGCTGCAACTGCAGCTCCGTCGCATAGGTCTTCACCAGGCGATCAAGGCGGTTCGGCTGGGTGAGAAGGGCACGGTCAGCCCGGAGCAGATCAATCGTGTCCTTCTCCAGCTTGATCTCGGCCTCCAGACGGCGGACCTCAGCGGCCTTGTTATCGGTGTCATGCTTGATCTGGTAGGTCACGGCCGCAGCCGCCGCCATGGAACCGATCAGGAGAAAATCGAAGGTTCGCAGCACAATCAGCCTCCAATCTTCTCAAGCGTTGCAAGGTCGGGCAGATCGAAGATCGCCATATCCGGCTTCTCCGGCGGCGCCATCGTTCGAATGCCGGCGCGCAGCTTGGCTGAGCGAGCACGCGGGTTGAGTTCAGCCTCTTCCTCGCTCGCCGCAACCATGCCCTTGCCCACCGGCTCAAACGTCGCCTTGCGTGCTTCGACCATGGGAAGGTGGCGCGAGCCTGACGCCTTGCCGGCGCGCTCCGAAAAGAACTTCTTGACGATACGGTCTTCAAGCGAATGGAAGGTGACGACGACGAGGCGCCCACCCGGCTTCAACGCCTGCTCCGCCGCAAACAGCGCCCGCGCCAGTTCACCCAATTCGTCGTTGACGAAGATGCGCAGCGCCTGGAAGACGCGCGTTGCCGGATGGATCTTGTCCTTGGCCTTGCGCGGATTGACAGTCTCAATCAGGTTCGCGAGATCGCGGGTCGTCTGGAAGGGCTCGCTCAGGCGGCGCTTTTCGATCGCGCGCGCGATTCGGCCCGAATGCTTTTCTTCTCCGAGAAAACCGAAGATGCGGATCAGGTCTGACACCTTGGCCCGATTGACGACATCGGCCGCCGAGACGCCCGACGATGACATGCGCATGTCGAGAGGCCCGTTGCGCTGGAAGGAGAAGCCGCGCTCGGCTTCATCGATCTGCATGGAGGAAACGCCGATATCGAGCACGACACCGTCGAGGCCGCCCCCTGGGGCAAAATCGGCCAGAGCCGAGAATTCCGTGTGATTGAGCGTCAGCCGGCCATTGAACTCGTCAACCATCGACTGACCGCCGGCAATCGCATTCGGGTCGCGATCAAGCGCGATGACGTCCGCACCCGCATCGAGGATGGCGCGCGTGTAACCGCCCGCACCAAAAGTCCCATCGAGAATGACTTTACCCGCCTGCGGCTCCAGCGCCTTCAGCACGCAATCGAGAAGAACCGGAATGTGGCGAACCGATCCGCCATTGGCATCGGAAAGCCCTTCGCCAAGATTCGCCGCCATTCCGTTTCCCCGTTTTGTCAGGTCCTCAGGCCCCGCAGCCTGACAACCTCTCTGGCTCTCGCCTGAGCGTCCGAAAACGCCTGCGGCTGCCACACCTGAAAATGATCCGACCGACCGACGAAACAGACCTCCGAGGAAATCCCCGTGAAATCCCGAATAAAATCCGTCACCGCCAACCGCCCCTCGGCATCGAGTCGCATAAAGACGCCGCCGCCATGAAGAAGCAGCGACATCTCGTTCGCCTCCAATGCGAAGGGATCCTCGGTCGCCATCCTCCGCTCGTATCGCTCGAGCAAATCGGGACCGCCGATGTTGATCGCCGGATAGACGAAATCCTGGAGACAATAAAGCTCCTGAATGTCGCGCTGCAGCAAAACGGCACGAAAGGCCGCAGGGACGGAAACCCGCCCCTTCGCATCGATCCTGTTTGTCGCATTGGACAGGAAGCGGTTCATAACTGACGACCGACCTCCTCGAAATCGGGAAGCCGGTGATCGACCCCCGCACACACATGACAACACCCGCCGTCGCATCACCCGGAAAAGACCCGCCCGAAACACGGGAGAGACCATGCGATTTCCGAACCTTGGGGGCGAACACGTCCCCCGCAACAGCATGTAGATGGGATACCATGGGACAATATGGGCGTCAATGGGAACGGGTCGGGCTGCACCCTTTGCGGGCTTCAAATATTGATAGGCGGTTAAGCTTAACGAATGGTTAGAAACGCCTGTTTTGAGAGGAGATTTAGACCGATGCGGAGCGGCGCTGCGGCAGATCCTGCATGAGATGCCCCATGCAGTTTTCTGGCCGCAGTTTCAGGCGCTTGACCGAAACTTTGGCCGAGCGCCGAGACGACGTCTGGAGACGGGGGAGAATTTTGCCAGTTGGCCTGTAAGCCGGGTTCTGTATGGCCCCGGTTTCCCGGGACGTGGCAGCCATTCATCTGGGACAGCGTTTGCACGCTGCCTCGCGCAACCCACCCGGATGACTGGCCCGGAAACAGGCTGTAATGGCGCTTGCGCGCCACCCGCGTCATCCCTATTCGGTCTTGCTCCCGGTGGGGTTTACCGTGCCGTCCCTGTCACCAGCGACGCGGTGGGCTCTTACCCCACCCTTTCACCCTTACCTCGCATGCGAGGCGGTTTGCTTTCTGTGGCACTTTCCCTGAGGTCACCCTCGCCGGACGTTATCCGGCACCGTATTTCCGTGGAGCCCGGACTTTCCTCACCCTACCGCCTTTCGGCATTGGTAAAGCGCGGCTGCCCGGCCAACTGGCAAGCGGTCCTTAAACGACGCGCCGCCTGAAAGCCAACGAAAATGACGACAGAAAGGTGACTTGGACGCTTTTGGTGAATCAGTCTGTGAAGACAGGCTGGAAAACGTCGCCATAGGCATCATCGACGATCCTGCCGTGCAGGATCAGTTCGGCACCAAGGCGGCCGATTTCATCCGAACTCTTGGCGGCGGCGCCGCAGCCGCCCGTCAACACGGCGATACGCTCGCTGGCATAGCCAATCGCCGGATAATTCTCGGGCGTAAACGAGGTCACGCAGGCGGCCATGGAGATCGGCGCCTGTGCCAGGCTTGGCACGATCTGCCCGACGATCCGCTGCAGGTGGTTGCGGGTGGTGATACGTCCACCTCGCCGGAACCAGGCCCGGATCTCCGCCTCGGTTTCCAGCGGCAGGTCGTCCGGGTCACCACCGATCTTCAGATAGGTCTTGCCGTCGGGATAGCGCACCGGAGGCAGAAGGTAGATGTGGTCGGTCGGATCTTCGGGGTGGTGAATGAGCGACGGCATGCCGGCATAAGACGGGAGGTCCGCATCCGGGATTTCGAAAAAGGCGACTGTGCGACCATAGACCTTGAGATCAAGAGCGCGAGGCAGCAGGTTCTCGTTGATGGTAAAGCCGCCAGCCGCGACCAGCACACGCTCTGCCGTATAGACAGCGCCGTCATCGGTGGTCACCACGCAGGCTCCCGGCTCCTCGCGGACCGACACCACCGCCTGGCGGATGATCTGTGCCCCCGCCTTCTCGGCGAGCGCGCTCTGTGCCTGCACCAGCCGGCGCGGATTGACGTAGCCGGCATTGCGTTGCTCATGAACGCCTTCGCAGCCATCGCCGAAATCGAAATAGTCGAAACGCTGTCTCAAGTCGGCCGCAGACAGAAGATCCGTCTCCACACCAAGCGCCTCAGCAGCTGAGCACACCCGGCCCACCAGGGGATCGTTCCCTCCCCGCTTCGGTCCGACAATCAGGCAACCGACTTCGTGGTAAAAGGCGATACCGCTCTCCTCGGCAATCGCTCCATAGCGGGCGATCGAGCGATTGGCCATGCGCGCCCAGACCGGGTCCGAATCGATGGTGCGGGTGATACGCGCCTCATCGTAATGGCTGGCAAAGACACCTTCGTGCCGGCCCCAGTCCTTCGGCTCATCCGGACCAATGACCGCTACATTCTCACCGGCAAGAGCGAGATACCGGGCAGAAGCCGCACCCATCATGCCACGACCGACGACAATCGTACTGAAATGCTCAACCATTACATCACCACCTGAAATCGATAGCCGGTGATAACATGGAGCGCATAAGTGTCCACCAAGGCGAGCGACTCGATCACAGCTTTGTCAGTTGCCGATCAGTGCGATGACTTTGCCGCAGTACCGTTTGGAGACGGGATTCATCCGCTTGGCAGCATGTCCTGCATTGTAGCGAAGGATGGTGCCACAGGTCTCCCCGCCGCCCAGTTCATGCGCCATGGACAGATATTTCATGCCGTACCGGATATTGGTCTCGGGATCATACAGCCCCTTGGTCGAGCCGCGATAGCCCATGGCGCGCGCGGTCGCCGGCTTGATCTGCATGAGACCGACTTCGCCGGCGCTGCCCCTGGCCTTCGGATTGAAGTTGCTTTCGATGCGGACCACGGCATGGGCAAGATCGACGGGCACGCCATAGGTCTTGGCGTATTTCGAGATGATCTTGCCGTAAGGGCTTTTGGAGAAGGATGGCGCCACCGGAAATCCGGCGTCGCGGGTAATCGTCTTCAGCGACCAGACGGAGCGGCCGTCCTTCTCGCCCGCCGTTGCGGTCTGCACGTGAGTCAAAAGGATAGCGAGGCATGCCGCAGCAGCAACCAGTCGTCTTGTCATGGGAAAGGTCAGTCTCCGTGGAAAGGTCGAACCGGCGCGCGTCAAAGCGGACGCAATGCATGCGTCGCGAGCCCCTCGTGGGCTCCCCGTTTCAGACCTTCAGTGTTGATGTTTGCGACGGGCGCCGTGTGGAGCCGCCATCGCGTTCAGCCCGGCCTTTAGACCCCGGCAATAAGGAATTCGTGTGGCGTTGCAACATTTCCCGCCCCAGCGCGTTCCGACAAGCCCCTCCTGCGGGCGCAAACGGCACCCGGTAATCAGGCGTATCGCGGCAAGGCCGTCAGCAACCGATGAAGGGTCTCGATGGTCGAACTGTCGGCCACGCCGTCAACCTTGGCGGGTCGGAAATGACGCTGGAAGGCAGCGACCACGCCCTCGGTCTGCGTGCAGTATTCGCCCGAGATCTCAATGCCATAACCATAAAGCGACAGCATCGATTGCAGCGCTTCGACCGGTTGACCGGCATCGCCACGCTGGAAGAAGCGTCCGCCACCGATCGGCGACGCTGGAACCCAGTGCCCGATGCCCGCCGCAGCAAGTTTTCCCCAAGGGAAATTTTCACCCGGATCAACCTTGCGAATGGGCGCCACATCGGAGTGTGCAAGCACGCGTTCTGCGGGGATCTGGTGGCGTTCGACGCAATCGCGACACAATTCGATCAGTGCTTCGACCTGCCGATCCGGAAAATCCGGCAGTCCGCCGGGATGCCCCGGATTGGCGATCTCAATTCCGATCGAGCGGGAATTGATGTCGGTCTCGCCGCCCCACACACTCTTGCCGGCATGCCAGGCGCGCCGCGCCTCCGGCACCATCTGCACCACGCGGCCGTCCTCATGCACGAGATAATGGCTGGAGACCTGGCTCTCGACATTGCAGAGCCACGCCTGCGCACCCTCGGCAGATGGCATTCCGGTGTAATGCAGAAGGAGAATGTCGGGCCGCTCGACACCGACCCGCTCGCCGTGATTGGGCGATGGGCAAACCTCGGCACCGGCAAAATCCGCGATAAACGACGTCATGCCGCCCGGCGCGCCTTTTCGATCGCCGAATAGGCGGCATTGAACTTCGCCATGCGATGATTGGCGACGCTGTGAAACTCGGTCGGGATCCCGCGCGCATGCAACCGGTCAGGGTGATGTTCGGCGGCAAGCGCACGATACTTCTTGCGGATGGTCGCAAAATCGTCCGATGGCTTCACGCCGAGCACGCCGTAGGGATCCCCGTCGACATGGATGTGCCGTTCGGTGATCATCGCGAAACGCTCTTCGGAAATCGAGAAGATCTCGGCGATGCGGGCAAGGAAGGCGAGTTCCTTCTCGTGCACCAGACCGTCGGCCTTGGCGATGTGGAACAGCGCATCGATGATGTCTTCCAAGACCGGGCAGAACTGGTCGCAGGTCCGGCACATATTCGCGAGGTTTTTCGCATAGGTCTCGAAACCGGCCACGTCCTGGCGGGCAAGATTGTAGAGACGCGCCACGTTGCGGGCTTCCTCAGGCGGGAACTCGAAGATCTTGCGAAAGGCTTCGACCTCGGCATTCGAGACGACGCCGTCTGCCTTCGCCATCTTCGCCGACAACGCGATGATGGCCACAGAGAAGGACACACGACGGCGGGTTTCGGGATCGCCTTCGAAGGCGGTGCGCACCGCTTCCACGATGCTCCCGATCACATTGCTGGCCGTCTCACCGATCGCGCCCAGCAAACGGTCCCAAAACGACGATATCTGTTCGCAGGCGAAATCGAAAATCATGACTGAGATTGACCAAATATGGGGGTAAAAAGCAAGGAGATCGGCCCATTCAACGGGATTAAAGTTTCTTCATGTTGAATTGGTTTTGCTGAAAGCGATAAGTCGCATGGTTGCCCACGCACGCCCGCCCGCTTTTCCACAGCTGCAGAAATCCGCAAGTTCGGGATTGAAACGATTGAAACCGAAATTCCGCATGGATGCCTATCAAGAAACGGCGAAAGCGCGGAAATCCTTGCATTTTCTGCTTTACACCTTGACACGGCTGTCGCATCCATTTGCCACCCGACAGTGTTGATGGCGACGTCCGGGACGTCTGCCCAAGGAGGATCGATGGCCAAGCAGAAAGTCGCGATGTTGACCGCCGGGGGGCTTGCACCCTGTCTCTCCTCCGCCGTCGGCGGATTGATCGAGCGCTACACCGACATCGCCCCTGAGGTCGAACTGGTCGCCTACAAGTCCGGCTTCCGCGGCCTGCTGATGGATTACAAGATCGAGATCACCAAGGACATGCGCGAGAAGGCCCATGTCCTCCACCGCTATGGCGGCTCCCCGATCGGCAACAGCCGCGTCAAGCTCACCAACACGGCGGACTGCGTGAAGCGTGGCCTGGTGAAGGAAGGCGAGAACCCCTTGCGGGTGGCAGCCGAGCGGCTGGCCGCAGACGGCATCACCATTCTCCATACGATCGGCGGCGACGACACCAACACCACCGCGGCCGACCTCGCCGCTTATCTCGGCGCCAACGGCTACAACCTGACGGTCGTCGGCATGCCCAAGACCGTCGACAACGACGTCTACCCGATCAAGCAGACGCTCGGCGCCTGGACGGCGGCAGAAGTCGGTGCCCGTTTCTTCGACCACGTCTCCAACGAGCAGAGCGCCTCGCCGCGCACGCTTGTGATCCACGAGGTCATGGGACGCCATTGCGGCTGGCTGACCGCCGCGACCGCCCGTGCCTATATGCAGCGCACGAAGCACAACGAATATGTCGACGGCTTCATGATGAATCAGGAACTGAAGAACATCGACGGCCTCTATCTGCCCGAAACGCATTTCGACATGGAGGGTGAAGCCGCGCGGCTGAAGGACATCATGGACCGCACTGGCTTCGTCACGCTCTTTGTCTCGGAAGGCGCCTGCATGGACGAGATCGTCGCAGAGCGTGAAGCCGCCGGCGAAGAGATCAAGCGCGATGCCTTCGGCCATGTGAAGCTGGACACCATCAATGTCGGCAACTGGTTCCAGAAGCACTTCGCCAAGCTGCTCGATGCCGATCGCTCAATGGTCCAGAAATCAGGCTATTACGCGCGCTCGGCACCGGCCAATTACGACGATCTTCGTCTGATCCAGAGCATGGTCGACCTCGCTGTCGAAAGCGGCCTGAACAAGGTATCCGGCGTCACCGGCCACGACGAAGACCAGGGTGGTCGTCTGCGCACGATCGAGTTCCCGCGCATTCGCGGCGGCAAACCCTTCGACCTCTCGACACCGTGGTTCAAGGAAGTGATGGACTATCTCGGCCAGAAGTATCGTCCGATCAATTGACCTGGGCTCAGAAAACTGGCTTCCTCTAGAATGAGGAGTGAATGCCATGTCCGATGCAAGCTGGATTGTTTTCGCCGTCGCCTCTGCGGCGCTGTTGGCCGTGCCCGGCCGGTCGGCGCTGCTGGTCATGGCCTATGCGCTGGGACACGGCAAGAAGACGGCTTTCGCCACGGTGACCGGCGTCACCCTGGGCAACATGATGTCAATCGCAGTGGCGCTCTCGGCGCTCTGGTTGCTTCTTCAGATGCCGCCCGTCACCTATGAGTATGCCGCATGGTTCGGCAGCGCCTATATCGTCTATGTCGCCATCCGGACCTGGCGCGCGCCGGTGGCCGGCGGCCTGATTGCAGACAACGACAATCTGCCGGAAGAAAAGCCACTGCGAGTCATCGCCCATTGCTGCAGCGAAACGGTGCGCAACACCCGCAACACGCTGTTTCTTGTCGCATTGCTGCCGCAATTCATGACAGCCGGCCAGGTCATGTGGTCGCAAGCTTGGGAATTTGCCGCGACCTTCACAGCACTCTCGGTCGCGACCTCGCTGGCCTATGCGCTTGCAGCCGCCAAGATACGGGAAATCCTGAGGAAACACCCCAAGCGCCGGGGCATTACGCGCGCCAGCGGTACCCTGTTGATCTCCGCCGGCACGGTCACTGCGGGCTACCGGAAGATCGCGGCATGAGCCTCTGCGGAGGTCATCTCGACCGTAAGCTTGCCGCAATGCTGGGCTTAGATTAAGAAACGGAAATCTGATCGGCGGTGATTTGGCCAGCTGATCGCCTGCTTCTTGTAGACGGATATTGGCATGATCGTCAGAAAAGACCGCGGAATCGCATTGTGCTTGGCAGTTTCCGTACTGTCCGGACTCGGCGGATGCACCGCGATCGATGAAAGCGTGAAGGCGGATGTGAAGACGGCGCCGGTGGCGAATCCGAACTCCCCGGAAATGCTTGCCGCAAAGGCTGCTGAAGCGGCAACAAGTGGTCAGCCACAGGTTGCGGGCCAGGCCCCGATGACCCAGGCAGAACTGGCAGCCGCCAACCCCGGCCCCGCGCCGATCATCCCCGGTACAGAGACGGCGGCCCCCATCCCGGCCCTGAAGGCATCCGCACTGTCGGCCACGGCGCCGCAAACTGCGGCAACCCAGGCTCTGGCCATGGTAACCACGCCGCCAGGCATTCCCGCCCCGGAGACGCTGACAGCTGCAGCGGCACCAATCCAGGCAACTGTCGCTCCGCCCGGAAGCACCCCCGCCGTGGCGCAACCCGGCGCGACGGCAAGCACTGCCTCCCCTGCCCCCGTCGTGCTCGCCTATGCGGCACCTTTGCGCAGAACGGCCCTGACCAGTTTCGGCGACCCCTTCGACATTTCGCCCCCCGGTGAGCCTGAAGATCTGAAGCCGACACCTGAAACGGTCGGTCCGACACGTCTCAACGCGCTGATCAAGAAATATTCGAAAATTTACGAGATCCCTGAGGAGCTCGTGCATCGGGTCGTGCGTCGCGAAAGCCGCTACAATCCGTCCGCCTACAGCAAGGGCAATTACGGCCTGATGCAGATCCGCTACAACACGGCCAAGGCCATGGGTTACGATGGCCCGGCGGAAGGCCTGTTCGATGCGGAAACCAATATCAAATATGCCGTCAAATACCTGAAGGGCGCCTGGCTCGTGGCAGACACCGATCACGACAATGCCGTTCGCCTTTACGCCCGTGGCTATTATTACGACGCCAAGCGCCGCGGTCTACTGCACCTGACGCAGTAACCTCGACACGTTTATCGCAAGGCCTCGCGAACCGCAGCCAACAGTCGCTGCGGCCGATAGCCGCCACGGCTCGGCGTCAGCCCCATGCGGACCACCACGAGATTTTCGGAAGGGATGATGGCGACGGATTGCCCGTCATGGCCGAGCATCCACAGCACCTCCGTATCGAGGCCAAAACGTGTATCCGCATCGTCGCCGGGCCCCTGTCGCCATGCCTGTGCGCGACCATACGCGCCGTCTGAGGCGGACGTCCGCGTCATCATGCGGGCGATGAAGTCTGCGGGCACCACGACTTGCCCCTCCCATAAGCCACCCTGGGCTAGCAGAAGCCCGAAGCGGGCCCAGTCCCGCGCCGTCGCATAAAGATACGAACTTCCGACCAGTGTTCCCCGGGCATCCGCCTCCAGAACGGCACTCCGCATTCCGATCGGGTCGAACAGGGCCTTCCGGGGATAGGCGAGTGCAGCCTTCTGGTCGGAAAACTGCGACATCCACCACCGCGCGATCAAGACGCTCTCGCCCGAGGAGTAGTTGAAACGCGTGCCATGTTCCGCGGTCGCTGGCAGAGAACGCATATAAGCCGCCATATCCGGCTGCAGGTAGAGCATGCGCGTGACGTCGGCAACGTCGCCGTAGTCTTCATTGAAATCGAGCCCGCTCTGCATGGCCAAGAGGTCCGACAATCGGATATGCGCACGATCGTCGCCGGCCCAATCGGAAAACAGGTGGTCGGCATCAAGGTCGATGTTTTGCTCAGCAGCCACCTTGGCGGCCAGCACGCCATTGACGCTTTTGGTCATGGACCAGCCAAGAAGCGGGGTCTGCGCGTTGAAACCGGCGCCGTAGCTCTCGCCGACAATCCGTCCGTCCTTCACGACGACGACGGCCCGGTAAGAGGGGCCAAGGAGCGCCTGATCCTGCAGGATGGCGGCCAGACGCGTGTCTGCAGCCTCCACCCGCTCCCCCTGTGGCCAAGACATGGTGTCGACGGCTGGCTCGGCTTCCGAGACCGGCCCGAAAATCGCCTGTGCGGCCACGATATCGCCGTCCGGCACCGATGCACAACCCAGGCCTTCGCGATAGACGGCAACGGATGGCGCAATCACGCCGGCCAGCCGCGCCTCGACCAATCGCCTGTCCATGTCGACGTCGATACCGACCAGTTTCAGCAGGGGATGCCCCGGCGCCTGGACATCGTCTGCCAGCACATCGTCCGCATCGCGTCCGGCCAGGAAGACATTGGAGCAGACGATCTTCGCGGCGTATCCCGTCCCCACGCGCAGCAGGTCTGGTGGCGCCAGCCACAGCCAGGCGCACACGCCGATCAGCAAGACGGCAAACAGCACGCCGAGGGCGGCAACGAGTTTCGACAGGAGACGCATGTTTTCCTCCGCAGTTGGCGGCCATGCAATCAGGAAATCATGACGGGAGAAAGAGCGTGAACAACGATGCCCACATCTGTGCACGCGGAAGGAACGGCGAGTGCAATATCCGAAGGCCCCGGCCTTCGGCGCACGAATCAGCGTAACGGCGCCTGGGCCGGCCAGGAGGCCTCTGACTGACTATCGGGCCTTGGGCGGCCGTCTGGGCGCCCCTTTCAAGACAATGATGCGCCGCCCCGGCGCGTTCCTGCCCCACGTCATCAAACTGTAGCACCGGGCCGCTACACGCCAACAACCCTCAAGTGAAGGCGGATCGACATGACAGAGATTGCACCGGATGCCGGGTTTCACCAGAACAAGAAGCTGAAGGATGCGCTGCTTCAGCACGCCCCTCTCTCGGCCGCAGGCCTCTCGGAGCGGCTGTTCGGGCTGCTTTTCTCGGGCCTCGTCTACGCGCAGATCTGGGAAGATCCGGAAGTCGACATGGAGGCTATGGCACTCTCCGAGAACCATCGCATCGTCACCATCGGGTCCGGGGGATGCAACATGCTGGCTTATCTGAGCCGCCGCCCTGCCTCCATCGATGTGGTCGACCTCAACCCCAACCACGTCGCCCTCAACCGCCTCAAGCTGACCGCCTTCCGCCACCTGCCGGATCACGCCGCTGTCCTCAGCTTCCTCGGTACCGCAGGCGACCGCGGCAATCTCGCGCTCTTCGACCGCCACATCGCGCCGCATCTTGATGAAACCTCGCACCGCTACTGGCAGCAGCGCGGTCTCACTGGCCGCCGGCGCGTCAGCGTTTTCACCCGCAATATCTACCGCACAGGCCTGCTCGGCCGTTTCATCACCATCGGTCACCTCCTCGCCCGCGCCCATGGTGTGAGGCTCGAAGAAATGGTCGAGACGAAGTCGCTGCGTGAACAGCGCCACGTCTTCGATACACGCATCGCACCGCTCTTCGACCGCCCCTTCGTCCGCTGGCTGACCGCACGCAAGAGCTCGCTCTTTGGCCTAGGCATCCCACCACAGCAATATGACGAGCTTGCTGGCCTGTCCGAGGAAGGCACGATCGCACCGATCCTGCGCCACCGGCTGGAGAAACTCGCCTGCTATTTCCCGCTGAAGGACAATCCCTTCGCCTGGCAGGCATTCGCCCGCCGCTATCCGCGGCCCGAAGAGGGCCGGATGCCCACCTATCTGCAGCCGCAGCATCACGAACGCATCCGCGACTGTAGCTATAGGGTGACGGTCCACCATGCCGGCTTTACCGAGCTTCTGATGGCGAAGCCGGCTGGGACTGTCGACCGTTTCGTCCTGCTCGACGCCCAGGACTGGATGACGCCGCGCCAGCTGAACGAACTCTGGACCGAGATCACCCGCACCGCTGCCCCCGGCGCGCGGGTCATTTTCCGCACGGCAGCCGAAGTCAGCGTGCTCAACGGAAAGCTCTCCGACAGCCTGCTGGAACAGTGGTCCTATCTGGCGGATCAGTCTGCGGCCCTCGACAAGCGCGACCGCTCGGCCATCTATGGCGGCTTCCACATCTACGAGAAGCGCCCTGCATGAGCGCCGACCAGAGCACGGCCCTCGATCAGCCCGGCCATGCCGAACGTATGGACGCGATGTACCGTTATCAGCGGCACATCTACGACCTCACCCGCAAATATTACCTGCTCGGACGAGACCGGATGATCGCGGGTCTCGATATGCCCAAAGGGGGCACTCTGCTTGAAATCGGCTGCGGCACGGGTCGCAACCTGCTCCTGGCCCGCCGCCACTATCCCACGGCGCTTCTGCACGGCCTCGACATCTCGGCGGAAATGCTGGTCTCTGCCAGGCACAATTTCCGCAAGGAGAGCGATCAACCGCTGCTCCGCGTCGCAGACGCCACCCGCTTCTCTCCCGAAGACTTCGGCACGAGCGGCTTCGACCGGGTGATGATCTCCTACGCCCTGTCGATGATCCCCGACTGGCAGGCCGCAATCGACCGCGCAATCACAGCACTCGCTCCATCAGGCTCTCTGCACATCGTCGATTTCGGCCAGCAGGAACGCCTTCCCCGCCTGGCACAACTGGGCCTTCAAGCCTGGCTCGCCCGCTTCCACGTCACCCCGCGGGCCGACCTGCGGGACGTGCTGGAGGACAGGGCCTCCGAAACCGGAACCCGGCTGACCTTCGAGCCTCTGTGGCGCGGCTATGCCTGGCACGCCGTGCTCTCGCGCTAAGACTAGCCCCGTCACCGAAATCGCTGCTTCAGATGGATTGCATGTAACCCCGTTTTAACCATGATGGGTGGACAAGGAGTCTCGACGCATCGGACCGCACGCACCGTCTGTCCGGGCACAGGATTCAATCTGACCCATGGATATCAGATGCGGTGGCTTTCGACGGCATTTCTGCCCCTCTGCCTGTTCTTTGCCGGCTGCACCTCGGGCAGTTATGACCTGATGGAGACGGCCTCCGTCTCGCCGCGTTTCCACGACACCGATCCGCAGGATTTTGGCGGAAAGACACCGCACCGCCATCAGGTGCACGGCATCGACGTCTCCAAGTGGAACGGCGACGTCGACTGGCGGCAGGTCAAGCGCTCCGGCGTCTCCTTCGTCTTCATCAAGGCGACGGAAGGAGGCGACCGTCTCGACCCGCGCTTCAACGAATACTGGCAGGGCGCCCGCGCGGCCGGCCTCGCTTACGCGCCCTACCATTTCTACTATTTCTGCTCGACCGCAGACCAACAGGCCGACTGGTTCATCGCCAACGTCCCGCGTGAGGCGATCCAGCTGCCGCCGGTGCTTGATGCCGAATGGAACCCCTCCTCCAAGACCTGCCGCACGCGGCCGGATTCAGCGACCGTCCGCAGCGAGATGAAGCGCTTCATGGACAGGCTTGAGGCCTATTATGGCAAGCGGCCGATCATCTATACGTCGGTCGATTTCCATCGCGACAATCTGACTGGCGCTTTCGACGACTATCACTTCTGGGTCCGCGCCGTCGCCCAGCATCCGAGCGAGATCTATTCCGAGCGCCGCTGGGCCTTCTGGCAATACACGTCCACAGGCGTGATCCCCGGCATCAAGGGCGATACCGACATCAACGTCTTTGCCGGCACGCAGAAGAACTGGCACAATTGGGTCGCCGCGGTCTCGAAATGATAAACCTGCCTGCCGATACATGACGCAAAGGCAGTCAGAGAGCTACGTTTGCTGCGGAAACGCCACAGAACCGTCGTCATGTCCGTCCAGTGTTGCCGCGACCTCCCCAAGGCATATTCAAAGGACCGATTGATGAAGCTCGCCCCCCGTCTCAGCCTCCCCCTCGTCATGTTGCTCGCCTCGACCAGCCTCTCTTTCGCCCAGCAATGCGGCGGCGACCTCGGCGCTTTCCTTGACGGCGTTCGCCAGGAATCCATCGCAGCCGGCAC
Source organism: Rhizobium sp. AG855 (assembly GCF_003610655.1). Lineage (NCBI taxonomy): Bacteria > Pseudomonadati > Pseudomonadota > Alphaproteobacteria > Hyphomicrobiales > Rhizobiaceae > Rhizobium > Rhizobium sp. AG855. The sequence continues at coordinate 1,077,813 of NZ_RAQG01000003.1, read as the reverse complement.
CCCGGCAGACGTCGTGGAGAAAGCGCTCGCCGGTGCGCAGATCAACGAAAAGGTGCTGTCACGCGACCGCTCGCAGGGTGTTTTCCGTCAGACCTTCCTTGAATTCTCCCAGCGCACGGTCTCTCAGGCCCGCCTCGATATCGGCCGACAGAAGCTGAAGCAGTTTGCCGACACCTTCGCCCGCGCCGAACAGGAATACGGCGTCCCCTCTGGCGTCATCACCGCCTTCTGGGCGATGGAAACCGATTTCGGCGCCGTTCAGGGCGACTTCAACACGCGTGATGCGCTGGTCACTCTCTCGCATGACTGCCGTCGCCCGGAACTCTTCCGTCCCCAGCTTCTGGCACTGATCAAGATGGTCCAGCATGCCGACCTTGACCCCGCGACCAATACCGGCGCCTGGGCCGGTGAAATCGGCCAGGTGCAGATGCTGCCCAAGGACATCATCGAGTTCGGAGTCGATGGCGATGGCGACGGGCATATCAACGTCAAGACGAGCAGCCCGGACGCCATCCTGACGGCCGCGAAGTTCATCCAGCATCTCGGCTTCAAGCGCGGCGAACCCTGGATCCAGGAAGTCACCATTCCGGACAACCTGCCCTTCGACAAATCAGGCCTCGGCGGAACCATGACGGCAGCGGACTGGTTCAAGCTGGGCGTCGTGCCGCGGGACGGAGACACCGCGTTTGCCGCCCTGCCCGCTTCGCTCGTCCTGCCGCAAGGCCGCAAGGGCCCGGCCTTCATCACCTACCCCAATTTCAACATCTACCTCGAATGGAACCAGTCCTTCATCTACACGACCTCGGCGGCCTATTTCGCCACCCGTCTCTCCGGCGCCCCGCCCTACCAGAAGGGCAATCCGGAGCCAGGCCTCAGCGTCGACGAGATGAAGGTTCTCCAGACCAAACTTCAGGGTCTTGGCTATGACGTCGGAAAGATCGACGGCATTCTCGGCTCGGGCACGCGCGTCGCCATCCAGAAGGAGCAACAGCGCCTCGGCCTGCCGGCCGATGGATGGGCCACGTCAGCACTCTTGAACGCCCTCTGAACGCATCAGCGCCGAGCGCTCCTATGTTATGCCGGCCGGGGCTGTTGCTCCGGCCTTTTTTTTTGCAGTGCGAATGGTTCCGTCGGCGGAACCTTCAGAAGAAGAACCGCCGGAATTGCGACACCCAGATCGCCAGTTCGCGCCATGAAACGACGCCAACCCTCACCGTAATTAACCTCCATTAATATTTGGGGAGAGGTCCGGAACTCCCTGATATCTGGAGTGTTTTACAAACAGCCATGACCTTATCCACCGATCTATGCGGCAGCGCAGCACAGATTCCGCTTTTCGCTGACACAAATCGGACATAATATCTAACGGTCAACGCAAGGAGGCACACAATGGGACTGACCAATTCGCTTAATGTCCTTATCGTCGGTGCGGCGTTTGTTTTCATAGCCACGATGCTGTTCATCTGATCACAGATCAGGCGAACCACCCGCCATGAGACGGCCGGCTGAGGCCTCTCCAGCAGAAATGCTTCAACCATTCAAAAAAGGCGCGTGACAGGAACCGTCACGCGCCTTTCTCTTTGGCCTCAAGCACACTCTCTTCAGGCAGCAGCGCCCGACAGACTGCTCGACTGTGCGCCCAAACCCAGGCGAGTCAGCGTTGCGACGGTGAGCGGGGCGCGGTTCATGGTGTAGAGATGGAATTCCGCAATGCCGCGCTTGGCAAGGTCGGCGATCTGCTCGGCCGCGATATCGGCCGCAACCTCGGCCCGTGCCTGCGCGTCGCCCTCCGTGCCTTCGAAACGTCGATCCAGACGCTCCGGCACGCTTGCGCCGCACATCGAGGCAAAACGCTTGAGTTGGCTCAGGTTCTGGATCGGCATGATGCCGGGTACGATCGGAATGGTGATGCCGGCCGCGCGCACGCGGTTCAGATAGCGTTCGAACGTGTCGTTGTCGAAGAAGAACTGGGTCAGCGCCCGCGTTGCCCCGGCATCGACCTTGCGCTTCAGCATCTCGATATCGGCCGCCTCGTCCTGACTTTCAGGATGTTTTTCCGGATAGGCTGACACGGAAACCTCGAAATCGCCCATCTCGCGCAGACCGCGCACGAGGTCGGCCGCATTTTCGAAGCCCCCCGGATGCGGCTCATACCGCGTACCGACGCCTCCCTGCGGATCACCGCGCAGAGCCACGAAATGGCGCACGCCGAGCGCCTTGAACTCGTCCACCACCAGGCGAACCTCCTCGCGGGTTGCCGCGACGCAGGTGAGATGCGCGGCCGTCGCAAGCGGCGTCTGGGCGATCAGACGGCCGACCGTCGAGAGCGTCGGTTCCCGTGTCGTACCGCCGGCGCCATAGGTCACCGAAACGAAGTCCGGCTGGAAAGGCTGAAGCGCCTCGACGGTCTGCCAGAGCTGGTCGGCCATATCAGGCGACTTCGGCGGAAAGAACTCGAAAGATACCTTCAACTTGGAAGGCTGGCTGGTGGCGCGTTCGTTCTGGGCCATCTTATCGGCTCCCCGTCAGGACAAGAGGTTCGGAATGAGGCTGTGCCGCAGTCGCATTTTCGCGTCTGGCCAGCCAGATTGTCACGGTAAGCCCGCGCCCGGCCGCACTCTGCGGCGGCAGGTCGACGACATTCTCGACCGACAAGCCCTGTCGCGCCAGCCACTCCGCCATGACGGCATGGGAGAAGCCGAGACGAAGATGGGCGTGCTCGTTGCGCAGATAGTCGAGTTCGTGTGGCGCGAGGTCGATGATCGCCAGACGCCCACCGGGTCGCAGCATGCGCGCGGCCTCAGCAAGCGCCAGTTCCGGCTCTTCAAGGAAATGCAACACCTGATGCACCGTGACGAGATCGTAGTCGCTCGCATCGAGCGGCAGATTGAGAATATCGCCGTGGCGCACGGTCGCCGACAGCACGCCCGCTTTGTCCAGGTTCGAGCGGGCGACAGACAGCATGTCGCGGCTCGCATCCACCCCGACCGCACGCCGATACCGATCGGACAGCAATTGCAGAATGCGCCCGGTGCCGGTGCCGAGGTCGAGCAGTGCCTCCACCGGTTCTTCGCCGATGACACCGAGCAAAGCCGCCTCGACATCGGCATCGTTCACGTGCAGACGGCGCAACTCATCCCATTCAGACGCATTGCGGCTGAAATATTCCTGCGCCTTCTCCGCGCGGGCACGCTTGACCGACGCAAGCCGGTCCCGGTCGCGCACGAGCACGGGGTCTGCCTCGTCGGTGACATCGAGCAGCGTGCGGATCAGCGTCGAAGCGGATCCTTCCTGCTTCAGGCGGAAATAGGCCCAGGCGCCCTCCTGATAGCGGTCTATCAGTTCGGCCTCGGCAAGCAGCTTCAGATGACGCGAGATGCGGGGCTGTGACTGGCCAAGAATTTCGGTAAGATCGGTGACGGTAAGATCTCCCGCCGCCAACAGCGCCAGAAGACGGAGGCGGGTCGGTTCTCCCGCCGCCTTCAGCAGATCCACCAGAGTGTCGACACCAAATTGCATGCGAAGCCCCAATGACGAAAATGACATAAAGATATGTTTATGTGATTATCGAAATTGAGGCAAGCGCAAATATTGCTGCCGCTCGTCACCAAATTGCTGGAGCGTCCGCCCAAAAAAAAGGGACCGGCGCTAGCGCCGATCCCCGTTCGAATTCAAGGCGAAACGCTTTCTTTGGCGCTCAGCGTGTCAGGCGCTTGTACGACTGGCTGCCCGGATTGAGCGCATCCGGACCCAGACGGCGGATCTTGTCCTGTTCGTAGTCCTCGAAGTTACCCTCGAACCACTCGACATGTCCGTTGCCTTCGAAGGCGAGGATATGCGTCGCCAGACGGTCGAGGAACATGCGATCGTGGCTGATGATGATCGCGCAGCCGGCAAAGGCTTCGAGCGCGCTTTCAAGCGCCCCCAGCGTTTCCGTATCGAGGTCGTTCGTCGGTTCGTCGAGCAGCAGCACGTTGCCGCCGGCCTTCAGCATCTTGGCGAGGTGCACGCGGTTGCGCTGACCACCGGAGAGGTTGCCGACCTTCTGCTGCTGGTCACCGCCCTTGAAATTGAAGGCGCCGCAGTAAGCGCGGGAATTCATGTCGAACTTGCCGAGCTTGATGATTTCGGCACCACCGGAGATTTCCTCCCAGACGGTCTTGTTGCCATCCAGCGCATCACGGCTCTGGTCGACATAACCGAGATGAACGGTATCGCCGATGCGGATCGAACCGGCGTCAGGCGTTTCCTGACCGGTGATCATCTTGAACAGCGTCGACTTACCCGCGCCGTTGGGGCCGATGATGCCGACGATGCCACCCGGCGGCAGCTTGATCGACAGATCGTTGATCAGGGTACGCCCTTCGAAGCCCTTGGTGATGCCTTCGAGCTCGATGACCACCTGGCCGAGCCGCTCGGAGACCGGAATGATGATCTGCGCATCGCCGGGGCGGATGTTTTCTGCGGCATCCACGAGCTGTTCATAGGCCTTGATACGCGCCTTCGACTTGGCCTGGCGGGCCTTGGGGCTGGATGCGATCCACTCCTGTTCACGCGACAGAGCCTTCTGGCGGCCGGCTTCGTCACGGGCTTCCTGCTGCATGCGCTTGGCCTTGGCCTGCAGGTAAGCGGAATAGTTGCCTTCGTAGGGAATGCCACGGCCGCGGTCGAGCTCGAGAATCCAGCCGGTGACGTTGTCGAGGAAGTAGCGATCGTGGGTGATCATCATCACGGCGCCCGGATAGTCACGCAGGTGCTTTTCCAGCCAGGCGATCGTCTCGGCATCGAGATGGTTGGTCGGTTCGTCGAGCAGCAGCAGGTCCGGCTGCGACAGCAGCAGGCGGCAGAGCGCGATTCGGCGGCGTTCACCACCCGACAGCACAGTGACGTCGGAATCCTTCGGCGGGCAACGCAGCGCTTCCATCGCCATCTCGACCTGCTGTTCCAGGTCCCAGAGGTTCTGGCTGTCGATGATATCCTGAAGCTTCGCGCCCTCTTCCGCCGTCTCGTCGGAATAGTTCATCATCAGTTCGTTGTAACGGTCGAGCACGGCCTGCTTGTCGGCCACGCCCTCCATGACGTTCTCGAAGGCATTCTTCGACGGATCGAGATGCGGCTCCTGTTCCAGGTAACCAACCGTCGCACCGTCCGCCAGCCAAGCTTCTCCGGTATACTCCTTGTCCTTGCCGGCGATGATGCGCAGCACGGTGGACTTACCCGCACCGTTCGGACCGAGAATACCGATCTTGGCATCCGGGTAGAAAGACAGGTTGACGTTCTCAAGGATCTTCTTGGCGCCGTAGGACTTGTTCAGTCCCGACATGTGATAGATGAACTGGCGTGCCATGGGGAAATTGCTCCGGCGGCTGATGGGGGTTTGCACGCTATCTAGGCGAATTGCCCGGTCGGGGCAATGCGGCCCACAAAAAAGTGCCGAGAAATAACGGTGATCTCTGAGACCGCAGCCTTGGAGCAGCCGCCTTATCATCGCGCACGCCCCCCTCCACAAGCGAGAACTCCAGGATATTGCGCATCAGTGGGAAATACGCTCCTATCGCCCGACTGGGAGAACCGAATGTTTTCAAATCTGAATTTTCATCAATCGCCGACCGGCGCGCGCCTCGCCTATCACCATCTGGCCGCAGCGGGGACGCCGCGTGGGATCGTGGTGGTCTGCCACGGACTTGCCGAACACGCGCGCCGGTATGCCGCCTTTGCGGAAGCACTGTCCAAACGCGGCTACCACGTCTACGCACACGACCATCGCGGCCATGGCGAGACCACCGCGCCGGATGCGAGCCTCGGCCGCTATGCTGCCCGCGACGGCGTCACCAAGGTGATCGCGGATGTGCGTGCCATGCGCGATCACGCCGTCGGCAGACATCCCGGCCTCCCGGTCACCCTGTTTGGTCATTCCATGGGCGGACTGATCGCGCTGAATACAGCCTCGACACACCCGCAGGCCTTTCAGGCACTCTCCGTCTGGAACTCCAATTTCAATCCCGGCCCTGCCGGCCGCGTTGCCCAGGCCGTGCTTGCTGTCGAAAAAATGCTGAAAGGCTCCGACGTGCCCTCCGCCATCCTTCCCCAGGCCACATTCGGCGCCTGGGGCAAATCCATCCCCGGTCATCGCACACTGTTCGACTGGCTGTCGCGCGATCCGGCGGAGGTGGACGCCTACATTGCCGACCCTCTCTGCGGCTTCGACGCCAGCGTCTCGATGTGGCAGGATATCTTTCGCATGACATTCGCTGGCGCCTCTAAGGAACGCCTCGCTCTCTTGCCCAAGGGCCTGCCCGTTTATCTCGTCGGCGGTGGGCAGGATCCGGCCACCAACAAGGGCCGTGAGATCCGCTGGCTCGGCCGGCGTATGATGGATGCTGGCATGACCCAGGTGACCACGACCATCTATGACGAGATGCGCCATGAGACCCTGAATGAAATCGGCCGTGAGCGGGCCGTCGCGGATTTCCTCGCCTGGCTCGACCGTTTCACCGCATGACGCCATCCAGGCTTGTCAAAACGGAATGATCCCATGAGAGAAAATCAAGTGCGAAGGCCATGATCCGGCGCTAAGACGGTCTGTATCGCAGGAAAACTCATGACAGCCGGCAAATTGGGTCGAGGTGTCGCCCTGCGCAGAGGAAGCAGCATGACTGACAGCCCGTCCGCCCCGCCACCGCTATCAGGCATCCGCGTGATCGAACTTGCCCGCGTGCTGGCCGGTCCCTGGGCAGGCCAGATGCTTGCCGATCTCGGCGCTGATGTGATCAAGGTGGAGAACCCCGAAGGTGGCGACGACACCCGCGCCTGGGGACCTCCCTTCGTCGAGGGCGCCGATGGCGAAAACCTGTCGGCTGCCTATTACCATTCGACCAACCGCAACAAGCGCTCCATCGCCATTGATCTGAAGACGCCGGAAGGCCAGGAAACCGTTCGCCGCCTCTGCGCCTCAGCTGACGTCGTCATCGAGAACTTCAAGCGCGGCGGTCTCGAAAAATACGGTCTCGACTATGAGAGCCTGAAGGCGATCAACCCCAAGCTCGTCTACTGCTCGATCACCGGCTTCGGCCAGAACGGCCCCTATGCCGATTTTGCCGGCTACGACTATATCGTCCAGGGCATGTCCGGCTTCATGTCGATTACAGGCGAAAAGGACGGCGAGCCGATGAAGGCGGGTGTTGCCATCGCCGACATCTTTACCGGCATTTATGCCGTCACCGCCATCCAGGCAGCCCTGATCCACGTCATGAAAACAGGCCAAGGCCAGTTCGTCGACATGGCCCTGCTCGACGTCATGTCGGCGGTTCTTGCCAACCAGAACATGAACTACCTGATCTCCGGCAAACCGCCGACCCGGCTTGGCAACGCCCATCCGAACATCAGCCCCTATGAAGTGGTGCCGACAGCAGATGGCCACCTGATCCTTGCCGTCGGCAATGACGGTCAGTTCAAGCGCCTCTGCACCATCCTCGGCATCCCCACTATCGCCGAGGACGAGCGTTTTGCCACCAACAAGGCCCGTGTCGCCAACAAGGTCGAGGTCCGCCGCATCGTCACCGCAGAAACAGAGAAGTGGCAGAAGCGCGATCTGCTCTCGGCCTGTGAAGCCAATGCCGTGCCGGCGGGACCGATCAACTCGATCGAGGAAATGTTCGCCGACCCGCAGGTCCAGGCACGCGGCCTGAAGATCGAGCTGACCGACGACAAGGGCACCGTGATCCCAGGAGTTCGCACGCCGATCGTGCTCTCCGAGACACCCCTGCGCTACGAGCGCCCGAGCCCGCGCATCGGCGAGCATGGCGAAGACATTCTGGCCGAACTGGCCGAGCTGGAAAGGAAGACGAAATGAAGAGAACCGGCGGCGAACTGATCGTTGAGGCCCTGAAGGCAAACGGCGTCGAACGTGTCTCGTGCGTCCCCGGCGAAAGCTATCTCGCCGTGCTCGATGCGCTGAAGGACAGCGGCATCGAGACCCTGGTCTGCCGCCAGGAAGGAGGGGCCGCGATGATGGCCGACACCTGGGGTCGCCTGACGGGCAAGCCCGGCATCTGCATGGTGACCCGTGGTCCGGGCGCCACGAACGCCTCCGCCGGTCTGCATGTCGCCAGACAGGATTCGATCCCGATGATCCTCTTCATCGGCCAGATCGGCCGCGACATGAAGGAGCGCGAAGCGTTCCAGGAAGTCGAATACCGCCGCGCCTTCACGGAATTTGCCAAATGGGTCGGCGAGATCGATGACGCCCGCCGCATCCCGGAATTCGTCACCCGCGCCTTTGCGGTTGCCACATCAGGCCGCCCAGGCCCGGTTGTGCTGACGCTGCCGGAAGACATGCTGCTGGACGAGGTCGACGCCCCGGAAGCGAAGCCCTACACACCCGTCGAGGCCCATCCCGGTCCGAGCCAGATTGCCGCCCTCGGCGAGATGTTGAAGATTGCCAAGCGCCCGATGGTCGTTCTCGGCGGCACCCGCTGGAGCGAGACTTCGGTCGCCGGCATCCAGGCCTTTGCCGAAAAGTTCAAGCTGCCGGTCGGCTGCTCCTTCCGCCGCCAGATGCTCTTCGATCACCTGCATCCATCCTACGCTGGCGATGTCGGCATCGGGATCAATCCGGCGCTGGCTAGGGAAGTGAAGGAAACCGACCTGCTGATCCTGCTCGGCGGTCGCTTCTCCGAAATGCCGTCCTCGTCCTACACCCTGATGGACATCCCCTACCCGGCGCAAAAGCTGGTTCACATACATCCTGACCCGTCCGAACTCGGCCGCGTCTACCGCGCCGATCTCGCCATCTGTGCAGCGCCCGAAGAATTCGTCTCCGCCCTCGCCACGCTTGAGGCGCAGGATGCCCCCGCCTGGGCCGAGCGCACTGAGACCATGCACGCCGCCTATCTCGCCTGGTCGACGCCGCCCAAGGCAGGTCCGGGCGCCGTGCAAATGGGCCCGGTCATGGAGTGGATCGAAGCCAATACGCCGAAGGACGCAATCTTCACCAATGGCGCCGGCAACTACGCCACCTGGCTGCATCGCTTCCATCGCTTCCAGGCCTTCAACACCCAGGCTGCCCCGACCTCCGGCTCCATGGGCTACGGCCTGCCGGCAGCCGTCGCTGCCAAGCAGCTGTTCCCTGAGCGTGAAGTCATCTGCTTTGCTGGTGACGGCTGCTTCATGATGCATGGCCAGGAATTCGCGACCGCCATCCGTTACAACCTGCCGATCATCACGCTCGTCATCAACAATGGCATGTATGGCACGATCCGCATGCACCAGGAGCGCGAATATCCAGGCCGCGTCAGCGCCACGGATCTCACCAATCCCGATTTCGCAGCTTTGGCCAAGGCCTATGGCGGCCACGGCGAAACCGTCGAAAAGACCGAAGACTTCGCTCCGGCCTTCCTGCGCGCCCGCGCATCTGGAAAGCCCGCGATCATCGAGATCAAGCTCGATCCGGAAGCGATCACGCCGACGCGCACCTTGACTCAAATTCGCAACAAGGCCTGACAGGCCATTGACCAGAAACGAGAAAAGGCCGGGATCACTCCCGGCCTTTTCCTGTTCTGGGACGTCTCTCAGAAATCAGATCGCCGCCGTGACGATGAACTCGACCTTGTAGTCCGGGGTCGCGAGAGCAGCTTCCGACGTGGCGCGAGCCGGCGGGTTGGCAGGATCAATCCAGCCTTCCCAGACGGCGTTCATTTCGCCGAAGGTCGACATGTCGGAGAGGTAGATGATCGTCTGCAGGATCTTCGACTTGTCAGAACCGGCAGCGGCCAGCAGGCGGTCGACTTCGGCCAGCGCCGACTTCGACTGTTCGGTCACGGACGTGCCTTCGCCGACCTGACCGGCCAGATAGACGGTGTTGCCGTGGACGACGGCGCCGCTCATGCGCTTGCCGGGCTCGATACGCTTGATGCTCATGGGAAAACTCCTGCTTGAGGCTGGTTTGAAAAACAAACGGGCCGGACGCGACGGTCCGGCCACGGTGGTGGAAAAGGGATCTCAGCCGCGCTGGCGCAGTGCGTGCTCATAGGTCGCGGTGGAACGAGCACCCGAGCGGCAATAGCCGAGCATCGGCTTGTCGAAGTCTTCGAGCGCATCGACCATGGCGGCCACCGCATCCGGCGTTACGCCCATCGGGCCAACGGGCACATGCTTGATCTTGAGGCCCAGTTCTTCCGCGCGCTTGGCAACGGCTGCGAATTCTGGCTGGCCGAATTCCTCGCCGTCAGGGCGGTGGCAGACGATCGACTTGAAGCCGAGCGCCTTGATCTGATCGACCTCGTCGACCGTGATCTGGCCGCTGACCGAATATTCCTCGTTGATCTGCCGGATGTTCATCGGGGCACCTCGTCAATTTCTTGGGGTCAAACATCTACGACGGGCATCCCCAAGCGTCAATCTCGCAGGTCCCTGCGTTCCACGTTCAGATGAAGGAAAAGGCAAGCCCGTAGTCGCGGCTCTTTCCGGGCTGCAAGATGTTGAACTCGCCAGCGGCCTCCAGTTCCGCGCGGCTCACCCAGCGATGCGACACCGGCTCGATGCCGAGCACATGCGCTGGCGCCTTCTGGTTTCGCCACACTTGCAGGTAAGGCAGCGTATCCGTGCGGAACCGCACCTTCAAGCGCTTGCCGCCGATCGCCGTCATCGGCCCAAGCCGCAGCTCGGCCCAGCCGCCATGGCCGGCGGGAACGCAGAAGATGCTGCCGTCCCCCTCGCCGAAGGCCCAGGGCATGGAGCTGCCCTCCAGCATCGCGCCTTCAAGCGCAGTGCCTTCGTCGAAATGCCTGGCGCCCAGATTGATGTGGTACATCAGGAAAACCGGGATGGACGTATCGCTGGTGTTGACCACCCGATCGGCCAAATGGACCTCACCGCTCTCACCTTTGATCCGCCACTGCCGATGCAGCTCCGCCGTCCCGCCATCCGCCAGATTCACGGGGACAATGGCAGAGGCTAGCAGATCGACACCCTCGGACGAAAAGGCAAGCGCCTCGGCCGGGTGGGCGGAAAATGAACCATGCAGGGGATAGTGCCGCTTGCTATCCGCCATCGGTTGCGGATGGCGGATATGGTCCGGTCCGCAGGTGAAGAGGAAACCTTCGAGCGAATGGTCGATGCGGGGATCGCCGTCATCCGGGATGGCACGCCCCGGCGCCACATCCACGCCGTCGACGATGCAGGACCCGATATCGAAGACGGAGCTTGGATCGAGAGCAAGGTATGGTCCGCGCGGACCACGAAAAGAGATCATGTAATGGTTTCCTCGACGGACGGTGCCGCGATCTGAAAAAGTCCGGCAGCCGCCATATGTTCGAGACCGACCAGGCCGCTGTCGAGCGACGAGAGATAGGCGATGTTGACCGACTGCTCAAGCCAGCCTTGGAAGGCTTGTGCCGAGCGCTCCAGCCGATCGAAGCGCTGGAGCCCCTCATCCGAGAGCGACAACAGCTCGAAGCGGCGATCGGCTCGATCGCGCTTGCGCAGCACATATCCCCGATCTTCCAGCACTTTCACCGCACGGCTGATCTTGGTTTTCGATAGACCCGACTGCAGCGAAATCGACTTCGCGGTGATGGGCGACTGCTCGCCCAGCGACCACAGGACCTGCCATTCGGACCAGGACAATTCGTCGTCCGGTCCACAATACTGCGTGAACGCCGTATCGAATCGCTCCGCAACCCGGATAAGTCGGTAAGGTAGAAAGGAATCCAGTCTCAGTCGGTCCTGCATCGTTCCCCCTCGGATACCGCATTGACCCCGGAACCCGGTGCCGATTGAACGGTTCTCCCCCTGCCCCCACAGCAAGTTAATCTAATATTCATTATGAATTCACCTTTTCCACATTAGTGTCAAATTTGTCGCGTTTGTCGCCCGCAGAGACGAGGAAACCGCACCGTGCACGACATCAGGAAATCAGGCTTGCTCATGGTGGCTCTTGCCGCCACGTCGCTGGCGACTACAGGCGCCTCATGGGCGCAATCCGTCTACGACTACCGCAAGTCCCAGACCCTTCTCGTGTCGCCGGAAGGCGACATCCTCGACTACATTCCGGAGACGGGTGATGTGGTGATCAGCCGCGACCGCATGGGCCGCACGGTGCTGATCGACCGCTTCGGCAATCTGGTTGCGACGGAAATTCCGGCGGAGAGCTATTATCCGCCGCAAAATGCTGGACGCCATCGCGACCTGCCCGGGGTCTACGACCCCTATCGCAACGACCCGCCACCGCAACCACGCGGCTGGGATGACGATGTCACGACCGCATCCATTCCGGACGCCCTGCCCAGCGACGGCCAGCCATTAGACGGCTCTCCCTCCGATATGCCCTATGGCGGCCCGGACATGGCTCCACCGACGGACAATGCACCCGCACGAACCGTAACCCCCGAAATCCCGGTCAAGAGCAATCTGTCGCGCCTGGAGATCACCGCCCTGCAGGTCTTCCTCGACCGCGAGGGCGTCTCCCCCGGCGTGATCGACGGCAAGATGGGGCAGAACGTCAACAAGGCCATCGTCGCCTGGCAGACGATGACCGGCGAGACGCTCGATCCGAACAATGCCGAGGATATTCTCGAGCGCCTGCGCCTCTCCGGTGGCCTGGCGATCAACAGCTACACGATCACGGCTGGCGATGCCGCAGGCCCCTATGTCGCCTCGATCCCGGAAGACTACGCCCACAAGGCGCAACTGCCGGCCATGGCCTATACCTCGACGGCCGAGATGCTGGCTGAAAAATTCCACATGGACGAAGGCTATCTGCGCGAACTCAACCCGGGTGTCGACTTCAGCATTCCCGGCACCATCATCAAGGTGATCGAGCCCGGCCCGCCGAAGACCGGCAGCGTGACCCGAATCGTCGCCGACAAGGCGCTGAAGCAGGTCTTCGCCTATGGCGCTGACGGCAATCTGGTTGCCGCCTACCCGGCCAGCATCGGCTCGACCGACACGCCCTCTCCGTCGGGCACGGTGACGATCGAGCGCATCGCGCTTAATCCGGGCTACACCTACAACCCGAAGGTCAACTTCCAGCAGGGCGCCAACGACAAGATCCTGCAGATCCCGCCGGGTCCCAACGGCCCGGTCGGCACGGTCTGGCTGGCGCTGTCGAAGCCGACCTATGGCATCCACGGCACGCCCGAACCCTCCAAGATCGGCCGCACCCAGAGCCATGGCTGTATCCGCCTGACCAATTGGGACGCAACGGAACTCGCCAAGATGGTGAAACCTGGCGTGACGGTCGAATTTGTCGACTGACACACAGACCTCAGCGAACCCTGAACAAAAGCCGCGAGCATCTCACTCGCGGCTTTTCCGTTGGTGCGACGCGTATAAAAAAACCGCCAGCATCGCCGGCGGTTGAGAGTTGGTGCTTTCGGGAGGAAAGTTCAGGCGGCGCTGCGCACCAGGCGGAACAAACGGCGCGGCTGGGCGGAGCGGATGATCTTGACCGGCAGGAGGCGCATGACCTCGTTGGCGAAGGCCTTGGCATTCTCCTGGGCCTTGTCGAGATTGCTGATCTTCGCTGCATCCATCGAATACAGCGTGCCACCACAGTCGAAGATTTCGCGGAAAGCGCTGCGTTCGGCAATCGGCGTGTTGACGACATTGACGCCGCGAGCGGCAAGCAAGCCCTTGATGGTCAGCAGCGCCCGCGTCGTCACCATGGAGGTAACGCGGGTCAGCACAACCGAATGCGGAATGACAAGATTGCCGGCGTCTTCCATCATCTTGATCAGGTCGAGGATCTGCGCACCGCCCTTGGCGTCCATCGCACAGCCCTGCACGGGGATCATGACATGGTCGGACAGGCCGACGGCCGTCGTCACCATGGCATCGCGGGCACCGGCGAGATCCATGATGATATAGTCATTGGTCCGCGACAACTCGCGGATATGGCCCTGAACGGACGCAACCGAAACCTCCGAGACCACCTCGATATTGTGCTGCGGACCGGACAGCTCGAACCATTGGGTGATCCAGCGCTGCGGGTCGGCATCGAGAATCGCGACGCGATAGCCTTGATGCGCAAGCTCCGTGGCGAGCAGGAGTGCTGCAGTGGTCTTGCCGGCACCGCCCTTGGCATTGGCGAATGAAATGACTGGCATGCGTGTTCCTCAAGGGCTCTGTTCCGAGCGCTTCATCGCTCTGGGGCAACCCTCGTCATTGGCGCCTCGTAAACACATCATTGCCAATCATGGTTAATAAACCGCAAACACGAAGGCTCTACCCCTCCCCTGAATTGGGGAGAAGCGCTGGAAATCTCTAGTATATTCGAATGTTGAAACGGAAGCGTTTGGACCGTTCAGCCACGCAGCGGGGTGCAGGCACCCACGTGCTGCGGCCCGACGCGGCCAGCCTTGAGGTCAGATAGAAGAGGAAGCGAAGGATCGGGGCCTCCGATGCCGGCTTCGAATGTTGCGCGATCCACCTTGACCATCCGGCCACTGGCGAGAATGCTGACAAGGGTCTTCTTGTCCACCACTGCGAGGCTGACCTTGGATTTGCAGAACTGCTTGCCGTCTTTGCCTGTCAGCACCCAGCCCAGCGAACCAGACTTGCCCTGGCTCATTTTGCCAACCGTATAGCCCTTCTTCAGAAGCCCCTGATAGCTTTCTGCAAAAGCAGAACCGGCCTGGAATGCAAGGCTCGCTGCAAAAACGCCGATCAGCAGACGGTAAACCGATTTTGTCGGAAATGACATAAGAAACACCCCCAAAGATCAACGGACATCGCCTGAAACAGGCTGAAAGTAAAAAAGAAAACCCCGCCTCAAGATGGCAGGGTTTTCATCGTTCTGCAAATCAGTGAGATCCGCGCTTAGAAGCAGTCGGCGAAGAGCTGCTTGGTGTTTTCAAGCGTCATCTTGACCGGATTGCCGCCAGCGCTCGGATCCTCGATCGCCATGGCCGAGAGTTCATCGATCCGGTCATTGGCAATACCCATGGCCGTGAGGTTCTCGGGCACATGCAGTTCGGCGCGTAGCGCCAGCACATAGTCGTAGAACCCGTCGAAACCACCTGATATCCCGAGATAGGCGGCGGCCCGCTCGATCTTGTCTTCGATCGTGTGACGGTTGAACTTCAGCACCGGCGGCATGACAACAGCATTGGTCATGCCGTGATGGGTGTTGTAGACGGCGCCGATCGGGTGCGACAGCGCATGGATGGCGCCAAGCCCCTTCTGGAACGCCGTGGCACCCATGGCGGCCGCCGACATCATGTTGGTGCGGGCCTCGATATCGGTACCGTCATGATAGGCGCGCGGCAGGAAGTCCTTGACCAGCCGCATACCTTCAAGCGCGATACCCTGGCTCATCGGATGATAGAAGGGCGAGGAATAGGCTTCCAGGCAATGGGCGAACGCGTCCATGCCCGTACCCGCCGTGATCATCTTCGGCATGCCAACCGTCAGCTCCGGATCGCAGATGACGACGCCGGGCAGGAATTTCGGATGGAAGATGATCTTCTTCACATGGGTGACGGAGTTGGTGATGACCGAAGCGCGACCGACTTCCGAGCCGGTGCCGGCTGTGGTCGGCACGGCCACGATCGGAGCGATGCCCTCGGAATTGGCCCGCGTCCACCAGTCCCCGATATCCTCGAAATCCCAGACCGGCCGCGTCTGCCCGGCCATGAAGGCGACGCACTTGCCAAGATCGAGGCCGGAGCCGCCGCCGAAGGCGACAACGCCGTCATGGCCACCATCCTTGTAGGCCTTGATGCCGGCTTCGAGGTTCTTTTCGTTCGGGTTCGGATCGACATCGGCGAAGATCGCCCGGCCGAGACCCGCCTCTTCCAGGACATCGAGCGCCGTCTGCGTGATCCCCATCGGCGCGAGGCCCCGGTCGGTGATCAACAGCGGCTTCTTCATGCCGAGCGACTTGCAGGCGTCCGCCAGTTCCTTGATGCGGCCACGTCCCATCTTGACGGCGGTGGGATAGCTCCAGTTGGCGACGATGTTCATTTCGTGACTTTCTTCAGATGGTAGGATTTCGGACGGGTGAGGTTCTGGAAGCCGAGAACCGAGAGCGAGCCGCCCTTGCCGGTCTCCTTGACGCCGGTCCAGCAGAGCGCCGGGTCGAGATAGTCGGCGCGGTTCATGAACACGGTGCCGGTCTCGATCTCGCGGCCGATGCGGGCAGCGCGTTCGGGATCCTGCGTCCAGAGCGAGGCGGTCAGGCCATAGGGGCTGTCGTTCATCAGACCGAGCGCCTGCTCGTCGCTCTTCACCTTCATGATGCCGACGGCCGGACCAAAGGTCTCGTCCTTCATGAAGGCCATGGAGTGATCGACGTTCACGAGGATCTGCGGCATGATATAGGCGCCGCCATCATCGGCCGGGAAGAGTTTCGGATCGACCAGCGCCTTGGCACCCTTCGACACGGCATCGGCGATTTGCTCGCGCACCACCTTGGCGAAGCGCTTGTTGGCCATCGGTCCGAGCGTCGTTTCCGGATCGAGCGGATTGCCGAGCTTGTAGTTCGACACCCAGGCGACCGACTTCTCGACGAAGGCATCGTAGAGGCTTTCATGCACGTAGACGCGCTCGATACCGCAGCAGCACTGCCCGGAATTGTAGGTCGCGCCATCCATCAGCGTATCGACGGCAGCATCCAGATCAGCGTCTTCCATGACGTAACCCGGGTCCTTGCCACCGAGCTCGAGCCCGAGACCGGCAAAGGTGCCGGCAGCGGCCCGCTCGATCGAACGACCACCTTCGACCGAACCGGTGAAGTTGATGAAGTTGAAGTTGCCAGCCGCGATCAGCGCAGACGTCGTCTGATGATCGAGGAAGAGGTTGATGAAGACGTCGTCGGGAACGCCAGCCTCCACAAAGGCGCGCACCATGCGCTCGCCAACCAGCAGCGTCTGCGTCGCATGTTTGATGACGACGGTGTTGCCGGCCATCAGCGCCGGCGCGATCGTGTTGATCGCGGTCATGTAGGGGTAATTCCACGGCGCGATGACGAAGACGACGCCATGCGGCTCGCGCTCGATGCGACGCTCGAACTTGTCGCTGGCTTCCACGACCAGCGGCGCCAACGAGTCGGCGGCAATCGCCGCGACATAGTTGGAGCGCTCGTTGAAGCCCTTGTACTCGCCACCATAACGCACCGGACGGCCCATCATATGGGCCAGTTCCGGCACCACTTCGTCGGACATTTCGTTGAGACGGGCCACGCCCTTCAGCACGAGCTGCACGCGATCTTCCAGCGGGCGACGTGCCCAGGCTTTCTGGGCCTTGCGGGCACGAGCCACGGCCTCGGCTGCCGCCTCGAGCGACATCGCTGGACGCTCGGCGTAAACCGATCCGTCGATCGGCGATATGCATTGGATCATGGTCATGATCGTCTTCCTGTTGTTCTAGAACGAGATGACAGCGGCCGAGGCCGCTGTCGATGTTTACACCCATATGCGAGGCATCGTGGCGGCCTCAAGGCCACCTTTCGTCACGCCCGCTCGAAACCGCGCGCAACCTCCCAGTCGGTAATCCGACGATCATATTCTTCCTGCTCCCATTCGGCCGCCCGGACATAGTGATCGACCACGTCATCACCGAAGGCAGAGCGAAGCATTGCCGACCCCTTGAGCGTTTCTGCCGCAGCTCGCAGTGTGCGCGGGATCTCGCGCACATCCTTCGCACCATAGGCATCACCGGTGAAAGCGGGTTCGAGCTCCATCTTCTTCTCGATCCCATCAATCCCGGCGGCCAGAAGTGCTGCCATCGCCAGATAGGGATTGAGATCGGAGCCGCCGACGCGGCATTCGACGCGGATGCCCTTGGTCGCATCGCCGCAGAGCCGGTAGCCGGCCGTGCGGTTATCCTTGGACCAGATCGCCTTGGTCGGCGCGAACGTACCTGCCATGAAACGCTTGTAGGAATTGATGTAGGGCGCCAGGAAATAGGTGATCTCCGAAGCGTGGTTCAGCAGGCCGGCCATATAGTGCTTCATCGTCTCCGACATGCCGTACTGGCCCTTCTCGTCGAAGAACAGCGGCGTCTTGCCATCGGCCGACCAAAGCGACTGGTGGATATGCGACGAGGAGCCGGCCGCGTTGTAATGCCATTTGGCAAGGAAGGTGATCGCCTTGCCCTTCGACCAGGCGATCTCCTTGCAGCCATTCTTGATGATCACATGCCGGTCGGCCATGGTGAGTGCGTCGGCATAACGCACATTGATCTCTTCCTGGCCGGCGGACGCCTCGCCCTTGGAATTCTCGACCGGGATGCCGGCGCCCTGCAGGCCCTTGCGGATCGCCCGCATCACGTCCTCTTCCTTGGTGGTCTGGAAGATATGGTAGTCCTCGTTGTAGCCGGAGACCAGTTTCAGGTCGCGATAGCCCGAAAGCCGCGCCGCATCATAGGTCTGGTCAAAGAGGAAGAATTCGAGTTCGGTCGCCATGAAGGCCTTCATGCCCATCGCCTCGAGCCGGGCAACCTGCTTCTTCAGGATCGCGCGCGGCGAGTGCGCAACTTCGGCATGGGTCGCATGGTCATACATGTCGCAGAGCACAAGGGCCGTGCCCTCAAGCCAGGGGATCCGACGCAGCGTCGAAAGATCCGGCTTCATCGTGTAGTCGCCGTACCCCTTTTCCCAGCTCGTCGCCTTGTAGCCGGAGACGGTTTCCATCTCCATGTCGGTGGCGAGAAGATAGTTGCAGCTATGCGTTTCCTTGTAGGCGCTCTCGACGAAATATTCCGCCTGGAAACGTTTGCCCATCAAACGACCCTGCATGTCCACCTGACACGCCAGAACCGTGTCGATGCGCCCTTCGGCAACGTCCTTCTTCAGGTCTTCGAAAGTGTAAGTGGTGGTCATGACTGTCGTCCGCACAAGGATGAGATGAGAAAGATGCCGGCATCGCCGGTATCGGAGGAGGATACACACGGGCCGGAACCAGTCCGGCCCGTGTGATTCACTTAGACCTGGCCGACGGCCCTTTCGGCAGCGGCGATCTCGGCGGCACGCTTGGCCACCTCGTCACCGATCGGCGGTCCCTTGAAACGCTTGTTCTCGAAAACAACCCAGACAATGCCCGTGAGCACGAGGAAGCCGACGGTGATCGGCAGTGCCCAGTCGTTCGGCGCCTGGATACCGATGAAGAAGATCAGCGCCATGGCGAGGATGCTGAGCACGGCAACGAGCTTGTAGGTACCGACACCCATATTCCATTCGCCCATCTTGGGCCACTTCGACGTGCCGATCGCCGCGATGCCGAGCGCGATCGGCAAGGCAAAGGAAAGGAACAGGAAGATGACCGTGCAGGACACGACGATCGAATAGGCCGGTGTCCCGGCGATCGTGATGGCAGACGTGAACCAGACGAACAGGACCGACAGGATCGACCCCACCCAGATGGCGGCAACCGGGGTGCGGTGTTTCGGGCTCACCTTGGCGAGAGCGGACGAGCCCGGAAGGCCCTTGTCACGCGAGAAGGCGAACATCATGCGCGACAGGGAGGTGACAGTCGCGAGACCGCAGAGGAACTGCGACACGAAGATGAGGAAGTAGAGGATTTCCTCGACAACCGGGTTCATCTGGCTGTCCATCGCCCAGAAGAACACGTTCCAGCCCTGCTTGGCAGCATCGTCCATGTTCGGGATCATGAGCACGAAGGAGCAAAGCATCACGTAGCCGAACAGCGACGACCACAGAACCGCCGAGATCATGCCGCGCGGCACCGAGGTCGAGGCCTTGATGGTTTCTTCCGACGTATGGGCAGACGCGTCATAACCGGTGATCGTGTAGATCGGCAGCAGCAGACCGAGACCGAAAGCCATCAGCGTCGAGACAGGGTTCGGCCACACGCCGCTCGCACCTTCCGTTCCGGTGTAGTTGGCGAAGGTGAAGAGGCGGCTGATCTCGAAGCTCGGTGCGGCAATCAGGCAGGCGACCGTGAGCAGCAGCGCGGTTGCAAAGATGAGGTAACCAGAGAAATCGGTGAGCTTGGCGGTGAGCCCGATGCCGAAATGGTTGATCAGCGCCTGGAGGGCGGTGATGACGGCAACGAAACCGACACGCACGACCAGCGTGTCTTCGAGACCGAAATAGGCCCCGAAGGCACCGAAGAAGAAGTAGTAGGTACCGACATTGATGGCGCCCAGAACGGTCACGAGACCGAGCAGGTTGAGCCAGGCAGCGAGCCAGCCGGTGAAGCGGTTACCGAGGATCGATGCCCAGTGATAGAGGCCGCCAGCCGTCGGATAGGACGAAGCGATCTGGGCAAGGCCCAGCGCGAAAACGCCGGAAATGGCACATCCGACGAGCCAGCCGATGCCGATAGCGGCACCGCCAACACCGGAGGTGGCCTGACCGAGCGAATTGATCCCGCCGGACAGGATGCAGATGATCGAAAATGAAATCGCGAAGTTGGAGAACGAGCTCATGCGCCGTTCCAGTTCCTGCGCATAGCCCATGGAGTGCAGGATATGAAGATCCTGTTTCTTGTCTGTATCAGAGTAATCTGACATGGCATCCCCCAAAGTAAAGATCGCCCGCGGGATTGCGGTGATCGCGTTTTGGCCCGCCGGTTTTTTGGTGGCGGTCAGTTGCAGCGCGGCTGCTCCCGTTGAGGTCTTGTTTTTTTATTGTCTCCCGACCGAGCTGACCGCATCTGCGATCAGCCCGGCGAGATAGTCGGCCATGACCTCCTGGTCGACGGAATTGGCAATCAGATCGTTGCGCACCTCGATCATGACGTTGGCATGACCGGCGGGCAAGGCATGTAGGCGCAGGGTATGGGTTACCCCATCCTCCGGCCCATAGGGTGAATTGCGCTCCACGCGGTAGCGTCCGGTCTTCGCGGCACCGTCCAGCATTGCATCGGCCAATCGGCTGTCGGCATCGTGAAGGATGCCGATTTCGACCGCACGCGGCTTGCCGAAATACACGGGCGTGAAGCTATGGACGGTAACGAGGACCGCCGGGCGCCCCTCGCCGCTGCGACGCGCCAGCTCCGCACTCACCCGATCATGAAACGGCACATAAATCGCGGCCGTGCGAGCATAACGCTCCGCCACGGACAGATCCTTGTTACCGGGTATCTCATAGATCTCGCTCTTTTCCGGCATGGCGGCAGGCGATTCCGGCGGACGATTGCAGTCATAGACCAGCCGCGAAAAGCGCTGATGGATAAGCACGGCATCGAGCTTTTCCGAAAGGAGACGCGCAACAGCAAGGGCGCCCGGATCCCATGCGATATGGCTTGCGAGCGCCTCCGCTGTCAGCCCGAGGGTGCCGGCAGCGAGCGGCAGTACGGACGACGCATGTTCGCAGACCAGCACGACCGCACCGCTGGCATTCGCGTTTTCTACGGCCACGGTCTCCCCGTCCGCCGATGTCAGGATTCCTGACCTCACGAGCATGCTGTTGTCCCCCGCGCCTTACGGCTGCTTTTGTTGAAGAAGAGAATTCTTCACAGTTGCGCCGCTGTCAATCCGTTCTGAAAAATTCTCTTCAAAGGCCGGTTGACTCAATTGTGACAGCGAGGCTTAATCCTAATAAAGCTGGCAAAAGATCAGCTTGAGGGGAGACTTCGGTCCTTGCTGAATGCGTCCAACACCGTATCGGACGTGATCCATGCCCATTTCAATGGGCTGACACGTGCTGAGCGACAGCTGGCCGAAAGCCTGCTGGAAAACTATCCCGTGTCCGGGCTCGGCAGCATCACGACGGTGGCCGAGAATGCCGGCGTGTCGACGCCGACGGTCGCCCGCATGGTGCAGAAGCTCGGCTACAAGGGGTATCCCGAATTCCAGGCGCATCTGCACCAGGAACTTGAAGCGACGATCTCCAACCCGATCGCCAAGCATGACCGCTGGGCCGCCAATGCGCCAAACCGACACATTCTCAACCGTTTCGCGGAAGCGGTGATGTCCAACCTGAGGGATTCACTGGGAGAACTGAAGACCTCAACGTTCGACGAAGCCGCGCGCCTGATCGGCGACCGTGACCGAAGCCTCTATTTTGTCGGCGGACGCATCACCGGCGCGCTCGCCGAGTATTTTTTCACCCACATGCAGGTCATCCGCCCGAAGACGACGCTGATGTCGTCGAATGCGAGTTCCTGGCCGCAGCATGTGCTGAACATGCAGAAGGGTGACGTTCTCGTCATCTTCGACATCCGCCGCTACGAGGCCGACCTGACGACGCTCGCCGAAGTCGCTCGTGCCAATGGCGTGGAGATCATCGTCTTCACGGACCAGTGGATGTCGCCGGTGGCACAGCATGCCGCCAACTGTTTCAAGCTTCATATCGAGGCGCCATCCGCCTGGGACAGCTCCGTCGTGACCCTGTTCGTCGTGGAAGCCTTGATCGAAGCCGTGCAGAGCTCGTCGTGGAACGAGACGCGCGAACGCATGAATACCCTCGAAGGGCTGTTCGAACAGGCACGCCTGTTCCGCAAGCCCCGCTGAGGTGACACACCGACATGGAGGATCATTCTGGATAGAGGCCGACACCACCATATCGCAAAGGGCTGATATCCGTCACACAACCATAACAATGGCCACATAAGTGAACCGCATCGCTGCCAACCTCAGAGGAGAAACACAGTGACAACCAATCTTCGCAAATTCCTGTCGCTCACGACCGCCCTGGTCATGACGAGCTCCGCCGTCGCCTATGCCGAGCCGAGCGCCGAGCTGATCGAAGCCGCCAAGAAGGAAGGCATGCTGACCACGATCGCCCTGCCGCACGACTGGTGTGGTTACGGCGCCGTCATTGATGGCTTCAAGAAGAAGTATCCGGAAATCACCGTCAACGAGCTGAACCCGGATGCCGGTTCGGCCGACGAAGTTGAAGCCGTCAAGGCGAACAAGGACAACAAGGGCCCGCAGGCTCCTGACGTCGTCGACGTCGGCCTCGCCTTCGGTCCGCAGATGAAGGCCGAAGGCCTGCTGCAGCCTTACAAGGTCTCGACCTGGGATGAGATCCCCGAGAACATCAAGGACGCCGAAGGCTACTGGTATGGCGACTACTACGGCGTCATGTCGATGATCGTGAACAAGGATCTGGTCAAGAACACGCCGGCCGACTGGGCCGACCTGCTGAAGCCGGAATATGCCGGCCAGGTCGCGCTCGCTGGTGACCCGCGCGCGTCCAACCAGGCTATCCTCGGCGTTCTCGCCGCTGGTCTCGCTTCCGGCGCCAAGGCTGGCAAGGAAGCCGGCGAAGCCGGTCTGAAGTACTTCGCCGAACTCAACAAGGCCGGCAATTTCGTTCCGGTCATCGGCAAGTCGGCTCCGCTCGCCCAGGGCACGACCCCGATCGTCGTCGCCTGGGACTACAACGCCCTGTCCTGGAAGGACACGCTGGCCGGGAACCCGCCGGTTGAAGTCGTCGTTCCGGCTTCGGGCGTTCTCGCCGGTGTCTACGTTCAGGGCATCTCGGCCTACGCCCCGCACCCGAACGCTGCCAAGCTCTGGATGGAATATCTCTATTCCGACGAAGGCCAGACCGCATGGCTCGCCGGCTACTGCCACCCGGCCCGCTTCAATGCCATGTCCAAGGCCGGCAAGATCCCGCAGGATCTGCTCGACAAGCTGCCGCCGGCTGCTTCCTACGAGAAGGCCTACTTCCCGACTCTCGAGGAAGTCGATGCCAACAAGGCAGCGGTTACCGCTGGCTGGGATAGCGTCGTTGGCGCCAACGTCCAGTAATATCTGAACTGAAATGCCGTCCCGGTCTTGCGGCCGGGGCGGCGTTTGCATTCTATAGGATCCGCGGGCAAGCGGACGAGGGGCAACAGACATGTCTTCAAACGAGGTGACGCCGGACGCCGCTGCGGGTCAGCGCATTCGGCTTCCATTGCATTGGCTCGGGGTCCTGCCCTTCGTCGCCTTTACCGTCCTCTTCTTGATCCTGCCGACCATGAAGATTGTGCTCGGCGCATTCCAGACGCCCGACGGCACCTTCACCCTGGAAAACCTTGCCGGTCTTTTCACGACATCGATCATGTCGGCCTACTGGATCTCGATCAAGATCAGCCTGGCCTCGGCTATCCTCGGATCGATGATCGGATTTGCCGTCGCGGCTGCTGTCGTGCTCGGCGGATTGCCGCAATGGATCCGCGGCCCGCTTCTGACTTTTTCCGGGGTCGCATCCAACTTTGCCGGCGTTCCGCTGGCTTTCGCCTTCCTCGCAACCCTCGGCCCCGTCGGCCTCGTCACGGTCTTTCTGAAGACCCAGGTCGGCATTGATCTGCGTTCGCTCGGCTTCAACATCCTGTCCTTCTGGGGCTTGACGGTCACCTATCTCTTTTTCCAGATCCCGCTGATGATCCTGATCATCACGCCCGCGATCGATGGGCTGAAACGCGAATGGCGTGAGGCAGCCTCGATCCTCGGCGCCACGAATTTTCAGTATTGGCGCTTGGTCGCATTCCCGATCCTGCTGCCTTCGATCCTCGGCACGATTGCCCTTCTGTTCGCAAACGCCTTCGGCGCTGTCGCAACCGCGATTGCCTTGACCGGCTCATCCTTGAATATTGTGCCGATCCTGCTCTTCGCGCAGATCCGCGGCGACGTGCTCGGCAATCCGCATCTGGGGTATGCGCTCGCCTTCGGCATGATCCTCGTCACGGGTGTGGCCAATGCTCTTTATATCTGGCTGCGCGCGCGCAGTGAAAGGTGGCTGAAATGAAACGGCTCTGGGCCTGGGGGGCCCTGATCTTCGGCCTCCTCTACTTCTTCCTGCCGCTCATCGGCATGACCAACTTCTCGCTGAAGATGCGTCGCGGCGAATATTCGCTCGATGCCTACAGCAAGGTGTTCGCCGATTCCCGTTTCCAGGAAACCTTCACCTATTCGGTCACCATGGCGCTGATGACCATCGTCTTCGGTGTCTTCCTGGTGGTGCCGACCGCCTATTGGGTCCGCCTCAAGCTGCCGCGCTTGCGCCCCTATATCGAATTCATCACACTGCTGCCGCTGGTCATTCCGGCGATCGTCATCGTCTTCGGCTACATCCGGCTCTACAACACCTCAAGCTGGCTGCCGCTGACCGGCTCCGCCTTCGGCACGGATATCCTGCTGATGTTCGGCTATGCGACGCTCGCCCTGCCCTACATGTACCGCGCCATCGATACCGGTCTTCGCACCATCGACATCGCCACGCTGACGGAAGCCGCCCAGAGCCTCGGCGCCGGCTGGTTCACGATCATCTCGAAGATCATTCTGCCCAACGTGCTGGTTGCCGTACTCTCGGGCGCCTTCCTGACGTTTGCCATCGTCATCGGCGAGTTCACCATGGCCGCTCTGCTCAACAAGCCGGCCTTCGGTCCCTACATGCAGCTGCTCGGGGCCAACCGCGCCTATGAACCGGCCGCGCTCGCCGTCATCGCCTTCGGCATTACCTGGGGCTGCCTCGGTCTGATCCAGCTCGTTTCCCGCCTCCAGAAAACAGCCCCCCGCCAGGCTTGAGGAATTCTTCATGACGTTTCTGAAACTGACAAATCTCAAGAAGTCCTTCGGCGCGACCCAGGTGGTGCACGACTTCAACATGGCGATCGACAAGGGCGAATTCATTTCTTTCCTGGGTCCATCAGGCTGCGGCAAGACGACGGTCCTGCGCATGATTGCCGGCTTCGAGACCCCCTCGGCCGGCATGATCGAGATCGCAGGCAAGGACCAGACCAGCCTGAGGCCGAACCAGCGCAATATCGGCATGGTCTTCCAGGCCTACGCCTTGTTCCCCAACATGAATGTCGCCGACAATGTCGCCTTCGGCCTGAAGATCGCGGGCATGCCGCGCGCCGACATCGACAAGCGCGTCAAGGAAATGCTCGCCCTGATCCATCTGGAGCATCTGGCGGAACGTTATCCCTACCAGCTCTCCGGCGGCCAGCAGCAGCGCGTGGCGCTCGCCCGTGCGCTCGCCCCCAAGCCCCAGGTCCTGCTGCTGGACGAACCGCTTTCGGCACTTGATGCCAAGATCCGCGTCTCGCTGCGCGAAGAAATCCGCCAGATCCAGCAGAAACTCGGCATCACCACCGTCTTCGTCACCCATGACCAGGAAGAGGCCCTGTCGATCTCGGACCGCATCGTGGTGATGAATGCCGGCAAGGCCGACCAGATCGGCACGCCCTTCGAAATCTACAACCGCCCGACCACCCGCTTCGTCGCCTCCTTTGTCGGCACCCTCAACGTGCTCGACGCCGTGGTCGCAGATCAGGCAGCGGGCATCGTCAAGATTGGTGAGAAGACGCTGAAGATCAACGAGCAGATCCCGGCAGCCAACGGCTCCACCCTGCAGCTCGCGATGCGCCCCGAAGCAGGTTCGCTTGCCGATCCTTCCGATGCGACCATCGCCGGCACGGTCACCTCAAGCCAGTTCCTGGGCTCGGTCATCCGCACCCGCGTCGATGTCGGCGGCAAGACGGTGTCCTTCGACACCTTCAACGATCCGGGCAGCGCCCCGCCGGTCGTCGGCGCGACCGTCGGCGTGAAGATCGATCCCTCGGCATTGATCCTGCTTGCCGAGTAAGGCAGAGCCGGCCAGAAAACGGGAACTCAGCGACGATCCGGGAGACGATCCATGCGCGCCATGTATTACGAAGCCTTCGGCGCCATGCCCGAAATCCGCACCCTGCCCGATCCGACGCCGACACCCGGCGGCGTCGTGATTGCGGTCAAGGCAACAGGCCTCTGCCGCAGCGACTGGCATGGCTGGATGGGCCATGACCCGGACATTCACCTGCCGCACGTCCCCGGCCATGAATTCGCCGGCACCATTGCCGCCGTCGGTCGTGAGGTGAAGCGCTTCAAGGTCGGCGAGCGCGTCACCGTGCCCTTTGTCTCCGGCTGCGGCCACTGCCAGGAATGCCGCTCCGGCAACCAGCAGGTCTGCGAAGAGCAGTTCCAGCCGGGCTTCACCCATTGGGGCTCCTTCGCCGAATACGTGGCGATCGACTATGCCGATCAGAACCTCGTCCACCTGCCAGAGGAGATCGCCTATGAGACGGCGGCCGGCCTCGGCTGCCGCTTTGCCACCTCCTTCCGCGCCGTTGTCGACCAGGGTCGCCTGAAAGGCGGCGAATGGCTCGCGGTCCACGGCTGCGGCGGCGTCGGCCTCTCCGCGATCATGATCGGCAAGGCGCTCGGGGCCAATGTCGTCGCAATCGACATCGCCGAAGACAAACTCGCCCTCGCAAAAGCCTTGGGTGCGAGCACCGTCATCAACAGCCGTGAAGTGGATGACACGGTCGAGGCGGTGCGGGATGTCACCGGCGGCGGCGCCCATGTTTCCGTCGATGCGCTCGGCCACCCGCAGACCTGCTGCAATTCCATCACCAACCTGCGCCGGCGCGGCCGCCATGTGCAGGTCGGCCTGATGCTCGGCGAGCATTCGACCCCCGCCATTCCGATGGCCCGTGTCATCTCGCAGGAACTGGAAATCTATGGCAGCCACGGCATGCAGTCCTGGCGCTACGATGCCATGATGCAGATGATCCTCTCGGGTCGCCTTGATCCCGCCAGCCTGATCGGACGACGCCTCACGCTGACGCAGGCCGCCATTGCCCTCACCGAGATGGACCGTTTTGCCGAAAGCGGCATCAGCATCATCGACCGGATGGCCTGAGGCATGGCGGCTGTCGACGGCTTGTCGACAGGCCTAGAGATCTCGTTAACGCCTTTGTGGTGAGATGCCACCCGTCGCCCAGAACACGGGATTTCCTCAGCATGGTGAAAAGGCCGCCCGAGATCGATCCACAGACCTTCATGAAGGAATTCATGCGGTTGAAGCGCGGTTCGGTGACACGGCGACACTTTCTCTCGATCACGGGTCTCGCCGCCGCCATGGCGCTTGCAGACGGTGTGGCGAAGCCGCTGAGCGCCGCGCAGAATTCGGGTCTTGGGCGGAAGGTCACGCTGGCCACTTGGCCCAACTATCATGATCCCAAGACCTTCGAGGATTTCACCCGCAATTTCGGCGTCGAGGTCGATGTCTCCATCATCGGCTCAAACGAGGGCACGATGCGGTCGCTGGACATGGGCCGCAACTGGGACATCATCGTCCCGAGCCAATATGCGATTGCGCCCTATGTCGAGCGCGGCATGTTGCTGCCGCTGGACATCTCGCTCCTGCCGAATTTCGACGCGTCGACCCATCTCGACCGACACCTCAATCCAGGCGTGATCGGTGGCGTCCGCTATGCCGTGCCGAAGAACGCAGGCACCACCGGCATGGCCTATAACAGGAAACAGCTCTACCCCATCTCCAGCTGGCGCGGCTTCTTCGACACGGCCCGGAACGAAGCCTCGGGGCACACGATTGTGCATGACTATCAGTTGACCACCATCGGCAACGCCCTGGTGGCCCTCGGACACGGCTTCAATTCCTGCCAGCCCGCAGAACTGGAAGCCGCCGAGACCCTGCTGATGGAGGTGAAGCCGCATCTTCATTCGATCGACAGCGACTATCAACCTGCCATGCGGGCCGGAGAGGCTTGGCTGACCATGTGCTGGAGCAATGATGCCTATCAGATGAGCCGGGACAGCGACGAGATCGTCTACAATCTCGGCTCCGACGGCGGTGAGATCTGGACCGATTTCTTTGCCATTACGAGCAAGGCGAAGAATCCTCGAGGGGCCTACGCACTCATCAACCACCTGATGGACCCGAGAACGGCAGCACAGGAACATTTGTGCAATGGAGCGACCATCGTCGACAGCAGGGTCGAAGCCTACTTGCCCGAGGAAATGCTCGGCAACGTGATCGTCCATCCGGACGAAGCTCGCCTCACGCCGCTCGAATTCGGCATTGCGCGGGTGATGACGGATCCCATTCGCGCCGAAATCATGAACCGTTTCCGCAGCGCGGGCGGCTGACGCATCCCTCCCGCCGTGATAGCCAGAAAGGCAGAGCCGTGCGAACGGCGACTATGCCCAACCGACGGATGCTCCATGCCTCAGATTTCCATCATCGACACGATCTCCGATCCCGGCAAGCAAGGCCGCGCCAACGAGGACAGGTTTGGCTACAACAACTATTCCGCCTTCGTGCTGGATGGCGCGACCGGTTTGGGCGACCGGCAGTTCATGGACGGCTATGGCTCGGACGCCGGCTGGATCGCCGAATTCGGCACCACGCGCCTCGCCGAGCGCCTGGACGCCTTGGCCAATCCGGCAACAGTCCTGCGGCAGATCTCCGAGGAAGCCCGCGATATTTTCGTAGCTGTAGCCGGCGACCAGCCGCGCTACGCCTGGCCACTCTGCAGCCTGACGGGATTGCAGGCGACGCCGACCGGCTTCCGCTGGTTCGGCCTCGGCGACAGCTGCCTGTATCTTCTGCATGACGACGGCCAGTCCGACTTCGTGATCCCCATCCCTGGCGCCTATGAATGGGAGCAGCATCAGGCCGCCAAACACATCGCCCGCGTCGGCGGCATCGGCAAGGCTGGCGTCGCCAATGACGATCCAACAACGCTGGAAGACCTGCGCCGGGGCCGCGCCCGACAGAACACGCCCGACGGCACCACCTGGACCTTCGGCATCGTGCCCGAAGCCGCAGATCACCTCGTGACAGCCGATGTGCCCATCCAAGGCGGCGCCACAGCCATCCTCTGCTCCGACGGCATTGCTGATTTGGTCGCGCTCTACAAGCTCTACGACCCCGCCACGCTGATCCGGCGGGCGGCAACCGCAGGCTTGAAGACGCTGGTCACCGAACTCCGCCACTATGAGCGGGAGCTCGATCCGGACGGCCTCAAATTCCCGCGCTACAAGCAGAGCGACGATGCGACGGCGATCCTTCTCCGGCTGGAGACGTGAAGGCAATTCAGAATCTGCCTCAATACCTTATCGCCGAATTTGGAATCGGTTTGTGAGCGTTCTAATGCAGAGGATGAACGCTTAGTTTGACCCCTGATCGATTGTTCGGTCGCAGCCCCTCATCCGCCTGCCGGCACCTTCTCCCCGCAAGCGGGGAGAAGGAGGAAACCGCAAACGGCAGAAGTCCCCTCTCCCCGCTTGCGGGGAGAGGGTCAGGGTGAGGGGCAATCGCCGACACGAACGCGCAATACTTACTCCGCCGCTTTCGGCACATAATTCAGCACCGGCCCCAGCCAGCGCTCGACCTCACGCACCTCCATGCCCTTGCGCGCCGCATAGTCCTCGACCTGATCGCGCTCGACCTTGGCGACGCCGAAATAATAGCTGTCGGGGTGGCCGATATAGAGGCCCGAGACGGAGGAGCCCGGCCACATGGCATAACTCTCCGTCAGCGTCACGCCGGTCGCCTTGGTTGCATCCAAGAGCGAGAACAGTGTCACCTTTTCCGTATGGTCGGGCTGAGCGGGATAGCCGGGGGCCGGCCGGATCCCGCCATAGCTTTCCGAGATCAGCTCCTCGGGCGTAAAGGCCTCGTCCGGCGCATAACCCCAGAATTCGCGGCGCACCCGCTCATGCATGCGCTCGGCAAAGGCCTCGGCGAAACGATCGGCCAGCGCCTTGACGAGGATCGAGGAATAATCGTCATTCGCTCGCTCGAAGCGCTCGGCGATCGCCACTTCCTCGATGCCGGCCGTCACCACGAAACCGCCGACATAATCCGCAACGCCTGTGTCCAGCGGTGCGACGAAATCGCTGAGTGCCACATTCGCCCTGCCCTCTCGCTTGGCGATCTGTTGGCGCAGCGTGAAGAAGGTCGCGAGTTCCTCCTGTCGTGCATCGTCCTTGAAGAGCCGGATATCGTCGCCCACGGTATTGGCCGGCCAGAAGCCGATCACGGCGCGCGGCCGGAACCAGTTTTCCGCAATGATCTTTGCCAGCATCGCCTGCGCATCGGCAAACAACTGCCGCGCCGCCTCGCCCTGCTTTTCGTCTTCGAGAATGGCTGGATAACGCCCCTTCAGCTCCCAGGTCTGGAAGAAGGGTGTCCAATCGATATAGCGGGCAAGGTCGGCGAGGTCATAGGTCTCGAAAACCTTGGTGCCGGTAAAGCTCGGCTTCGTCGGCTTGTAGCTGCTCCAGTCGAGCTTGATGGCATTTTCGCGCGCCGATGCCAGCGGCTGGCGCTGCTTTTCGGCTTCCGCCCGCGCATGGGCCTCGGCCACCTTGGCATATTCGCCCTTGATACCCTCGACATAGGTCTCGTTGCCATCTTCTGAGAGCAGCGCCGAGACCACGCCCACCGCGCGGCTGGCATCGGTCACATAGACCGCCTGCCCTGCCTTGTACTGCGGATGGATCTTGACGGCGGTGTGCACCCGGCTCGTCGTCGCCCCGCCGATCAGCAGCGGCACGGTAAACCCCTGACGCTGCATTTCGGAGGCCACATGCACCATCTCGTCGAGCGACGGCGTGATCAGCCCGGACAACCCGATGACATCGACATTCTCCGCTTTCGCCACTTCGAGGATCTTGGTTGCCGGCACCATGACGCCGAGATCGATGATCTCGTAATTGTTGCAGGCGAGAACGACGCCGACGATGTTCTTGCCGATGTCATGCACGTCGCCCTTGACGGTCGCCATCAGCACCTTGCCGGCGGCCTGACGCTCACCGGCCCCGCCATTCAGTCGCTTCTCCTCTTCCATGTAAGGGAGCAGCACGGCCACCGCCTGCTTCATCACACGCGCCGATTTCACCACCTGCGGCAAAAACATCTTGCCCGCGCCGAAGAGGTCGCCGACGACATTCATGCCAGCCATCAGCGGCCCCTCGATGACGTGTAGCGGACGCTCGGCCTTTTGGCGTGCCTCTTCCGTGTCGATCTCGATGAATTCGGTGATGCCGTTGACCAGCGCATGCTCCAGCCGCTTCTCGACTGGCCACTCGCGCCAGCTCATGTCCTGCGTGCGGGTCTTCGCCTCGCCGGTGCCGCGATAGCGCTCGGCGATCTCCAGCAGCCGCTCGGTCCCATCCTTGCGGCGGTTCAGCACCACGTCTTCGCAGGCCTCGCGCAGATCCGGATCGATGCTCTCATAGACGGCGAGCTGGCCTGCATTGACGATGCCCATATCCATGCCCGCCTGGATGGCATGGTAGAGGAAGACCGCATGCATGGCTTCCCGCACCGGCTCGTTGCCGCGGAAGGAGAAGGAGAGGTTCGACACGCCGCCCGAGATATGCACCAACGGCATTTCCTGCCGGATCGTCCGCGTCGCTTCGATGAAATCGACGCCGTAATTGTCGTGTTCCTCGATGCCGGTCGCGACCGCAAATACGTTGGGGTCGAAGATGATGTCCTCAGGCGCAACGCCCGCCTCTTCCGTCAGGATCTTATAGGCCCGCCGGCAAATCTCGACCTTGCGCTGATAGGTGTCGGCCTGGCCCTGTTCGTCAAAAGCCATGACCACGACGGCGGCCCCGTAATTGCGGATGAGCTTCGCCTGCTCGACGAAATTCTCCTCGCCCTCCTTGAGCGAGATCGAGTTCACCACCGCC
Organism: Rhizobium sp. AG855; assembly: GCF_003610655.1. Lineage (NCBI taxonomy): Bacteria > Pseudomonadati > Pseudomonadota > Alphaproteobacteria > Hyphomicrobiales > Rhizobiaceae > Rhizobium > Rhizobium sp. AG855. The sequence goes on along the minus strand of NZ_RAQG01000003.1, from coordinate 1,045,425 downwards.
TTGCCCTGCACGCATTTGAGGCCGGCTTCGATGATCGGGAACTTGGATGAGTCGATCATCACAGGCACGCGGGCGATATCCGGCTCGGCGGCGATCAGATTGAGGAACTCGACCATGGCCTGCTGCGAGTCGATCAAGCCTTCGTCCATGTTGATGTCGATGATCTGTGCGCCGTTCTCGACCTGATCGCGCGCGACCACCAGGGCTGCCGTATAGTCACCCGCCGTGATCAGCTTGCGGAACTTGGCCGAACCGGTGACATTGGTGCGCTCGCCGACATTGACGAAAGGGATGTCCTTGGTTAGCTCGAACGGTTCAAGCCCCGAGAGGGACATGAACGGTCGATGCTTGGCGGGTGCACGCGGCGCCCTGCCCTTCACGGCATCCGCGATGGCAGCGATATGCGCGGGCGTCGAGCCACAACATCCGCCGACCACATTGACGATCTGTTCGTCGGCAAAGCCGGCGACAAGCTCGGCCATCTCTTCCGGGCTCTGGTCGTAGCGGCCGAATTCGTTGGGCAGGCCGGCATTCGGATAGGCCGAAATGAAGGTGTCGGCGACGCCGGACAATTCCTGCAGATGCGGCCGCATGGCATCGGCCCCGAGTGCGCAGTTGAGGCCAACAGCGAAAGGTCGGGCATGGCGCACGGAGTTCCAGAAGGCCGTCGGCGTCTGGCCGGACAGCGTGCGGCCGGAGAGATCGGTGATCGTGCCCGAGATCATCACCGGCAGGCGGATGCCCTTGGCAAGAAAACGCTCCTCGCAGGCAAAGATCGCCGCCTTGGCATTCAGCGTATCGAAGATCGTCTCGATCAGGATGAGATCGGCCCCGCCATCGATCAGCCCGTCGATCTGCTCGCCGTAAGCAAGACGCAGATCGTCGAAGGAGACGGCGCGGTAACCGGGATTGTTGACGTCGGGAGAGATCGACGCCGTGCGGTTGGTCGGCCCGATGGCACCGGCGACGAAACGCCGTTTGCCGTCCTCACGCTCGGCCCGCCAGGCCGCCCGGCGCACGAGTTCCGCGCCATGGCGGTTGAGGTCATAGACCGCCCCCTCCATCTCGTAATCGGCCTGGGCAATGCGGGTGGAGGAGAACGTATTGGTTTCGAGAATGTCGGCACCCGCCATCGCATAGCGGAAATGGATGTCTTCAATCGCATTCGGCTGGGTGAGGATCAGCAGGTCGTTATTGCCCTGCTGATGACAGGCGCAGCCGAGGAAACGCTCGCCGCGAAAATCATCTTCCGTCAGCCCGAGCCCCTGGATTTCCGTGCCCATCGCACCGTCCAGGATCAGGATACGCTCGCGCGCCGCTTGGCTGAGCGCCTTCAGGATTTCCGCCCCGTCCCGATTTGCGCCCTCGCGGCCGAACAGTTGATCGAGCATCTGCGAACTCTCCTATTGCGTATGCGACACCAGTCAATTCACATAAAGATATCTTTATGTCAACATTCGATCCTCTTGTGCGCCACCCCACAGAGACGGTGGCAGCGATGCAAGTGATCAGTTATAGAAACTTCAACGATGCCGCCCGGGAGAAAGAAATGTCGGAAAATCAATCGCAATACGCGCTGTCCAGCCTGTGGAGCACTCGTCCCTACCACCGCAAATGGCTGCTCGCCCAGGCAGACGGCCTGTTCGATTTCTTCCAGGGTTCGGCGATCAATCCGAAAGGCGGCTTTTACGACCTGTCGCGCGACGGCAAGCCGCTATCAACAGACAATCCTGCCCGCGGCATCCATGCCAGCGCCCGCATGGTGCATTGTTATGCCATCGGCCACCTGCTCGGCCGCCCCGGCTCGGCCGAGATCATCGACCACGGCATGCGCTATCTCTGGGAGCGCCACCGCGATGAGACAAACGGCGGTTATTTCTGGCAGGCAAACGACACCGGTGCGGCGGACGATTCGAAGCAGGGTTATGGCCACGCCTTCGTCCTGCTCGCCGCCTCCTCGGCCAAATGCATCGGCCACCCGCTGGCAGACGCCATGCTCGCCGATATCACCGAGGTAATCGAGGAGAAATTCTGGGACGAGGAACACGGTGCCATTGCAGAGGAATTCTCACGTGACTGGCAGCCGGTGCCCGGCTATCGCGGCCAGAATTCCAACATGCATCTGACCGAAAGCCTGATGGCCGCTTTTGAGGCAACCGGTGAGCAACATTACCTCACCAAGGCCGAGCGGATCGCTGACCTGATCATCAACCGCCGCGCCCGAGAAGAAGCCTTCCGTGTTGCCGAGCATTTCGATGAAAACTGGGTGGTCGACCGGAATTATTACCATCCGAACGAAATGTTCCGCCCGGCCGGCACCACGCCCGGCCACGCACTCGAATGGGCCCGACTGATCCTGCAGCTCTGGGTGCTCGGCGGCAAGAAACACGAGTGGATGCCGGAGGCCGCACGCGGCCTGTTCTTCCAATCCATGGCGCTCGGCTGGGACAAGGACAAGGGCGGCTTCTTCTACACGCTGGATTGGGCAAACACGCCCGAGAAGCGCGCAAAACTCTGGTGGCCGCTTTGCGAGGGGGCAGCCGCCGCCCACTTCTTGAACCAGCACCAGGAAAGTGACTTCCACGAAGAGAGCTACCGGAAGATCTGGAATTTTGTCGCGAACAACAATCTCGACCGCGATTTCGGCGGCTGGTTTGAGGAACTGACCGAGGAGGGCAAGCCTTCCAACAGCCTCTTCCCCGGCAAGGGCGATATCTACCACGCCCTCCAGGCCTGCCTCATTCCGCTCTTTCCGGCAGAGGGCAGCCTGACCAGGATGATCGCGCAGCATCCGCTCGACGTCTGAAGCACAGCCAGATCAAGACATGCAAAAGGGCCGGAAAACCGGCCCTTTTCTGTTCGTTGATGCAATCGAAGCTTACTGCTCGATCGCATAGGTGATGTTGACGGTCACCGTATAGAGGTTTTCGCCCGAAGCGATGGGGACGGACTCGTCCGCCATCTTCGCCATCGGTGCGGCCGCATAGACCTGCGGCATCGGGCGGGCGAAATTCTCGGAAATCTCGACAATGCGCCCCAATTTGACGCCGGCAACCTCTGTCAGCGTCTTCGCCTTGGCGGCTGCCTTGGCGACCGCCTGCTTGCGTGCTTCTTCCACGGTCGCTTCCGGATTGTCATTGGTAAACGAGATGCCGCCGCCCTGGTTGACGCCGAGCTTCACCGAGCGATCAATGATCGCGCCGAGCTTCGAGAGATCCCGCACACGCACGGTCAACCCATTGCTCACGGTATAACCGACGATGACGGGCGCCTCATAGGTGCCATCGGTGCGGGTCTCCTGCTTGTATTTCGGCTGGATGGAAAAATCCGTCGTCTGCAGATCCTTCTCGGCAATGCCCTGGCCCTTGAGGTCGGCAAGCACCTCGGTCATTGCAGCGCTATTGGCCGACAGTGCTTCGGCTGCCGTTTCGGCATCGCGCACGACCGACAACGAAATCACCGCCATATCGGGTGCGACAGTAGCCTCGCCCTCGCCCGACACCATGATCGTCGCCTCACGACGCTCGGTCTCGGCAGCAAATGACGGGGCAACAAAACCGGCAGAAAGAATGGATCCTGAAAGAGCCGTGGCAATCACCAGCCCGCGCGTAAATTTCATCATAAATTATGTCCTCTGTCCCTCGGTGCCGGCGGACCATTCGATCTCGCCCGGCAATTGCCCTTCCGGCATCCGTGATGACGGGAGATTGTGAAGCCATTACGGCAGAGACTTGTCGCAAAAGGGAAATTGCGTTAGAGCCCGTGACCGGTGCGGGGGAACCATTGCCCGCCCGACGGCAATATGCCGGGCTGGGCCTGTAGCTCAATGGTTAGAGCCGGCGGCTCATAACCGCTTGGTTGGGGGTTCGAGTCCCTCCGGGCCCACCATTTCTCTCGGCGAATGCCCAAGCCTTAGTCAGGCCTCCACCGTCTCCCGCACATCGTCCAGCAGGAAATGCACGACGACATAACGCGTCGAATACGGTCTGCCGCTGTCGGAAACGCTGTCCACCGTGCCGCCGTCGGCCGGATGCCATTGGCTGTAATGCGGATTGTTGACGATCAGCGTGATCGCCTTGCCGGCGAAATGACCCTGGAGGCGATAACGTGCTTCCGCGAGCGGCCAGATGCGCTCGTAATCGGCCTGGCTCAGGCGAACCTTCAAGGCCTGCCGGTGGATTGCCTCGCTGTGCGAGCCGTCCTCCCGCTGGCGCGCCGCGCTTTCGAGCGTCACCTGCTCGGCACCGTCAAGAATGAAGCTGAACTCCTCAGGCCACATACGTCTCATCGAATTGCTCCTCCCCGAGCGTTTTCATGCTGACAGGGTGAAGTGTAGCGCGTCTGGCTGGGGAAACAACGGATGAATGTGCCGAATGCCACCGACACGACAAACTGCGCGCCAATCTCCCGATCCGCAAAGCCCCCGGCAATGCCGATGGAACCGGCTCGCCGTCCGCAGGTTTGGCTTCATCGACATCCAATGGAGACATCCGATGCAGACCACGACCGAAGACACCACGCTGGCGCCCTCAGAGGTGATACGGCCTGCCGCAGCCGACGCGCCGCTACCCGACGCAGCAAAGCGAATCGACAGCCGCCGCCGATATCCGGCCTCCGCCTTTCGCGGTCCCCTCTTCGAGGCACGCGACAGGATCGCCCTTGCCATGGCCACGGTCATGTTGATCGGCCCCTTGGCGGCACTTCCCCTCGGATTCTGAACAGAGGGAAAGCGACGCGGAGACTGGATCACTCGGTGCAGCCGGTATCCTTCAGCGCCTGCGCGTGGAAACGGCGCAGGGCCGCCGCGATATCGGTTTTGCTCATTGCATGACCGGCCTGCGCCAGATCGGCGGAAAGCCGCTCGATCACATCGCTGTCGCCGCGCACTGCATGGTCGGCTTCATGCAGGTCCGCCGCATAGCGTCCGAGATACTCGCCTTTCAGACCGATCAGCGAACCCGCCCAGTAGCCGGCCAGCAGATTGCGGCGCGCCCGGATGCTGCCGAGCGATTCGTCGTCGTGATGGCCGTGTTGGTTCTTCAAGGTGCCGCTCAATGCAGCGACGCTGGAAAGGGTCATGTCTGGTTCCTCCTCGTTGTTGAGATCAGCTCTCGGCCAACTGCGTCAGATACGTCGCGATCGCGCCGCAGGCCGGATTGGATGCATCCAGCAGTTCGGCGGGGGTTGTGAAGCCCGTGGTCAGGGACACGATGGTCGAACCCGCCCACCTGAAGTCCTGAGTGGCCCTGTCGAGCAGTGCCGGCGCCGTTGTGCTCAGACACTTATTCACCTGCGAAACGACGGCGACGGGTGCGCGCGCCTGTTCCAGCCGGAGCGCGACCTCGGACTGGATCGGATCGATGACGAAGGCTGCAAACAGGAAGGAGAAGAAATCGCCGATCATCGCTGCACCCTCCGGTCAGACCTGGCCTCGCGGCAAGCGCGCGGAGAAGGAATGCGGGGCGTTGGCTGGCCGGCATGGGCGAACACGTCGCCGGGCGATGCGAAGCGACCGGGGCCGATCAAACGGGAATCGTGGCGGGGCAAATGTCTGGTCCTTGGACCGGCAAGGATGTCGAAACGGTCCGACATCGCAAGAGCGCCGGCGGCTCTTACCAGAGGGGCCCGGACCAACGGGTTGCATGCAAGATGCGCGAGAATTCTGGCGCCTTCAAGGCACAGCGCATCCAATCCGGATGGAAAATGCACAAATGGTTCGGGCCATGCAGGCGGATCCTGTTAGGACCTCATCTGCATGGCCCGGGGGGCACGGCGGTCGTACGGCGGACGATCCGACCAGCCGCACCACCTGTCATTAGCCGCGGATCAGCGGGCAGCCGCGCACATTGGCGAAGACCACCCGGTCGCGATAACCGTGGCGTACGCCGGCAATCACCACGCGGCGTGGCGAGACGTCGGCGACGAAGGCGCGGCGCAGACCGTTCCAACGGGCCTTCTCGACGGCCTGATAGGGGTGGCACTGGCCACGGCGGTCCCAGCCGGGGCGATGGCGGTCGTCATGGCGCGGACGATCCCAGCCCCGGGCATCCCGCGGGCCGTCAATATAGATGCCCCAGCCGAAACCATCGGCGGATGCAGTCGAGACAAAGCCAGTCGTCGCGACGATCGAGACCAGGGCTGCCATTCCGAGTTTGCGAAGCATGCCAGTCATTGGGTGTGTCTCCTCTCAAGACCTCGGGCGTCTTGCCCGTGTTCTGTGTTCCGCCCGCTCTCATGAGCGATTGAGAAGAGACTAGATCGCTGCGGCTGAACGCAGTCCGAAGCGGCCATTCAGCCGGGGTTCAGGTGCCTCACCAGGTGAGACCTTTGCCCTGCCTAAAGGCAAAGCACCACTTCGCGCCGGTGCGGCCGGTCGCGATGCTCGACGAGATAGAGCCCCTGCCAGGTCCCGAGCAGCATGCGACCATTCGAGCAGGGAATGCCCAGAGACACCGGCAGCAGCGCCGCCTTGATATGGGCCGGCATATCGTCCGGCCCCTCATCCCGGTGGATGATGTAGTTCATCGAAGGATCGCTTGCCGGCGGCACCAAGCGACGGAAGAAAGACTGCAAATCGACCTGCACGGAGGGATCGGCATTTTCCTGGATCAGCAGCGAACAGGAGGTATGGCGGACGAAGACCGTAAGCACACCCTCCTCGATGCCGGCATGCGCAACGAAGTCGGCGGCTTTCTCCGTAAACTCGTAAAGCCCGGGTCCACCTGTCTCGATCGTCAGTCGTCGGAGTGCCATCGTCATCCTCACCTTCAGGCCGTCGAATGGCCTTGGGAATTAGAACCGTCCACGCAAGCGCCCTCTAGGCGCCAACGGAGGCAATCTGTAATCTGCCCACTCAACAGCTGCAAATCGCTTCCCTCCACCATGCCAGCAAGGATGCCGCAATGAGCCTGATCGAAACCATCGAAAAGCAGGAAGCCCGCCTCGTTTTCCAGGCCTTCGATGAGCTTGCCGCCCTCGACCTGGGCCAGCGTCTGGTGGCCCTTGCCCGGTCGCAATCGGCACCGGTGGTGATCGATATCCGCACCCCTGACCGCACGCTTTTCCATGCCGCCCTGCCCGGCGCTTCACCGGACAATGATCACTGGGCCCGCCGCAAGAGCAATGTCACCCTGCGCTTCCACAAGGCATCTCTCCGGGTCGGCGAAACGAACCGCCTGCGTGAGCGGGGTGTCACGCCCGATCTCGGGCTCGACCCACTGGACTATGCCGATCACGGCGGCAGTTTTCCGGTTCGCGTAGCCGGCACAGGCGTGGTCGCGGCCATCACCGTCTCTGGTCTAAAGTCGCAGGAAGACCACGACATGATCATCGCAGTCCTCGAAGACATGCTGGGCAAGCCCTGAGGCGCATCGCCTGGGTGAATTCTACGGCTGCACGGCACAGAACAGGCTGAAGCGGCTGAACAATTCGCCCTCCCGTTCCAGCACGAGCACGGCCGGGAGTGCGTAGGGCCCGGCCTCGCCATCGGCATCCGTATCGACGGTGCGCCGGTTCTGGCCGTTCAGGGTGCATTCGACGGCAACACGGAAACCCGCGTCATCGGTCATCACAACGCAATCCGTGAGTGTCAGGTCATGCCGCAGCACATAGGCCGAAAGCGTATCGCGAAATGACGCCTGTCCGATGACCCGGATGCCGTCAGGCAGATCGAGGATGGCCTCCTCGTCGAAGCGACTTATCAGCCCGGCAAAATCATGACGGTTCAACACATCGATGACGGCAAGCGTCTGATCTTTCACGGACATCGGGCTCTCCTCTTCTCATGGTGAAGATAGGCCGCAATCGTTCGAAGACAAGGGCCTGCCCAGTCAGGCGATCGGCCTCAAGGCCTGCCGCGCCGCCTCCACGACCGCCTGTGTTACCGGCTGCATCAGCCGTTGCACCGAACGACTGACATGCCAGTAAAGCGGCACATCGAGCGGACTGTCCGGCTTGAGCAGGACGAGCCTGCCATCGGCGAGCGCGGGTGCCGCCAGCATCTCCGGGTTCATGCCCCAGCCAAGCCCCGCCGCAGCAGCATCGACAAAAGCCTGGCTGGAGGGGAGCCAGTGTGATGGCCCCGTCGATGCCGTGCCGAAGATCTGCTCCGTCCAGCGCCCTTGCAGGCGGTCCTTGGCATTGAAGGTCAGCATGGGCGCTCGCGTCAGAGAGAAAGCCGTCAGACCCTCGGCGCCGAACCAGTGGCGGCAGAAGGCGGGACTGGCGGTGGCCAGATACCGCAGAGCACCGAGCGGCCGGCAATCGCATCCCTGGACCGGCCGATGCGCGCTGCTGATGGCCGCCCGCACCTCGCCGCGTTTCAGCCAGTCGGCGCTGTGGTCCTGGTCGTCGACGACGAGATCGAACAGCAGATCGCCCGCCTTCGCCAGCGCCGGCAGAAACCACGTCGCCAGGCTGTCGGCATTGACCGCCAGCCGAACCGTTGGCCAGCCTCGGGAATCAGAGCGTGTCTCGCCTTCATCGTCGCTGTCGGCACCAAGCCCCACGCCAAGATCGGTTCGCAACTCCTGTTCGAGCAGCCGCAATTCTTCGGCATGGCGAAAGACCCGCCTGCCCGCCTCGGTCGCCCGACAGGGCTGCGTCCGAATGACGAGCGGCGTTCCGATCTGCTCTTCGAGCAGCCGGATCCGCTGCGACACGGCCGACTGCGTCAAGCCGAGCTCTTTGGCCGCCCGCTCGAAGCTTCCGCTGCGAAGAATAGCGGAGAGGGCCGCCAGATGCGATGGATCAAACATCGAGATCTCTAATGGCTGATTAGATCAATGAACTTTCCTAATGCTTGGCTGCCCGCTAGTCAAAGGCGACAATATGGGAGAATGAGAGATATGGTCCCTGCCCTGACTGCGGGCTTCCTGCTTGGCCTCAGCCTGATCGTCGCGATCGGCGCACAGAATGCCTTCATCCTGCGCCAGGGGCTGCGCCGCGAACATGTCCTGTCGCTCGTAACGGTGTGTGCCTTGTCGGATGCCGTACTGATCGCGCTCGGCGTCGGCGGCTTTGCCACGATCCTTGGCCAAATCACATGGCTCGATCCGTTGATGCGCTATGCGGGCGCCGCCTTTCTGCTGGTCTATGCCTTGAGAAGCCTCAGAAGCGCGCTCGCCGGCGGCCATGTCCTGAAAGCGGGAACTGACACCCGGACCAGCCTGCGGGCTGCCCTTCTGACATGCCTCGCGCTCACCTGGCTGAACCCCCATGTCTATCTCGACACGGTTGTGCTCCTGGGCTCGATCTCCACACGGTATCCCGGACGGGAGGCGGCCTTTGCACTGGGCGCCATGGCGTCCTCCGTCCTGTTCTTCTTCAGCCTGGGGTATGGCGCTCGGTTGCTCGCGCCGCTGTTTGCAAAGCCGGTTGCGTGGCGCATCCTTGATGGCCTGATCGCGGTGGTGATGGCCACGATCGGCATCAACCTGCTGCTCTGAGGCCGGCCAGCATTCCCGGAATCAGCTTTCGGGGAACCCGCGTGACCGCCACTCGGCCTTCGGCACGGGCTTGCCCACCGACAGCGAGAATTTCACCACTTCGGTGGCATTGTCATCCACCTCGCAGCGCACGGCAATGTTGATCCAGTCACCGTTCACGTCGCGAAACGCAGCAAGCTTGATGTCGACGACATTGCCCTGCTTGAGCCGAAGGATCGGCAGGAGATAAGGCACAAAGGAAGGCCGGCCATTGCGCAATTGCTGGCTGAGTTCCGTTCCGCAGAGCTGGTCGCCGCGTTCCTGTCGCGAAAGCCCCGCCATCGCCGTTGCCGCCGCCTCATCGCCGGAAATCGCCGTGGAGAACAGACGTTTCACCTCACGCGGTACGAGAGCTGCCGCCTTGATCGGCTTTTCATTGGCATCCGATGCATCCTTGGCATCAGCGGGTTTCGGCGTCTGCTCAGCCGGCTGAGGCGCACCCGGCGGCCCGGGCTCGGTGCCATCACCTTCCACGGCCTTGTCAGCCGCATCGGGCATCGGCGCGTCCTCGGCAAGCGTCGCCTTGGGCAGCTCGATCTTGGGCTGTGGGGCGGCGGCAGCCACCTCCTGCTCGGCCTCGTCAAGCTGCGCAGCCGTTTCAGGCGTGAGGCCCGCTTCTGCTTCGGTACCCTTCGATATCTCCGGCCCGGCATCCTTTTCGGCAAATCGCACCACAGGTCTGAGAACCGGGATCGGTGCCTGACCGGCATCCGGCAGCTTCGGCTGCTCCTCGGCCTCAGGTACCGCCGGTGGCGGCTCCGGTGGTGGCTCCGTCTCTTCGGGCTTCGGCGGCTCAAGCGCCGGTGGCGGCTCTGGCGTCGGCGGCTCCTCAGCCTTCGCCTCTTCGGTCGGCGGCGGCTCGACCGGCGGCGGCGGTTCGGGTGGCGCCACCAGCGTCACCTCGACCACCGGCTCTTCGCTTTGCGGCTCAGCCTGGAAAAGGACCATCAACAGAAAAACGCCGGCCGCAACTGCATGCAGCAGCAGCGAGACGGCAAGCCCGCTATTCGGGAGCCACCAGCGTTTCGAACTCTTGTTGACCATCGGGTGATCCATACCGACGATTGCGGCAAAAAGGGAGGTGCCACACCGTCTTTTACCGGCAGGAACCTAAATCAAGGCAGGAGCACGGCGGAATGGCCACCTTCTGCCAGGAGCCTCACAGCCTTGCGGTCGAAGGAGACGAAATGCTCGCCCCGATCATGCGCCCTGTGAAGGCGATGACGCCATCCGCAAATTCACCGCCTGAATTCAGGAGCTCGAGGCCGGCATGGACCGCCGCCCGATCCGTCTCGACGTTTTCCGTATCGAGAACACGACGAATGACAGCGGCAATCTCTGCCCGCGCAACTCCGTAGTGACGGGAAAGCACCCAGACAAATTCACATAACGCTTGTAGAGTTACCGCAACGACTTCAGCGTCCCTCAGCACAGCCAAGGCCGCCTTTTGTTGACCAGGATCATCGCCAACGGCCGCCCTTAGCAGAACATTCGTGTCCGATGTGATCTTCACAGACCATCCCCCAGACCTGCTCGCATGCCTGCTTCGGATATTGCTACATCCAGCTCATCCATAGAAAGAACGCGCCCATTGGTACGCCCTTTGAGCAGATCCGCCACGTCTTCGAAAGTGCCTTTCGGACGTGCTGCTGCCAGAGTTGCTCGACCATCTGGAAGAAGATCGACTTCCACTTGGTCGCCGGGTTTCAAACCGAGATGCCTCAAAACGTCCTTTCGAAAGGTCACTTGACCCACCACCTCTTCGCCAAAGGCGCCCTTGCACGGCCTCCCGCGATGTTCTATCAACAACCGTCGGCATCGCTCGACCGTAAGCGTTTACGTGAGGCAACGCATCCAGACCTGAAATCGTCCGCACCGGGCGTGTTCTCGAAGGTAAGAGATGTGATGCATTTTCCTCGCCCGCGACGATTTCCTTTCTTCAAAGGAAACTCCCAATGCCGCTTCCGCGCATTCCCGCCCGCTATTCGGGCATCCTGATGCCTTTCATCCTCTCGATCATCATGACAATGGTGGTCTCCGCCGTGGCCACGGTGAAGAACCTCGGTTTTGGCCCGGACTTCGTCGGCAACTGGCTGCCCGCCTGGGCCATGTCCTGGGTCATCGCCTTCCCGACGCTGCTGATGGCCCTGCCGATCACGCGTCGCCTCGTGCGCATGCTGGTCCAGCCCGCGTGACACGAAAAAGGCCGGAGCGTCTCCGCTCCGGCCCTCAAAAATCAATGCTTTGCCAAACCCTCAGCTGTCGAGGAACGACCGCAGCTTGCGGCTCCGGCTCGGGTGCTTCAGCTTGCGCAGCGCCTTCGCCTCAATCTGACGGATACGTTCGCGGGTAACCGAGAACTGCTGGCCGACTTCTTCGAGCGTATGGTCGGTGTTCATGCCGATGCCGAAGCGCATGCGAAGAACACGTTCCTCACGCGGCGTGAGCGAGGCGAGAACGCGGGTGGTCGTCTCGCGCAGGTTCGCCTGAATGGCGGCGTCGATCGGCAGAAGCGCGTTCTTGTCCTCGATGAAATCGCCCAGATGCGAATCCTCTTCGTCGCCCACGGGGGTTTCGAGCGAGATCGGCTCCTTGGCGATCTTCAGGACCTTGCGGACCTTTTCGAGCGGCATGGCGAGCTTTTCGGCCAGTTCTTCCGGCGTCGGCTCGCGGCCGATCTCGTGCAGCATCTGGCGCGAGGTCCGGACGATCTTGTTGATCGTCTCGATCATGTGCACCGGAATACGGATCGTACGCGCCTGGTCGGCGATCGAGCGGGTGATCGCCTGACGGATCCACCAGGTCGCATAGGTCGAGAACTTGTAGCCGCGGCGATACTCGAACTTGTCGACCGCCTTCATCAGGCCGATATTGCCTTCCTGAATGAGGTCGAGGAACTGCAGACCGCGGTTCGTGTATTTCTTGGCGATCGAGATGACGAGACGCAGGTTCGCCTCGACCATTTCCTTCTTGGCGATGCGTGCTTCGCGCTCGCCCTTCTGCACCATCGACACGATGCGGCGGAATTCGGCGATCGAGATGCCCGTTTCCGTCGCCAGATTCTGGATCTCGCTGCGGATGTCGCGGATCGTCTGATACTCTTCCTTGGCGAACTCCTTCCAGCCACGGCCGGAAAGATTGGCAACCGACTTCATCCAGTTCGGATCGAGTTCGGCACCCTGATACTGCTCAAGGAAGGCTTCGCGCTTGACGCCATAGCTTTCGGCGAGGCGCAGCAGGCGACCCTCGTTCTGCATCAGGCGCTTGGAGATGTCGTAGAGTTGCTCGACGAGGCTGTCGATGCGGTTCTGGTTGAGCGACAGCGACTTGACGGCCGTGACCAGTTGATCCTTCAGCTCCTTGTAGCGGCGTTCCTGACCTGATGACAGCGTGCCGGCGCAGGCGAGACGCGCCTCCACCTGCTGGTCCTGCAGTTTGCGGAGCTTCTTGTAGGTGTCGGCGATGAGGTCGAGGGTCTCCATGACCTGCGGACGCAGTTCCGATTCCATCGCAGCCAGCGACAGGTTCGATTCGTCCTCGTCCTCTTCCTCTTCTTCCTGCGGCATGCCCTCGCCGCCGATGGCAGTGATGTCGTCGTCGTCGCCGGAGGCGGCCTGCGGACGGCGCTTGGCGCGTTCCTTTTCCTTCTCCTCGGCCGCCTTGCGGTCAGCCTCGATCTTTTCAGGAGACTGGAACTGCGGTGCAGCCTTGGCTTCCGGACCGGAATAGGTGGTTTCGAGATCGATGATCTCGCGCAGAAGCGTGGTGCCTTCGTTCAGTTCGTCGCGCCATATGATCAGCGCCTGGAAGGTCAGCGGGCTCTCACAGAGGCCCGAGATCATCGTTTCGCGGCCAGCCTCGATACGCTTGGCGATCGCGATTTCGCCCTCGCGCGACAGAAGCTCGACCGAGCCCATTTCGCGCAGATACATGCGCACCGGGTCATCGGTACGGTCGGTCGGCTCTTTCTTCTTGGCGGTCGCAACGGCGGTGCCGGCAGAAGGCGCAAGCTCTCCGCCTTCGCTTTCGCTCTCTTCGTCGTCCCCGTCCTCGGCGGCCGCCGGCTCATCGGCGTCTTCGTCCTCGATGACGTTGATGCCCATGTCGGAAAGCATCGCCATGGTGTCTTCGATCTGCTCGGAGGTGACTTCCTCCGACGGCAGGACCGAGTTCAGCTCATCCATAGTGACATAGCCGCGCTTCTTCGCGGCCTTGATCATTTTTTTGACCGCGTCATCGGAAAGATCGAGAAGCGGACCGTCCGTCGCGCCGTCGCGTTCGCCGTCGGCTTCTTCGTTTTCTTTGACTTTCGATGCCATCTATCTCGTCGCTTTCCCTGACGTCTGATCATATTGCGAACCGCCGGACGGATGGAGAGCCGGCCACTCACCCGGGCGTATCGCTTGTCACTGACCTAACGGAGTGTTGCTTAATTCCTGATTAACTATGGGCATTGCGGTCGCAGCGCCGAACCTTCGATTTTCTGCATGACCGGTCATCATACCAGAGATCCGCCAGAACCCACGTCACCCTTGTGTGCTTGGATTGGTGATTCCCACAATTTTTCCTGGCGTCAAGCTCTTCTGCAGCAGATACGCGGAAAATCAACAAAACAAGCCGTTCAACGGCGTCTTTATCACCGATCTTCGCAGATGTAGGACGTGAGCCCCCGGAAACAAGAGGGATGGCCCTGCTCGACCGGAGATTCTGCTGCCTGCATCATCATGCCTGCACTTTCTTGCGGACTCCCGTCAGAAACCAGACCCGCATGGCCCCCTTTCCCTTCACGTCGATCTCGCCGCGCAGTTCGAAGTCGAACCGGTCCTCCAGCCTGGACTTGAGGCAATCGGCCACCTGAATGCAGCCTGCCACCCCATGCGATTCCATATGAGCGGCGGTGTTCACGGTGTCGCCCCAAACGTCGTAGAGCAGCTTGTTCGGCCCGATAACGCCCGCCACCACCGGCCCGGTGTCGAGACCGATTCGCACGTCGACGCGCTCACCGACCTCCTCCGAGATCTGCCGGCAACATTCCAGCATGTCGAGTGCCATCAGCGCGACCGCAGCCTCATGATCGGCCATGGGCTCAGGCAGGCCGCCCGCCACCATATAGGCGTCGCCGATCGTCTTGATCTTCTCCAGCCCATGAGTGCCCGCGAGCGAATCGAACCGCCCGAAGACGCGACTGAGGAACGCGACGACCTGATGCGGATCCCAGCGGGCGGCACGCGGCGTGAAATCCACGAGATCGGCAAACAGGATCGTCGCAGAGCCGATCTGATCGGCAACCACCAAGGTCGCATGGTCACGCAGCCTGAGCGCCACGCTTGGCGGGAGGATGTTCTGCAACAGCCGCGCCGAAAAGGCATGTTCCGCCTCAAGCGCGATCTCGGCCTGCGACGCCTCCTTGAACGCGAAGAACGAGGTCGTGAAGATCAGCAGGAAGGCCAGCGGCACTGTAAGATGATACAACAACTGCAGGAAAGCCTGATCCACGGCTATGAAGCCGACGGGGGCGGTGAAGAAGAGTTCGGTCGCCATGAAGGCGGCAAGGGCCGTCAGTGTCACGCATGCCGACAATATCAGTCGCTCGGAACCGAACACCAGCATGGAGGCCGCAGCCCCCGGCAGGAAATAGAATTGAAGTCCCGAATCGCGGCCGAAGAACCAGCAGTAGCCAAGGCCGAAGACGAGCCAGAGCACGCACAGATAACTCGCTCCGACGATCGAGCCGAAGCGATGAAAGAGCGGCGTCAACGCATAGAGCACGATCTGTGGCGAGAAAGCCAGGATGGCCGGCATCAGCCCGACCCAGTCATACATCGCGTAAAGAAGGATGTAGGGAATGGTCATCAGGCTGACCATCGCGGAGATGATGTTGGTGACGGCGAGGCGCCGCCGGATACGCGGCGGATAACCCGCCGTTCCGATCCGCGCCACCCACCACACGGCATTGGGAAGCCGCCATGTCGATCGACGCTTCAGCCCTTCTTGGGCGATGATGAACTTCATATCGTCCGGCGACACGCTTCCCCCTGCTCGACGCCTATCGGTCCGAATACTCCCGCCGCCAAAGTCAGGCGCATCCGGTTAAACTTCAATGATGGCCGGTCGCAGCTCCCTTGACCCGGCCGGACATGACGCCGAAGCCATCGATGATCGCCTCCTGATTTTCCATCCGCGCCACCTCCGACTGCACCTCGTGCAGTGCACTGATCAATTGATCGATACGTTCGGCATCGTCTACCTCCGTGGCTTCGGCCACCTCGCGCTCCAACTCCTTGCGTTGGCGTTTCAGCGCCCGTGCCCGCTTGTAAAGTGACAATGCCTGACGATAGCCCTCGCGCGCATCCTCCGCTGCAGCGATTTCCGTCGCCGTCCACAGCCGCGCGTTACGGATCTGTTGGTCGAGTGCCCGCAGAAGCGCCCCATGACCATGAACCTCGAGCTTTCCGATCAGCACCTCGCGGCTAAGCCCATGATCGGCCTCCGCCACGGCCGTCAGAAGGGACGACCAGAGCTTCTGAAGCGCTGCGTTCTCGAACTCGATCGCGGCAATCTCGTCATACTCGTCTTCGAGCAGGTTGGGATGGTTGACGATCGTGAGCGCCAGCACGCTTTCGCGCAAAGTCGGCTGCTCCTGGTGCCCGCGCACGAGGCCCGATCTGGCCAGCCGGTCGGAGATCGCACCGCGCCCGGCCGCCACAGGCCCCGGTTGGCGTCCGCCAAAGCGGCTCTGTCCGCCCTGCCCCTGACCACGGCCATTGCCCTGGTAGCCACCTCGCTCCCCGCGCTGCGGCTGGTTCCCTTGGAAGAAGGCATAGAGCCTGTCGCGGATATCCTGCTGGTAATGCCGCCGCACATTTTCATCGGCGATGACGGTGACCACCTGCTTGAGCTTGGCTTCGAGTTCGGCGCGCTTTTCCGGCGTGTCGAAGACACCGCTCGACACTTCCCGAGTCCAGACCATGGCAGCGAGCGGCTGCGCTTCCGCCATAACGCGATCGAAGGGCGCACGCCCGTCATGTTTGACGAGATCGTCGGGATCCTTGCCGTCGGGCAGCATGGCGAACCGCACCGATTGCCCCGGCTTCAAGTGCGGAAGGGCTATATCGACCGCACGAAACGCCGCCCGCTGTCCGGCCCCATCGCCATCGAAACAGAGCACAGGCACCGGCGTCGTCTTCCACATCAGCTGCAACTGGTTCTCGGTCAGCGCTGTCCCAAGAGGCGCAACCGCATTTTCGATACCCGCCTGATGCAGCGCGATCACGTCCATATAGCCTTCGACGGCAATCAGCGTGTCGGCACCATCCGCGCCCTGCAGCGCCCGACGCGCGCGGGAGAAATTGTAGAGCACATTGCCCTTGTGGAAGAGCTCGGTCTCATTGGAATTGAGATATTTCGCCATGGCATCCGGCGACATGGCGCGACCACCGAACGCGATCACCTTGTCACGCGATGACAGGATCGGGAACATGATACGGTCTCGAAAGCGGTCGTAGGACACGGGGATGTCAGGGCCATGCACCACAAGGCCGCAGGCCTCGATCTGGTCCTTCGGCACCCCCTTGGCCGCCAGATGTTCCTTCAAGGCATTGCGGCTCTCCGGCGCATACCCCAGCCGAAATGTCTCGATCGTCCGGCCCGTCAGGCCACGCTCGCGCAGATAGGCCCGCGCCCGCGCCCCGCTTGCCGTCTGCAACTGGTCCTGGAAGAACTGCGTCGCCAGCTCCATGACGTCCTGCAGCGTGGTGCGTTCCTTCTCGCGCCGCTCGGCCTGCGGGTCCGGCTGTGGCATGGATATGCCGGCCATGTCGGCGACCTGCTGCACGGCCTCGACGAAACTCAGCCCCTCGAGATCGGTGAGAAACCGGAAGTGATCACCGGACACGCCACAGCCGAAGCAGTGGTAGCGGCCCTTGCGGTCCTCGCAGTGGAAGCTCGGGCTCTTCTCGCCGTGGAACGGGCAGCAGGCCCAGTAATCCTGCCGCGATACATTGGTCTTCTTGCGATCCCAGGTCACACGACGGCCCACCACGGCCGAAATCGGCACGCGGTCACGGATCTCGTCGAGGAAGTCGTTGGAAAATCGCATGTGTCACCTGAACCTGTGATCTTCATATAGGCGGGGATGCCCGGCGACGCCAAGGCTTTCGCGCGGCTTACCCGCTATTCACAGCCGTTGATTTGAATGACGATTGTATATACACTGCATTCCGCCAGCTTCACGGACCCCGGCCGATGCGCAGTCTCGACGATATCCCGCAGGATGAATGGGCGTTCGAGTGGGAGGAGACCAAGCGTCGAACCAATCTCGAAAAGCATGGCATCGACTTTGATGACGTAATTTTGGCGCTGACCGAGCCGAGGCTTGAGACATCAACTCTCAAGCATGGTGAACTGAGGATCATTGCCACATGTCCGGAAAGCGGTCGTCTGATATCCGTGGTTTATACAATGAGAGGAAACGCCTGTCGGATCATTTCGGCACGCGTTGCTAGGAAGAATGAGCGAAGAGAATATCACGCGCACTACGCTCGCTGAACTTTTGGAAAGACGTGCTCGGGGGGAGAAATCTCAAACCGACTGGGCGCGCATCGATGCCATGACTGACGAGGATATCGAGCGCGCCATGCGCGACGATCCCGACTGGCAGGACTTCATGGACATCGATTGGTCCAAGGCGAAGATGGTCATCCCGGACAAGAAGAAGGCAATCTCGATCCGACTCGATCCCGATATCGTCGATTTCTTCCAGGCGACGGGCAAGGGATACCAAACCCGCATCAACGCAGTCCTGCGTCACTTCGTCGACGAGCAGAAGCGCTCGAATTCCTGAACGCAAGACGCCGCCCGAAGGCGGCGCCACAGATCGTAGCAGGGATGGTCGCGAACTACTTCAACAGGTCCTTGACCACGCCGGAAGCCTTGCCGAAATCCATCTGGCCAGCATAACGCTCCTTGAGCGCGCTGATGCACTTGCCCATGTCCCGCAGGCCTTGCGCCCCGGTCTCCGTGATCACCGCCTGGCACAGCTCCCGCACCTTCTCGTCCGGAATCTGTTCCGGCATAAAGGATCTGATGATTTCGATTTCCTCGAGCTCCTGCGCGGCCAGCTCCGGCCGGGCATTCTCCGAATAGATGCGGGCAGACTCGTCGCGCTGCTTGATCATCTTCATCAGGATCTGCATGATTTCATCATCGGTCACCGGATCCTTGCCGGCGCCGCGATGGGCGATATCACGGTCCTTGATCGCCGTCTGGATCAGACGAACGGTCGAGGTCCGGCGCACATCCTTGGCCTTGAGGGACTCTTTCATCGTATTGGCGAGTATATCGCGTAACATTGTCTTCTCCGCGGAAAAGCCAGGGCGGACGGGCTCAAATGTGGCTTTTCCTTGTTCGTGGTTGCCTTCTCATATCCAGACAGTTTCTGCAGTGCAAACGAATTGCACAAACCATTGAAATGGCTTGGGAGAAATCCGTGAGCCGAAGAGATAGACGAATTGACCTCGTCGATTGATCCGTCTATTGCTCGGCACCTGCACGCAAATTGTCATCAGGGCTGAATACCGCGCGTCCTCGCGCGCCCTCGATCTGCAACATAGATGGCCCTGCGACCCTGCCTCGACAAGAGGGACGGGGCGCGGGAGAAAAAGGAACGACCATGACCGCGACAGCTCCCTGGACAACCCGCAAGCCGACCGCCCTCCTCGTGCTTGCCGACGGCACGGTGATCGAAGGTCACGGCATCGGCGCGACCGGCAAGGTCCAGGCGGAGGTCTGCTTCAACACGGCCCTCACCGGCTACGAGGAAATCCTCACCGACCCCTCCTATCTCGGCCAGATCGTCACCTTCACCTTCCCGCATATCGGCAATGTCGGCACCAATGACGAAGACATCGAAGACCTGACACCCGCCGCCCGTCACGGTGCCGTCGGCACGATCTTCAAGGCCGACATCACCGCGCCCTCGAACTACCGCGCCGCCTCCCATCTCGACGCCTGGCTGAAGAGCCGCGGCGTCATCGGCCTGTCGGGCGTCGACACACGCGCACTGACCGCCTGGATCCGCGAAAACGGTGCACCGAATGCTGTCATCGCCCATGACCCGAACGGCGTTTTCGACGTCGAAGCATTGAAGGCGGAAGCCAAGGCCTGGAGCGGCCTCGAAGGCCTCGATCTCGCCAAGGTGGCGACGTCGGGCCAGTCCTCCGTCTGGACCGAAAAGGACTGGAGCTGGACCGAAGGTCACACCACCCTCGGCGCCGCTGATGCCAAGTATCACATCGTTTGCGTCGACTTCGGCGTCAAGCGCAATATCCTGCGCCTCTTCGCCGGCCTCGACTGCAAGGTCACCGTCGTCCCCGCCAACACCCCAGCCGAGGATATCCTGGCGCTCGAACCCGATGGCGTCTTCCTGTCCAACGGCCCGGGCGACCCGGCCGCGACCGGCGAATATGCCGTTCCCGCGATCCAGAACCTGATCAAATCGGAAAAGCCGCTCTTCGGCATCTGCCTCGGCCACCAGATGCTGGGCTTGGCGCTCGGCGGCAAGACCGAGAAGATGCACCAGGGCCATCATGGCGCCAATCACCCGGTCAAGGATTTCACCACTGGTAAGGTTGAGATCGTCTCGATGAACCACGGCTTCGCGGTCGACTCGAAGTCACTGCCCGAAAATGTTGAAGAGACTCACGTTTCGCTCTTCGACGGCACCAATTGCGGCCTGCGCCTCAAGGGCAAGCCGGTCTTCTCCGTCCAGCATCATCCGGAAGCATCCCCCGGCCCGCAGGACAGCCACTACCTGTTCCGCCGCTTCATCAACATGGTGCGCGAAAACAAGGGCGAACCGGCACTCGCCGAGCGGTAAGTGCGGCAAGCATTCCGATTATTGGAATTCAATCTTTGCGGCCCGGGCTCATCCCCGGGCCGTCTGCATTTCATGCCGGACCTTCATGTAAAAGCGCAGGCACAGCATGACGGCAGCGCTGATCAATCCGACCACGAAGCCGATCCAGATTCCGATACCGCCGATGCCCATGGGGAAGGCCAGGAACCAGGCGAGGAGAAAGCCGATCGGCCAATAGGAGACGAGCGCAAGGATCATCGGCACACGGGCGTCCTTCAGCCCGCGCAGCAGACCGCTTGCAATCGTCTGCAGCCCGTCGACCAGCTGAAAGATCCCTGCAATTCCCACCAGTGGCGCGGCATAGGCGAGCACCGCCTTCGCATCCGGCGTGTGTTCGTTGAGGAAGGCGCTGGCAAGCGGATGCGGGATCGTCAAGAACAGCACACCACCGAGAAGCGACAGCACCGAGGCAATCGTCGTCACCGTGATCGCTGCGCGCACCAGTTCCCCATAATTGCCGCGCCCATGCGCCAGGCCGATCCGCACCGTTGCCGCCTGCGCCAGCCCGAGCGGGATCATGAAGGCGATCGAGGTCAACTGCAGCGCAATGCCATGGGCCGCAAGTTCAATCGTCCCGATCCGCCCCATCAGCAGCGAGGCGCCGGTGAACAGGCTGACTTCGGCCAGCACCGTGACGCTGATCGGCAGGCCAAGATGCAGGACCTCGCGAAATGCCTGCCAGTCCGGCCGCCAGAAACGGATGAACAGCTCGTAGCGCTTCGTCTCGTCCCGTGTCTGCAGATAGACGACCATGGCGAGAAAACTGACCCACTGGACGATGACAGCGACGATCGCCGCCCCGGTCATGCCAAGTGCCGGAAAGCCGAAATGGCCGAGTACCAGGCAGTAGGCGAGGATGGCATTCAGGACGAGAATGCCGAGCGTCACCCAGAGCACGATGCGCGCACGACCTGTCGCACTCACCAGCGCTCGCAGGACGGCAAAGAGCAGCGCCGGCAAAAGACCGAACTGGATGATCCGGACATAACCGGCGGCAAGGGCGGCCACCTCAGGCTTTTGCCCCAGCGCCAGCAGGATTGTCTCCGCATTGAAAAACAGCGGCGCCGTCAGCACCGTATAGAGGATCGCCACCCACATGCCCATGCGGATGGACCGGCGTACCGAAACGACGTCGCCGCGCCCGTAAGCCTGCGCGACCATCGGAATGACGGCCATCGAGAAGCCTGAGCCGAAGATGAAAATCGTGAAGAAGAACTGTCCGGCAAGCACCATGGCCGCGAGCGGCACCGCGCCGAGCTGTCCGACGATCAGCACATCGGTCGTGTGAATGCCGAGCTGCGCCAGCTGTGCACCGATCAGCGGAATGCCGAGCGACAGCGTCGCACGGATATGCGACATCCAGCTTCCGGCAATAGCGGGCGCCGGGGTCAGGGTATCGATCGGAATGCTGTTCGTATGCATGGCTTGGCTCTCGACGAAAAAAGCCGCTTCCAGAGCAGTCTGGCGAGCGGCATGTCGCGATGGGGATAGGCCCCAACGGGCACGCCAGCAAGACAAATTCGGCAATCTGCAATTTTTTTGCGCGATGCATCAGCAAGATTGATGAAAATTCGGGCAGTCCGCCGAATTTCAGGGGCGAATTCGGGGATGGGTGCCGCAATCAATCCTGGCGGCTCTTGGCCAGGCATCGAAAACAAGCTTATGGTCCCCCACCCCTCCCTCTGACACGAGTTAGTCCAGGCATGATTGAATTGATTTGGCGCGGCATGATCATCGGCACGGGCGCGACGCTCGCAATGGACCTATGGGCCATCATGCTCAGCACGGTCTTCGCCCAGCCAAAGGCCAATTGGGCACCCATCGGCCGCTGGTTCTATCATTTGAAGAACGGCAAGGTCTTCCATGACAGCATTGCCGAGGCGACTGCCTATCGCCACGAACTCGCTCTCGGCTGGTTCAGTCACTACGCTGTCGGCATTCTCTACGGCGTGCTGCTCGTCCTGATCATGGGTCCGGACTGGCTGGCCCAACCGACATTCCTGCCCGCCTGGATCTGGGCCATCGTCACGGTCGCTGCCGGCTGGTTCCTGCTGCAGCCGGGTCTCGGCATCGGCTGGGCAGCCTCAAAGACGCCGAACCCCAACAAGGTGCGCGCCATGAACCTGGTCGCCCACACCGTCTTCGGCCTCGGCCTCTGGCTGACCGCTCTGTTGATCCGCTGATCAGGCATCGCGACGGCGCGGCACCAAGAGGTGCCGAACCATCGGCATACGATCAGATGTCGCCCGAAAAGGTGTCACAAGCGCTGACATTGCCGCTTTCATAACCACGCTTGAACCACTTCATGCGCTGGGCCGACGTGCCGTGGTTGAAGGCATCGGGAACGACATAACCCTGGCTACGCTTCTGCAGCGTGTCGTCGCCAATCTGTTGGGCCGCATTCAAGGCTTCTTCCAGGTCTCCATCGGAAAGAATACCTTCCTTGTCGGCTGATTTTGCCCAGAGACCGGCATAACAATCCGCCTGCAGTTCAACCCGCACCGACATCTTGTTGGCCTCGCGCTCGCCCATTGCCTGACGCTGGCGGTTGAACTCCGGCAGCACGCCGGTGAGGTTCTGCACGTGATGGCCGACTTCATGCGCGATCACATATGCCTGGGCAAAATCGCCTGCAGCATCAAACTGCTGGGCCAGTTGGCGGAAGAAGGCGGTGTCCAGATAAACCTTACGGTCACTCGGACAATAGAACGGACCGGTGGCCGACGAAGCCTGGCCACAGGCGGACCGGGTCGTGCCATCGAACAGAACCAATGTTGGCTCCGGATAGGTTTCACCCGACTGTTTGAAGATGGTCGACCAGGTGGTCTCCGTCTCCGCAAGGACGGTGCGGACAAAAGCCGTCATCTCGTCATCGGCGGGTGCGGCGGGGCGACTGCCAACCTGCTGCTCGTAGCCGGAGCCGCCGGACACATTGCCCTCACCCAGCACTTCCAGCATGTCGATGCCCATCATCTTCAGCACGAAATAGATGACGACGAGGAAGATGATGGTGCCGATGCTGAGACCACCACCGCGCCGACCGCCCATGGGGATCTGGATCCCGGAGCGGCCGAAGGGATTGCCTCCAAGTCCACCACCGGAGGATTGCCCGCGGCGGTCCTCGATATTGTCCGACTGACGACGGCCCTTCCATTCCATGGTGCTTCCTCTCTCCGCTGGCGCCCTTATCAATGAGAAGATAGCGGAACTGTTCCCTAACACCAGACACCGGAAGCTGTCTTGCTGATTAGCCGGACCGGCGTCGACTGTCCCGCCTCAGCCACCATTGAAAGAAAACGACGAGAACGAGCACCATGCCGATGACCAGCAGGTGGACCTGCCCCTGTCCTTCGCCGAACAGCAGTTTGTGCATCAGGCGCCCTGGCAGGAGCGTGAAGGCTCCAGCCGTCAGCAACGCCAGCGAATAGAGATTGCCGACATGTCGGCGGTGCTCGGCAATCCGACCGGCCCGCGCCGCAGCCACGGCCTGCCAGCTGCCGACCAGTGTGAGGACAGAGAGGAGATGGATGGGGCTGAAACCGTAAACGAGGCGGAGCGAATGAATGAAGAAGCTCGAAAACGACGTGACGACCATGATGCCGATCCAGATCCGGCCTAGGCTCTTGTGCGTCGTCGTTCCCTTCGTGGCGACGAGCAGATAGGTGCCGAGCAGGAGAGCAGAGACGGCAGCGGCGACATGGATCTGGATGGCGGGAGAGGCCTGCAGGAGAAGAGAGAGCGACATGGGGCTTGCCTTGAACGGGATCACGGTTTCAATGGATGATGTCGCGCTGATCGCTCCAGCTGGCCTGTGCGGCAAACGCTTTGCCGTCGATGACGAGAGGAATTCGTGAACAGCACCGCCTTGCAGTCTGCGCTTCGTGAATGGGAAACGCTGATCCGCTCGCCGCGCCTCTGGGCGACCTTCGCCATCGTCGTTGCCATCTTTGTCGCCATGGGTCCCTCCGGCACGATGGAGGACATGGGTCTCGCCGAGCGGGCCGCTTTCTGGACGCTTCTCCATGCCGCAGCCTGGGCGGTGGCAATCTCGATCATCACGCTCGCCGAAATCTGGCTGAGGGAACATATTTCGAGCACGCTCGTCCTGCTGACGATCAACGCCGTGCTCGCGACCCCCTTCGTGGCAGCGGCCGTGGAACTCGTACGGTGGTCATGGCTGAGCCTGCCACCAACCACCCTCTCCTACGGCAGCCAGTTCGCCGTCTGCTTGCCGCTGTCGATCCTCTTCAGTCTGCTGACCCATATGACCATGTCGGCAAAGCCGGCAGCATCCACGGCATCGCAGCTGACGGTAAGCGCAGCGGCAATCCCGCAAGAGCCCCCACCTCTCCTGGCGCGTTTGAAGCCGGACATCCGCGGGCCGATCCTGCATCTGACCGTCGAGGACCACTACACCGTGGTAACCACCACGCGCGGTCGCCAGCTGGTGCTGCTGCGCTTTTCCGACGCGCTGCGTGAACTGGGCGAAATCGATGGCCTGCAGACCCATCGCTCCCATTGGGTGGCCGCAGCCCATGTCGAAGGGCTGGAAAAGGTGGGAGGCCGGTTCGCAGTCAGGCTGAAATCCGGGACGGTCGTGCCGGTCAGTCGCAGCTATGCCGACAGTGCTCGCCGCCGTTTCGGCGACATCCGAGATATAGGAGAGCGTCAGCCCTTGGCGTAGCCGTATTCGCCGCCGCGCGAAAGAGCCCGCTGATAGGCCGGACGCGCCCGGATGCGCTCGATCCACGCTCTCAGCACAGAGGTATCCTTGCCGCCGGCAATCCGGGTCAGCCCGGCCTCGACTGGAAAACTCATGGCGATATCGGCCGCGGAGAACTCCCGCCCCGCGAACCAACCGTCCCTGGACACTTCCGCAATCCAGAGGTCGAGATGATCGGAGAGCTGTGGGTCCAGAAGTTTGCGCGAGACACCATCGCTGATCATCCTGGCCACAGGCCGAATGAAGAACGGCACCTGGCCCGGAATCCGCGAGAAGATCAATTTCATCACCAGAAGCGGCATGGCGGATCCTTCCGCATAGTGCATCCAGTAGCGGTAGCGTAAGCGCTCGTCCGTTCCGGCGGCAGGTTGCAGGCGCTCGCCCCCATAGGTCTCGATCAGGTATTCCATGATCGCACCGCTTTCCGCCACCACCCGGCCCTTGTCCTCGATGACAGGCGATTTGCCGAGCGGATGCACGGCCTTCAGAGCTTTCGGCGCAAGATACTCCTTGGTCCGGTGATAGACCTCGACCTGATAATCGAGCCCCAGTTCCTCCAGCAGCCACAGGATGCGGTGCGCGCGTGAATTGTCGAGATAATGCACTGTGATCATGAAGGAGCGTCCCATTGGCCAGAGCTGTGTATCTAGGGCCGTTCCCGTGATCCGTCGACCGTGGCCTGGCCTGATTTGCAGGTCCCGCCAAGGATTTGCCAATTGGCAACCCACGGTTCCACATGCCACTATCGCTCGGGGGAAAGTCAATTTGGAGGAGACTGCAATGAAAGCCATGCGGCTTGAGGGTATCGGACAACTGTTCACGCGGGAGGTGGACAAGCCGGTGCCAGGCCCGGACGAACTTCTGGTGCGGGTCGAGGCCTGTGGCGTCTGCGGCACCGACCGTCACCTCTTTCACGGCGAATTCCCCTCGAAACCACCCGTGACGCTCGGCCATGAATTCGCAGGCATCATCGAGGCGATGGGCACTGAGGTCACCGGGTTTGCCATCGGCGACCGGATCACCGGCGACCCCAACATCGCCTGTGGCCGCTGCAGCCACTGCGTCAACGGCCGGGTTAATCTCTGCCGCAATCTCCAGGCGATCGGCATTGCGCGCGACGGCGGCTTCGCCGACTACGTGATCGTCCCGCAAAAGCAGGCCTTCTTGCTCCCCGCCAGCCTCGATCCGATGTTTGGCGCCTTCTGCGAACCGCTCGCCTGCTGCCTGCATGGCACCGACCTTGCCGAGATCAAGGCGGGTTCCTCCGTCGTCGTGCTCGGCGGCGGCGTGATTGGCCTGCTGACCGTACAGCTCGCCCGGCTTGCCGGCGCCAGCACCGTCATCCTCTCGACACGCCAGGCCTCGCGCCGCGAACTGGCGGAAGAACTGGGCGCAACCGCCAGCGTCGACCCATCGTCCTCTGATATCATCGAGAGCATTACCGGCCCGAATGGTCTCGTGCTCGGGGGTGTCGACGTGGTGCTCGAATGCGCCGGTGTCGCCGAAACGGTTCAACAGGCGACGAAACTCGTGCGCCCAGGCGGCACTGTCGTCATCCTCGGGGTCATGGCCCAGGGCGAGAAGGTCGAGATAGAGCCTTTCGATCTCCTCTTCCGTGAAGTGAAGCTGGTCACGTCCTTCCTCAATCCCTTTACCCATCGCCGCGCCGCCGACCTGATCGCATCGGGCACGATCGAGGTGGAGCGCTTGATATCGCGCAAGGTCTCGCTGGAAGAGGCGCCCTCGGTCGTCTCCAATCCTCCGGGCCGTGGCGAGGTGAAGGTGCTCGTGGTTCCAGGTCTGTAACGCGATGCGGCAGCCGGCCCTCAGAGCGGGGGCCGCCTGTCCTTCCAGGGACGCGCCTGCTCCACCTGGCCCGCAAGCGAAAACAGCGTCTCCTCGTCGGCAAAGCGACCGACGAACTGCATGCCGATCGGCAGCCCCTCCCCAGACCAGCCAATCGGCACCGACATCGCCGGCTGCCCGGTGACATTGAAGACCGGGGTCCAGGGAATGAATTCGAAGGTCTGCGCCGCCAGTTGCTCGGCAATCCCGAGTTTCTTCAAGAGCCAGCCGCCACCGACATGACCCAGCACGTTCAGAAGCGCCTTCTCTGCTGCGGACGGCTGCAGCGCGCCGATCTTGACCGGCAGCGACGACAGGACCGGCGTCATCAGCACATCGTAATCCTGGAAGAAGCCGAGCACGGAACGGCTGGACAGCTTCAGATAGCGATGTGCCGCGATGAGCTCCGCAGCCGAAAACCCATCCCCCAGCAATCCCATGCCGAAGGACGAGGCGTCGTAGTCTCCCGGACGGATGCGCACGCCGAAGGTCTTGGCGGTGAATTCGATATCGGCACGCAGCTCACCGGCAAGGGCCGTGAGGAAGGCCATGGAAAATGCCTCGCGATCGACAGGCGGTGCGGCCTCGACGATCTCGTGGCCGAGATCGGCAAGAAGCCGCGTCGCCTCGTCGAAGGCCGCAACGACATCCGCCGACACCGCCTTGCCGAGCATCGGCGTTTTCGACACCGCGATCGTCAGCCGCGCCGGACTACGGGAGACCGCGTCAAGGAACGAACCGGCAAAGACCGGCAGCGGGTGCGGCGATCCGATGTCGGGACCATGTGTGGCATCAAGGACCGCCGCGCTGTCGCGAACCGTCCGGGTCAACACATGTTCGATGGCAAATCCCGACCAGGCATCGCCGATAAAGGGACCCGCAGGGGTGCGCCCCCGCGTCGGTTTCATCCCGAAGACACCGCAGGCCGAAGCCGGAATGCGGATCGATCCACCCCCATCGCCGCCCGATGCGATCGGCACCATGCCGCTTGCGACAGCAGCAGCCGACCCGCCCGAAGAGCCGCCAGGCGTGCGGGTCAGATCCCACGGATTGTAAGCAGGCCCGCTTGCGCTCGATTCGGTATAAGGCGTCAGCCCGAATTCCGGCGTATTGGTCTTGCCCGCAATCACGAGCCCCGCCGCCTCCCAGCGCCGCACCAATTCGCTGTCGCCGCGCGCCGCCTGATGGGACCAGAGCCGATTGCCGTTGCCGGTCGCAACACCGTCAATCTGGGCGAGCAAATCCTTGACCAGGAAGGGGATGCCGGCAAGAGGTCCGTCACCGACGCCGGACGAGACACGGCTGCGGGCACGCTCGAAGAGCGGCCGCACGACAGCGTTCAGCGCCGGATTGACCGCTTCGATCCTGCTGATTGCGGCCTCGAGCACCTCGCTCGCCGAAACCTCGCCGCGACGGATCAGTCCTGCCAGCCCGAGGCCGTCGAAATCAGCGTAATTCTGGAACATGTATTCCCCTCTGCCACCCTTCAGCGTCAGGCACCATCGGGAGAAAATCGCGTGCTGACAAGGGACAAGCCATTATAGCCGCCCAGTCGAATATAAAGGACTACTTAACCAACCCGGACTAGATTCCACTGGGGACCCGGCGCTGCGCCGGGACGACGATGCCTGTCGTCGACATGCGTGCAAGAAGGCTAATGAGGGAACGGCCCATGCTTTTCAAATCCGCCACGAGCCGGAACATCTTTTCCACCGTCGGGCTCGGCGTTGTCACGACGATCGGCGTCGCGGCAACACTGCTCGGCCTGACCTACGGCCATATCCGCAGCGCCGGCATCAACGAGATGAAGATGGCGGCATCGGAAGCCGGCGCGGAGATCGAACAGAGCCTGCGTGTCGGCCATCAGATGGTCGAGGGTATGGAAACCGCAATCATGGCCCTGCGCGCCAGCGGTCAAGGCGACCGGGCGATCGTCATGGCCGTCATGCAAAAGGCGCTGGAAGCCTATCCCGACTCGATCGGCGTATCGACCGGCTGGGAGCCGAATGCCTTTGACGGCAAGGACACGGATTTCGTCGGCAAGCCGGTGCATGACCAGACCGGGCGCTTCGTACCCTACATCTACCGCTCCGGCGGCGCCATCAAGACGGACGTCTTGATCGATTATGACAAGCCGGGCGTCGGCGACTATTATCAGCTGCCGGTCAAGACCGGCAAACCCGCCCTGCTGGAGCCCTATGTCTACCCGGTGGACGGCAAGGACGTCCTGATGACGACCATTTCGCTGCCGGTCTTCGACGGCGGCAAGGCTGTCGGTTATGTCGGCGCCGATATCGACCTCAACAAGACGGCCACCGATCTCGCGGCCAACCGCCCGCTCGGCGATGGTTACGTCGCGCTTCTGTCGTCGGCGAACAGCTTTGTCAGCCACCCCGAAAAAGACGTGATGGGCAAGCCGTTGAAAGACAGCGGCGTCGATGTCGCCGGCTGGGAAACGGTGCTGAAGACGCCCGGCACCGTCGGCACCATCACGGACAAGGATGGCATCGAACGGTTTGCGGTTGCTGTCCCGATCGAACCCTTCGAAGGCGTGGTCTGGAAAGTCGTCGTTGCCGTACCGAGTGCGACCGTGCTCGGCGCCCTCTCCCAGACCGTCTGGACCTCGGCCCTGATCATCGCCGGCGCCGCCGTCTTTCTGGTGCTGGTCGGCTGGCTGCTCGCCCGCGGCTTCATCGGCCGCATCAACCGCGTCATCGACCAGACAAACCGCATTGCTTCCGGCGACCTCGCGGTCGAACTGACCGACAAGGAAAGGGGCGACGAGATCGGCGACCTGTCCCGCTCGCTCGGCATTCTTCTCGAAAGCAATCGCAAGAAGATCGAGCTCGAAAACGAAGCCCAGGCACGCTTTGAGCAGGAGGAAATCGAACGGGTTGAGCGCTCCAGGGGTCACAAGGCCCGCGAAGAAGAAATCCGTTTTGTCGTCGACGAACTCCGCACCGGTCTCGCCCGTCTCTCCGACGGCGACATGACCGTTCGACTGGAAAAGTCCTTCTCTCCGGCGCTTGACGAGATCCGCGTCAATTTCAACGATTCCATCGAGAAACTGCGCGCGGCCCTCCTCTCCTTCAGCGAAAACGCAACGACGATCGAGAACGGCTCCAACGAGATCCGCGCGGCGGCCGACGATCTTGCCCGCCGGACCGAACAGCAGGCGGCATCGGTCGAACAGACCTCCGCGGCGCTTTCCCAGATCACCCGCTCCGTCAAGGAATCCACCCAGCGCGCCGAGGAAGCCGGCCAGCAGGTCAGCCGCACCAAGGAAAGTGCCGAACGGTCGGGCGAAGTGGTGCGCACGGCGATCGACGCCATGAGTGCCATCGAACAGTCGTCGCAATCGATCTCTAACATCATTGGCGTGATCGACGAGATCGCCTTCCAGACCAATCTGCTTGCCCTCAATGCAGGTGTCGAAGCCGCCCGCGCCGGGGAAGCCGGCAAGGGATTTGCGGTCGTGGCGCAGGAAGTGCGTGAACTGGCCCAGCGTTCGGCCAATGCCGCAAAGGAAATCAAGAGCCTGATCACCGCCTCCGGCGATCAGGTCAAGCATGGCGTCTCCCTGGTCGATCAGACCGGCGAGGCTCTGTCGGCCATCGTTGCCGAGGTCCAGCAGATCAACACCAATGTGCACGCGATCGTGGAGGCCGCACGCGAACAGTCGACCGGCCTTCATGAGATCAACGCCGCCGTCAACATCATGGACCAGGGAACGCAAAAGAACGCCGCCATGGTTGAAGAGACCAATGCAGCCTCGCACACGCTCGTGTCCGAAGTGCAATCGCTCTCCTCGCGTCTGGCGCAATTCAATCTCGGACATTCCACGGCCCCGGCCCGCAGCGCAGGCCTAGCGGCAAGCCGAAACGTTCAGACACAGGCCCGCCCCTCGGCGGCTCCTGCCGCGAGCCGCCCAACCCCGGTTGCGGGTCCAGCCCGCGCCGCAGCATCTCCCGCACGCGCACTCGTCGGCAAACTGGCAACGGCAATGGGTGCAAAGCCCGCAACGAGCGGTGCCGAATGGGAAGAATTCTGATCGGGACCATAGGACATTCGCAACGAAGATGGGGCGCTTTCCCAGAGCCCTAGGCGAAATGTGGATCTAGCGCAGATCCCGATATCAAGCCGCTCGCAGTGCTGACGCTGCGAGCGGTTTACCTTGCCGATATTCTCTTCATCACGCATCCTGCAAAGTCAGTTGCACAGAGTGCCCAGTTTGCAGTGGCACGACACTCTTTCGGCAGATCAACGCCTCAATCGAGATATCGTGCGACCATCAGTGTTGGGAGGATCGCGGTGAGAACTTTATGCCAAGGCGAGATCTTCGCCGACTACTTCCAGCTCTATCTGCGCGACGAGGCGCACTGCGAATTGCCGAATGACTATACCGAAGACAGCATGGCCCGACGTCTCATGGTCGGACCGACTGGGGTCATAGTTCATACCGTGCGCAACATGGACGTGACTGTGTGTATTGAATGGCACGACCAGCGCCCCAAACCCGATCTCGATAGCCTTCACCATGTGGTAGATGCCGGGTTCGATTGCGCCACGGGTCAGCTCATAGTCGCGGGCATGACTGACGATGAAGCAACATCACCTCGCCTGACCGTGACCCCAGGGCCGCTTGGGGTGCGCGTCAGCTGGTCGGGCCTTGACACATTGAGCGAAGACGGGCTCGACGGAGAAGATCAATATCTTCTGCAGCTTTGGCCGGAAGCAGGACCTGTCGCTTTACAGGTCCTGAAAGCGTGGCCTGCAACGGAGAGCTAGAGCAAACCTCTCCATTCAAGCCAACAAAAATGGCCGATCCGCTTGTGACCTAGGGCTGTGGCTCCAGAACCAGCAGTTCCTCGAAGTGGTTCATGTCCTCGAAGCTGCAAAAGGCCGGCGGCCTGAGCGAGAGGATCGGCGCCCGCTGCCGGATGTCCTCGACGACCTCCGCCAGGAACGGCTGCCACGCAAGCATCGTCTCGTCGTCAAAGCGCTCGATCATGTAGGCAAAGGTGATGTGGAAGCTGTAAGTCTCGTGATCGGGATGGCGATAGCCGAGCAGATCGGGCAGTCGATCCCGCCACGAGCGAAGGGCATCCCGATCCGCCTCCGAGATGCCCTCCAGCGTCAACCCGTTCGGCGTCGCCGCCACCACCTGCATCTGGAATGCTGGTCCCGGTTCAAATCCGGCAAGGCGATCGAGGAAGATCGCGGTCATGTCATCGATCGGCGTTTCCAGCGGCACATCCGCCGGCCAATAGGGCAATCGGCGCCGATATTCGATAATGCCCTGGAACAGCGTCATGTGCAGGCTGGATGCGGCTGTGAAGGCGAGGCGCTCGCTGCCGGGCATGGCACGATAACGCTCCCGGACCTCCTGCAGCACGGCCTCCGTCTCAGACCCCGCCTGCAGGTGACAAACGATCGTATTGCCCGGCTCGGGCAGGAAAATTCCAGCCGATGAGTAGCGTGTGCCCAGATGTGCCAGAAGGGCATCATCAATAGGGTCGACAGTAGCATCGTGAAGATTCGACGGCTTTGGAGCGTTCATTTTAGACCTCGCAGTGACGGAGGTCTTTGCGCTATCAGCAACGTGCAAAAGGACTATGACGAGAAATCGCGAAAACGGAACGCTTAAGTTAGAGCAACGATACCGGGTATGCGGCTACGCGCGATCACAAGGGTGGTTACAAGTGCCAAAGTCGCCACGACAATGCCGGCTATGACATCAACCAGATAGTGGCCACCATGCGTGACGGTCGAGATCAGCATGAGCACGTTGAGGGTCAGGACCGGATACCTCAGCACGCGTTGCCCAAACGACGCAACGGTACATATGATAGCCACAGCCGTATGCACCGACGGAAAAGTGAGGATCCCTTGGGCCGTCGCAAGCGACAGGGTGAACTCTGAATTTGCGCGTACCGCATTGAACTCGGACAGAAACGCGTATCCATAATACAGATTCACCGATGGCAGACGCTGAGAAGCCAGATCGTAGGAGATGTGAGCACCGACAGCCGGAAACCAGATGGAGATGAGGCTCGCAACCACCCCCGCAAGCCCATAGCTAAGGACAAGCGTGTAAGCCGAAGCCGGCGAGCCCAAAACGATTAGCAAGATCGGCAACACAAGAAGCTGTAGAGAGAAGGACGAGTACGCGTACATGAGCATCGAGCTCAGCACGGGCATGTTGTTGACCATCGTGACGATATCAAATGCGTTGAAACCGAGCCACCGGTCGGCATCTGCAAGCGCGGCATCGACAAGAGGGCGGTCAAGCGAAATGGCGAGGTAGGAGGCAAGCAACACCACGACGGACAGCACGATGCCGCTACACAGCACCTCCAGTATCAGAGAGGCCGTCCCCATACCTCTGCGCCGGGTAAAGAGCGCACCAACGACCAGCAGGGGTACCGTGAAGAACACTGCCCCAAACGAAGCAACGTCCAGCCTTAGCTTAGAGAGCAGTGTGATTGCGACAATCGCAATGACGTTGCATACTGTGTAGATCGGAAGTGCGCACCGTAGGTTTGCCAAATCGCGTGACATTCGGCTCCACTCCGAGCGCTCTGCTTAGGTGAAGGAACGATCGTATCATTCCCTTAAAATTCCGTTGGAGACGTATACACGCAACGTCTGGCAACACAGGATGACAAAGATTTTGGCCAGGCGCGATGCACCCCCAAACAGGTGTCAACCGCATTGGGCGGGAGTTGCCGACACATTGCGGAAGTTTTTCCGGTAGTTTCTGTAAAAACGGGGTTTCTTCCGTCCGGACATTTCCCTATAAGCCGCTTCTAGCCTGAAAAGACCATCTCTCTGCGCCCGGCCGGTGACCTCCCTCACCCAGGCCGGTTTTTCGCGCAGGTCAAAGAACGGATAGAGCCATGCCAAAGCGCCAAGATATCAAGTCCATCCTCATCATTGGCGCAGGCCCGATCGTCATTGGCCAGGCATGTGAATTCGACTATTCCGGCACCCAGGCCGTGAAGGCGCTGAAGGAAGAGGGCTACCGGGTCATCCTGGTCAACTCCAACCCCGCCACCATCATGACCGATCCGGGTCTCGCCGACGCCACATATGTCGAGCCGATCACCCCTGAAGTGGTCGCCAAGATCATCGCCAAGGAGCGTCCCGACGCGTTGCTGCCGACCATGGGTGGCCAGACGGCGCTGAACACTGCGCTCTCGCTGAAGCGCATGGGTGTTCTCGACCGCTACAATGTCGAGATGATCGGCGCCAAGCCCGCCGCCATCGACATGGCCGAAGATCGCGCCCTCTTCCGCGAAGCCATGGCGCGCATCGGCCTCGAGACCCCGAAGTCGATGCTCGCCAACGCGACCGAAATCAAGGACGCCGACCGCAAGACCCATGAAGCCGCCCGCGCCGAATTGCGCGCCAAGCTCTCCGGCGCCGAGCTGGACAAGGCGCTTGATGAACTGGAAAACCAGTGGAACCTCGGCGAAACCGACCGCAAACAGCGCTACATGGCCCATGCCATGGCGATCGCCGCCCAGGCGCTTGATCATGTCGGCCTGCCCGCCATCATCCGCCCCTCCTTCACCATGGGCGGCACCGGCGGCGGCATTGCCTACAACCGCTCGGAATTCTACGAGATCATCAATTCCGGTCTCGACGCCTCGCCGACCACGGAAGTCCTGATCGAGGAATCCGTCCTCGGCTGGAAGGAATATGAAATGGAAGTTGTCCGCGACAAGGCGGACAACTGCATCATCATCTGCTCGATCGAGAACATCGACCCGATGGGCGTCCACACGGGCGATAGTATCACCGTCGCGCCGGCGCTGACGCTGACCGACAAGGAATACCAGATCATGCGCAACGCCTCGATCGCGGTTCTGCGCGAGATCGGCGTTGAGACCGGCGGCTCGAACGTGCAGTTCGCCGTCAACCCGGCCGATGGCCGCCTCGTCGTCATCGAAATGAACCCGCGCGTTTCGCGCTCCTCGGCACTGGCCTCCAAGGCCACCGGCTTCCCGATCGCCAAGGTCGCCGCCAAGCTCGCCGTCGGCTATACGCTGGACGAACTCGACAACGACATCACCGGCGGCGCGACGCCTGCCTCCTTCGAACCGTCGATCGACTACGTCGTCACCAAGATCCCGCGCTTCGCGTTCGAAAAATTCCCGGGCGCCGAGCCGACACTGACGACGGCGATGAAATCGGTCGGCGAAGTCATGGCCATCGGCCGCACCTTTGCCGAATCGCTGCAGAAAGCCCTGCGCGGTCTCGAAACCGGCCTCACCGGCCTCGACGAAATCGAGATCCCGGGCCTCGGCCAGGGTGACGACAAGAACGCCATCCGCGCCGCCATCGGCACCCCGACGCCCGACCGCCTGCGCATGGTGGCCCAGGCGCTGCGCCTCGGCATGTCGCCGGAAGAGGTCCATGAGGGCTGCAAGATCGATCCCTGGTTCATCGCCCAGTTCAAGGCGATCGTGGACATGGAAGCCCGCGTCCGCGAACACGGCCTGCCGGATGACGCTGAAAATCTGCGCTCGCTGAAAGCCATGGGCTTCTCCGACGCCCGGCTCGCCTCGCTCTCCGGCAAGCGCCCGAAGGAAGTCGCGGAACTGCGCAACGGCCTCGGCGTTCGCCCGGTCTTCAAGCGCATCGACACCTGTGCTGCCGAATTCGCCTCGCCCACCGCCTATATGTACTCGTCCTACGAGACCCCCTTCGTCGGCCAACTGCGCTCGGAAGCCCAGGTGTCCGACCGCAAGAAGGTCGTCATCCTCGGCGGCGGCCCGAACCGCATCGGCCAGGGCATCGAGTTCGACTATTGCTGCTGCCATGCCGCCTTCGCGCTCAAGGATGCCGGCTTTGAAGCGATCATGGTCAACTGCAACCCGGAAACCGTCTCGACCGACTACGACACCTCCGACCGTCTCTATTTCGAGCCGCTGACGGCCGAAGACGTGATCGAGATCCTGCGCGCCGAGCAGGAAAAGGGTGAAGTTGTCGGCGTCATCGTTCAGTTCGGCGGCCAGACCCCGCTGAAGCTCGCCGAAGCGCTCGAAAAGAACGGCATCCCGATCCTCGGCACCGCGCCCGACATGATCGACCTCGCCGAAGACCGCGATCGTTTCCAGAAGCTTCTGATGAAGCTCGATTTGAACCAGCCGAACAACGGCATCGCCTATTCGGTCGAACAGGCCCGCCTGGTCGCGACCGAAATCGGCTTCCCGCTGGTCGTGCGCCCGTCTTACGTGCTCGGCGGCCGCGCCATGCAGATCATCCATTCGGAATCGATGCTGCAGTCCTACCTGCTCGACACGGTGCCGGGTCTCGTGCCCGAGGACATCAAGCAGCGCTATCCGAACGACAAGACCGGCCAGATCAACACGCTGCTCGGCAAGAACCCGCTCCTGTTCGACAGCTACCTAACCAATGCGATCGAAGTCGACGTCGATGCGCTCTGCGACGGTGAGACCGTCTTCGTCTCCGGCATCATGGAGCACATTGAGGAAGCCGGCATCCATTCGGGTGACAGTGCCTGCTCGCTGCCCTCCCGTTCGCTCTCCAAGGCAACGCTCGACGAACTGGAACGCCAGACGGCCGCCATGGCCAAGGCGCTCAATGTCGGCGGCCTGATGAACGTCCAGTACGCCATCAAGGACGACGTCATCTACGTGCTCGAAGTCAACCCGCGCGCCTCGCGCACGGTGCCCTTCGTGGCAAAGACCATCGGCGCGCCGATCGCCAAGATCGCCGCCCGCATCATGACCGGCGAGAAGCTCGACGACGCGATCGCCGCCTATGGCAAGAAACCCGATCCGCGCAACCTCAAGCACATCGCCGTCAAGGAAGCGGTCTTCCCCTTTGCCCGCTTCCCCGGCGTCGACACGCTGCTTGGCCCCGAAATGCGCTCGACCGGCGAAGTCATGGGCCTCGACACCGATTTTGCGCTCGCCTTCGCCAAGAGCCAGCTCGGCGCCTCCGTCGAACTGCCGCGTGACGGGACGGTCTTCGTCTCGGTTCGCGATGAGGACAAGGTCCGCGTCCTGCCCGCGATCCTGATCCTGACCCAGATCGGCTTCAAGGTCATGGCAACCGGTGGCACCCAGCGCTTCCTCGCCGAAAACGACATTCCGGCGATCAAGATCAACAAGGTTCTGGAAGGACGTCCGCATATCGAGGATGCGATCCGCAACCGTCAGGTCCAGCTGGTCATCAACACGACCGACGGCAACAAGGCGATCTCGGATTCGAAGTCTCTCCGCCGTGCGGCCCTGATGCAGAAGGTGCCCTACTACACCACCATGGCCGGCGCCCTCGCCGCCGCCGAAGCCATCCGGGCGCTCAAAGGCGGCCAGCTCGAGGTTCGTCCGCTGCAGAGCTATTTCTGAGGCCAACAAATGAAGCCGCTCCATTTCACCCTCCATGCGGAAACGGTGATTTCGGAGCGGCAACTCGATCGAGCATGGATCGAGCTTACGGTCCGCGACCCGGAGTGGGCGGAGGTAGATCCCTCCGGCCCGCCGACTGAGCGGCGTTACCGGCGCGTCCCGGAACGCGAAGAGCGGATTTTGCGGGTAATCTGCTTGGAAACCGCGACCGAAATCCGTATCATCACGGCATTCCTCGATCGCAAGGCACGGATGCCCCGATGAAGCCGAAGCTTGAATATGATGCCGCCGCCGATGCGGCCTATATCCGCTTCTCGACCGAGCCGGTTCTGGAGACAGAGGAAGTGTCGAAGGGCATCATGCTTGACTACGATCGTGATGGCCGGATCGTCGGCCTTGAGGTTCTGAACGCATCCGCAAACCTGCCAGCCGCAGCACTTGAGGATGCCGCCTGAAGCCTTGCCAGACGCCTGATGTCGGCGCTGTCGCCGGACTTTCCTTTGCTTCAAAGTCCATTTGCCCGGTCACTTGACGGCCAACATCATATTTTGTATTTACCCGATCAGTTAATTAACCGATCGGCTAATTCTATGCCAGCAGATCCCTTGTCGGAAACCCTCTTCGCCCTCGCCGATCCGACGCGACGTGCGATCCTCGCCCGCCTGTCCACCGGCGAGGCCACCGTCAACGAACTGGCCGAACCCTTCGCCATGAGTCTCCCGGCCGTCTCCAAACATCTGAAGGTGCTGGAGCGCGCCAAGCTGATCTCGCGCAGCCGCACGGCCCAATGGCGCCCCTGCCGGCTTGAGCCGGAACCCTTGAAAGCAGTCGACAGCTGGGTTGGCGACTATCGCAAACTCTGGGAACACCGTCTGGACCGGCTGGAAGACTATCTGGCCACACTGCAATCGACCCCTGACGACACGGGAGACACGCCATGACCGACAAACTGGAAATCCTCA
Source organism: Rhizobium sp. AG855 (assembly GCF_003610655.1). NCBI lineage: Bacteria > Pseudomonadati > Pseudomonadota > Alphaproteobacteria > Hyphomicrobiales > Rhizobiaceae > Rhizobium > Rhizobium sp. AG855. The sequence goes on along the minus strand of NZ_RAQG01000003.1, from coordinate 1,007,113 downwards.
ACGACCGCCTGTTTCCTGTCGACGCCCCGACCCTTTTCGGCACTTTCGCCGATCCGGACACGCTGAAGGACTGGTGGGGACCGCACGACTTTACCAACCGCATCGACGAATTCGACTTCCGCGAAGGCGGCAGTTGGCGCATCACCATGACCGCCTCCAACGGCACGGATTTCGACAACCACTCGACCTTTCAAGAAATCGTTCCGAATAGCCGCATCGTCTTTCTTCATCACGAACCCATGCATGTCTTCACCATGGAAATGACCTACGTGGCCGAAGACAGCGGCACGCGGCTCCATTGGCGCATGCTGTTTGAGCCGACGGACGAGAACCGCGAGCTCGAAAAATTCATCCGCGCCGCCAACGAGCAGAATTTCGACCGCCTTGAAGCCGTTTTGGCCAAAGACGAGGGAGCATCCGCGAAATGACCATGGCAATCGACCCCGCCCGCATCATCGAAGTGGACCGACTGATCTCCGCCCCGATCGATCTCGTCTTCCAGATGTTCACCGATCCGCACCACATCGACCAGTGGTGGGGACCGAACGGCTTCCGCAACGAAACCCACGAAATGGACTTCTCCGTCGGCGGCCTCTGGCGCTATACGATGCACGGCCCCGACGGCAAGGACTGGCCGAACTGGATCCGCTACCAGGATATCACCCCGCCGACCCGCATTGCCTATGAACACGGCGGCGAGACGGGCGAACCGGCCCATTTCGACGGCGTGATCACGCTTCAGCCGGACGGCGGCAAGACCCGTGTGACGATCACGCTGATCTTCCCGACACCAGAAGCGCGGAACGCAACCCTGAAGTTCGGCGCCGTCGAAGGCGGTCACCAGACGCTGGCGCGCCTGGACGGTTACATCACCGGTCGGATGGCGTGAAACTGCAACGACGGCAGGGGGCGACGGGGCAAGATCCCATCACGCCTGAAAACAGGTTCCATCAAAATTTCATATTTGCCTAAACCGGCGCATCACGGCACTGTGCCGCCGGATAATGGGGGAGGTCTGGATGTCTGCTGCGATCGAGGGTGGCGCCGAAAAGGCAACCCGCCGGGAATGGATTGGTCTCCTGATACTCTCCATTGCCTGCCTGATCTATTCGATGGACCTCTCGGTTCTCTTTCTCGCCATGCCCGCGATCGTCGCCGACCTCGATCCGTCGGCCACCCAGCTTTTGTGGATCAATGACATCTACGGCTTCATGGTCGCCGGCTTCCTCGTCACCATGGGCACGCTGGGCGACCGGATCGGCCGCCGCAAGGTGCTCCTGTTCGGCGCCTTCTTCTTCGCTGTAGCCTCCGTCTTCGCCGCTTTCGCCCATACCGCCTCGACGCTGATCGTCGCCCGCGCCCTGCTCGGCATCGCCGGGGCCACGATCGCCCCCTCCACCCTGTCGCTCGTCGTCAACCTCTTCCGCGACGAAAGCGAACGCAATCGCGCGATCAGCATCTGGGGCACCGCGTTTGCGCTCGGCGGCCTGATCGGCCCGCTCATTGGCGGCGTGCTGCTCCAGTATTTTCACTGGGGCTCGGTCTTTCTCATCAACGTGCCGATCATGGCCGCGCTGCTTGCCAGTGCGCCCTTCCTACTGCCGGAATACAGGGATGAAAAGGCCGGACGTCTCGATCTCCTGAGCGTCGCGCTCTCACTCCTGACCGTCCTCCCGATCGTCTACGGTTTCAAGAAAATGGCAGCCGAAGGTTTCGAGCCGATCCAGCTCGGGCCGATCCTGTTCGGTTTCGTCGTCGGCATCGTCTTCGTCAGGCGCCAGAAGGTGCTCGAACACCCGATGATCGACCTCGCCTTGTTCAAGATCCCAGCCTTCACCGCGTCGCTGATGGTCAATCTTGCCGGCGTCTTCTTCATCTTCGGCCTCTTCCTCTTCCAGAACCTCTTCCTGCAGCTTGTCATCGGCCTCACACCGCTCAAGGCCGCCCTCTGGTCCATCCCCTCATCGCTGGTCTTCACCGTGATGTCGTTCCAGGCCTGGCGGGTGACCAACCGGCTGGGACCCGTCCGCACGGTCCTGCTGGGCCTTGTCGTCAATGCGCTCGGCACCGGTCTCATGGCGATCGCCGCATGGAACTCCAGTCTCGTTGGCGTACTCGGGGCGAGCATCGTCATGGGCCTCGGCTTCGTGCCGGTTATCCTCACGACGACAGGCCTGATCGTTGGCACGGCCCCGCCGGAGCGGGCCGGCTCCGCCTCCGCCATTTCGGAAACCAGTGCGGAATTCGGCGGTGCACTCGGTGTCGCGGTCCTCGGCAGCCTCGGCACGCTGTTCTACCGCTTTGGCATGCAGAATGCAGATCTGGCCGCGCTGTCACCTTCAGACCGCGACTCCGTCACCTCGGCGCTCGGCACCGCGCTCGAAGTCGCACGCGCCACCGGCAACCAAGCCGCCCCATGGCTGCAACTGGCCCGCACCAGCTATGCCGGCGGCTTCGCGCTTTGCTGCGCGCTGGCCACGGTTACGCTGCTGCTGCTCGCCGCCATCGCGGCGCGGGTTTACGCGAAAACGGAAATCGATCTCGACGCGGCGGCTTCCAGCCACGACCATTGAACTCCTTACCCGGTCGCAGCTCTGATCCCCACCGTCCTGCAGGACGGCGGGCGAAGGCGTGAGGTCGCGCCGGAAACGAGCCTGCGCCCGGCTTTTAGTGCCCCGACGTCGACAGGGTCTCGGAAAGCCGTTTCACACCGACAAGATCCGATCGAAACGCCGTGAGACTGCGCGCCCTCAAGTCTTCATCCGGCATCCTGAGGATCGCCGCCGGATGGGTGGTCACCAGCAGCATGCGGTTGTCCTGCATCGGGATCGGCATGCCCCTGACCTCGGCGATCGGTCGGCTTTCACCAGTCAGTGACAGATAGGCCGTTGCCCCCAGGGCCACCACAATCCGCGGCCGGATGATCTCGATCTCCTTGGCCAGCCACCAGCGGCAATGGGCGACTTCGCCTGCCTCCGGGCGCATATGGATACGTCGCTTGCCGCGCCGCTCGTATTTGAAGTGCTTCACCGCATTGGTGACGTAAGCTTGGTGGCGGTCGATCCCAGCAGCGGCGACGGCCTCGTCGAACACCTTCCCGGCCGGACCGATGAACGGCTTTCCGGCGAGGTCCTCGGTATCTCCCGGCTGTTCACCCACGAACATCACGGAGGCATTTTGAGGCCCCTCCCCGAACACCGTCTGCGTCGCATGGCAGTGCAACGGGCAGCGCGTGCAGGTGGATGCCTCCCGCCGCAGGCGTTCCAGTGGCGGCAGATCGGCACCGTCGCCCTTCTCCCGCCCCTGCCATTGCGCCTGCAAGCGCTCGTGAAAGGCCGGCGGCTGGCTCGCCTCCCGTGCCGCCATCTCCGCCACCCGCTTCTCGGCACCGGCGATCAGATCCGGAATGAGCGAGGCCTCGGGCATGTTCTTCCAGTATTTCTTCGGCATCTCCGACTGCATCGCCCGGATCTTCACCCGCGCCGGGTTGAAGATATTGGCGAAATAGGTGCGCCAGAGCTCATCCGTCTCGTCCTCGGCTTCCGGCCGCGCGGCCGGTTCGCCCGACGTTTTCAGCTCCTGCCCGTTCCACGCCGCCGAACCTTTCGGCGTCGCGATCAGCCAGTCCATGTCGGTGAAACGGCGCTGGAAGAAGCCGGCCGTGCGCGCCACGATGAAATGCTCCGGCTCGAACCAAGCCACGAAACGCCGACGCCCTGGCTGAACCGCCTCAACCTCGCGGAAACGGACAAAGGCCGTCATCTTGTGGCTGTCGCGCCTGATGTTCTTGATCATGCCACGCAGCATCACGACGTCAGGATCCGATGTCACCTCCAGCAAGGTACGCTCCGCACCGATCCGCCAGAGCAGCCTGTAGAGGAGATCGAATCGCAGGGGATCGCTGTGGCAGACGGCCGCTTCCGCCGCCGCCAGAAAGCCTTTCGGCACCGACAATGGCGCTGGTCCGGCTGCCGCTCGCGGTGTTGAGACTGCAGCCTGCCCAAAGAGGTCCCCTGGGCTTTGGCCCGTCTGCCAAAACACATCCTGTGGCGCTACGCCGTCGGTAAGCAGTGCTCGCGCCGCCTCTCGCCACTCGGTAAAATCCCCGCGTCCCGCCAGCGTGACCTCGCGCATCAGAGCAGAGACAGCTGTTCCGGCGGAGGGGCGAATGCAGCCCTCAGGTCGGATCGGTCAAGGCGTTGATGCGGCGACCAGCCCTCGGCCGTGATGAAGGAGCGTACTTTTTTCAAGGAGACACCGAGCCGCGCCAGATCCTCCAACCGAACGGTGCGATGCCTGCGTGCTGAAACCAGCGCATTGACCGTCTTCGTGCCGAATCCGGGCACCCGAAGCAGCGTCTCCTTGTCGGCCTTGTTGACATCGACCGGAAACCGGTCGCGATTGGCAAGTGCCCAGGCGAGCTTGGGGTCGAGTTCGAGATCCAGCATGCCGCCTTCGCCGATCGAGGCAATCTCGTCGATGGAGAAGCCGTAGAAGCGGTAGAGCCAGTCGGCCTGGTAGAGCCGGTGCTCCCGCATCAAAGGTGGCTTGATCAGGGGCAGGTTTTTCGAGCTGTCGGGGATCGGGCTGAAGGCGGAGTAATAGACCCGTTTCAGCCCATAGGAACTGTAGAGCCGGGCGCTCGACCCAAGGATTGTCGCATCATCAGCCCCATCGGCCCCGACGATCATCTGCGTGCTCTGCCCACCCGGCACGAATGTCTTGCGTTTGCCGGAAAGCGTCGGCTCGCGCGCCTCTTCGATCTTCAGCCGCAGATCGGCCATGGACCGACGAATGTTGACCGGTCGCTTCTCCGGTGCATAGCGCTCCAGCCCGTTATCGGTCGGCAGTTCGATATTGATCGACAGCCGGTCTGCATAGAGCCCCGCCTCTTCGACGAGATGCGCGGAAGCCTCGGGGATCGTCTTCAGATGGATATAGCCGCGAAAGCCGTGTTTGATGCGCAAATCCCTAGCGATCTTCACCATCTCCCCCATCGTGTCATCAGAGGACCGAATGATGCCTGACGAGAGGAACAGCCCCTCGATATAATTGCGCCGATAGAATTCGATGGTCAGCCAGACCACCTCGTCCGGGGTGAAGCGTGCGCGCTCGACATTGCTGGACGACCGGTTGATGCAATAGGCGCAGTCATAGATGCAGAAATTGGTAAGCAGGATCTTCAAAAGCGAGATGCACCGGCCATCGGGCGCATAGGCATGGCAAATGCCGGATCCTTCGGTTGATCCGAGCCCGCTCGAAGCCTTGGAATCCCGTCGCGTCGTACCGCTGGAGGCACAGGACGCGTCATACTTGGCCGCATCCGAGAGAATGGCCAGCCTGTCTTTCAGCGATTTCTTCATAAGAATGTTCACTATATGTTCTATCAATCTCCGTCAAGAATGACGGCTGCGACAAACCGTCCGCCGTGCCGACAAATCAGAGAGAGATCGCCGCATTTTAGGGCCAATCCGACAGATTGTTGCAATGATAACAAGGACAACGGACGGTTTGTCCGAAACCTCTGGAAATTGCGCGAAGCATTCTGCTATAGTGATTGCAACCTGATTTGTGACACGGTTCCGCAGCTTTGCTTCGGAACCTGTTTTCTTTTGTGCCCGCGCCTGCGGCCAAAGAGACGAAGGAAGAAGAAATGGTAGAAAAGGTACCGATGACGCAGAACGGCTTTGCCAAGCTCAGCGAAGAGCTGCGCTGGCGCCAGCAGGAGGAGCGTCCGCGCATCATCGAGGCAATCGCCGAAGCCCGCGCCCATGGCGACCTGTCGGAAAATGCCGAATATCACGCAGCCAAGGAAGCCCAGAGCCACAATGAAGGCCGCGTTGGCGAGCTTGAAGACCTGATTGCCCGCGCCGAAGTGATCGACCTCTCCAAGATGTCCGGCTCGAAGATCAAGTTCGGCGCCACCGTCAAGCTGATCGACGAGGACACGGACGAAGAAAAGACCTATCAGATCGTCGGCGACCAGGAAGCCGACGTGAAGGCTGGCCGCATCTCGATTTCGTCCCCGATCGCGCGTGCGCTGATCGGCAAGGAAGCCGGCGACAGTATCGAAGTGGTCGCGCCCGGAGGCTCCAAGGCCTACGAGATCCTCGCGGTCAACTGGGGCTGATGGACTGGTTCTGCTGATGCCGAAGACGAAGAACAACGTGGATCTCGACGGGATCCACGTGATCGCGCCGAACTTCAAGCAGCGTCTTTCCGGCGTCACCTCGACGATCATCCAACTGGTTCCCGTCCAGAACCGTCTCGGCCAGAAGGTCGCGGTTCTCGGACCGGGCCTTCCCTCTGACCTGCCGCATCTGCGTTTCCGCGACCTGTGGAAACTCTGGCGTCCACCGGAGGGTCACACGCACCGCGTCTGGCATGCCCGCCGCAACATCGAGATGTTGCCTGGCATCATCCTGCGCGACCTCCTGCGCATGCCTCTGAAACTCGTTTTCACATCCGCATCGCAGCGCAAGCATTCCGGCTGGACGAAGTTCCTGATCCGCCAGATGGACGCCGTGATCGCCACCAGCGCCAAGACCTCGGCCTATCTCGAGGTGCCGAACACCGTGGTCATGCACGGCATCGACTGCGAGACGTTTCGGCCGGCGGAAGACAAGGCCGAGGCCAAGCGTGTCTGCGGCCTTGCGCCAAACCTTCGTTACATCGGCTGTTTCGGCCGCGTCCGCCACCAGAAGGGCACGGACCTCTTCGTCGACGCCATGATCGCGGCCCTCCCCCGACACCCCGGCTGGGCAGCCATCGTCGCTGGCCGCGCCACGCCCCAGCACCAGGCCTTTGAGGATGAGCTCAAGGCGAAGGTGGCGGCGGCAGGCCTCGCCGACCGCATCCTCTTCGTCGGCGAACACACGGATATCGCCAACTGGTATCGGACGCTCGACCTCTTTATCGCGCCCCAACGCTGGGAAGGTTTCGGCCTCACCCCCCTGGAAGCCATGGCAACCGGTGTGCCTGTGGTCGCCACGGATGTGGGGGCGTTTTCGGAGCTGGTAATACAGGGAGAGACGGGCACCGTCATTCCCGCAGGCGACTTGCCCGGCATGATTGCCGCTGCATCCGCTCTGCTGGAGGATCCCGACGTCATCGACCAACAGGGCAGGAATGGTCGGCGTCATGTCACGCAGAGATTTGCGCTCGAAGGCGAAGCAACATCTCTTGGCGACCTCTATCGCAGAGTTGCTATATAAATTGCATCGAACCCGGCCAGCGGCCACATCGGCAATGGGAGAACCATGAGAGCATTGGTGATCAATCTCGAAGCCGCCTTGGAAAGGCGGATATTCCAGGAGCGACAACTGTCTATCCTCGGAATTGCCCATGAGCGCATGCCGGCATTCGACAAAAACGCCGACGAAACGGCGGACACCCCCTATTGGGAGACCTGGGAGCGACCTCTGACGCGCGCCGAACGGGCATGCCTTCTCAGCCATCAGCAGGCCTGGCAGGTGGTCGCAAGCCAGGGCGATCCCATACTGATCCTGGAGGATGATGCGATTCTCTCCGATCAGCTGCCGGCCTTGCTCGACAGCCTCGCCACAGCAACGGACATGGATTTTGTCACATTGGAGACCCGAGGCCGCAAGAAGCTGCTCTCGCGTCGTGCGGCCCGATATCCGAAGCTCCGACGCCTCTATCAGGACCGGTCCGGAGCAGCCGCCTATGTCCTTTGGCCGAACGGTGCACGCAAATTGCTGGCCGCGACCGAAACGACCTGTGGCTTGGCCGATGCTGTCATCTGCGCCTGCTACAGCCTTGACGCCTATCAGGCCGTTCCGCCCCTCGCTTTTCAGAGCGACCGCGCCACGGCCGAACAGGTCGACGCGCCGCTCGAGACCATATCCTCGATCTCCCCAGTGAACGGCGCACGCACGAAGGGGAACTGGCGCCACCGCCTGCGCCGAATCCGGGCTCAACTGAGGATGGGTTTGCGCCAGCTACAAGTTTTCGGTCGGGCAGAACGCACCCGGCTCTCCGTGGAGCGTCAGGATTTCGGCTATCTTGGCCAGTTGACCCCGATCAGCTCGACCACCACCCCGTCCGTTCACGGTGATGTACTGCCCTGAGCCGGGCAAAAGCGGTGTCCTCGACCTGAAGGCGATCAAAGACGGTTTTCAGAATGAGGCCCACCGCGCCCTTCTCCATCAGGGGATCGAGCCGCCAGCGCGTGTTCCGCAAGGTGTCATCCGTACCGATGGTGAAGCAGGAAAGCCCAGAAAACAAAGGGATGAGTTCATTCTGGACCCGCGCCACTTTTGCCGGCGAGAGCGGCAAGGGTTCGCCATCGGCCAATATGCGTTCGGTCTCGTAGATCTTTACCGTGTTGACCAGAAGCGAAACCAGGGTCGCCAGAACCCGCGTCTCGCTGTCGGATGCATGGTCAGCGAAGGTGTCGGTCGCGGAAACGAGCCAGCGCAGATTGAGAGCCTCGCAGAGATAGAGGCCCTCCGCGTCCCAGAGTTCAGAGAACTGAGCAAAGACCGTTTCGGTATCCACCCCGCGGCGCAGGAGCACGATGAGCTTGGCATGGTGCCAGAGCAGCTCGGGCTGCCCCGCAAATTCCTTCCTGAGGTTCTCGAGATGTTCATCGAGTGACTTCGCAGAGCCACGGGTCTGCTTCGGAGCATCGCCATCCACCAGCGTCACCTTCATGGCCGCGAAATCGCCGGAGGATTTCACATGCTTTGCGCCACCCAGGCGCTTGCGGTGCCAGTTCAGGGAGAAGAATTGTTCGAACGCCGTTTTCTTTCGCGCCACCGGATTCATCCTATTCAAGTCTTCGGATTTGTGTAGTCGACCAACCGGCCTTGCGGATGAAGCTCAAACCTCCAGCAATCCGACCTTCTTCACCTGCCGGATCGTCAGCATCGTCCGGACAGTGTCCACATGTTCGTTGGCCGTCAGCACTTCGATGACGAAGTCCTGGAACTTTGTCAGGTTCGCGGCCACGCAATGCAAAAGGAAATCGCTGTCGCCGTTGACCATCCACGCCTGACGGACGATCGGCCAGCTGTCGGTTGCTGCGGCAAAGGCCTTGAGATTGGCTTCCGACTGGTGCTTGAGGCCGACCATGCAGAAGGCGACGAGGTCGTAGCCGAGTTTGTTGGCATTCAACACGGCGTGATAGCTTTCGATCACGCCCGCCTCCTCGAGCTTGCGCACACGGCGCAGACAGGGCGGGGCGGAAATGCCGACACGCTCGGACAGTTCCACATTGGTCATGCGCCCGTCCTGCTGCAATTCCTTGAGAATGCGCAGGTCGATGGCGTCGAGTTCAAGTCTGAGCATGCTCGCTCCCGCTGATCGTCCTCAGTTATCTATCCGAAAAAATGCAGCAGGCAAGAAAGTGTCGAGTTTGCGCACAATAATTGCGCATGCCGGTCAATCACCTTGTTGCTAATGCATTCCCGGCCTTGAATTGCGTGACGCTTCAATCCTAAATGGGCCGACCATTGCGGGGAACCTTGCTCCCACCCATTTGAGAGGGGACTTCGCCCTCCGCCGCCGCGATTTGAAAGGAACTGAGATGACCGCCCGCCACACCAAGGTGCTGATCATCGGCTCCGGCCCCGCCGGTTATACCGCTGCCATTTATGCCGCCCGCGCCATGCTGAAGCCGGTCCTCATCGCCGGCATGGAACAGGGTGGCCAGCTGATGATCACGACAGACGTGGAAAACTATCCCGGCTTCGCCGATCCGATCCAGGGTCCCTGGTTGATGGAGCAGATGCTGAACCAGGCGATCCATGTCGGCACCGAGATCGTCAGCGACCTCGTGACAGAAGTCGACACGAGCCACCGCCCCTTCACCGTGAAAACCGATAGTGGCCAGGTCTGGACATCAGATACGCTGATCATCTGCACGGGCGCGAAGGCAAAGTGGCTGGGCATCGAGAGCGAGCAGCATTTCCAGGGCTTCGGCGTCTCTGCCTGCGCCACCTGCGACGGCTTCTTCTATCGCAACAAGGACGTCATCGTCGTCGGCGGCGGCAATTCTGCAGTCGAGGAAGCGCTTTACCTCTCGCATATCTGCAAGTCGGTCACTGTCGTGCATCGCCGTGACTCGTTCCGCTCGGAAAAGATCCTGCAGGAACGCCTCTTTGCCAAGGACAACATCCGTGTCCTCTGGAACACCACGGTCGAGGAAATCACCGGCACGCCCGCCAAGCCGCCGATGCCGCCGTCCGTCTCGGGCGTCAGGCTCAAGGACCAGCTGACCGGGGCTGTCACCGACATGCCGATCGACGGCGTCTTCGTCGCGATCGGTCATGCCCCGGCCGTCGAATTGTTCAAGGGCAAGCTGAAGCTGAAGTCCAACGGGTATCTCTGGACCGCTCCCGATTCGACCGCGACCGATGTGCCCGGCATCTTCGCCGCCGGTGACGTCACCGACGACGTCTATCGCCAGGCGATTACCGCTGCCGGCATGGGCTGCATGGCGGCGCTCGAAGCCGAGCGCTACCTGACCGCCCTGTCGGTCCCCACCCAGCAAGCGGCGGAATAGCCGCCATGAGAGGGGGCGGCATGCCGCTGGACTGGGACAAACTGCGCATTTTTCATGCGGCCGCCGAAGCCGGCTCCTTCACGCATGCCGCCGACAAGCTGCATCTCTCGCAGTCGGCCATCAGCCGTCAGGTCTCCTCGCTGGAGCAGGATATCGGCGTCAAGCTCTTCCACCGCCATGCGCGCGGCCTGATTCTTACCGAACAGGGCGAACTGCTCTATCGCACGGCGCATGATGTGCTGCTGAAGCTGCAGACCGTGAAGATGCAGCTGACCGAGACGACGGAGAAACCATCCGGCAAACTGCGTGTAACGACCACCGTGGGCCTGGGCCAGGGCTGGCTGACCGACAAGGTCCAGGAATTCCTGCAGCTCCACCCCGACATGTCGATCCAGCTCATCCTCGACAACGAGGAGCTGGATGTGAACATGCGCCACGCCGACTGCGCCATCCGCCTGCGCCAACCGCAGCAATCGGATCTCATCCAGCGCAAGCTCTTCACCGTGCATATGCACGTGTATGCGGCACCGTCCTACATCAACCGCTATGGCGAGCCACAGTCGATCGAGGATCTCGACAACCACAGGATCATCACCTTCGGCGAGCCGGCACCCAACTACCTGCTGGACGTGAACTGGCTGGAGGTCGCCGGACGCACCTCCGACAATCCGCGCACGCCGCATCTGCAGATCAACAGCCTGACCTCGATCAAGCGTGCCTGCCTGCTCGGCATCGGCATTGCCATGCTGCCGGACTATATCGTCGGTCGCGATCCGGGCCTGCTGCAGCTGGTGACGAGTGCGGATGTGCCCTCCTTCGATACCTATTTCTGTTATCCCGACGAAATCAAGAACGCGGCGAAGCTGAAGGCCTTCCGCGATTTCATCGTCGCAAAGGCCAGAAACTGGAACTTCTGAGCGCCTTCGCAGGGCAAAATTGTATGCCTCGCGCACTGACCTGCGCTCACCGCATGCCTGACATGCATAAAAAAGCATTGTTCACTGCACAAAAAACCACCATATCGCACACAGCTGATGCACATGGTGGCTTTTTCCTCCCAGTTCCACCGCAGCAGCTGTTCCCCTCTGGAGGTTTTAACCTTCACAATTTAAAGGGCCCTGGTTTTCCAGTGGCCCTCTTTTTTTGGCTTTCGCCTGGAACAAATCCTGCTCTCCGGAATTTGAAGCGTAACGCGGAACTATCGCCGCAACCCCATAAAAAGGAATGCGCGGAGTTTCGCTCCGTTGATCAAGACCGAATACACTTGGAGGGTTTATGTACCTAGAGGATGTGATGAAGGCGCTGGCGCATCCTGCGCGCATGGAGATGCTGATCTGGCTGAAGGAGCCCGACGAATATTTCGGCGTTCCGAAGGAAGAAGCCGGCGAAGGCATCAGCGCCGGCCAGTTCGAGCGCTCCGGCCTGTCGCAATCCGCCGTATCCGCACATCTGGCAACCTTGCAGCGCGCGGGCCTCATCAGCTCCAAGCGTGTGGGCCAGCGCGTGCTCTATCGCCGTGACGAAGATACCATTGCTGAATTCATCAAGACCTTGAACGGCATGCTCTGACCTCCCACATCCCGGTTCCCGGCGACCACCCTCCCACCGCCGGAAACGCTCAAGAGGTTACATGTCCAAGCTCTTTGAACCGACGACCGTCGGAAACATTTCCCTGTCGAACCGCGTTGCCATGGCGCCCCTGACCCGCAATCGGTCGCCGGGCGCCATACCGAATGACCTGAATGTCGAATATTACCGCCAGCGCGCCACTGCCGGCCTGATCGTCAGCGAAGGCACCGCCATCAGCCACCAGGCCCAGGGTTATGCCGACGTGCCCGGCCTCTACCTGCCGGAAGCCATCGAAGGCTGGAAGAAAGTCACCGCTGCCGTGCATGCGGCCGGCGGCAAGATCGTCACCCAGCTCTGGCACGTCGGCCGCATCTCGCACACCTCGCTGCAGCCTGACGGCGGCAAGCCGGTGGCGCCTTCGGCCATCGCTGCCAAGTCCAAGACCTACATCTTGAACGCTGACGGTTCCGGGGCCTTCGCCGAAACCTCCGAGCCGCGCGCGCTGGATCTCTCGGAGATCCCGGGCCTGATCGAGGATTATCGCCACGCCGCACGCGCGGCCATCGAGGCCGGCTTCGACGGCGTCGAAATCCATGCCGCAAATGGTTATCTGCTGGAGCAGTTCATGCGCTCGAACAGCAACCAGCGCACCGACGCCTATGGCGGCTCGATCGAAAACCGCATTCGCCTGACGATCGAAGTCGTTGATGCCATCGTCAAGGAAATCGGCGCCGATCGCACCGGGATCCGCATCTCCCCGACGACGCCGGCCAACGACGTTTCGGACCCCGATCCGGCCGCCGTCTACACGGCACTGGTCGAAAAGCTTGCTGGCTTCGATCTCGCCTTCATCCACGTCATCGAAGGCGCCACCGGCGGCCCGCGCGACGTCCTGCCCTTCGACTGGAAGGCATTGAAGGCTGCCTACCGCGCCAAGGGCGGCAAAGGCACCTGGATGGTCAACAATGGCTATGACCGGGCAGCCGCCCTCGAAGCGGTGGAAGGCGGTTACGCCGATGTCGTCGCCTTCGGTCGTCCCTTCATCGCCAATCCGGACCTTGTCCGCCGCTTGAAGGAAGACACGGCCTGGAACGAAGTGGAAGCCGCAACGCTCTATGGCGGCGGCGCTCAAGGATACACGACCTATCCGACGCTTGCCTGATCGAGAAGAAAGCTCCGAAACAAAGCCCCCGCATCGCGGATGCGGGGGCTTTGTCTAGAGCAATTCCCAGCAAAAGTGCGAAGCGGTCTTGCTTCCGGAATTGTGTGAAAACAAAGACATAGAGCATTGAAGGCGACTCGGTTTTCGCCGGAAATGCCCTAGGTCAGGACTGCGCGACCGAGAACCGGGTCTTGGCAATGCCCATCGCAACATCGGCCATGATCAGTGCATTGAGCGGATGCAGCGCGGCAATCATCGGGAAGTCGGACCTCAGACCCGCCAGAACCAACTGCACCAGATAGACCGCTGTCAGGATACCGGCCTCCCGCCGCAGCACCCGCAGCGCGGGGGCCCAGAAGGTCAGGCAGAGCATTGCAAGCACCGGCAGGGAAACCAGACCACCGAAAAGCCCGTGCAGCCCCCAGGCATCGGCAGCGCCGAAGATCGACATCCCCGCCAGCACGAACTGACCGGCAATGCCGACCAGCGTCAGGACTGCGAAGCCGGAGAACAGGCCGGATGCCAGGGCCTGCCCGGACCCTTTTATAGATGCCGCCGTCATGCGGCACCGCCTGTCACGACGGCGCGTGCAGCCGGGGCCGATGGACCCGTCGCGGGATCGAGGCATCCCAGGCTCGAAAGCGTCGCCTTCACGGCCTCGTCGAGCGGCGTGCGCGGCTCAGCCCCCAGACGCTCCACCAACAGGCGATTGTCGAGGCGAACAGTCGTTTTCCAGAGATAGCGCATCTCGTGCAGCTCACGCATCAGCGGCACGAAAGGCCTCGCAAGCCCGGCGAGCAGCCAGGGAAAGGACCAGATTCGGATCGACGGTTTGCCGACCGCCCGGCCGATCGCCTTGGCCATCTGGCTCCCATCGGCGTCGAAAAATCCATCCATGTGAAAGCGGGCGAAGGTCGGCAGCTGATCGGCGCGGTCGAGCAACTGCATGAAGGTCTCTGCCACATCGGGAAGATAAGCCCAGGCATGGCCGGCGCCCTTGCGCCCCGGATTGATGACGAAGCGCACCGGCTTGCCCGGCATAACAAGCCCCTGCGCAAACCAGTTATTGCCGGCCTCAGGGCCGAAGAAATCGCCCGCCCGCACCAGGATCACCGGCACGCCGTCTTCGGAGGCCCGCTTGAGCCGCCGCTCCAGCTCCACGCGGATTCCCCCCTTGATGCTGGTGGGTGTCTGCGGACTGTCTTCGGACAGCAGCGGAAAGGCATCCGGCCCGTAATTGTAGATCGTGCCGGGCATCAGGATGCTCGCACCGACAGCCCGCGCGGCCGCAATCGTGTTGTCGATCATCGGCAACACCAGCTGCCCCCAGTTGCGATAGCCGGGCGGATTGACCCCATGCACGATCAACCGGACGCCCTCCGCTGCGCGCAGAACGTCTGCCGCATTCATGGCATCGCCTTTCACCCATTCATAGGCCGGCCGTGCCGCCATCTGCGCTCCCGGGTTGCGATGCATCGCGCGCACCCGATAACCACGCGCGAGCAAGGCTTCGGCGAGAGCGCCGCCGACACCACCTGTGGCACCGAGCACAAGCGCCAGAGGACGTGGTGCAATGGCATTCATCTCAGTCATGTCGATCTCCTTCAGTTCGGATCTGCTGAAAGGATGACACGCCGCCACGATATTCAAAATTGCCGAATATTGTCGATCTGCTATACATAAATGCATGGACACCGATCAAATCAGCTGGGACCACTACCGCACCTTCCTCGCCGTGCTCGACAGCGGCTCCCTGTCGGCCGCAGCGCGCAGCCTCGGCCTCACGCAACCGACGGCCGGGCGCCACATCGAGGCGCTGGAACAGGCTTTCGGCGGCCCTCTCTTCCTGCGCGGGCCGCAGGGACTGTTGCCGACGGAAAAGGCGCGCGCCATGCATGGGCACGCCCGATCCATGGCTGCGATGTCGGCATCCCTCGCCCGCATTGCCTCCGGCGACATGGAAGAAGTGTGCGGAACGATCCGCATCAGCGCCAGCGAGGTGATCGCCATCGAAGCTCTGCCGACGATTCTGGCCGAACTGCAGGAACGCCATCCTGCACTCGAGATCGAACTTTCCGCTTCCGACACCGTCGAGGATCTCCTGAACCAGGAAGCCGACATTGCCGTGCGCATGACAACGCCGCGTCAAGCGGCCCTTCTCAGCCGGCGCATCGGCGTGCTTCCCATGGGTTTTTATGCCCATAGGCGCTACCTGGAACGTCACGGCATACCGACCACGCTCGCGGAGCTTTCACACCACCGCATGATCGGCTTCGACAGGCAGCTCGCCTATATCCGTGAGATCCTCAAAAACAATCCGATGGTGGCCAATCTGCACTTCAAGTTTCGCGCCGACAGCAATCTCGCCCAGATGGCGGCCATCCGCGCCGGCGTCGGCATCGGGGTGTGTCAGGTCGCTCTGGGTCGGAACGATCCTGATCTCGTGGAAGTGCTCCCGGGCCTGCTCGATATCGGGCTTGAAACCTATGTGGTCATGCATGAGAGCCTAAAGACCACGCCGCGCTTTCGCACGACCTTC
Source organism: Rhizobium sp. AG855 (assembly GCF_003610655.1). Taxonomy (NCBI): domain Bacteria; kingdom Pseudomonadati; phylum Pseudomonadota; class Alphaproteobacteria; order Hyphomicrobiales; family Rhizobiaceae; genus Rhizobium; species Rhizobium sp. AG855. The sequence continues at coordinate 991,315 of NZ_RAQG01000003.1, read as the reverse complement.
GACGCCCTGGTGGCGGGGCTCATTGCCTTTGCGGGCCCAACGCCCGCCTCCAGGCCTTCGACCCGACCGTAAACGGCATTCTCGGATGAAGGGTCAACCCGGAGGTGCGGAGGTCTCGACAAAGGCGTCGACGACCTCGATCTCCGGCCGATCTCCGCCGTCGCTGTATTCTTCCCGCCAGCGGCCGTTTTCGTCCTGATAGCTGATCGTCACCGGCTCGTCCCCGACCTGCTGCTCGGCAACGACAATGCGCACCGCCTCCAGCGCCTGGTCATGCGTCTCGAACGCTTCCGAATAGACTTGGCCAAGCCGATAGGCCCAGCCGCCGTCGTGAGGGACGATCTCGTAGATGATCTTCACCATAGCCTTCTCCTCTCGGGCTAAAGGGATTATTCCATCAAAAACGCCGGGGCGCAAATCTGGAAGGCAACCGGGTCTTGTCGAGGGAACACAGCTATGTTCCACCCGTTAACGGGAGCCAACCGAAGGAGCAGCCCAGAATGATGTCCGCACTGAAGCAGGAAAGGCTCCTGCTCATCCCCATCCTGCTGGGGATCGCCGCATGGTTTGGCGAGCATGCGTTGCTCGAACATGGCCAGGTCGCCTCGCTGGTCGGTGCCGTCATCCTGATCGCCGCGATCGTCATCGGCTCCATGCGTGTTGCCCACCATGCAGAGATCCTCGCCCACAAGGTCGGCGATCCCTATGGAACGATGATCCTCACCCTGTCCGCAGTCGCGGTGGAAGTCATCATCCTCGCGATCATGATGAACAAGGGGGCCTCCCCGACGCTGGTGCGCGACACCATCTATTCCGCCGTCATGCTGGACATCAACGGCATCCTCGGCCTCGCTGCCCTCATCGGCGGCCTGAAGCACGGCGAACAGCCGTATAATGACGACAGCGGCAAGACCTATGGCGTGATGATCCTGACCGCCATGGGCATTTCCATGGTCGTGCCGGAATTCATCCCCACCGACCGCTGGCAGTATTATTCCGTGTTCACCATCTTCGCGATGCTGGCGCTCTACGGACTCTTCCTGCGCATGCAGGTCGGCACCCACAGCTATTTCTTCTCCTACAGCTACCCGAGTCGCGCTGCGGCCCCGCCGGCAGCCCCAAAGCCAAGGCCGGCTTCCGGCGGAAAGAGCAAACGCGGCGGCGTCGCTCCGGCTTCGGCGAAAGACAAGACGGAAGCCCCGCCCACGTCGGCGGTCTGGTCGATCGGTGTCATCCTGTTCGGCGTCGTGCTGATCGGCATTCTGGCCGAGGTGATGGCAGTGCTGATGGATGCCGGGCTTGAGGGTACCGGCGCCCCGGTCGCCCTCACGGCCATCCTGGTTGCCGCCATCTCGGCAGCCCCGGAAATCCTGACAGCACTGCGCGCGGCCCTGCGCAACCGCATGCAGGCGACGATCAACATCGCCATGGGGGCATCGCTCTCCACGGTCATCCTGACGGTACCCGTCATGGAGGGGATCGCCCTTTACACGGGCCAGCCCTTCGTCATGGCCATGACGCCCGTCCAGACCACCATGGTTGCCATCACGCTCATCGCGGCCGCCATCAATCTGAACGACGGCGAGACCAATGCCATCGAGGGCATGACCCATTTCGTCCTCTTCGCCACCTTCATCATGCTCGCCTTCCTGGGCCTCTGATTCGCCGCGTGCACTGCACACTTCCTTCACGTCCAGGTGACCTTGAAGCGGGAACTTTTGTGGAAAGTTCCCGTTCATCCCGTACGGATCGGCCCCTTCGGCCCTTCCGCCGCATTGTCAACACGATGCGGTTGAAGATCGCCCCCGGTCGGGTTCCGGGGGCTAACGCGGGAGTCGAACGTGAAAAGATTGGACGTCATCGATGGCATGCGAGGCTATTTCCTCGTCTTCATGCTCATCAATCACATGGTGTTCGCTGGCGGCCTCTGGCTCGTCGAGATCAACCATCGAAACCTTGCCTTCGTTGAAGATGCCCAGGGATTTGTCTTCCTGTCAGGCCTGCTGACCGGCATGGTCTACGCGCGCAAGATGATGAAGGACGGCTATCATGTCGGCCGAGACCGCATCTGGTCGCGAGCCCTGGAACTCTATCGCTATGCGATGGGCGTCGTTCTCGTCATCCTCGTCCTTCAGCTCGTGCTACCCGGCGCGACCCAGGCCTGGCAGAACTGGCTCGGCACCGTCAGCCTGAAGGATCCGGCCTCGCTGGCACCAGTTGCGACATTCCTGGTGCAACCGACCTTCATGGACATCCTGCCGCAATACATCGCCTATATGGTCTTTGCGCCCATCGTCATCTGGTTCTGCCTGCGTGGCCAGTGGCTGGGCGTCGCCATCGCCTCGCTGCTCGTGTGGCTCGCCGCCCAACTCGGCCTCCACCGCATGATCACCTATCCGCTGAACGGCTGGCTTGCCGGCGCGCCCGACAAGGAAGGGCTGCGCGTGAGCTTCAACCTGATGGGCTGGCAGATCGTCTTCTTCGCCGGCATCATTGCGGGCACCCTCACCTCGATGGGCAAGATCGAGTGGCAGAAGGTCTTCGACCCCAAGCGCACCACGCTTGCCTGGACGGCCCTCGCCATCACCATCTTCTTCCTGCCGCTACGCATCACCACCGCCCACGGCTTGATGCCGGGCTTCGTTTTGGAGAAATTCGGCCTGATGGAAGTGCGAGCCGATTTTGGCCCGGTCTATCTGATCAACTTCGCAGCCGTTGCCTATGGCATCGCCTGGGTCCTGATCGCCGGCCCGCGCCATCGCAGCCCGATCATCCAGAAGCTCGCATCCGGCCTCACCAGCCTGTTCACGCTGAACTTTCTCCAGCTGCTCGGTCGCCACTCGCTGCAGATCTATGTCTGGCACGTGCTGATCGTCTACATGGTCTACTACATCGACGGCCGCACGCCGGAACTGTCGCAGCTGACCAAGACCGCGATCACCCTTGCCGCACTCGGCGTGCTTGCCCTGCCCGCGCTGTGGAGGGATCGCGAGCGGCTCTTTGCCAATTCGCCAATCCTCGGCCCTTGGGTAAAGACAGCGGCTTGATGGCTTGAGAGACAAAGGGCGGGACCGGAAGGCCCCGCCTTTTTTTCTGTCCATACAGGCCAGCGCTGATCACTCGGTGATGAACCAAACTTGATGAGCCTCCATCTTCCGATCAGGAGCATGGGCCCCACATCAGCGTTCACACCCGGACCGTTCACGAAGACCAGGAGATAGACATGCCCCGCCTGCCCCTCATCCTTGCCGGAACCATCCTCTCCGCCAGCGTTCTCTCCCTACCCGCACTTGCCCAGCAAGCCGGCGCACCGGCCGAGACCCAGGCGCCCAATGCGCCGCAGCAGCAGCCGGCGTTTGACGGCCAGACCCGCGCGCCGCAGCCGCCAGAGGTGGCCAAGATCAAGACCGAGGTCGTCGCCGAAGGCCTGCCGCATCTCTGGGCGATGGAATTTCTGCCCGACGGCCGCATGCTGGTGACCGCAAAAGCGGGCGCCATGCACATCATCGGCACCGACGGCAAGGCCGGTCCCGAAATCGCCGGTGTGCCGGAAGTAATGGCGAATGGCCAGGGTGGCCTGCTTGATGTGGCGCTTGCTCCGGACTACGAGACCTCGGGCAAGATCTTCTTCTCCTTCTCCGAACCGCGCGACGACGGCAACGGTACCTCGGTCGCCTCGGCCCGCCTCGTCCCCGACGATCAAGGCGGCGGCACACTCGAAGAGGTCGCCGTCATCTTCCGCCAGATGCCGAGCTACGACGGCAACAAGCATTTCGGCTCCCGTCTCGCCTTCGGTCCTCAAGGCGAACTCTATGTTACGGTCGGCGAACGCTCCGATGCCGAGCCGCGCGTCCAGGCGCAGGACCTGACGAGTGGCCTTGGCAAGATCTTCCGCATCAAACAGACCGGCGAAGCCTTCGACGGCAATCCCTTTGCTGGGCAGGACAACGCTCAGCCGGAAATCTGGTCGCTCGGACACCGCAACCTGCAATCCGCGACGATAGACGGCCAAGGCCGCCTGTGGACCGTCGAGCATGGCCCAAAGGGCGGTGATGAGTTGAACCGACCCGAAGCCGGCAAGAACTATGGCTGGCCGGAAGTGACCTATGGTGTCGAATACAGCGGCAAGGCGGTCGGCGACGGCGTTACCCAGATGGCCGACACCGAACAGCCCGTCTACTACTGGGACCCCGTCATCGCCCCCTCGGGCATGGCCTATTACGATGCCGATGCCATCCCCGAATGGAAGGGCGCCTTCCTCGTCGGCGGCCTCGTCAGCCAGGGCGTCGTCGTCCTGCATATGGAAAACGACCGGGTGAAACACGAGGAACGCGTCCCCCTCGACGCCCGCATCCGAGACGTGAAAGTCGGCCCTGACGGCGCCGTCTACGCCGTCACCGAACAGCGCGGCGGCGGCAATTCGACGATCGTGAAGCTGACCAAGGCTTGAATTGGGCCTAGCCGCCTCTGGTCGCCAAATCAGGGGCGGAAGGCCAAGGGATGGTCGACGAGAGCGCGATCCACCGTGATCAGCTTCAGTCCTTCCACATGACATTGGGCGAGCAGCAGCCGGTCGAAGGGATCGCGGGTTGGAGGCTCAGGGTCGAGGGTGTGGAGCACGTGCGGAAGGGTCACGGGCAATATCGACAGACCAATTGCCTGAAGGGTCTGCGGAATAGTATCCAGGTCAGTAAGGGGAAACAGCTTTCCCAGCCGGGATTTTAACGCGATCTCCCAGGCACTCGCGACACTGACATAACCGAAGAAGTTGGCGGCCTGCACTACGCGGGCAGGCCCGGGAAACCGTAGCGCCAGCTCATGTTGCAACATCGAAACGATGATGTGGGTGTCCAGCAGGCAGCGCATGGTTAAGGGAGCGGCCTAAGCAGAAAGTCTTCGGGCAAAGGATCATCAACATCCTCGGCCACATAGCCGAAAACCCTGCTAATTCCTTTGGAGCGCAGGTAGGCCTCCCCAGCCGCAAGATCCAGCCCGCCCTTCTTTGGCTTCGTCTCCCCCTCACCTGCCCCCGCATGCGGCACCAGATCCAGCACCGGCTTGCCGTCCCGCGTCACAGTCACGACTTCGCCCTGCTCGACCGCGTGGGCAAGCGTGTCGAGATCGCGAATGGCTTCCTGCAGACTGACGGTTTTCATGCAACCGAGAATACCACAAGCATCCGGCCCCCTCAATAAAGCCGAAAATGCGAAAGGGCCCGCCTTTCGGCAAGCCCTTCCGAAAACCGAGGAACCTCGGCGCTTACTTCAGCGAAGCGCAAAAGCGCTGAATCCGGCTGCAGGCCTCTTCCAGCTTGGCATTCGATGTCGCATAGGAAACGCGGAAGTTCGGGCCAAGGCCGAAGGACGAGCCATGCACGGTGGCAACCCCTTCGGTCGCCAGCAGTTCCATGACGAAGTCCTCGTCCGTCTCGATGGCCTTGCCCGACGGCGCGGTCTTGCCGATGAGCGCTGCGCAGGACGGATAGACGTAGAAGGCGCCTTCCGGCTTCGGGCACACGAGGCCAGAAGCCTGGTTGAGCATCGAGACGACGAGGTCGCGGCGCTCTTCGAAAGCCTTCTTCGATTCCGTGATGAAGTCCTGCGGACCATTCAGCGCCTCGACGGCCGCCCACTGGGCCACCGAGCAGGCGCCGGAGGTCTGCTGGCCCTGGATCATGTCCATGGCCTTGATCAGCGGCAGCGGGCCGGCGGCATAGCCGATACGCCAGCCGGTCATCGCATAGGCCTTGGACACGCCGTTCATGGTCAGCGTACGGTCATAGAGCGCAGGCTCGACCTGCGCCGGCGTGTAGTAGACGAAGTCACCGAACACGAGATGTTCATACATGTCGTCGGTCAGAACCCACACATGCGGATGCTTCATCAGCACGTCGGTCAGCGCCTTCAGCTCGTCCTTGCTGTAGGCGGCACCCGACGGGTTCGACGGCGAGTTGAACATGAACCACTTGGTCTTCGGCGTGATCGCCTTGTCCAGTTGCTCGGCCGTCAGCTTGAAATTGTTCTCGATGGTCGTTTCGACGAAAACAGGCGTGCCGCCGCACAACGCAATCATTTCCGGATAGGAGACCCAGAACGGCGCCGGGATGACGACTTCATCTCCCGGATTGATCGTCGCCATGAAGGCGTTGAAAAGAATCTGCTTTCCGCCGGTGCCGACGATCACCTGCTCGGGCTTGTAGTCGAGCCCGTTCTCGCGCTTGAACTTGTCAGCGATTGCCTTGCGCAGCTCCGGAATGCCGGCAACCGGCGTGTACTTCGTTTCGCCACGAGCAATCGCGGCGACAGCCGCATCCTTGATATTCTGCGGCGTATCGAAGTCGGGCTCGCCGACGGAAAGCGAAATGACGTCTTTCCCCTGCGCTTTGAGCTCCCGGGCCATCTGCGTGACGGCGATGGTCGCGGAAGGCTTGATGCGGGAAAGAGCGTCGGCAAGGAAAGCCATGAGGATGTGTCCTGAGCTGATTGAACATCGACCCCGGTTCCCAGGGCCTCAGGTCCAAGCTCTATGGCGAAAGAGGCCCGGCCTTTCAAGCAGAAAGCACCGACAAGGTCAGAGAAATGCGTCACCGAGGCAATGCTTTGCGCCGAAGTCACAATGAGGCTCCGACACGGCCACATTTCCGTCCTTCTGCTGACCACAAATAGCGGTTTCGTCAGGTATCCGGAAGCAGAAGCGAGGATCCGCCATGTCCGTTTCAGACCTCGACCAGGAGAGGAGGCCCCGCCACCGCTGGACGTCGGGCATCCCAGCGGTCGCCATTGTCGTCGCCGTGACACTGGCCAGCCTCCAGGCGCCGAGTTTCGCCGCGCGAGCGGAACCCGCCATCACTGCCTCTCAGGGAGAAATGTCGCGCGGCGACCAGCCGGCCCTGCCCCCAAGCCGGGAGATTACCTCAAGCATCGGCACCCTCGCCGCGCCGAAGACGACCCCGCATCCGATCCAGTCGAGCACCCTCCCCCGCGATGAGCGGATCACGCTGATCAGCCTTCTGGCCCTCTGCTTCGGTGTGATGGCTTTCGGTGGCTTCCGTCTCTGGCGCCGCAGCGTCGATGACCTGATCCGCTCGGAAGGCAGCCGGCGAGACGGGCACCAAGGATGATCCTATGGCTCGGGCGTATCAGCATTTAGAATAATTGATACCTATGTAGTTTCGTATATATTGTTCTCCTGAGCATTGCCGGGAGGAGAACGCTATGCAGAAGATTGCGGTATTGGGTGCCGGCCTGGGTGGCACCATCATGGCATACGAATTGCGCGATCGTCTCGGCAAGGAGGTCGAGATCCACCTGATCAACAAGGGATCGACCTATTCCTTCGTCCCCTCCAATCCCTGGGTGGCGGTTGGCTGGCGCGGACGCGAAGAGATTGAGGTCGATCTGCGGCCGGCCTGTGCCAAGCGCAGCATCACCCTGCATCCGCAGGGCGCCCTGCGTCTTCAGCCAAGCGAGAACCGGATCGACATGGCGGACGGCACCTCGCTCGATTACGATTATCTCGTCATTGCGACGGGCCCGGAGCTGGCCTTCGACGAGATCGACGGCTTCGGCCCCGAAGGTCACACCCAATCGGTCTGCCACATCGAACACGCGCTTGCGGCAAAACAGGCCTTCGACAGGCTCGTCGCCAATCCCGGCCCCGTCGTCATCGGCGCCGTCCAGGGCGCCTCCTGTTTCGGCCCTGCCTATGAATTCGCGTTCATCCTCGACAAGGCCTTGCGCGATGCCAAGGTGCGCGACCGCGTGCCGATGACCTTCGTCACGTCGGAACCCTATATCGGCCATCTCGGGCTGGACGGGGTTGGCGACACCAAGGGGCTCTTGGAAAGCGCCCTCCGCTCCAAGCATATCAAATGGGTCACCAATGCCCGCGTGAAGAAGTTCGATGCGGACAAGGTGACCGCCGAGGAGATGAACGACGACGGCAAGGTCAAGACGACGCACGAAATCGCGAGTGCCTACACCATGATGCTGCCCGCTTTTCGCGGCGTCGCCGCCATCCGCGACATCGAAGGCCTGACCAATCCGCGCGGCTTCATCCTTGCCGACAGGCATCAGCAGAACCCGACCTTCCCCAACATCTTTTCGGTCGGCGTCTGCGTTGCCATCCCGCCGCTCGGCAAGACCGCCGTACCGGTCGGCGTACCGAAGACCGGCTTCATGATCGAATCCATGGTGACGGCCACCGCCCACAATATAGCTGCCCTGATCAATGGCGAGAAGCCGGATGCCCAGGGCACCTGGAACGCCGTCTGCCTCGCGGATTTCGGCGATGGAGGCATAGCCTTCGTCGCCCAGCCACAGCTGCCGCCGCGCAATGTCAACTGGTCCTCGCAGGGCAAGTGGGTGCATGCGGCAAAGATCGGCTTCGAGAAATACTTCCTCTACAAGGTCAAGCTCGGCAAATCGGAGCCCTTCTACGAAAAGCTGGCGCTCCAGGCGCTCGGCATCGACAAGCTGAAATCAGTCACCTTTGATACGTGACGAAAGGCCTGAGCACGCCGGCGAACTCGGCCAGGCAGAGCGCGCAACGCCGCCTGCCGGCCGCGCGCGGCCGGTCTCTCGGCCCACCTGAGATGCGATTTTCATGTCACCGCTTGCGCGCGGCTGGTCGCCGAAGGCGGAAATCTCCGCCCATGATCATCCATTTTCGGGCGGAACCGGCTGGAAACCTTAAGGCATGAGGCAGAAAGACGACGGTGCGCCTCGTGTCCGCACGCAAAATTTTCGACCGAAAAAATCCGTGATGGAGTGCATATTTTTCGCAATCTGCATCGCAGGCGATGCAAATTTTCACGCGAAGGCAAAATCTGCTTATCCGGCATGTGGAATTCACGCCAAGTACACTGAGAATGCGGGACTTTGCACACCGCGCCCGCTGAAACTTTTGCTTGCCAATTAACCACAAACCAAGCACTCTTCCGCCGTTCGGGCAAATTTGCGAGCATGGGAAGACCTATAAACAGATGCGCGCCGGGGACGCTATAACAACCCCGGGCAGTTGATGGCGGGATGCGAAGCAACATCTCGGTATTGTCTGCGGTAACAAGGCCCCTTTCCTCACATTTCGACAAATGCCTGTCGCGCACCCGCAAGCGGGTAAAATTGTAATGCTGCCCCGCCGAATACGGGCAGAGAGAAAAGGACCTGACGCATGGCCGAGACTGGCACTGTAAAATTCTTCAACACCGACAAGGGCTTTGGCTTCATCAAGCCCGACAATGGCGGCGCGGACATCTTCGTCCACATTTCCGCTGTCCAGGCTTCGGGCCTTTCGGGTCTCACCGAGAACCAGAAGGTCAGCTTCGACACGGAACCGGATCGCCGCGGCAAAGGCCCCAAGGCCGTAAACCTGCAGATCTCCGGCTGATTTCCGTCAGCCGGTATTGTCTTCAAAATTGCGGCCCGGCATCCATGCCGGGTTTTTTCATTCAGACTGCGTTCAGCCAACGAGTCCTAATGTCCTCCCATAGCGTGTTGCTTCAGGCACCACGCAGTTGTTGAGGAACGAAGCCATGATCAAATTCGCGCGCAATGCCCTTCTTGCGGCTGCAGTCACCCTGGTCCCGATGGCCGCTGCTTCGCAGGCTCAGGCCGATGACCGCTATTATCGTCATCACCGCCATGACAACGGCGACGCCATCGCCCTTGGCGTGATCGGCCTTGCAACCGGTGTGATCGTCGGTTCTGCCCTGGCAAGCCCCCCGCCCCAGCGCCGCGTCTATGTCGACCGTGGACCGGTGTCCGTTTATGATGACCAGGATTATTACGTCGACGATTACCCACCGCCGCCGCCGCGTCGCCAGGTCTATCGTCCGCGCCCGGTCTACCAGCAGCAGCGGCCCGTCTATCAGTCCTACAGCGTCGAACCCTGGACCGGCGCCTGGTATCAGTACTGCTCGCAGCGTTACCGCAGCTTCAATTCCCGCACCGGGACCTATATCGGCTACGACGGCCAGTCGCACTTCTGCACCGCAGGCTGATACCAATATATCGATAGCGAAAAGCCCCTTGCGGGGCTTTTCTGCGTTATTGGCAAGTGGATCAGAGCCCCTGGATGAATGGGTTGCTGCGGCGTTCGTCGCCGATCCGGCTTCCAGGACCATGGCCACAGATGAAGCCGACATCGTCCCCGAGCGGCAGCACCTTGTCACGGATCGAGTTCATCAGCGTCTGATGATCCCCGCCGGGCAGGTCGGTGCGCCCCACCGAACCATTGAACAGCACATCGCCGAGATGCGCGAATTTCTGGTCGCGGTTGAAGTAGATCACATGGCCAGGCGCATGCCCCGGGCAGTGATAAACCTCGAATTCATGACGACCAAACGAGACCTTGGCGCCGTCTTCGAGCCATTGGTCCGGCGTCACATTGCGAAGCCCGGTGATGCCGTATTTTTCCGCCTGGGTCTCGATGCGCTGCAGAAGCGGAAGATCGTCTTTGTGAGGCCCGATGATGGCCAGCCCGGTGCGCTCTTTCATCTCGGCAGCCCCACCGGCATGGTCGAGATGCCCGTGGGTGAGCCAAATCGCCGAAAGCGTGATCCGGTTTTCCGCGATGACCTGCAGAATCACATCGACATCACCGCCCGGATCGACGATCACGCCTTCGCGCGTCTCGTCATCGAACAGAACAGTGCAATTTTGCTGAAACGGGGTGACCGGGATGATGCCGGCTTGGACCTGACCCATGAAATGGCCTTCCTTCTGCTATGGACGGCGAGCGACTTACCACGCCCGGCTCCCCAGAGGAATGGTCACCGTCCTTAGCGGCTCAGTCCGTAGACCTGCGCGACCGGACTTGCTGGCACCAAGGCAGCCTGGCTTACGAGAAATCCGGCAACGACGATCTTCGTCGTGAACACGAGGATGGCGAGCGGCCGCAGGCTGGATGCGGATGTTTCGGTTTCGGCATGGGTGTGGGTGATCATGATCGGTGTCCCTCTCTCCGCCGGAGAGTGTCTCCGACTTCGCTTGCCCGTGGCTGACGGGTTTTCTGCGGGCTTAACGACAGGTGCGCTCGAAGGTTTCCATGCGATTGTGAAACTGTGCGAAGATCGTAAATCTGTTGGAAATTTGTTACACTTGCGCATAGTTTTGCCGCCGAGCGGGCGCAGGACCTGCAACCCGATGCGGGGCGTTGCGGATGGATCCATCCCTCGCCGTGAAACGAAAGACAGCCGACAAGCCTCGGCCCCGACAGGGGACGCTCGTCGGCACGGAAAGGAATGACAGCGTGGTTCGACAGTCTGCGACGAAGACTGCCAAAAAGGTTTTGCCGGATCTGCCCGTGGTGGACGACAAGGCGATCGATTTTGAGACGATCGAAAGCCTGTTCTTCGCCTATCGCGACTTTGTTTCGGATCCGGATGCCATCCTCGCCAAGCTGGGTTACGGCCGCGCCCATCACCGCGTCGTCCATTTCGTCAGCCGCCGACCGGGCATGACCGTGGCAGACCTGCTCGGCATTCTGCAGATCACCAAGCAGAGCCTGGCGCGCGTGCTGAAGGAACTGATCGACAGCGGCTATATCCGCCAGATGGCCGGCCCCGCCGACCGCCGCCAGCGCAGACTTTACCCGACGCTTGCCGGCCGCGAATTGTCGCTGGCACTGTCGGAACCGCAGTCCCGCCGCATCGCCCAGGCCATGCAGGGCATGAGCATCGGGGAGCGCGACACCGTTCGCCGCTTTCTCCAAGGCATGCAGAAGCAGACGGTGGACATGCCTTTGGATGAAGAGGGGGCCGACTGACGTGTTGAAAAAGATCGTTCTGACAGATGATGCCCCGCACCTCCTCGTCGTCGATGACGACACCCGTATCCGCGATCTGCTCCACCGGTTCCTGACGGAAAAGGGCTTTCGCGTCTCGGTCGCCGCAGATGCAGCCGAAGCGCGCCGCAAGCTTGGCGGCCTGAGCTTCGACCTTCTGGTGCTCGACGTCATGATGCCGGGTGAATCCGGCCTGTCGCTCACCCAGAGCCTGTCGGACGAAAAGAAGGTGCCGATCATCCTGCTCACCGCCCGCTCCGAAGCCGACAGCCGCATCGCCGGCCTTGAAGCCGGTGCCGACGACTATCTCGCCAAACCCTTCGATCCCCGCGAACTCGTGCTGCGCATCAACAATATCCTCAAGCGCAACACCAATCCGGACGCGCCGAAGATCGAACAGATCATGTTCGGCCCCTACACCTTCTCCCTTCTGCGCAAGGAACTGCGCAAGGGCGCCGAAGTGATCCGCCTCACCGACCGCGAGCAGGAAATCATGATGCTGTTTGCCGGCCGCGCAGGCGACACCATTCCCCGCCATGAATTGGTGGGCAACGATGCCGATGTCGGTGAACGCACGATCGACGTCCAGATCAACCGGCTGCGCCGCAAGATCGAGGACGATCCGGCCAACCCCGTCTGGCTGCAAACCGTGCGCGGTATCGGCTACCGGCTGAGCATGGACTGAGCAGGCCACGAACGACGCCTGAGGGCGCCGAGGAAGCAAAACGCAATGACGCCATTCGAGCAGATCCGGCGGGACCAGGACCGCAGCCCGGCCACGGGCATCAAGGGCATGCTCCGCTGGCTGCGCCACCGTCTGCCCACCGGTCTCTATGCCCGCTCGCTGCTGATCATCATCCTGCCGATGCTGATCCTGCAGACCGTGGTCGCCTTCGTCTTCATGGAGCGCCACTGGCAGCTCGTGACAGAGCGCCTGTCGGCCGCCGTCACGCGTGACATTTCCGCCGTCATCGAACTGCTCGATCGCTATCCGGGTCAGGAGGATTTCGACAAGATCGTCGACATCGCCGCCGACAAGCTCAACCTGATGGTCTCCCTGGAACCGGGAACCGAGCTTCCGCCGCCGCGCCCCCGCCCCTTCTTCTCGATCCTCGACCAGATCCTGTCGGATGCGATCGAGGACCGCATCCGGCGCCCCTTCTGGATCGACACCGTCGGCGACAGCAATCTGGTCGAGATCCGCATCGTCGTCGACCAGGGCACCTTGCGCATCTTCGCCCGCCGCAACGAAGCCTATGCCTCGAACACCCATATCTTCATCGTCTGGATGGTCTCGACCGCCCTCGTCCTGATCGTCATCTCGATCCTGTTCCTGCGCGGCCAGATCCGGCCGATCCTGGCGCTTGCCAATGCGGCCGAGAGCTTCGGCAAGGGGCAGAAACCGCCGGAGAGCTTTTCGCCACGCGGCGCCGACGAGGTGCGCCGCGCCGGTCTCGCCTTTATCCTGATGCGCGAACGCATCGAGCGGCAGATGGAGCAGCGCACGGCCATGCTGGCCGGGGTCAGCCACGACCTGCGCACCATCCTCACCCGCTTCCGCCTGCAGTTGGCGCTGGCCGGCGATGGCCCTGAGCTCGACAACCTGAACAAGGATGTCGACGACATGCAGAGCATGCTCGAAGGCTATCTGGATTTCGCCAAGGGCGAAGTGGAAGAGAATGTCGGACGGCTCGATCTGGCCGAACTCTTCGAGAAGCTCGAGGCAGACTTCAATCTGCACGGCAGGACATTCGAATGGACGCTCGAGGGAGAAACATCCGTCTCCGTCCGCCCAAACGCCTTTGCCCGCCTTGTCACCAACCTCGCCTCCAATGCCAGGCGTTATGCCAACCGGCTGAAGATTGATGCCCGCCACACGGCCAAATGGCTGGTCATCATCTTTGACGACGACGGTCCCGGCATCCCGCGCGAGGCACGCGACGACGTCTTCAAGCCCTTCTTCCGGCTCGACGAAGCCCGCAATCTTGACGCCTCCGGCACCGGCCTTGGCCTGGCGATCGCCCGTGACATCGCCCGCAGCCATGGCGGCAACGTCACGTTGGAGGACAGCCCCTTGGGTGGCCTGCGCGCCGTCTTGCGCGTTCCCGTCTGAGAAGCGTCATGGTGGAAAAGAAAGCGGCGCCGTCGCGGGGCCGCCGCAGATCACATCAGCTTGCGCCCGTTCGGCACGCCTTGTTCGACAGCAGCAAGCACGATTGCGCCGTCCGCGTCCTCGAAGCCCAATGTCAGCACTTCCGATCGGAAAGGACCGATCTGCCGAGGCGGAAAATTGACGACGCCGAGCACCTGACGCCCCATCAATGTCTCCGGCGTGTAATGCACGGTGATCTGGGCCGACGACTTCTTCACCCCGATGTCAGGGCCGAAATCGATCTTGAGTTTGAAGGCGGGCTTTCGAGCCTCCGGGAACGCTTCGACCTCGATGATGGTCCCGACACGGATGTCGACCTTCTCGAAATCGCCGAAGGTGATCTCGGGCGCCTTCGTTTCGCTGCTCATTGCGCCAGTTCCTCGGCCCGCTTGCGAGCCGCCTCGATGGCCGCGTCAAACAGCGGCTGCATCGCATCTTCGGCCATTAGCACGGAAAGTGCTGCCGCCGTCGTGCCGCCTGGTGAGGTCACGTTCTGCCGCAGCTTGGACGCAGGGTCGGGGGACTGGTGCATCAATTCACCAGCCCCCGCGACCGTTTCTCGAGCAAGCCGCATGGAGAGGTCCGCCGGCAGGCCAGCTTTGCGACCTGCCTCTGCCATGCACTCGACGAGATAAAACACATAGGCCGGGCCGCTGCCCGAAAGCGCTGTCACGGCATTGATCGCCGCCTCGCTGTCAACCCATTCGACAGGGCCGGACACCTTCAGCAAGCGGTGAACGATGTCACGCTTGGTTTCCGTCACCGCGCCGTTGGCAAAGGCGCCGGTAATGCCGCGTCCGATCATTGCCGGCGTGTTCGGCATCGCCCGCACCATGCCGGCCGGGCCGAGATGCGCCTCCATCGAGGCGATCGTCTTGCCCGCAGCAACCGAGACCACTGTCGTCTGCGGCCCGACGAGACCTTTGAGGCCCGGCAGAACGGCATCCATCACCTGTGGTTTCACGGCGAGGAACAGGATATCGGCGACGAGCCCCGCAGGTGGCGTCACCGCATGCTGAGCACCGGCCTCGGCGATCAGCGTCTTCATCGCATCGGACGGGCCCGGATCGAGCACGGTCACCGCCGAGCCCGGAATGCCGTTCTTCAGCCAGCCGGACAGCATGGCGCCGCCCATATTGCCGGCGCCCACGAGGACGATGTGCCCGAAGACGGACTGGCTCATGCTCAGGCTTCTCCGACGGTCTCGAACAGCACGGCATCCATGGCGCTCTTGGCGTCCATGCCGGACCAGACGACGAACTGGAAGGCCTGGTAATAGGCTTCGCAGGCGTCGACGGCGGACGAGAGCAGAACCTCGACCTGGCGATTGGTCGGCTCCGCACCACCGGCGAGCAGCAGCGACTGGCGGAAGATCACCACGTCCTCGTTGCGCCACAGGTCGAAGTGCCCCATCAGGACCTGACCATTCACGTAGGACAGCAGCTTGATGACTTCGTTGAGGCGGTTCTCGGGGATCTTCAGGTCGAAGGCGGAGGCCAGATGCAGCGCCTCGAACTCCTCCATCCAGGAGAAGGAAACGTGGTAATCGGCCCAGCGCCCTTCGACGGTCATTGCGATCTCGTCTTCGCCGGATCGTTCGAACGACCAGTCATTGGTCGCAGCGACAAACTCGATCATGTCGACCGGGTTTGACTGGCGTTCGACTTCGATTTCCATGAGGCTCATGCTTCACCTTCTTGACCGGAGTGAAAACGGGCTACCGACAAAACGCCGGAGCACTCGAACACTAAAACCGGAACTAACTGAAAACGATTCCGAAGGACCCCAGGATAAAACACGCACCCTGTCCGAAACTTGTGAAGGCCCGTTTCGAATCATCATTTAAAATCAGTGTATAATCGCCAGAAGCCAGTACCAGCCCCCAACAGGCGATTTGAACGACGACCCTGTGGATGGCGCTTCGGGAATCGCCTTTGCATCAGGTCATAAGCGACTCTGGCGATTGGCTTTTTCGCACCTGTCCACAACCTGTAATTTTTTCGCGGAAAAAGGCGCCATTGTTTCCGTCAAGGCTCTGAAAACGCAAAAAGACCCATAGCCACAGCTATGGGTCCATCAATCCGTTCGAAAATGTCGTCTAGTACTCTTGGATCGCCGCAAAGGCGGCTCACCGAAGCGAATTCTTACTTCGCCTGCGCCGAGAGCTGGGCTTCCAGGATCTCGATCCGCTTCTGCAGCAACTCGTTTTCCTCGCGCGCCTTCAATGCCATCTCCCGCACCACGTCGAATTCCTCGCGCTTGACGAGGTCCATACTGTTGAGCCACCGCTCGGCCTGGGCATGAAATGCGGTTTCGACTTCCTTGCGCACGCCCTGGGCAGCGCCCGCTGCATCCGTCATCAGCTTGGCGAAATCATCGAAAAGGCGGTTGGGTCCGGTCGACATGAAACTCTCCTTTTGAGCAGGATGCGGGACCTCCATTGTCCCCTTGCAGATGAGGTAGGACCAGAAGCTCCTGGGTGCAAGACGTAGTCTGGACATAAAGGTGGTTGACGGTGTGGCATGACGTCCAGATTCCATCTTGACCGCCCCAAGTCGCAACGCCATTTTCGCCCTGCATCAACGAAAGCAATCCATTGTTGTCAGTCCTGGACCTGTTCGCCGTCGTATCCTTCCCCACGATCGATCCGATCGTCTTCTCGATCGGTCCCCTGGCGGTCCATTGGTATGGGCTGGCCTATGTTGCAGGCATCCTGATCGGCTGGCTGGTCGCGCGTGATCTCCTGCGCCGCCCCAACCTCTGGCCGAACGGCACCCCGCCGGCAACGGTCGAGCAGATCGACGACTTCATTCTGTGGGTGGCCATCGGCATCGTCGCCGGTGGACGCATCGGCTATATCCTGTTCTACGACTTCGCCGCAGTCGCCGCCAATCCGATCCGCGCCATCCAGGTCTGGAACGGTGGCATGTCCTTCCACGGAGGCTTCCTCGGCGCAACGCTTGCCATGGTCTTCTTCGCCCGCAAACATCTGGTACCGCTCTGGAGCCTGTTCGACATCGTCGCCAGCGTCGCCCCGCTCGGCATTTTCTTCGGCCGTATCGCAAATTTCATCAATGGCGAACTCTGGGGGCGGCCTTCGGACGTTGCCTGGGCCATGGCCTTCCCGACCGGCGGCCCTTTCCCCCGCCATCCGAGCCAGCTCTACGAAGCAGCCCTTGAGGGCCTGCTGCTCTTCCTGCTGCTGCAGCTCCTTGCCCGCGCCTTCAAGGCCTTGCGCCATCCCGGCCGTATCACCGGCGTCTTCGTCACCTGTTATGCGGCAGCCCGGATCTTCGTCGAATTCTTCCGCGAACCGGATCCGCAGATCGGCTATCTCTTCGGCGGCTGGCTGACCATGGGCATGGTGCTGTCTCTGCCCATGGCTCTTGTCGGCCTGTGGATCTTGGCACGCTCCGGGCGCATGGCCCGGACGAGCGCTTGAGGAGGCCGGACGCATGCCGACACCGCTTGCCGAAAAAATCAAATCGCTGATCTCGACCAACGGCCCGATCAGCGTCACCGACTATTTTGCGCTCTGCCTCGCCGACCCTGAGCATGGCTATTACCGCACGCGCCATCCCTTCGGCCGCGCCGGTGATTTCGTCACCGCCCCTGAGGTCAGCCAGCTCTTCGGCGAAATGCTCGGCATCTTCATGATCAACGCCTGGCAGCGGCACGGCGAACCGCTCGACGTGCGCCTGGTCGAGATCGGCCCCGGCCGCGGCACGATGATGGCCGACATGCTGCGGGTCATCTCCCGCGCGGCACCCCGCCTCTATGAGACGGCAACCGTTCATCTCGTCGAGACCAGCGCGCTCCTGAAGCTGACCCAGATGGAAACGCTCTCCAGCCATGGTGACAAGGTCTCCTGGCATGACAGCTTCGACGGCGTCCCCGAAGGGTTCACCCTGCTCGCCGCCAACGAACTCTTCGATGCCATTCCGATCCGCCAGTTCGTCAAGACCCCGTCCGGCTTCCGCGAACGCATGGTCGGCCTCGACGAAACAGGCGAATTGTGCTTCACGCTCGGCGTCGCAACGCTCGATCCCGCCCTGCTGCCCCAGACGACGTCGCCGGTGTCGGATGGCGAAATCTTCGAAGTGGCCCCTGCCCGCCAGTCGGTCATGCTCACCATCTGCGAGCGTCTGCGCCAGAGCCACGGCACGGCTCTCGTCATCGACTACGGCCACATGGTCAGCAATTTCGGCGACACGCTCCAGGCGGTCCGGGCCCATGAATATGATCCGCCGCTCGCCCATCCGGGCCTCGCGGATCTGACCAGCCATGTCGACTTCGAAAACCTCGCCCGCACCGCCCTCGCCGCCGGCGTCCATCTCAATGGCTGCATGCATCAGGGCGATTTTCTGGTGGGCCTCGGCATCGAGGAGCGGGCCGCCGTTCTTGGTCGTGGCAAGGACGAAACAACCCAGAAGACCATCGTCGATGCGGTCCACCGTCTGGCCGGTGCCGGCAATGGCTACATGGGTGAATTGTTCAAGGTCATGGCGGTCTCCATGCCTGCCCTGCACCTTGCTCCGTTCAAGGCCAAGCATTGACACGGGCCGCCTCGAACGCCACCATCGCCCCCGACCCGACGGCTCGATAGACTGAAAGCCGAACGAAATCAGGCATTTCGCGAGAATGGCTCACGCCTCTCCGATTTGCCGAGCGCCGGAGACCCGGATCATGACAACCACCGACCAGCCGCGCCCGATCACCGCTGGAAACCTCGACCATGCGAAGAAGGCCGGAATTCGTCATGGCTTTTTCACTCGTGAGGGAGGCGTCTCGGACGGCATCTATCGCGGCCTGAATGTCGGCCTCGGCTCGAATGACGAACCCGCGCGCGTTCACGAAAACCGCCGCCGCGTTGCCGACTGGTTCGGCCTCGAACCGGAGCGTCTGGCAACTGCCCATCAGATCCACTCGCCCGATGTCGTCGTGGTGACTGCCGACTATGACGGCAGCCGACCGCAAGCGGATGCCCAGGTGACGGCGGCTCCCGGTGTGGTGCTCGGCGTATTGACCGCCGATTGCGGTCCCATCCTCTTCGCCGATGCGGAGAACCGGGTGATCGGTGCGGCCCATGCCGGCTGGAAGGGCGCTCTCGGCGGCGTCCTGGAAAACACCATCGACGCGATGATCGCCCTCGGCGCGAAGCGGGAGAGCATCCGTGCCACGCTAGGACCGTCGATCAGCGCCGCAAATTACGAAGTCGGCCCGGAATTCGTCGAGCGTTTCCTGGCAGAGGACCCGGCCTTCGCCGCCTTCTTCACCCCGTCCACCAAACCCGGACATTCCATGTTCGACTTGCCCGGCCTGACGCTCATGCGACTGGCGCGTGCCGGTATCACAGCCGACAGCCTCGGGCTTTGCACCTATGCAGCACCTGAGACGTTCTATTCCTATCGCCGAACCACCCATGCCGGGGAACCGGATTACGGGCGGCAGATTTCAGCGATCGCGATCACGGAGGACTGACATGGCACGACATTTCAACGAGAGCGAATTTTCCGCGCGCCGCGAACGCCTGCTCGAAAAAATGGCCGCCGAAAAGCTCGACGCCATGCTGCTCTTCGCCCAGGAGAGCATGTACTGGCTGACCGGTTTCGACACCTTCGGCTACTGCTTCTTCCAGACACTGGTGGTGAAGGCAGATGGCAGCATGACCCTGCTCACCCGTTCGCCAGACCTGCGCCAGGCCAAACACACCTCGACGATCGAGAACATCGTGGTCTGGGTCGACCGCATGAATGCCGACCCGACGACGGATCTGCGCAATCTGCTCAGCGACCTCGATCTGCTCGGCGCCCGCATCGGGATCGAATACGATACCCACGGCATGACCGGCCGTGTCGCCCGCCTCCTCGACAATCAGCTGACGAACTTCGCCCAGATCAGCGATGCATCCTATCTCGTGAGTGACCTTCGCCTGGTCAAAAGCCCGGCCGAGATCGAACGCGTGGTGGAAGCTGCTCGCCTGGCCGACGACGCCTTCGACGCAGCTCTGCCGCTGATCGGCCCCGAGGCCGACGAATCCGCCATTCTGGCGGCGCTCCAGCACGCCGTGCTGGCCGGTGGCGGCGATTATTCCGCCAATGAATTTGTCATCGGCTCCGGCCCCGACGCTCTGTTGTGCCGCTACAAGTCCGGCCGCCGCAAACTGTCGGCCACGGACCAGATCACCTTGGAATGGGCCGGCGTCTCCGCCCATTACCATGCCCCGATGCTGCGCACGATCCTGATCGGCGAGGTCTCGGCCCGCCATCGCGAACTCTACGCCGCCGCCGCCGAAGGCATGAAGGCGATCGAGCAGGTCCTGCGCCCCGGCTATACATTCGGCGATCTCTTCGACGCCCACGCCCGCACCATGGACGAGCGTGGTCTGACGCGGCACCGCTTCAATGCCTGCGGCTATTCCGTCGGCGCCCGCTTCTCGCCCTCCTGGATGGAGCATCAGATGTTCCATGCCGGCAATCCCCAGGAGATCGAGCCCAATATGACGCTCTTCGTGCACATGATCATCATGGACAGCGACAGGGAAGCCGCCATGACGCTCGGCCAGACCTATCTCACGACCGAAACGGCACCTCGCGCCCTCTCCCGCCATCCGCTGGAACTGATCGCTGTCTGAACGCCAGGTTTTTCCAATCTGTTCAGGGAATTGACAGACGAAACGTGCTAGACGCATAAATTGTGACGGGAGCCGAAGGGGAAGGAACTGCCCTTGAGACGTTCAGCGACATTGACCACGAGCCGTGCCGCGATGCTCCTCCCCCTGTGGCTGCTCGCCGCATGCAACAGCACGGAAGTGCTGACACCCCGCGCCGATGTCGGCAACGGCACCCAGCCCGCAGGTTATGGAGAGACACAGCCCACGGCCGCGGCCGGCGTGCAGTCGGTTCAGAGTGCTCCCCTCGACCAGGCCGGCAGCTATCCCACCGCACCACGCGGCCCGCAGAACACGCTGGAGGCGCAGGCACAGGCCCTGGCTCAGGGCGGCGTAAACCCGGTCGCCTCCCCGCCGCTCGATGGCGCGGCATCGCAGGAGTTCCCGGCAGCACCGCAGGCCGGTTCCTCGGCGCGCACGGCCCAAACCACCGCCGCACAGCAGACACAGCCAGCCGCCGCGCAATCGGCCTCCACGGGCCAGGCCACCACCGGCACGGTCCGCTTCCTGCCGATCATCGGCGCCCCCGTCCAGGCGGTGACCCCCTTGTCGCGGCAACTCGGCGCCGAGGCCCGCGCCCGTGGGCTGACGATCAAGAGCGCCAATGACGCGTCGAGCGAACACATCCTCAAAGGCTATTTCTCGGCCTTCACCGACAGCGGCAATGTCACCGTCACCTATGTCTGGGACGTGCTCGACGCCAATGGCGGCCGTCTCCATCGGATTCAGGGCCAGGAGGTCGTGCCCTCGGCCGCCAAGGACCCGTGGGCCGCCGTCCCCGCCTCGGTCATGCAGCAGATCGCCACCAAGAGCATGGCCGAATACGTCGCCTGGAGAAACGGACGGCCTGGCTGAACCATGCCGGATGACCGGCTCGACGTCTTGCTAAACGATTCAATTTCCGATGATTAACCGAAAATAGGGGTGTTCCCGTCCAAGCCTCTTGCATTCAAGGGTAAGGACGCTAAAAAGCGCCCATCTCAGCATGGTAACAGGCGGGCCAAGATGAAGGTTTTCGCAGGTAATTCGAACCGGCAATTGGCCGAAGCGATCTGCTCCTATCTCAACGTACCACTCGGCAAGGCCAGCGTCCGCCGTTTCGCAGACCAGGAAATCTTCGTAGAGATCCAGGAAAATGTGCGTGGTGAAGATGTGTTCGTCGTTCAGTCGACGTCCTTTCCGACGAACGACCACCTGATGGAACTGTTGATCATGATCGACGCTTTCCGTCGATCGTCGGCACGCCGCATCACGGCTGTCCTTCCCTATTTCGGTTATGCCCGCCAGGACCGAAAGCCGGGCCCGCGCACACCGATCTCGGCCAAGCTGGTCGCCAACCTGATCACCGAGGCCGGCGCCGACCGCGTGCTGACGCTTGATCTTCATGCCGGCCAGATCCAGGGCTTCTTCGACATTCCGACCGACAATCTCTATGCCGTGCCGCTTCTCGCCCGCGACATCAAGGAACACTACGACCAGAACAACGTGATGGTCGTGTCGCCCGACGTCGGTGGCGTGGTGCGTGCCCGCTCGCTCGCCAAGCGCCTCGACTGTCTGCTGGCCATCGTCGACAAGCGCCGCGACCGTCCGGGCGAGTCGGAAGTCATGAACGTCATCGGTGACGTCTCCGGCAAGGATTGCATCCTGATCGACGACATCGTCGATTCCGGCGGCACGCTCTGCAACGCGGCCGAAGCGCTCCTGAAGAACGGCGCCACCAGCGTCACGGCCTATATCACCCACGGCGTCCTCTCCGGCGGTGCCGTCACCCGTGTCGCCTCCTCCAAGCTGCGCGAACTGGTGATCACGGACTCGATCCAGCCGACCACGCCGGTGCTTTCGGCACACAACATCCGCGTGCTCTCGACATCGACCCTGCTCGGCGAGGCGATCAACCGCACAAGCCAGGAAGAATCGGTCTCGAGCCTCTTCGACTGAACGCGCAACACGCTTGACTGGAGGTCATCGGCACCGGCCGATGGCCGTTAATCATCGAAGTCGATGCCGTTTGCTGTCGGCTGAGAGTTCTTATATGGTCCGCCGCCTAGGGGACTTTGCCGCCCCTGAATATCTCCAGGAAGACGCAGCATCTTACATGTCCCTGACAGTCGAAACCTTGCTGGAAAGCCCGAAACTCCACGAGGCGATCCGGGATCAGTCTGCAGCCCTGCTCGCCGTCCACGACGAAAGCCCGAGGCTCGCTGCCGTTTTTGGCACCCAGCAACGCTGGCTGCTCGGCCACCTCGCAATGGCCCACTACTTCAACGAAGTCACATCCGGGGCGAGTGAACCGGCGATCTTCCTCGCGCGGTATTTCGAACAGGTCCGTCAATTCGAGATTTCGAGCGTCAACACGGCAGACGCCTTCGTCAAGGAAATGCTGGTCTATGGCATCGCTGTGCAGGTCCATGCCGGCGACCGCCGCAACCGCCCGGTTGCCCCCTCTCCGCTGACGATCGCCGGCGTCCATCGCTGGACCTGGATCCACCTGCGCAGTCTGGACGCGATCGACGGCGGCAATCGTCTGGCGACCTTCGAGGCCGACGAGACACTGCTGCCCCGTCTGCATCCCGCCATCACCCGTCGCTTCATGGTGGCCCCGGCCATCCGGACGCCACCGCAGACCTGGTCACTCTTCACCTGGCTGAACAATGGTGGCATCGTCATGGACTGGCTGCTGGCCGGCATCGAATTGGCCGATCCGTCCGCTGAACGGGTGCGCACCCAGGTCCGCTCCGTGCCGCAGATGGCGGAAATCTTCCGTCTCTCGCGCACCCACCTGAACCGCAAGCTGCGCGAGGCGGAAGCGCTCGGCAGCATCGGCTGGGAAGGTGCGAGGGGTCGGTCGGTGATGTGGGTGTCCCGGCAGTTCCGCGAGGAATACGCAGCCTCCCAGGCCGCCAAGCTTGCGATCATCGAAGAGGCCTGCGCCGAAATCGGCCTTCGCTAGGCCGTTCAGCCGCATATCAGGCACCCGGCAGCGGACACGCCTCGCCACCGGCGAAAAGCCTTGAACGGGTCAGGAAGCGCCGCTCCCGACCGTTGTCGAGCGAAAACATGCCGCCCCTGCCCGGCACCACATCGATGATCAGCTGCGTATGCGCCCAGACGGCATACTGGCTCCCGCTGATGTAAAACGGCACTCCACCGATCTCTCCGAGCTTCACATCGGTTTCCCCGACCCGGTATTCATGGGCCGGATAACACATGGGAGACGACCCGTCACAGCAGCCGCCGGACTGGTGGAAGAGGATGTCCGGATGATCCCGCTGGATTTCAGCCAGGAAGTCGAGGGCAGCCTCGGTTGCGACGACACGGGGGGCAGTTTCAGTCGACATGGCTTTCTCCAAAACATCAACGCCAACACCCTCTCCTTGAGGGAGAGGGTCGGCTCACAGTGCCGGGATGGCGTGACGCCGATTCGATACGGACATTCACGCCACCCGCGGCCTTGCTGCGACCTCCCCCTCAAGGGGAGGCTGGGGAGGAGCTCAGAAGAACCCGAGTGCCTTCGGGCTGTAGCTGACCAGCATGTTCTTGGTCTGCTGGTAGTGATCGAGCATCATCTTGTGGGTCTCGCGACCGATGCCCGACTGCTTGTAGCCACCGAAGGCCGCATGGGCCGGATAGGCATGGTAGCAATTGGTCCAAACGCGACCCGCCTGGATGTTGCGACCGAAGTTGTAGCAGGTGTTCGCCTCGCGGCTCCACACACCGGCGCCAAGTCCATAGAGCGTGTCGTTGGCGATCTCGAGTGCTTCCGCCTCATCCTTGAAGGTGGTGACGGAAACGACCGGCCCGAAGATCTCCTCCTGGAACACACGCATCTTGTTGTGGCCCTTGAACACCGTGGGCTTCACATAATAGCCGCCGGCGAGATCGCCTGCGAGAGTGTTGCGCTCGCCGCCGATCAGCACTTCGGCGCCTTCCTGGCGACCGATATCCATGTAGGACAGGATCTTTTCCAGCTGCTCGGAGGAGGCCTGCGCGCCGATCATCGTCGACATGTCGAGCGGGTTGCCCTGCTTGATGGCAGCGACCCGCTTGATCGCCTTTTCCATGAACCGGTCATAGATCTTCTCATGCACCAGCGCACGGCTCGGGCAGGTGCAGACCTCGCCCTGGTTGAGCGCGAACATCGCAAAACCTTCCAGCGCCTTGTCGAGATAGTCGTCGTCCTCGCGCATCACGTCTTCGAAGAAGATGTTCGGCGACTTGCCGCCCAGCTCCAGCGTCACCGGAATGAGGTTCTGGCTCGCATACTGCATGATTAGGCGACCGGTCGAAGTTTCGCCGGTAAAGGCGATCTTGGCGATGCGCGGGCTGGTGGCGAGCGGCTTGCCGGCTTCGAGACCGAAGCCGTTGACGATGTTGAACACGCCCGGCGGCAGCAGGTCGGCGATCAGTTCGGCGAGCACCAGGATCGAGGCCGGCGTCTGTTCGGCGGGCTTGAGTACCACGCAATTACCCGCAGCCAGTGCCGGCGCCACCTTCCAGGCGGCCATCAGGATGGGGAAGTTCCAGGGAATGATCTGGCCGACAACGCCGAGCGGCTCGTGGAAGTGATAGGCGATCGTGTCGTGGTCGACCTCCCCGATCGTGCCTTCCTGGGCACGAATGCAGGCGGCGAAATAACGGAAGTGATCGATGGCGAGCGGAATGTCGGCGGCCATGGTTTCGCGCAGCGGCTTGCCGTTGTCCCAGGTTTCGGCACGGGCCAGCAGCTCGAGATTGTCCTCCATCCGCTGCGCCACCTTCATCAGGATGTTCGAGCGCTCGGTGGTGGACGTACGGCCCCACTTGTCCTTGGCGGCATGGGCCGCGTCGAGGGCGAGATTGACGTCGTGTTCGTCGGAACGGGCGACATCGCAGAGTTTGCCGCCGGTCACCGGCGTCGTGTTTTCGAAGTAGCGGCCGTTCACCGGCTCGCGCCACGCGCCGCCAATGAAGTTGCCGTATTTCAGCTTGAACGGCGATGCGGCAAGTGCCTGGACCTGGATGTTCATGGCATTATCCTCCCTTTAGGAAAGGAACCCCTCCTCGGGTTCCGATGGGAAGATGATCATCCGCTTATGCTGATATGAGAAGGCACCCGAACCTGTACCGCACTGCACTGTGTTTCAGGAATGCGACAGTGCCGGCCCTGCTATTGGATCTGGAAACGCTTCAGCTTCCGGTGCAGTGTCGCGCGGCTGATGCCGAGCATCTGGGCGGCAAGCGAGACATTGCCTTGTGCCCGCGACAGCACGCGCCGGATCGCCGCCCGCTCCGCGTCGTCGAGATCGCCGCTGGCTTCACCGCGCGCTTCCCGCAGCGCGTCGGCCGCCGGGAGCCCCTGAGCGATCATCCGGTCATCGAGCTTCAGCGCCATCCGGGCGGATTTCGTCGCCCCAAGGATGATGTCGTCGCCGTCGACGGCGATCAGGGCCGCCACCGTATTGGCCTGCGGCACCACGATGATGCGGGCCCCGGCATAGGCGCTGCGGAAGAGATTGCACTCGACCCGCGCCGCTGCATCCCGGACTGCCTGGGAGAGAACCGCAAGCGTCATGTCGTTGACATCGCTGCGGCAGGTGGAAACGTCAAGCGCTGCCGTCACCCGGCCGAGATGGTCTCGGATCGGGGCCGTGGCGCAGGAGAGCCCGATATTCGCGCTCATGAAATGCTGGTCGCGATGAATGATGACGGACCGTTCATCGGCCAGCGCCGTACCGATCCCATTGGTTCCGGCGCTCGCCTCGCTCCAGACATTCTGCTGCCAGAGCCCAAGCCTGCGGAAATCGGCGTCGTCGCCGGGTGCGCCGCGCCGATCCACCACGATCCCCTCGGCGTCGGCCAGCACGATGCAGCAACCCGAGCGGCCGATCATTTGGTAGAGCCGGTCGACTTCATCGGTCGCATTGCCGATCAGCCGCTCCATCTTCTCGCGCGCCTCGCGAAACCGCTTGTCCTCGACCTGCATCGGCAGTGCTGCGGCCTCCGGCTGCAGGTGATGCAGGGTGAGGCAGCGGCGCCATGAGGCGGCAACGGGCGATGTCACGGCCGCAGAGGCTTGTCGTGCGGTCGAGTAGACGAGATCGGAATGGCTCAGTTCCTGTGACATCGGCTCCTCCCAAAGCGCATCACTCAGTATGCGCTTTCCGCACGCGCATGCAATCCGCTGCGATCTGCGGCAACTGGTGTCCGAAAATTCACGTCTTTCAGGTGGCGCAGTTTTGCGACACTTGTCAGGACCGTGGAAGGATCAGGCCGCGAGTGTCCGTGTGGCCGATGCAGGAGCTTCCGGGCCAGGCGTTGTGTCAGCGGGTTGACCGTTGACGACATCCTGAAGCTGCGACAACGGCGCCGGCCGACCATAGAGATAGCCTTGAACCTGGGCACAGCCCTCGTCCTGCAGGAATTTCAGGTGGTCGGCATTTTCGACCCCTTCTGCCAGCACCGGAATATCGAGGCTCTGGGCGAGGATCAGCGTCGAGCGCACGATCGCTGCCGACTGGCGGTTTTCTGCCACGTTGTCGATGAAGGCGCGGTCGATCTTGATCTTGTCGAAGGGGAAGAGCTGCAGCGTCGACAGCGACGAATAACCGGTTCCGTAGTCGTCCATGGCGATCTTCACCCCGAAGGACTTGAGCTGGCGAATGATGTTCAGCGCATGCTGCTGGTCGGCAATGATGCCGGATTCGGTGATTTCCAGTTCCAGCCGCTCGGCGGGAAGACCGGTTTCGGTGAGGATGTCCCGCACGCGCTGCGGAAAGGCCGGATTGGCGAGCTGCTTGGGCGCGACATTGACGGCGATGCAGAGCGGGTTGCGCCATTGCACGGCCTCCAGGCAGGCCTGCCGCAACACCCAGTCGCCGAGTTCCATGATGAATCCCGTCCGCTCGGCAATCGGAATGAAGTCGACGGGCGAGACCATGCCGCGCATCGGATGCGTCCAGCGCAACAGGACCTCGAACCCGACAACCTTGCCGGACTGGGTATCGTTCTGTCGCTGGAAATAGAGTTCGAATTCGCCATGCATGAGGCCGTGGCGCATATCCATGGCAAGGGCACTGCGCGCCCGCGCCGCCTGGTCCATCGAGATGTCGTAGAAGCAGACATTGTTCGATCCCGTCGCCTTGGCGCGGTACATTGCGACATCCGCCTGGGCGAGCAGGTCGTCGACATTCTCCGCGCCATCGGGAAAGACGGCAATGCCGATGCTGCTGCCGATCGACAGCGTCAACCCCTCCCACACGATCGGTGCACTCAGATCGGTGATGATGCGCTGTGCCAGCTTTTCCGCCTCGGCATGGGTAAAGAGCCGCGATGAGACCGCCACGAATTCGTCACCACCGATGCGCGCGACGAAGTCCCCCTCGCCCATCTGTGCATTCATCCGCTCAGCGGCCACGCGCAATACCTGGTCTCCGGCAGCATGGCCATGAACGTCGTTGATCTCCTTGAACCGGTCGAGATCGAAGGACAGCACATAAATCCGCGCATTCCGGGCGTCGGGCCGCTCCATCAGGTGCGCCACACGCTCAAGGAAGGCAGAACGGTTGGGAAGGCCGGTCAGGGCGTCGTGCAGGGACAGGTGCCGATACCGCTCAAGCGCCGATTTCGACGTCTGCCGGTCGATCACGTAGGTCATCGAGCCAATGGCGAGGATCATCACGGTGACCAGCATCAGCACGAGCGTCATCAGGCTTTCAGGCAGGATGTTGGCCGGCATGGCCGCCATGGGATCCTGAACCAGCGTCACGCCGGTCATGCCGATGAAATGCGTCGTGGCGATGGCGAAGATGAGCGCCATGCCACCGCCATAGCGACAGAACCGCGTTACCGGCCGTGCGACCCTGCTGGTGGCCAGGGCCCCGAAGAAGGCGCCGAAGGCGAGCGATGTGGCGACATACGTTTGATCCACGTCCAGGTGTCCCTGCACCTGATAGCCGGACATACCGACATAATGCATGGCGGCGATCCCGAGACCGACGAGGAAACCGCCCGCTTCGATCAGCAGGCTTCGTTGCGTCATGGCTGCGATCGTCAGACCAATCCCGGTAACGGTGATCGCCAGAACCAGCGAGAGCAGAGTGGCCGTCGGGGCATAACCGGCGACCACGCCGGTCCGGTAGCCCATCATCGCGACGAAATGCGTCGTCCAGATCGAACAACCGGCAATCACGCTGGTCAGGGTGATCCAGCTCGCCCGCGTGATCCCCCGCGTGTTGCGGACGCGACCGAAAAGCCGCATCGTGAGCAGCGAACCGAAGACACAGACGCTGACGGCTGCCACCAGGGAAATTGGCGAATGATCGACCGCGATGCAGGTGAGGACTTGGAACATGGGACATGACCGGATGGAGGGAGCAGCTTTGCATTTCCTAACATTCGTCAATTTCCAAATGCTTGCCCCGGATGGTTACCAACTTGCCACCCGCCCTTCCGAGCGCTAGATCGCGATCACGATCCGGCGAGCATGCCTTTTCGTCGGCAAACCTTGCCATTCCGCATCATCTGGTCTATAGGCGCCCGATCCGCGCAGACACCCTTGGAGGCAATGCGGATGGGACCGGCAACGGTCTCCGGTCCTGGCATCGGCTGAATGCACCGCCAGGGCTCTCCAGTAACTTGAAAGGTAAAGCCATGAGCCACGCTACTTACGAGCTCAAGGCCGTAGCACGCGAACGGGTAGGTAAGGGGTCCTCCCGCGAACTTCGCCGCAACGGTTTGATTCCGGCTGTCATCTATGGTGACAAGCAGGCCCCGATTTCGATCTCGATCAACACCAACGAGATCACCAAGCGCATCCATGCAGGCGGTTTCCTGACCACCGTTGCCGTCATCGACGTCAACGGCGAGAAGATCCGCGTCCTGCCGAAGGACTACCAGCTCGACGTCGTTCGTGACTTCACGATGCATGTCGACTTCCTGCGCGTCTCGGCAAACAGCCAGGTTTCGGTTCAGGTTCCGGTTCACTTCATCAACGAAGAGAAGTCGGCCATCAAGACTGGCGCCGTTCTCAACATCGTTCGCCACGAAGTTGAACTGCACTGCCCGGCTTCCGACATTCCGGAAGCGATCACCGTTGACCTCGCTGGCCTCAAGGTCGGCGACAGCGTGCATATCTCGGCCGTGAAGCTGCCGAAGGGCGTGACCCCGGTCATCGCCGATCGCGATTTCACCATCGCCACGATCGTCGCTCCGGCCGGCGGCATGGAAGAAGAAGCTGCCGAAGCCTGATATCAGGCATCGGTGACAATCGCGAACCCATCCCTGCAAGGGGGTGGGTTTTTTATTGGTTTCTTTTGAAACCAAGGAAAATGTCACAACTTTCCTTAGTCAGATTTAAACGGTTTCATGCAACCGTGCGCATTCAATCTCTGCGCGTGGGAGCCCGTCATGAGCATGTCGCAACGTCGTTTCGCGGTTGAGTCTGGATCGCGATGACCCGTTCGGTCGAAAGCCGCTTCCTGGCGATCGTCGCGACCACGATCTTCATTCTGGTCGTTCCGCTCTTCGGTCTGTTTCTGTCGCTGGCGACTGATCGCGCATCGCGCGAACTGCAACAGAATCTCGACGTGGTGATTGCCGCCAATGCCCAGGCCCTGGCCAAGCCGCTCTGGGACTTCGACCGCGAAAGCGTCGAGCAAATCACCGCCACCATCGTCTCCAACGGCATGATCAGCCGGGTCACCGTCAAGGACCTGTCCGGCGACATCGCCGTTTCCATGCCGGCGCTACCGAAGTGGCCGAAGAACGGGCTGGAGAGCATCAGCCGCGAAATCTACTACCGCGCGATGGAGGGGCCGAAGCTCGTCGGCACGATTACGCTCTACTACAGCCGCATCGGCATGTTCTCCTCTCTGCGTCAGGCGGAGGTTCTGCTGATCGGCATCTTCATGCTGGCCGTCATCGGCGTGGTGGGCGCGGCCGTCATCGGCAACCGGATCATGGTGATGAAGCCGCTCCTGAAGCTGACCGCCGCTATTGAGGCCACCCGTCAGCTCGGCTCCCGCCATCACGTCGACTGGCAGTCGAACGACGAAATCGGCCGCCTCGCCCGCAGCTTCAATGCCATGCAGATCAAGCTGGAGCGGGAAGAGAGCGAACTCAAGCTTGCCCATCGCCGTTCGACCGACATCTACAACACCACCCCGGCCATGCTGTTCTCGCTCGACGAGGAAGACCGCATCACCGGCGTCAGCGATTACTGGCTTCTGGCGACCGGCTACAAACGTCACGAGATCGTCGGCCGCCGCTTCATCGAACTGGTGCCTCCCGCCGCCCAGGACGCCTATACCGATCGCAAGAAGACCCGCTCGATTGCCGGCGTGCAGGAAGCAACGACCCAGTTCGTTTGCGAAGACGGGCGCATCATGGACGTCCTCATTGCCGAATCCAGCCGCGAGTCCGAAGGCGAGACCGAGGCTTTGTCGCTCAGCGTCATGACCGACGTGACAGCGCTGAAGCAATCGGAAGAGCGCAACCACCGCCAGGCCATCACCGACCACCTGACGGGTCTCAGCAACCGGCAGGGCTTTGAAATCGCGCTTGACCGCGAAATCCGCGCGACAGATTTGGCGGGCGAGGAACTGGCCTGCATCTTCGTCGACCTCGACCGCTTCAAGTGGATCAACGACAATCTCGGCCACCAGGCCGGCGACCAGGTGCTCTGCGCCTTTGTCGAGCACATGAACGCCCTCCTTCCGCAAGGCGCGACCGCCGCCCGTCTCGGCGGTGACGAATTTGCCATCCTCGTGCGCGCCAGACGCGTCGAGTCCCTCGCCCAGGATCTAAGCGGCAGGCTCTGCGACGTCTTCGGCGATCCGATGGTCATCGAGGGCGCCAGCGTCCGGCTCAGCGCCAGCATCGGCATCGCGCTCTACCCGCGCCACGCCTGCAATGCGGCCGAGTTGCTGCAAAAGTCCGATATGGCGATGTACAGCAAGAAGCGCGACGGCAAGAACGGTGCCCAGTTCTACGATCCGCAGCTCCAGGACCACACCCGCCAGCGCGCCGAGATCGAGCACGATATCGAAGAGGGCCTCGCCCAGGGCTGGTTCGATGCCTTCTTCCAGCCCATCGTGCAGGTCGAGACCGGCCGTGTCGTCGGATACGAGGCCCTGATGCGCCTCGTCCATCCGGAACATGGCATCATGCCCCCTGCCCCGCTGATCGCCGTTGCCGAGGAAACCGGCGCGATCACCCGGCTTGGTGGCCAGATCCTCGAAAAGGCACTCGCCAATCTCGCCCGCCTCAGCGACGCGTCCGGCAACCATGACGCCTATCTCGCCGTCAACTTCTCGCCGCTGCAGTTCGACCCCTCGCTGCCCGTGCGCCTCGCAGCCCTCACGACCGAATACGGCATCGCGCCAAAGCGGATCGTGATCGAGATCACCGAGGCGACGCTGCTGCATGACAACCCGCAGATCCGCACCATCCTCGACGAATTCAATCGCTACGGCTATCGCCTCGCGCTTGATGATTTCGGCACGGGTTATTCCTCGCTCAGCTACCTGAACCGTTTTCCCGTCGACATCGTGAAGATCGACCAGTCCTTCATCCGCGCGCTCGCCGACGAGAACCCCGAACTGCGCCACAAGAGCCGCATGCTCGTCGAAGGCATCACCGCCATCTCGCACAAGATGGAATGCACCGTCGTCGCCGAAGGCATCGAAACGGAAGAACAGCGCCGGATCCTGGCAGATTTCGGCGTCGATTACGGCCAGGGTTATTTCTTTGCCCGCCCCCAGGCCGTTGCCACACTGATCGATGAAACCAGAATGCCGCAAACCCGCAGTTTGAAGGTATCGGTACGCTGAACGCCGCCAAGGAGGGAACCGCCATGAAAATGCTCGCTGTCCTGCTGTCCCTTGTGGCCGCGCCGGTCGCCGCCGCAGAAGCCGTCCATTTCACCACGGAAGACTACCCGCCCTACAATTTCCGCGAGGGTGACCAGATCAAGGGCGCTGGTTATGACCAGATCCTCCTGATGATGAAGCAGATCGGCGTTCCCTATTCCATCGACATGATGCCTTGGGCGCGCGCGATCGCACTGGCCGAGACCACTCCCCTTCATTGCGTCTTCACCACCGCCCACATCCCCGAACGGGACGGCCGTTTCGTCTGGATCGAACCTCTCGCCATCGGCCGCAACCTGATGATCGGCCGCAAGGGCGGCGGCGTCGATGTGAAGAATGTCGAGGAAGCCAAGGCCTACACCGTCGGCACCCAGCGCGACGATTACACCGAGACCCTTCTCGAAGAACTCGGTTTTGCCAAGATCGACCTGGCGAGCGACATCAAACTCAACTTGAAGAAGCTCCAGAGCGGCCGCATCGACCTGATGCCGCTGGACGAACAGCATTACGTCGTCCTGGAGAAGGCCGGGGAACCGATCGAGTTCAAGTTCATCTTCACCGAGCAGAAGTTTTCGCTCGCCTGCCATCCCGATTTTCCCGAGGACCTGCGGCTGAGAATGCAGGCCGCCCTCGATGCCCTGATCGCTGACGGCACCCAGGCAAAGATCCTCGCGAGCTACGGCCTCGACAAGGCAAAACTGCCGGAACAGGCCACCAAGCCTTGACATCGGCCTCGTTTCGCGGTGGGGAAGGCCCAGGTCTGAGAAACGGGACAAACGATGATCATCCTGGCAGGGCTCGGCAATCCCGGGTCGAAATACGAGCGCAACCGCCACAATATCGGCTTCATGGCCGTGGACGCCATCAAGGCCCGCCACGGCTTTTCGCCCTGGGCGAAAAAGTTCAAGGCGGAGATTTCCGAAGGCACGATCGCCGGTGAAAAGGTGCTTCTGATCAAGCCGCAGACCTTCATGAACCTCTCGGGCGAAAGCGTCGGCGAGGCCATGCGCTTCTACAAGCTCGGCCCGGAAGCGATCACGGCGATCTATGACGAGCTCGATCTGCTCCCCGGCAAGGCCCGCATCAAGACCGGCGGCGGCCATGGCGGCCACAACGGCATCAAGTCGCTCGACGCCCATTGCGGCCAGAATTATCGGCGCCTGCGCCTCGGCATCGGCCATCCCGGCGACAAGTCGCGCGTCCAGGGCCATGTGCTCGGCGACTTCGGCAAGCTCGACGCCGAATGGCTTGAGCCACTGCTGGAAGCCTTGGCCGACAATGCCGACATGCTGGTGAAGGGCGAGGATTCGCAACTCCTCAACAAGCTGGCGCTCGCCACCGGCTCAAAGCCCGATGACGACAAGCCAGCCAAGGCGCCCAAGCCCACCAAACCCGCAGGCCAATCCCACATCCGCCAGGCCCGCGGCAACATGCAGCAGCCGAAGAAACTGCCGGAAACCGGACCGATGGCGGATATGCTGAAGAAGCTGTTCGGGCCGAAGGGGGATTGAAGGCGGCGCTTGCCCGGCGCTGACCCTCAGCCTCAGGGGCGCGCCAGCAAACCGTCCACCAGCAGGCGAAACGCGTCCTGCGCCTTCGGCAGCACCGTCTCCGGCTCGTCGCTTGCCGCAATCCACATCGCCGCATTGAGCGCTGCCCCACTGATCAGGCGCGCAGCCGCTTCCGCATCCACCGGCTTCAGGATTCCATCCGCCTGAAGCTGCTCGATTGCCTGCCGCGTCACCTTCAGGCAGCTGTTCTGGCTCGGCCATTGTGAGGGATCGCCGAGCACCGCCGGACCGTCCAGCAGCACGATCCGCTGCACCTCCGGATCGAGCGCCATCTCGATATAGGCGGCCCCCTCGGCCAGCAGCGCTTCCCACCCCTCGCCAGCCGCAGCGGCCCGCGCCTTGGCACGCTCGGCCATTGCCGTATCGATCTGATTGACAACGGCGGCAAACAGCCCACGTTTGTCGCCGAAATTGTGGTAGAGCGCCCCGCGCGTGAGGCCGGCTTCCGCTGTCAGCGCATCCATGGAAGCAGCCGCATAGCCGTTTTCGGCAAAGGCTTTTCGCGCAGCAGCGATCAGCTTGCCACGATTTTCCTCCATGCTTTCCGAGCGACTACGTTTCAAGGCATCCTCCACAATCCACATACGTAGCGTATGTGAGATTGACATACGACTCGTATGCGAATATTTCTACATACGCATCGTATATGAAATCTTTGCAGATCCGCCAAGCGGCACGTCACCGACCCGACATCCGGGCGGAACGAGATCGCATGCCGAAAGGACACCCATGACCAGACCGCAGCCCGTCTTCCCTGCAAACCGCCACGCCCTTTACGAAGAGCACGGCTATTCCGCAGCAATCCGCACCGGCGACCTCCTCTTCGTCTCCGGCCAGGTCGGCAGCCGCCCCGACGGCTCGCCAGAGCCCGACTTCGAAACCCAGGCGCGCCTCGCCTTCTCCAATCTCGAAGCCACCCTTGCCGCCGCCGGCTGCACCCTTGCCGATCTCGTCGACGTCACCAGTTTTCACACCGACCCGGAAAATCAGTTCGGGACGATCATGAAGGTCAAGTCGGAGATCTTCCCCGCCCCACCCTATCCCAACTGGACGGCAATCGGCGTCAACTGGCTCGCCGGCTTTGATTTTGAAATCAAGGTGATCGCGCGCATCCCGGCCTGATCCTGCAACATCACGGGCTGCTTCATTCGCCGCGACGGGATACCAACGCCGTCTTGAGCGTCTGTGGCGCATGCGTTTCGAACCATTGTAGCAACTCCGGGACCCTGACCGCCTCTGACGTTCCGGGTCTCGCACCACATAATTCAGCACATGCAGCCGCCATCGCCTGAAGCACGCGCGCGGTCTCCGGCACATATGCAAGGTCATCCGCCGCGTCGTGTCTTTGGCGGATAATGGCGTAGCGCATGGTTTCTGGATAGGTCCATGCGCTGGTGAGCACGTCCTGCGCACTGACCGTCTGACCATTCACGTCCGTCGCGGCATCGCGATCACGCTCGCCATAACCGAGTGCTTCCACCTGTTCGCAAAAGTCGATCGCTGCATTCATCATGCGGCGGACGGAGTTCCAATCTGTTTGTCGGGTCAGGTCGGACACGCCGCTCACTCCTCCGGTTCGGCCGTAAACAACAGCGGCATGCCCGCCTCCTTGGCGAGATCCATCGCCTCCGTGATCTTCGTCTCGGCAATTTCGCGGGTGCACACCACGACCACGGCGGAACCGAAGCGGTGGGCCGTGAGCATGACGCGGTTCCCCGTCTCCTCGCTCATCCGGAACACCACTTTCAGGACGATGGTGACGAATTCGCGCGGCGTATAGTCGTCATTGTGCAGGATGACCTTGTAGAGCCGTGGCTTCTCCACCTTCGGCTTCGTGTCGGTCTTGGGCGCCAGCACCGTATCCTTCGCCATAGATCCTCCGGCAACTTCAGGCCCTCTCGGGGCCGCAACACTTGACCATGTCCCTCCTATACCCCATAGGCGTGGACAACGAAAATCCATCCCGAGCAGGTATTCAGAGCCATGGGCTTCAAATGCGGTATCGTCGGGCTTCCGAATGTCGGAAAGTCCACCCTCTTCAACGCGCTGACCAAGACGGCGGCAGCCCAGGCAGCCAACTATCCCTTCTGCACGATCGAGCCGAACACTGGTGAAGTGGCCGTTCCCGATCCGCGCATGAAGAAGCTGGCCGACATCGCCGGCTCCAAGGAAATCATCCCGACCCGCATCTCCTTCGTCGACATCGCCGGCCTCGTGCGCGGCGCCTCGAAGGGCGAAGGCCTCGGCAACAAGTTCCTCGCCAACATCCGCGAAGTCGACGCCGTGGTCCATGTACTGCGCTGCTTCGAAGATGATGACATCACCCATGTTGAAGGCAAGATCGACCCGGTGGGTGATGCCGACACGATCGAAACCGAGCTGATGCTCGCCGACCTCGAAAGCCTGGAACGCCGCGTCGAGCAGACCCGCAAGCGCGCCGCCTCCAAGGACAAGGATTCGGTCGCCCAGCTGCCGATCATGGAACAGGTCGTCAAGCTTCTGCAGGACGGCAAGCCTGCCCGCCTTCTCTTGAAGACGCTGGCACCGGAAGAAATCGAGATCCTGAAGGGCCTGAACCTGCTGACCTCGCATCCTGTCCTCTATGTCTGCAACGTCGCCGAGGGTGACGCCGCGACCGGCAACAAGCACACCGAAGCCGTCGCCAAGATGGCCGCCGAACAGGGTGCGGAATGCGTCATCATCTCGGCTGCCATCGAAGCCGAAGTTGCCCAGCTGCCGGAAGAGGAAGCGACCGAATTCCTCTCGGCACTCGGCCTCGACGAAGCCGGCCTCGACCGCCTGATCCGGGCCGGTTACCACCTGCTCGACCTGATCACCTATTTCACCGTCGGCCCGAAGGAATGCCGCGCCTGGACCATCGTCCGTGGCACCAAGGCCCCGGCTGCTGCCGGCGTCATCCACACCGATTTCGAACGCGGCTTCATCCGCGCCTTCACCATCTCCTATGACGACTACATCGCCCACAAGGGCGAAGTCGGCGCCAAGGAAGCCGGCAAGGGCCGCGACGAAGGCAAGGAATATGTCGTGCATGACGGCGACGTCATCCACTTCCGTTTCAACACGTAAGGTCGACACGCAGAAACACGAAAGGCCGCGACACCCTCGCGGCCTTTCGCTTTTCAGGAGACGCGGAAGGCCGTGTCAGACCCGCTTTGCCGGGCAGGTCGAGAGGCCAAGGATCGAATAGAGCGGGCAGGTCGACATCAGGCCGGTCAGGAGCGGCACGACGCCGATCAGCGTGTAATAGCGCCACCAGGCACCCGGATAGATGAAGAACAGGGACAAGAGGATGAGGCCGACGATGATCCGCAGCATGCGATCCACCGATCCGACATTCTTGGCAAACATGGTTTTCCCTCCGATTTGCGCAGCGATGAGCCGAGCATAAGGCCCGCCGCAACTGGCGTCGGTGACTAAGTCACGCGGTTTGCAAGGTGCTAGCCGTCACCGGCCTTCGCCATGCGGGACACTTCGCCGCGATCGATGATCCGGATCTCCCCGCGCTCGTTTTCAACCACGCCTTTGGACGCAAGCGCCTCCAGCCGCCTCGACACCACCTCGCGCGCCGTGCCGATCACCACGGCCAGTTCCTGATGCGTCAGGGCCACCCGCCCGTCCCCGTCCGCACGCTCGAGAAGCGCATGCGCCAGCCGCTGCTCCACCTTCACGAAGGCCACCTGCTCCAGCACGAACATCAGGTCGCCCAAGCGGTCGGCAAAGGCTTTGAAGACGAAGTGCCGGAAGCCGACGGAATTCGCAATGAGCCGCTCCACAAGGGCGGGCGGCACCATCACCGCGACAAGGTCGCTCTCGGCCACCGCCTCGCCCGTATAGAGCGCGCCGCCGAGAACCCCAAGCGTCGTCTGCACGCAGGTCTCGCCGGGCGTCACCGAATAGAGCAGCAGCTCCCGCCCGTTGCGGCCGGTGAGATAGACGCCGATTCTGCCCGACAGCAGGATGACAAAGGCCTGCGCGGCATCCCCCGGCCGAAACAGCGTCGTGCGCTGGGGCACATGCATCGGCTTCAATGCCTCAAGCTCGCGCCGCGCCGCATCGTCGATGCCAGCCAGAAAGCCGGCCTGATCTGCCCAACCTGCCATGGACCACCTCACGATTCCCGCTTATGACCATAGCGACTGGCAAGGCATTGGAGAACATGCTGCATGGAGACAGAAAAGCTTCACTACGAGGACTTTACGCAGGGCCGAAGCTTCGCGCTCGGGCCGCGTCTGGTGACCGCCGAGGAGATCATCGAATTCGCCACCGAATTCGACCCGCAGCCCATGCATCTCTCCGAAGACGCCGGTAAAGCCAGCATCCTCGGCGGCCTGTCGGCGTCCGGCTGGCACACCTCCAGCCTCTTCATGCGCCTGATGATTGACGCCTATGTGCTGAAAGCCGCTTCCGAAGGTGCCCCCGGCATCGAATTCATGCAATGGCGCAGGCCCGTGCTCGCAGGCGACACGCTCTCGGGTCAGTCTGTTGTCGAGGAAACCCGCCTGATGCGCTCGCGCCCGCATCTCGGCATCGTCACCTTCGGCCATGAACTGCACAACCAGCGCGGCGAAACCGTGCTGAAGGCCCGCAACGCTGTCATGGTCCGCCGCCGCGAGACGACGGAGGTGAGCGCATGAGACTGCTCGACCTCTATCCCGCCGGCACCCGCCTGGAACTCGGCTCGGTCACCTTCACCGCCGAGGATATCATCCGCTTTGCCGAAAAATTCGATCCGCAACCCTTCCATGTCGATGCGGAAGCCGCGAAGACTTATGTCTTCGGCGCGCTCTGCGCCTCGGGCTGGCACACCTGCGCCAACTGGATGAAGAGCTTTATCGGCTTCATCACCCGCGAGATGAAGCGCCTGGCCGCCGAAGGCATCGCCCCTCCAAAGCTCGGCCCCTCGCCCGGCTTTGCCGAGCTGCAATGGCTGAAACCCGTCTTTGTCGGCGACACGATCACCTTCTTCATGACGCCGATCGACAGCCGCACCGTCCAGGGCCGGCATCGCTATATCCTCAACGCAGCACTGTCCGAAGGCGTCAACCAGAACGGCGAGACGGTGCTGCGCTTCAAGAGCAACCTGATTGAATTTTTCCCCGACGAGGAGCAACAGCCATGAGCGTCCACGATTTCACCATGACCACCATCGACGGCACGGAGCGCAGCCTGAAGGACTATGCCGGAAAGGTGCTGCTGATCGTCAACACCGCGAGCGCCTGTGGCCTCACCCCGCAATACGAAGGCCTGGAAGCCCTCTACAAGGCCAATGACGATCTCGTGGTCCTGGGCTTCCCCTGCAACCAGTTCGGCGCCCAGGAGCCCGGCACGGAAAAGGAAATCGCCCTCTTCTGCGAAACTCAGTTCGCCGTGACCTTCCCGCTCTTTTCCAAGATCGAGGTGAACGGTGACGGGACCCATCCGCTCTACGCTTACCTGAAGGCGGAAACACCGGGCGCAGAACAGGGCACCGAGATCGGCTGGAATTTTGCAAAATTCCTCGTCAGTCGCGACGGTCAGCCGATCGCCCGCTTTTCGCCCCGCACGGCACCGTCGGAGCTTGCCGACGACATCGCCAAAGCCCTTGGCTGATCAACTCGGGGGGCTCAGTGCCCCTCGAATTCCACCAGCGTGCGAACCTCGACGCCGAGCGCCTCGAGCTTCTTGCGACCGCCGAGCTCCGGCAGATCGATGACGAAGCAGGCCGAGACGACATCCGCCCCGATCTGCCGCAGCAGCTGCACCGCACCCACGGCCGTGCCACCGGTCGCAATCAGGTCATCCACGAGGATCACCTTCTCCCCCGGCTTCACCGCATCCATGTGAATTTCCATCTCGTCCACGCCATATTCCAGGCTGTAGGCGATCCGCACCGTCTCATGCGGCAGCTTGCCCTTCTTGCGGATCGGCACGAAGCCGGCAGACAACTGGTGGGCGACGGCCCCGCCGAGAATGAATCCCCGCGCTTCCATGCCGGCGATCTTGTCGATCTTCAGGCCCGCATAGGGCTGCACCAGCTCATCGATCGCCCGGCGAAACGCCCGCGCATCGCCGAGCAACGTCGTGATGTCGCGAAAAATGATCCCGGGCTTGGGATAATCGGGAATGGAGCGGATGGAGTCGGCCAGTTCAGAAGAAATCTTTGTCATAGAGTATCCGAATGTCGGAGAAGAAGGAGTTGCTCGGACCATACCAAGATCGGCAAGGCCCTCCCAACAAAAAAGGCGGTCCGAAGACCGCCTTTTTCAAACGCGACCGATCGTGTCCGATCAGTGTTCCTTGTTCGCATAGACCGACTTCTTGGTCAGGTAGATCAGCGCCGTGAAGATGGCGAGGAATACCATGACCATGAAGCCCATGCGCTTGCGCTCTTCGAGATGCGGCTCGGCCGTCCACATCAGGAACGCGGCGACGTCCTGCGAGTACTGGTCCAGCGTCTCGGGCGTGCCGTCGTCATAGGTCACCTGACCATCCGAAAGCGGCGGCGCCATCGCAAGAGCAGCAGCACTCATGAAGTACGGGTTGAAATGCGTACCTTCGGCAACCGTCACGCCTTCCGGCGGCTCCTGGTATCCGGTGAGCAGCGCATGGATGTAATCCGGGCCGCCCTGCTGATACTGGGTGAAGATGTCGAAGACGAACTGCGGGAAGCCGCGGGTCACGCCGCGCGCCTTTGCGATCAGCGAGAAGTCCGGCGGAGCAGCGCCGTTGTTGGCAGCCGCAGCCGCTTCCTTGTTCGGGAACGGCGACGGGAAGTAATCGGAAGGCACGGCCTTGCGGGTGTACATTTCACCGTCGGCGTTCGGGCCGTCCTGCACTTCGTATTCGCCGGCGAATGCCTTCACCTGCTCTTCCGAGTAACCCAGCTCTTCCAGCGTGCGGAAGGACACCAGCTTCATCGAGTGGCAGGCAGAACAGACTTCCTTGTAGATCTTCAAACCGCGCTGCAGCTGACCCTTGTCATAGGTGCCGAACGGGCCGCCGAAGCTCCAGTCGATTTCCTTCGGCTTCAGGATCGGATAGTGACCGCTCTTGGCCGCATGTTCGACCGCATGTTCGAGGGCAGAGCCCTCTTCTGCGGCCGAGGCCAGGCCGGCAAAGCCGGCCATCGAAGCAATGAGCGCGATGCTCGTGAGAAGCTTCTTCATTGTTCTTGTTTCCCTCTCTCGCGCAATCAGGCTTGGACAGCAGCAGACTTGCCGCTCTTTTCGAGAACAGCTTCGGTGATCGAGTTCGGGATGCGCTTCGGCGTCTCGAACAGACCAAGAAGCGGCATGATCACGAGGAAGAACCCGAAGTAGTAGGCCGTTCCGAGCTGCGAGTAGCCGACATAGTTGCCGACGAATTCGCCGCGGAACAGCAGGCCGAACAGGCCCGTGCCTTCCGCCGGCATGGCGCCGAGCCAGCCGAGGATGATCGAGTTGACCACGAAGAGCCAGAAGAACAGCTTGTACCAGGGACGGTACACGGCCGAGCGAACCTTCGAGGTGTCGAGCCAGGGCAGGAAGAACAGCACGATGATCGCACCGAACATCACGAGAACGCCGCCGAGCTTCGAGTCGATCGGGCCGACATTGAAGGTGATGGCGCGCAGCATGGCGTAGAAGGGCAGGAAGTACCATTCCGGAACGATATGCGCCGGGGTCTTCAGGGCGTCAGCCGGGATGTAGTTGTCCGGATGGCCGAGATAGTTCGGCATGTAGAAGACGAACCAGGCAAAGACCAGCAGGAAGACCGACACGCCGAAGGCATCCTTGAGCGTAGCATAAGGCGTGAACGGAACGGTGTCCGTCTTGGACTTGACTTCAACGCCGGTCGGGTTGGTCTGGCCGGTCACGTGCAGGGCCCAGACGTGCAGGATGACGACGCCGGCGATCATGAACGGCAGCAGGTAATGCAGCGCGAAGAAGCGGTTCAGCGTCGGGTTGTCGACGGCAAAGCCACCGAGCAGGAACTGCTGGATCCACTCGCCAACCCAGGGGAAGGCGGTGAAGAAACCGGTGATGACGGTCGCGCCCCAGAAGGACATCTGGCCCCAGGGCAGAACGTAACCCATGAAGGCTGTCGCCATCATCAGGAGGAAGATCACCACGCCGAGGATCCAGAGGATTTCGCGGGGCGCCTTGTACGAGCCGTAGTAAAGACCACGGGCGATGTGCAGATAGACGGCGATGAAGAAGAAGGATGCGCCGTTGGCATGCATGTAGCGCAGGAGCCAACCATGGTTGACGTCGCGCATGATCTTTTCGACGGAGTTGAAGGCAACCGTCGTTTCGGCGGCATAGTGCATGGCCAGCACGACGCCGGTCAGGATCTGCACCACGAGCATCACGGAGAGCATGGCGCCGAAGGTGTAAGCATAGTTCAGGTTGCGGGGAACCGGATAGGCAACGAAGCTGTCATAGACCAGGCGCGGCAGCGGCAGGCGCGCGTCGATCCATTTTTCAACGCCGGTGGACGGCTGGTAACTGGAATGGCCACTCATCTTGTCTTATCCCCTCAGCCGATCTTGATCACAGTATCGGAAACGAAGCCATAGGTCGGCACAGCGAGGTTCGCAGGCGCCGGACCCTTGCGGATACGGCCGGCCGTATCGTAGTGCGAACCGTGGCAGGGACAGAACCAGCCACCGAAATCGCCCGACTGACCGAGCGGCACGCAGCCGAGATGGGTGCAGGAACCGATCATGACGATCCAGTTTTCCTTGCCCTCGCCGGCAGAACGCGCGACATCGGTTGCTTCCGCCGTCGGGTCGATATTGGCATTGCGGGCGATCGGATCCTTGAGATCAGCGAGCGCCACAGCCTTGCCTTCTTCGACTTCCTTGTCGGTGCGGTTGCGGATGAACACGGGCTTGCCGCGCCACTTGACCGTCAGCGACATGCCGGGCTCGAGCGCCGATACGTCCACTTCGATCGAAGCGAGCGCGAGCGTCGAGGCATCCGGGCGCATCTGGTCGATGAAGGGC
Organism: Rhizobium sp. AG855; assembly: GCF_003610655.1. Lineage (NCBI taxonomy): Bacteria > Pseudomonadati > Pseudomonadota > Alphaproteobacteria > Hyphomicrobiales > Rhizobiaceae > Rhizobium > Rhizobium sp. AG855. Next base: position 948,306 of record NZ_RAQG01000003.1, on the reverse strand, counting down.
CAGGCGACCGAAACCGCACCAACCGCTCCGGCCATGCCGGTCACCATGTAGAGAAAATCGCGGCGCGTAGGCTCGCCCGCATGTTCAGTCGTCGTCTCGTGTTCGCTCACGGTCACTTTTTCCTCTTCGCAATCCTGCGACAAACCGCATTTGCCCCCGCAGCGGGAATCACAATTCGGCCATGTCATGACCATAGATTCCCCGCCAGATTGGCGCGTTCTAAGCTTGATATTCCAATCTGTCCAGTCTTCCCCCTTTGGGGAGCCACTATGTCGCGGAATAAATTGGCTTTGTCCCCATGCGGCTTATAGCCACGCGTCATCGCGACAGGAGCCGGCGGCAACGCGCCGGCGGGCCCGCCCTCACCTGACATCTGTCAAGCAACGAGACGGGCGGGAGCAAGGCCCTGCCTCAGCCGACCGTTTCGGTTGCGCGCGTATCGAGGAAGCCACCCGACTGACGAGCCCAGAGTTCCGAATAAAGACCGCCAAGCGCCACCAGTTCGGAATGCGTCCCCTCTTCGATGATCCGCCCCTTGTCCATCACGACCAGACGGTCGAGCGCTGCGATCGTCGACAGCCGGTGTGCGATGGCAAGCACCGTCTTGCCTTGCATCAGCCGGTCGAGATTGGACTGGATCGCGGCTTCCACCTCGCTGTCCAGCGCCGATGTCGCCTCATCCAGCACGAGGATCGGCGCATCCTTCAGCATGACGCGTGCAATGGCGATGCGCTGCCGCTGTCCGCCGGAAAGCTTGACGCCCCGCTCGCCGACATGCGCGTCAAACCCCTTGCGGCCACGCTGGTCTTCCAGCCGCTGGATGAAATCGAGCGCTTCCGCCCGCTCCGCCGCCTTGATCAGCCTGTCCTCGCCCGCATCTTCGCGACCGAAGAGTACATTGTCGCGGATCGACCGGTGCAACAGCGCGGTATCCTGGGTCACCATGCCGATCTGCGAACGCAGGCTCTCCTGGGTGACTTTGGCGATATCCTGCCCGTCGATCAGGATACGACCGCCTTCCAGGTCGTAGAAGCGCAGCAGAAGATTGACGAGGGTCGACTTGCCCGCGCCTGACCGCCCGACGATCCCGACCTTTTCGCCCGGACGGATGGTGAGGGTCAGGTGGTCGATCGCGCCTGTCTTTCGGCCGTAATGGAAGGTGACATCCTCGAAACGGATTTCCGGCGAACGAACCTCCAACCGGCTCGCCTGGGGCGCATCGGTGAGCCCGATCGGCTTGGCCACCAGTTCGGCCGAATTCTGGATCGTGCCGATATTGCGCATGATGCTGTTGAGCTGCGTCATCATCCGTCCGAGCAGCATGTTGAGCCGGAGCACCAGCCCCAGCGTGAAGGCGACGCCGCCGGCCGTCACCGCGCCGGCGAACCAGAGATCGACCGACAGCAGCGCCACCATCAGGATCATCACGCCGGAGAGAATGGCAAGCGAGGAACGCACGCCGGTCAAAAGCCGGGCAAACGGCCTGAGAGTGTCCTGGAAACGGTCGAAGCCCGCCCGGATATAATGATCGTTCTGCCGCTCCCGACCGAAGAGTTTGAGCGTCTGGATGTTCGAATAGCTGTCGACCAGCCGCCCGTTCAGCATCGAGGCCGCTTCCGCCGTGTCCTTCGCGTGTTTGCGGATCTTCGGCACGAAGTAACGGGCGAGCACCAGGAAGATGATGACCCAGGCGCCGATGATCGCCGCGAGCCGCCAATCGAGCTGGGCGACCAGCGCCATGGTCGAGACCGTATAGATCACCATGAACCAGACGACCTGCAGGAGCGAGGTCAGAAGGTCGCCCGTCGATTGCCCGGCAGACCAGACCTTGGTCACGATACGGCCGGCAAAATCATTCTGGAAGAAGGAGAGCGACTGCCGGCTGACATGCACATGCGCCTGCCAGCGCACCAGATTGAAGAAGTTGAGCACGATCACCTGCTCTTCGACCAGTGCCCCGATCGTCACGACGAGAAAGCGGCCGACCAGCACGATCAGAGCCATGGCGAGCAGCTCGAGCCCATGCGCGCCGATCAGCCCGTCCCAGCCGGCATCCTTCGGCACCGTGTCCAGAAGGTCGACCAGCCGCCCGACAAACCAGAACAGCCCCGCCTCCAGCATGGCGACGGCGCCGCCGAACAGGGCCATCAGCAGGAAGGCGAACTTCGCCTGCCGCACATAGAACCAGACAAAGGCCCAGGTCCTCTCCGGCGGCTTCAGATCGTCCGAGCGCGCGAAGGGATCCAGCCAGTTTTCAAAGAGACGTGCGATTGCTTGGAACATGCCAAGCGATATAGGCGGTTTCGCCGCCATGGCAAAGCAATTGGCGGCTCTGGAGAATTACATATTCTCCATCTCGCCGAGCCCTTGGGCCTCAGCGGGAAAACCGCGTCAGATAAATCCCGACGATGATCAGCGCGACGCCTGCCGGCTGGCCGATGTGGAATTCGGCCGTGCCGCGCAGGTAGTCGATCAAAAGCCCGGTGATCATCTGCGCACCGATGATCAGCAACCCGGAACGCGCCGCACCGAGGCGCGGAAAGACATGGGAGCTGATCGCGACGAAGAAGGCGCCGATGACCCCGCCGAAGAAGAAGAAGGCCGGCGTCTGCCCGAGAAGCGGCAACCCTACCCGGTGGACGAAAACGATATAGACCGTCAGGAGCAGGAAGCCGATGGCGTGGTTCCAGACCGAGGCGACGAAGGGCCCCTTGGTCATCGTCAGCCGGCCGTTGATCGAGCGGCTCATCCCCACCACGGCCCCTCCCAGAAGGGCGATTGCGACAGCGCCGAACATTCAGGCCCCCTTCGAGAAGATGAGAAGCGCACTTCCGCCGATCACGCAAAGGGCCGACAGGAAATCGAAGCGGTTCAGCCCGCGCTTCGGCGTGCCGAACAGTCCGAACTGATCCGACAGCAACCCGAAGAGGATTTGCCCGACGAGAAGAAGGGAAAGTCCGCCGGCCAGAGCCAGCTCGGAATTGACGGCGATCGAGCTCAGCGCCACGGCAAAGGCGCCCGGCGCACCGCCGAAATAGGTCCAGAGCGGCGTGCGCCCGTCGATCCTGATATGTCCCGCCTTGCGACCCAAGGCGAGATTGGCCATCAACAAGACGAAGGCGGCCACGGCACCCACGCCATGCACCACCCAGGAGGCCGTGAACGGTGTCGTATGGGCTGCAAGCCCGCTATTGATCGTCACCATGGTGGCAAGCAGGGCACCTGCCAGGATGGCCCAGAACCAGTCTATATATTTCAGCATGAGAAGTCGCGGCCTGATGCCGCCCCGTGATCGCGTGATCGAATGTCACCCCGCATAGCGGCCCGTAGGGCAATGGCACAAGCCAATTCAATGAATGAAACGATCAGCGCCGTGAATTGGCGCGACGGCAAACGAAAAAAGGGGGCATCCCTGCCCCCTTTCCCAACGCCTGGAAAATGCCGCCTCCGGCCCGCGCCTGAGGCTTAGAAATCGGACCATTCAGCGACCGGCGCGGCATTGCCCCGGAAAGCATTGGCGACCTTGCGACCGAGTGCCCGTGCCGGGGATGCCGATACCGATGCCGGGGGCACGGGGGCATCCGCCGCGACACGGCTTGACGGCTCGCGCCGCGCCCCGCCCTCGTCCGTCCGGAATTGCGCCATCAGCTGCGTCAAGGCCGCAGCCTGCTGCGCAAGCCCATGGCATGCCGCCGTCGACTGTTCGACCATGGCGGCATTCTTCTGCGTGCCCTGATCCATCTGGTTGACCGCCATATTGATCTCCTGCAGACCGGTCGACTGCTCGCGGGCCGAGGTCACGATTGCCGCCACGTTCTGGTTGATCGCCTGCACTTCGCTGACGATGGTCTCCAGCGCCTTGCCGGTCTCGCCGACCAGGGCGACGCCGTTTCGCACCTGCTCGCCGGAGGTGTTGATCAGGCCCTTGATCTCCTTTGCGGCACTGGCTGAGCGCTGGGCAAGCTCGCGCACCTCCTGCGCCACAACCGCAAAGCCCTTGCCCGCGTCGCCGGCTCTCGCCGCTTCCACGCCGGCATTGAGCGCAAGCAGGTTGGTCTGGAACGCGATCTCGTCGATGACGCCGATGATGTTGGAAATCTCGGACGACGACTTCTCGATCTGCTGCATGGCCGCAACCGCGCGGCGCACCACCTCTCCGGAACGCTCCGCCCCATCCCGCGTATGGCTGACAAGCTGGCCCGCCTGCTCGGCCCGGATGGTCGAATCCTTCACAGCCGTCGTCACCTGTTCAAGCGCTGCGGCCGTCTCCTCGACAGAGGCCGCCTGCTGTTCGGTGCGTTTGGAGAGATCGTCGGCCGCCGCCAGCATCTCATTGGCACCGGCATCGATTGCACGCGCATTGTCGCTCACCGCCTGCATGGCCTCGCGCAGGCGTGCCACGGACTGGTTGAAATTGACCCTGAGGGCATCGAGATGGTCGGTGAAGCGCTGATCGATGGTCACAGCAAGATCACCGTCCGACAACCGCTGCAGACCGCCGGCGAGCTGGTCGACGGCAAACTGCACCTGAGCCTGTTCCTCGGCCTTCTGAGCCTCGCGCGCCAGCCGTTCGCTTTCGCTGAGCGACCGGTTCTCCTCGGCCTGATGCTCCAGCTGTGCCCGTTCTATCGCATTGGTGCGGAACACGGCGACTGCCGCCGCCATCTCGCCGAGTTCGTCATGCCGCGCGCCGAAGGGAATTTCGGTCGCGGTATCGCCATTTGCGAGCCCGTGCATCGATGCCGTGATCGCGGAAATCGGGCGAACGATGCGCACAATGCTGATCACCGCGGCAACCAGCGCCAGAAGGGCCGCGCAGATGACGGCCGTGATCGACAGCGCAAAGGCGGTTTCCGCTGCGGCCCTGCCCTCACTGCGCACGCTGTCGGCCACATCGCGGTTGATCTCGATGATCTCCTGCAGGGCGGTACCGGCATCGCCGCCGATCGGCACCATCTGCGCGATCGTGTCTTTGGCCTGGTAGAGTTTCGACGTCAGCGCCTGCTGGACAAAATTCCGGCCGAGCTCCTGATACTGCTGGACCTTTTTCTTGAACACGTCGAAATGCTGGCGGACCGCAGGTATGGTGATCATCGGTTCGAAGCGCGCGATCGAGGCGTCGAGCGCCTCGGTGGCCACATTCAGGGCGTCCACCAGCTTGCGCTTCTCGCCGGCATTGCTCGCATTGAGCGTCATCAGGTTCAGCCGGCGAACCTCGCCAAGCTGGGTCTCGATCTCGGCAATCTGCAGCGAGCGTTCCAGACGGGCCCCCACCTCGTCCATCTGTTCGCTCACGCTGTCCACCGAGTGGATCGCGATGCCACCCTGAACGAGGGAGACGACCACCATCAGGCCGAAAAGGAGCGGCAGGAGAATTCTGATCTTGAGTTTTTTCACGACTGAAATCCGCGCTTGAAAAAGGGTCCGGAGGCAAAAAGCCCCTTGTGTCCTCCGTGGCAGCCAGCCCCTCAATAAAACCTTACCCGTCACAGGGCATTTCTTGCCTCGCCCCTTGCAGCCGAGCTGCCATGGAAAACAAAAAACTAACAAAAATGGGGCATTCCTGCCCCCATCTGCTCTTTGTGATATCGGTCGGCCGGAGATCACTCCGCCGCTTCCTCCGAGGCATCGTCCAGCGCTTTGGCCGCCTCTTCGGCATGCAGCTTCTTTGCCTGCTCTTCTTCCGGATCGACCTGGTCCGGCAGGAAGCCACCGGACTGGCGATTCCACAGATCGGCATAGATGCCACCGGTCTGAACCAGCTGCTGGTGCGTGCCTTCCTCCACGATCCGGCCCTTGTCGAGCACGATCAACCGGTCCATCTGCGTCAGCGTCGACAGCCGATGCGCAATGGCGATGACCGTCTTGTCCTCGATCAGCTTGAACAGGCTCTCCTGGATCGCCGCCTCGACTTCGGAATCGAGCGCAGACGTCGCCTCGTCGAGGATCAGGATCGGCGCGTCCTTCAAGAAGACGCGGGCGATCGCGATCCGCTGGCGCTGGCCGCCTGACAGTTTCACGCCCCGTTCGCCGACATGCGCATCAAGACCCGTCCGGCCCTGCTGGTCGGCCAGCGCCTGGATGAATTCCCAGGCATTGGCCCGCTTCGCCGCCTCGATCACCTCGGCATCGGTGGCATCCGGCCGGCCATAGGCGATGTTGTCGCGGATCGAGCGGTGCAGCAGCGACGTGTCCTGCGTGACGACACCGACAAGCGCGCGAAGGCTATCCTGGCTGACCTGCGAGATATCCTGCCCATCGACCAGGATCTTGCCCTTTTCGATGTCGTAGAAGCGCAGGAGCAGGTTCATCAGCGTCGTCTTGCCGGCACCGGAGCGCCCGACGAGACCAACCTTTTCGCCAGCCTTGATCGTCAGCGAGAAGCCCTCGATCACGCCCTTCTGCTTGCCGTAGTGGAAACGCACGCCGTCATAGACGATCTCTCCCTTCGGTGCGGCCAGCGCCTTGGCCTCTGGCTCGTCGACGATGTCATGCGGCTTGGTCATCATGCCCATGCCGTCATAGACCGTGCCGATGTTTTCGAAGAGTGCGGCCACTTCCCACATGATCCATTGCGACATGCCGTTGATGCGCATCGAAAGCCCGATCGCCACCGCAATCGCACCCACAGTGACATTGCCATTCAGCCAGAACCAGATGCCGAGGGCGGCCACCGCGAACTGCACGATCGCATTGTTGATGTCGACGCAGATGTTGAGGAGCGAGATCTGCCGCATCTGCCGATGCACCGTGCCGAGGAAAGCATCCATGCCCTCCTTGGCATAGGTCTCCTCGCGACCGGCATGCGAGAACAGCTTCACAGTGCCGATATTGGTATAGCTGTCGACGATCCGCCCCGTCATCATCGAGCGGGCATCCGCCTGCTCGCTCGAGAGCTTGCGCAGCTTCGGAATGAAGTTGCGCAGGATCAGCGCATAGATGATGAGCCAGACCACCAACGGCACGCCGAGACGCCAGTCGACGGAGGCGACCAGCGCCAGCATCGATACGAAGAAGGTCGTCGCATAGATGAAGACGTCGATGATCTTCATCACGCTTTCCCGGATCGACAGCGCCGTCTGCATTACCTTGGTCGAGACGCGGCCGGCAAACTCGTTGGCGAAGAAGGTCATCGAGTGACGCAGCAGGAAGCGGTGCATCTGCCAACGAGCGATCATCGGGAAATTGCCGGCCAGCACCTGGTGCATGGTGACGGTATGGACCACGCCGATCAGCGGCAGGCCGATCAGGAGCAATGCCGCCATGGCAATCAGCGTATGCCCTTCCGTCTGCAGGAAGGTCGCCCGATCGGCATTCGACAGCCAGTCGACGATATTGCCGAGGAACTGGTAGAGAAACACTTCGGCAACCGCGATCAGTCCCGAGCAGAGACCGAGCAGCAAAAGCCATGGCCAGGCCGGCTTGGTGTAATGCCAGCAAAACGCGAAGAGCCCCTTCGGCGGCAGCGTCGGCTCGCCCTCCGGATAGGCATTCAGGCGGTTTTCAAACCACGAGAACATGGATGTACTCCAGCAAATGATGCGCGGGCAGACGACCATGCAGGCGTCGTGATGCGCGAAATGTCAATGATTGAGGCCGTTTACGGCCGCAGGATGAATCTGTTTGGGAAAAGAGGCGACTGGTTCGCCGTCACGCAGCCATAAAAATCTGGCGGGGCAGAGGCATGATACCGAATTGATCCATCGAAGGCCCTCCCGCTTGCGTGTTGAACAGGCCACCCTTCTATCCCTGCCCTGTCGCAATTTCCAGCCATGCCGATGCGTGCCGAGACATTCTGTCGCAACTGTTGCACCGGCACCACAGCGCGCAGCTCAGATCCCGGCATCGCCACCGGGGACGAGCCGCTTGAGTGCGGGCAACGGCTGCCGTAAGAAACCCGGCATGACCCACCTGCGTATCGCCCTCTATCAGCCCGACATTCCCGGCAATACCGGCACCATCCTCCGGCTCGCCGCCTGCCTGTCGCTGACGGTGGATATCATCGAGCCGGCCGGCTTCGTGCTGTCGGACAAGAACCTGAAGCGGGCAGGCATGGATTATCTCGCCAGCGCCGTCATGGTTCGCCACGTCAACTGGGACCGCTTCGACGCCTGGCGTCGCCAGGAAGGCCGCCGCCTGGTGCTTGCCTCCACCCGCGCCGCCGTCCCCTATGCACGTTTCGAATACAAACCTGATGACATCCTGCTCTTCGGCCGCGAAAGCGCCGGCGTACCCGACCATGTGCACGACATGGCCGACGCCCGCGTCATCATCCCCATGGTCGAAGGTCAGCGCTCGATCAATGTCGCCATGTCCGCCGCCATGATTGCGGGTGAGGCCCTGCGCCAGACCAACGCCACCTTCTGAAAGCGGATCGGAAACAGGCATCCGTCAAGGCGCGTCGTCTCCGGACCGTCTATCCTCGCTGTCACGCGACGCCCGACATCCGTGGATTATACCGGTATTTGCTAAATCATCCGATCCGCGATATGTTGCAGCGCAGCAAAACACGGGAGTTGGACATGTTTGAAACAGCATTCGCCCTCGGACTGACCCAGTTTGCAAGATCCCTCAGCCTGCCGGAGCGAGTCCGCCACCGCACCGCCCGCAATGCCGCGCTGGAGCCCTGGCGCCTGCGCAACACCGGCGTCGATGCCCTCTATTATGACGTCAAGGCGCTGATGGCGGACGAAACCTTCTACATCAGCGACAGCCTTGCCTCCGAAGGCCTGATCATGATCGTTCCGCCCTCGGGCGGCCCCATGCTGACCCTTTGCGACAGCGTCGAGGAATACCGTCTGCGGGGCGGCGAAAAGGTCCATGCATTGGCCGTCGCCGGAATGGGCGGTTCCGCCATCGGCGCCGCCGCCTTTGCCCGCAATGTCGCCAATGCGATCGGCGAGCCGGTGGCTGCCGTCGTCTCCGGCTACGGCCTCGGCGACATCGTCAACGAAGCCATCGGCGGCGCCTTCCTCTTCGGTTGGCTCGGCCATATCAGAAGCAATCTCGAATCCATTGATGACATGGTCGGCCGTCCCAAGCTTGGCGCCTATGGCAAGCGCGAAGCGGAAGCCGACGGCAAGACGAGCCGAGGCCTCGATGCCGATACGGTGGCGAGCCTGCTTGCCGATCCGACCTTTTCCTTCAGCCTGATCGCAGGCCATTCCCGTGGGAACCGGGTGATCGCCGATGCGCTGCACGCCCTCAAGGGCAGTGACCCGGCCCGGCTGGAGATCCTCGCCAACACCGCCCGCATCGTCACCTTCGGCGGCCGCATCAAGATGCCCGACGCCTTCGCCGAAATCACCGACGTGGTCGGGGAACTCGACTGGTTCGGCGAGCTGAACTCGCGCCCGAAAATCGCGACGGATATCCGCGTGCCCTTCTGCGGCCATTCGACCAACACGGATCTGCCCGGCGCCATCAAGGTCACGAAAATACTGACCGAAGTGCTGGCAGGCCCCGCAGCGCAAGCGCCCGCACCTGAGCCTGAGCCTATAGAGACGGTCGCCGCAGACATCGTGGACGCCATGCCGCCGGTCATCGCGGAACCGGCAGGGGCAATCGAACCCATGGCAGCCGAGATGGTGGAGACACCTGCCACACCCGTTAAGGAACCGGCCGCTGCCATTGTGGAAGCACCCCCTGCCGTGGCGGAGCCGGCCGAACCGGCCGTCGAAGTCGCCGCAGAACCGGATCCGGCCCCCGTCCTTGATCCGGTCGATCCGCCTTCCGCGCTGGCGATGGCCAAGCTGGAGCCGGAAACCGCCGCAGTGGCCACGACCGCCCCGGAACCATCCGAGCCGGAACCAGACGCCACCAAACCGGACCACCCGGCAGCGGGTGCGGCACGAAAAATGTCTGCGAAGACCGGTCTGCGGAAACCTCGCGCACGACGCTGAGCGGGAACGGCGCCGGGGAGAAAAAGCCGGCGCCGACTCGCAGTTACAGGTAGATCTTCAACCAGCCTCCCATCGAGGCATTGGCGATGTTGAGGGCCGATCCCTGAAGCTCTGTCCGCGCCTGTTCTGCGGCTCGGCGCGCATCCGCCTCGTCGAGATCGGCACGCACCCGGCTCTCGCTGCTGAGATCGCTCGCCCCGGCCAGCCCTTCGAGAAAATCGCCCTCCCCCGAGATCTGGCTGCGCGCGGCACCCACCTCGGCACTGGCACCCACCATGTCGATCAGCGCCCGGTTGAGCGCCGAGATCATGCCATCGAGTTCGTCCGAGTTTGTTGACGCATCGACCCGGATCTCGCGCGAACGGGCACCGTTCGGGACGGCGGACTGCACATCCATGAGATAATAGTCGTAGGGCACACCGCCCATGCTGATGCCTGCATAGGACCGTGTCAGGATACCGTCGTCGGCATTTTCCTTCGATACGAGCGTGGCCTGGGCGGTGTCCACGTCGATCATGTTGATCGACAGCTCGCCACGCTCACCGCTGGTCAAAGAGGCGATCAGCGAGGCAACCTTCGGCCGCTGGCCGGCCTCGAGCTTGAGCCAGTTCTGGCCGTTGAAGCTGCTGTCATCCACGAGTTCGGCCAGCTTTCCCTTCATCGTACCGATCTCGGCATCGATTGCCGGCCGGTTCGCACCGAGCGCCTTGGCCTGAATCAGTTTTTGCTGGATCCGCGAGACGATGTCCGTGGCCTCCTCGAGGCCTGCCGCCGCAGTGTCGGTGACGGCGGCCGCCACGCCATTGGCCTCCTGGACACTGCCGAGCGAAAGGCTCGAAGCACTGAGCGTCGTCGGGATCGACCAATAGGCGGTATTCTCCCGCGCCGGCGAGCGTGCCTCGGGCGCGGCTGAAGATTGCCGCGTGCGCTCCAGCGCCGCGCGCGAAGCATCGAGCATCGAAACCGAGAGGGCCGAAGTCAGATTGGACCCGACTGCTGTCATGGGAAAACCTTGTGTCGCATTTCATGTCGAACCAGGGCCGGGATCATTCCGGCCGTCTGATGCGCACGATGCCATCAAGATTTTGTCTTTCGCTTACCCGGATTGTTCGAAGTTTAGAGAATGCAGATAAAGAGCGACGGATATTCCGCGTCCGCCCGGTTCCGCCGCGAAAACAGCGTCAGTCGGCACTCGGCAGCCGCCGCATGGTGAACTCGATCTGGTCACCCTCGAGCTGCCGCCAGCTTTCGACCTCGGTCCAGTAGGCCGCCTTGGGAAAGGCATCGAACCATTCGCGCGCCTTGGCCCGGGCTTCTTCTCGGGTCAGGCAGTAGGTTTCGCGCACGAATTGGCTGCTGGCCCGCCCCGAGGTGATCGCCCGGTGGTCCGCAATCCGCTTCTTGAGGCCGTTGAAATCAGGCGGGCTGGGTCTCTTCATCATGAAATCCCTCGCATGGTCCAAGATTAATCCAGACAAAATCACAAGGCGAGTCGATTTTCCGGGAACACCCGATGCCGCATATGGCAGGGACGGCGTCGACCTGATATCTCGGACGGAAAGACTGAAAAGGGGGAGCGCATGCAGCGACCGGATCTGCCAAAGGAACTGCCCGACGACATTGAGGGCAAGAAGCTGACCGCCCGCAGCTGGTTCGAAAGCCTGCGGGACACGATCTGCGCCTCCTTCGAGACCTTGGAAGACGAGTTGGAAGGGCCCCTGTCGGACCGCGAGCCGGGCCGCTTCACCGCCAAGGATTGGCTCCGCGAAGACGGCAAGGGCGGCGGTGGCCGCATGTCGATGATGGAAGGCCGCGTCTTCGAGAAGGTCGGCGTCCACACCTCCACTGTGCACGGCGAATTCTCCCCCGAATTCCGCAAGCAGATGCCCGGCGCAGACGAGGATCCGCGCTTCTGGGCCTCCGGCATTTCGCTGATCGCCCACCCGGTCAATCCCAATGTCCCGACCGTTCACATGAACACCCGCATGGTGGTCACCACCAGCCAGTGGTTTGGCGGCGGCGCCGACCTCACCCCCGTGCTCGACCGCCGTCGCACCCAGGATGATGCCGATACCCGCCTCTTCCACCGCTCCATGGAGATCACCTGCCAGCGGCATCCTGATGTCGCCGATTATGCAGCCTACAAGCAGTGGTGCGACGAATACTTCTTCCTGCCCCATCGCAACGAGCCGCGCGGCATCGGCGGCATCTTCTTCGACTGGCTGTATCCACAGCCGGACAAGGGTGGATGGGATGCCAATTTCGCCTTCGTCCAGGATGTCGGCCGCGCCTTCAACCTCGTCTATCCGAAGATCGTCCGGAGCAATTTCAACAATCCCTGGACGGAGCAGGATCGCGACGAACAGCTGGTCCGAAGAGGCCGTTACGTCGAGTTCAACCTGCTCTACGACCGCGGCACGATCTTCGGTCTGAAGACCGGCGGCAACGTCGAATCAATCCTGTCTTCGCTCCCTCCGGTGGTCCGCTACCCCTGACGCCGGGCGTTACCGCTGACATCTGCACGCTCACGTGAACTCACGAAAAAGAATGGTCTAGGATTCCCGACGGTTATCGAAAACCGCGGAAATCCTTGACGGTTTTCATTGCGTTCGCCGAAACGCTTGCCCATGCTGCAGCCTCACGCAATGTGGAGGAGGAGAGTTGCCATGAACCCGTCCGTCGTAGTGACCAGTCCCCGTGTGAGTGAACCAGCAGACCGCGCGATCGAGGCGCCCGAACTGATCGATCGACTGGCGGAAAAGCTGCGTGCGTCGAGTGATGTCGACCTGCCGCATTCCTATTTCGTCGAACAGGTGAGACTGGGCCTGGCAGGGGCAGATCTCACCGACCATGCCGCCGCCAACGCCATCGAGACCGGTGCCCATCGCGGCAAGCTGGCGGCCACCCAGTCCGTTTTCAACGCCTGGGCCAGACCCGACTGAACCATTCCAGATCCACCGCGCATCCACCCTCGCCCGCAGCCCCCTGCGGGCGCTTTTTTTGGCGTCGATAGGCGAGCAAGGCCGCATAAGAGCGCGCGGAATAAAGACGCAACCATAGGTGATAGAGAGATTTCGAGCTAGGCTGATCGTCGGCAAAGGAGCAGATCCGATCCGGTGAGGTGCCGTCTTGAAGATAACCCACTGCGCAGTCGACTATGACATTTCTCACCTTTCAGCCCGCCTGCTGCGACTGGGAGCATGGACTGGTGAAAACGGCTCTTTGTTGGAAGCGGAAGTCGAGATCCGGTATGCAAATCATTGCTACACGACACTGTCAGAAACCGCTCCCGCATCCGGTGTCTGGAGCACACGAGAGCGCAACGTATTTCGCGTATTCAACGTCGAGCGACACGCCCTGTCCGTCCATCTTCCTGACATAATCGAAACACTTGTCGCGCGTCCGAACCTTCAGGTTCAAAGGGTGTCCGGCCGACACAACTTCAAGATATTCCAGGTTGGGCTCGAGGGTCTGAAGCGCGGCGAGAAATACTTTGTTTTCTTCAAGCTGGAACGAAGCAACCGCGTCGGCCTGGGCGGCGTCCATCAGGTGCGTCTTTCCGTCGAAAGCGCCTACCCCCGCGACAAACTTGTAGCCGGCCAATGGCGACCGCCCTTTGGAAAGGCCATTGAAGAGATCTTGGGCCTAAGACGCGAAAAGCTGGAATAGCGACGCCATTCCAGCTCTCGTAAAACCCGGCGCAACCAAGGCCGAAGCCCCACAGCCCTAAGCAAGTGCTCGATCATTCAATCGAGGGTATCGCCACCATTTCCGGGGCAAAGCCCAGCGAAGCCGATCTGTGACGACAGACAAAAGATGGTCCCAAATACCGTAAAAGTCAAGGAGAGCACGGCGCCACCACTATCCAGCGTCCTTATGCAGACATCGTGTTGTGAGACCCCTGACCGAACAATTTCTCTGCCCCGACGTTCGGCCTTCATCGTGCAACGAAGGAGGAACCCATCATGAAAACGTTCGAATGTGGAACTCTGGTGCCCGGCTGCGACTGGCATACCCGTGCCGAGGAGGAGGCGGAAGTGGTGCGGCGCGCGGTCGAACACCTGCGCACAACCCATGGCGAGGAGATCATTCGGCCCGCCATGGTCGAGAACATCAAGAGCCGCATCCGCGACCGCCAGTCGGTCCAAACCGGACGACAGCAGCCCCAGACGGGGGACACTGTCTAAAACGCCGCTCTATTTCGCGGCGAGATCGGCGATCCGCGCCAGAAGCCGCTCCCGGTCGAGCGTGAAGTTCGACGCGATCCAGCCTTCTTCCAGCGTGCCGAGGATCTGCCCGATCTTCGGCCCGGCGGGAATGCCTGCGGCCAGAACATCGCTTCCTTTGACCGGCAGCACGGGCCGCTCGAAACACTCGGCGCGCTTCAGCAGTGAAGACAGCCGCGCGCTGCGCGCCATGGCCTTGGCATCGCCGCCCTCCGCCTGGCCGCGCACAGAGGCAAGCTCCAGTTTCAGCACACCGACGATCCCCTCCTTGCCGTAGCGATAAAGGTCGCGGTCGAAGGCAACGTCGGTCACCGTTTCCTGCGGCTTCGGCGCCCGCGCGAAACGGTCAAGCGCGATCGCCTCTGCATTGGAGAGCTTCAGCCGCTCGGCAAGCCCGACCAGACGCGCCGGATCCTTCGGCGTGATCGCCGAGAGCCTGAGCAGCGCATCGGGTGCCCAGCCCAGCGCCTGTTCGGTCGCGATCAGACCGGGGATCGCATCGATGCCCCATTTTTCCGTTTCCGGCAGCACTTCGGTGAGAACGCCGGACTGCCGCATCCACAAAAGCGCCCGGCCCGGATCGGGTGCTGCGAGCAGTTTCTTCATCTCGCTCCACACTCGTTCGGCCGACAGGGTGTGCAGCTGTGTCCGCGCCCGCGCGCAGGCCTTCAGGCCGGCCACATCCGGACGCCCCCGACCATAATGGGCAAAGAAGCGGAAGAAGCGCAGAACCCGTAGATAATCTTCGGCAATCCGCTGCTCGGCATCGCCAATGAAACGGACCGTGCGCGTTTCGATATCGCCAAGTCCACCGACCAGATCGACCACCTCGCCGTCGAGACCGACATAAAGCGCATTGATGGTCAGATCCCGCCGCTCGGCATCTTCCTGCCAGCCGGCACCGAAGGCGACTTCGGCATGACGCCCATCGGTCGCCACGTCCCGACGAAGCGTCGTGACCTCATAGCCCTGGCCATCGACGACAAGCGTCACCGTGCCATGCTCGATGCCGGTGGGCACCGCCTTGATCTGCTTGGCCGCCGCCCGCCCGATCACCTCTGCCGGCAACAGCGTTGTGGCGAGATCGATATCGCCGACGGCAAGCCCCAGGAGGCTGTTGCGCACCGCACCGCCGACCACCCGCGTTTCCGCTCCGCCGCCGTTCAACAGCGTCATCAGACGCGTGAGGCCGGGCGCCTGGAACCAGGCCTGATCGGACAGATTGGTCATGCATAGAGCCTTTCGTAAAGTGTCCGGATGATCCCGGCTGTAATGCCCCAGATGTGCCGTTCGCGATAGGGCATGACGTAGAAATGTCGCACCGCGCCTTGCCAGACGCGGCTGTCCTGGCGATGGTTGTCGGGGTTCATCAGAAAGGAAAGAGGCACCTCGAACACGCTTTCCACCTCGTCCGGATTGGGCGTGATGACAAAACCCGGCTGCACCACCGCCAGCACCGGCTGGATGCGAAACCCGGTTCCTGCCAGATATTGCGGCAACCGCCCGACCGTCTCGACGAAACGCCGGTCAAGTCCGATCTCTTCCTCCGCCTCGCGCAGCGCGGCTTCTTCCGGCGACAGATCCGCCTCGTCGATCCCGCCGCCCGGAAAGGCGATCTGGCCGGCATGTTTGCGCAGCTTGTCGGTGCGCTTCGTCAGGATCACCCGCGCCTCGTCGGCATCGTCGATCACTGCAACCAACACCGCTGCATCCCGCAAGTTCAACTGCTCGATCTCGAGAATGCTGTCGCGATTGAGCACATGATCGCCATGCTCGCGCCAGGCCTGGTCGAGCGGCGCCACCTGCTCCAGCGCCCTCCGGCGAAAATCCTCAGCGGTAAACACGGCCTCGCTCATCGGGACAGGCGTTCCAGTTCGTCGGCGGGCATCACGGGAAAGACGGCACCACCGGAGACAATGCAGAACATCGCCTCACCCTCCACCTCGCGCACGTCACCGCGTTCGACCAGATCATACATCACCGCCCGCGACACCAGCGCCTCCAGCCGCCCCCGCACATGCAGGTAGGGCTTCAGCTCATGGTTCTCGCCGACGATGGAAAAGCGCAAGCCATGCTCCGGCCCAGCCTCCACCACATCGCCGACATTGGTCCGAAACGTCAGCACCGTTTGCCCGTCGCGCTCGCTGACACTCATCTCCACGGCGACGAAAGGCGCGTCCTCGACCCGGATCCCGACCTTTTCCACAGGTGTTACGAGATAGGTTTTGCCGTCCTCGTCCTTGCGCAAGACCGTCGAAAACAGCCGCACCAGAGGCGCCCGGCCGATCGGCGTGCCCATGTAGAACCAGGTGCCGTCAGCACGGATTTCCATGTCGAGATCGCCACAGAATGGCGGTTCCCAGCGCTCGACGGGCGGAAGTCCGGGCTTTCCGCCCTCTGTCTGCGCTGCCGCACGGGAAATCAGGGCGGCAAGGTCCGCCGCATCCGTGGTCGCCTTCAGGGTGTCGTCTGCCATGTTTGCGTCCCGGTTTTGTCTCTCTGCCATCACAGTCACGAGATAGTCATTCGAGGCGCGCTTGTCAGCCGGCATGTCGCCAATAAGTTAGTTTGATAGGATGCACCTCGCGCGCCTGTTCGATTCGCCGAACCCGGCCACATCAATTTGGAGCAGACCATGGGCATGATGCCGAATCCGGATGTCGCATTGGATGAGAAGGCAATCGTTGAGCAAGCCGAAAAGGCGCTCGCCGATATCGCCGCCATCCGCGCCGAAGTGGCGAAAGTGATCTTCGGCCAGGAAAAGGTCGTCGAAAACACCCTGCTCGCCATCCTCTCCGGCGGCCATGCACTGCTCGTCGGTGTGCCCGGCCTCGCCAAGACCAAGCTGGTCACCACGCTCGGCACGGTACTCGGCCTCGATGCCAACCGCATCCAGTTCACCCCAGACCTGATGCCGTCGGACATCCTCGGCACCGAAGTCATGGACCAGGACGAAACCGGCCGCCGCTCCTTCCGCTTCGTCAAGGGACCCGTCTTTGCCCAGCTCCTGATGGCCGACGAAATCAACCGCGCCAGCCCCCGCACCCAGTCGGCGCTTCTGCAGTCGATGCAGGAATATCACGTCACGATCGCCGGCCAGCCCTATCAGCTGCCTGCCCCCTTCCACGTGCTCGCGACCCAGAACCCGCTTGAGCAGGAGGGCACCTATCCGCTGCCCGAAGCCCAGCTCGACCGCTTCCTGCTGCAGGTCGACGTGCTCTATCCGGAGCTCGCCGCCGAACGGCAGATCCTGCTGGAGACGACAGGTGTGCGCGATAACCGCGCCAATGCCGTGATCACAAGCGAGCGCCTCGTCGAGATCCAGAAACTGATCCGCCAGATGCCGGTCTCAGACACGGTGGTCGACGCCATCCTCTCGCTCGTCCGCTCCGCCCGCCCCGGCCATGGCAATGCCGCCACCGACAAGAACGTCGCCTGGGGCCCAGGTCCCCGCGCCGGCCAGGCCTTGATGCTCTGCGCCCGCGCCCGTGCCCTTTATGAAGGTCGCCTCGCACCGTCGATCGACGACGTGCATGCGCTCGCAGAACCCGTGCTCGAACACCGCATGGCACTCACATTCGCCGCCCGCGCCGAAGGCATGACCGTGCGCGACGTCATTGCAGGCCTCGTTTCCAACCTGCGCAGCTGAGGAAGGCTCCCACCGCGTGGCATCGATCGGCCAGATCGTCGAACAGACCCCCGGAAGCGAAGTGCTGCAGCGCGCCCGCCAGCGCGCCGTGCTCGTGCCCGACTGCATGGTTGAAGCCAAGCGCATCGCCAACACCGTGATTGCCGGCTGGCATGGTCGCCGCAAACGCGGCATCGGCGAAAACTTCTGGCAGTTTCGCCCCTATGCCGATGGCGAGAGTTTCGCCCGCATCGACTGGCGCCGCTCGGCCCGCGACGACCACATGTATATCCGCGACCGCGAATGGGAGGCTGCCCACACGGTCTGGCTCTGGGCCGACATGTCACCTTCCATGATGTACAAGTCGACGCTGGCAAGCGTTTCCAAGGAAAGCCGTGCGCTCGTCCTGATGCTGGCGCTTGCCGAAATCCTTGCCCGCTCGGGCGAACGCATCGGCTGCCCCGGCATCATGGAACCCGTCTCCGCCCGAAACGCCGCCGAACGCCTCGCCGCCGCCATCATGCATGCGCCGCTGACCTCAGGCCTTCCCGACACCCGCATGATCCGGGGTGCCAGCGATATCGTCTTGATCGGCGACTTCCTCGACGATGCCGACCGCGTCATGGACCGCATCACGCCGCTCGCCAGACGCGGGCTGCGCGGCCATGTCGTCGAGATTGCCGATCCCGCCGAGGAAACCTTCCCCTATACCGGGCGGACCGAATTCACCGATCCCGAAACCGGCGAAAAACTCACCTCCGGCCGCGCCGAGACGCTGCGCGACGACTACCGCCGTGCCTATCTCGCCCGCCGCGACAGCCTGTCCGACCAGCTCCGCCGCATGGGCTGGAGTTTTACCCATCACCGCACCGACCGCCTCGCCTCCGAAGCCCTCGTCGCCGTCCATATGCACCTCTCGGGCATGACACCGGCCGTCAGCCGGAGTGCAGGGCTATGATGGGACTTCCACTCGCCTTCGGCGCCCCCGCCATCCTCGGCGCATTGCTCGCATTGCCGCTGATCTGGTGGCTGCTGAAGCTCACCCCGCCGCGCCCGAAATACGAGGTCTTCCCGCCGCTGCGCATCCTTGCCGGCGTCTTGAAGCGCGAGGAAACTCCGTCGAAAAGCCCCTGGTGGCTGACGCTGCTGCGCATGCTGATGGCCGCCATCGTCATCTTCGCGCTCGCCGATCCCGTGCTCAACCCGCGCAATGCCACACTCTCGGGCGATGGCCCTCTGCTGCTGGTCGTCGACAACAGCTGGGCCACCGTCGGCGACTGGGATCGCCGCGTCGAAACCGCAACCACACTGATCGGTGACGCCGCCGACCGCAGCCTGCCCGTCGCCATCCTCTTCACCGCCGATCAGGCGCAGGATGCCACGCCCGGCACACCCGCCGTCGCCCTCGAAAAGCTCGCCGCCGCATCCCCGCACCCGCTGCGCCCCGACCGCACCCGCACCCTCGAGGCGCTGCGCACCAGTTTCGCCAGCGAACGCCCCGGCACGCTCGCCTATATCGCCGATGGCATCGCCCGCGATCCCGACGACGCCTTCCTCGCCAATCTCGCCACCCTCTCGCCCGCCGAATTCCGCCTGATCGAAAACAACGGCCCGACCGCCATCGCCATCACCGGCGCCAACAACGGCTCGGATGCGTTGAGCGTCACCCTTTCCCGCCTCAACGCCACCAAAGCCCGCCAGGTCATCGTCGAGGCCCAGGACCGCCAGGGCCGCGTCATCGCCTCCGGCACCGCCGATTTCGCCGCAGGAGCCACGGAAGCCACCGGCCAGATCGCCGCCCCCTTCGAGCTGCGCAATGATTTCGCCCGCCTGTCGATCACGGGCGTCGCCTCCGCCGGCGCCACATACCTGCTCGATGACGGCTTCCGCCGCCGCAAAGTGGCCCTCGTCTCCGGTGACAGCGGCGATGGTTTCCAGCCGCTGCTCTCGCCGCTCTACTACATCGAGCGCGCGCTGGGTCCCTATGCCGATGTCGTCAAGCCCGGCCAGACCGACCTCGCCGTCGCCATCCCCGAAATCCTCAAGCAGAACCCGTCTGCCCTGGTGCTCGCCGATGTCGGCCGCCTGCCGGCCGATGTCTATGCGCCCCTGCAGGCCTGGATCGAGCGCGGTGGCACCTTGATCCGCTTTGCCGGCCCGCGTCTCGCCGCCGCCGCCGCCGATGATCCGCTGGTGCCGGTCATGCTGCGTCAGGGCGAACGCGCGCTTGGCGGCGCCCTCTCCTGGGCAGAACCCCAGCCGCTCGCCGATTTCCCGACCTTCGGCCCCTTTGCCGGCATGCCGAAGCCGCAAGGCATCCTCGTCAAGCGCCAGGTGCTCGCCGAACCAAGCCCGGATCTTGCCGCCCGCACCTGGGCGAGCTTGGCCGACGGCACGCCGCTCGTCACCGTCCAGGAAAAACGCGCCGGCCGCGTCGTACTCTTCCATGTCAGCGCCGAGGCCACCTGGTCGGATCTGCCAATCTCGGGCACCTTCGTCGAAATGCTCCGCCGCATCGTACAACTGACCCGCGTCGGTGCCGCCCAGACAGACACCGCCCAGTCGACAGCGCCCGCGCTTCCGCCCTTCCGCCTGCTCACCGAACGCGGCGCACTCACCGCCGAGGCCCGCACCGCCCGCCCGCTCTCGCTCGGTCCCGACCGGCCGCAAGCCGCCACCTTCGACAACCCGCCCGGCCTTTACGGCACCGAAGACGGCTTTGCCGCCCTGAACCTCCTGCCATCAGGCGCAGAACTCCGGCCCCTCGCCAGCCCCGCAGGCCTCGTGATCGCCCGCGAGCCGATGGCCGGCACCGCCGCCGTCCCGCTGAAGCCCGGCTTGCTCTCGACCGCCTTCCTGCTGCTCGTGCTCGACAGCCTGATCGTGCTCTTCATGGGCGGCGCCTTCGCCCGCCTGCCGAAGCGCGCGGCAACGGCCGCCGTCATGGCGCTCGCCTTCGGCCTCGCCGCCGGCATGCCGTCAGGCCAGACCTTCGCCTCGGATGCCAAACCCGGCGACGAGCAGATCCTGGAGCGCCTCGACAACACCCATCTCGCCTATGTCGTGACCGGCGAACAGGACGTCGACAGACTGTCCGAGCAAGGCCTGCAGGGCCTCACCGACTTCCTCACCTATCGCACGACGCTGGAACCCGCCCCGCCCGTCGGCGTCGACATCACCAAGGACGACCTGTCCTTCTACCCGATCATCTTCTGGCCGATCTCGGCCACGGCCCCCATGCCATCAGCCGCCGCCATCAGCCGCATCGACGCCTATATGCGCGCCGGCGGCACCGTGCTCTTCGACACCCGCGACCAGATTTCGACGCTCGGCAATGACAGCGGTCCGTCCGCCAATGGTGAACGCCTGCAGGCGATCCTCGCCAATATCGACATCCCGCCGCTGGAACCCGTGCCCTCCGACCATGTGCTGACCCGCTCCTTCTATCTGCTGCAGGGTTTCCCCGGCCGTTATGAGGGAAGCCCGCTCTGGGTCGAGGCCCGCCAGGAAGCGCAATCGAGCAACAGCGGCGTCGCCTCATCCGGCGACGGCGTCACCCCGATCATGATCACCGGCAACGATCTGCTCGGCGCCTGGGCGGTCGATGCGAATGGCGCAAGCGTGCTGCCCGTCGTCCCCGCCGACGAGATGCAACGCGAAATGTCCTTCCGCTCCGGCGTCAACATCATGATGTATATGCTGACCGGCAACTACAAGGCCGACCAGGTGCATGTCCCCGCTCTCCTCGAACGGTTGGGCCAGTGACATGACGCTCGAATTCGCCCCCTTCATCCCCTGGCTCGCCATCGCCATTCTCGCCGTGCTCGCCACGCTTCTCGCAACCCTCGGCTTCCTGCGCGGCCTGCGCGGCACCGCCATCCGCTTCACCGCCTCGCTTGCCGTGCTCGCAGCCCTCGCCAACCCGCTGCTCCTCCAGGAAGAGCGCGATCCCTTGACGACAGTCGTGCCCGTCATCGTTGACCGCAGCCAGAGCCAGCAGATCGCCGGCCGCGCCGCCCAGACGGATGAGGCCCTTGCGGGCCTGCGTGAACGCCTCGCCCGTTTCCCCAATCTCGAACCCCGCATCGTCGAAGTCACCGATCCCGGCGACAGCGACGCGCCCTCGACCAAACTCTTCGAAGCCCTGCAGACCGCAACCGCCGATGTCCCGCCGGCCCGTGTCGGCGGCGCCATCTTCGTGACCGACGGCCAGGTCCACGACCTGCCGCCGGACACCCAGCCGCTGCCCTTCTCGGCCCCCATCCACGCGCTGATCACCGGCAAGGCTGGCGAATTCGACCGCCGCATCGAGATCCTGCGCGCGCCGCGCTTCGGCATCGTCGATGAAGAACAGGAGCTCACCTTCCGCGTCTTCGACGACGGCGAACCGTCAAACCAGCCGGCCGATGTCTCGGTCAAGATGAATGGCGAGGATTTGGGCACCGTCTCGGCCCTGCCCGGAGCCGAAACTTCCTACGCCTTCAAGGTCCCGCGCGGCGGCAACAACGTGCTGGAATTTTCCGTTGCCGGAACGCCGGGCGAAGTCACCGACGTCAACAACCGCGCCATCCACCTGATCGAAGGCATCCGCCAGAACCTGCGCGTGCTGCTCGTCTCGGGCGAACCCCATGCCGGCGAACGCGCCTGGCGCAACCTGCTGAAATCAGACGCCTCCGTCGACCTCGTCCACTTCACCATCCTGCGCCCGCCGGAAAAGCAGGACGGCACGCCGATCAACGAACTGTCGCTGATCGCCTTCCCGACCCGCGAACTCTTCGTCGAAAAGATCAACGATTTCGACCTGATCATCTTCGACCGCTACCAGCATCGCGGCGTGCTGCCGATCCTCTATTACGACTACATCGCCGAATATGTGAAGAACGGCGGCGCCCTCCTGATCGCCGCCGGCCCCGAACATGCGAGCCAGGATTCGATCGCACTGACCCCGCTCGAATCCGTCCTGCCGGCCGCCCCGACCGGTGAGGTGCACCAGGCGGGCTTCTATCCGCGCCTCTCCGAACAGGGCAAACGCCACCCGGTCACCCGGGGCCTCGATGGCTCCAATGTCGAACCGCCGCAATGGGGCCGCTGGTTCCGCAGCGTCGATGTCGGCGACGCCGCTGGCGAAACCGTGATGACGGCCGACGAAGGCCGCCCACTTCTGGTCCTCAACCGCGCCGAACAGGGCCGCGTCGCCATGCTGCTCTCCGACCAGGGCTGGCTCTGGGCCCGCGGCTTCGAAGGCGGCGGCCCGCATGTCTCGCTCTATCGCCGCATCGCCCACTGGCTGATGAAGGAACCGGAACTCGAGGAAGAGGCTCTCCGCGCCCGCGCGCAAGGCCGCACGCTCGAAGTCACCCGCCAGACCATCGGCGACGCCCCCGGCCCCGCGACGATCACCACGCCCTCGGGCGAAACCATCACGCTTGATCTCTCGGGGATCCAGCCCGGCCTCTATCGCGGCGAACGCCGCATGACCGAAACCGGCCTCTTCACCGTCGCCAATGGCGATTTCTCCACCCTCGTCCATGTCGGCGCCGTCGACGCCCCCGAATTCCGCGCCATGGTCTCGACAACCGAGACGCTCGCCCCGATCAGCGCGGAATCGAAAGGCCTCACCACCCGCCTCGACGACGGCGACCAATCGATCCGCATCCCCGACATCCTGCCGGTGCGCGGCGAAGTCCGCGTCGCCGACGACCGCCGCATGCTGATCCGGCTGACTGACGAAACGGTATTGAAGGGCGTGAATACGCTGCCGCTGTTTGCGGGTTTCGCGGGGTTGGGGATTCTGCTGCTGGCAGTGTCTGCGATGTGGTGGCGTGAGGGGCGGTAGTAGAGAGAGATCGGTCTAGCATTGTGCCGAATTTCACGCTATGGTGGCACCATGACCAAAGCCGATCTCAAGCAAGAACCGACGGGGAAATGGATGCTGCGCGATCCGCGCACCGGTCATTACATTGAGTTGCGCGGCGCGAACTCAATGAAGCCATCGGATCTGCCCTTGCAGAAGGGGCTCGATCTGACCAAACCGATAGCAGCCCAGGCGCTCAGTAGCGGTCAGGCAAAAAACAAAACGCGCTAGAGAACTTTGATGGCCGGAGCGCTTCTCGATACACATGCGCTCTACTGGTTGATCACAGCAGCAAGTTCGATGTCGCAGGAAGCGCTGATCGTGATTGCTGAAAGCCAAGTATCACAGCGACTTTTTGTATCTCCCATCAGCGCTTGGGAATTGTCGCTCGCATCTATGAAGCCAGCCCACAGAGACCCCGTCATCTTTGGTAACAAGTCCCCCTCTCGCTGGTTCTCTTTGGCAACGACTGCGACCGGTGCACGCGTAGCACCGATCTATCAGAAGATTGCATGCGAAGCGGCGACAGTCGTTGTCGACACTGGCCACAAAGACCCAGGCGATTGTTATCTGATCGCGACAAGCCGTGTAAAAAAGATGCCGCTGGTTACACGGGACCGGACACTCATCCAGCTCGCATCCGACGGCTATTTGGAAGTCGTTCAGTGCTGACGGGGCAGCTGCTTCCAGGTTCTGCAGGTCTTCGCATCCTGCTGCCGCCGACATCCCCCGGTGGCGCCAGCGGCGGTAGTCAGCCCCCCAGCGCCCTTTCGTTCTGGGCATCGAACACCGAAAGGTTGCCGCGCATTCTGCCACCCCAAACCGTCATGAAAGACATAACCTCAGTCCGCTGGAGATGTGCCGTCAGGGACGCCTGGTCTCTCCACCGCTCCGAGACCGCGAGGCGTCCCCCTACTGCATCCACAGCCGTGACCACATAGAAGAGACAACCACTGTCCGGAAGGATCAGCGGGTTGATTGTGCGGATGTCACGTTCGAATGCCGTCACATCGGACGGGTCGATCTGGATCTCACCTTGAATGATGATCATGTTTGCTCTCGTTTCTGCTGAAGAATGCCACGGGGCTATGAGCAGCCCCATGGCCGGCGGATATCTCATTCAACGGTGAGGACGATCTTGCCCTGGATATGCCCCCGTGCGGCGCGCTCATGGGCTTCCCGAACCGCAGCAAGCGGATACTGGCTATCGATCACCACCCGGATCGATCCGTCATTCAACAGAGGCGCGATCTCAGCCAGCTGCGCACCGCTGGAGCGCACCTGTAAGGTGGAGACCGTGATGCCGAGCCTCGCTGCCTCATCGGCACCGGAAAAGCCGAGCGGATAGACCGGAAACAGGGCAGCGCCAGGTTTCAGACAGGGCAGAAATCGACCCGTCGTCGGTCCACCCACCGTGTCCAGGACCAGATCGAGATCCCGGGCGACCGTCTCAGGAGCCATCTGGGTATAGTCGATGAAGGCGTCTGCGCCGAGGTCACGCAGCAACTGTTCGTGCCGGCCCGAGGCCACGGCCGTCACATGGGCACCCTTCAGTTTTGCAATCTGGACCGCGAGATGACCGACGCCACCGGCCGCCCCGTTGACCAACACGGACCTGGCCTCCAGCGGGACGGGCCGATGGCGATCTGACTGCAGCGGGTTCGGTGCCTCATGGCCGACATCCACCAGGAACTGCCAGGCCGTCAGCAACGACATCGGCGCGGCCGCCGCCTCCGGATGGTCGATCCCCTTCGGCTTCAGGGCAAGCTCTGACGCCGGAACGGAGACATATTCCGCATAGGCCTGGCTTTCCCCGACACTGAAGAAGCGCACCATGGCATAGACCTCGTCTCCGACCGCAAACCGGTCGACGCCCTCCCCCAGAGCCTCGATCGTGCCGGAGATATCGGTCCCGAGGATCAGCGGGAAGTCGACTTTCGGCTGCCATTCTGGCGGCAAGGACTTGTAGCCATCGCGGAGATACCAGTCGGGCGGATTGATGCCGATGGCATGGACGCGAACGAGCACCTCGCCGGCCTTGATCACGGGCATGGGGGCGTCCTCATATACCAGCACCTCGGGGCCTCCGAAGGCGTGAATGCGGACGGCTTTCATGGTCTTCATGACAGTCTCTTTCTTGTTGCGGACAGCCATGCTATCCGATTTGGAGCACCGCCCCGCATTAAGTGGAGCGCTGCCCCGAATAAACGGAGCGCCGCTCCATTTGTCAAGGCGTGCCATGCGATCCGACGCAAAAAAGAACTATGAGCATATCCTGTCCGTCGCCCGCAGCCTTCTGACCGGTGGCGGCGCCGAGACCTCGCTGCGCGACATCGCGCGCAAGGCAGGCGTCGGCGACGGCACGCTTCACCGCCATTTTCCAACGCGTGACGCCCTGTTGGATGCCCTGCTCCGGCAGACCTTTGATGCGCTGAGCGAGCGGGCGGCAGAGCTGGAGAAGGAAGAGGATGCCGCAGGCGCCCTGCTCGCCTGGGTCAAGGAGACGGTGGCTGCAACCCGCGACTACAGCGGCGTCATTGCCCCGATGGTGAACGCCATCTCCGACGAGAACTCGGCGCTGCACACCTCATGCGTCGCCTTGCGCGCGGGCGGCACGCGCCTTCTCGTCCACGCCCAGTCCAAGGGCATGGCGCGCACGGACATGGACGGCGACGACCTCTTCGCCCTGATCAGCGCTCTCGCCTGGCTCGCGGAACAGCCTCCCCTGGTGCCACGGTCCGGGCACCTGTTCGACATCATCGCCGATGCGATCCTGCCCGGACGACAGAACGGATAAGGAGTGCTGCAGCCGACCTCGGCGCGGAAAGACTGCGGCGTCGAATACACGCCACTACAACCGTGAAACCATTTTGCAGCGAACATCGGGAACCTGCCCCACGACATCGTGGCTGCGGCACGCCAGATCTGCGTGATGCCCCCCTCAGGCTCACCAACACCCTGCCCGAAACCGCCCATGATGCCATCCGCGGCGGCATGACGGCCCACAACGCCCCCCCAGCTGCGTCTGACCGACCGGAAACAGATCCGCATCCCGATCCCAGCGGATGGAGGCAGCATGGATGGTGGCATCCTCGGCTATACCGGTCGCGACTGGTTTTATGTGGCCCCCTCGTCCCCGAGCGCCTGTGCGGTCAGGATGTGAAGCTCGCGATTGCCTCAGAGCCTATATCGGCACGATCAACCCGGCCGCCCGCCGCTCCGATGAACGGGCAGAATACAGCTTATTCAGCCGCATTGAGGACATCAAAAAGGGTCCCGATATGTTCTGATTGATCAAGCACTTCGGGCAAGGCCCTTAGTTAAACTGTTAGGCCGAAGCATAGGCCTTGTTGGGCGCGATATCGTCTATCGCCGGGACATCCACCTCAACCGCCTTGCAATCCCGCCAGGCAATGACGCCCTTTAGCCGGTCATGCAGGTCGTCAGCCAGCGGCACCACCAGCACACGGTTCGGATCGACGGGACCGGGGAAGTCGAGCGCCTTATACGCCACCTTATCGAAGCCGAGCGGCATGTAATACGGCGGGTCGCCGATCAGGATCACGCCTTCCGAGCCCTTGCGCCGGGCCGCCTCGATGGCGATCCGCACCAGTTCCCGGCCAATGCCCCGGTTCTTGTGCGAGGGCCTGACGGCGAGCGGCCCCAGCAGATGCCCCTTCACAGCCCCGGCCATCACAGGCGTCATGCGCACAGAGGCAATCGTCTCGCCATTGTCGGCACAGATGAAGGAGAGCGACCGGTCATGCGGCCCCTGCTCGCGAATGCGGGCAGCCGCACGCGTATGCCGGCCGGGACCAAACGCTTCTTCGTTGATGAGGTCGATGACAGCGTCGTGCGACGCATCCTCGGTGAGGTAGATAAGCCCAAAGTTTTTCATGGATGACCGAAACCAGCAGACAGACAGCAATATGGGTTCACGCGCCTTGCGGCGTTCATGAGCATCAGCGTCGTCGTGGGTTCCGTGAAAGGGTCATCTGAGGCTTTCTTTGTCAGTTTTTTCCCGATAGCAGCAAAATTTCCGCGCGTCCAACGGAAAACGCACTGTTCATCGCATCGCCCCTCGCAATCGCGACGGGGTGACGTATCTTCCCCGGCAAGTGAGAAACGGAAAAAGGGAGCATGCCATGGGCAGGCTGGTAGACGGCGTCTGGCAGGACGTCTGGTACGATACGAAATCGACCTCGGGCCATTTCAAGCGGGCGGATTCGAGCTTCCGCAACTGGGTCACAGTAGACGGCACGCCGGGTCCCTCCGGCAAGGGCGGCTTCAAGGCCGAGGCCGGCCGCTACCATCTCTATGTCTCCTATGCCTGTCCCTGGGCCCACCGCACCTTGATCTTCCGCGCCCTGAAAGGCCTCGAAGACCTGATCTCCGTCTCGGTCGTCGATCCCCTGATGCTGTCGAATGGCTGGGAATTCCACGAGCGCGACGGCGCCACAGGCGATCATCTCTTCGGCTCGGATTTCCTCTGGCAGGTCTACGTGAAAGCCGACCCGACCTTCTCCGGCCGCGTCACCGTGCCGGTCCTCTGGGACAAACAGCAGGGCACGATCGTCTCGAACGAATCGTCCGAGATCATCCGCATGTTCAACGCGGCCTTCGATCACCTGACCGGCTCGACGCTCGACATGCATCCGCAAGATCTCCATGCCGAGATCGACACGATCAACACCCGCATCTACGACACGGTTAACAACGGCGTCTACAAGGCCGGCTTTGCCACCACCCAGGAAGCTTATGAAAGCGCCGTCTATCCGCTGTTCGAGACGCTCGACTGGCTGGAAGAACGCCTGACCAACCAGCGCTATCTCTTCGGCAACCGGGTCACCGAAGCCGACTGGCGCCTCTTCACCACGCTTGTCCGCTTCGACCCCGTCTATGTCGGCCACTTCAAATGCAACATCCGCAGCATCGCCGATTATCCGGCGCTATCAGCCTATCTGCGCGACCTCTATCAGACGGAAGGCGTCGCCGAGACCGTCGTGATGCGCCACATCAAGCATCACTATTACCGAAGCCACACCATGATCAATCCGACCGGCGTCGTGCCGGTGGGACCGGAACTCGACCTGATGGTCCCGCACGGCCGCGAAGGGCTCGGGGCCTGACCCTTACCAGTGATGCGACATCGCCGCTGCGCCGCTGAGTTCGGCGAGGCGGCGACGCGTCGCCTCGGTCGTGCCATCGGGCAGCGACGCCGGATCGAAGAACCCGCAGTCTGCAATCTCCCGATCGGCGCCACGCGGCGCCGTCTGCACCACATCGACCCGGTAGAGCAGGACATGATCGCGCCCGCTGATCCGGCCGTTGAAATAGACCTGGAAGAGTCTGGGGGCACCGGTCATCTCCAGATTGCCCTCTTCGCGCAATTCCTTGGCGAGTGCTGCAAACCCCGTCTCGCCGCGCTCCACGCCACCACCCGGCAAATGCCAGCCCGGCACATAGGTGTGGCGCACGAGAAAAACCCGGCCCTCGGCATCGAAACAGGCGGCCCTGACGCCAAGCGTCATGCCCCGGCTGAAGGCGAAATAGACATGCAGCAGCCGGACAAGGAACCTCTTCGGCCATCCCAGCCTTTCATCACTGGGCGTGTCCGCCCCGTTCCCGGCTGGTGTCATTTCCCTTGCCCCTCCCTGTCCGCGCCGTTATGAGAAGCGCCATGTTCAAGCTCGCGCATATATCCGATGTCCACCTCGGCCCATTGCCGAACCTGACGATCCGGGAACTCGCCTCCAAGCGCATCACGGGCTATGTGAACTGGCATCGCAACCGTCGCAAGCATCTTTTCCCCAATGCACTGGAAATGGTCCTCGCCAGCATTCGCGAAGCCAACCCAGATCACCTCGCCATCACCGGCGACCTCGTCAACCTTGCCTCGAAGCTCGAAATCCGTCTCGTCGCCGAATGGCTGAAGCTCGCCGGCACGCCCCTCGATACCTCGGTCGTTCCGGGCAATCACGACGCCTATGTGCCGGGCGCCCATGACCGCGTGGTCCAGGCCTGGTATGACTACATGCGCGGCGACGACGATCCGCTGATCTTCCAGGACAGCCACAAGCTCTTTCCCTATATCCGCCGCCGGGGGCCAGTCGCCATCATCGGCTGTTCCACCTCGATCGCCACCCCGCCCTTCTCCGCGCAAGGCTATTTCAGCGGCAGACAAGCCCGCGAGACGGCAGGCCTGTTGAAGGCCGCCGGCGAGGAAGGCCTGTTTCGCGTGGTGATGATCCATCACCCGCCGATCCGGGGGGCCGCCGCCCAGCATAAGCGCATGATCGGCATCCGTCGCTTTGCCGCCGCCATTCGCACCGGTGGCGCCGAACTCGTGCTGCACGGCCACACGCATCTCAACACGCTCTACTGGCTGGCAGACCGCGAAAAACACATCCCCGTCGTCGGCATCGCCTCGGCAAGCCAGGGCCCCGGCGCCAAGAAACCTGCCGCTGGCTACAACCTTTTCTCCATCGAGGGCGAGGCAGGCAACTGGCAACTCGACTGGCAGCGCTTCAAGATCGAAAGCGAAGATGCGCCGCTGAAGCTTGACCACAGCGAGCGGCTGATGGGCCTCTGAGGCTCAATCTGCCGCCATCGCGGATGAAAGAGCGGAAGCCACCGCATCCGGTGCCCCGTCCATCAGCATATGCCCTACGCCTTCGATCAGCATCACGTCGGCACCCGGCCAGATGGCCTTGGCTTGCGTGACCGGCAGGATCGGATCCTTCGTTCCCCACAACAGCCGCGTCGGAACGCCAAGCGCCTCGAAAGCCGAAAGCGGCAGCGTCCCCTGCCCTGTCAGCCCGTCGGTCTCCACAAGGAAGGAATTCAGGATCTCCATAAGCCGGTCCGTGGCTCCGGGAAGACGCCGAGCATCGGCAAGCCGATCGAGGCTCGTCACACCAGACATGCTGCCCGGAGCCAACAGCGCAGCCAGAGCCAGTGCCAGGTCGCTGGTCTCAACCGCCAAACCATAGCGCCGCAGCGCCTCATGATGGATTTCGGGCCCGAAACCGCCCGGCGCCAGCAGCGTCAGCGAGCGCACCCGGTCGGCGGCACGCAGCGCAATCAGGCTCGCAATCGCACCACCCATCGAATGCCCGCAGAGATGAAAGCTGGAAACCCCGCGCCGATCGAGATCCGCGAGAACAACCTTGGCCATCACACCGGCATGCCCGATACCCTCGGCACCGAGCGACTGCCCGTGACCCGGCAGATCATACACGACCAGCGGGATATCGGGGCCGAGCCGAGAGACGACCGGCGCCCACAGCGCCCCGATCCCACCGAAGCCATGCAGCAGCACGAGCGGTGCCTTCGCCGAGGCCACATGTCGAACCTCGGCGAAGAGCGTCATGTTGTTTAGGCCTTGGCCTGCGTCTCAAGCACGCGGTTTGCGGCCGAGACGATCGCCTCCAGAGAGGCCGTCACGATATTGGTGTTGATGCCTGCGCCGAACAGCTTGCCGCCGGCATGCGCCATCTCGACATAGGCAATGGCTGCCGCATTCGAGCCATGCTGCAACGAATGCTCGGAATAGTCCTGCACCGAGAGATCGATCCCGAGATAGGTCGACAGCGCATTGACAAAGCCGTCGATCGGCCCAGTCCCCTTGCCCTCGATCCGCTTCGTCTCACCCTTGTCGGTGATCTCGGCGGCAACGACCCGGATGCCCTTCTGATCAGTGCCAGCCGGATAGGTGTGGTGATCGACAAACTTGATCCGCGCCCGCGGCTGCTCGACATAACGTTCGATGAAGCGCTCGTAGATCTTCTTCGACGGCAGTTCCTTGCCATCCTCGTCGGTGATCCGCTGGATGTCCTCGCGGAACTCCACCTGCAGGGCGCGCGGCAGGTTGATGCCGTAATCTTCCTGCAGGATATAGGCGATGCCGCCCTTGCCCGACTGCGAATTGATCCGGATGATCGCCTCATAGGTACGGCCGACGTCCTGCGGATCGATCGGCAGATAGGGCACTTCCCAGAGCGGATGATTGGCGGTCTTGATCGCCTTCATGCCCTTGTTGATTGCATCCTGGTGTGAGCCGGAGAAGGCCGTATAGACCAGCTCGCCGACATACGGATGACGCTCGGGAATGACCATCTCGTTGGAATATTCATAGACCGCCTTGATCCGCTCGATGTCGGAGCAGTCCAGCTGCGGGTCGACACCCTGCGTATACATGTTGAGCGCCAGCGTCACGACATCGACATTGCCGGTGCGCTCGCCATTGCCGAACAGCGTGCCTTCAACGCGGTCGGCGCCGGCCATCAGGCCGAGTTCCGTCGCGGCAATGCCGGTGCCCCGGTCATTATGCGGATGCAGCGAGATGATGACATTTTCGCGTTGGTCGATATTGCGGCACATCCATTCGATCTGGTCGGCATAGATGTTCGGCGTCGCCATTTCGACGGTCGAGGGCAAATTCAGGATCAGCTTATTGTCCGCCGTCGGCTTCACTTCGGCGATGACGGCATTGCAGATCTCCAGCGCCACCTCGAGCTCGGTGCCGGTAAAACTCTCCGGCGAATATTCGAAGCGATAGCCGCCGCCAGCTTTCGCCGCCATGTCCATGATCATCTTCGCCGCGTCGACCGCAATCTGCTTGATGCCGGCGACATCCTTGCCGAACACCACGCGGCGCTGCAGCTCGGAGGTCGAGTTGTAGAAATGAATGATCGGCTTGTGTGCGCCCTGCAGCGCCTCGAAGGTCCGCGTGATCAGCTCCGGCCGGCACTGCACCAAGACCTGCAGCGAGACATCATTGGGAACACCGCCCTCTTCCACGCACCAGCGGGCAAAGTCGAAATCGGTCTGCGAGGCCGAGGGGAAGCCGATCTCGATTTCCTTGAAACCCATGTCCAGCAAGAGCTGGAACATCCGCGCCTTGCGGTCATGGCCCATCGGGTTGACCAGTGACTGATTGCCATCGCGCAGATCGACGGAACACCAGATCGGCGCCTTGTCGATCACCTTGGACGGCCAGGTGCGGTCGGCAATGGCGATCTGCGGATAAGGGCGGTACTTCTCAGAAGCGTCCGGCATGCCCTGCTTCACGGTATGGGTCTTCAAAATCATCGTCTTCGTCTCTTCTCGTCCTCGTCGGCGTGACCGGCTGATAGCAAATCAGCTTGCGTTTGACACGTCCGAACGATCCCTTGTCAGGGAATTGCTGATATCGATGTGGGAGTTTTCGAGGAGCAATCGCCAAACGGCTGACCCGGCCGCCGGGCGCTCCTCAATGGACCCGGCAACCGCGGATAAGGCCGAGAAGAAGAAGCGAGTTTGGCACCGACGCGACGAAGCCGGCCGCAGCGCGGGCCGTCATCTCAGTCGCAGCAATGGAGGTGCCGTTGGTCTTCATGGGATCAGGAATAGCGCGACGAAATGAATCGCGCAAGGGTGTTATTCGGCAGCGGATGAACGTGCCGCATCCAGCTTTTCGCGCAACCACTCTTCAAGCAGGGAATCAACGGATACACCAAGTTCCTTTGCCTGACGCTCCAGCAGGAGCTTCGTTCCTCGCGTCACGGTCACAGTCAGTTCAGCCGGCTCGAGGTTGGGACGGGTGGCGGTGCTCCAATCGATATATTCGCTGATATCCTCACCGTCGTCGAACTTCCGGTCGAATTCTTCAGCGCTGATTATCTTCATAGCGACGCCTCTCTTGAATTCTCGCTCGGCGCACAGAAATAATCCGCACGCGTTCGTCCCGCAGAACATAAACACCTGTCCATAAAACGCCAGCGATCCTGCCTACGCGGATTCGCCGCGCTTCCGCCGGATGTCCCGCATCCGCATCGACGCCAAAGAGATCATACCACAACTCCTGCGCCGCCACGAAATCGATTCCGTGCTTCGCCTTGTTCGCCTCACTTTTGGCCGGATCGAATTCGAACTCCATGCCCTCAACCTAGCGCAACCCATGCGATTGCACCAGGCAAGACACACGTCTCTCAGCGTCGTCCGAACTGCGCAATGATGGATGCGGCGAGGAGACCGATTGCCACCACGCCCCAGACCATCCCGCCCTCGGTGACATTGCTGCCGTCGGACGTGACACAGCTCGACTGCGCTGCCGCGATACAGTCCCGCCAGATCCAGTAGCGCATGTAGAACACATAACCGAACAGGCTGGCCGCCAGCCCAAAAACGATTGCTTTGATGCGGGGCCGCCTCAAGCGCGGCTTCTCGCAATCTTCACCAGCCCCAGCATCGCCACCCCCGCAATCAGCCCCCAGAATGCCCCTGAGATCCCGAGAATGGAAATCCCCGACGCCGTCACAAGGAACGTCACCGCCGCCGCCTCCCGCGTCTCCGGCACCTGGAACGCTGCAACCGAGGACCCCGAAAACGCCCCGATCAGCGCCAGACCCGCCACCGACTGGATGAGAACAGGCGGCGCCAGCGACACGAAACCGGTGACCGCACCGGCGGCAAGCCCCAGAAGCACATAGCCGATGCCGGCAATGATCGCCGCCCAATAGCGCCGCTTCGGATCGGGATGCGCATCCTCGCCCGCACACATCGCCGCCGTGATCGCCGCAAGATTGACCGCATGCCCGCCGAACGGCGCCAACAATGCCGAAAACACGCCGGTCACGGCAAACATCGGCCCCGGATTCGGCTCATATTTGTTGACCTTGAGGATCGCGATCCCGGGAATGTTCTGCGAGGCCATGGTGACGATGAACAGCGGCAGCGCAATCGACACCAGCGCGGGCAGCGTGAACGCCGGCCGCACCAGTTCCACCGGCGGTGCGAGCGAGGCTGCCCAACTGGCCATGGCCCCCTCCGGAAGTTCGACACCAAGGACGATGACCACGACAAAGGCCAGAAGGGCCGCAGGCACCGCGTAAAGCCGCTTGAAGGCCGACACCACCGCCCAGACGACGAGAATCGGCAGTCCCAAGGTCGCATCGAAGGCCACCGCCTTGAACGGCGCAAAACACAGGCTGAGAATAACGCCGGCCAGCATGGCATTGGCGATGGGCGCAGGGATTGCCGCCACAGCGCGGCCAAACGGGCGGATCAGCCCGGCAAGC
Source organism: Rhizobium sp. AG855 (assembly GCF_003610655.1). Lineage (NCBI taxonomy): Bacteria > Pseudomonadati > Pseudomonadota > Alphaproteobacteria > Hyphomicrobiales > Rhizobiaceae > Rhizobium > Rhizobium sp. AG855. The sequence goes on along the minus strand of NZ_RAQG01000003.1, from coordinate 913,636 downwards.
ACGATCAGCGCCGCGCAGACCAGAAACGCCCCGACCGCTGCCGGAAAGCCGCCCACTGGAACACCCGCCGTCGCCATCAGCGCCGCCCCCGGTGTCGACCACGCGACCGAGACCGGCAGTTTCGTCCAGGCACTGAGCACGATCCCGCAGATCCCCATTGCAACGGACAGCGCCATCAGCCCGGACGCCGCCTCGTAATCGGTTGCCCCAACACCCTTCAGCCCCTGCAAGACGACGGCAAAGGAACTGGCAAAACCGACAAAGGCGACGAGCACGCCCATGAAGGCGGCCTGGGGAGACAAATCTTTCAGCATAACGGGCTCGCGAAACGGAGTTTGATGGTGAAGGCCAATCAAATTCCGAAGACGCTGACAAGGTCCAGAGGCCGCGAAAGCGTCCTCTCGTGCAGCTTTAAAGGGAACTCGCCGGCTGGTCGAAGCGCTCCGTCTCGCCAGGCGTCGTCAGCTGTGTGTTGGCCCCAGCCAGCACCACCCGATTGCGCCCGCCTCTCTTGGCCGCATAAAGCGCAGCATCGGCCCGGCCCATCAGTTTTGTCATGGTCTTTGCCACCGGCGCCACCGCAACGCCGGCACTCAGTGTCACCGGGATCACCTCGCCGTCATGGGAAATCGCGAGCGAAGCAACGGTCGCGCGCAACTGCTCGACCGTTTCGATTGCGCGTGCGACACCGACATCCGGCAGAAACAGGCCGAACTCCTCGCCGCCCATACGCGCGAAAATCGCCGTCTCCCCGAGCGAGCGCATCATGGCCTGCGCCACTCCCGTCAAAACCTGGTCCCCGGCCACGTGCCCATAGCGGTCGTTGACCTGCTTGAAGTGGTCGATATCGATGATGACATAGGCACTTCCCGGCTGCACCTGCTGCGGCAGCCGGTCCATCATCCAGTGCCGGTTGTGGATCCCGGTCAGGCTGTCGGTCTCTGTCAGCGCTATCAATCGACGCTCGGACCGTTCCTGCACCAGGATCAGCACAAACATCGCAATGGCGAACTGGCAGAGGATCAGAAGCAGGAAAGTGGCCGCCGGCGTCACAGGCATCAGATCAGGTCTGGCGATCACCACAATGGTGGTCAAGGCGATGATCGCCTTGCAGACGAAGGCTCCGGCAAGCCCCCATCGGGTCTGCAACCGCTCGCCCCTCTTGTCACGGAGCACCATCCAGACGGCTGCCAGCGCAAACATCGCCATGACAGAGAGGAAAACCGCCGAACGTTCGACATTGTCGAGGTAGAAATCCGACACGAACGCCCAGGTCGTCAGCACAATCGGAACCACGAACGCGAACCAGTTGCGACCGGCAGGACGCTCCTCGATCAGGTTGATCAGCCCCACATAGATCAGGGAATAGGATACCGGTCCGCTGACGAAGCTCCAGAACGTCCAGGTGCGGTAGTCGATGACATCTTCAAGCCCGGCGCCGGCCAGAAGCGAGCCGCCGCCCAGCACGAGGAAACCCAGAGACATCTTGCCGAGCCCGCGAATATGCAGGGACCGCGAGCGCACCAGCAGGAAACACAGCGCGCCGACAGCCAGTGACAGCGGATGCAGTGTCAGAATCGTCGCGAGGTCGAGATGCATGAGATGTCCAGGAGAGTAGCGTTAGGCAACGATTACCAGCGGAAGCTTGCATATTGCTAAATAAGACGCCTTTTTTATGCATGGCTGGACTCCGCTGGACGCAGTGCATCCCGGATTTGGCAGGCACCGACCGTCATCTTGGTTTCATCTTCTCGGGCCAAACAGGCGCAATCTGCTGAAACCCCGAGCTTGTGCTTGCCTTTTACCCCCCTTTTGCCTATGGACCCCCTCCGACGCATTCGGGGCGTCCCGTTCACTTCCGCCGGCAACGGCTGGGTTCACGAAGGATAGAGCCTTGATCCAGACCCCTTATTATCTGATCGACAAATCCAAACTGCTCCAGAACATGGAGAAGATCGCCAAATTGCGCGAACTCTCCGGCGCCAAGGCGCTCCTGGCGCTGAAATGTTTCGCCACCTGGTCGGTCTTCGATTTCATGCGCGACTACATGGACGGCACGACGTCGTCGTCGCTCAATGAAGTCCGCCTCGGCCATGAGCGCTTCGGCAAGGAAACCCATGCCTATTCGGTGGCCTATGCCGACTACGAGATCGACGAGGTCGTCTCCCACGCCGACAAGATCATCTTCAACTCGATCGGCCAGCTGACCCGCTTCGAGAAGCAATCCTCCGGCATCATCCGCGGCCTGCGCCTCAATCCCGGCGTCTCCTCCTCGAGCTTCGACCTTGCCGACCCCGCCCGCCCCTTCTCGCGGCTGGGTGAGTGGGATCTGAAAAAGGTCGAGCCGGTCATGGAGCTGATCTCCGGCTTCATGATCCACAACAACTGCGAAAACGGCGATTTCGATCTTTTCGACAAAATGCTCGGCGACATCGAACAGAAGTTCGCCCCCCTCCTGAAGAAGGCCGACTGGGTCAGCCTAGGCGGCGGCATCCATTTCACCGGCGAGAACTATCCGCTCGAAAAATTCGCCGAGCGCCTGAAGCGCTTCTCCGGCGAGTTCGGCGTCCAGGTCTATCTGGAGCCCGGCGAAGCCTCGATCACCAAGTCGACCACGCTCGAAGTCACCGTGCTCGACAGACTTTACAACGGCAAGGATCTTGTCGTGGTGGATTCGTCCATCGAAGCGCATCTCCTCGATCTCCTGATCTACCGGGAAAGCGCGAAGGTCCACCCCAACCAGGGACCGCACCGGTACCAGGTCTGCGGCAAGTCCTGCCTCGCGGGCGATATCTTCGGCGAGTTCAATTTCGAAAACGAATTGAACATCGGCGACCGCATCTCGCTGCAGGACACCGCCGGCTACACGATGGTCAAGAAAAACTGGTTTAACGGCGTGCAAATGCCGGCAATCGCCATCCGCGAACTGGATGGCAGCCTCAGGACGGTCCGTGAATTCGACTACACGGACTACGAAACAAGCCTGTCCTGAACTCCCTCAGGAACAGGTTCTGACGATTGGACATAGGAGTTGGTCCCATAATGAAAAAGAACGTGCTCATCATCGGCGCCGGCGGCGTCGCCCAGGTGGTCGCCCACAAGTGCGCGCAGAACAACGACGTGCTCGGCGACATCCATATCGCCTCGCGCACCAAGGCGAAGTGCGACGCCATCATCGCTTCGGTTCATGAAAAGAAGGCGATGAAGCAGGAAGGCGTCCTTGAAGCCCACGCGCTCGACGCCCTCGACATCGAAGCCACCAAGGCCCTGATCAAGAAGCTCGGCGCGCAAATCGTCATCAATGTCGGCACCGCCTTCCTCAACATGTCGGTGCTGCGCGCCTGCATGGACACCGGCGTCGCCTACATCGACACCGCGATCCATGAAGAGCCGAACAAGATCTGCGAAACCCCGCCGTGGTATGGAAACTACGAGTGGAAGCGTGCGGAAGAATGCGCTGAAAAGGGCATCACCGCCATTCTCGGCGCCGGCTTCGATCCGGGCGTGGTCAATGCTTATGCCAAGCTCGCCAAGGACGAATATCTCGACAAGGTGACCGACGTCGACATCGTCGACATCAATGCCGGCAGCCATGGCAAATACTTCGCCACCAACTTCGACCCGGAAATCAACTTCCGCGAATTCACCGGCGTCGTCTATTCCTGGCAGGGCGGCGAATGGAAGGTCAACAAGATGTTCGAGATCGGCAAGGACTACGACCTGCCGGTCGTCGGCACGCGTCGCGCCTATCTCTGCGGCCATGACGAAGTGCACTCATTGGCCAAGAACATGGACGGCGCCGACGTGCGCTTCTGGATGGGTTTTGGCGATCACTACATCAACGTCTTCACCGTCCTGAAGTCGATCGGCCTGCTCTCCGAACAGCCGGTCAAGCTCGCCGACGGCTCCGAAGTGGTCCCCCTCAAGGTCGTCAAGGCCTGCCTGCCGGATCCTGCCTCGCTTGCCCCGAACTACGAAGGCAAGACCTGCATCGGTGACTACGTCAAGGGTTTGAAGGACGGCAAGGAAAAGACCGTCTTCATTTACAACGTCGCCGACCACAAGGAAGCCTATAACGAAGTGGGCAGCCAGGGCATCTCCTACACCGCCGGCGTCCCCCCGGTCGCAGCCGCCATGCTGGTCGCGTCAGGCGAATGGGACGTCAAGAAGATGGCCAACGTCGAAGAACTGCCGCCGAAGCCCTTCATCAACCTCCTGAACAAGATCGGCCTGCCGACCCGCATTCAGGACGAGGACGGCGATCGGGCTGTGGAGTTCTGAGAGCGCGGTTGAGCGCTTGAGGATTGAGGGAAATGCGGACCCCGCCGGAGAGAACTGGCGGGGTTTTCCGTTGGCCCAGAAGCCAACCGTCGTCATCCTCGGGCGAAGTCCCGAGGATCTACTGCCGCCAGCGGCAGCCGGCGAGATCGAAGGCGGTGACGCCGCAGCAGATGCTTGGCACAAAGCTGGGCAGGACAAAGCAGAGCGATCAGGCGCCGAAACGTGACATCCGAGACCATGCTCACCAGCAAGGGATTAAGGCCGTCGCCGCTCAGAAGGCCACTTGCAGCCCGGCCTTCACCGACTGCCGAGTGTCACCGCTCGCAAGCTGAGCACTATAATTGATATCGAATGTCGCACCCTCGGCAATCTGTGTTGCAAGTCCCAATTTAATCATGCCGGAATGACGCGCGCTTTGACTGCCCTGCACCGTGAAATCACTGCCGCCATCAAAGGCCAGGGTAGCGCTGGCGCGGTCGTCGCCGAGCATCTGGTTCCAGCCCAACGCACCGTAAAGGCGGATTGCCCGCTCGCCGACAGTCAGGTTGTGATCGAAGCGGATGCCGAGCGAGGTTTGGGCTAGAAGATCCTCATCCGCCTGCCCGCTTAAGGCTGCAAACCCGCCGGTTTCCGAAAAAGCGTTTTGGCGCCCGTAGATCACCGCAGCGCCCACGAAAGGCTGCACCGCGATATCGTTGAGCGCAATTTCGGTGGACAGTTCCCCGAAGGCCTGGAGAGTGTCGCCACTATAGTTGGCGACCAGGCGCTCGGCGAGCGACGAGAAGGCGACACTGCGGTTCGTGTCGATCTCGTGTCTCGCGTAGACGCCACCGAACCGCAGAGCTATGTTGTTGGCCTGCAAGGCGCCATAGGCGCCGAGATATACGCTTTCGACATCCGCCTCAGCGGGCGCCTCCGAAAGGTCCATCGACAGATGATCATATCCCGCGAGAATGCCGAGTGTCATACTGCCGCTCTGATAAAGATCCCCGCCGAAGGTAACGCCCCCGCCCTGAATGCTCCCGCCGCTGGCCACCTCGTCGGTCCGCCAGCGATTTGACGTACCATGGGCCACGGTCCAGAAGCGCCCGCGCCCAGGATCGGCGAGTGTTTGCAACACGCTGTCGCGCTGTGCTGCACCGCTGTCTATCAGCCCCTGGCCAATCGACGCGTGGATCTCGCCCGAAAGCGCGCGCAAGGCACGACTGCGCTCCGCATCCGTCACCCCCAGCAACGCGTCCGTGACCTGCCCGTTCGGAAGGCTGTCCAACGCTGAGCCCACCTCCTGCTCGTTCGGCGTACCGGCTGAATCGCTGAATGACAGTCGCGTCAGCGTCAGGTAGATATTGTTCGCGTCATAGGAAAGAGCGGAGTCTAGGAAGGCGAAGCTATCGCTGACCGAACCAAAGGTGCCATTGACGCCGCCGGATGCCGTGGCAATTCGAAAGGTGATGGGTGAGGCATAATCAATACCTGTATCCACCCCATTCTCCGGACCGACCAGCACGTTGGCACCGCTTGAGACCGTGAGCACGCCGCCGACATCCATCAAGTCGGCATGACCGAGGCCATCCACCTCCACATCATAAACTGAGCCTGCAGCAAAAGTGGCATTGCCGACGATATTGAGAGTTCCAATGGAATTTCCCGGCGCGATTGTCGCACCGTCGAGCGCATCAAAAGACCCGACAATGCCGGCGCCTCCGAGCCTTGCCCCATCATGGATCGTGACCGGACCGTCGAGGCTGCCGTTCACCGAAAGCAGCCCCTCCTGCACCTCTGTCCCGCCGGTAAAGGTCCCGACACCAGTCCAGTTGAGGCGTCCGGCACCAGTTTTCACCAGACCACCGCTTCCGGACATGTCGGAGGCATAGGTACCGGAGGAGAGTTCATTGAATGTAACCAAGGCAGTGTTGACCACATCGCCCTGAAGTCCAAGCGCATCGGTCAGCAACCCTCCCCCGAACACTTCGAAAGTTCCGGAAAACGCGTTGGTCCCTGACAACGTAAGCAAACCATTGCCAAGTTTGGTAAATACGCCGCTCCCCGAGAGCGTTCCGGAATACGTGTCGTCCCGCGAACCGAGGTCGAAAACGACTGAGGCGTTGTTCTGAATGTCGCCGTTGGCATTAGATGTCTGGATAACGAGGGAACCGTCATCAATCCTTGCATTGCCCCAAATGGATGATGTTTGTCCGAAAGTGAGCGTCCCTCCACCTGCCTTGATGAGTTCCCCGCCAAAGGACGAATAGACAGAGCCATCGAATTGACTGCTTGCCCCGCCGGCCCCAACTGTCAGATCCGCGCGTGTCACAATCGCGCCATCGCCACTCAGCTCGCCGAAGCGCACGTCGCTATTTGCGCCGAAGAACCCGTCAATCTCGACAGGCACGCCGCCGTTGAATACCGAGCTGCTGTTAACAGTAAGCCTGGCCCCATCCGCCACAATCACGCCTGCGGCAGAAACCAAGCTTCCGCCCCAGGTAGATGTTCCTGTAAAAATCAGATCGTTTGCGGTTTCAAAGGCCCCGTCAAACGTGCCGCCATCGATTGTAATGTCTCCAACGCCTCGGATAGTACCTGACCCTGTAAGATTTCGCAGCGTCAGGTCAGTCACACCAAACTGCAGCTCAGCTCCGGCCCCCACGGAAATCGAAGAAAGGTTCGCAATTGAGTCAGCGATTGTGTCGACAATCTGCGTTTGCTCCAGGTTAAAAAACGAACCGTCCGTGACCTGCAACCGGTTCACATTGGTTAATACCCCGCCGAGCGACGCAGCCGTAGTAGAGCCATAGTTGTTGATAGTTAAAACGTCGACATTACGAATTTCTCCATCGAACGATGCGCCATTGAGGGTCATGGACCTCCCGCTGCCATCGAGAATACCAGCGCCAGTCAAGTTGCTGAGGGAATGAAAAAGTACACCGGATGGCCCAAGGACTACACTTGCTCCTGAATCGATCTGGACTGCACCGAACGGCGAAACAACACGCAAGGAATCCTTGAAAATGACTGTTCCACCGGCAACCGTCATGCTTGAGCGCGGCGGAAAAGGCGGAGACCCGCCGTTGAACGTTGCATTTTCAAAGACCAGCGTCCCCTGGTCGACAGCAGATCCTAAGGTAAGATCGTATCCCAGACCCAGGCTTACAGATGGAACGTTCAAGATTGACGAGGTCGTGGCCGAAAGCCTACCGACGCCGCCGCGGTCAAAGACAAGCGTGCCGGTAAGCGTGGCTTCCGTGTCGACAGTTCCGAACCTGAGCGAGCTGTTCAAGAAGATATAATTGCTGCCATATTCAGTTCCCGTATAAATGGTCGTTGGCGTCGTGATATCCACGGCCCAAAGCGGGTCTGCTTGCAAGACTGTTGCTCCAGCAAGAGCCGCAAAAAATGCTTTTGATTTCATAATCTTGCACAATTTCTTCGATTGACAGCGGAAGGCGCAGGCATATCGAGAAGTTACAGTCGCAACCTACCCGAAGCACGTCCAAAAGCTGCAGGTACATCGCGATCAGCCACGGCGTCCTGGCTCCAGGGAACCGCTCAGCCGACGCACCACCAACCCAAAACCCCGCAGCCCCCATCAACACCATTCCGAAAGCATTTCCTGATAAACCAATCCCTGCAGCGCTCTTTGCGGACATGATGTCACCTGCCGTCCTTGCGGATATGCAATGGTCACCCAAAACTCTGGTTGTCCCGATGGCAGTGGAAATTCGGTCGCCCCGTCAGGCGCGGCAGGTCGTGTTGGCGGCCATCAGTGTGCTGGCGATCCTGGCCGCGATCGCGGCTCTGTCGGCCCATGTCGTCGTCACCATGCGGGATGCCGCCAACGGCATCGATGAAAAACGCTCGCTGGATGCCGTGGCCTCCGCCGTCTCGTCGATCAAGAAACGCATGGCGGTCACCACCCGCGACAATGCCATCTGGGACGATGCCTATACGGCGATGGGCTCGCCCGACACCCAGACCTGGATCCACGAAAACTGGGGCACGACCAGCGAAGACTACCCGCTTTACGACGGCGTCGTGGTGCTCGACCCTGACGGGCGGAAGGTGTCGGCCTATGTGAAGGGCATGACCTTCGATGCGCTGACGGCCTTCGGGCCGAATCTTGTCCGCCAGTCGCTCGATGCCGCCAAATCGCCCTCGACCAATGCCCGTGTCGGTTTCTTTTTACTATCCGGCCAGGTCACCATGGTCAGCACGCTCGCCATCCAGCCCTATTATGGCAAGGCTCAGACCCCATTCTACACCCTCACCTACTTCAAGGGGCTCACCCCGGATTATATCGCCGGCATCGCCGACGATTTTCAGGTGAAGGGACTTTCGATCCACAAGGACCGGATACCCGGCCAGCTCGATTATCCGATCATCGACACGAACGGCCAGCCGCTCGCCTATCTCACCTGGCCGAAACTCGATCCCGGCACGGCGATCTATGAGCGGGTTTTCCCGCAACTGATCACCCTGGCCGTTCTGTTTGCCATTTTCGTGTTCCTGGTGATCGATCATTCGCGCTCGGAACTGCGCCGCGAAAGCGCGCGTGCGGCCGAAGCCACGCGCGACGCCACCCACGACCATCTGACAGGCCTGCTCAACCGTGCCGGCTTCATTCATGCCATTTCAGGCGCGCCCGCAGGCAGCATCGTCCACCTCATCGACCTCGACGGTTTCAAGGCCGTCAACGACGCCTGGGGCCATGCCGTGGGCGACAAGCTCATCCGCATGGTCGGCGAAACGCTCGAAACGGTGGATGACAGGGTCTCTGCGATCGCCCGCATGGGCGGCGACGAATTCGCCCTGATCCATCCCGACGATGTCGATGCGAACAAGGTCGGCGCCCGCATCGTGCATCTGCTGAAGCAGCCTTTCGCCATCGACGGTCGCACCGTCGAGGTCGGCGCCAGTGTCGGTTTCACCAGCCTACCGGCCGAGACGGCCCCGCTCGAAGTCGTCCGCCGCGCCGATGTCGCGCTCTATCACGCCAAGGAAAGCGGTCGCGGGCAGACGGCAGCCTACAGCGCCGAACTCGACCTCGAGCGGGAGAACCTCGCCTTGGCCGAACAGCGCCTGAAGGCAGCCATCGCCAATGACGAGATCGAAGTGGTCTTCCAGCCGCTGACATCGGCCGTCTCCGGCGCGATACTGGGCGTCGAGGCGCTGGCCCGATGGATGCCGCCGACCGGCCCGGTCAGTCCCGATATCTTCATTCCGCTCGCCGAACGATCCGGCCTCATCGACCAGCTGTCGCAAAAGGTCTTCGAAACAGCCATGCGCGCGGTCGCCGACTGGCCGCATCTCGACCTGTCGCTCAACGTATCACCCCTGCAACTGTGCAATCCGAATTTCGCCGACGAGATGAAGGATCTCCTGTCGCGGCTGGCCTTCGATCCCCGCCGCCTCATTCTCGAGGTGACGGAAGGCGTGTTTATCTCCAAGCCCGACCGGGCGCGGCGTTCGATCACCGCGCTGCATGCCATCGGCGCGCGCTTCGCCATGGATGATTTCGGCACCGGCCATGCCAGCATCGGCACGCTGCGCCAGTTCGGCTTCGACAAGGTCAAGATCGACCGATCCCTGATCTCGGGCGGCAATGATGCGATCCTGAAAGCCACCATCCAGCTCGCCGCCGCCCTCGACATTCCCGTCACCGCCGAAGGCATCGAGACGGACGCCCAGGCCCGTTTCGCCCGCGAAGCCGGCTGCGAACTGCTGCAGGGTTATCTGATCGGCAAACCCATGTCGCTTGCCCGGTTGCGCGAAAGGCTGGAGCCCGCCACCCCCGCAGCCAAGCGGGCCTGATGGCGCCCTGAAACATGGGAGCCTACCCGTTCCCGGCGCCCCCTTGGCGCTATCCACCCCGCCCCTACCATGCTAGGAGGCCCGCACGCCTCCACATGAGCCCGAGACCCCATGCCCCCTGCGCTTTACACCGACCTCACCGCCGCCCTCCGACCGCTCCTCGCCGAGCTTCTGGAAACCCCTGACCTCTTCCAGACCTGGGATGCCCATCTGGAACTCGTCGCAGCCGGCGGGCGGGTGGTGTTGAAATCCAAGCGGGCCAAGGGACTGGTCGACAGCCTCTTCTGGGGTCGCGCGCCCAAGGCAACGGAGAACAAGCAGTTGCCGCAGGCCACCGCCTTTGCCGCCATCGACCGGTTCCTCGGTTTGAAGGCCCATCTGGCGCTGTCGGATGCCCTGCCCGAAGGCGCAGTGCTCGATGAAGCCTACCCCCATTGCGCGGTCAAATTTTCCTATCGCAAGAAGGGTGCGCCGAAGGCAAAGGCACTCTCGATGATCTTCATCGGCTTCAATGACGACGCCGATGCGCTGGCCTATGCGCTAGCCTATGCCGAAAGCGCCGGAGGCAGCCTGCCGCTCGTCACCACCCGGCCGCTCATGGGCACCAAGCTGCACGAATGGCGCTGAAGCCGACCTGAATTTCGGTTCATTCCCCCGCGACCGCGCCCGGCCGCCTGCGCCACAACACATCATCGAGCTTCGTCTGCAACCCGAGGAAACGGGCAATGCCGATCCGGTTTGCGATCACCTGCGCAGTGAGCGGCACCACGACGGCGAATGCGATGCAGCCGAGGATGACCGCCGTCAGGTCAAGATGCAGCAGCTTCAGCCCGACCGCCCGGAAGGTCGCGATGACCAGGATATGCATGACGTAAATGCCCATGGTGCAACGCCCGAGAATGACGAGCGGGCGGCGCAGCGGCGAATGGGCAAGAAGCGTCGACAGCATGAAGAAGGCGACGAGCCCGCACAGCGTGCCCACCGTCGCAAGCCGCACATCGAGCGCATAGCGATAGGCAATGCTGGCCGAGAGCACGAAGCCGGCGGTCGCCAGCCCCAGCGTCACGGCCGAGCGCAGCGGCCCGGCCAGCCGCTCGGCAAAGACCAATCGGCCGAGCGAGAAATAGACCAGCCCAAAGGCCAGATCGCCGATCACCGCCGGCAATGGCAGCGGATGCACGACCAGCATCAGCAGGAAGGCAAGAAGCGCCACCACCCGCGCCGAAAACCTCTGCAACAGGTAGCTCGCGGCAAAGGCCATGAACAGCGCGTAGAGAAACCAGAAGGGCGAGACCGGATTCCAGCCGATCGAGGCGAGGCGGCCAAGGCTCGCCTCGTGATTGACCATGCCCGACCCGCTCATGATCGCCTGGGCGGCAAGATGCACCGTCGACCAGAGAACATAGGGCCAGGCCAGGGTCACGAGCTTCGGCTTCCAGAATGACCGCCCTGCACCATCGGACGCCGTCTCCCGGAGACCGACGTCGCGCGCCGCCTGCGCCCTTTGCCGCCCGGCCTCGTAGAGAAAGCCGGAAACCACGAAGAAGACCGGCATATGCACGGTATAGACGAGGTAGTCGACATACCCCCAGACGCCGTCGAAGGAGACGAGCCCGGCCACCTGCAAGCCACGCATCACATGGCCATAGACCACCAAGAGAATGGCGATGCCTTTGGCGATGTCCAGCCCGTCGAGCCTCTTGGTCTGCATGGCGCATGTCTCGCGTGGCGAATATGAAGCCGAGCTTGCGCATGCCCGGCATCAGCGGGTCAAGTTAAACGCTTGATTAACCTTAATCCGCAGCCGCCTCGTCCCGGTCAGGGCATCCCGCGAAACCCACCTTGCGGCAGCCTCACCGCCCGTAACGCCGCGCTCCCGCCACACAGGCGACCACCGCCAGCGTCGCCAACCCCATGCCCCAGCTCACCTGCTCGCCGAGCAGAAGGGCCGCCAGCGCCAGGCCGAAAAACGGCTGCAACAGCTGCAACTGCCCGACGGCTGCAATCCCGCCCAGCGCCAGGCCGCGATACCAGAAGACGAAGCCGATCAGCATGGAAAACAGCGAGACATAGGCAAGCCCCAGCCACTGCCCTGTCGTCACATCCGCCACCGTGTCCGGCCGCAGCACCCATGTCAGCACCAGCATCACCGGCAGCGCCAGCACCAGCGCCCAGGCGATCACGGCAAAACCGCCCATCTGCCGCGTCAGCCGCCCGCCCTCGGCATAACCCAGCCCGCAGACCAGGATGGCCGCAATCATCAGCAGGTCCCCGGTCAGCGAAGCCGGCCCGCCATTCGTCACCGCGAAACCGACGACAACAAGACTGCCGAAAAGCGAAAACATCCAGAACACCGGCTTCGGTCGTTCCGACCCGCGCAACACGCCGAAGACGGCGGTCGACAACGGCAAAAGCCCGATGAACACCAGCGACTGCGCAGACGTGATGTGCTGCAGCGCCAGCGCCGTCAAGAGCGGAAAACCGACCACGACCCCGAGCGCGATGACGACAAGAGACAACACGTCCCCCCGCCCCGGCCGCCGGGTCTTCAGCGCCAACAGCACGGCGAGTGCCAGAAGCCCGGCGATCGCCGCCCGCGCTGCGGTCAGGAAGACGGGGTCGAAACCCTGCACGGCGATCCGCGTCGCCGGCAGCGAGGCCGAGAAGATCAGCATGCCCAGCGCCCCGTTCAAAAATCCCCGCGTCGTCGTATTAAGCGTCGTCCTGTCGAGCGTGCCCTTGCCCGCCATCACCTTGTCCATGCCCGTATCTTCCTTGTCCTCAACTGTCGCGCCTGCCGCTTGCCGGCGGGCGCCGGTCGGACCCTAGCGACGGGCCACTCGACTTGGCAGACACGGATCGATACACTTTCACCAAACTGTATTGATAACGAGAGCCATACAGATGAACGCCCTCCCCGTTGAAGCCCCTGCCGCAGCAGAGGCAACCAATGCCGGCCGCACCGCTCATGTGATCGCCGCGATCCGCGCCCGCATCGCCACGCGCAGCCTCGGGCCCGGCGCCAAACTCCCCTCGATCCGCAAGGGGGCCGACCTCTTCGACGTCTCGCCCTCCACCATGGTCGAGGCCTATGAGCGTCTCGCGGCAGACGGCGTCATTGAGGCCCGGCCCGGTTCCGGCTTCTACGTGCTCTCGTCTCCGGCGCCGCTGGTGCTGGCCGATCTCGGCCCTCGTCTCGACCGCGCCGTGGATCCCTTCTGGGTCACCCGCCAGTCCCTGGAGGCACCGGCCGAGAGCCTGAAGCCCGGTTGCGGCTGGATGCCTCCCGACTGGATGCCGGAACAGGATCTGCGCCGGGCGCTGCGCAGCCTGGCGCGCACCGGAGCCACCAGCCTCACCGACTACGGCACGCCACTCGGCCTGCTGCCGCTTCGCCAGCATCTGACCCGCCGCATGGCCGAAACCGGCATCGAGGCCAGCCCGTCCCAGGTCCTTCTCGTCGAAAGCGGCACCCAGGCGATCGATCTCGTTTGCCGCTTCCTGCTGGAGCCCGGCGATTGCGTCCTGGTCGACGATCCCTGCTACTTCAATTTCCTCGCTCTGTTGCGCGCCCACAGGGCAAAGATCGTCGGCATCCCCTTCACGCCATCGGGTCCGGATCTCGACGCCTTTGCCGAAGCCGTCGCCACCCATCGCCCACGCCTCTATGTGACCAATTCCGCGTTTCACAACCCGACGGGCGCCACACTTTCGGCCGCAACCGCCCACCGGCTGATGAAGATTGCCGAGGCGGCCGATCTCACCATCGTCGAGGACGACATCTTCTGCGATTTCGAGCAGCAGCCCGCACCCCGCCTCGCCGCCCTCGACGGTCTGCAACGCGTCATCCATGTCGGCAGTTTTTCCAAGACGCTCTCCGCCGCCACGCGCATCGGCTATATCGCCGCGCGACCGGACTGGATCGACGGCCTGACGGATCTGAAGATCGCCTCCTCCTTCGCCGGCCCCGCACTGGCGGCCGAACTGGTCCTCTCGGTGCTGAAGGATGGAAGCTACCGCCGCCATCTCCAGGCCATGCGCAGCAGGCTCGCCGCTGCCATGGGCGAAACCCGCAGGCGCCTCGCCCGCCTCGGCATCGCCCCCTTTATCGAGCCGCGCGGAGGCCTGTTTCTCTGGTGCACCTTGCCGGACGGCCATGACGCCACGGACGTCGCGCGCCTAGCACTTGCCGACGGCGTCGTACTCGCCCCCGGCAATGTCTTCTCTGTCTCCCAGAACGCCCCATCAATGATGCGCTTCAATGCGGCCCAATGCGCCGATCCGCGGGTCTTCACGGTGCTAGAGCGGGCACTGTGTCGCGCTTGAGTGCTCTCCCAAGCGCCTCATGCGGTTTCTGAAGCCGGCTTTCAGGGTCGCGCCGCGTCGGAACCTTTGCGTCTCCACCGCATTTCTGTGCGACAGAACTGAGGAGACCACCCATGTCCATCATGAAATCCGCCCTCGCCCTGACGATGCTCGTCACCAGCGCCGCTTTCGTCGCGCCCGCCTCGGCTCAGGATGTCGAGCTGCGCATCGGACCGAACGGCATCCGCCCGGTGATCCGCGAGCGCGAGCGTGATCGCGGCTGCAGTGCGCGTGAGGCCCGCGAAGCCGCTTTGGACGAAGGCCTGCGCCGTCCGCAGGTGGTCCGCATCACCGATCGCAGCGTGACCGTTGAAGGCTTCACCCGTCGTGGCCCCGAGCGCATCCGCTTCGCCAATCGTCGTGGCTGCCCGCTTATCTGATCCCACGGCCTGTTATCCTGGCATGTGATCCAGAGCGACCCGATCAGGGTCGCGCCCTTCAAAAACGCGATCCCCGGTTGCCCGCGGATCGCTTTTTTTATGACTTGGGTCACACCCGTGCGGGAAGCCCCGCCAATCTCTGCGCGATGGCCCGCACCGGTTTGCCGATCAGCATGGCAAGAATAAAACCGAGCGGCCAGCCGAGTGCAAAGCTCCCTGCCCAGGCAGACAGAAAGTCCGGCGCGCCTCCCAGGGCAAGGAAGGTGAACAGGCCGGAAAAGAACAACGACATTGCAAACGACATGATCAGGGCCGTCAAGACGCCGAATTTGAAGGAAGAAGACATGGTAGGCTCTCCGTGGCTGCGGGCAGAGAGCGCACATGCGCGACACCTGCCCGATGGTTTCGGGTTCAAGTGCCGTGGGTTCATCAAAACATGGCCCGCATCAGCGGTGCCCGGCGACCGGACGGGCTAAGCCTCTTTTCGACGCCTTCAGGTTAGCACCGGCGCAGATCGGTATCAATCTCCCGCCTCGGATACAAAAAACCCGCCGGATCGCTCCGACGGGTCTCAAACTCTGTGCCAAGGAAAGCCAATCAGCCGATGTCGGCATGGCTTTCGATGATGCGGCCGACCAGGCCATAGGTGACGGCATCTTCGGCCGACAGCCAGTAGTCGCGGTCGATGTCCTTGGCGATCTTTTCCTGGCTCTGGCCGGTGGCCTTCGCATAGATCTTGATCAGGCGCTCGTTCATCTTGATGATCTCGCGGGCCTGGATCTCGATGTCGGATGCCATGCCGCGCGTGCCGCCGGACGGCTGGTGCATCAGGAAGCGGGTATTCGGCAGCGCCAGACGGCGTTCCTTCGGAACGGCGACGAAAATCAGCGAGCCGGCAGAAGCGGCCCAGCCCGTCGCGATGATCCAGACCTTCGGCTTGATGAACTTGATCATGTCGTGGATCGCGTCACCGGCTTCCACATGGCCGCCCGGCGAGCAGACGAACACGCGGATGTCTTCATCCGATGCGGCGGCAAGCGCGACGAGCTGCGTGCAGACCTTCTGCGCCAGCTCCATGGTGATCCCGCCATAGATGAAGATCGAACGCGACTTGAAGAGGTTCGCTTCCGTTTCCTTGCCGATCGGCAGTTCCTTGCTCTTGTCGTCTTCGTCTTCGTTCATCACAGGGGACAGTCCTCGTTGGTTTGGCTCATCCGCACATAGTGCGTCTCATGGCTTAAGACAATGCGGGAAAAAGACAAGCATGGAAGCGATGAACAGGAGGTTGACGACCGGGCTGGCGGACACGCATTCAACACGCGTTCTTAATATTAGCGCATTAGCCTCTCCCGCAGCAGGAGATGCCATGACTGAAACCATCCGACTCGCCGAACTGATCGAGGCCCTCAGCCATGCGCTCGACATGACCGAAGGCCAGCCTGCCGGCCATTGCGTCCGCTGCTGCTTCATCGGCACGCGCATCGGCAAGGCGCTCGGTCTGTCCGAGGAGGCCCTGCGCGATCTCTATTACACGCTGCTCCTCAAGGATCTTGGCTGCTCGTCGAATGCCGCCCGTATCTGCGAGCTCTATCTGGCCGACGACCTGAAGTTCAAACGCGACTTCAAACGGATCGACGGCTCCTTCCCGCAGATCCTGAAATTCGTGCTGTCGCACACCGGCATGGAGGCGGGCCTTGCCGAACGCTTTCGCGGTATCCTCAACATCTTCAAGAACGGCGGCGAGATCTCGACCAGCCTCATCCAGACCCGCTGCCAGCGCGGCGCGGACATCGCCCGCCAGATGCGGTTTTCGGAGGACGTCGCGAAAGGCATCCTCGATCTCGACGAACATGTCGATGGCGGCGGCAAGCCCCAAGGGTTGAAGGGCGAGCAGATCCATCTCTTTGCCCGCATCGCCCTGATGGCCCAGGTCATCGACGTCTTCTTCGTCCATGAGGGCGGCGAGGCAGCGCTCACGGAAGTGAGGAAACGGGCCGGCAGCTGGTTCGATCCGCAGCTGGTCGACGTCTTCGAAAAGCTCGCGACACCGGTCTTCTTTGCCCAACTCGGCGCCGACGGTCTGGAGCGCTATGTGCTTGCCCTGGAGCCGGGTCGCCACGCGATCATGGCCGACGAGGAATACCTCGACGACATCGCTGCAGGCTTTGCCCGCGTCATTGATGCCAAAAGCCCCTACACCTCGGGCCACAGCGACCGCGTCGCCCTCTTCACCGATCTCATCGCCGAGGAACTCGGCATTGCCTCCGCCGAACGCCGCCGGCTGAAGCGGGCGGCCCTGCTGCACGATATCGGCAAGCTCGGCGTCTCCAACAGCGTGCTCGACAAGCCGGGCCGTCTTGAAGGCTTGGAATGGGAGCAGATGAAGCGCCATGCCGAATATTCGGAGACGATCCTGTCACGCATCGCAGCCTTCTCCGATCTCGCTCTGATCGGCGGCGCGCACCACGAAAAGCTCGATGGCTCCGGCTATCCGCGTGGGCTGAAAGGCGAGCAGATCTCCTTCGAGACCCGCATCGTCGCCACGGCCGATGTTTTCGATGCCCTGACCGCCGAGCGTCCTTACCGTGCCGCGATGCCGGTCGAAAAAGCGCTCGCGATCCTCTGGGAAGGCGCAGGCCGTCACCACGACGAAGCGTGCATCACAGCGCTTGAGCGGGCCCTGGCAAAGGCAGAATTGAAGGCGGCGTGAACGCCGCCCCTATCTCAATCGTGCGGCTCTCACTTCTCGAGAAGCGATTGCTGCACGGTCTGCGGCGGGTAGGTAAAGAGGTTCTTCCCGCTCTGGATCCGGCCGGCACCGTTGCTGCCCAAATAGGCAAGGTTCCATTGGGTCACGATCTGGATCGTATTGCCATTTGAAACCTGCGCATAACCCGCCCAACCGGTGGCAAGAGAGGACCTAAATGCCAACTGACCGTTGAGACGCTATTTAGGTAATTCCCGCCTCACCTAATCGATCTCTATCTGCGACTGAAGGCCGGTTGTGACCTGCAGAGTGAAGAGGTCGCTACCGGTCTGCGGCATCGGCTTGCGCGCACCGATCGGGGCGAGCGTCGAGCGCCGTTGCCATTTCGCGACTATTTCCAGACCGCCATTGCGCGACGGCTGCATATGGCCGTGCCACTCGGTCTCGGTCAGGCAATCCGCAACCCCGTTGCGCCACCTGACATGGAAGTCCACCGCCTCCCCGAACATATGCCCGCTCAGATCGTAAGGGATCCCGCGACAGCCCTTACCCGGTGCATTGTTGACGAAATAGCCGCGCAATTCGCCATCCTGTCCGAGGTCCAGCACCATGATCGAACCATGCCTGTTGACCCAGGTCGTGGTTCCGGAAAAGGCCGGCAAGACTGGCTTGGTCTCGCCCGCTGGCGCAGCATGAGGAACAGTCGGCCAGAGACACGTCGCAAGCAGAAATGCAGCCACCCTCACGTCAACCTCCCGGACCATGCAGATATGCTACATCAACATATGGTTGCTTAAGGTTCTCTAAATAGGAAGGGCGTGGCGGCCGTCTTAAGGCAATTTCAACGTGCAATCCGCGTCGACAGGATGATCGACGACAGGGTTCGCTCCACCCCTGACAATTCCCCGATCCGGTCGATCAGGCGATCGAGCTCCGAAATGGACGGAGCCGCGACGATGGCGATCAGGTCATAGGGACCATTGACCGAATAGAGCGCCGTCACCTCCCGGATGGCGTTGAGTTCCGATGTCACCTGGCTCAGCGCCTTGGGCGCGATCGTGATCATCACATGCGCCCGGATCAGCCCGCTCTGATAGGCGTCGGAAAGCCTGAGCGCATAACCGGCGATCACCCCTTGCGCCTCCAGCCGCTCCAGCCGCGCCTGGACCGTCGACCGCGACAGATCCAGCCGCCGCGCCAGTTCGGCCACCGGCATGCGGGCATTTTCCGAAAGCAGCGCCAGAAGCGCCCTGTCCTTGTCCGAAACCTGCATATCGCCGATCCAACTCGTCACTTCGACGAGAATGATACGACGTTTCGATCAATCCGTCACTTGGAATCGGCGCAACCGATCCGCAGACTGGATTGACCAAATGCAAGCGCGCCACCGGCGTGCAGAGACCAACGAGGGGCAAAGCCATGAAGAACGTCACCATCATCGGAGCCGGCAAGATCGGCGGCGCGATTGCCCGCATGCTGGCCGAAACCGGCGACTACACCGTCACCGTCGCCGACCGCAGCGCTGAACAGCTGGCCAAGCTCGACAGCCATCCGGCGGTTTCCGCAAGGGAACTCGACATTTCCGATGCCGCGGCCCTCGACGCCGCCTTGTCCGGCCAGTTTGCCGTGCTCTCGGCCGCCCCCTTCCACCTGACCGGCGCGATCGCCGAAAGTGCCGCCCGCACCGGCACCCACTATCTCGACCTGACCGAGGACGTCGCAACCACCCGCAAGGTCGAGGAACTGGCCCGCGGCGCGCGCTCCGCCTTCATTCCCCAGTGCGGCCTTGCCCCCGGTTTCATCTCGATCGTCGCCCATGATCTGACCAAGCATTTCGACACGCTGGATACGGTCCGCATGCGCGTCGGCGCGCTGCCGCAATATCCGTCGAATGCGCTGAACTACAACCTCACTTGGTCGACCGACGGCCTGATCAACGAATATATCGAGCCCTGCGAGGCCATCGTCGAAGGTAAGCTGTCTGTCGTGCCGGCCATGGAAGAGCGCGAGGAATTCTCCCTCGACGGCGTCACCTACGAAGCCTTCAACACCTCGGGCGGTCTCGGCACACTGGCGAAGACGCTCGAAGGCCGGGTGCGCACGATGAACTACCGCACCATCCGCTATCCCGGCCACCAGGCGATCATCAAGGCGCTGCTCAACGACTTCAACCTGAAGAATCGCCGCGATGTGCTGAAAGACCTCTTCGAAAACGCCCTGCCCGCCACCATGCAGGACGTGGTCGTCGTCTTCGTCACCGTCTGCGGCTGGAAGGACGGCCGATACCTGCAGGAAACCTATGCCAACAAGGTCTATGCCGGCGTGGTCGCGGGCAAGAAGATGAGCGCCATCCAGATCACGACGGCCGCCGGCATCTGCACGGTCCTCGATCTGCTCGCCGATGGCACCCTGCCGCAGGCCGGTTTCGTTCGCCAGGAAGAGATCGATCTTCCTTCCTTTCTTGCCAATCGCTTCGGCCGGGTTTACGACCCTGAAGTCATGAAAGTCGCCAAGGCGGGCTGAGACTTTCGAGCCGAGAGTTCTCCGGGGGGAGGAAGGACCTGACGGTCCGGATCGGGCGGTCGACGGCAAGAGCCGCGGCCGCCCGCATTCGTTCTGCCCCCCGCACCCCGCACACCCCGCGCCCCGGACGCCTCCATGCCGAAACGTCCGCACGCCGAAACCCGCTGTTAATCATCGGGCACAGCCATTCCTTAAGCTCATCGTGATACAGGGAAGGTCACGAAAGCCGGACAATCGAGGATGGAATTTGCGATTCAAAGCGCTTGCAAGGTGAATGGAAGACAGATGGAGACGGACGGCAGCACCGACAGGCGACAAAGACGCGTGATCGTCGCCTATCAGGCGATGACGCTGGCTGTCGCCTTTTTCGCCACGTTGTGGTCGGTGATCTTCGCGCTGCATGGCCACAAGCTGATGGCCCTCGCCGAGTTGTTTCCGGCCGTCGTCGCCATCCTCTGCTTTGCCCTCGTCACAGCCGGCAAACTCGACCTTTTCCTGCTGATCGCCCAGATCTCCTTCCTGGTGTTCATCCTCGGCTTTTGCCTGCTCTTCGATGTGCCCGACCCGCATTATCCGCGCGTCTCGCATCTGTTTTTGCCCGTGCTGGCGATGATGGGCTATATCAACCACCTGCGCCGGCCGACCTTTGCCCAGGCGTCCGTGATCGCCGCGAGCTTGGCGACCTTCGTCTTCCTGCACGCCTCCAACAGCGTCTCGCCCTTTGCCGATCCCATTCCGCAGCAGCTGCGGGCCGTCGGGGTCTGGGTCAATCCGGCGCTTGCCGCCATCCTGTTCACGGCCGCCATCTACGCCCTGCAGCGCCGCCTCTCCGCGCCGCGCGGCCTCGCCCGCGAACTGCTGGGCGCCATGCGTCGGGGCGAGCTGTCTCTGGCCTATCAGCCGCAGGTCGACCGGGACGGTCGGGTGACCGGCGCCGAAGCGCTGCTGCGCTGGCAACACCCGACGCGCGGCGCCGTATCGCCCGCAGAATTCGTGCCCCTGGCCGAGGAAATGGGCATCATGCCGGTGCTTGGCGCCTGGGTGCTCGATGAGGCCGGTCGCACGCTTGCCCGCTGGCAGGCCGATCCGGCACTTGCCCGGCTCACCCTCTCGGTCAATGTCAGCGCCAGCCAGTTCAACGAAAGCGACTTCACCGCAACGATCCGCCAGTTGCTCGCAAGCCATGCCATCGCCCCCGCGCGGCTGCGCCTCGAACTGACCGAAAGCGTGCTGCTCTCCGGCCTCGAACCGGTGGCCGAAAAGATGGAGATCCTCAAACGCGACGGCGTCGCCGTCTCGCTCGACGATTTCGGCACGGGGTATTCATCCCTTGCCTATCTGCGCCGCCTGCCGGTGAACGAGCTGAAGATCGACCGCAGCTTCGTCGCCGGCCTCGCCGACAGCGACCGGGCTACAGCGCTGGTCCGCTCCATCGTCTCGATTGCCCGCGATCTCGACCTGCAGGTCGTCGCCGAGGGCGTGGAAACGCCGGCGCAACACGCCATTCTGCGCGAGATCGGTTGCCACCTCTTCCAGGGCTGGCTCTTCGGCCGCCCTGTTGCACGCGACGATTTCGAGCTGATGCTGCGCGAGAAGCATCCCGCCGCGGCGGCGATGCCGCAGCGCCTGCAGGTGAGGCGCGCAGGGGCGCTGTGAGGTTTGGCGCCGGAGGACCGCCGCCTTGGAGGGGCAGATCGGCACCCGCAGGCGCCTCATGCTGAGGTGCCCTCGCATGGCGAGGGTCTCGAAGCAGCCTGTGCTGGTGGCCTCGTGCTTCGAGGCCGGGCGTTGCCCGGCACCTCAGCATGAGGGGATCGGGGTGGCCTCGCCCTTCGAGGCCCGACTGTGTCGGGCACCTCAGGGTGAGGGGTGATGTATCACTGTCAAAAACCCCAAGCTTCGCCGCCGGTCGGGATCAACTCCCTCCGGGTGTGGGCATGCTTGTCTCGGACGAGGCGCCAGAAGCAACCTGTCTAAGTATTTTATATGGCTCCTTCCGGCGCCTCGTTCGGCGTTTTGTCCCGCTGCATGCGTCTCTCTGGCAAGGCGGCGACGGTCCTCGTCATCCTCGTCCTCGGGTTTAACCCGAGGATGACCCGAGGACCGAGGATGACCGGGCGCGGGTCCGGCTGCGGCAGCCTCGTCCTTGCGGAGTGTTCTGCCAGAGCCTGGCCGGTGGCCCGGGAGGTTCCCGCCGGATGGTGCACCAATCCGACCGGGACCCTCGCCCGGGGGATGATCGTCTGGCCATTGGCGGCCTGGCGTCCATCCCCGCCGTTTGTTTCGCCCCGCTGTCTGGGTGTTCGCGACAGCGCGGGCGCCTTGTCTGTGTGCCTCTGAGGCACGTCCTTCCGATCAGGGTATCCAGGCTTTGGGGCATCCGACCCCATCACCCTCGTCAAGCCCTTCGTCCGGAGGGAGACCGTTGCAGCGGGCCGGGATCTTGCACCTGCGACAGTGCTTAACCCCGGCGCCGGCCCCGCCTCGCCTGACATCGCATCGTCAGGTGTATCCGAGGGCGGGACAGCTCCGAGTCTAAGGGAGGAAAAAGGGTGGGGGATGAAAAAATGTGTCGGGGTTTGATTTTGTTGGAAAATGTTTGGAATTCATCCCCCTTTTTTGGGAAATGGCGCTGTCTGGCGTGACCGTCTGGCCTCGGAAGGCTTGTGTTTGGATCCTCGGGTCAAGCCCGAGGATGACGGAGTGTGGGGGAGCGACGGGTATCCTCCTCTACCGCATCCACCGTAAAACGCCCGAAGAGAATACCCTCTTCGTCTCCAAGAAGGTCGTCATCCTCGGGCTTGACCCGAGGATCCAGACACAAGCCAATCTCGGGCTCCATGCCCCCCTTGCGGGGGAGACTTCGGAGTGGTGGCCGAAGGCCAGACATCGATCCAGTGAATCGATTTCAGCGAACGGAGGCCTGAGCGCGACGCCGCGCGAAGGCTGGAAGAGGAATTGGCCCGATCAGGGCCAAACCTCAGATTTCGCAAGAGGGGGGCTCGGTGATGTCGGTGCCAACGGAACCGTGCCCCTCTCCAGGAAAATCTGAAGTTTAGGCGGCTTGCGCGGACCTCAAGCCTTCGATTTTCCGTCCTCCCCCGCTTGGGGGGAGGTAGAGCCGTCCCTATTCCTTTTCCTCGATCGGCAAGGCCGAAAGCTTCAACCCCATGGCCTTCATCAGTTTGAGGACGGTGGCGAATTCCGGATTGCCGTTTTCGCCAAGCGCCTTGTACAGGCTCTCACGTCCAAGCCCCGTCTCTTCGGCGATAGCGGTCATGCCGAGAGAACGCGCAACGGTATTGAGTGTACGGCGGATTTCGACGGGATCTCCCTCTTCCAGGGCTGCGGCCATGTAATCGGCGCGGGCTTCGGGCGTGCCGAGATAATCGGCGGCATCAAAGCGGGGAACGTCATTAAACGACTGCATCTCGTTTCCTCAGAGGCTTAACCTAAGATTGAGTTTGCGCACATCGACAACTTCATTCAAGATGGTGAACTCTTTACAAAGGGGATGAGACCCACGGTGACGTTAGTTATCTCCATTCAAACCAATCGGTCGCTTTGGCTAATGGCAGACAGACGCCTGACTGTCGCAAACAAAGTATTGCGCGATGATGCGACGAAGATCTGTTGCCTCGATACACTGGATGGAAAAGCGATCATTGGGTACGCCGGTCTAGGCGCAACTGCGCGCGGCATGGAACCATCCGAGTGGATCTCAAATTCACTACGCGGCCTACGCATCACTATCGAACAGGCGCTTGAGGTTCTAGCAAACGCCGCTCGCAAAGCGCTTCCAGCGCATCTCATCGGAGTTTCTGAACAGTTTCAACACGTGATGCTTGTTCCGGCTTTCACCAAATCCACTCACCTTTACTCCATCGAGTACCAACAGAAGGGCAAGGAGATATCCATCGGACTCCGCAGGCTGGTTAAGACGAATAGAGGAACCAGTTTTACTCCGAGAGCGAGCGCGGTAGGTAGCGGTTCAGAACTCCTGTCTAGAAATCTCCATTGGCATCATAAAGTCTGTGGCCTCGTTCGGGCATTCAACAACGAAAAGATTTCCGGCAATGTGGTTGCAGAAGAATTGAACGCCATCTGCCAGTCGGTCCATTTAGCACTGACCGAAAGAGGCGATAACTCAGTTGGAAATTGTAGCATTGTCGCCTGGAGAGACCTTAGGTCAGGAGGCGGTAATCATGTTTCATTTACTGGAACAAAGATGGATCAATACTCTGCATCCATACCTACAATAGCCAATGGAATGGATGTCTCCACATTAGCCAAAGAAATGCTGCCCCATTTGTGGGATATTTTTCCACAGATGGAAGCCCATCGCAAAGAGGGACATGGTGAGATGGATCAGCAACACCCCGCCATGAAGGCCTTCATACAAAAAACTGATGAGATTGCAAAAGAGCTTCCATTCGAGCCAGACGAACGGTTGCGGTAGTTACAAAAAACCCGCCGACCTCTCGGCCGACGGGTCCATTCCCCTCTGAGCGAAACCGCCCCACCCTCAGCTGCGCGGCTTCAAATTCTCCGGATCATACAGCGGCTTATATCCCACCGCCGCAACTTCCACCGGGAACGTCTCCGCAAAATACTCCACGTTCAGCTTCCGCCCCACTTCGCAATACTCCGCCGGCAGATAGGCGAGCGCGATGTTCTTGCCGATGGTCGGGCCGAAGGCGACGGAGGTGGTGTAGGACCGCCGTCCGAGGCTGTCGATCAACACTTCGCCTGACGCGGGGTCGACGACCGGCATGGAGCCGACGGGGTAGCGGGCGACGCCCTTGCTGTCGACATTGTCGGTCATCACGAGCGTGCAGAGCATGGCCGGCTGCTGGGCGCGCGCCTTGTATTCGAGATGCTTGGCCTTGCCGCGGAAGTCGGCGTCCTTGACCTTCGGACGCGCCAGATCGGCTTCGATCAGGTTGTACTGGGTCAAGAGATCGCCGTTCTGCAGGCGCAGGCTCTTTTCCATGCGGCGCGAGTTGGCATAGGTCTCGACGCCGAAGGCCATGACGCCGGTGGCGCGGAGCGCATCCCAGACGGCGAGGCCGTCTTCGTATTTCATATGCAGTTCCCAGCCCTGTTCGCCGACATAGGAGATGCGGAAGGCGGTGACGGATTTGCCTGATATTTCGATCTGCTTGATCGCGGCGAAGGGGAAGTTTTCCGCGTCGAGTCCATCAGGGTCGGCCACGGCCTTTTTCAGCGTCGCACGGGCGTTCGGGCCCCAGATGCCGATGGTGATGTATTTCTCCGAAGTGTCGGTGATGGTGACATCGAGGCCACGATCCTGGGCGACGCGCTTCATGTAGTGGAAGTCGCGCGGGCCGGCATCGGCACCGTTGACGAGGCGGCAGCGGTCGGCCAGCCGGAAGACGGTGAAGTCGGCGCGCACCATGCCCTCGTCGTCGAGGAAGTGGGTGTAGATGCCCTTGCCGATATTGGCGTCGCCGCCGATCTTGGCGGCGCAGAGCCATTCGAGCAGTTCAACATGATCAGGACCTTCGATGTCGACCATGTGGAAGTGGGACAGGTTGACGATGCCGCAATCCTCGCTCATCGCCAGATGTTCGGCATTGGAGACGCGCCAGAAGTGGCGGTTGTCCCATTCGTTGGCGCGAACCGGGACGCGGTCGCCGTATTTCTCCAGGAGATGCTCGTTGGCCTTGTAGCCATGCGCGCGCTCCCAGCCGCCGAGTTCCATGAAATAGCCGCCGAGCTCGACTTCGCGCTCATACATCGGCGAACGCTTGGCGCCGCGACCGGTGGCATAGGGTTCGCGGGTGTGCACGGCCGGGAAGTAGATCTTCTGGGCGGCCTCGTAGCAGCGGCCGGCAATGAAATCTTCGGTCAGCTGATGCGGATAGAAGCGGGCGTAATCGATCGAGTTGTGGTCGATCTCGGTACGGCCATCGGTCATCCAGTCGGCGATCAGCTTGCCGTAGCCGGGGCCGTCCTTGACCCAGATGGCGACGCAATACCAGAGGCCGCGCACCTTCTGGCTTTCGCCGCAGGACGGGCCGCCGGCAGCGGAAACCTGCAGCAACCCGTTGAAGCTATGGCCTTCGTTATAGCCGAGTTCGCCGAGGATCGGGGTGAGCTCCATGGCGCGCTCGAGCGGCTCGAGGATCTGCTCCATGTCGAGATCGCGCTGCGAGGGCGAAAGCCGCGCCTCGTGTTTTTCGAGGAGCTCGCGCGGGTGGCACATGCGCGGGTTCGTCGTTTCGTAGTAACCCCACTCGATCTGGCCGCCCTCGGTCGTTTTCGGGTCGCCGGTGTCGCGCATATAGGCGGAATTGCCCTGGTCGCGCAAAAGCGGATAGCCGATTTCCTTGCCGGTGCCTTCAAATTCGTTGTAGGGGCCGAAGAAGGTGAGCGGGTGGTCGACCGGCATGACGGGCAGGTCTTCGCCGACCATTTCGGCAATCAGGCGGCCCCAGAGACCGGCGCAGACGATGACGTGATCGGCCATGATCGTACCGCGATGGGTGACCACACCCTTGATGCGGCCACCTTCGACGATGAGCGACTGGGCCGGCGTATTGCCGAACATCTGGAGCTTACCGGACTTTTCCGCGGCATCGACGAGCTTGCCGGCAACGGTCTGCGAGCGCGGGATGACGAGGCCGGCATCCGGATCGAACAGGCCGCCCATGACCTGATCTTCCTCGATCAGCGGGAACTTTTCCTTGATTTCGGCGGGCGAGACGTAATGCGCGCGGGTGCCGAAGGCGCGGGCGGACGAGAGTTTACGCTTGATCTCTTCCATCCAGGTATCGTCGCCGGTGCGGGCGACTTCCAGACCGCCGATGCGGGCGTAGTGGCCCATCTTCTCGTAGAAATCGATGGAATACTGCGTGGTCCAGACCGAGAGATAGTCATGGGACGTGGTGTAGCAGAAATCCGAGGCATGCGCCGTGGAGCCGATATCGGTCGGGATGCCCGACTTGTCGATGCCGACGATGTCGTCCCAGCCGCGCTCGATGAGATGATGCGCGATCGATGCGCCGACGATGCCGCCTAGACCGATGATGACGACTTTCGCCTTGGTCGGAAACTCTGCCATAGCCTTGTGAACCCTGATGTCTGGGAGTGAGTGATGCTGCGCCGATCTTAAGAGGCGGGCAAAGACATTTGCAGCCTGTCTGCGACATTCTGCAAGATCCCCACGACCCCTGTCCACGCTCCTCTGGCCGAGCGCCATTGGCCCGTTCGCGGCGATGGCGCGGCCGATGATGTCGCGCAGGAAACGGCAAAGGGCGCCGACGAAAGCCGGCGCCCCCTATCACGGATCAACGACATCATGGGCCTCTGACGGACCGGCTCAGACGGTTATTGTGCCATTGTCCTCGCCGTCCCAATAGCTGACGGCATCGGCATGCACCTTGATCAGCACGACACCGGGCGTGTCGATGCCCTCGGGAAACCAGCGATCGAGATCGGAATTCCAATGGGCGGCAAAGACGGACCTGTCGGCGATCAGGCTGGCCCGGCCGGCCACGGCAACGAAGATGCCCGGCTTGCCGAGCAGGCTCGGCGGCGCGGTGAAGGAAAGCGAAACGGTCGGGTCGGCGGTCAGCTCGCGGATCTTGGCGGTATCGGTATAGGAAAAGAAATAGCTGTCGCCGTCGTAATCGACTTCGCCATTGTTGCTCATCGGGCGGGCGGCGATCGTGCCCTGGGCGGATCGGGTGAGCATCATGCAGAAATCGATCTTCCGCATTTTCTTGGCGAGTTCGGGCAAGGTCATGGTCATCGGGCATCCTCCGGCTGGGTGTGCCGATGAAAGGCTGGCAATCGAGACTTGGTTCCCGAAAGGCCAGACTTTGCCGTCAGACTTTGCCGGAGAAAGCGCCGGCGGACCGACCGGGGGTGCGGGACATGCCGATTTCTCGGGAATCGGCGGATTCCACGCGGATCGCCACTTTGCTGCCCATGTGCCGCCTCAGTTGGATCAATCTTGCCGCTTAAACGTTGTTCCACGCTGCCCGAGAAGCCGATAACGGCCACCTCCCCACGGGCAGCAGAACATGGAAGGAGATTTGCCATGAAGACCCTGATCGCGGCCAGCCTTGCCGCCCTGCCCATGCTGGCCTCTGCCGGCACCACTCACGCGGCCGACATGACCTATGCCGAACCCGCCCCTGCAGTTCAGGACAACGGTCCGGTCGGTGGCGTGCGCATCGGTTATCTCGACTGCCAGATCGGCTCCGGCTTCGGCTATGTGCTGGGCTCGGCCAAGACTGCCGACTGCGCCTTTACCTCCGTCGTCGACGGCGAGCCGCTCGATACCTATTCCGGCTCGATCAAGAAGTTCGGCGTCGACCTCGGCTACACCGCCAAGGGCCGTATCATCTGGGCGGTCTTTGCCCCGACCGCCGGCTATCACAAGGGTTCGCTCGGCGGCCTCTATGGCGGCGCGACGGCGGAAGCAACCGTCGGCGCCGGCGTGGGCGCCAACGTGCTGTTCGGCGGCACCTCCGGATCGATCCACCTGCAGCCGATCAGCGTCACGGGCCAGCTCGGCCTGAACATCGCCGCCACCGGCACCTCGATGACGCTGCAGCCGTCGATCTGATCGGCAACATTCGTTCAGATAGAGAAAAGGCGCCTCGCGAGGGGCGCCTTTTTTATGACGATGACAAAACCTAGCTCACAAGGGCAAGAGGACACCCCCCTCTGTCACTGCGTGACATCTCCCCCACAAGGGGGGAGAGCGGAGCGCTGCCTGTGCCGGCCCCTTCGCAGCATGAGAGGGGTGCGAAAGGCCAGCGGCCTTGCCAGTCTCCCCCCTTGTGGGGGAGATGTCCGGCAGGACAGAGGGGGGTGCCGAAAACTCACCCCTCCGCCTCCAGAAACCCACCCGATTGCCGCGCCCACAGCCCGGCATAATGGCCGCCGAGATCAAGCAGCTCCCCATGCGTGCCCTGCTCGACGATCCGGCCCCGGTCGAGGATGACGAGGCGGTCCATGGCGGCAATGGTGGAGAGGCGGTGGGCGATGGCGATCACGGTGCGGTCCTGCATCAGGTCTTCGAGGCTTGCCTGGATGGCTTGCTCGACTTCGGAATCGAGCGCCGATGTCGCTTCGTCGAGGATCAGGATCGGCGCGTTTTTGAGGATCACGCGGGCAATTGCGATGCGCTGACGCTGGCCGCCGGAGAGTTTGACGCCACGTTCGCCGACATGGGCGTCGAAGCCGGTGCGGCCGTGCCAGTCGGAGAGCTGCTCGATGAATTCGACCGCATGCGCCTGGCGGGCCGCCTCGATCACCTCGGCACGCGTGGCCGAGCGGCGGCCATAGGCGATGTTCTCGTGGATCGAGCGGTGTAGCAGCGAGGTGTCTTGCGTCACGACGGAAATATGCTGGCGGATGCTCGCCTGGGTCGCCTCGGCCACGTCCTGGCCGTCGATGCTGATGCGGCCGGTCTCGACGTCGTAGAAACGCAGCAGAAGATTGACCAGCGTCGACTTGCCGGCGCCGGAGCGGCCGACCAGACCGATGCGCTCGCCGGGTTTGATGTCGAGCGAGAAGTCTTCGATGATGCCGCCCTTGCGGCCGTAATGGAAGGAGACCTTGTCGAAGCGGATGGCGCCCTTCGTTACCTCAAGCGGCTTGGCCGAGGCCGGGTCGGTGAGCCCGATCGGCTTGGCGATCGTGTCCATCGCCTCATGCACGGTGCCGACCTGGTCAGAGATCTGGGTGATTTCCTGGGCGACGCGGGCCGAGGTGCCGGAAATCTGCAGCGTCATCGGCAGGACCATAGCGACGATGTCGATGCCGATGGCGCCGTTCGCCCAGAGCTTGATCGCGACCCAGGTGGTGCTGGCGATGAGGAGGCCCGAGAGCAGCGTCAGGCCGAGCGAAAACAGCGACAGCCAGCGATGCTGGGTGATCATGCGGGCCGTATGCTGATCGACGGCTTCCCGGACGAACTGGTCTTCCTCCTCAGGTCGGGCGAAGAGTTTCACCGTCATGATATTGGTATAGCTGTCGACGATGCGGCCGACGAAATCGGAACGCGCATAGGCAATCGCTTTCGAGCCACGCCGGATCTGCGGCACGATGGCGATGAGGAAGCCGACATAGGCAAGCGTCCAGAGCGCCACGGGCAGCACCAGCCACCAGCTGGCGGCCGCCAGAATGCCCGAAGTGATGAGGCCAAGCGCCACCAGATACCAGACGACGGAGATGACCGAGACGACGGAGCTTCTGAGCGTGTGGCCGATTTCCAGCACCCGCGAACCGATGCGCCCGGCAAAATCATTCTGGAAGAAGGAGAGGTTTTGCCGGATGACATGCCAGTGGCTCTGCCAGCGCACCATGTTGGTGACCCCGGGAGCGATTGCCTGGTTGAGCACGAGGCCCTGCAGCGCCGTCACCAGCGGCCGGATGACCAGCACCAGCAGGATCAGCCCGAAGATCAGCGAGGCGCCATCGGAGAACACCTGCTCCGGCGCCGATGATGTCAGCACCTTGACGAGTTTGCCCATGAAGACGGGGATCGCGGCGTCCGCCAGCGCGACGAACAGGCTGGCAAAGATCAGCGCGATGAACAGGCCTTTCGCCTGACGCACGAAGAACCAGTAGAAGTTGAGAAGCCCCTCCGGTGGATTGCCGGGTGTCTCACGCGCGGTGGGAACGATGATCGTCTCGAAAAAGCGCAACATGAAAATATCTCTGGAAAAAGGGCATCCCCCAAGCGGAGGAGGCGAAGAGAATCAGGAGATGAACAGGCAGGATTGGAGACCTGTCATTCGACGCTGGCAATGGGACAATTTCGCGACGCAGGTCCAATTGGAGCGGAGCCTATCTTTCGCGCCGCCGACATCACGCTCCGAGCGCTCGCCTTGGCGCGTCACTCATCGCCAGCCAATTTGCGGATCTGCTCGGCCACTTCGGGATCCACTGGCGTATAGACCATCAGGTTGAGATCAACTCTGCCGTCGACGGCAAAGGCCGAATATTCGAGGTCGATGGCCCCCAGCACCGGATGGAGGAGCCGCTTTGCGCCCTCCCCCGGCACGCTGATCTGGTTTTCGCTCCAGATCCGGCGAAACTCTGCGCTGACCTCTGAAAGTTCCTCGACCAGATCCTGGACCTGCGACACAGCCCCGGCCCTTGCAGCATCGGCACGAAACGCGGCGACGGAAAATCGGGCGATCGTTTCCCAGTCATGCTGCTTGGCCCGCACGTCCGGGCTTGTGAAAAGGAAGCGCAGCATGTTGCGCTGCCCCGGCGGCAGTCTGCCGTAGTCGGACAGCACGACCGTAGCCGCCCGGTTCCAGGCCACCACCTCCCAGGTCGCGGTCTTGACGATCGCCGGACAGGTGTCGAGCCGGTCGATGAAACGCTGCAGGCGCGGGCTGACGCCGTCGATCGTGGTGTATTTCGCCTCGGGTGGACGCCCGAGACCCAGCATGAACATGTGCTCGCGCTCGGCTTCCGTCATCAGCATGGCGCGCGCGATCCGGTTGAGAACATCGGCCGACGGTGCGCCACCCCGTCCCTGCTCCAGCCATGTGTACCAGGTGGGGCTGATATTGGCCCGCTGGGCCACCTCTTCCCGTCTGAGACCGGGCGTGCGGCGGCGGCCGGACAGGCCGAAGGTGGCCGGATCGAGCCGGACACGACGATCTCGGAGAAATGAAGCCAAAGTCGTCGCGGCCATGACGGGCACCGATCCTGAGAGGAATTATACCATGATAAAGTCACTACTTTAACAGGATAAACGATCTGTCATCTCTTGTCTGCATCAACAACGCAGGAAGACAGACATGCGTATCTTCGTCACCGGCGCCACCGGTTTTATCGGCTCGGCCGTCATCCCCGAATTGCTCGCCGCAGGCCATCAGGTGGTCGGCCTGACCCGCTCCGAAGACGGGGCCGAGAAGCTGCACGCGGCCGGCATCGAGCCACATCTCGGCACATTGGAGGACCCGGCCAGCCTGACACGCGGCGCCGACAAGGCCGATGCCGTCATCCACCTTGCCTTTGACCACGATTTCTCGAATTTCCAGGCCAATTGCCAGAAGGATGCGGTCGCGATCGCCGCCCTCGGCAAGGCGCTGATCGGATCGGATCGCCCTTTGCTGATCACCTCGGGCGTCGGCATGGGCATCGCCGCTCGCGGCGATCTGGCAAGGGAGGATGTGCTGGATCTCGACCATCCAAGCCCCCGCATAGCCTCCGAACTGGCCGGCCAGGCTCTGCTGGAGGCCGGCGTCAACCTGTCCACGATGCGGCTGTCGCAGATCCACGACACCAGGCGGCAGGGGTTGGTCACCTATCTGATCGACATCGCCCGCGCGCAAGGCCGTGCAGCCTATATTGGCGATGGCCAGACGCGCTGGTCGGCCTGCCCTCTGAGCGACACGGCCCGGCTCTTCCGCCTAGCGCTGGACAAGGCGGAGCCGGGGGCGCGATATCACGCCGTCGCCGAGGAGGCGATCAGCCTGCGCGATATAACTCAGGCCATCGGAGAGGCTTTGCACATCCCGGTCGCCTCACTCACCACGGAGCAGGCACAGGCCCACTTTGGCGCGATGATCGGCTTCGCCACCCTCGACATGCCGGCGTCATCGGCCCATACGCGGGCCGCTCTGGGCTGGGAGCCGGTAGGACCGAGCCTGCTGCAAGACCTGGCGGCGCTGGATCAGGACTGACGCCCGCTCAGGTCCCGCAAAATGTGCGTGTCACCCGCTCGTCCGGCGTCGGTGGCACGCGCAGATAAGCCGTCTCGGGATCGTCAACATAAGGCGTCGTCAGAGCATCGACGAGACGGTGGAAGAAGGAGAAGTCGCCGTAGACGGCAGCGGCGATCGCCTCCTCGATCCGGTGGTTGCGCGCAATCAGCGCCGGATTGACGGCCTCCATCGCCGCCTGGATATCCGCAGGCTGACGGCCGCCATCAGCAAGCCGGGCGCGCCAGCGGCAAAGCCAGTCGTCGAGGCCGTCCCGGGCGGCAAACAGCGCTGCGAAAACTGCCTCGTCCGCGCCGCCAGCGACCTTGGACAGTACACGGAAGGCCAGCGCGAAATCCGCCTCGCCCTTGTGCATCAGGTCCAGAAGGTCGGAGATCAGCGCCCGATCACCCTCGGTCGCGCCGACAATGCCGAGCTTTTCGCGAAAGGCCTGCAGCCAGGCGACCTGGAAGACATCGCCGAAATCCTTGAGCACGCCGTTTGCCGCATCCGTCGCCTTCTCTTCGTCCGCATCGAGGAGCGGCAGCAGGCATTCGGCCAGCCGCGCGATATTCCACTGGCCGATGCCCGGCTGGTTGGCATAGGCATAGCGGCCGCGCTGGTCGATCGAGGAAAACACCTTGCGCGGATCGTAGTCGTCGAGAAAGGCGCAAGGCCCGAAATCGATGGTCTCGCCCGAGATCGCCATGTTGTCGGTGTTCATCACGCCATGGATGAAGCCGATCGACAGCCAGCGGGCGATCAGTGTGGCCTGCCGTTCTGCGACCATGGCCAGCATGCCGAGATACGGGTTTTCGCCCGCGCGGGCTTCAGGGTAGTGCCGGTCGATCACGTAGTCGGCAAGGGCGCGCACGGCATCGACATCGCCCTCGGCGGCGAAGAACTGGAAGGTGCCGACGCGGATATGGCTTGCCGCCACGCGGGTGAAGACGGCACCCGGCAGCATGGTCTCGCGCACCACCTGCTCGCCGGTTGCGACGGCCGCAAGCGCGCGGGTGGCGGGCACGCCAAGCGCGGCAAAGGCTTCCGAAACGATATATTCGCGCAGGACCGGCCCGAGTGCCGCCATACCGTCACCCCGCCGGGAGAAGGCGGTGGGACCGGACCCCTTCAGCTGGATATCGAAGCGTTGGCCCTGGGTTGAGACGACTTCGCCGAGCAAAAGCGCCCGGCCATCGCCGAGCTGCGGATTGAAATGGCCGAACTGGTGCCCGGCATAGGCCTGGGCCAGCGGCTCGGCGCCAACAGGGATCACCTGGCCGGAAAACACCTGGGCAAGCCGCGTCTCGTCGGCACCAGCCAGATCGAGCCCGAGGGTTTCGGCGAGCCTGTGGTTGAAACGGATCAGCTGCGGCGCGCGGGCGGCGGCGGGTTTGGCCGGCCGATGAAAGACCTGCGGCAGGCGGGCATAGCTGTTGTCGAAGGCAAACACGATCAAGCTCCTCGGCGCCCGGCGGCCGGACGTATGAAATCTGTCAGGCCTTGCATATGGTGTATCATGGCGGCGAGGCAAGGAAGGTGACACCGGCGAGATGCAAGGCCGCCCTCGCCGCCTGCCGCCGCGCGCATGGCAGATCAACCGGGCGCAGATGCGGGATCAGGCACCCGGCTCTGCATCCGTGCCCTTGGCCCGCCGCGCGCGAATGGCTGCGGCAATGAAATTGCGCGACAGGCCGTGATAAAGCGGCTCGCGCGACAGGATGCGGGACGTCACATAGCCGATCATCGACACCGCCATGATCGGGATCACCGCCCCGTGGTTGCCGGTCATTTCCAGGATGATGACGAAGGCGGTCATCGGGGCCTGCACCACGCCGGCGAAATAGCCGGCCATGCCGAGCACGGCAGCAAGTGCAATGCTGGTACCCATCATCTGGCCTATCGAACTGCCAAGGCCAGCACCGATCGACAGCGATGGGGCAAAAATCCCGCCCGGAATGCCCGAAAGCATGGACAGGAAACTGGCGACCAGCTTTTCCGCAAAGAACAGGAGGGGTGTCGCATCCCCTTCCAAAGCACCACGCGCCTGCTCGTAGCTGGTGCCGAAGGTGGTGCCGCCGGAGATGACGCCGATCATGGCAACGCCCAGTCCACACAGGGCCGCGAAAGCCACCATGCGCTGGAGCGGAGCCGGTTGCGCCCAGCGCCGAAGCCTGAGGCCGAGATGCAGCGCAAGCCCGCTGAAGCCGGCGCCAAGCGCGCCCCCGACCACACCGCAGACAGGAACAAGCGCCCAGTCGCGCCAGACAAGCGGCGCCGCCGAGGTGGAGCCGAAATACTGGTAGCTTCCGGCAAGCGCCAGTGAGGCAAGGCCGGAGAGGATGACGGCGGTCAACACGATGCCATTGGCACGGGACTCGTAGGCGCGCCCCATCTCCTCGATGGCAAAGACGATGCCGGCGAGCGGCGTGTTGAAGGCAGCCGCGATCCCGGCGGCAGAGCCGGCAAGGATCAGGCCGCGGGCCTGCGCCATGCCGCCGATGCGGGCGGCAGCCAGCATGAAGGATGCACCGACCTGCACGGTCGGCCCCTCGCGACCGATCGAGGCGCCCGACAGCAATCCGACCACGGTGAGCAGGATTTTTCCAAACGCCAGCCGCAGCGACAGAAGGCGGAAGCGATCCTCGTCATGATTGAGATGGCGAGCCGCGATCGCCTGGGGAATGCCGCTCCCCTGCGAATTGGGAAAGAGCGTGATCGAGAGCCACGCGCACAGGGCAAAACCGATCGGCGTGACGAGAAGCGGAAGCAGAAAGCCGTAACCGCCGACCTCGGTCATCGACAGGAAGGCGACCTGCGCCTGGTCGGCCATGCGGGCGAAAACCACGGAGATGACACCGATCGCCAGCGCGCCCGTCCAGAAGACGAGACGCGGCCTCCAGAGGCGGAAGGAACCCCAGAGGACCCGGGATCGGCGGACAAGCTTGGACCGGCGGTAGAAGTTCTGCATGTCGTCTATCGGCTGTGTCGGTTGGCCGCTTATCAGCCCATGCGCGCCGTGATGCAAGGGTGACAGAACGCAAATCTGCAACGGGAGGCGGGTCGAGAGCCCGGCAATCAATCGGTCTGGATCCAGAATTGGACGCACAGTCCCTGGGAACTGTGGGCCTGCATGCTTGCGACCCGACGCCACCGCAGTCTAGGATGAAGATCATCAACTCGGGGGGAAATCCATGCGAATTCAAAGCGCCCTTAGGGCCGGCCTGGTGCTGAGCTTCGGCCTATTGGTCTCCGCCTGCACGACAACCGAGGACGCCAACAATGCCGCCCGCTCGCGTTGGCTCGGCCAGCCGGTCGAGGCCTTCTTTGCAGCCTATGGTCCGCCGATCGACGAATACCCTCTCTCGTCGGGCAAGATCTACACCTGGCGCGGCGGCGACAAGACCCGCTACATTCCCCCGACCTATTCGAGCCCCGAGCCGGCCACCACCATCGTGCGCACGGAAACCCGCTCCGATGGTTCGGGCCAGACGGTGACCCAGACCCGTGTGATCAGAAGCGACCCGTTCTGGCAGCCGGAAATGATCAGCCCGCCGCGCTATCAGCAGCTCTTCTGCGAATTGCAGATCAACGCCAACAAGGCAGGCGTGATCACCGCGATCCGGGCGAGCAACGACACCGACGGCGACGGCTTCAGCCTGTCGCGCTGCGCGGAGGTCCTGGGGGTCAAGAAGTAGGGGGACGGGCCACAAGGCAGGTTGACGGCTCCGGCTCTCCGATTGGCATTATCTCATAAATTTCATCGCTTTACGCTGGACGCCTCGCATTGCGCCGCATAACGTGGACGCCTATCGGGGCGGTGGAGTGGCCCCACAAGGACACATTGGGACATGCCGTCGGAGGGGCACATCATGGTCGAGATCGTCACAACACAGCTTCTGGATCCCTTCCGCATCGGGCTGATCTTCTTTCTGCTGCTCACCGCCATCCGCACCAGGGCCAATATGGGCCTGTGGACGCCGCTGGCGATGGGCGTGGTCTTCATCGCCATCCTGATCCCGTTGACGACGGCCGCCGCCTCGCAGGTTCCACGCCTCACCGCAATCGGCCTCGGCGTCGTCACCAATGCCGTGATCCTCGCCATTTTCCTCGCCGGCTGGACGATCTGGGAAAAGACCCGCCGCTAAGCCTTCGGCAAACCCAAACAAAAACAGGCCGGCGAGATGCCGGCCTGTTCTTTGAACCGTCAAGGATCGATCGCGATCAGTCCTTGAAGATGTCCTTCTTGTGGGTATTGCCCGGCACCAGAAGCGCACCGATCACGACGGTCGCAGCGGCGATGATGATGGCATACCAGAGACCGCCATAGACGTTGCCGGTCTGCGCCGAGATCGCGAATGCGGTCGCAGGCAGCAGGCCGCCGAACCAGCCGTTGCCGATGTGGTAGGGCAAGGACAGGCCGGAATAGCGGATGCGGGTCGGGTAGAGTTCGACCAGCATGGCGGCGATCGGACCGTAGACCATCGTCACCAGAAGGATGAGATAGGTCAGGATCAGCACGACGCCGATCTTCTGGGCGGTGAAGATGTCGAAGAAGTTCGACGCCTTGGCGACCGTCGGGTTGTTGTCGGCGACCAGCGGATAGCCGGCAGCCGTCAGCGCGTCGTTGATCGACTTGGTGAAGGCAGCCGGAACAGCCTTGACGTCGTCGCCGGTCAGTGCAGACGCATCATAGGATGCGACCACGGTGTCGCCGATCTTGACCTGGGCGGCGGTTGCTGCCGGGTCTTCGATCGTCTCGTAATTGACCGAGGTCTTGGCAAGCGTTGCCTTCGCAATGTCGCAAGACGAGGTGAACTTGGCGGTGCCCGTCGGGTTGAACTGGAACGAGCAGTCGTCAGGCGCAGCCGTCACCGTGACCGGGGTCTGGTGGGCGGCATAGAGCGCCGGGTTGGCGGTCTTGGTCAGAAGCGGGAAGACGAAGTTGTAGGTGAGTGCCGCAATCAGGCAGCCCGCCAGGATGATCGGCTTGCGGCCGATACGGTCGGAGAGCGAGCCGAAGAACAGGAAGCCACCGGTGCCGAGGATCAGCGACCAAGCCACGAGAACGTTGGCGGTGAAGCTGTCGACCTTGATGACGTTCTGCAGGAAGAACAGGGCGTAGAACTGGCCCGAATACCAGACGACGGCCTGGCCGGCGACGAGACCGAAGAGCGCGATCAGTGCGATCTTGCCGTTCTTCCAGGTGCCGAAGGCTTCGCGCAGCGGCGCCTTGGAGGCAGCACCCTCTTCCTTCATCTTCTTGAAGGCGGGCGATTCATTCATCTGCAGGCGGATATAGAGCGAGATCGCGAGCAGAACGACCGAGCCGAGGAACGGAATGCGCCAGCCCCAGAGGTCGAAGGCCTTGATCATCTTCGGCGTGCCGTCGGGGTTCATGACGGCGGCACCGGCCGCGTCGAGAACCGGCATCGGATCCCAGTTGCCGTTGACATAGCTCTGCACCGACAGGATCACGACGAGCGAGAGCAGAAGCCCGAGCGTTGCCGTGGTCTGGATGAAGGCGGTGAAGTAACCACGCTGGTTCGAAGGCGCATGTTCGGCCACGTAAACAGCCGCCCCGCCATACTCACCACCGAGCGCCAGGCCCTGTGCCATGCGCAGAATGATCAGGATGATCGGTGCCGCAGCCCCCCACGAGCTG
This sequence comes from Rhizobium sp. AG855, assembly GCF_003610655.1. Taxonomy (NCBI): domain Bacteria; kingdom Pseudomonadati; phylum Pseudomonadota; class Alphaproteobacteria; order Hyphomicrobiales; family Rhizobiaceae; genus Rhizobium; species Rhizobium sp. AG855. The sequence continues at coordinate 875,203 of NZ_RAQG01000003.1, read as the reverse complement.
TAGCCTGGCAGCATGCCGACGAGGAAGGTCGAGCCACCCATGATCAGGATGGTCATGAGGAAGGTATATTTGCGTCCGATGATGTCGCCGAGCGCACCGAAGACCAGCGCGCCGAACGGGCGCACGATGAAGCCGGCGGCAAAGGCCAGAAGCGCAAAGACGTTACGGGTGGCTTCCGGGAAGGCCGTGAAGAACTGGGCGCCGATGATCGCCGCCAGCGAGCCGTAGAGATAAAAATCGTACCATTCGAAGACGGTACCGGCGGACGAGGCGAGAATGACCTTCTTCTCCTCCGCCGTCATGGGGCGCGAACGATCCCCGACGTTCATTTCCGTAGTTGCCATTATAACTCCTCCAAGTTTGCCGGTCTTGCGCCCGACACTTTTCTGGTCTGATTGACCAACAGGCCCCGCCTCCGCGTCGCCTGCCTCCTCTAAAATCCGGTCCTCTACCGGTCGGCACTGGCGCGCTGGCGCGCCTCGTTCCCCGCCGAGCCCTTGTTCCCTGTCGCAAATGGCATCGCCTTCACGAGCCGGGACGTCGAGCATCGGTCAAATTCTTAACACAATGCATATTTGCCGGTCAGAACGACTTTGGTATCAATCCCCAGCAGAACCGCAGCCAATCCATTCGACTTTAGGTGAAGGTCAGGCGCCAAAAACCTGGCGAGGGTGGTTTCGGGCACCATGTCGCGCAGCCGCAACCCGATGGCGCGCGAATCGCGCCCTCCCCCCGGCATTCGACGTAGGCTCTCCCACGTCTTTCCCGTGGACAGCTCCGAAAGGGTTACGCTAGTCTCCGCTTTGACATAAGGAGACGATCGGCGGGACCGAAATCCGGCCGCCATGAGTCGACCAAATAGAGGGACCAAATCATGCTGAAACGCCTTTCACTCACCGCCGCAATGTTTGCCGCAGCAGCCGCCCCCGCATTCGCCCATCTCGACCCGGCAGAGCACGGCTCGCTGATGGCGGGGATCTCGCATCCGCTGTTCGGCGCCGACCACATCCTGGCCATGGTCGCCGTGGGTGTCTGGGCAAGCCAGATCGGCGGCCGCGCCCTTTGGGCAGTACCTGCCGCTTTCGTATCAATGATGGCCGTCGGCTTCGGCCTGGCTGTCGCGGGCGTTGAGCTTCCCTTCGTCGAGCCGGCGATCCTCGCTTCCGTCATCGGCCTCGGTCTGCTGGTGGCCGCTGCGGTTCGCCTGCCGGTCGCTGCCTCGGCTGCCGTTGTCGGCCTCTTCGCGCTGTTCCACGGCCATGCCCATGGTGGTGAACTCGGTGCCGCAGGTGCGCTGCAGTTCGGCCTCGGCTTCCTGGTCGCGACTGCGGCCCTGCATGGTGCCGGCGTGGCACTCGGCCTCGGCGTCTCCCGCCTCGGCCCGGCCGTTGCCCGCATCCTCGGTCTTGCCACCGTCGTTGGCGGTGCCGCGATCGCCTTCGGCTGATAGGCCGCAGCGACGATCCGTTCGACCGCGCAATCCAAACCGCCCCGAAGCCCGGCTCCGTCCGGAACCTTTGGGGCGGTTTTCTCGTTCCGGAGGGCTGACCGCACCTGGATCCCAGGCACGGTCGTGGTGCGTTGAGTAATTTTTTCTCAATTGCCCAATTTATTCGCTCTTTTCTCTCATCCCAAGCAGGCCCTGATCTGCGATGACGATGCCCTCCCGAGACACGGGCCGGAAACGGCCCGACCGCATGAAAGGAATACCCATGAGCTGGCTCAAGACATTGGCTGCCGCCGCCGTTCTCCAGACGCTCGTTCTTAACCCGGCGATGGCCGGCGAGAACCTCGACCAGATCAAGTCCGCCGGGGTCATCAAGATCGGCACCGAAGGCACCTACGCACCCTTCACCTTCCACGATACGTCCAACAAGCTCGTCGGCTTCGACGTCGAGATCGGCGAAGCCGTCGCCGCCAAGCTCGGCGTGAAGGCCGAGTTCGTCGAAGGCAAATGGGACGGCCTGATCGCCGGCCTCGATGCCAACCGCTACGACGCCGTGATCAACCAGGTCGGCATCACCGAGGCACGCAAGGAGAAGTACGACTTCTCCGATCCGTACATCGTTTCCAAGGCCGTTCTCGTGGTCAAGGAAGGCAATGAAGACATCAAGAGCTTCGAGGACCTGAAGGGCAAGAAGTCGGCGCAGTCGCTGTCGAGCAATTTCGGCAAGATCGCCGAAGCAGCCGGCGCCGAACTCGTCGGCACCGACGGTTTCGACCAGTCGATCCAGCTGGTGCTGACCGGCCGCGCCGACGCGACCATCAACGACAGCCTCTCCTTCCTCGACTTCAAGAAGCAGAAGCCGGACGCGCCGGTGAAGATCGCCGCTGAAAAGGCCGAAGCCGACGCCTCGGGCATCATTGTCCGCAAGGGCGATGCCGAGCTCGTGGCCGCGATCAACAAGGCGCTCGCCGACATCAAGGCCGACGGCACCTACCAGACGATCGCCGACAAGTATTTCGGCCAGGACGTCTCGAAGTAACAACCACCCTCCCCTTGAGGGGGAGGGTCGGAGCGAAGCTCCGGGGTGGGGTAATCTCGCCGCATCCGCACGGTTCACCCCCACCTGCCGCTTCGCGGCGCCTCCCCTCAAGGGGGAGGTGGGAGACCAGCCACAACCTTCACCCTCGACCGCCGCGGCCTTGCCGCGCGGTCGGTCCGCTATAAATGCTAAAATTCCATCGCAGCAGCGGCGCTCGGCGTCTCTGCTGCGTTCCGTTTCAGTCCACTGTCCAAGGACACCCCCATGCCGCACTGGCTCCAACTGATGCTCGATTCGCTGCCGACCCTGCTCTGGGCCGGGGTGAAATTCACCATTCCGCTGACGCTCCTCTCCTTCGCGTTCGGCCTGACCTTGGGCCTCATCACGGCCGTCACCCGCCTGTTCGCAGCCAAGCCGCTGGTGATGATCGCCCGCTTCTATGTCTGGGTGATCAGAGGCACGCCGCTTCTCGTGCAGCTCTTCGTCATCTTCTATGGTCTGCCGAGCATCGGCATCCTGCTCGACGCCTTTCCAGCGGCGCTGATCGGCTTCACGCTGAACATCGGCGCCTACTCGTCGGAGATCATCCGCGCGGCCATCTCCTCGGTGCCGAAGGGCCAGTGGGAAGCCGCCTATTCGACCGGCATGAACTGGAACCAGGCCATGCGCAGGACCATCCTGCCGCAGGCCGCGCGCGTGGCCGTGCCGCCCCTGTCGAACACCTTCATTTCGCTCGTCAAGGACACGTCCCTGGCAGCCGCGATCACCGTGCCGGAACTCTTCCAGTCGGCCCAGCGCATCGTTGCGACGACCTATGAGCCGCTGATCCTCTATATCGAGGCGGCGCTGATCTATCTCGCGCTGAGTTCGGTGCTCTCCAATCTGCAATCCCGACTGGAAACGCGTTTCGGCCGTTATGGCGGCATGCTGGAGGCCAACCGATGATCACGCTGTCCAACATTGTCAAACGTTTCGGCGAAGCCACGATCCTGAACGACATCTCGCTGTCCTTCCCCGAAGGCAGCGTGACGGCGCTTGTCGGTCCCTCCGGCGGGGGCAAAAGCACGCTGCTGCGCTCGATCAACCTGCTCGAACTTCCAACCTCGGGTGCAGTCCAGATCGGCGACAACAGGGTGGAATTCTCACCCGGCCGGAAGCCGCCCTTCGCCGAGATCCAGAAGATTCGCTGCGAGACCGGCATGGTCTTCCAGAACTTTCAGCTCTTCCCGCACAGGACGGCGATCGAGAACGTGATGGAAGGCCTGATCACGGTGCAGAAGTGGTCACGCGACAAGGCGCGCGCACGCGCGGTCGAACTTCTGGACAAGGTCGGCATGGGTCACAAGATCGAAGCCTGGCCCGCCGAACTCTCCGGCGGGCAGCAGCAGCGCGTGGCGATCGCAAGAGCGCTTGCCCCCTCGCCCAAGGTCCTGCTCTGCGACGAGCCGACCTCCGCGCTCGATCCGGAACTGGCAGGCGAAGTGGTGGAGGTTCTGGGCAAACTCGCCTCCGAAGGAACGACCATGGTGATGGCCACCCACGATCTGAGGCTCGCCTCCAAGATCGCCAACCAGGTGGTGTTCCTGGAAGCCGGCCAGGTGGTGGAAACCGGCAGCGCCGAGCAGATCTTCCGCGACCCTCAGCGCGAGCGAACCCGGCGCTTCGTCTCCTCGATCAGCGCCGCACAGACGCTGTGAGCGAGCGCTGACACTCAGGATGAACCGCCGATGAGAAAGGCGGCGCGATTGCCCGCGCCGCCCCTGATCTCACATGTCCCGAGACTTGAAGCGATCAGAACTCTTCCCAGTCGCTGTTGACGGCGGCATTGCCCTGGAAGGCGGTCGCGAGCTTGCGGGTCAGCGCCTTGGCCGGGGATGGTCTCTGGACCTCGTGGGCGGCGGCGGCACGCGGCCGGGAGGGCGCCGCACTGCCCTGCTGGACCAGTCGGAATTGCGCCAGCAGGCTGTTCAGGGCAACGACCTCCTGCGCCAGGCCATAGCTCGCAGCCGTGGTTTCCTCGACCATGGCTGCATTTTTCTGCGTGTCCTGATCCATCTGATTCACAGCCGTGTTGATCTGCTGGAGGCCGGACGACTGCTCCTGGGCGGATTCGACGATGGCGAGAACGTGGCGGTTGATTTCCTGGACCTCGGCGACGATCGTCTCCAGCGCCTTGCCGGTATGACCCACCAGTTGCACACCTTCCTGGACCTGTTCGTTGGAGGTCGTGATCAGTGCCTTGATCTCCTTCGCGGCCGTGGCGGACCGCTGGGCGAGTTCACGCACCTCCTGGGCGACAACCGCAAAACCCTTGCCGGCATCACCGGCGCGGGCGGCTTCGACGCCGGCATTGAGCGCCAGAAGATTGGTCTGGAAGGCGATTTCGTCGATGACGCCGATGATGTTGGAGATCGACTGCGAGGACTGCTCGATCTTTTCCATCGCAATCACGGCGCGGCGGACGATGTCGCCGGATTCCTCCGCGCCCGACTTGGCACGCGAGACGAGATGTCCGGCGTCCTGCGCGCGCTTCGTCGAATCCTTGACGGTGGTGGTGATCTCCTCAAGGGCTGCCGCGGTCTGTTCGACGGCAGCCGCCTGCTGTTCGGTGCGCTTGGAAAGATCGTCGGCTGCGGACTTGATTTCGTTCGAGCCGGCATCGATGCCCCGCGCATTGGCCGCGATCTGCGACAGGGTATCCTCGAGCTTGGCGGCGGAGTTGTTGAAGTCCGTGCGAACCCCGTCCAGCGACGCGACGAAGGGCTGCTGGATGCGGAAGGAAAGATCGCCCTCGGCGAGCTTTGACAAAGCCTGGGCGAGGTGGTCGACCGCAAACTTCACGTCCTGAGCTTCCCTCAGCGCCTGCTCCTGGCGCGCCTGACGTTCCTGTTCGCTGATGCTGCGATTGGCCTCGGCCTCCTGCTCCAGACGAATGCGATCCTTGGCATTGGTCCGGAAGATTTCGGCGGCCTGGGCGATCTGGCCGATTTCATCCGAGCGATTGAGGCCGGGAATGGCTTCCTCGACCTGGCCTGTGGCGAGCGCGGCCAGACGGGCACGCAGGCGAAGCATGGGCTGCGTGATCCCGACCTGGGAGATGTAGAGCGCAAAGGCAAAGGCGATGACGAGACCGAGAGCAACGCCGGTGACACTCGACCAGGTGGTCGACTGCACGGAAGCGCCGAGAGCAGCTGTTCCGTCGTTCAGGAGCGTCTGCATGGCCTGATTGTGGTTGCCGCTGAGCGTCGAAAATTGGGCGAACAGATCTTCGTGGCGAGACTGCAGCGCAGCGACCTTCTGCTGGTCCCCGGCGACGGCGGCGGCCAGCATCTCGTCGAGATTCCCCTTCAGCTGGCCGATGAAGTCCGTCAGTTCCTTCATGGCATCGGCACGGCTGGGAAGCTCGCTGCTGACCCGGCTGTAACGTTCGTAAGCCGTCTTGAAGTTCTTCTCATAGCGCTCGGCAAGCGCCGTGTAGGCTTCGGACTTCGGGTCCATGTCCGCCATGCGCAGCGACATGGAAACCGACGTCCAGATGGCGGCCGAGGCGCGCGCGCCGAGGATCGTCAGATCGGCTTCGCGGGTGAGCAAGCTCTGATAGCTCTGGTTGGTCGAGTTGAGGGCAACGGTCAGCCAGGCGGACGTCGCCGTGGACATGATCGCCAGGGCGAGCAAAGCGCAAAGCACCTTGCTTCTGATCGTGAGCTTTTCCAACATGCAGTGTTCCTTTCGGGCAGGAAGAAAACGCGAGCCAGGGCGCAGGACATCGCGCCGCCGCCGCGTATGACGGCGGCACCGGTCGACACCTTTCGCAGGCAAGGCTGCGCTGTTGACGCGCCTGGCTCACAATCGAAAAAAGTTGGGAAGCCCATTCATTGGGCCGAAGAACGAGACTTGCGGCAACCGGATGCGCACTGCCGTCAGGGAATACCCGTCACGGCTTGAAATGCCCCTCGGCGGTCAACCGCGGAGAACAAGGACTGTCCGGATGATGTTGTCATCCGTGACCATTTGTCGAACAAACGAATATCGGCATATTGTCAATAAATGGTTAGACGGTATATCGCGGATGCTCGGCGGCTGCGTTTCCCCTGCCCGTCTCACACCGGCGGATCGGTGACGAAGGGCATGATGTCGACGCCATCGCCGGGAAAGACGGTGATATGCGGATGGTCTTCGAAAAGCTTGGCCGCCGCCGCGGCCGTTTCAGCCTCGACGATCAGATAGCCGCAGATCGCGTTTGTCGCAGGCGTTATGCCGTCTCGGGTGATGCGCGTCGTCTTGCCCACCATGCCACCGCGATTGAGGATGGCGGCGGCATTTCTGTCTTCCCATTCCATCCATTTCGGAACACCCTCGGCGTCGATCGCATCCTGCTCCGCCTTGGACAGCGCCCGGAAACGGGCGAAGTCCTCATGCTTCATCGTATAGACGGCGAGATATTTCGGCATGCGGGGCCTCCGGTCTGAGAGAAGACCGGAGGCTAGCGCTTCGGGCGGCCGAAGTCACCCGGCACCACCAGGATCAGCCGCGCCCGCGATAGGTCGCCACCCCCTGCTCGGGCAGCCACACACCTTCCGGCGGAGCACCCGTCTGCCAGAAGACATCGATCGGAATGCCGCCGCGCGGATACCAGTAGGCACCGATGCGGAGCCACTTGGGATCGAGCAGCTCGACGATGCGCTTGCCGATATAGACCGAGCAATCCTCGTGGAAGGCGCCGTGGTTGCGGAAGGCGAAGAGAAAGAGCTTCAGCGATTTCGATTCCACCAGCCAGTCACCGGGAATGTAGTCGATGACGATATGGGCGAAATCCGGCTGCCCGGTCATCGGGCAGAGCGAGGTGAATTCGGGGGCCGTGAAGCGCACGACATAATCGGTGCCGGCATTGCCGTTCGGCACGCGCTCCAGCACGGCCGTTTCGGGGCTGGTGGGCGCATCCACGCTCTGGCCGAGCTGGGTCAGGCCGGACACATCGGTCTTGCTCATGTGATGGGATCCTTTGATTTTAACGCCCGAGTTCGACGCCGGCGCCATGCGCCATCTCGTTTTCGGGTTCGACATGAATGGTGACGCGGGTGCCGGGCACCGCCTTGTGCACGGCCATTTCCAGCCGGTCGCAGATGACATGGGCGTCGCGCACGGTCATCTTCGAGGGCACGACGAGGTCGAAGGCGACGAAGGTGACAGCCCCGGCGCGGCGCGAGCGCAGGTAATGCACGCCGAGCGATCCTTCCGAATTCTCCTTGATCGCCTCCCGGATCGCCTCGGCTTCATCCGAGGACACCGCGACATCCATCAGGCCCGCGACGGAATGGGAAATGACTTTCCAGCCCTGCCAGATGATGTTGAGCGCAACCAGGATCGCGAGCGCCGGATCGAGAATGGCGTAGCCGGTGAAGAGCACCAGCACCAGGCCGATCAGAACACCGCCGGAGGTGACGACGTCGGACATGATGTGTTGCCCATCCGCCGACAGCGCCGGCGAGCGATGGCTCTTGCCCACGCGGATGAGCAGGCTCGCCCAGGCGGCATTGATGACGGCGGCCAAAGCGTTGATCGCCAGGCCGAGATAGGGCGCTTCCGGCAGGGACGGCGCATAGAGCGCCGGCACGGCTTCACGGATGATGAGAAGCGCCGCGACCACGATCAGCACGCCTTCCAGAACGGCCGACAGATATTCCGCCTTGTGGTGCCCGTAAGGGTGATCGTCGTCGGCCGGTTTCTGCGCATAACGGATGACGAAATAGGCGAGGAAGGCAGCGATCACATTGACGGTGGATTCCAGGCCATCGGACAGCAGCGCCACCGAGCCGGTGACCCACCAGGCGAGCAGCTTCAGGCCCATGACCCCGAAAGAGAGCGGAATGCCCCAGAAGGCGAGCTTGCGCACCAGATTGTCTTCGTTCGCCGCCATGGCTTCATTCCCTGCAGATGCGAGTGAATTGCAGACGCAATTCCAAAAACGACAAAACCGCCCGGCAAGAGCGGGCGGTTCGGTTGATATCGGCAGTGTAATGGCGAAGGGTTGAGGAAAGGTCAAGGCGGAATGAGCCGGTGTGCACAGGGCATGGCTAAGCGAGAACTTCCGGGATAGTGCCTGTGCTGCGCCTCTCTTCCCGGCAAATGCCGATCAAGAAGAAAGGACGACCGCCACCATAATTGCCGCAAAGGCGATAAAAAGGATGGCACCGAGGACGATCAAAACAACCGCATTCGTTGAGAGATAAGTGGTCGCCACCCCCGAGAGCACGGATGGCCAAGTACCACGCCCATTGGCAACCCGCATGGGATAGCCGCATTGTGGGCACGAGACCGCCTTATCGGAAATAGAATGATTGCATTCAGGACACGCGATCAGACCCATCTTCATTCTCCCGTATCAATGATGAACTCGACCCGGCGGTTCTTCTGCCGCCCAACCGGATCGTCGCGCCCGTCCGAAGTCTCGTTCGGTGCAACCGGTTCGGCTTCTCCCTTGCCCGTCGTGCTCAGGCGGATCAGGTCAATGCCATGGTCGGACAGCCAGTCCCTGACAGCTGTCGCACGTCGCGCGGACAAGGCGATATTGTAGTCGTCATCGCCCTTGGAATCCGTGTGGCCCTCGATCTGCACAGGGGACGCCTTCAAGGCGGTAAGGATCGTCACCATCTGCACAAGAATTTCCTCAGCATCCGCACGGATGTCCGATTTGTCAAAATCGAACAAGACGTCGCCCGGCAGGCTGACGTGAATAGCTCTGCCCTCCTGGTGCGCGCCGAGTTCGCTCAGCAACGCCTCCGTCCTCGCGCGCGCTTCTGATTCAAGGTTCTTCAGGGAAAAAGACGAACTGCCAGCCGCGGCATTCCCGTCGCTCGGCGTTGGTCTGGGCGCGAAACGTGATTGCGGAAAATCGATACTCTCGAAGCGAGACGGCATATCGCCAACCGGACCGCCCTCGTGGCTGACGGTATAGGCAAGCGCCGGCACAGGAAGCAGTACGGTGAGGGCAAGAAGCAAGCCTCTTGTCACGGACGGATCTCCAGCGGAATGGTCACGCCGGGAGCGTCGGCATCGTCGGCTGGCTTCCCCTCGTTAAAGACCAGCGTCAATCGGCCGGCATCTCCTGGGATTTTTCCGGGAAAGACGAGGTCCCCTTCCATCGTCTCGCCGTTGACGACGCGCATCCATTTGTTGTCGCCGACCTGGCGCATGTGCAAGCGCTGCTCAAGCGCATCGCCCCAGCGCAGATAGGCATTTTCACCACCGTTCAACTCGACGAAATTCGTCACATGGCTATCGAAACTCGCCAGAAGTCGAATTCTTGTGGCATCGTCGCCCAGGGTCACGGATTTCACCTGCACGGTCAAACCGACGGGAACACTAATCTGACCACCATCGATTGTGACGATGCGTTCCTCGGCAAGGGCCGAACCAGCCACGACAAGCATTCCACACAGGACAATCGCTTTGAACATCAGAAATCCCCTCGTAAGAACAACGCGAAGTTTCTGGTCACGAAAACCGGCAGCTTTGTGACAGCGCCACCACGGCGTGTGACACAATACAAGTTGGCAGAGCCGCCCTTGGCAAGAACAAGAATGGCCCGGTGGAGGGGAACCACCGGGCCATGGAAAAAAACATCAGGTCGCGATCGGCCCTTACGCCGCCTTCACCTTCGCCCGTTTCGCCAGATGCGCCACGACGTTTTCGATCATCCGCATGCCGGCGTCGCCGCCGAGCGTCATGATCGATTCCGGGTGGAACTGGACGGCGGCGACCGGCTCCTTGGTGTGTTCGATGCCCATGATCGTGCCGTCCTCGCTCTCCGCCGTGATCATGAAATCGCGGTGCAGGGACGAGGGATCAGCGAAGATCGAGTGGTAGCGGCCGACGGTCACTTCCTTGCCGAGGCCGGAGAAAACGAGGCCGGGTTCGAGCACGCGGATGCGCGACGGCTTGCCATGCATGGGAACGGCCAGCTGGCGCAGCTCGCCGCCATAGGCTTCCGCCAGCGCCTGCAGACCGAGGCAGACGCCGAAGATCGGCAATTGCCGGGCACGCGCCTTCTTGATCGTCGCCTTGCAGTCGAAATCGGCCGGTGAACCCGGGCCGGGCGAGAGAACGACCAGATCGGGGTTCAGGCTGTCGAAGATCTCTTCCGGCACCGGCGTGCGCACCGTGTTCACGGTCGCGCCCGTCTGGCGGAAGTAGTTGGCGAGTGTGTGGACGAAACTGTCCTCGTGGTCGACGAGCAGGATGTTCACGCCTTCGCCCACCCGCGCCACGCCGCGCTTGGAAGACGCGTCGTTGCCGCTCTTGGCATCACGGATCGCTGCAATCATGGCGGAGGCCTTCAGTTCGGTTTCGGCTTCTTCTTCCTGCGGGTCGCTGTCGTTCAAAAGCGTGGCACCGGCACGCACTTCTGCGATGCCGTCCTTGATGCGCACGGTTCTGAGCGTCAGCCCCGTGTTCATGTCGCCATTGAAGCCGACCATGCCGATCGCGCCGCCATACCAGGCGCGCGGGCTCTTCTCGTGCTTCTCGATGAAGCGCATGGCCCACAGCTTTGGCGCACCGGTGACGGTAACGGCCCAAGCGTGGCTGAGGAAGCCGTCAAAGGCGTCCATGCCGTCGCGCAGCCGCCCTTCGATGTGGTCGACCGTGTGGATCAGGCGCGAATACATCTCGATCTGGCGACGGCCGATGACCTTGACCGAGCCCGGCTCGCAGACGCGGGACTTGTCGTTGCGGTCGACGTCGGAGCACATGGTGAGCTCGCTCTCGTCCTTCTTGGAATTGAGCAGCTTCAGGATCTGCGCCGAATCCTCGATCGGATCGGCACCACGCTTGATCGTGCCGGAGATCGGGCAGGTCTCGATGCGGCGGCCGTTCACCCGCACGAACATCTCCGGCGAGGCGCCGACGAGATATTCCTGGTTTCCGAGATTGATGAAGAAGGAATAGGGCGAGGGATTGATTTCCTTCAGCCGCTTGGAGATCTGCGACGGCTTCGAGTCACAGCGTTCCATGAACTTCTGGCCCGGCACGACCTCGAACAGGTCACCCTTGCGGAAGCTTTCCTTGGCCTTCACGACGAGTTCGGCATATTCGCCCGGACGATGATCACCGCGCGGCGGGATCGTGTCGGTATGCTCAAAGGGTTCGGGCGCAATCTCTTCCGACTGGCCCACAGTGGTGACCGCGCCCTTGGTAAAGTCGTAGCGGTCGATCCAGGCCTTAGCCGAATAATGGTCGACGACGAGGATCTCGTCGGGGAGGAAAAGCACCATATCGCGCTGGTCGTCAGGGCGCGTGAGCTTCAGGTCGATCGCGTCGAACTGGAAGGCGAGATCGTAACCGAAGGCGCCGAACAGGCCGATGGCCGAATCTTCCTCCGAGTGAAACAATGCGGTGATGGCGCGCAGCACGGTGAAGACCGTCGGCATCTTCGAGCGTTCTTCTTCCGTGAAGACGCGCGAGGGAAGCTTCACGTCGAGATCGAGCCGGGTCGCGGTGCGTGTCCCCAGCGCCAGATCCTCGACGGAGGCGAGCGCCTCGGCGATCATGGAGAGCAGCGCTTCACCGCGGCCGTTATAGGCCTCGATCCAGACCCTGCGGCCGAAGGAGGAGATGCCGAGCGGCGGATCGACGATCGCGGTGTCCCAGCGGGTGTAGCGGCCCGGATATTCGTAATTGGAGGAGAAAACTGCACCGCGCCGCTCGTCGAGCTTGTCGACATAGGTCGAAATGGCATCGCCATAGGACGTCGGCCGGCGCTTGCGCGTGACGGTCACGCCACCCCGCGTCTGATAGGCTTCCGAGCCGTCTTCCTGAAATATCGTCGACATATCTGTCCTTCTCCATTCTTCAGGGCCCCTCTCCTGCAGGCCTTGAATACAAAAAAGCCGCCTCAGGAGTGTTTCCGGGCGGCTTTGGGGTCAATCGTCAACAAGACATGACTGGTCAAGGCCGCGTCAGCGTGCCCACCACCAAGCAAAGGTCTTCGATACGATCTTCATGGCGAATTGCATAGCGTGCGGACCGCGCCTTAGCAAGGGCGTTTTGCCATGCTTGGATGATGAACTTTTCGGCGGCTCGCGCCTTATCGACCCGGTGGCTGGGGGAGACGGAGACGAGATGACGAAGACGATATCGAAGCTCGCAATAGGCCTCATGCTGGCTTGGCCGATCCTCACGGGACTGACACTGCCGTCTCGCGGGCCGCAGCCGACACAGCGACCGGCGGCGACGACCCCTGCACCGGACGCGAAGCCGGAAGCGCCAGCGGAAAGCGGCAAACCCGCCGACACGGCAGAGGTTCCGACGCCCGATCCCAAGCCCGAACCACCTACGGACGACAAAACCGGGGACGAAGACGGCAAGGAGAATAGGGAAAATACCGAGGGAGCCACGCCCACGCCACCCGCTGCGGCACCGGCGCCGGCGCCGGCGCCGGACGCAGCCAGCGACAAGGGCCCTGCCAAGCAAGAGCCTGCGGACGAGAACAAGGGCGCGAAGGAACCGGAGGAGAAAGCCGAACCCGTCGATCCGCCACCGCCGCCGGAAGATCCGAAGATGCTCGCGGCGTGCCTCGCGGATCTGAAGGCGATCGGTGCAAGCTTCGAAACGAAGCCGCGGGTCGACGATGCGGGTGGCTGCGGCATGGCGAGCCCGATCGTTCTGAAGAAGCCCCTCCCCGACGTGACGCTGGAGCCGGAAGCAACGATCCGCTGCGAGACGGCACTGCAGCTCGCGCGCATGACCCGCGACATGCTGAAACCGGCAGCCGAAGCCGCCTTCCCCGGCAAGCCGGCCCTTTCCGGCATCCGCCAGGCCTCCGGCTATGTCTGCCGCAACAGGAACAGCGCCGAAACCGGCAAGATTTCCGAGCATGCCTATGGCAATGCGATCGACATCGCGGCTTTGCGCTTTGGCGACGAGGAAGAACCCGTGATGATCGCCAAGCAGGATGACGGCAGTGCACAGGCCGTCTTCCAGCGCGCCTTCAACGCCATTGCCTGCCTTTATTTCACGACCGTGCTGTCGCCCGGCAGCGACCCGACACATCAGGACCACATGCATCTCGACGTGATCGAGCGGAAGAGCGGATTGCACTATTGCCGGTAAACGAAAGACGGGCGGCCCCGAAGGCGCCGCCCGTCTCCTTGTGTGTGAAAGCTCCGCTCAGAATTTCTGGGTGAGCGAGATTTTGAAGCTGCGTCCCGCTTCCGAGTAGAAGTCGACGGGCTGGTTGCCGGAGCTGACGCTGTTCGGATTGACCGAGGCGACACCGACCGCATTCCAGTAGGTCTTGTCGAAGATGTTGTAGACACCGGCCTGGATCCTCAAGCCCTTGAACTGTTCGGGCTCCCACCAGCCGGTCAGGTTGAAGACACCATAACCCGGTGCGTCGAAGGTCGATGCCGTATGGTCATCCGGCATGGCGGCCGAGAAGATGCCGGTCAGTTCCGTGCCCCAGGTCTCCTGGTCGTAGCCGATGCCGACGATCGACTTCAGCGGTGCGACACTGCGCAGACGGGCATCGGTGTCGCCATATTCGCCATAGGCGACGGCCAGGGATGCCTCGGCGAAGAAGCCGTTGGTGAAGCTCTTGCGGGCCTTCACTTCGGCGCCCGAAATCCTGACATCACTGCGGTTCTCATAGGTGAAAAGCATCGCCGGCTGCGGCGCGACGCCGGTTCTCGTGACCGAGTCGATGAAGTTGTCATAGGAGTTGTGGAACAGGGTCACGCCACCGGTGAAATCCCCCGTATCCCACTTCGCGCCGACTTCGAATCCCTGTCCGGTTTCCGCCTTGAGGGCAGGATTGCCGATGCTGGCATAGCCCCCGGCCACATTGGTGAAGTTGCCGTAGAGTTCGTCGACGGTCGGCGCGCGATAGGCCATCGACCACTGGGCAAAGAGGCCGACACTCTCCGTCAGCTGGTATTCCGCCAGAAGCTTGGGCGAGAACCGGCTGTCGCTCGAGCCATCCGGCAGGCCGAAGGCCTTGTAGCCGGTATTTTTGCTGAAGGCGGCGGAGTTCTGCGGATTGTAATCATGCCAGTCGAAGCGGATGCCGGGCGTCAGAGAGAAACCGCTATCGCCGAAGCCGAGCTGATCTTCGAGCGACAGGCCGACGACCGTGCCGTCGACATCCGGAATATCCGATTGCGAGACCGTGGTTGCCGTTGCCGGGAACACGGAGATGTACTGGCGCGTGTCGAAGGAAACGACATTGCCGCGCAGACGCAATTGATGGGCAAGCCCGCCCGCCTCGAATTCGGACACGGCAGACCCGATGATCCCGAAGTCCCGTTCCTCGGCCTCGTTGGCGCGCACATACCGCGTGCCGCTATTGCGGAAGCCGTCGGAGCCTGCCTCCTTTTCGAGTTGCTGCCAGTAGAAGCGCAGATTGGCCGCCTGGATCAGCGTGTCGCTCGAGGGAGCATCAAATTTGTAGTCGAGGGAGACCCTTTGGCGGCGCGTGTCGTCCCAGCCGGTATAGCCGTTGGCGCGGAAGGTGGTCGCGGCATTCGCATTGGTGAAAGTCCGCGTCTGCAGCGACTGGAGGTTCGTGTCGCTGGTATAGTCGTAGCGCTCGGCCGTCAGGCCGATGCTGTGACCGCCTTCCAGTTCATGCCGGAACTTGAAGAGCAGGTTGTTGCGCACGAAATCCATCGGGTTCGGCGCCGTCCGGCTATTGCCGAAAATCTCGTTCTTGCCCTTGCTGTCGGTCTCATGACCCTTGGTATAGGAGCCCTGGAAGAGGACCGAGGTGCTGCCCACCCGCTTGGCAATGGCGGCTGAACCGCCAAAACTGTCGTCCTCGCTGTCGTAGCCGGTCTTGGCGAGACCGCCCCAATCCTTGCCCTCGCCGATCAGGTCTTCGGGCTCCAGCGTGCGGGCCGAAAGCGCACCGGCGAGCGCGCCGGAACCGACCTTGCTGGAATCGGCGCCTCTCAGCACATCGAGGCCTGCAAGCGAGTTGAGATCGAAGCTGCTCGGCTGGCCGTTGATGCCCGTGGTCGGGGAACCGGCGCTGGTGCGGGCGCCGCTCTGCAGGAAGGGCATCGGGATCTCGTCCACGAGCACGGCGACGCGCGGCCCCGTCAGGCCACGGATGAACAGGCCACCCGCGCGGCCGGGTTTCGCCTGGATGAAATCGACACCCGGCTCCGTGGTGTTGCCGAGATCGCTGAGGTCCTTCACCTCCTTCTGGCGCAGCTGATCCGCCGTCGTCTCCGTTGCCAGCGGCGTTTCGGCCACCGAGCCGGCTTGGACCCGTTTGCCCTTGACGACGATCGTCTGGAGCTGGGTCTCCCCCCCATTGGCACTTCCGGTCGCCGGGGCGGCGTCCTGTGCGTGGGCGGGGAGAATGGCCGAGACCGCAACGAGGGCGGTGCAGGCGAGCAGGAGAGGTCTGGCGGACCGGGAGCTCATGCGAATGTCCTTTCCAAGGCCAGCAAAATACGGTCCCGCCCCCGCAGGAGGGGCAGGCTGGCCAGCTGTGATTGCGTCAAAACCGGGGCGGCGGAGAAAATTTCGCCGTAATCACGCCGTATAAAACATGATTATCAGAGTCAACATATAAAACATGATTATTCTAATCATGAATTGTGATCCACGTCACCGTGATCGAAATATCACAAGTTCACGATGGAATTCGGGGCCGGCTGAAAGCGGCGACTAGAAGAGCCCTTCGATGGCCCCCTCGCCGTTCAGCCGGATCTTTTCCGAGGACGGCACGCGCGGCAGGCCCGGCATGGTCATGATCTCGCCGGTGATGGCAACGACAAAGCCGGCCCCGGCGGAGAGCCGCACCTCCCGCACATGCACCACATGCCCCTCCGGCGCGCCGCGCAGTGTCGGATCGGTGGAGAAAGAATACTGTGTCTTGGCCATGCAGACCGGCAGGTGGCCATACCCCTGGCGTTCCCACTCAGCCAGCTGGTCGCGGACCGACTTGTCGGCGGTGACCTCGCCCGCCCGGTAGATCTCGGTCGCGACGCGCTCGATCTTGGCAAAGAGCGGCAATGCGTCGGGATAAAGCGGCCGGAACTGCGAGGGCGTCTCGGAGATCCGCACGACCGCCTCGGCAAGCGCGGTGATGCCCGCCGAGCCCTCGGCCCAGTGGCGGCAAAGCACGGCTTCGGCGCCAAGCCCGATGGCCACGCTGCGGACAGCCTCGATCTCCTCGGCCGTATCGCTGGAAAAATGGTTGATCGCCACCACCGCCGGCACGCCGAACTTGGCGAGGTTTTCCAGATGCCGGGCGAGATTGACCGATCCACGCCGGACAGCCTCGACATTCTCGACAGAAAGCGCGTCCTTCGCCACACCGCCATTCATCTTGAGCGCCCGCACCGTCGCCACGATGACGACGGCGGAGGGTTTGAGCCCCGCTTTGCGGCACTTGATGTCGAAGAATTTTTCCGCCCCGAGATCGGCCCCGAAACCGGCTTCCGTCACCACGTAATCGCCGAGTTTCAATGCCGTCTGCGTTGCGATCACCGAATTGCAGCCATGGGCGATATTGGCAAAGGGACCGCCATGCACCAGCGCCGGATTGTTTTCCAGCGTCTGCACGAGGTTCGGCTGCATCGCCTCCTTGAGCAGCACGGCCATGGCGCCATCGGCCTTCAAGTCGCGGGCAAAGACGGGGCTCTTGTCGCGGCGATAGCCGATGATGATCGCCCCCAGCCGCCGCTCGAGGTCTTCGAGATCGGTGGCAAGGCACAGGATCGCCATGACCTCGGAGGCAACCGTGATGTCGAAACCGGCCTCACGGGGGAAACCATTGGAGGCACCGCCGAGCGAGGTGACGATCTCGCGCAGCGCCCGGTCGTTCATGTCCATCACCCGCCGCCAGGTGATGCGGCGCGTGTCGATGCCGAGTTCATTGCCCCAATAGATATGATTGTCGATCAGCGCCGAGAGCAGGTTATGCGCCGAGGTGATGGCGTGGAAATCGCCGGTGAAATGAAGGTTGATGTCCTCCATCGGCACCACCTGCGCATAACCGCCGCCCGCCGCACCGCCCTTCACCCCGAAACAGGGGCCGAGCGACGGCTCGCGGATGCAGATGACAGCCCTCTTCCCGATCCGGTTCAGCCCGTCGCCGAGCCCAACCGTGGTCGTCGTCTTGCCCTCGCCCGCCGGTGTCGGGTTGATCGCGGTGACGAGGATCAGCTTGCCGTCCGGGCGGTCGGACAGTCCCCGGATGAAGGCCGCCGAGATCTTCGCCTTGTCGTGACCGTAGGGAATGAGGCTTTCCGAGGGAATGCCGAGCTTGCAGCCGATCTCCTGGATCGGCCGCTTGGACGCCGCGCGTGCGATGTCGATATCCGATGGTACGGTCATGTTTCCCCCTGCGCCTTTTCGTTGATTGAGAAGATCTGACGACCGAGCCGGGCTGGCAAGGCGCTCGCCGTATTTTTTTGGCGATACCTATACCAGTGTCACAGCACCACCCCACCCTCGAGATTTCGCTGTCGTATTAACTTCAATCTGGAGATGTATTAGCATGGCGACATACCAAAAGGGGAGCCGGTGCCATGACCAAGCAGACCTTCAGCTTGACAACCTTTAATCTGTACAATCTCAACGAGCCGGAATTGCCGCTTTACGAAAAGACCACACCCTGGACAGTTGAGGAATACGCGCTCAAGCAGACGTTCACCGCACGACTTTTGCGGGAAATGGCAGCGGATCTTTTCGCGTTTCAGGAACTCTGGCATGGTCAGAGCCTGCAGAACGCCTTTGCCGCTGCCGGCATGAATGACGACTATGATCTCATCGTGCCGGACGACCACACAGGCAAACGGATCGTCTGTGCCGCTGCTGCCAGAAAAGGACTGGTCGTCGGCACCCCTGTCTGGATCGAAAGCTTTCCCGAAACATTCAAGCTGTCGAGCCGTGGCGAAGACAGCCAAACACCCCAGATCGCAGTCTCCGTTGACCGGTTCTCGCGTCCGGTCCTGCATCTGACGATCAAACCCTTGTCGAATGGACCTGAAATCCACGTCTATGTCTGTCACTTCAAGTCCAAAGGGCCAACCAAGATATATCGCGAGCCTTGGTACGAAAAAGACAGCCACGCGAAGCATGCTGAAAGTATCGGCTCGGCCCTGTCCACGATCCGCCGAACAGCCGAAGCCACGGCGCTCAAGATGATCGTGACCGACAAGATCAAGGAAACCGACATTCCCGCAATCATTGTCGGCGACGTCAATGACGGGGATCTGAGCAATACGGTCAACATCCTGACCGGACAGCCGCGCTATCTGATGGGGCTTTCGCTCGGCGGCGGTGATGCCGATCTCTACACGGCCCAGACACTGCAGCAGTATCGCTCGACGCGAGACGTGTATTACACTCACATCCATCAGAATATTCGCGAATCCCTCGACCAAATCCTGGTCAGCCAGGAATTCTACGACAACAGCCGCAAGCGCATCTGGGCCTTCGACGGCATGGACATTGCGAACGATCATTTGAACAGCGAGAACCACCGCGCCGACGGTTCGAACGACCACGGCATAGTGCGCGCCCGCTTCCGATACGATCCGGCCTAGGCCGCAGCCGGCAAGATCACGGGCCGGCAGGCATCTGGGGGCTGCAGGACCCTTGTCGACCACACTGTGCCTGTACTATGTCCGGGCATATTGCCGGACGAAAGGACCCCGATGAAATCGCTGGAACTGTTGATCGAGAAAATCATCCTGTCGAGCCGCTGGCTGCTGGTCGTCTTCTATCTCGGCCTGGTGGCAGCACTTGCCGTTTACGCCGTCTCCTTCGGCTACAAGTTCATCAAGATCGCCAAAAATGTCTTCGTCTACGAGGATTTCGAGATGATCCTTGCCATGCTGGCGCTGATCGATGCGGCCCTCGTCGCCAGCCTGATCGTCATGGTGATGATCTCCGGCTACGAGAACTTCGTCAGCCGTTTCGACGAGGCCGATGACCAGGTCTCCTTCCTCGGCAAGCTCGATGCCGGCAGCCTGAAGATCAAGGTCGCCTCCTCGATCGTGGCGATCTCCTCGATCCACTTGCTGCAGGTCTTCCTCAACGCCAGTCAGTACACCGACAGCAAGCTGATGTGGTTCACCATCATCCACCTCGCCTTCGTCATCTCGGCGGTGATGCTGGGCTATCTCGAGGTGATGATGAACGGCAAGAAGAAGGGCGGGGACGCGGACAAGATCTGAGGGCCTCTACCCTCCCCTTGAGGGGGAGGGTCGGAGCGCAGCTCCGGGGTGGGGTGACGGCTGGGAGCTAGCCCGCAGGCTCTCGCATCGAACTCGTGGTGTTGTTCACCCCCACCCGCCGCTTCGCGGCGACCTCCCCCTCAAGGGGGAGGTGGACGTCCCCTCACCCCTCGCCGATCGCGATCAGGCTGGCATTGCCGCCGGCAGCGGCCGTGTTCACCGAGATCACCTGTTCGACCGCAAAGCGGCTGAGATAGGCCGGACCACCCGCCTTGAAGCCGGTGCCGGACATGCCGGAGCCACCGAAGGGTTGGGTGCCGACGACGGCGCCGATCATGTTGCGGTTGACATAGATATTGCCCGTGTCGAGCGCTTCCGTGACGGTACGGATCGTCGCCTCGATGCGGCTGTGCACGCCGAGCGTCAACCCGTAGCCGGTGGCATCGATCGACGCGATGACCTGGTCAAGCGCCTTGGCCTTCCAGCGCACGACATGGAGCACGGGACCGAAGATCTCCCTGGTCAGCGCTTCCGGCCGGTCGAGCTCGACGATATGCGGGGCGAAGAAATTGCCGGTCGCGGGCACTTGGCCGGCATAACGGACCTTCTGGGTCCGCTTCATGTCGGCGATATGCGCCTCCAGCATCGCCTTCTGCTTCTCGTCGATGACAGGGCCGATATCGGTGGTGATCTCAAGCGGGTTGCCGAGGTTCAGCTCGCGGGCTGCACCCTCGATCATCTCGAGCATGCCATCGGCGATGTCTTCCTGGAGATAAAGAATGCGCAGCGCCGAGCAACGCTGGCCGGCAGACCGGAAGGCCGAAAGCACGACATCATCGGCCACCTGTTCGGCAAGCGCCGTCGCATCGACGATCATGGCGTTGAGGCCACCGGTTTCGGCAATCAGCGGCACGATCGGGCCGTCCTTGGCGGCCAGCGTCCGGTTGATCGCCTGAGCAGTGCCCGTCGAGCCGGTGAAGGCGATGCCAGCGAGCTTCGGATGGGCGGCAATCGCGGCACCGACATCGCCGGCACCGGGCAAGAGCATCAGCACGTCTTCGGGCACGCCCGCCTTGTGGAACAGCTTGACCGCCTCAAAGGCGATCAGCGGCGTCTGGGGCGCAGGCTTGGCAAGGACGGCATTGCCGGCGACGAGTGCCGCCGAGACCTGGCCGAGGAAGATGGCGAGCGGGAAATTCCACGGCGAGATGCAGGCAAAGACGCCGCGACCGCGCCAGGAGAGACGGTTGAGTTCACCCGTCGGGCCGGGCATGACTTCGGCCTCACCGAACTGCTTGCGGGCCTGGGTCGCATAATAGCGGCAGAAATCGACCGCCTCGCGGATTTCGGCAACACCGTCATCCAGCGTCTTGCCGGCTTCGAGCGCCAGAAGCGACAGCAACCGGTCGCGATCGGCCTCGAGCAGGTCGGCCAGTTTGTCGAGGGTTGCGGCCCGCTCCTCGACGGTAACCCGTGACCAGCGGGCAAAACCCTGGCGCCCGGCGGCAAAGGCCCGGTCGACATCGGCAGGCGTCGCATTGTGCACGGAGCCAACCTTGCGAGAGCGGTCGGAGGGCGAGAGCACGGCCTCCTCGGCCGTGGCGCCGGTCGCACCAGGCACCAGCGGATGGGCGGCGATCTCGGCCAGCGGCTGGGAAACGCGGGCCATCAGCCGCTCCAGATTGTCACGATGGCCGAATTCGAAGCCGGCGCTGTTCTTGCGGTCGCCATAGAGGGACAGCGGCATCGGGATCTGGCTGTGGCGGGCGCTCTGGCCATTGCCAAGACCGAGCTTCTCCGTCGGCCGCTCCAGAAGTGCCGTGACCGGGATGTTCTTGTCGCCGGCAACGGCCACGAAGGAAGAATTCGCACCGTTTTCGAGCAGGCGGCGAACCAGATAGGCAAGCAGATCGCGATAGCCGCCGACAGGCGCATAGATGCGGCAGGCGATGCGGTCATTGCCCGACAGCAACGTGTCGTAGAGGGCCTCGCCCATGCCATGCAGGCGCTGGAATTCGAAGCCCGTGCGGTCAGTGCCGGCAAGCTCGATGATCGTCGAGACGGTCAGTGCATTGTGCGTGGCGAATTGCGGGAAGATGCGGGCGCGCTTTTCCATGAGCTTCGCCGCGCAATGCAGATAGGACAGATCGGTCGCGGGCTTGCGGGTCCAGACCGGGTAATCGTCGAGACCACGCTCCTGGGCGCGCTTCACTTCCGTATCCCAATAGGCACCCTTGACCAGGCGGACCATCATCCGGCGGCCATACTGCTGGCAGAGGCTGTCGATATAGTCGATCACCTGCGGCGCACGCTTCTGATAGGCCTGGATGGCCAGACCGAAACCGTCCCAGCCGGCAAGCGACGGATCGGCGAAGACGGCGGCGATCACGTCGAGCGACAGTTCGAGACGGTCTGCCTCTTCGGCATCGACGGTGAAGTTCAGCTGATGCGCCTTTGCCATCTGCGCGAGCTTCAGCAGATCCGGCACCAGTTCACGCATGACCCGGTCGCGATGGGTGGCGAGATAACGCGGGTGGAGCGCCGAGAGCTTGACCGAAATGCCCATGCGGTTCGGCAGTTGCTGGCTCTTGCCGTGTTTGGCCATATGCGCGCCGATCGCCTCGATGGCGCTGGCATAGGACTGGAAATAACGCTTGGCATCTTCGGCCGTGCGCGCCCCCTCGCCCAGCATGTCGAAGGAATGGCGGTAGCCGCGCTCTTCGCTCTTGGCTGCACGCGACAACGCGTCCTTGATGGTTTCGCCCAGCACGAAATGATGGCCGAGGAAGCGCATCGCCTGCTTGGTGGCGGATCGGACGGTCGGCAGGCCGAGCCGCTTGACGAGGCCGCGCATGACACCCTCCGGCGTCTCGCCCGGACGGATGACGCGGGCGGACAGACCCAGCGCCCAGGCAGAGGCCGAGACGAACCAGCTGTCGCCATGCGCCTCGTGTTCGCTCCAGCCGCCCTCTTTCAGCTTGTCCTCGATGAGCCGATCCTGGGTCAGCGCATCAGGCACGCGCAACAGCGCTTCGGCCAGCACCATCAGGGCCAAGCCTTCGCGGGTAGACAACCCGTATTCGCGGAGAAAGTCCTCGACGCCGCCGATCGAGCCGGAATTGTTGCGGATCGCGTCGATATAGGAGGTGGCGCGGCGGTCGATCGCCCCGTTCTGACTGTCCGACAGCGACAGCCGCGAGGCAAAATGGCGGATGAGCTCGTCATCATCGCCAGCATAAGGGGCT
Source organism: Rhizobium sp. AG855 (assembly GCF_003610655.1). Lineage (NCBI taxonomy): Bacteria > Pseudomonadati > Pseudomonadota > Alphaproteobacteria > Hyphomicrobiales > Rhizobiaceae > Rhizobium > Rhizobium sp. AG855. Next base: position 852,280 of record NZ_RAQG01000003.1, on the reverse strand, counting down.
TCGAAACGCGGAAAATCGGTCATGGCTGGCTTGATCATTGTCACCTCCGTGGTATCCGCAACATATCGTCGGATTTGCCGTGTTTCACACTATTCTTGAACCATTTTTCTGGCATATTCACTGCAGAAATGGAGATCGATAGAGAGTGAGCAAAGAAATCGACCGCCTCGACCGCAAGATCCTTCGCGCGCTCCAGTCAGAAGGGCGACTGACCAATATCGAGCTTGCCGAACGCGTGAACCTGTCGCCGACGGCGACGGCCGAACGGGTGCGCCGACTGACGCGGGAAGGCTACATCACCGGCTACGCCGCCATCCTGTCGCCGCAGAAGCTCGGCCGCAACCTGCTCGTTTTCATCGAAGTGAAACTGGACCGCACGACAGCGGATGTCTTCGACACCTTTGCCGCAGCCGTAAAAAGATCGGATGACGTCATGGAGTGTCACATGGTCGCCGGAGGTTTCGATTATCTGGTCAAGGCACGGGTCGCCGGCATGGAAGCCTATCGGCAATTCCTGTCGGAAGTGATTCTGCCGCTGCCCGGGGTGCGCGAGACCCACACCTATGCGGTGATGGAAGAGGTGAAGGCGGGTTCGGCACTGCCCGTATGAATTTGGAGGAAATGACGAGTTGCCATTTTGAACGGCATAGGTCAGAAATTAGTCATATTAATGCAGCCCAGGGCCGAAAACCCCTAGCATTTCACTCGGACTCATATATTTGTTCAAACCTACAGTTAGTTCTCAACTTTCGAAACAAGAAAAATGCTGCCACAACGACAGACGCTCTTGAGCCAAGAAATCGGGAGCTGCCAAAGCCGTGCGGAACTGTTGGAATGCTGGAAGCAGGCCGCCCGGGAATACGGCCTCGACCACGTGACGCTGGCGGTCGCTCCCACCAGCCAAGACAAGATCATCGGCCCGCTTGTGCGCGAGACCACGCTCCCGGCAGACTATTGCCGCGAATTCGACCGCCAGGGTTTCCTCCGCTATTGTCCGACCGTCCCGCATATCAGTCGCACGATCATGCATGCGGCATGGTGGCTGGGTGCCGACGGCCACAGTCCGGATTTCGAATGCCCGCAGCCCCTGGCAGACCTGATGCGGAAATACCAGCTGCTTTCCGGCATCCTGTTTTCGCTGACGGCAATTGACGGCACACGCTACGTGGTGCGCTATGACGGTAAGCGCCCGCCCCTGCAGCAGCACGACATCAATGAACTGTCCATGCTGACGACGCAGGCCTTCGACATGTTCGACCGTCTTCGCCGGACGGCGAGCAACACCAATGTCCTGTCCGCACGCGAACTGGAAGTGGTGCGCTGGACGGCGCAGGGCAAGACCTCGCTGGAGATCGGCCAGATCCTGTCGCTCTCCGACCATACCGTCAATGCGTACATGACCAATGCGATCCGCAAGCTCGATTGCGTCAATCGCACCCAGCTCGTCGCCAAAGCGATCCGGATGAAGATCATCAGCTGATCGCAGCAAGATCCTGAAATCGAAAGGCCCGGTCTTGCGACCGGGCCTTTTGCGTCATGGCGGGCGCGGCGGCCTCAGCGATCGAGGATCGCGCGAATCTCGACCATGTTGGACCGAACCCGAAGCGTATAGAAACCCATGGTCGCCAGATGCGTCGGCATGATCCAGCCGTCCTCGCGTCCATTGGAGATGATTGCCGGCTGGATTTTCAGGGCACCCTGCAGCTGGCGCTCCATCTCGGCCCAGATGGCGGTCAGATTGCGCTCGCGAATGACATCGGCGAAATCGGCATGGGCGGCCTTCAGGAGAGCGTATTGCGCATAGAGCTGGCCGAACGCGAACCAGTAGCGATCATCGGCCCGTGTATCGAACCAGCCGGCATTGAACTCCTCGGAGCGGCGGCGAAGAATGTCGGATGTGTTGCCGAGATCGCTCGCCATGCCTTCCAGCAGCTGCAGGAGGTTGTCGGCACGCGAATCGAAGACCGCTTCGCAATTGGCAAGCGACGTGTTGAAGCGGTTCCAGCTGTCGACGGCAGCGCGATAATAGCTGGGCGTCGGCGTCTTGAAGCCGAAGGGATCGACGCCGAAATACCAGGTTCCTTCATCGAACTGGATATTGCCGCGGGCATCCTGCAGGTCGTTGTTGATCCCCGAGGTTCCCCGCACGCGGCCGAGATTGTCGGCGAGCTGGATGGCGGTGCGGCGCACCACCTGGTTCACGCCGCGCTGGAACGAGGCCTTGTTGTCGAAGAAGGGGGTATTGTCCCAGTCGATGCCGAAGAAGCCGACCTTGTAGAGGAGCGTCGACGAGATCCAGGTGTTCTGGTTGACGTTCTGATCGGTCAGCGCGGCGGCGAGCGTGACGACGGCGGAATCCTGGCAGCGATTGGCCTGGTCCGGCAAGGGCGCGCCTGCGGGAACCTTGCGCGCATCGAGCTTGTAGGTCTGGACGAAGGCCGGGTCGAAGCCGTTCCAGATCTGCGTGCGGTAGAAGAACTGGCCGTAAGCGAGGATCAGGAGCAGCAGAATGCCAAGGATCGGCCCCTTGATGATCCAGCTGCGGTCGCGATACCAGCCATGCGCGGCGAGAAACGGCCAAAGCAGCCACGCGACGACCAGGCCGACGCCCCGGCCGATCGCGGCGAAGACGCGCTGGAAAAACGCGATGATCGGGTCAAGCATGGTCATCTCCTAGTCCATAGAGGCGTTTGCGAAATTGGGCCTTGTCCTTCAGATATGTCTCGGACAGGCGGGATACAACATAATCGCGATAAGCTTCCGGATAGCGCTCATAGGCGCGGTAGAAGCCCTGCTTGTCGAAGACGAAGCGCGAAACGAAATCGTCCGGCGTCAGATGCGCGATCAGCCGGTTGGTGAGCCACTGGTCGGGATGGCCGGGTTCGGCGCGCACCAGCCAGAGCCGAAACTTCGGATCGATATCCGCCATGCGCAGATTGCCCGTGCGTGACAGCGTCCTGAGCGCCTCCTGCAGGAGGGGATAGACGCCGCCTTCGTTGATGGCACGGGCATTGCGATGCAGGAAGGTCTGCATCCAGACGGGGTCGATCCGCGTCAGATCCGGCACGGGATCGAGGGTGGCCGCCACGGACAGCAGCGCCATTTCCAGCCTGTGGGCAAAAAGCCCGGAGCTTTCGACCCAGCTCGCCCGTGGCAGATCGAGACGGCCCGTGCGTGCCAGGAAATCGGCGACCTGTGCGGTATCGTCGATCGAGATATAGCTGACCTGCCAGGGCCGCGAGCGCCGGAAGCCGGGCGCGCCCGGATCGCAGATGACAGTGGTGATCTTGTCGTCGACGAACACGAAGACGCCGCCGAAATGATCGGCCCAGAAGGCATCGTGGCGGAAGACGAGTTGATCGGGCACCAGCGTGTTCTGCCTGATGTCGCCGGTTTCCTTGGCGAGCGCCACCATGCGGGTGAGCATGTCGTCGTCGCGCCAGGCATCGGGGCCGGTGACCAGTGCATCGCAGAGCTGGCGCAGCTCCCCGGCCTTGCCGAGCAGGTCCTCGGCCGACAGCACCTTGAACTTCACCTCGTTGATCGACAGCAGATCATCGAGCGTCTTCACCTCCGATACGCTGTCCTCGATTTCGCCATAGAGCGTGTCCTTGAGCGTGATCGCATGGATCGCGCGGGCGTTTGCGGCGAAAAACTCGTGCATCAGGCCGGCGGTATTGGAAAAACTCGTATGCACCACCGGCAGGCTGTCCTGCTCCGGGGTGAGGATCACGAAGCGGCGGTTGACCTTCAGCGGATCGAGATAATCGGGATCGCCGAGTTCGTCGGCCACCTGTGGCGAAAAGCCGGTGATGTCGATGTCGAATTCGGTGAGTTTCGTCTCGGGCAGGCCAAAGGCGACAAGCGCCTTGTTGTAGCGGGCAACGAGATGCGGCTCGCGGATCGCCAGCAGGCGGCCGTAGATGAGCTCGGCTTGGAGGAGACGGTTCATGCGGGCCGCTCCGCTGGGAGGTAGGTCGGGTCACAGCTGAGTACGACTTGGTTGATCCGACCATCAAGGATGGCGATCAGCGTATCGAGCACGGCTTCGCGTTCACGCAGTACATCTGCGTTCCAGAACCTAACGACTGACCACCCATTGGCATTCATAAAAGCATTCCGTTTTGCATCATGTTCACTATCAGCATGCTGACTGCCATCGACTTCAACGACCAAGAGAGCCTCGCGGCAGGCAAAGTCGGCGAAGAAGGGGCCGATCGGCAGTTGCCGGACGAACTTGTATCCGCCGAGACGCCGCGCCCGCAATTCGCTCCATAAAGCAGCCTCAGCGTCGTTCTCGACCTTTCGCAGACTTCTCGCCCTTGCTGTCCTTTTCTGGTTCGCACCCCGCATCTGTGCACCCTTGACCACATCGCGATCTGCAAATGCCCCTCACCCTACCCTCTCCCCGAAAGGGGGGAGAGGGAGGAGCACGACGCCGGCCACCTGGCCTTCTCCCCGCCTGCGGGGAGAAGGTGCCCGAAGGGCGGATGAGGGGCAAGCGCAGCACTCACTCACCACGTCCCCTCCCCCTTCATCTTCTCGATCTCCCCGATCGCCCGCTCGCGCTGGCGTTCGCGGCGAATGATCTCGCTCACCGCCGCATCATCAGACTTGTCGGCATAGCGGAATTCCGAGTCGGCGTAGCGGTTGATCTCCTGAAGGATCATGTCCATCGTCACGGGGCCGCGCAGCTCCGCGATCATCGCCTTCTTCTCGTCATAGCTCTTGTGGACGAAGGCATCAGGCTTTTCGAACCAGGCATCGGGCAATTCGACATCCATTGCCCGCATCTTGATCGCATCGGTGATGTTCTTGATAGCGCGGCCGGTGAAGCGCGGTTCGGCGAGCTTGATCGCATGCAGATAGGCGCCGACATCCTCAAGCGTTTCTATCTTGCCCTCGGCCTTCTCGTAGCGTTCCCAGACCGCCACGAGCCCGTCCTCCTTCGGGCGGTCATGCTCGCCATAGGAGCGGCTGACGGCCTTCTGTATTTCCTGGCCGGCAAAGAGCTTGTGGTCTCCGAGCGGGATCTGGTGGTTCTTGCCGACCAGCAGCGAGAAGATGTCGATATAGTCCTCGCGCGTCTGCGGCCCGTCGACCAGCCAGCGGGCCCCGGCGCGCTGGCGAAGCGCATCATCGACATTTTCGGGATAGTTGGAGAACATGCCGAAGGTCGCATTGCCGCGCACCACAGTCGAGGCGCCGGCAAAGCTCTCCATCAGCACCGCCGTCACCTCGTGCTGCCCCGCCGACGCCCGGTCGTCGGAGCGTTTGGCGGTGACCTGATCGACGTCGTCGATCGTGCCGAAGCCGATGACGCGGGGGTTGAGCACGTTGTTGACGAAGCCTTTGCAGTTCTGGCCCGACTTGCCCTGATAGGACGAGATCTGGTCGACGCCGAAATTCTCGTAGTGAAAGGCATAACCCGCCATCTGGCAGTAGTCGTTCAGGAGACCCGCCAGCATCTGGATCAGGATCGTCTTGCCGGTGCCCGGCATGCCGTCGCCGATGAAGGTGAAGAGAAAACCGCCCAGCTCGACGAATGGGTTCATCTGCCGGTCGAAATCATAGGCCATCAGCATCTTGGCGAGCTTCAGCGCCTGATATTTGGCGATGTGGTTGCCGATGATCTCTTCCGGCTTCTTGAAGCTCATCGACAGCGGCTTCGACTTGACGCCCGGCACGGCGTCGAAACCATCGAGGGTGAAATCGTCCTGATCGACGCGGATATGGGCGTTTTCGAACACACCGAGATGTTCGAAGCGCGCCTTGCGGGTGAGAAGCCCGTCGAGCGCGAGATCGGCGAGACCGCGCACCCGGCCGATCAGCGTCTGATCGTCACCAGCACCCTTGGCGGCCGTATCGATGGCAGCGACCATGCTTTTGAGCGCATCCTGGGCCGTATCGAACAGGAAGTCGGGTTCGCGGATACCGTCGAGCTGTTCGCCCTCACCGGAGACGGTGGACTTCAGATAGGCGGCAAAGGCAAACGCTGCCACATAGGCCTGGGAGGCGATCAGCGCCTTGAAGCGCGCGGCCTCCTCGCCCTGCAGCGGTGCACTGATGTTGCGCGCCTGCAAAGGCTCGAGCTCGCTCTGCCGGGCAAAGACATCCGATATCGCAAGCGCCACCTGCGCACCGCGCCGCACGCGATAGAGCACGGCATGCTGGGCCGGCGTCATCAGCGGATCGGCTGTGCTGGCCGACTGAATGGTTTTGGTGAGTTCGATCTCGCGGGTTCTGCGCACCGAGCCGGTGGAGACCGTCGAGACAAACCGCCGGCCCGTACCGGCAATCGGGGCGCCGGACGAACCCTCGCCCTGATCGAGCACGATCACCCGCGTCACCAGCCCTTGCGCGACCGCGAGATGCTTGGCGATGTCCTCTTCCCTGAGCGTCGTCAGCCCGGCCGTCAGTTCACTCATCTTCAGACCTCGCTCACGATCTGGTTGCCGGAAATCACATGCACCTTGAAATTGCCGAAGATCGCGCTGACCTCGTTCGCCGCATAAAGCGCCTGATAGGCGTCATGCGGCACAAGTGCATGTTTTTCATAGGTCGAAACGCCCATGCGCGCCGCTTCCAGGTCATGCGTCTCGATATGGAATTCCTGGGTGGCCGGCGTTGATGAAAAGAAGCCCTTCACCGCAGGCTGCTCGCGTTTGGAAAACACCTCCTGCACCGTCCAGGTCATCACCCAGGCATTCTCCGGTCTGCGCACCCGGTCGAGGATTTCGGTGACGCGACCGGAGTTTTCGGTCAGCCCGGTCGAATAGAGCGGCCCCAGCACGACGCGCCGCACCGATTTCGGATGCAGGTTGGGAAAGTCGCGATCCATATTCGTCGCGATCGTCGCCGGCGTCAGCGAGTAAGCGGAATTCTTGGCGCAGAAATCATCGAAGCTGCGCGCCAGCTCCGGATTGAGCAGCCCGCCGACGGGAAGCGGAATCTCGACCTCTTCGTTGAGCGTGCCAGTCTCGGTCACCAGGATCTTCGCCACGTTCTCGGAGGAATCCTCGACCGTCGCGAGATAGATCATCGGCAGCGTGCTGACCCCGTCGAAGGCAGCCCAGCTGACGAGATAGGACGGCCGGCGCGATTGCGGATTGACGCTGACGGCAACGGTGGTCGGCAAAACGAAGGGCGAGAAGATCTCACCGGCGCCGACCTGCTCGAGATAAAGCCGCTCGGCGATCTGCTGCTGCAGGGCTGCCGGAAACTCCTTCTGCCGCAGGATGAAATCGACCATTTCCGCGCGCAGCTTGCCGACATCCGGGATCGTCGAGAGCCGGGATGCAGCCCCTGCCCGGTCGTTTTCAAGCTCCAGCACGTTCTTGAAGATCGGAAAGCCGCTCTCGGCCTGCGCGATCTTGAACTGGCCGGAAAAACCGATGCGGTTCTGCCAGGAGGTAAAGGAGTTTCGCAGGCGATCGAGGTAGGGCAGAAGATGCAGCGTCGGCGGACCCTTTTCGCCGAAGCGGCGGTCCGGCTGGCCGAAGAACTGCTCGAGCCCCGACAGCGCCGAGGCCATCGTGGTGAAATAGTGCGACACGGCACTGGTGCGATCGACGACGTTCATGCCCCTCCCCCTATCAACAGGACTGCGCACCGCGAGAGCGGCACGCGATCCGAAGATCGCGTCCACGCATCCGGCATGATCAGGGCTTCACGTAGTTGGCGGCGTTGTGCTTGTCGAGCACGGTCTGGAAACGCCGGGCGAAGGCCTCGTCGGCGAGTTTCTTGCGGCGCTGGATGTCCTGCGTCGAGAGCATGTTCTTCTCGTGCAGTTCCAAGAGATCGCCGATATGGCGCTGCGCTGCAGCGCCGATGCCGGCCATGGTTTCTTCGGCGGCCGTATCCACCTGGGAGCCCAGCGTGTTGATCCGGTGTGCGACCTCCTGCTGGGCGGCCGTCTTCAACGAATCCTCCAGCGCCTTGTAGAGCACGATGCGCTGCTCGGTATCGATGGTCAGCTTGTTGATCAGCGTGTTCTGGGCGGCAATCTGGTTGTTGAGCGAATCGACAAAGGTCTGGAACATCGAGGTGTAGCGTTCCAGCGTCTGGCTCTCCGCCAGCAGTTCCTGCTCGCGCGCCTGGGCCTGGTTGTAGTCGGTCGCAAGCTTGGAGCGCTCGGCTTCCAGAGCGGTCCGTTCGGACGTGTCGGTGGAGGCGGCGATCTTGTTTTCGATGTCGAGCAGCGCCGGATTGAGCGTCTCGATGCGCTTCTGGGTTTCCTCGAGATTGGCGATCGTCTGCTTGCGCCGTTCGATCACCTGCACGAGGCTTGTTTCCGAAGTCTTGTAGCGTTCTTCGAGGACGGACTTCTGTTCCTTGAGGATGCCGACGATGCTGTCCGACTTGGCGAGCAGTTCCTGCAGATTGCCGGCAAGCGACATGTTGCGCACGCGTTCGGTGCGCATGCGCTGCGCCTTCTGCTTGGAGAAGATGCCGATGAACTTTTCCATGCCGGAAAAGCTCTTCATGCTCTCGAACTCGGCGCCGAAGACATTGGTCGCGTCTTCCAGCCCGATGATCAGGTCGGCGATGTTGGATTCCATCACCTTCTGCTGCTTCAACACGTCCTCGATACGGGCATTCTCGATATCGAAGTCCTGGCCGGTCAGCTTGCTGTCGCTCTTGGCGAGCGTATCCAGCACCATTCCGGACTGTTCGATCTTGCCGCGCATGTCCGAGACGACCTTGCGCGTCTTCTCGATCTCGCTGTCGAAGGATTGCAAAGTCGCCATGTTCTCTCCCTGTCACTCCTGCCGGCGGCGGGCCGGCCTCGTCTCGTGCCACCATAACGCGTTTCCCGGTGCAGGAAAGCGTCGGAACGCACAGCGCCGATGGCGCTCACCCAATGTGGATGATCGCGGCCGCCACACAAGAGGGCGTAGCAGAGAAATGCGACAGCCGGTCAACGGCTGCCGCAGCGCCAAGTTGTGCCGAATTACTGTCCGCCGGCGGCGGGATCCTTCAGATAGGCGATGACATTGGCGATGTCCTCGTCCTTCTTCAGACCGGCAAAGGCCATCTTGGTGCCCTTCACCAAGGCTTTGGGTGCCTTGAGATAGTCCGTCAGCAGCGCGTCGTCCCAGACCTTGCCCTGACCGAACTCGGTCATGGCGGGGGAGTATTTATAGTCGGCGATCGACGCCACCGGGCGCCCGACCACACCTTGCAGCGTCGGGCCGACCTTGTTCTTGGCCTCGGTTGCGATGTGACAGGCCGAACAGACCTTGAAGGCCTTGGCCCCGGCGACCGGATCGCCATCGGCGAGCGCCGGAAGCGGCAGGGCGAGCGTGGACAACAGCACCAGCATGGAAGACGTTTTCATCGAAACTCCTTTTGATCCATTCGACAGCGCCGGCAAGCGCTGCGATATCCAGACACCTGATGGCATGACACGGCAAGAGCGCGCATTGACGCGCATCAACTTCCACTGATTTTTGGCATTCGCGACATCGGCGCCGGAATGCGACAGTTAAAGGCGATCGAGGTCGCAAACAGGGGTCATGCCGCGGCGCAAACGCGCGGGCATCCTTGCAATTCTCCGGTATTGAATGTTGACTTGGGAACTTCAATAAAAAAACGGGAGCCTGAAATGAATACCATCCTCGCTTGTCGCCGCACCCTCGTCGCCACCGTCTCGCTGCTGGCGATCTCCGCCATGCCGCTTGCGGCGGCAGAAGCCGAGAGCTGCTCGACCGTCCGCTTCTCCGACGTCGGCTGGACCGACATCACCGCCACCACCGCGACCGCCTCGGTCATCCTCAAGGCGCTCGGTTACGAGCCGACCACCACGGTTCTCTCCGTGCCGGTCACCTACTCCTCGCTGAAGAACAAGGACATCGACGTCTTCCTCGGCAACTGGATGCCGACCATGGAAGGTGACCTCGCTCCCTATCGCGACGACAAGTCCGTCGAGATCTTCGGCCCCAACCTCGAAGGCGCGAAATACACGCTCGCCACCAATGCAAAGGGCGCTGAACTCGGCATCAAGGATTTCGCCGACATCGCCAAGAATTCCGACGCACTCGGCGGCAAGATCTACGGCATCGAGCCGGGCAATGACGGCAACCGCCTGATCCTCGACATGATCGAAGGTGACAAGTTCGGCCTCGGCAAGTTCGAAGTCGTCGAATCTTCCGAACAGGGCATGCTGGCCCAGGTCGCCCGCGCCGAAAAGGACGGCGAACCCGTCGTCTTCCTCGGCTGGGAGCCGCATCCGATGAACGCCAACTTCAAGCTGACCTATCTGTCGGGCGGCGACGATGTCTTCGGCCCGAATTTCGGCGGCGCGACGATCTTCACCAACACCCGCGCCGGCTACACCACCGAATGCCCGAATGTCGGCAAGTTCGTCACCAACCTGAAGTTCTCGCTCCAGATGGAGAACGAGATCATGGGCAAGATCCTCAACGACGGCGCCGACGCCGAGGCAGCGGCCACCGACTGGCTGAAGGCCAACCCGGCCGTGATCGAGCCCTGGCTCGCCGGCGTGAAGACCAAGGACGGCAGCGAAGGTCTGCCGGCAGTCAAGACGGCTCTCGGTCTCTGAAGACTGTCCATCGACTGGGAAACCGCGCGGACGGACGCAGCACCGTCCGCGCGGCCTCCAGGCAATCCACATGAGGCGGTTCGGGGACATCAATGAATTTTCTGACTGACTACAAATTGCCCATCGGGGCGCTTTCGAAGGGTTTCGTCGACTGGCTGACGACCAATCTGGACGTACTGTTCAATCTGATCGCCACGATCCTCAGCGCATCCATCAATGCGATGCTCTTCGTGCTGCAGGGCCCCTTCCTGAAGGGGACGGCGTTCGAGCCCTTTTATCCGCTGCTGATGATTGCCCTCTTCTCGCTCTTTGCCTGGGTCATGCGCCGCTCGATAGGCGTGGTCGTTTTCACCTTTCTCGGCCTTCTCCTGATCTACAACCAGGGTTACTGGAAGGAGACGATGGAAACGCTGGCGCTCGTGCTGGCGGCTGCCGGCGTCTCGATGGTCATCGGCGTGCCGATCGGCATTGCCTGCGCCCGCCGCCCCTGGCTCTACACCGCCGTGCGCCCGGTGCTCGACCTCATGCAGACGATCCCGACCTTCGTCTACCTGATCCCGGCGCTCATCCTCTTCGGCCTCGGCATGGTCCCGGGTCTCATCGCCACCGTCATCTTCGCCATTCCCGCCCCGATCCGCCTCACCCGCCTCGGCATCATCTCGACCCCGCCCTCGCTGGTGGAAGCGGCGGTCGCCTTCGGCGCCACCCCCTCTCAGGTGCTGCGCAAGGTCGAACTGCCCTTCGCCACGCCGCAGATCATGGCGGGCCTCACCCAGACGATCATGTTGTCGCTGTCGATGGTCGTCATCGCGGCACTGGTCGGCGCAAGCGGCCTCGGCGTGCCCGTGGTGCGCGCGCTCAACACCGTCAACATCGCCCGTGGTTTCGAGGCAGGCCTCTGCATCGTCATCCTCGCCATCATTCTCGACCGGATCTTCCGCATCCCCGGCATGGGAGACGACGCATGAGCGACGCAGTAATCTTCGGCAATGTCGACATCGTCTTCGGCGACAATCCGCAACGCGCCCTCGAAATGGTCGACCAGGGCAGGACCCGCGACGAGATCGGTGCCGAAACAGGCCTGGTGCTCGGCGTCGCCGGCGCCTCTCTTGCCGTCCAGGAAGGCGAAATCCTGGTGCTGATGGGCCTGTCCGGCTCGGGCAAATCGACCCTTCTGCGCGCCGTGAACGGCCTTGCCCCGGTGGTCCGCGGCAATGTCGCCGTCAAGACGGACGCCGGCTTTGTCGATCCCTACAAAGCCTCGGCCGGCATTCTGCGCGATCTGCGCATGCACACCGTCTCCATGGTTTTCCAGCAGTTCGGCCTGCTGCCCTGGCGCACGGTTGCCGAAAATGTCGGCTTCGGCCTGGAGCTGGCAGGCGTGCCGGATGCCGAGCGCGAAGAGACGGTGGCGACCCAGCTGGAACTGGTCAACCTGTCGAAATGGGCCGACCGCAAGGTGCAGGAACTCTCCGGCGGCATGCAGCAGCGCGTCGGCCTCGCCCGCGCCTTTGCGACCGGCGCGCCGATCCTCCTGATGGACGAGCCCTTCTCGGCACTCGACCCCCTGATCCGCACCCGTCTGCAGGACGAACTCCTCGAATTCCAGGCGCGGCTGAAGAAGACCATCCTGTTCGTCAGTCACGACCTCGACGAGGCCTTCCGCATCGGCAACCGCATCGCCATCATGGAAGGCGGCCGCATCATCCAGTGCGGCACGCCGCAGGAAATCGTGCGGAACCCGACCAACCAGTATGTCGCGGATTTCGTGCAGAACATGAACCCGATCAACATGCTGACGGCGGCCGACGTGATGCGCAACGGGGTCACCGGCGAACAGGGCCAGGTGACCGGCACGACGGCGCCGCGCACGCCGCTCGTCGACGTGCTCGATGCACTCGCGCGGCAACCCGGCACCATCGGGGTCGTTGACAACGGCGTCGTCATCGGCACGATCGATGCTCAGGATGTCGTGAGCGGCCTGACCAGGCACCGACGCAAGGCCTGACGCCCAGCCCGGCATCCGCAAGACAAACAGGCGGATACCGGAGACGAGGGATATGACGGACAAGCCAAAGGTGATTCGCGACACCGACGACGATGCGCGCCGCCAGGCGCGCATCTTGCTGCGCGGTGCGCGATTTGCGGCCATCGGCGTCATCGATCCGGAAACGGGTTTTCCCTTTGTCAGTCGCGTGCTGCTCGGCACCGATATCGATGGTGCCGCCGTTATCCTCGTCTCGAACCTGTCGGCTCATACCGGCGCGCTGCTCGCCGATCCGCGCGCCTCGCTGCTGACCGGCGAACCAGGCAAGGGGGACCCCCTCGCCCATCCGCGGCTCACCGTGCAATGCCGGGCTGAAAGCGTCGAACGCGACAGCGCGCTGCATGCGCGGCTGCGCGGCCGCTTCCTCGCCCGCCACCCGAAATCGCAGCTTTATATCGACTTTCCCGACTTCCGTTTCTTCCGTCTGGTGCCCGAAAAGGCGAGCCTCAATGGCGGTTTCGGCCGCGCCTATCATTTGGGCAGGGACGACTTTCTCATACCGATTCCTATCGATAATTTCTGGGAGGATCAGGAAAGCCTTATACGAGATTTAGGGGGGTCTAAACCGGCCATCGCCTCTCGGATCGCCACCGAAATTTACCATGCGCCGGATGGTAAATGGACCGTCTGCGGCATAGATTCTCAGGGAATAGACTTAATTTTCAAGGACATGCTCATTCGCCATGAATTTGTGACGCCCGTCACAAAAAAGCAGGATTTAGAATTAGTATTACCTAAAACAGAATACACGGTACCTTAAATTTAGGCATATACAATTTTATTCTCGTTGATAGACTTAATGACATATCTAAGGCACCGATTTTACGATTGCCCCTCCCCCAAGGCGCTCGCCCAAGGAAAGTTGAACCGATGAAAACAAGAGCATTGTCCGAACAATCCACCGTCGCCGCAGGCTTACTGTCCGCCATGGCAAACCCGAAGCGCCTCATGATCCTTTGCAGCCTTGTCGAGGGTGAAGTTCCGGTTGGCGTTCTGGCAGCCCAGGTCGGCCTGAGCCAGTCCGCCCTGTCGCAGCACCTGTCCAAGCTGCGCGCGCAGAAGCTGGTCAAGACCCGCCGCGACGCCCAGACGATCTACTACTCCTCGACCTCGGAATCGGTCATCAAGATCCTCTCGACGCTCGAAAGCATCTACTGCCCACCCGTTGCCGCGAGCAAAACTGCCGCCTGATGACAGCGCTGCCAAGACCCGATGCCATTGGCCTCGGGACGAGTGAACCCGCTGGTTTTGTCAGCCGGGGCATGACGGAAGCGCAGCGCAACGACAGACACACCGACCGTGAACAGAAGCCCCGGAAGCAAACCGCTCCGGGGCTTTTTGTCAGGAGCGACAGAGAGCAGAGAGCAACACCGCGCTCCTTCGCCGCAAGCACCGCGCAATTTGCCATGTTAAGCTGACATCTGGATTAGCGGAACGCGCGACCGCATGCGTGGACCGGGCGACGACGGATCACGCCGCGAACGCCAGTCGGGACGCTTCAGGTGCATCCGCTTCCCTACCCGCATCATCACGCAAATTGCCAGATCCATGACCTTTGTTGATGCCACCCCGGCAGTGGCTTGACCGCGCTTCATGCCCTGCTAACGTGACGACGCAACGACAGCCGCGGCAGACGCGCCGATGGCCGGGAGAATGGCCGCCCGCGACCAAAAGGGCCATGGAGAACACGATGTCTAACCGCCTGAATTCCACGCCGAACGACCTGCGCGCCTTCTGGATGCCGTTCACCGCGAACCGCCAGTACAAGAAGGAGCCGCGTCTCTTCGTCGGCGCCAAGGACATGCACTACACCACCCATGACGGCCGCCAGGTGCTCGACGGCACCGCCGGTCTCTGGTGTGTGAACGCCGGCCACTGCCGCCCGAAGATCACCGAAGCGATCCGCGAGCAGGCCGGCGAACTCGACTATGCGCCGGCCTTCCAGCTCGGCCATCCCAAGGCGTTTGAACTGGCGAACCGCCTGATCGATCTGGCGCCCGACAACATGGCGCATGTGCTTTACACGAATTCCGGCTCGGAATCGGTCGAGACGGCGCTGAAGGTGGCGCTGGCCTATCAGCGCGTGAAGGGACAAGGATCCCGCACCCGCCTGATCGGCCGCGAGCGCGGTTATCACGGCGTCAATTTCGGCGGCATCTCGGTCGGCGGCATCGTCTCCAACCGCAAGATGTTCGGCACGCTTCTGACTGGCGTCGACCACATGCCGCACACCCATCTGCCGGGCAAGAACGCCTTCTCCAAGGGCATGCCGGAGCATGGCGGAGACCTCGCCGACGAGCTGGAGCGCATCGTCACCCTGCATGACGCCTCGACCATCGCCGCCGTCATCGTCGAACCCGTCGCCGGCTCGACCGGCGTGCTCATCCCGCCGAAGGGTTATCTGCAGCGCCTGCGCGAACTCTGCACCAAACACGGCATCCTGCTGATCTTCGACGAAGTCATCACCGGTTTCGGTCGCCTGGGCGCCCCTTTTGCGGCCCAGTATTTCGACGTGAAGCCTGATATCATCACGACGGCCAAGGGCCTGACCAACGGCGTCATCCCGATGGGTGCGGTCTTCGTCACCGCGGAGATCCACGACGCCTTCATGACCGGCCCGGAACACATGATCGAGTTCTTCCACGGCTATACCTATTCCGGCAACCCGATCGCCTCTGCCGCGGCCCTCGGCACTCTCGACACCTACAAGGAAGAGGGCCTGCTGACCCGCGCCGCCGAGATCGCCCCCTATTGGGAAGAGAAGCTGCATTCACTCCGGGATTGCCCGAATGTCATCGACATCCGAAATCTCGGCCTGATCGGCGCGATCGAACTGAAACCGATTGACGGCGAGCCGACGAAGCGCGCCTTCAACGCCTTCCTCAACGCCTACAATGACGGCCTGCTGATCCGCACGACCGGCGACATCATCGCCCTTTCGCCGCCGCTGATCATCACGACCGAGCAGATTGACGAGCTCTTCGACAAGCTGCGCAAGGTGCTGATGAACAACATCTGAGATTTTCTCCCAGTGAAGACAAAAGGCGGCCCCTGTGGCCGCCTTTCGTTTGCCGAAGCTTGCGCGAAGCTGACCACGCCGACCCGCCTGCGCTTGTTCCGCCTCCGGCCATCCCGTATTCTCAAGGGAATCGCACGTTCGATCCCGGCGCAGATGACCGCGAGGGTAAGACCGACGACGGTAGCACACCCGGCCCTTTCCGCTTCCGACATCAGGTCTGGAGCGACTTGTCCGGGTCAGGTCCCGGGAGGATTTCCGTGGTCGACCTCTTCAAGCGCATGTTCGGTAAAGACGCATCCGCCAATTTCACCCCTGCTCAGCCAGAACCGGCCGCCGCTTCTGCGGCCCGGGCCGATGAAGCACGCCTCGCCGCCCGCCGTGCCCAGATCAGCAATGATCTCTTCGAACTGCAGCAGATCGCCATGGCGGAACTGGCGCTCCGCCGAGAGCAGGATGCCGCAGCCGCCAAGGCCGGCTTCGAGGCAGAAGACGGCGTCGGCGGCCGCATCCTGACCGTCTGAGACACGGCCGCCATCGCCGGTTTCCAATCCGCTCCGAGAAAGCTGTGGCGTCTTCGCGCACCATGCCGTCAGGGCTTTTGCCGCACTCCGTTTTTGTCTAAAGCAATCATGGGGAGCAACAAAAGAACCCTGATGGCGTCAAAACCGGCAGAGATCGGTCGCGCAGACCCAAGGAGACGGACATGAAATTTCAACTTCTCGCCAGTGCGGCCCTTGCCGCGCTGATCGCCACCGCACCAGCCGCCCGCGCCGAAATCGTGCTCGGCCTGATGGCGCCGCTGACCGGCCCGCTCGCCGCCGTTGGCGCGCAGATCAAGAACGGCGCCGAAACCGCCGTTGAGGAAATCAACAAGAAGGGCGGCGTCAACGGCGAACAGCTGAGCCTGAAGATTGCCGACGATGCCGCCGAACCGAAGCAGGGCGTTTCCGCCGCCAACCAGCTCGTCGGAGAAGGCGTGCATTTCGTCGTTGGCCCGGTCACGTCAGGTGTTGCCGTTCCCGCCTCCAGCGTTCTGGCCGAAAACGGCGTGCTGATGGTCACCCCGACCGCCACCGCGCCCGACCTCACCGCCCGCGGCCTGACCACCGTCTTCCGCACCTGCGGCCGTGACGACCAGCAGGCCGATGTCGCCGCACAGCTGGTTCTCGCCTCCTACAAGGACAAGAAGATCGCCATCCTCGACGACAAGGGCCAGTACGGCAAGGGCCTTGCCGATGCCTTCAAGACCGCGCTCAATGCCGGCGGCGTCACGGAAGTCTTCCGCGACTCCCTGACCGCAGGCGAAAAGGATTTCGGCGCGCTCGTCACCCGTCTGAAGTCGGAAGGCGTCGAAGTCATCTATTTCGGCGGCTACCACCCGGAAGCCGGCCTTCTGGTGCGCCAGATGCAGGATGCTGGCCTGAAGGCCCAGCTGATCGCCGGTGATGGCCTGTCGAACAACGAA
Source organism: Rhizobium sp. AG855 (assembly GCF_003610655.1). Taxonomy (NCBI): domain Bacteria; kingdom Pseudomonadati; phylum Pseudomonadota; class Alphaproteobacteria; order Hyphomicrobiales; family Rhizobiaceae; genus Rhizobium; species Rhizobium sp. AG855. The sequence continues at coordinate 835,185 of NZ_RAQG01000003.1, read as the reverse complement.
TATGTGACGATCGGCGGCGACGCTGCCGAAGGCACGATCTTCACCAACGCCGCCGACGCGCTGAAGAACGAAGACAGCAAGGCCGCCGTCGCCGCGCTCCAGGCGAAGAACGTGCCGGCCGAAGCCTTCACGCTCAACGCCTATGCCGCTGTCGAAGTGATCGCCGCCGGCATCACCAAGGCCGGCAGCGCCGACGATGCCGAAGCCGTGGCAACGGCCCTGAAGGACGGCTCGGAAATCCCGACCGCCATCGGCAAGCTGACCTATGGCGAGACCGGCGACCTGACCTCGCAGAGCTTCGCCGTCTACAAGTGGGAAGGCGGCAAGACCGTCGCCGCGGAATAAGACGTCAACATCGAGAATGAAGAAGGCGGCCGGCAACGGTCGCCTTTTTTTTATAACTCATCCCCAGGCAATGCGAAAAATCCGGCAATTCCGGCCCGCCCGGCGGTTTCCTTTGTCCCGTCGCCCTTTTATGACAGCCGCATGACATTTCCGTGAAAAGGTCCGGAACCCGATGCTCAGCCTGTTTCGTAAAATGCTTCCCCGTGAAGATCGTTTCTTCGACATGTTCGCCGCCCATGCCAAGACCGTGGTCGGCGCGGCCGAAGCGCTCGGCGCCCTGTTGCAGGGCCAGGACATCGAGGGCAATTGCAAAAGGATCGTCGCCCTTGAGAATGAGGCCGACGACATCACCCGCGAGGTGTTGCAGGCCGTGCGCCGCAGCTTCATCACCCCCTTCGACCGGGGTGACATCAAGGACCTGATCCAGTCGATGGACGATGCCATCGACATGATGCACAAGACGGTGAAGACCGTCCGCCTCTACGAACAGACGAGCTTCGATCCGCGCATGCAGGAAATGGGTCGAGCCATCGTCGAAGCGGCCCACCTGATTGCCGAGGCGGTTCCGCTGCTCGACAAGATCGGCCAGAACCACCAGCGCCTGACGCAGATCGCCGAAGACGTGACCCGTGTCGAGGGTCGCTCGGACGAACTGCATGACGAAGGCCTGAAGGCGCTCTACCGCACCCATCGCGACAGCGGCAATGCCATGGCCTATCTCATCGGCACGGAAATCTACGGCGAACTCGAAAAGGTCCTCGACCGCTTCGAGGACGTCGCCAACGAGATCAGCGGCATCGTGATCGAGAACGTCTGATGGAAGCGACGCTTGCGTTCCCGCTGCTCGTCGCCCTGATCGGCATCGCGCTCTTCTTCGACTTCCTGAACGGCCTGCACGATGCCGCCAATTCGATCGCGACGATCGTGTCGACGCGGGTGCTCAAACCGCAATTCGCCGTCGCCTGGGCGGCCTTCTTCAATTTCATCGCCTTCCTCTTCTTCGGCCTGCATGTCGCCGAAACGCTCGGCAAGGGCATCATCGATCCGGCCATCGTCTCGCCGGCAGTGATCTTCGCCGCCCTGATGGGTGCGATCATCTGGAACATCGTCACCTGGATCTTCGGCATCCCCTCCTCCTCCTCGCATGCCCTGGTCGGCGGCCTGGTGGGTGCAGGCCTCGCCAAGGTCGGCTTCAGCGCCATCGTCTTTGCCGGGTTGTCGAAAACGGTGCTGGCGATTTTCCTCTCGCCGATGATCGGCTTTCTGCTCGCGCTCGTCCTCGTGCTGATCGTCTCCTGGGTCTTCGTCCGCCAGACGCCCTTTGCCGTCGACAACACCTTCCGCGTGCTGCAGTTCATCTCCGCCTCGCTCTATTCGCTCGGCCATGGCGGCAATGACGCACAGAAGACCATGGGCATCATCGCCGTCCTGCTCTTCAGCCAGGGTTATCTCGGCCCGGAATTCCACGTGCCCTTCTGGGTGGTGATCTCCTGCCAGTCGGCCATGGCGCTTGGCACGCTGTTCGGCGGCTGGCGCATCGTCCACACCATGGGCTCGAAGATCACCAGGCTCAATCCGATGCAGGGTTTCTGCGCGGAAACCGGCGGCGCGATCACCCTGTTTGCCGCCACCTGGCTCGGCATCCCGGTTTCGACCACCCATACGATCACCGGCGCCATCGTCGGCGTGGGCGCAGCAAGGCGCGCAACCGCCGTGCGCTGGGGCCTCGCCGGCAACATCGTCATCGCCTGGATCGTCACCCTCCCCGCCGCAGCCCTGATCTCCGCCACCTTCTATCTCCTGGCCGATCTGTTCGGCTGAACCCGTTGCGTCTTGACCCGCGACGGCTATGATCCGGCGAGCGACAAAAAGACGAGGGAATCGTGACCGTGCAAGCAGGGGTCGAGGCGTTCATCACGCGCTGGCAGGGGCAGGAGGGCGGCCAGGAACGGGCGAATTACGCGCTTTTCCTCACCGAACTCTGCGATCTCCTGGAGCTGCCCCACCCCGAACCGGCCTCTGCCGCCCATGAGGACAACGACTACGTCTTCGAGCGGGCGGTGAAGGAGACCGGCCGCGACGGCGCGAATTCGCAGAAGCGGATCGACCTCTACAAGCGAGACTGCTTCGTTCTGGAGGCCAAGCAGAGCCGACTGTCGGGCGACAAGAAGCTGCCGGAGACACCCCAGCTGCCTGGCCTGGAAAGCACCCCGCGCGGCCGCCGCCAGAGCGCCAACCGCGCCTGGGACGTGCTGATGATGAATGCCCGTGCGCAGGCCGAAAACTATGTGCGCCTGCTGCCGACCTCTCACGAGCCGCCGCCCTTCGTGCTGGTTGTCGATGTCGGCCACGCGATCGAGGTCTATGCCAATTTCCGCCGCGACGGAAAGGCCTATGACCAGTTCCCCGACCGCCGCTCCTTCCGCATCTATCTGGAGGAGCTGCGCGATGAAAACGTACGCGCCCGGCTGAAAGCGATCTGGACCGATCCCCTGTCGCTCGACCCGACCCGCCACGCCGCCAAGGTGACGCGCGAGATCGCGACCCGCATTGCCAAGGTGTCCAAGGCTCTGGAGGAGCAGGGGCACCAGACCGAAGAGGTTGCGATGTTCCTGATGCGCACGCTCTTCACCATGTTCGCCGAGGATGTCGAGCTTCTGCCCAAAGACAGCTTCAAGGGGTTGCTGGAAGACTGCGCGCAAAAGCCGGAAATCTTCCCCGGCATGATGGGCGATCTGTGGAAGGCGATGGACGAAGGCGGCTTTACCGCGACGATCCGCGAGAAGGTGAAGAAGTTCAACGGCGAGTTTTTCAAGAACCGCCGGGCGCTGCCGTTGGCGAAAGAGGAGATCGGCGAGCTTGCGGCTGCTGCCCGGTACGACTGGAAGGATGTCGAGCCGGCCATCTTTGGCACCTTCCTCGAACAGGCGCTCGACCCCAATGATCGCCGCAAGCTCGGCGCCCATTACACGCCGCGCGCCTATGTCGAACGGCTTGTGATTGCCACCGTCATCGACCCCTTGCGCGCGGAATGGGACGCTGCCCGTTCCACCGCCGACCGGCAGAAGGCCGAGGGCAAGGCGGATGCGGCGGTCAAGACGGTGCAGGCCTTTCACGACCGGCTTTGTGATACCCGCGTGCTCGACCCCGCCTGCGGCACCGGCAATTTCCTCTATGTCTCGCTGGAGCTCATGAAGAAGCTCGAAGGCGAGGTGTTGGAGGCGCTGGTCAATCTCGGCGGACAGGAGGGCCTGGCGCTCGAAAGCCACACCGTCGACCCGCACCAGTTCTTGGGCCTCGAGGTCAATCCCCGCGCCGCCGCCATTGCCGAGCTGGTCTTGTGGATCGGCCATCTGCAATGGCATTTCAAGAACCGGGGCGTGGCGCCATCAGAGCCGATCCTCAAAGCCTTCCACAACATCGAGAACCGCGACGCGGTGCTGCTCTGGGACGGCTATCCGCTTCCCCAGGTGAAGGACGGCGTCGAGTGTTATCCCAATCCGCGCCGGCCGAAATGGCCGGAGGCTGATTACATCGTGGGCAACCCGCCCTTCGTCGGCGGCAAGGATATCCGTGCCCGCATGGGCGGCGCTTATGCCGAGGCGCTGTGGAAGGCGCACAAACACATGAACGACAGCGCCGATTTCGTCATGTACTGGTGGGACCGCTCTGCCGATATCCTGCTCAAACCCAAGACCCGGCTGAAACGCTTCGGCTATGTCACCACCAATTCGATCAGCCAGGTGTTTCAGCGTCGGGTGATGGAGCCCTATCTCAACGCCAAAAAGCCGCTCTCGCTCACCATGGCGATTGCCGATCATCCCTGGACCAAGGTCACGCGCGACAGTGCGGCCGTGCGCATCGCCATGACGGTGGCGCAGGCCGGAAAGCTGGATGGACGGCTGATGGAGGTGACGGCGGAGGAAGGGGTCGAGACCGACAGTCCGGTCATTCTGTTCGAGGAGAAGATTGGGCGGATCAATGCGGATTTGACGGTGGGAGTGGATCTGGCGTCGGTGATACCGATGAGAGCCAATGAGGGACTATCTTCTCGAGGGATGGCTCTTCACGGCGGCGGCTTTATCGTGACACCTCAACATGCAGAGTTTCTTGGCCTTGGGCGGCGTGACGGCGCTGAAAAAGTGATCAAGCATTATCGCAACGGTAAAGATCTGGCCGCCCGTGCGCGCGGCGTCATGGTCATCGATTTGGATGGTTTCACCGAGGAAGAAGTCAGGCAGAAATTCCCGGAGATTTACCAGCACCTCTTGGTAAAGGTGAAGCCGGAACGTGACACGAACAACGAGCCATATCGACGTTTGAATTGGTGGCTCTTCGGTCGACGGAATACGGAGACACGCGGCTTCCTCGCGAATCTCCCGCGCTATATCGCCACCGTTGAAACATCCAAACACCGTGTCTTCCAGTTCCTCGATGCGTCCATCCTGCCGGACAACAAGTTGGTCGCCATCGGTTTGAGCGACGGTTTCCCACTCGGTGTCCTCTCCTCTCGCTTTCATGTCCCATGGGCTATGCGCACCGGCGGCTGGCTCGGCGTCGGCAATGACTCCGTCTATGTCAAATCGCGCTGCTTCGACCCCTTCCCCTTCCCCGATGTTTCCGAGGCCCAGAAAGCCGCGATCGGGGCGATTGCCGAAGAACTCGACGCCCATCGCAAGCGCGTGCTGTCAGACCATCCGCATCTGACGCTGACCGGTCTCTACAATGTGCTGGAACGGCTGAAGGCGGGTGCCAAACTGGACGATCTCGACACCAAGGAGCGCCGCATCTTCGACGACGGTCTGGTGCTGATCCTCAAGGAGTTGCACGAGAAGCTCGATCTGGCCGTGGCGGACGCCTATGGCTGGCCGGCGGATCTGGCGGAAGAAGAGGTGCTCGCCCGGCTCGTTGCCCTGAACAAGGAGCGGGCGAAGGAGGAAAAGCGTGGGCTGGTGCGCTGGCTGCGGCCCGACTACCAGATCCCGCGTTTCGGCTCCGACAAGGAAAAGGCCGAACAGCTGGAGGCCGATCTCGGCGAGGTCATTCTGGAAGCCGTTTCCGGCCCGAAGCCGGGCTTCCCCGCCGACGAACGCGACCAGACGGTGGCGATCCACGCCGCGCTGCTCTCGGCCGAGGGGCCGCTCGATGCGCTTTCGATTGCGCAAAGCTTCAAGCAGGGCCGCAAATGTCTGCCCGCTGTCGAAGCGGTGCTCGCCGCCTTCTTCCGCATGGGGCTGGTGTCGAGTGTCGAGGGGAAGAGTTTCAGCCTGCGCCGCGCAGCGTGAGCCTTACCCTTCCCCCTGCGGGGGAGGGTCGGAGCCTGGCAGGCCTTTTGCCACCGGTGCCTTCACTGGGCCGGAAGGTGCCTCCACCACAGCAGCCCGTGACAGACGCGTTTGATGCGTTATGCTGGCCTTGCGGGTGAGCGACCGGGAGGACGACATGCGGAAGGGCTTCAGGGACTTGCTGGCGGAGGCCGAAGCGCTGGTTGAGGCGGTCGACACCGCTGAGGCGGCGCGGCTGCAGGTGAGCGACAACGTCGTCTTCATCGATCTGCGCGACCCGCGCGAACGCGAGCGCGACGGCGCGATCCCCGATGCCTTCTCCTGCCCGCGCGGCATGCTGGAATTCTGGATCGACCCGGAAAGCCCGTATCACAAGCCGGTTTTTGCCGAGGACAAGCTCTTCCTCTTCTACTGTGCGAGCGGCTGGCGCTCGGCGCTTGCGACGAAGACGGCGCTGGAAATGGGGCTGGAGAATGTCTGCCACCTCGAAGGCGGCTTTTCCGCCTGGCGCGATGCCGGTCTGCCGGTCGAGGCGGTGGAGCTGAAGGGCAAGGGATGAGCCTTGCGGATCATCGGGAGCCTCCGCAACCGGTGCACGGCTTGAAGGACCGGGGCACACGCCCCATCTGAGATGTAAGGAGCCGCACGACTGCGGCCGGTGCGCATGACAGCATCCGGGCCGGTCGATGAAGCGCAACAGCCACGAACCGGTTCTCCGCCGACATCAGGTCGCTGGGGAACGGAATTCCGGCAGGTCTCGTCAGGAGACATCCATGGTCGACAAGGTCAGCCGTATCTCCGGCAGTGAAGCCTCCACCCGAACCGAGACGGGGCACACGCTCAATCTCGGCTCCGACGCCCAGAATGCCTGGGTTGCCGCCCGCCAGTCGAAAATCAACGATGACCTCTTGGAGCGGCACCGGGAGGCCGAGGAGGAACACGCCCGCCACGACACGCCCGATGACGGGCCGGAAACTTCCGAAAAACGGCCGTCGCGCCAGTGGATCGAGCCGCCGGAGACGGAAGTCCCCCCCGAAGACAGCGCCGAGGAGCCGCGCCTGTCCGGCGAAAGCGAGCGCATCGGCACGCAGAATTTCGACGAGGATACGCCCTTCGGCGACCGCGAACTGATCGTCTGACGAGGCCGTAGATGCGCCCGCGCCTCTCCGCCGAGAGATCGGGCGTCGCACTTTCGCCGGAGTTGCTCTACAGCATTTCCGGCGAAAACGGGTTCGCCTTCAATGCTCTATGTCTTTGTTTTCACGCAATTCCGGACGCAAAACCGCTTCGCACTTTTGCTGGAATTGCTCTAGTCTGGCGACAAACAGACGAGGATCCGCCATGCCCCAGACGATTCGCATCGAAAACACCGAGCTTGCCGTCGAAATCTCCTCGCTCGGCGCCGAGATGCAGTCGCTCACAACCGCGGATGGCCGCAACTGGCTATGGAACGGCGATGCGGCGTGGTGGACGGGGCGTTCTCCCCTCCTCTTTCCGATCGTCGGCAAGGCGCCCGGCGACAGGCTGGCGATCGGCGGCAAAACCTATCCCATGGCCCAGCACGGCATCGCCCGGCGCCGCGAATTCGGCCTTGTCGAGCAGACGGCGACCGCCTGCCGGCACGAACTCGTCTCGACCGCCGAGACCCTCGACGTCTATCCCTTCGATTTTCGCCTGACGCTCGAGCATCGCCTGAACGGCCGGACATTGACGGTCACCGCCACCATCGAAAACACTGGCTCTGTCCCGCTGCCCTTCGGCCTCGGCTTCCACCCGGCTTTCCTCTGGCCACTGCCGGGGGCCGAGGACAAGGCCCATGCGGTAATCCTCGACAACGGCGCCGAACCCTGGGTCGTCCAGCTGGAAGGCGGACTGATCGGCAAGACGCTGCCCACCTCGCCATTCAAGGCGGGGCGGCTGGCGCTCAACCACGACCTCTTCGCAAACGACGCGCTGATCTTCCCGGAAGGGGCCGGTACCGGCCTGACATTTGCAGCAGAAGGCGGACCATCGCTGCATTTCAGCTTCGAAAACCTGCCCAATATCGCGCTGTGGCAAAAGCCCGGCGCCCCCTTCCTCTGCATCGAGCCCTGGCACGGCATGGCAGCCCATGCCGGCGGCACCGCGGAACTGGTCGAGCGGCCCTATACAGTGGCGCTCGCGGGAGACGATAAAATGGCCTTCGGCTTCAGTGTTGAAATCCGGGGGTGAGCGCAGAAGCCGACCCCAGGCACCGACCTTCGGCATGAGCTTTATTCGCGCTCGCGGACGGCTGAACACCGGTCGGTTCACCGTCACGCACCCCTAACGTCATAGGGGCCGCCGGAAGGACACGCAGGAATGCGAACCCACCATCATTTTATAGATAAAATTGCGTCCCGCGCCCTAAAAATTGACGATGGCGTAAATTATTATAGTTTTTTCTTGTCACTCTCTCCAAAATATGGATTCATTTATCGATAGAGTTCAAAAATTATCTATAATTTGAGAGAGGCATCATGATCGAAATGATGAGTGCACAACGCTTAAACGCAGCAAAGCTGGCCCGCAGGATCGCGATTGTGATCGTCGGCGCAGCCTTGATGACACTGGCCGCCAAGACGCAAGTGCCATTCTGGCCGGTGCCGATGACGCTGCAGGTGGTGGCCGTAATGGGCTTTGCCGTCCTTCTGGGGCCGCGCCTCGCCACCGGTATCTGCCTCGCCTATCTGGCCGCGGGCGCCGCCGGCCTTCCGGTCTTTTCCGGTAGCCCTGAACGCGGCATTGGGCTTGCCTATATGATGGGACCGACCGGTGGCTATCTGGCCGGCTTCCTCATCGTCTCCTGGCTGGTCGGCGCTCTCTCCTCAGGGCGCGGCCTGATCGGGCAGATCGGCGCCATGCTGGCGGGTCTGGTCGTCGTCTATGCCTGCGGCCTGGCCTGGCTCGCGATTTATGTGCCGGCCGCAAAGCTGCTGGCCGCCGGCCTCCTCCCCTTCCTCCTTGGCGATATCGTCAAGATCGCCGTGGTGGCAGCCGCAACAGCGCTGCTGTCGCGCACCCGCTTCAACCTCAGGGCTCTTGATCAATGAGCCCGGAAACGCCCGTGATCCGGCATGACTGGACGGTCGAGGATATCCTCGCCGTCCATGACCTGCCGCTGCTCGATCTCATCGGCAAGGCCAATGCGGTGCACCGCACACACCACGATCCCAACCGGGTTCAGAAGGCGAGCCTTCTGTCGATCAAGACGGGTGGCTGTCCGGAAAACTGCGCCTATTGCGCACAATCGGCGCATCACCGCGAGGTCGACCTCACCCGTGACCGGCTGATGAACCCGAAAGTCGTAGTCGCCATGGCCGCCCGCGCCAGACAGGCAGGCGCCGAGCGTTTCTGCATGGGCGCGGCCTGGCGGCAGGTAAAGGACGGTCCGGAATTCGACGCCGTCCTGGACATGGTGCGCGGCGTGCGGGAACTCGGCATGGAGGCCTGCGTCACGCTCGGCATGCTGAAACCGCACCAGGCCGAACGGCTGGCCGAGGCGGGCCTGACGGCCTATAACCACAATCTCGACACCAGCCCGGAATTCTACGACCAGATCATCACCACCCGCACCTATGAGGACAGGCTGGAAACGCTGGCCACCGTTCGCGCCTACGGCATCGATCTGTGTTGTGGCGGCATCATCGGCATGGGTGAGACGATGCGGGATCGTGCAGGCATGCTCAGGGTGCTCGCGACAATGGACCCGCATCCGGAAAGCGTGCCCATCAATGCGCTGGTGCCGGTTGCCGGTACGCCCCTGGCGAATCAACCGCCCATCGACCCCTTGGAATTGGTGCGCATGGTTGCCACCACCCGCGTCGTCATGCCCACCTCGACGGTGCGGCTGTCGGCCGGTCGCTCCGGCCTGACGCGCGAAGCGCAGATCCTGTGTCTGGTCGCCGGCGCCAATTCCGTCTTCTATGGAGATACGCTGCTGACCACGCCGAATGCCGGCATTGGCGAAGATGCCGAACTCTTTACCGCCCTCGCCGGCATCCCGTCCGGGCTGGACGCGGCAGGCAAGAAGGCGAGCGCCGCCTGATCCCCAAGGCCGGCAGGCGACCTCACCTGCCGGTCCCGCAACCGCAACCGGGAAACGCTTGTCTCCGCGTCGCTTCGATTGCATCGACGCGATTGCTCTTCTCACTCCCATGCCATGCCAGTAATCTGGCCAAAATGAATCGGAGTGACAGACAATGACCGACCTCGCACGCCGCATCGACCAGGGGACCGGTCGCGAACCGGCCGATATCGTGTTGAAGGGCGGGCGCTTCTTCGATCTGGTGACCGGCGAACTCGTCTCATCCGACATCGCCATCTGCGGCGAGACGATCATTGGCACGGTCGAGGGGTACGAAGGCCGCGAGGTGATCGACATCACCGGCAAGATCGTCGTGCCCGGCTTCATCGACACACACCTGCATATCGAAAGCTCGCTGGTCACTCCGCATGAATTCGACCGCTGCGTTTTGCCCTATGGCGTGACGACCGTGATCTGCGATCCGCACGAGATCGCCAATGTGCTGGGCACCGAAGGCATCCAGTTCTTTCTCGATTCGGCCGAACAGACGATCATGGACATCCGCGTCCAGCTCTCCTCCTGCGTGCCGGCGACGCATCTCGAAACCTCCGGCGCCGATCTGCCGATCGAACGCCTGATATCCTTCCGCAATCACCCGAAGGTGATCGGGCTTGCCGAATTCATGAATTTCCCCGGCGTGATCCACAAGGATCCGATCTGCATGGCGAAACTCGAGGCCTTCCAGGACGGCCATATCGACGGCCATTCGCCGCTGCTGTCAGGCCGGGACCTGAATGGTTATCTCTCCGCCCGCATCCGCACCGATCACGAATGCACGAGCGCTGCGGAAGCCATGGAAAAGATCCGCAAGGGCATGCATATCCTCGTGCGCGAGGGCTCCGTGTCGAAGGACCTGCACGCGCTGATGCCGATCCTGACCGAACGGCTTTCGCCGTTCCTGGCGCTCTGCACCGACGACCGCAATCCGCTCGACATCGCCGAACAGGGCCATCTCGACTATCTCATTCGTGAGGCGATCAGACACGGCGTCGAGCCGCTGGCCGTCTACCGCGCCGCCTCGATCTCGGCGGCCCGCGCCTTCGGGTTGCGCGATCGTGGCCTTGTTGCCCCCGGCTGGCGGGCGGATCTGGTGGTCGTCGACAGCCTGGAAAACTGCAAGGCCGAGATGGTGTTTTCAGCCGGCCGGCGCGTGACGGACGCGCTCTTCGCCACCCGCAAGCCGGTCGCCCCTGTCGGCCTCGACAGCGTCAAGGCCAGGGTGGTGAAGGCCGCCGATTTCGGCGTACCGGTGGCGGAAGGCGAGACTCCCGTGATCGGCGTCATGCCCGGCAAGATCATCACCGAGCACCGCCGTTACAAGCTGCCGACCTCGGGCAACCAGACCTCCGTCGATCTCGCAAACGACGTGATCAAGGTCGCCGTCATCGAACGACACGGCAAGAACGGCAACCATGCCAATGGCTTCGTCCAGGGGTTCGGCCTGAAGAAGGGCGCGATTGCCTCGACCGTCGGCCATGACAGCCACAACATCTGCGTGGTCGGGGTCTCCGAGGAAGACATGGCGCTCGCCGCCAATCGTCTGGGCGAAATCAAGGGTGGTTTCGTCGTGGTCGAAGACGGCAGGGTCACCGGCGAGATCCCGCTGCCCGTCGCCGGCCTGATGAGCCTGGAACCTTACGAGAGCGTGCGCGACACGTTGCATCACTTGAGAAAAGCGGCCTATGCCCTTGGAACGACTCTTGAAGAACCCTTCCTCCAGGTTGCCTTCCTGCCGCTGCCGGTCATCCCGCATCTGAAGATTTCCGACAAGGGCATGGTGGATGTCGATCAGTTCCGGCTGATTGGGTGAGGATTGGCACCGGGCGACAGAAGACGTATATTTGGCTTGAGGATGAAGCCATGACCCGTCTTGAACGCCTTGTAGAAATGGTTCGCGAACTGACGCCGGAGGAATTCGACACCTTCGCGGCGTCTGTTGAAGACTTGCGTGCCGAGCGCTGGGATCGGCAGATAGAACAGGACACAGCGGAAGACCGTCTCGACACGCTCATTGAGGGGGCGATCGAGATCGTCAGGCGGGACAAGTCCCCGGCTGTACTGATGGGCAAGGATGAATACGACAGCCTCGTCGAAACGGTCCATCTGCTCTCCTCGCCAGCCAATGCGGCACGCCTGCTCAAGGCAAAGGACGACCTTGCAGCAGCGCGCTTCATGGAACGATCGCTGTTGGTGGATCTGGACCGCTGAACCATGCGGATCGCCTTCGCGCCGGATGGATGGGCTGACTACATTCACTGGCAAGAGGCCGATCGAAAGATACTGGCACGGATCAACGAACTGATCCGCGACACGGTTCGCCACCCCTTCGGGGGCATTGGCAAACCAGAACCTCTAAAGGGTACACTCAAGGGTATGTGGTCCCGGCGGATCACCGGGGAACATCGGATTGTCTACGCCGTTGTCGGCACGGGTGAGGATCAGACACTCGTCATCCTGCAATGCCGATATCACTACTAAAGAGGCCCCATGGCATCCGAGACCGACGGCAGATCGTCCACTCCCCTCCGCCAGCGCCTCGCGCGCCTCTATTACGGCCGCGACACCGCCGCCATCCGCTTCCAGTTCGCGCTGATGGTGATCGACCTTGCGATCATCGGTTTCTTCCTCGCCGGCCCCTACCTGCGCGACCGGCCAAGCTATCTGATCCTCGATTATGCCATTGCCGCCTGGATCGCCGTCGAAATGCTGGCACAATGGGGCGCATCGCGCACCACGCGCGGCTTTCTCACGCGGCCGATGACCTGGGTCGACCTCTTCGTGCTTGGCACGCTGCTCTTTCCGCAATGGCTGTTCAACTTCGCCTTTCTGCGCGTCGCCCGCATCTGGGCCGTCGCTCAGCGGCCGGTCTTCAGGTTGATGCTGAACCGGTTGGGGCTGAAGGAGCAGGGCGACGTCGTCACCGCCTTCATCAACCTCTTCGTCTTCCTCTTCCTGGTGACAGGCTTCGTCTACAGCTTCTTCTTCTACCGCGAAGATGCCGGCACCGGCTTCATTGACGCCCTCTATTTCACGGTCGCGACGGTAACGACAACCGGCTTCGGCGACATCACGCTTCCCGGCACCTTCGGCAAGCTGACCTCGATCGTCACCATGATCATCGGTATCTCGCTTTTCGTGCGGCTGGCCCAGGCGATCGTCCGGCCTTACAAGGTCACCTTCCCCTGCCCCGAATGCGGCTTGCAGCGGCACGACGCCGACGCGGTGCACTGCAAGGCCTGCGGGCACACCCTGAACATTCCTGACGACGGCATGTGACGAGACGGTCCAGCCGGTCAGAGACGCTTGCGGAAATAAACGACCCGCTCGGTTTCCGCAAAGCCGAGGGCCACATGCATGGCGTGGGACGCCGCATTGTCGAGTTCGGCATCCGACGCGATTTCCCTGATACCGAGCCCACGAGCCCAGTCGCACACAGCCATGACGAGGGATGCGGCAATGCCCGAGCGGCGTGCCGAGGGATCAACGATGATGCCCTCGAGAAAGGCGACCGGTGTGGTCTCGCAGCCATTCACATAATCCGAGCGCAGGCTGGCCTCGGCAAGCCCGAGGGCCTCACCGCCCGGCCCGATACAGAGAAAGGCGACCAGCCTGTCGGGCTTGGCCAAGGCGGCAGCGATCTCGGCGCGGTGCCCGTCGAGGGAGAGGTCCGGCCACAGCCTGTGACGCAGCCCCGCCCAGCCTTCCATATCCTGTGCCGAGGCGATCCGCACCGTGCCCGTCATCTCACACCCGCGCACAGAACCCGTCGAGCGATCCGAGGTGGATCTCGCCATCGGCGACATGTCCACCAAGCCCCGGCATGGCGACCGCCTCGCGGATGGTCATGCCATGCGGCACGGCGATCTCCTGCGGCCCACGGCGCAGGTTGAAGACGAAGAGCATCTGCTCGTCGCCCTTCTTGCGGGTGAAGGCGAGCACATCCTCATTGGTCGCGAGGAAATGCATCTCGCCATCGAGCAGCGCCGGGTGCATCTTGCGAAAGGCAAGCGTGGCGCGGTAATGGGCGAGCACAGAGGCCTCGTCCTTTTCCTGGGCGTCGACGGCAAGGGCGGCATGCTCCGCCGGCACCGGCAGCCAGGGTTTTCCCGCAGAGAAGCCCGCCTGCTTCTTGCCCTTCTCCCAGACCATCGGCGTGCGGCATCCGTCACGGCCCTTGAAGGCCGGCCAGAAGCGGATGCCATAGGGGTCGCGGAGATCCTCGAAGGCAAGCTCCGCCTCGGGCATGCCGAGCTCTTCGCCCTGATAGAGGCAGATCGAGCCGCGCAGCGTGGCAAGCACGCTTGCCGCCAGCTTTGCCACCGCCTCCCGTTCTTCCGGCTTGTGCATGAAGCGGCTGACATGACGCGTCACGTCATGGTTGGAAAAGGCCCAGCAGACCCAGCCGTCCTTCACCTGTTTCTGGAAGCTCTCGACACAGTGGCGGATATGGCTCGGGGTAAAATCCGGACCGAGTAGGTCGAAGGTGTAACACATATGCAGCTTGTCGCCGCCGGACGTATAGGCCGCCACGGTCTTCAGCGAACGCGCCCCATCGCCGACCTCACCCACCGTCGTGCGATCAGGATATTGATCGAGCAGCGCCCGGAACCGCTTGAGGAACTCGATATTCTCCGGCTGCGTCTTGTCGTGCAGATGGCTCTGCATGCCATAGGGATTGACGTCGGGGGCATCGAGGCCCGCATCGTCGCTGTCGGGGGCATGCGGCGGATTGTCCCGGAGCTCCTTGTCGTGGAAATAGTAGTTCACGGTATCGAGCCGGAACCCGTCGACGCCACGGTCGAGCCAGAACTTCACCGCGTCGAGCACGGCATCCTGAAGCTCGCGATTGTGGAAGTTGAGATCCGGCTGGGAGGTCAGAAAGTTGTGCATGTAGTACTGCTTGCGCACCCCGTCCCATTCCCAGGCAGGACCGCCGAAGACCGAGAGCCAGTTGTTCGGCGCCGTCCCGTCGGGCTTGGCGGCCGCCCAGACGAACCAGTCGGCTTTTGTATTGTCACGGCTCGTGCGGCTTTCCTTGAACCAGGGATGCTGGTCGGAGGTATGCGAGATCACCTGGTCGATGATGACCTTGAGGCCGAGGCGTTTCGCCTCCTTCATCATCGCATCGAAATCGGCAAGTGTGCCGAACATCGGATCGACGTCGCAGTAATCGGACACGTCGTAACCCATGTCGGCCTGCGGCGAGGTGAAGAACGGCGACAGCCAGATGGCATCGACGCCGAGCGCGGCGATATAGGGCAGCCGCTCGATGATGCCCTTGATGTCCCCGATACCATCGCCGTTGGTGTCCTGGAAGGAGCGTGGATAGACCTGGTAGATCACGGCACCCCGCCACCAGTTCGAAGACGTCGTCTGGTCGGGTTTGGCGGCGGCTTTGGTCATGGGCACGTCCTCTGGCTGGAATCAGGGATAGGGTTCAGGCAACCCGCTTGCGGGCCGAATGTCAAACGCGCCCCCTGCTAGACTGACATCTGGCTGTAATGTTCCCGTCGCATAAGACCTGGTGATGACACGCACAGGATGAACGCCAGATTCATGGGGTGATTCCGGAATCGAGCAACCGCCGCATGCCCAGCCCCCCGTTGCCCAGCCCCCTGTTGCCCAGCCCCTCGCTGCCCGGCCCTTCCCCGACACGGCTGACCATCGTCACCGATGCCTGGCACCCGCAGGTCAACGGCGTCGTCCGCTCGATCGAGACCACCAATCGCGAATTGAAGAAGATGGGCGTCGAGGTCTCCATGATCACGCCCGAGCCGTTCCGCAGCGCGCCCATGCCGACCTATCCGGAAATCCGCCTGTCGCTGGTAACCCCGGCCCGCATCGGCCGGATGATCGAAGCACAGCAGCCGGATTATGTGCACATTGCCACCGAAGGACCGCTCGGCCTGATGGCCAGGCGCTGGTGCCTGCGCAACAAGCGCGCCTTCTCGACGACCTATCACACCCGCTTCCCGGAATATGTTGCAGCCCGCCTGCCCTTGCCGCTGTCGTGGCTCTATGCCTATGTCCGCTGGTTTCACAATCGCGGCGGCGCCTGCATGGTGGCGACCGAAAGCCTGCGACGGGAACTGACCGCGCACGGCATCAAGAACCTCAGTCTCTGGAGCCGCGGCATCGACACCATCCTGTTTCGCCCGCGCGACAAGGCGGAAAAGCCCTTTGGCCTTGCCCGCCCGATCTTCATGACCGTCGGTCGTGTCGCGGTGGAGAAGAACCTGCCGGCCTTTCTCGATCTCGACCTGCCCGGCTCGAAGGTGGTGGTGGGCGACGGCCCTGCCCGCGCCGAGCTTCAGGCCCGCTATCCCGACGTGCATTTCACCGGCATGCTGCATGGAGAAGCGCTGGCCGAAGCCTATACGCAGGCCGACGTCTTCGTCTTCCCCTCAAAGACCGATACCTTCGGCAATACCATCCTGGAGGCGCTTGCCTCCGGCGTGCCGGTTGCCGCCTATCCGGTCACCGGACCGATCGACATCATCCCCGCAGGCTCCAATGCCGGTGCGCTCGACCAGGATCTGCAGGTGGCGTGCATCGCGGCACTCCAGGCCTCACCAGACAGCGCCCGCAGGCTCGCCGAGACCTATTCCTGGCAAGCCGCGACCGAACAGTTTTTCGACAATGTCGTGGAAGCCAAGGAGCAGCGCCGAAAGCGAGGCCTGCGCGGCCGTTTCGGCACGCGGCCGGCCGACCTCACCGGTTGATGCCGGGCGGTCAGCGCCTGCGCTTGCGGCCCTCGAACGGATTTTCACCCGCCTTGAAATGGATGCGGATCGGCACGCCGGGCATCTGGAAATCGGCGCGCAGACCATTGGTCAGGTAACGCACATAGCTTTCCGGCAGGGCGTCAGGCCGCGTGCAGGAGATCATGAAGGCCGGCGGGCGCGCCTTCACCTGCGTCATGTATTTCAGCTTCAGGCGGCGACCCGAAACCGCCGGTGGCGGGTGCTGGGTCGTAACCGCGTCGAGCCAACGGTTGAGCTTCGCCGTCGAGATGCGCTTGTTCCACACCATGTCGGTGTCGATGATGTTCTGCATCAGCTTGTCGAGGCCGTAACCGGTCTGGCCGGAGATCGGCACGGCACGGATGCCGCGGGCCTGCGGCAACAGACGTTCGGTCTTTTCGCGCAGATCCGCCAGAACCGCCTGCTGGTCCTCGACGAGATCCCACTTGTTGAAGGCGAGCACGGCGGCCCGCCCCTCGCGAAGCACGAAATCGACGATCTGCAGATCCTGCTTCTCGAACGGAATGGTCGCATCGAACACGATGACCACCGTTTCGGCAAACCGCACCGCGCGCAGGGTATCGGCCACCGAGAGCTTCTCGAGCTTCTCCTGCACGCGAGCCTTGCGCCGCATGCCGGCAGTGTCGAACATCTTGATGGTGCGGCCGCGCCAGTCCCATTCGACCGAGATCGAATCGCGGGTGATCCCGGCCTCGGGTCCGGTCAGAAGACGGTCTTCGCCGAGGAAGCGGTTGATGAGCGTCGACTTGCCGGCATTGGGTCGTCCGACGATCGCGACGCGCAGCGGCTTGCTGTCGTCATATTCGGGTTCGGCCTCGTCGTCGTCGAGGTCGTCATCCTGCGGCAAGAGAATGTCGGTTTCGGCTTCGTCGTCCGGTTCCGGAAACGCGCGATCCTCGCCGATCGCCTCGACGATGGCATCGCGCAGGTCGATCATGCCCTGGCCATGTTCGGCAGAGATCGGAACGGGTTCGCCGAGACCGAGCGTATAGGCATCGTAGAAGCCGGAATCGGAACCACGCGCTTCCGACTTGTTGGCAACAAGCACGACCGGCTTGCCGCGCCGGCGCAGCATCTCCGCCAGCGACTGGTCGACCGGCGTCAGGCCGTATTTCGCATCGACGACGAAGAGCGACAGATCCGCTTCTTCGATTGCGGCCTCCGTCTGGGCGCGCATGCGGCCTTCGAGCGTCTCGGGGCCGGCCTCTTCGAGACCGGCCGTGTCGATGATGGTGAAGCGCAGGTCCACGAGCTTGGCGTCACCGGGGCGACGGTCGCGGGTCACACCCGGTGTGTCATCGACGAGCGCCAGCTTCTTGCCAACCAGACGGTTGAAAAGCGTGGACTTGCCGACATTCGGACGACCGACGATGGCAACGGTGAAACTCATGGAACACTAGCTTTCCGGCCCTTGGAGGCCTTGTTGTTACGGCGCCTTGCCGGAGGCCTTGATGTTGTCGAGCAGCATCTGGGCGCGGGCCGACGTGTTGCGCGGGGTTTCCGCGTCTTCTGTGATCTGCTCGAACCATTCGCGGGCGCGCACCATGTCGCCGGCCTTGTAGGCGGCAAGACCGAGCGCTTCGCGGGCGGCGTGGCGCATGGCATTGGCCGGCGTCGCCATGGCTTCGACTTCTGCCGAGACCTGCTCATAGATGCCGTTGTCGACCATCAGCCAGGCGGCACGAACGCGGGCGGCATTGCGCACGGCTTCCGGCACGCTCTGGTCGTCGCCGATCGCCTTGAACGCGGCAATCGCCGCTGCCGGATCACCCTTTTCGGCGAAGACCGAGGCACCCCGGAACCGCGCCAGAACGCCATAGGCGCCATAGCCATCCTTCTCCAGCGCCTGCAACGCGGCTTCCGCCTCGTCGCGCTTGCCTTCGTCGGCGAGCTTCAAGGCAGCGAGGAACTGGTCGCCGGCGCCCGACGCCTGGGTCGTGTCCCAGTGATCCCATAGCCGATGGCCAGCCGTGCCGACGACGATCAGGGCTGCGACGCCGATGATGATGCGGCTGTAGCGCTTCCAGGCATTGCGCACCTGATCGGAGCGAAGCTCTTCGTTGACTTCGCGGATAAAGCTGTCGTTCTGGTCAACCATTCATACCCCCGGCAGTGCCGGCCTTTCCATGCAATCTCATGCGTGAGCGGCCTTCTAGCCGATTTTTGCGCGCTTGTAAGGGGAAAACCGCCAAATGCCCTGGGCGTTCACATCGGCAGCGGAGCAACCCCGATCAAGACTTCGTGCAGCTTGAAGGTGATGAGGGCCCAGACGACGAGGCCGAGGACGACGGCGATGGCGTCGAAGCGGGCCGAAACGAACGGACGCAGCACGAGGTCGCCGGCCCGCAGGCGGCGCTTGTAGCTGATGCGAAGCACGACACCCCAGGCAAGCAGCGCGCCGAACAGCAGGATCGAGGCAAGATCGCCATTGGCGATCAGGTGGGCGGCCGCCCAGATCTTGATGGCGAGCACGATCGGATGTTTCGTCTTCGTCGCGATATGCCCGGCCGGCAGGAAGCCGGCGACCAGACAGATGGTGGCGATCAGCATCAGCGTGATGGTGAGGTGGTTCATGCCCATGGGCGGGAACCAGACATTGACGACCGGCGCCGTGGCATAACCCCAGATCAGCACGACCAGCGACACGAGACTGAGCACCGAATTGATCACCCGCCAGCCCGTGAGCCCAAAGCGCTCGATCATCGACAGGCGAAAGCCCGGTGCGACGACGCGGATGAGATGGGTTGCGAGAAACAGGATGATGCCGAGGATGAGGAGCGTCATGGGGCTGGACCTTTCAAGTCGAATTGCTGAAAGCCTTACTGGTCTCGGCCACGAATATCCAGCGCGTTCAAAGCTTCGCCGCATTTGGATGGGACGCAGGCACCCCATTTGATTTCCGGGTGTTTGCCGATGTTTCGTTCCCTGACCGCCGTTTCCCTTGCCCTGATGGCGACGACCGCCCTTGCGGGAGACCCGGCCCCTGCGGCAAAAGGTGCAGGCGCGGCGAAGCCGAAACAGATCCTGATGATCTCCTTCGATGGCGCGCACGACAACAAGCTCTGGAAACGCAGCCGCGATATCGCGAGGCGGGCGAATGCCCATTTCACCTATTTCCTCTCCTGCGCCACGCTGATCCCGAGGGACCGCGCTGGTGATTACAAGGCGCCGGGCATCAAGGCCGGGCGCTCCAATATCGGCTTTGCCCAGACGGTGGACGAGGTCGGGGCGCGGCTCGACAACATCTGGAGCGCGCGTCAGGAAGGCCACGAGATCGCCAGCCACACCTGCGGCCATTTCGACGGCAAGGACTGGACGAAAGACCAGTGGCTGACGGAATTTCAAAGCTTTGACCGCGTGCTCGCCGGCGCCTGGAAGGACAACGGTCTGTCCGACCGCGAGCCCAAGGGCTGGGCGGACTTCGTCAAGAAAGGCATCACCGGTTTTCGCGCGCCCTATCTCTCGGCTCCCGACAGCCTTTACGAGGCCGAACGCGCGCATGGCTATCGCTACGATGCCAGCCTGGTGACCCACGACCCCGCCCCGCCGCGCAAGGAGGGCGGGCTGATCCGCTTCGGCCTGCCGCTAATCCCGGAAGGTCCCGAAAACCGCCGCATCATCGCCATGGACTACAACCTCTTCATCCGCCATTCCGGCGGCATCGACCACCCGTCGAAGGGCGACGAATTCGCCGAGCGCAGCTATGACGCCTTCAAGACCGCCTTCGAAACCCAGTACAACGGCGACCGCCAGCCGCTGCAGATCGGCCTGCACTTCGTCACCATGAACGGCGGCGCCTATTGGGCGGCGATGGAGCGGCTGGTGGCGGAAGTCTGTCCGAGGCCGGATGTGGCTTGCGTCACCTATTCGGAGGCGCTGGAGATGCTGGGCAAGGATGGCCCGGCGTCAGGCACGGGCGCTATGTGATCGGTCGATCAACGGGACAGCAAAAGGCCGCGCCGGTTGCCCGACGCGGCCTTTTTTCGTTTTGCCAGATGCTCAGTAAGGCCTGTCTGCCGCAATCTCGCCTTCGGCAGCCTCGCGCTCCAGGTAGCGCTGGTCGATGGCCGGCAGCGGCTGGTCGTCGATGGCCGCTTCGAAAGCCTTCAGACGCTTGTGGATCGAGAGCAGCTCAATGATCGTTGACCAATAGCTCACCAGATACTGGAAGCTGTCGGTGACCTGGCCAAAGGCCGTGGAGATCTGCTGCCACAGCCCCATTGTCAGTTTGCCGGCCACGATCGTCGGGATCAGGATGAATGTCAGGAAGATGGCATCCACCTGCCCGAACGTGTACCGGGCCACGTTGAAATAGGTGTAGTGCCAGTACATGCGGAAATAATTGCGCCGAACGTTGGAAAACAGTTCTCGAACGGTAACCGGCTGAGCGCGATCGGCATGATCTTCGCCGTAGACGAGTTCCTTACGGAAGGCGGCTTCGACGCGCTGGTTGCGGAACTGCAAGCCCGGCAGCTTGATCCCGGCAACCATCAGCAGGATCGTTCCGAATGCCGACCAGATGAGAGCCAGCCAGAACAGAGCATGCGGCACGGCACCGATGATGGGCAACTCGCTGACATGCTCAGACATCCTGAACAGGATCGGCAGGAACACGACAAGCGTCATCACCGAATTGATCAGCGCAACGCCAAGGCCTTCGAGGATGTTGGCAAAGCGCATCGTGTCTTCTTGCACACGCTGAGAAGCACCTTCGATGTGGCGCAACTTGTCCCATTTCGACAGGTAGAAGTCGTTCATCGCCTGGCGCCAGCGGAAGACGTAGTGGTTGGTGAAGAAGGCGGTGACGACTGAAAGGGTCACGCCGACCAGACCGATTTCCAGGAAGCGCAGTTGCAGCTCATAGAGCTGCCCTGCCGTCACTGTGCCATCACCATTCAGCGCTTTCTGGAAGAGGTCGAAGAAGGGACCGCGCCAGTTGTTGACGGCCACAGAGATCTGAACGCTGAAATAGGCGATGAAGATGATGAAGGCGGATCCCCACACCGACCAGTTGATCCAGGGGTGGTCCTTCGCAATCACCTGCCAAACAATACCGAACAGGCCGACGAAGATGGTGAAGTAGAGATAGAACCAAAGATTGTCGGGTGTGAAGAAGAAGGCAAGCCCGACAGGCGCCTGTTGCCCCTCGGCAAGCGGAGGAAGGCCGATAGCGGCTCCGAGCTGGGGACCGACGGTGTACCACACGATGATACAGACCAGTGTCCAGATTGCAGCAGAGGTGAAGAACAATTTCGGTCGGGGGAAGAAGGAATGAAACACGCGGAAAACCTTCGTGTGGGAGAAGTCCTGCAAATCGAGACGGAACCTATGGCACAGGCTCCGATGCGGCAACAGCACCGGCAAATTGTGGCGGAATTACCCCCGCAATAATTACAGGTTTGCAAGAATAGGCCGGTTGACCGTTCGAGAGTGAACGCGTCAGGCTGCAGCACCCCGCAAGACGAAATCCGCCTCGATCTCGTCGAAAGGCACGAACACCTTGGAAGCCTCGTCTTTCTCGACCAGACCCCATTCGACCAGAACACCCACATCCTCATGCACGCGCTTCACATCGCGCTCCAGCGCCCGGGCAAGGCCTCTGATGGTCGACGGTCCGAGCGTTTGCAGGCGCTCGATGAGCTCCCAGCGTTTGGGAGACAGGATCGAGAACAGTTGAGCCGACGAGGAAAAGGTCAGGACTGTGGAGTGAGGCTTTGCTTTACCCGTCGTCCACACATCCACGAAGCGTTCAGCCATAGCCTCGACCTGGGCCAGCGCATCCGCGTCACGACGAATCTGAATACGAGCTTTCGTCATGGATCAGCCCT
Source organism: Rhizobium sp. AG855 (assembly GCF_003610655.1). Classification (NCBI taxonomy): domain Bacteria; kingdom Pseudomonadati; phylum Pseudomonadota; class Alphaproteobacteria; order Hyphomicrobiales; family Rhizobiaceae; genus Rhizobium; species Rhizobium sp. AG855. The sequence continues at coordinate 812,858 of NZ_RAQG01000003.1, read as the reverse complement.
CCCCAAGATGAAGAACGGTCGTCGTATGATGTGTCCAATATAGACAAGCGGCAAGCAGCTGGTTCGCTTATCCTTGCCTCCGCCCCAAAAATCGCTAGGGAAGTCGCACAGCTTTTTCAGGAGTGCCAAATGAGCGACCTCAGCCTGCAGCAGGCCATCGACAACATCTACACCTCGATCAACAACGACAATGAAGAGATCGATCTGCACATCGCCGCCCTGAAGGCTGCGATGGCGCGCGAAGGTGTCAAGGAAGCGGTGTTCGAGCCGTCGAAACTGGCGCAGTCGAACCGTCAGGGCCGCAAGATCATGCAGTCCTATTTCAAGAAGAAGGGCGTTGCCGTCGCCTTCTCGAAGTCCGAGTAAGCCTGCGGACAGGATGCGATAACGCTCGCTTTAGTCGGCGAGCGTCAGGATCAATGGTCCATTCTTGGTCACGACGATCGTGTGTTCGAACTGAACGGTCGGCGCCGGCGGATCGCTGAAGAGCGTCCACGCATCCTTATCCCCATCCTCGGCCCAGTGGCCGCCGAGCGAGAGGAACGGTTCGACGGTGAACACCAGCCCCTCCTCCATGATCCGGGTTTCATCCGGATCCGGCCAGGTCGACAATTCCTTCGGCTCTTCGTGCAGCGAGCGGCCGACGCCGTGGCTCGCAAGATTGGTGATCAGCGTATAGCGGTTCTTCTTGGCGAATGCCCCGATCGAATTGCCGATATCGGCCATCGGCCGGCCCGTCTTCACTTGGTTCAATCCAACCCAAAGTGCCCGCTTGCCGTCGCGCAGCAACCGTTCCTGCTTGGCCGTGCCCGGCGGTACGATGAAGGACGAGCCGGTATCGCCGAAATAGCCGAGCTTTTCGGCAGACACATCGATGTTGACGAGATCGCCCGCCTTGATCACCCGGTCGCCCGGAATGCCGTGGGCGATCTCCTCGTTGACCGAGATGCAGGTGGCACCGGGAAACTGGTAGCAGAGTTCCGGCGCCGACTGCGCGCCATTGTCTTCCAGAAGCTTGCGGCCGATCTGGTCGAGTTCGCGTGTCGTGATCCCCGGCTCGAGCGCCGCGGCCATCACCTTGACGGCGGTCGCGCAGATCCGCCCGATATCCTTGAGACGGACGAGGTCCTCTTCGGTTTCGACGATCATGGGCAGTCCTTCGGCGGTTGTTCTGAGCGGGTATCTGCTGCCTTAGGCGGCAGACGCCTTCTCCGTCAACGCCTTGCGCACCAGCGGCGCGACTTTTGTCCCGAAGAGCTCGATCCCGCGCATCAGCTCCTTATGTGGCATCGGCCCGATCGCCATCTGCAACAGGAAGCGGTCATTCTTGAAAATGTCGTGCATGGCGACGATCTTTTCGGCGACCGCCTCGGGATCACCGACGAAGAGCGCACCGCGCGGTCCGCGCGAGGCATCGAACTGCGCCCGGTTGGTCGGGCCCCAGCCGCGCTCGCGGCCGATCCGGTCCATCACCACCGCCTGCGGCGCGTAGAAGATGTCGGCCGCCGACAGCGTCGTGTCATGGACGAAGCCATGCACGTTGATCGAGGTCTTCAGCGTCGACGGATCGACGCCCGCCTTGGCCGCACTCTGTCGATAAAGGTCGAAGAAGGGGGCAAAGCGATGCGGCTCGCCGCCGATGATGGCAAGCGCCAGCGGCAGGCCGAGATAACCGGCGCGCGCCGCCGATTGCGGCGTCCCGCCGATCGCGATCCACAGCGGCAGCAGTTCCTGCAGCGGACGCGGATAGACGCCCCTGCCCTGGATCGGCTTGCGGGTTTGACCTTCCCAGGTGACCACTTCGTTTTCGCGGATCTCCATCAAGAGCTGCAGTTTTTCGGCAAACAGCAGATCGTAGTCTTCGAGGTCATAACCGAACAGCGGAAAGCTCTCGATGAAGGAGCCGCGCCCGACCATCAGCTCGACGCGACCATTGGAGAGCAGGTCGGCCGTGGCATATTGCTGGAAGACGCGCACCGGATCGTCGGAGGAGAGCACCGAGACGGCACTCGTCAGCCGGATGGTCTTCGTCTGAACGGCGGCAGCGGCAAGGATCGTTGCCGGCGACGACGCCATGTAGTCCGGACGGTGGTGTTCGCCGAGCCCGAAGACATCGAGGCCCACGTCGTCGGCGAGCCTGATTTCGGCAAGAAGTTCATCGACGCGGCGCTTGGCTTCGGCCCCCTTGTTGGCGGCATTCGGGTCGACATCGGCAAAGGTGTAAAGGCCGAGTTCCATGGCAAGACTCCTGATCACGTGTGTTGCCCCAGACATAGAGAGTTGCAGCTGCAGACAAAAGAGCCCGGCATCGAACAGTGTGTCACGCCTGCCGGCAGATCCCGCGCCGCGCGGATGCACCGCTGCGGCAAAACGCCGTTGCACCGGAACTTCTTTTGAGACTAACCTTTGATTTCGCGGGTGCAATAAATCACCCGTCATCCATCGGCATCCGTCGAGAAGGAAAATTCAGATGAAAAGAACAGTTGTCGTCACCGGCTCCACCAGCGGCATCGGGCTGGGTATCGCACGCGCTTTCGCGGCGGAAGGCGCAAATGTCGTGATCAATGGTTTCGGCGACAAGGCCGAGATCGAAGCCATCCGCAAGTCGCTCGAAGACAAGGGCGGCAAGGCGCTTTATCACGCCGCCGACATGACCAAGCCGGCTGAAATTGCCGACCTGATCGCCACCGCAGAGCGGGAATTCGGCGGCATCGACGTGCTCGTCAACAATGCCGGCATCCAGCATGTCGCCCCGGTCGAGGAGTTCCCGGTCGAGAAATGGGACATGATCATCGCGATCAACATGTCGAGCGCCTTCCACACGATTCGCGCCGCCGTTCCCGGCATGAAGGCGAAGAAGAAGGGCCGCATCATCAACATCGCCTCCGCCCACGGCCTCGTCGCCTCGCCCTTCAAGTCGGCCTATGTGACCGCGAAACACGGCATTCTCGGCCTGACCAAGACGGTGGCGCTGGAAACTGCCCGCGACGGGATCACGGTCAACGCGATCTGCCCCGGTTACGTGCTGACCCCGCTGGTCGAAAAACAGATCCCCGACACCGCCAAGGCCCGCGGCATTTCGGAAGACCAGGTGAAGAACGACGTGATGCTGCATCTGCAGGCGACCAAGGAATTCGTCGAGGTCGACCAGGTCGCGGCACTGGCCATCTATCTTGCCTCGGATGCGGCCGCCCAGGTCACCGGCACGTCGATCTCCATTGATGGCGGCTGGACAGCACAATAGACTTGAAAGATTGCGCTGCGCCGCCCACCATCGCGAGATGGGCGACGCAGCCGCGTCCGGCAGTCGGACACCGAGGGGGGACACGGTCTATTCATGGCAGACAGCATTCGTTTCATCCTGAACGGCGAAGATGTCGCCCTTGCCAGCCTCGATCCGACCGAGACGCTGCTCGATTTTCTGCGCCTGAAGCGCCGGCTGACCGGCTCCAAGGAAGGCTGCGCCGAGGGCGACTGCGGCGCCTGCACGGTGCTGGTCGGACGCCTCGTCTCCGGACGCCTGGTCTATGAATCGGTCAATGCCTGCATCCGCTTCGTCGGTTCGCTCAACGCCACCCATGTGGTGACGGTTGAACATCTGGCGGCCAAGGACGGCACGCTGCATCCGGTGCAGCAGGCCATGGTCGACTGTCATGGCTCGCAATGCGGCTTCTGCACGCCCGGCTTCGTCATGTCGCTCTACGGATTGTGGCTGACATCGGAGAACCCTGATAGAGCCGAGATCGAGCGCGCCCTGCAGGGCAATCTCTGTCGGTGCACGGGTTATGAGCCGATCGTCAAGGCCGCCGAACAGGTCGGCCAGATCCGCCCTTCTGCCTTGTTCGACCCGCTGGAGCGCGAGCGCGCCGAAATTGTAGCCCGCCTCGAAGAACTGGCGACCCGCGAAACCATCGCCATCACGGGCCCAGACGGCCGCCGCCTCGTTGTGCCCGGCAGCATCGAAGACCTCGCCGAAACGCTCGCCGCCCATCCCAAGGCAACGGTCGTTGCCGGCGCCACCGATGTCGGGCTGTGGGTCACCAAGCAGATGCGCGTGCTCGATCCGGTTGTCTTCATCAACCATCTGGAAGAGCTGCAGACGATCACCGTGACCCCAGAGGGCATCACGCTCGGCGCCGGCGTCAGCTACACCAGCGCCTTAGAGGTGCTGCGAAAAGAGATCCCCGCCTTCGGCCGCCTGATCACCCGCATCGGCGGCCAGCAGGTGCGCAACATGGGCACGATCGGCGGCAATATCGCGAACGGCTCACCGATCGGCGACTCACCCCCGGCCCTGATCGCGCTCTCCGCCACCGTCACCCTGCGCTCCGCCAAGGGCACCCGTACCATGCCGCTCGAGGACTATTTCATCGACTACGGCAAGCAGGACCGCCAGCCCGGCGAATTCGTCGAAAGCCTGTTCGTGCCCCGCACGAAGGCGGATAGCCACGTGGCCGTCTACAAGATCACCAAACGCCGCGACGAGGATATCTCCGCACTCTGCGGCGCCTTCCATCTGGAAACGGATGCGGAGGGCGTGGTCACGCATATCCGCATCGCCTTCGGCGGCATGGCGGGAACACCAAAGCGGGCGCGGTCGGTGGAGGCAGCGCTCTACGGCAAGCCGTTTACGCAAGCAGCAGTGGATGCGGCGCGCGACGCCTTCGACCTCGATTACAAGCCGCTCACCGACTGGCGTGCCACGGCGGATTATCGCCAGCTGACGGCGAAGAACCTGCTGACCCGGTTTTTCCTGGAGGTCTCGGGCACGCCGCAGGAGCTGCAGCGCTTTGCGGCGGAGGAGGCGTGATGGGGAGCATTTCGCCTTGGGATTACCCCCCTCTGTCGGCTCCGCCGACATCTCCCCCACAAGGGGGGAGAGTGGCCTCTGGCCGCCTCCCCACCTCCCCCTTGAGGGGGGAGGTCGCCGCGAAGCGGCGGGTGGGGGTGACCAAGGTCGCGAGTTCTACCGCGCCGATTGATAGAAATCTGGGGCATATCACCCCACCCCGGAGCTGCGCTCCGACCCTCCCCCTCAAGGGGAGGGTATGGCCGAGCGGCATCCCCGCGCCACTCTCCCCCCGTGTGGGGGAGATGCCCGGCAGGGCAGAGGGGGGTGCTTCAGGCACGACTTTTAAAGACGGAGGCCTTCATGGATAAGGCGACCTACGAGACGACCAAATACATCAAGGGGCCGATGCACCAGTCGCTCAGGCATGATTCAGCGCACAAGCATGTGTCGGGAAGTGCCGAATATATCGACGATATTCCCGAACCTGCCGGCCTCCTGCACGGCGCGCTCGGCATGGCAGACCGCGCCCATGCGCAGATCCTGTCCATCGATCTCTCCGACGTGAAATCCTATCCCGGCGTGATCGATGTGCTGACCGCAGCCGACATCACCGGCGTCAATGACGTCTCCTCCGGCGGCCGCCACGACGAGCCGCTGATTGTGACCGACAGAATAGAATTCCACGGCCAGACCATCTTCGCCGTCATCGCCGAAACCCGCGATGCCGCCCGGAAAGCGGCGCGGCTGGCCAAGGTCGAATACCGAGACCTGCCCTTCTGGACCGATATCGACGGCGCGCTGGAGAATGGCAGCCCGCTCGTGACGCCCGGCATGACACTGAAGCGCGGCACGCCGGAAACCGAACTCGACAAGGCCGCCCACCGCATCCAGAGCTCGATGCGTATCGGTGGCCAGGAGCATTTTTATCTCGAAAGCCATATCGCGCTCGCCATCCCCGGCGAGGATGATGATGTCACCGTCTGGTCCTCGACCCAGCACCCCTCGGAAATCCAGCACATCGTCGGCCATGTGCTCGACATTCCCTCCAATGCCGTGACCGTCAACACGCGGCGCATGGGCGGCGGCTTCGGCGGCAAGGAAACGCAAGGGAACCAGTTTGCAGCGCTCGCCGCACTCGCCGCCAAGAAGCTCCATCGCGCCGTCAAATTCCGCCCCGACCGCGACGAGGACATGGGCGTCACCGGCAAGCGCCACGACTTCAAGATGGATTTCGATGTCGCCTTTGATGACGGGGGCAAGATCCACGCGATCGAGGCCAATTTCGCCGCCCGCTGCGGCTATTCTTCCGACCTCTCCGGCCCGGTCACCGACCGCGCCCTCTTCCATGCCGATTCGAGCTATTTCTATCCGCATGTGAAGCTGACCTCGCAGCCCTTGAAGACCCACACCGTCTCCAACACCGCCTATCGCGGCTTCGGCGGGCCTCAGGGCATGCTTGGAGGCGAACGGGTGATCGAGGAGATCGCCTATGCGCTGGGCAAGGATCCGCTTGATATCCGCAAGGCCAATTTCTATGGCGAGAAGGGCTCTGGCCGGGACGTGACCCCGTACCACCAGCAGGTGGAAGACAACATCATCCTGAAGGTCGTCGAGGAACTCGAGACCTCCTGTGACTACCAGGCCCGTCGTCAGGCGATCATCGACTTCAACAAAACGAGCCCGGTCATCAAGAAGGGCATCGCGCTGACGCCGGTCAAATTCGGCATCTCCTTCACCATGACCGCCTTCAACCAGGCGGGCGCGCTCGTTCATATCTATCAGGACGGTTCGATCCACCTGAACCATGGCGGCACGGAGATGGGCCAGGGCCTCTACACCAAGGTCGCCCAAGTCGTCGCCGATTGTTTCCAGGTCGATGTCGACACGGTGAAGATCACGGCGACGACGACGGGCAAGGTTCCGAACACGTCGGCCACGGCCGCCTCCTCCGGCTCGGACCTGAACGGCATGGCCGCCTTCGACGCTGCCCGCCAGATCAAGGAGCGTCTGATCGCCTTTGCCTGCGAGAAATACGGCGTGCCCTCCGCCGAAGTCGAGTTCCTGCCCAACCGGGTCCGCGTCGGCGGTGAGATCTTCGCCTTCGGCGAGTTTGCCAAACTCGCCTATCTCGGCCGCGTCCAGCTGTCTGCCGCGGGTTTCTATAAAACCCCGAAAATCCATTGGGACCGCGCCGCCGGTCGCGGCACGCCCTTCTATTACTACGCCTATGGCGCCGCCTGCTCGGAAGTCTCCATCGACACGCTGACCGGCGAATATCTGATGGACCGCACCGACATCCTGCACGATGTCGGCAAGTCGCTGAACCCGGCCATCGACATCGGCCAGATCGAAGGCGGCTTCGTCCAGGGCATGGGCTGGCTGACGACGGAAGAACTCTGGTGGGACGGCAAGGGCCGCCTCAGGACCCATGCGCCCTCCACCTACAAGATCCCGCTGGCCTCCGACCGGCCGAAGATCTTCAACACGAAGCTGGTACCTTGGTCTGAAAACACCGAGCCCACCATCGGCCGCTCCAAGGCCGTCGGCGAGCCGCCCTTCATGCTGGCGATCTCGGTTCTGGAGGCGCTGTCGATGGCGGTGGCTTCGGTGGCGGATTACCGGGTTTGCCCACGGCTTGATGCCCCGGCAACACCGGAGCGGGTGCTGATGGCGGTGGAGAGGTTGAAGCGGGTGTGATGGTGCATTTGGTAGGTTCGATGGGTCGGGAATACCCCCCTCTGTCCTGCCGGACATCTCCCCCACAAGGGGGGAGAGCGGATAAACGCACCGGTGCCTGCCACATGCTCCCCCTCCAACACGTTTCCACAGCCACGGAGCAAGAAGGGGGCAAGAGGGCGCCGAACGCCGGTCTCCCCCCTTGTGGGGGAGATGTCCGGCAGGACAGAGGGGGGCCCACGTGCGCCAACCATCAAGAGGGCTGGTGCCCATGACCACCCTCCCCGCCTTCCTCGCCGCCCATCCAAACACCGTTCTCGTCGAAGTCACCGAGACGAAAGGCTCGACGCCGCGCGAAGCCGGCACGTTGATGCTGGTGGCTGCTGAAGCGATCTGGGGCACGGTCGGCGGTGGTCATCTCGAATTCATGGCAATCGAACACGCCCGCAAATGCCTGGCCGGCGAAACGGTGCCGGATACGCTCGACGTACCGCTCGGTCCGGAAATCGGCCAATGCTGCGGCGGCCGCACGCTTCTGTCTTTTCGAACCGTCGATCAGGCCCTCGCGGCAGAACTCGCGCACCGCCTCGCAGACGAACGCGCGGTGTTCCCCGAGGTCATGGTCTTCGGCGCCGGTCATGTCGGCCTCGCGCTCGCCCGGGCGCTGGCTCCCCTCCCGCTCAACGTCAGCCTGATCGACACACGGTCGCAAATCGATGGCGACGTACCCGACGGCATCGCCTTCCGGCGCGTGGCCATGCCGGAGGCCGAGGTGTCGAAGCTGAAATCCGGTGGCGCCATCGTCATCCTGACGCATGACCATGCATTGGATTTCCTCATCGCCAGACAAGCGCTCGCCCGCGCGGACCTCGCCTATGTCGGCATGATCGGCTCGAAGACAAAGCGCGCAACCTTCGGCTCGTTTCTCGAACGCGAGGGTGCGGATCGGTCGGGGCTCGAACGCCTGACGCTGCCGATCGGCGGCAGCACGGTGAAGGACAAGCGCCCGGCGGTGATCGCCGCCATGGTCACGGCGGAATTGCTCGGCGTGCTGCTCGGCGCCCAAGCTTGAATCAATCTCTCAAGCGCTGGAATCACATTGCCAACGCATGGCACCAAACCACTGAATTCGAAAGGCTTCCTCAAAGCGGCCCCGGAAGGAGATAATCGTCCAGACCGCCTCGGTGGCGCCGGAGATCGCCACGCGCATCGGCCCCGGACAACCGGTTCGCCATGCCGATATCTCTCAACAGATCGTCGGAGATGTCATCGATATGGATCAAGTGCCGACGTCGACGCGACCGGAAAAGCCCGGACCACAGGAACGACACCAGCCTGTCAAACGGCAATATTCTACTGATCGCGGACACCATGTCTGCCTCCACGCGGGTTCAATCTATCGGTTTCTGATGGCCTGACCTTGCCCGCGCTTGCGGCGGCAATCCAATTCAAATACGCTGGCTTTGCATAAAGAGAGCTTATCCATGAAACTGTCGAAACAGCTACCGCTCAATGCGCTCCGCGTCTTCGAAGCCGTTGCCCGGCTTGAGAGTTTTACGCGCGCAGGCGAAGAACTGGGCATGAGCCAGACGGCGGTGAGCTATCAGATCAAGCTGTTGGAAGCCCATGTCGGCGAGGCACTTTTCCTGCGCAGGCCGCGGCGCATTTCGCTGAGCGAAGCCGGCGAGCGGCTGTTACCGAAGGTCACGGAAGGGTTTGAATTGCTGCGCGAGGCCCTTGCCGATCTGCGCAACACGGCCGATGGCACGCTGATCATCCACGCCACGGCGACCTTCGCTTCGCAATGGCTCGCCCGCCATCTCGGTCACTTCCAGCTGCGCAATCCGGGGATCGCGGTGCGGCTGGATACATCGCAGGAGGTGATCGATTTCAGCCGCACCCAAGCTGATCTCGCCATCCGCACCGGCAGGGGCATCTGGCCGGGTTTGCGTGCCCATTTCGTCATGCGCAATCACTTCACGCCGATGCTTTCCCCAAAGCTTGCCGACAGCATCGGCGGTGTACGCGAACCGCTCGACCTTTTGAAGCTGCGCATCATCGATCCGTCGGATCCCTGGTGGCGGATCTGGTTCACGGCAGCCGGTTATCCGGACGTCGCCCTCGACAGCCACCAGCGCACCCGGCTCGGTGCCCAGTCCTTCGAGGCCGCAGCCGCCGTTGCCGGCCACGGCATCGCCATTCTGCGGCCCGAATTCTATCCCGAGGAGATCGCGTCCGGGCGGCTGATCCAGCCCTTCGAGCTCACCTGCGAGGACGGATCGCATTACTGGCTGGTCTATCCCGAAGCGCGTCGCAATGCCGGCAAGATCCGTGCCTTCAGGGAGTTCATGCGTAGCGCCTTGCAAAGCTTCGAGTCCGTTCCGCCAGGCGCAGGCGCCTGAGCCGAGCCTCCCCGTGAACCTTGAGACATAGGCGGGCTTCCGCTCATTTGGCAACGGAGAAAACTTCCCGTGCAGCTTTTGCTGCAGCGCTTCCTTTCCCCTTCCCTTCCTGCGGATTTTTTCGCAATGTCGGTGCAATCGGGGAACATGAAAGACTTGGCATATGTATGAATACGCGATCGCCTGGGAATGGCTGTCCTTCGCCGTGCGCTGGCTGCATGTGATCACCGCCATCGCCTGGATCGGCTCGTCCTTCTATTTCATCGCGCTCGATCTGGGGCTGGTGAAGCGGCCGGGCCTGCCCGTCGGCGCCTATGGCGAGGAATGGCAGGTGCATGGCGGCGGCTTCTATCACATCCAGAAATATCTGGTGGCCCCCGCCTCGATGCCGGAGCATCTGACCTGGTTCAAATGGGAAAGCTACGCCACCTGGCTCTCCGGCTTTGCCATGCTGGCGGTCGTCTACTATGGCGGCGCCGATCTCTTCCTCATCGACCGTTCGGTGCTGGAGCTTGCCCCCTGGCAGGCGATCTGTCTGTCGCTGGCCTCACTCGCAGTCGGCTGGATCCTCTACGACCTCCTGTGCAAGTCACCACTCGGCCGCAACACCTGGGGCCTGATGGCGCTGCTCTATATCGTGCTGATCGCCATGGCCTGGGGCTATACGCAGATCTTTACCGGCCGCGCCGCCTTCCTGCATCTGGGCGCCTTCACCGCGACCATCATGTCGGCCAATGTCTTCTTCATCATCATCCCCAACCAGAAGATCGTCGTTGCCGACCTGATCGCGGGCCGCACGCCTGACCCGAAATACGGCGTCATCGCCAAGCAGCGCTCGCTGCACAACAATTATCTCACGCTACCCGTCATCTTCTTCATGCTCTCGAACCACTATCCGCTGGCCTTTGCGACCCAGTTCAACTGGGTGATCGCAGCACTTGTCTTCCTGATGGGCGTCACCATCCGCCACTGGTTCAACACCACCCATGCGCGGAAGGGACAGCCGACCTGGACCTGGCTGGTGACAGTGTTGATCTTCATCGTCATCATGTGGCTGTCGACCGTGCCGAAGGTGCTGACCGGCGAAGAACAGGCGAGCCTATCGCCGCGGCAACAGACATTTGTCGACAACGACCATTTCGAAGCCGTACGCGATGTCGTACAGGGGCGCTGTTCGATGTGCCACGCAGCCGAACCCGTCTGGGAAGGCATTGCGAGGGCACCGAAGAACGTAAAATTCGAGACGGACGGCGAGATCGCCGCCCATGCCCATGAAATCTACATCCAGGCCGGCCGCAGCCATGCCATGCCGCCCGGAAACATCACCGAAATCTCCCCCGAAGAGCGCAAGCTGCTCGTCGCCTGGTACGAGACGACGGTCGAAGGCAGATAAGAATGACTGAAACACTCATCCGCGGCCGCCTCCTTTCCTTCCGTCGTGCCCCTGAGCATGCCAACGACCGGGAAAGCTATCTCTATGAGGAAGACGGCGCGCTGCTGGTGCGGGACGGCAAGATCGCAGCCATCGGAGCCTATGCCGACGTGAAGCCCAAGGCCGGCGCGGAAGTCACCGAAGTCGACCACCGCCCGCATCTGATCCTGCCCGGCCTGATCGATTGCCATGTGCATTTCCCGCAGATGCAGGTGATCGCCTCCTATGCCGCCAATCTCCTGGAATGGCTTGATACCTACACCTTCCCCGAGGAATGCCGCTTCGTCGAGACGGCCCATGCCGAGCGCATTGCGACGCAGTTCTTCGACGAATTCCTGCGCCAGGGCACGACGACGGCCGTCGCCTATTGCTCGGTGCACAAGGCCTCGGCCGACGCCTTCTTCGCCGAGAGCCTGAAGCGCGGCACGCTGATGATCGGCGGCAAGGTGATGATGGATCGCAACGCCCCGCAGGGTCTGCTCGATACGCCACAGCTCGGTTATGACGAGACGCGCGCTGTGATCGAACAATGGCATGGCAAGGGCCGCAACCACGTCGCCATCACCCCGCGCTTTGCCATCACCTCGACGCCCGAACAGATGGCGATGACGCAGAAACTGGCGGAAGAATTCCCCGACCTGCATATCCAGACACATCTGTCGGAGAACCACGACGAGATCCGCTATACCTGCGAACTCTATCCCGACGCCACTGATTATACCGACATCTATGCCCGCTACGGATTGCTGCGGAAAAAGGCGCTCTTCGGCCATGCGATCCACCTCTCGGATAGAGAAGCCGATGCCATGGCGGAGAGCGGTGCTGTCGCGGTCCACTGCCCGACCTCGAACCTCTTCCTCGGCTCCGGCCTCTTTCCGCTGAAGGCCATCCAGCGGCGCGAAAAACCTGTGACGGTCGCGGTCGCCACCGATATCGGCGGCGGCTCCAGCTATTCGATGTTCAAGACCATGGACGAGGCCTACAAGATCCAGCAATTGCTGGGCGAGCGGCTGAACCCGCTCGAAAGCTTCTACCACATGACGCTCGGCAATGCCGTGGCGCTCGATCTCGCCGACCGGATCGGCACGCTGGACGAAGGCACCGATGCCGATATCGTCGTGCTGAATGCCGCCGCCACGCCCGCCATGCGGCTCCGGATGGAGACGGTGACCTCGCTCACCGAAGAACTTTTCCTCCTGCAGACGCTGGGCGATGATCGTTCGGTGGTCGAGACCTATGTCGCCGGCAAGGCGTCGAAACCGAGGGCGGAGGCGTAAGGGTAAGATGAGCGAAAGCGGCTATTCCGGCACCCCTCTTCCGAAGAAGCTCGGATTGAAGCCGGACCTTACCGCTTTGTTCGTCGGATTGCCGCCGGACCTCGATTATCTGACCACCGATCTGCCGGCCGCATCGAAGGTCGGCGGCCTCGAAGAGGCGCACGGCTCCGGTCTCGACTACCTCCACGTTTTCGAAACGGAACGCGCCCGCCTTGAGGATCATGCGTTGTGTCTCAAAGCCATGCTGAAACCCTCAGGCATGCTTTGGATTTCCTGGCCGAAGAAAGCCTCGAAAGTCCCGACGACGATCACCGAAGACGTGCTGCGCAGCATTTTCCTGCCGACGGGCCTCGTCGACGTGAAGGTCTGCGCGGTCACCGACATCTGGTCCGGCCTCAAATTCATGATCCGCAAGGACCTTCGCTGAACCCACAGCCATCCCGAGGAGGATGCACCGTGCTGGCCACCAACCTCGCTCTCGGCACCCTGATGATCTCGCTGACGGTGGTCATCCACACGCTCGGCCTCATCGCCATCACCCATGTGATGAGCTGGGTCACGGACCGCGTCCGCCTGCACGGCCACCGCAGCCGCATGCTGGCGATGAACACGGTCGTCATCGGCGTCTTCGCCGTGCTGACGACGGAGGTCTGGCTCTGGGCCGCAAGCTTCACCCTGATCGGCGTCGTCGATGACTTCGAGACCGCCCTCTATTTCTCCACCATCACCTTCTCCACCGTCGGTTACGGCGATGTCGTGCCGCATCCCGAATGGCGCATGCTGGCAGCGCTCGAAGGCGTCAACGGCTTCCTGCTGATCGGCTGGTCGACCGCCTATCTGATCGCTGCCGGCATGCGCGTCGGGCCGTTCAAATCGGGCGAACACTTCTGAAACCGCAAAGAGGTAAATTTTTTTTACCTCTTTGCGTCGCTGCCAGTTCACAGCCGGCCTGCTGCCGTGATATGGCGGTTCTCAAGACCTTTCCGGAGAACCAGACCATGGCACCGATCCTCGAAATATCAGATCTGAAGAACCTCGCCCGCAAGCGCGTGCCGAAACTCTTCTTTGATTATGCCGACAGCGGCTCCTACACCGAGAGCACCTACCGGGCGAACGAGAGCGATTTTTCCAGGATCAAGCTGCGCCAGCGCGTTCTCGTCGACATGAGCGGCCGCACGCTGGAAACGACGATGATCGGCGAAAAGGTGAAGATGCCGGTGGCGCTTTCGCCGACGGGCCTGACCGGCATGCAGCATGCCGATGGCGAGATGCTGGCGGCAAAGGCTGCGGAAGAATTCGGCGTGCCCTTCACGCTCTCGACCATGAGCATCTGCTCGATCGAGGACGTGGCGTCCGTCACCAAGCGACCCTTCTGGTTCCAGCTCTACGTGATGCGCGACCGCGATTTCGTCGTGAACCTGATCGAACGCGCCCGCGCCGCCGGTTGCTCGGCGCTGGTGCTGACCGCCGACCTGCAGCTGCTCGGCCAGCGCCACAAGGACATCCGAAACAGCCTCGCCGCCCCGCCGAAACTCACCCCGAAGCATCTCTACCAGATGGCGATCCGCCCGCGCTGGTGCTGGAACATGCTGCAGACCAACCGCCGCACCTTCCGCAACATCCATGGCCATGCGAAGAACGTCACCGACCTCTCCTCGCTGCACGCCTGGACGGCCGAACAGTTCGACCCGAAGCTCTCCTGGGCCGATGTCGAATGGATCAAGAAGCAGTGGGGCGGCAAGCTGATCATCAAGGGCATTCTCGACGTCGAGGACGCTCGTATGGCCGCCGAAACCGGGGCTGACGCGATCATCGTCTCCAACCATGGCGGCCGCCAGCTGGACGGCGCCCATTCCTCCATATCAATGCTGCCGAAAATCGTCGATGCCGTCGGCGACAGGATCGAAGTGCATCTGGATGGCGGCATCCGCTCCGGCCAGGACGTGCTGAAGGCGGTGGCGCTGGGTGCCAAGGGCACCTATATCGGCCGCCCCTTCCTCTATGGCCTCGGCGCCATGGGCCAGAAGGGCGTGAAGACGGCGCTGGAGATCATCGCCAAGGAGATGGATGTGACGATGGCGCTCTGCGGCAAGCGGCAATTGGCCGATGTCGACCGCGGCATCATTGCGGAATGCCCGTTCTGACTGAAGATGTGATGCGAGGCGCCCTCGGCGCCTCGCCATTAAACCTGCCCGGCCGAAGCTACTCCGCGACGAAACCCGTTGCCAGCGTGCTCGCCCATTCCGGCCGGTGGCGTTCGCCCGCCAAGCGGCTCATCGCCATGTGGTCATAGGGCACCAGCCGGAACGTGACGCCCCAGGCGCCCGACGCATCATCGAGGATGGCATAGCTCGCATGCGGCAGCCCCGCCTCCACCTTGTGCGGGTAAGGCGCATCGTCCGTATAACCCGGCCCGCCGACACTGCCGGGATTGACGATCAGCCGCCCATCGGAAAGCTGCACCGCACGCGGGATGTGGGTATGACCGCAGAGGATCAGCGGTTGGGTGATGCCATCAGCCCAGGCCTCGATCGTCGCCCGGTCGCGCAGATGCACATGGCCTTCGCGCGACACCTGCTCCAGCCAATAGGTGCCGTCGTCCTGCGGACGGGCATGACAGAGATAGGCGACGTCCCGGAAGACGGCATCGAACGGCAATGACCGCAGCCAGTCGAGATGCTCGGGCTTGAGTTGCCGGAAGGCGTCCGCTTCCCATTCATGCATATCGCCGGCGGCATGTTCGACCAGGTAGCGATCATGATTGCCGCAGACGGTGAGAAGGTCCAGCGGCACGAGAATGTCGGCGGTGCGCCCGGCTTCGAGCGGCCCGGACAGGCAGTCGCCGAGGTTGACGATGTCGGCAGTCGCAATCCCCTGTGCGGCGATATCGGCAAGCACGGCCTCGAGCGCGAGCGCGTTGCCATGAATGTCGGCGATGGCTGCGAACCGCATCAGCTCCCCCGATAGGTGGAATAGCCATAGGGCGATAGAAGCAGCGGCACATGGTAATGCGCCGTGGGGTCGGAAATGCCGAAGCGGATCGGGATCACGTCGAGAAAGGGCGGATCGGTGAGCCTGGCTCCCGTGTCCTTCAGATAGTCCCCGGCATGAAAGAGCAGCTGATACTGCCCGACCTGAAACTCCTCGCCAATGAGCATCGGCCCGCCATCGACGCGCCCGTCGTCATTGGTGAAGACGGTCTTGATCAGTTCCGCCTCCTCGCCATTCATCCGCATCAGCTGGATGCGCAAGCCCTGGGCGGGTTTGCCGAGCGCCGTATCGAGCACATGGGTGGTAAGGCCGGTCATAGCTGGGGCTCCCGAATCATGAAGGGGGTCTCGAAGAAGAACTCTTCCAGATTGTTGCCGGGTCCATCGCGATCGACAACCAGGAAATCGCTGACCGCGCCGATCGCCATCAGCGGATGGTGCCAGGTGTTGCGCCGGTAGTTCACGCCCTGATGCGGGGCGGCCAGAAACACCTGCGGCACCCCCGGCTTGCCGTCTTCGTCAAGCGAGACCGCCACCAGAAACGGCCGTCCGGAGAGTGGTGAAAAACTCTGGCTGCCGAAGGGATGCCGCTCCATCATGCCGATCGCGTACGGGAAGACGCGCGGCTGCCCGCGAAAGATATTGACGATCACCCGCGCGCCCTCGCCCGCAATCTCGGGCGAGAACAGCGCATGAAAGCGCTCCGTGGTGCCGCCATTGATCAGCCGCATGGTCGGCGGATCGGCTTCGATGACCTCGCCGAAGGGCGCAAAGGCTTGGGCCGTCAGGGGACGGATGGGGAGGTTTATGGGCAAAAGGGGTTATTCTCCCTGAATATGCGGATGGCGGAGCTGGTCGATCTGGCGGACCAGCTTCGGAAGATCAGACTGCACCGTATCCCAGATAATCTGCCAATCCAGTCGGTCATATTCGTGGACCACAAGATTGCGTAAGCCCCGCATCTTGGCCCAAGCGATCTCCGGCTGCTCGGACGTTATATCGGGAAACCGCGCCTGGATGCGCGCAGCGGCCGCTGCGACCAAAACAAAGGTCATCGCCACCGCATGTTGGCGCAAAACATCGGACTGAAACGCCTCAAAACTCACCCCATCGAGAAAGCCGATGGCTTCGGTCGCCGCCTCCTCCATGTCGATGAGATTATCGAGCAGCCGCTCTTCGGGCGTCATATGGCTCTCGCTTCGGCGAGAATCCGATCGCGCATACGCGCTTTCAAGCCTCCAGAGGTGACGATGTCCACCCGACAGGGCAACAGATCTTCCATCTCCGCCTGCAACCCACCCAGATCAAACAGCGTCATCCCCGGCAGCCCATCGACAAGAATGTCGAGATCGCTGTTCGGGCCGTCCTCACCCCGTGCGACGGAACCGAAGACGCGCGGGTTCGTCGCCTTGTGACGTGCCGTCACATCGCGGATGGCTTGCCTGTTCTTCTCCAGCACTTCGGACGGTCGCATGCTCCATCTCCTGGACCGCAATCATAGAACAAACGCGAAGCGGGAGAAAGCGGCGCGACCATGCCCCAAATGAAAACAGCGCCGGCGTTTCCACCGGCGCTGCAATCTTTAAGCCTCAGCCTGAAATCAGGCGGCAGACTTGGCGTAGTCGGCCGTCGGCACTTCGGCGATCGTCTTCAGGACGACGGAAGCGATCTGGTAGGGGCAGCCCTGGGAGTTCGGGCGACGGTCTTCCAGGTAACCCTTGTAGCCGTTGTTGACGAAGGAATGCGGAACGCGGATCGAGGCGCCACGGTCGGCAACGCCGTAGGAGAACTTGTTCCACGGCGCCGTTTCATGCTTGCCGGTCAGGCGCAGATGGTTGTCCGGACCGTAGACAGCGATATGCTCTTCCCAGTTCTTGCCGAAGGCAGCCATGAGGGCTTCGAAATACTCCTTGCCGCCCACTTCGCGCATGAACTGGGTGGAGAAGTTGCAATGCATGCCCGAGCCGTTCCAGTCGGTATCGCCGAGCGGCTTGCAATGGAATTCGACGTCGATGCCGTACTTTTCGCAAAGGCGGAGCAGCAGGTAGCGGGCGATCCAGATCTGGTCGGCGGCCTTCTTGGAACCCTTGCCGAATACCTGGAATTCCCACTGGCCCTTGGCCACTTCGGCATTGATGCCTTCGTGGTTGATGCCGGCTTCGAGGCAAAGGTCGAGATGCTCTTCGACGATTTCGCGAGCGACCGAGCCGACATTCTTGTAGCCGACGCCGGTGTAGTACGGGCCCTGCGGCGCCGGGTAGCCCTGCTCGGGGAAGCCGAGCGGACGGCCGTTTTCGTAGAAGAAGTATTCCTGCTCGAAACCGAACCAGGCGCCTTCGTCGTCGAGGATCGTGGCGCGGCTGTTGGACGGATGCGGGGTGACGCCGTCGGGCATCATGACTTCGCACATGACGAGAGCGCCGTTGGTGCGAGCCGGATCAGGATAGATGGCGACGGGCTTCAGCACGCAATCCGACGAGTGGCCTTCGGCCTGCATCGTCGAGGAGCCGTCAAAGCCCCAGAGCGGCAGCTGTTCCAGGGTCGGGAAGCTGTCGAATTCCTTGATCTGCGTCTTGCCACGCAGGTTCGCTACCGGCTTGTAGCCATCGAGCCAGATGTACTCGAGCTTAAACTTGGTCATGGTGCTCTCTCTTCAGTCTCGCGCCATTCATGAGCGCAACAGAGGGGTGATTCTCCGGCTTGCCCGGGAGTCGCGAGATAAAATGCAGGAAGCGTGCCAGTTTGCAGCGACCACTGCTGCGGATGGCAATTTTCGCAGGATCGGCCCCGAAAAACCGGACAGCAAAAGGGTTTTCTTAAATACCCTGCGACATAATGACGGAACCTTCGGGCGCCATCAGGGGTTTCCGAGAGGGAAAAGACCAGAAATGCACTGTGATGATTTTAAATTCATCACTTTTTCTGCGCCATATGTGCCCATATTTTAGGCATTTTGCACTTTTGGTGTGCATTTGATTTTTAGACGTGTTAGGGATGGAGCATCGAGACAACACTCGGTGAAACGAGAGGTAGTAGCATGACAACGAACATGGTTCGGGAATCGGCGAAGATCTACGAATTCCCGGTGCGTGACCTGGCCCGGCTCAACGCCATGCGTGAGCGCCAGACGCCGAAACCCGTGATCTACGAGAGCGGTTCGGCTAGCTGGTATCACGAGGAAGCGATCCGCGAGGCCGAACGGGCGCCGAAGCAGTAAGGCCGTCAAGGCATACAAGAAAGCCGCCCGCATTGCGGACGGCTTGAAGCATGCGACGAGCGGGCCCTTGCCCGCTCTTTTCGTTTTCAGAGCAATTCCAGCAAAAGCGGGATCCGGTTTTGCGTCCGGAATGGCGTCAAAACGGACGACTTAAGCCTTGGTGCCGAAGAGGCGCAACCGCATCACACCGCCATCCGGATGCATGGCAATGCGCACATGGGTGACCGGACCGATCTTCTGCACCTGATCGCCCTCGTAGAGATGCTCGGCATCCATCTGCATCTTCTGCCGCGACAGAACGGGCTTCCACTGTTCGGACGCCGCGATTTCCGCCGCGCTGAACGTATCGCCGGCCTCAGGCAGATAGGCGCCGAGCAGCTCGCAGGTATCGGGATAATTCCCCTTGAAGAAATGTGTGTCGATCAGCACGCGGTTGATCACGCCGGCATGGCCGAGCCGGATGATCGCCCAGTCATGCCCTGGGCCGCGGCGACGCTTGGTTTCCCAGCCATCGCCCATGTTGATGCCGCGCCCCGGCGACAGGATCTTGTCGGGATGACCGTAATGCGCATCCGACCAGGCAAGCGATTTCGCGCCATGGAAGATATAGGCGAGGTCGATCTCCTCCGTCGCCCCCACCTTCGACCAGTCGAAATGGGCAGCGCCATAGACGCGCAACCGCGCCACACCGCCATCCGGGTAGATGTTGAGACGCAGATGCGTCCAGACCTTGGACGTGTCGGCATTGGCAAAGAAGTGCTGGGCAGAGGCGCCGAGTGGCGATTTCGCCACGAGTTCCGTCCAGACCGTCTGATCGGTCGGATCGCCGTCCTCGACAAAGGCCGCCTCGATCGAGCCATGCGGCGGATAGTTTCCGGTAAAATAGCGTGTGTCGACATCGAAACCGAAGATCCGGCCCGGCATAGCGAGCCTGACGATCGCCCAGTCATGGCCCGGCACGCGCTTGCGCCGGCTTTCCCAGCCATCCATGTATTTGCCGTTGTCGTCGTAAAGGTCGGGATCGAAGGTCGCGGGATCGTCGTTCAGCATGCGCGACACCGGCGCGAAGAACTCGTCGGAGGTCGAGAGCCCCCGCGCACCGAGCCGGGCCGAGGCGAGATTGACGGCACCGGCCGCAAAATCGGGCAGTGCGACGGTCGAGATATCGAGCATGTCAGTGGGTCTCCGGAAGAAGGCTTTCGAGGCGAAGCTGGGCGATTTTCTCCACCTGCTGGCAGGCGGTGTCGAGTTCCTGATCTCTGGAATTGTTGATGCGCGTCTCGAAGGCCGCGAGAATGTCGTCCTTGGTGAGCCCCCTGACCGCGATGATGAAGGGAAAGCCGAACTTTTCGACATAGGCCGTATTCAGTTCAGTGAAGCGGGCATGCTCGTCCGCCGACAGCCGATCGAGCCCGGCACCGGCCTGTTCGCGCGCGCTGTCCTCGGTCAATCCCCCGGCAATGGCAAGCTTGCCGGCAAGATCCGGATGCGCCCTCAAGACGCCAAGCCGCTCGTCCGCGCTCGCGGTGCGGAAGATCATCGCCAGCGCATCATGCACATCAAGCGCGGTGAGCGGTTCGGCAATCATGCCGGCATCGAAGGCCCGCTCGGCGATGAAGGGAGAATGCTCGAACACGCCGCCGAAACGCTGAACGAAGTCTGCTCTGTCCATGCCATCAATCCAGTATCATGTAACGCCGGAGCAAAGACGCCACGGCAGGTAAGGGCTGCCGCGAAGCAGTCAGCACAAGGAGTAGCCGAGCCCCTGACGCTTGTCGAGTTTCAGTCTGAGGGAGTTGATATCGACCGCCGGACCGAACTCGACGGCTAGCAGCAAGCCTTGATCGGCGGATCTCAGGAGCACAATCTCCCGAGATTTCGAAAGGATAGGTCACGCGATAGCCAGGCGATGTCCGCTATCGCTTTGTCATCGACATGGCGAGCCTCGCCCAGGAGTGAGCGTCTTCAGCTCCGGCGCCCAGGTTGTGGCGTGACGGGTTGGCAATAAATCGCGGTGCCGGCGCCTTCCGGCACAGCGACGGCTTTGGGCGTCTTCTGGCGGGTGGTCGAGGATACCCGCAGCAGGCGCTGGAATTTCGGGCAGTCCATATGCGATTCCGCCTTGCAATCGGCCACATGCCGCAGGGCGTTTCGAAGGGTCGTCAGCTTGCGGATCTGCGCGTCCAGCTGGTCGGCCTTGCCATGCAGGGTCAACCGCGACAGCTCCGGCAGACCGTCGGGACCGAACATGCCCCGCATCTCCTCCAGTGAAAAACCCGCCGTCTTGCCGAGCGCGATCAGCGACAGCTGCATGAGGGCGCGCGGCTCGAACTGGCGGCGAAGCCCGTGTCGGGCGACCGACCGGATAAGCCCCACCTCCTCGTAGTAGCGCAAGGTCGCAGCGGAGACGCCGGCCCTGCGCGCCAGTTCGCCGATATCGAGCAATTTCATCCTTGACCTCAAGTTGACTTGAAGTGGCAGGCTATCTGTCTCCCTTCCACGAGACAACGAGAAACATCATGAAATTCCCTTCTGCCGCGGCCAAAAATCCTGCACTTGTCGTTCTTGCCGGCAGCATGCTTGTCGGTTCGCTCGGCATCAGCCTGGCAACAGTTGCCCTGCCTGCCCTGGCGAAAGCCTTCGCCGCCCCCATCCAGTCGGTACAGTGGGTCATCATCGCCTACCTCGTTGCCGTCACTGCCAGCATCGTCGTGCTCGGCAGACTGGCCGACATCTTCGGTCAGACCCGCGTCCTGATCCTCGGTCTTACGGTCTTTGCGCTGGCATCGCTTGCCTGCGCCCTCGCCCCGTCCCTCTCCGGCCTGATCGCCGCCCGCATTTTCCAGGGCATTGGCGGCGCGGTGCTGATGGCCTTGCCGGTCTCGATGATCCGCACGGTCGTCGCAAAGGAGAAGACAGGCTCGGCCATGGGCCTGCTCGGCACGATGTCGGCCGTGGGCACGGCACTGGGCCCATCGCTTGGAGGCCTGACGATCGAGCGATACGGCTGGAATGCTGGTTTTCTGGCGGTCGGGCTTCTTGGCCTGCTGCTCTTGATACTTGCCATCGCCACCTTTGCCAGACCGACCCGCAGCGCGAGGAGCGCGTCCGGATCGATCGATTGGCTGGGCAGCCTGCTGCTGACGCTGGCGCTCTCGACCTACGCGCTGTCGATGACGGCGGGGAATGGCGCTTTGGATGCCAGGGGGCTCCTCGCGATCACGGTGGTTCTGATCGCTTTGTTTGTCTGGCGCCAGAAGGCGGCGGCAAGTCCGCTCGTGCCCATCGCCCTCGTCGGCGACCGGCGGATCGGTCTCTCCCTGGCCATGAACCTCCTTGTCACCACCGTCATGATGTCGACCCTGGTGGTCGGGCCCTATATGCTGTCGCTCGGCCTCGGGCTTGGTGACTCCTCGATCGGACTTGTGATGGCCATCGGCCCGCTGACCTCTGCGCTTTCAGGGGTTCCGTCCGGGCGCCTGACCGACCGCTATGGCGCGGCACGCATGTTGCCGTTTGGCCTCCTGCAGATCATCGTCGGCCTCGTTGCTCTCGCGATCCTGCCACGCCTCCTCGGTCTCTTGGGGTATGGCCTGGCTCTGGTTCTGCTCACGCCGGGTTTCCAGATCTTCCTGGCCGCCAACAATACCGTCACCATGCAAACGGTGGCGGAAGATCAAAGGGGCGTGCTTTCTGGCCTTCTCGGCCTTTCGCGCAATCTCGGCTTTGTCACCGGCGCATCGGCGATGTCGGGCCTCTTTGCCTATAACCTCGGCGTGGTCGAACTGGGCATGGCAGATCCGGCGCTGGTCGCGGACGCCTTCACCACCACCTTCGTGACGACCACGGCCCTTCCCATCCTCGCTCTCATCGCCGATCGCCTCAGGCGTTGAGCCTCACACCTTCAATTGATAGCCGTTCCGCTCGGGAAACGGCCAGTCGGCCAGCAGCGCCATGTCCGGCCGGTAGATCTCTACCTGCAGCGGATAGCACTTCGCCTCATCGCTCGAATGGCTGGTGCTGCAGTCACCGCCCGGGCAGGCCGAGAGCGCGCCGAGCAGATCGATTTCGGCGAACATTTCGAGGAAATCGCCGGGGCGTACTGGGCTCGCCTTCATGAAATACTGCTGCGTGTCGCGGGTGAAACCGGTGCACATGAAGACGTTCAACACGTCATGCACATGCGGCTCGACCGCCTTGATATCGGCGCCCGTGTGATGGGAAAGCGCCCGGCAGAGATTGGAATGGCAGCAATGGTGATAGTCGCCGCCCGAAAGCAGCCGGTTGGTATAGGGGTCGCAGCGCGTGCCGATCACGTCATGCACCCCGCCGCCGAATTCGTCGAAACCGTACCAGCCGAGCGTGTCATGGCTGATCGTCGCCATGGGGCGAAGCGACGGCAGGTTGCTCCAGAGACGGTTGCCGGTCGTGACATGGGTGGCATGCAGCGCCCGCGTCTTGCCGGAAAAGAAGCGCTCGGAGAGGTCGTTGGCGTTCCACAGATTGAGGTCGCCGACCTGCGGCCCCTCGATGCTGACGATGCGAAAGAAATGCCCCTTCGGCACCTCGAACGTATTGCCTTCGCGCGGCGCAACGATCACTTCGCCGACCTTTTCCATGGTCGCCCGCGCCCGCTCCAGGATGCTCATGTCGGGCGCCTTCAGGGACTCGACCGGATAACACACGACCGGCTTTACCGCCCGGCGGGCAGCCGCGTCGGCGGGAACGGGGATGGTGGCGTTGAAGGGGGACATGGGAGGCTCCGATTGGCGCGGGAATGAGGAATCGCCCGGCAAGTTGCCCGAAGCGCGCGCTGCTGACAACACGACTTCTGCCACCACGAGGTCGTGCACCGCGATGATCGCCTGGAACAAGCAGGCCACACGTTCTGTCACACACAGTTGCTAGAGAATGGGCCGCCAAGATCCCCACATTTGCAAGGAGCAAAGTCATGGCGGACTGTCCCAGCAATTCTTCTCCCATCATTCGTGACGTCATTGCGGCCCGCGCCTCGCGCCGGGCCTTTCTTTCCGGCGCCGCCAGCCTTGGCGCGCTCGCAGCCGGTTCCGGCTTCGTCGGCTCGTTCTTCGCCGAAGAGAGTTTTGCCGCCTCAGCAACCTCCTCGCTCGGCTTCAGCGAATTGAAGCGCATCTACGACAAGGACATGGCCGTGGCACCCGGCTACACGGCGGAAGTGGTCGCGCGTTGGGGCGACCCGATTGCGGCCGATGTCGCCGATTTCTCCGGCGAAGTGCCCTCGGCAGCCGAACAGCTGGTTCGCTTCGGCTACAATTGCGACTACATCGCCTTCATGCCGCTGCCCAAGGGATCGGCCACGGCCGACCACGGCCTGCTCTGCGTCAACAACGAATACATCTCGCCGAACGTGATTTTCGACGGCATGACCGAAGACGATGCCGGCAAGATGATGACGCAGGAACAGGTGGATTTCGGCATGGCCGCCATGGGCCACTCGATTGTCGAAGTGAAGATCGAGAATGGACGCTGGGCCATGGTCAAGGACAGCCCGTTCAACCGTCGCCTGACAGTCGAGACGAAGATGCAGCTGTCCGGCCCCGTCGCCGGCCACGACCTCGTCAAGACCAAGGAAGACCCACAGGGACTGACGGTCAAGGGCACCAACTACAATTGCGGTGGCGGCGTCACCCCCTGGGGAACCGTGCTGACCTGCGAAGAAGGGGCCTCCGACACCTTCGGTGGCAGCACAGCCGGCTCTCCGATCGCCGCGGTTCTCGACCGCTATGGCTTCGACGGTTCGGACTTGTATGGCCGTGCCCGCTTCCATGACCGTTTCGACATGGACAAGGAACCCAACGAACCGAACCGCTTCGACTGGGTGGTGGAGATCGATCCCTACGATCCGCAATCGACACCGATCAAGCGCACGGCCCTTGGCCGCATGAGCCACGAGGCCTCGACCGTCGTGCACAACAAGGACGGCCGGATCGTCGTTTACATGGGTGACGACGACTATTTCGAATACACCTACCGCTTCGTCACGGAAGCCGCCTTCGACCCGGCGCAGCCGGAGACGGCCAAGGACATTCTCGACAAGGGCGTCCTCTCCGTTGCCCGTTTCGATACCGATGGCACGCTGCACTGGCTGCCGCTGGTTCATGGCCAAGGTCCGCTGACCGCCGAAAACGGCTTCGCGTCACAGGCCGACGTGCTGCTGAAGACACGGCTTGCGGCCGATGCCGTCGGCGCAACCCCGATGGACCGGCCGGAAGATTTCGAAACCAATCCGGTGACCGGTCGCGTCTACGCGGTGATGACGAAAAACAAGAAGCGCGAGCAGGACAAGCTCAACCCCGCCAATACCCGGCCTGAAAACCTCTGGGGCCATATCGTCGAACTGATCCCGCCCGGCGGTCGTGGCAAGGATGCCGATCATACGGCAGAGGTCTACCAGTGGGACCTCTTCGTGCTGGCCGGCAATCCCAAGGATGAGGCGACCAAGGCGAGCTTCCATCCGGAAACCTCGGAAAACGGCTGGTTCGTCTGCCCCGACAACATCAGCTTCGACCCTCAGGGTCGTCTCTGGGTCGCAACCGATGGTGCCAATGATTTTGGCCTGCCGGACGGCATCTATGGCATCGACACGGAGGGGTCGGCCCGCGGCCTGCCGAAGCTGCTCTTCACCTGCCCGGCCGGTGCCGAGGCGACCGGCCCCTGCTTCACGCCGGACGGCAAGACGCTCTTCGTGTCCGTCCAGCATCCGGCCGAAGACGCCGAAACGCTCGACAAGGCAACGACGCTGTGGCCGGACTTCACCGGCAAGCTGCCCCGCCCGTCGGTCGTCGCGATCCGCCGCCAGGATGGCGCCGCCGTCGGCGTCTGAGCATCCGAGAACAACCGCCGTCCCTCCCCTTCGGGAGAGGGGCGGCATGCCCGCTGCAGGATCACCACGCCGGCTTGTGAAACTTGTGCCAATGCTCTGCAATCTCGATCCGCTTGGGCACCCAGACCTTCTCATGGCTCGTCACATAATCGATGAACCGCGCCAGCGCCGCAGCCCTCCCCGGTCGACCGACCAGACGGCAATGGAGGCCAACGGACATCATCTTCGGGCTGCCGTTTTTGCCCTCCTCATAGAGCACGTCGAAGGCGTCCTTGAGATAGGTGAAAAACTGGTCGCCGGTGTTGAAACCCTGCGGCGTGGCGAAACGCATGTCGTTGGTCTCAAGCGTATAGGGGATGATCAGGAAGGGTTTACCCTCGAGATCCGGCACCCAGAACGGCAGGTCGTCGGAATAATTGTCTGAGGAGTATAGAAAACCGCCCTCCTCCATCACGAGGCGCAGCGTGTTCATGGAGGGCTTGCCCTGATACATGCCGAGCGGATGCGAGCCGGTCAGCTCTTGATGCAGGCGCACCGCCTCGCGGATATGCTGGCGCTCGACGTCCTCAGGAAAATCCTTGTATTCGAGCCAGCGATAGCCGTGGCTGGCGATCTCCCAGTCGGCTTCCTTCATCGCGGCCACGGCTTCCGGGTTGCGCGCCATGGCGAGTGTGACGCCATAGACGGTGACCGGCACCTTGCGCTCGGTGAACATTCGCCAGAGCCGCCAGAAGCCGGCGCGCGAGCCGTATTCGTAGATCGATTCCATGTTGAGATTGCGCTGGCCGGCCCAGGGCTGGGCGCCGACGATCTCTGACAAGAGGCATTCCGATGCCGGGTCGCCATCGAGAATGCAGCTTTCGCCGCCCTCCTCGTAGTTTACCACGAACTGCACCGCGATCCGCGCATCCCCCGGCCACTTCGGATCGGGAATGTCGCGGCCATAGCCGATCAGGTCGCGGGGATAGGGAGCAGTCGTCATCGGTTCACCTCTCGTGTTTTGACGCGAGGCTATTGGCGACGATGGCAGCTGTCGAGATGGAAAAAGCGGAATTTGCTGCAGCGCAAACCGGTCAGGCAATCTTGCGGCTGGAAACCCGCCCCAGCGGATGCAGCGAATGCACGGTAAACGGCGCGCCCCGCTCAGTTTCGACAAACAGCGCGAGATTGGCCACAACCACGGGCTCGGCGAGCACCGGATCGAAATGGGCCTTCAGACCCTGTTCGATGCGCGGGAAATCCCGTGCCAGAAGCGGGCCGGTCAGCGTCATGTGGAAACGGAACTCGTCCATCACGTAAGGATGGCCCCAGCGGTTGAGGTTGGAGAATTGCGGCGCCGACAGGCGCTCGGGATTGCGCCGCTCGATCTCGGCCTCGCTGAGCGGTGCCCGATAGCCATCGAAGGCCTGCACGACGGCCGCCGCCAGGTGGTCGATGGCGCTGCACGGCCGGTCGAGAATGAGCCCGTAGACTTCTCCGACCCGCCCGACGCTGAGGCCCGACAGCGTCACCGGCTCCAGACTACCGGCAAAATGCATCAGTTCGCGCAGCAGCATCGCCTCATTCGCCCCCTCGTTCAGCCGGAACGGCGCCTTGAAGGTGGCGTGGAAACCGAAACGCCGGGGAAGCGCCGTGTGGAAGGCGATTTCGTGCACGCCGATTCCCTTGAGGCCTGGATGATCCACCGCATGGCCGGAATAGACATTGCGTCCGAGCCAGCCGGCAGCGGCAAGCGTCAGCGGATCGCCGGGCGGCGGCGTGAAGCAGATGGCATAACGCATGTCGAGCACCCCGTGCTGGCTCGGTTCGGGCACTTTAGCAAGTGCCGTTGCAACCCAGTGGTTAGGTGATTTGCATGACAGTATGACGAAACGGGAGGCGTGAAATCTGACAGATGAAGCCTAAGCCGCTCACGACCGCGTGTCGTGCCAGCGTCTTGGTGCTGACCTCGGCCGATCAGCCGAGCGTGGCCGCGACGGCGAGGTGATGGGTGGTCGAAAAACTGGCCGGCAATCCGGCGTCCAGCCCCTGGATTGGCGCGAGCGCCGCGCGCGCCAGCACATGCGCCAGCCCGAAGCTGACCTTGAAACCGCCGGTAAGCGCGATCACCCGCTCGGCCTCGGGATGCGGCCCGACCATCGGATCGCGGTCGATTGCCTTGGGCCTCAGGCCCGCCCAGCGCTCGATCACATCGGCATCGCCGAGCGCGGGCGCAAGCTGCACCGCCCGCGCCACAAGATCATCCAGCTGCCGATCCGTCGAAAACGGCTCGTCGAACCGATCCTCGCTGGTGCTGCCGATCGCGACCTGCCCGCCCTCATGCGGCACGATATAGAGGCCATCGAGATAGAGCAGCGGCAGATCGGGCGCCACCGAAGGTGCCGAAAGAAGCGCCGCCTGCCCTTTCACCGCCTGGCCGAGTGGACGCGGGAGCGCCGGACCAAGGGCAGACAAAAGCGGAAACGAGGCATGTCCAGCAGCCACGATCAGATGGCCGAATCCGATGCTGCTGCCGTCGGACAGGGTGGCACGCGCACCCGTCGTATCAATGGCCTCAACCGCGACGCCTTCCCGAAACGTCACGCGCGGCGATTGCCGCAAGCGGGCAATGAGCATGGCGGTCAGTCCGCGCGGCGAAACGCGCGCCGCAAACGTGTCCGAGACCAGACCCGCCGCCATCACATCGGACGCCGGCCAGCCGTCACCATGCGGCGACCGGTCGATGACGTCCCAGCTGAAACGCACGCCCTGCTGGCTCCAGTTGGTTTCGGCTTCCGCCTGATGCCGTTCGGCAATCTTGCGCAGATGCGGTTTCGGCAGCGGGATCAGACGGCCGGACCGGCGATAGCCGGCGGAAAGTCCGGTCTCGCCCTCCAAAGCTGTTATCGCATGCTCCAGCGAAAGCAGCGCGTCGAATTGCAGCTGTTTCTTGTCGTTCCATTTGTCAGGCATATGCGGCATCAGCGCGCCGAGCAGTCCACCGCTTGCACCGCCCGCAAGCGGTCCGGCATCGACGAGCAGCGTGGCAAGCCCTGCCCGGTCCGCTTCGAGCGCTGCCCAA
Source organism: Rhizobium sp. AG855 (assembly GCF_003610655.1). NCBI lineage: Bacteria > Pseudomonadati > Pseudomonadota > Alphaproteobacteria > Hyphomicrobiales > Rhizobiaceae > Rhizobium > Rhizobium sp. AG855. The sequence continues at coordinate 784,149 of NZ_RAQG01000003.1, read as the reverse complement.
AGCCCCATGATGCCGCCACCGGCGATCAACACATCCGCAGATGATTGACCCGCGACCACGGGCGATTTATCGGACATGTCATGACCCAATCAAATGAGCTGCCGGCAAACGAGACGCTGGCCAATGCGGCACCGGATACGACCGAAGCGCCCCTGACCTGGCACGACGGCGATATGCCCTATTCGACCGCCTTTGGCGATCACTTTTATTGCCAGACGGATGGTCGTCTCGAATGCGGCCACGTCTTCCTCGCGGGCAACGGCCTCCCGGCGCGCTGGCAGAACGCGGCCGAATTCCGCATCGGCGAGCTCGGCTTCGGCACCGGCTTGAACGCAGCCGAAACCTGGCGCCAGTGGAAGGCGCATCGCGGGCCAAACGGCGGCCTCCATTTCGTTTCATTCGAGCTGCACCCGATGCAGGCTGAAGACATCGACCGCGCCCTGTCGCGCTGGCCGGAGATCGGTGCCGAACGCAAGGCCCTGGTCGCTCGCTGGCCGGAAACGCCGGAAGGCCACGTCGATATCGACCTCGATGCCCAGACCCATCTCACCGTCGTCTGCGGCGACGCCCATGCCAGCCTCGGCGCCAGTGATCTCACCTTCGACGCCTGGTTCCTGGACGGCTTTGCTCCGTCGCGCAACAGCGCCATGTGGTCGGCCGAACTCATGCAACTGGTGTTTGACCGCACGCGGCCCGGCGGAAGCTTCGCCACCTATGCGGCCGCCGGCTTCGTGCGCCGCAATCTGATCGCGGCAGGCTATGCGCTGGAGCGCCGGCCGGGCTTTGCCGGCAAACGCGAAATGCTCTGCGGTATCAGGTCTATCGACTAGAGCTTCCGGCGAAAACGATGGGTCGCCTTCAATGCTCTATATCTTTGTTTTCACGCAATTCCGGACGCAAAACCGCTTCGCACTTTTGCTGGAACTGCTCTAGGAGCCGTCGGCGCGCAGCGCCGCCGGTGCCACCTGTGACCATTCTTCGATCTTGCGCAGCAGCAGTTCCGGCGAAATCGGCTTCGACAGGTAATCATCCATGCCGCAGGCAAGGCAGGCTTCACTGTCGCTTGCCATGGCATGCGCGGTAACCCCGATGATCGGCACGTGTTCGCCCTGCCCTGCGGCCTTTTCCTGCTCGCGGATGATCTCGGTCGCGCGATGGCCGTTCATGACAGGCATCGAGACATCCATCAGGATCAGGTCGGGCCGTTCGCTCTGCCAGGCCGCAAGCGCCACCTCACCGTTCTCCACGATACGATAGGCGATATCGGTACCGGCGAGGATCTGGCGGAAGACGATCTGGTTGACCGGATTGTCTTCGGCGATCAACACCTTGAGCCCGCTGCCTTGGCGAAGCTCTGCTTCGGCGACATTCGCCACGGCCGGCCGACCCGTCGTGACAGCAGGCTCGGCAGCGGCTCTGGATCTGGCAGCCATGACGCCATTCACGCGCGCGCTGCGGATCACGTCGATAATGGCGCCGCGCAGCACGTTGGCACGGGCCGGCTTCATCAGATGCGCCTCGATGCGCAGGCTCTCGAACAGCCGGTCGTCGCCGACCATGTCCATCGACGTCAGGAAGATCAGTGCCGTCTCGTCGAAACGGGGATCATTGCGGATCGCACGGGCCACATCCAGACCGTTCATCTCCGGCATCTGGTAGTCGATCACGACGAGATCGATCGACAGGCCTTCGCGATGGGCCTCGTCCAGTATGGCAAGCCCCGAAGGCCCATCGGGGACCGCAAGACCATCGAACCCCCACATGGCCAGTTGCTCGCTGATGATCCGGCGGTTGATGGCATTGTCGTCGATGACGAGCACGCGCGCGTCCTTGACATTGGGCGGCAATTCCTTCTGCCGGCTGCGCTCGGCCACAACGGGCAAGGGCAGATCGACGATGAAGGTCGAACCTTGTCCGACCTCCGATTCCACCCGCATCTGCCCGCCAAACAGTTTGACCAACCCGCCGGTGATCGCAAGGCCGAGACCGGTTCCCTCATGACGCCGCGTCGATGAGGTGTCGGCCTGGGAAAACTTCTCGAAGATCTTCGCCTGCATCTCCGAGGGAATGCCGATGCCGGTATCCTCGATCTGGAGACGCAGCGTTGCCATTCCCTCCGCCAGAGGCTCGCTTGAAACCTCGACATGCACATGGCCGCGTTCAGTGAACTTGATGGCATTGCCGAGCAGATTGGTGACGATCTGGCGGAAACGCCCGGGATCGCCCATGAAGGTGTGGCGCACCGTCTGGTCGCCGGACACGACGAGCTCGATGTCCTTTTCCGCCGCCGCCGCCGAGAGCAGGGTCGCCACATCCTCGACCGCTTCGACCGGATCGAAGGGCGACTTGCGCAGCTTCATCTGGCCCGCATCGATCTTCGAGAAGTCGAGAATGTCGTTGATGATCGTCAGCAGTGCATTGCCGGATTTCACCACGATGTCGACGAATGTCTTCTGCCGGCTGTCGAGCTCCGATTTCGATAGAAGCTCCGCCATGCCGAGCACCCCATTCATCGGGGTCCGGATTTCATGGCTCATATTCGCGAGGAAGTCTGATTTCGCCTTGTCGGCCGCCTCGGCGCGGGCCAGCAGCACTTCGAGTTCCGCTTCACGGGCTTTCAGCTCTGTGAAATCGGTCAACACGACCACGCAGCTGCGGTCGCTGCCGAATGTCGCTTCCAGCTTGACCCATGTTTTGCCTCCGACGAAGAAGCTCGTCGAAATGGCGGTCGATTGCTGAAGCGCGGACTGCCATTGCGCGAGAATGGCGAAGGCATCGTCGCCGAAGTCGCCCCGCTCGGCGCAATATTGGAAGACCGGCCGCCAGCTTTCGCCTTCGCGCAACAGTCCATCCGGCAGATCGAGGATCCTGCTGAAGGACGGGTTGACCTCCGCGATACGCCCCTGCTCGATCATCAGCAATCCCTGCGACATCATCCGCATGGATTCCTGAACGAAGCCGCCCAGCCGCTCGAGTTGCTGCTGCGCCTCCGTGATTTCCCGTTCACGCTGGCGGATCTCCGTGAGATCCGAATAGGTCAGCAGGATCTTGCGGTCGCGAAGGCGGGTGACGGTCGCCATGACATGTTTGCCATCCGCATAGGCGAGTTCCATCGTGTGGGACCCTTCGAGCGCATCGAATTGTTCGATGCGGCGGCGATAGCCTTCCTCGAAATCCAGCCCAGGCCAGGCGCGCCCTTTCCGGTGGTTGATTTCGCAGTAGAAACGGAAGCTGCGGCCTTCGAGCGGCACATCCTCGGGCCAGTCCCAGATGTCGCGGCATTTGCGGTTGGCGAATTCGACCATGTAGTCGGCCCCAAGGATCACCACGCCGACCGGCATGATGTGAAGCATCGCCAGGATGTCCTGATACAACGCCTCCGACTGTTCCTGGGCCGCCATCAGCGCCGCCTGCCCTTCGCGGATCACCGAGACATCGGTCACGGAGCCAACGAGGTGATGCGTGTTGGTCGACGTCGTGATCCGGCTGAGCCGGGTCATGATGGGGATCTCCCGTCCCGGAAGGCGGATGACGTCGTTGGCGTTTTCGAAGACCTCGCCCTTTTCCAGCACGCGGATATGTTCATCGAGCCGCGTGTCGTGCCACGGGAACATTTCCTCCACGGTCATGCCATAGACGTCTTCGCGCTTGCATTCGTGCAGGCCTTCATAGGCCGCATTGATGTAGATGAGCCGCCGATCCATGTCGCGAATGAACACCGGCATCGGCAACTGCTCCAGCGCCGTGCGATAAAGCAGTGTCTCTTCCTCGCGCTGAAGCAGATCGCTGATATCGGAAAAGGTAATCAGCACACGGTCGCCCGCGAGCCTGCGGCTGCCGCCCGCCAGTGCCCGCCCTGAACGGGTCTTCACATCGATCAGCGGACCATTGTCGAGGCAGCGCAATTGGTCGAGGCGGAAGGCGATCCGTTCCTGGATCTCCTCTTCGCTCGGACCATTCCCGGTGTTTTTGTAGACCAGGCGCAGCAGGTCGCCATAAAACTGGCCCTCCAGGCGCACGTCGGCGCCGAACTCGAACATATCGGTCATGGCAGCGTTGACATATTCGACGATGAGGTCGCGATCGAGAACGATGATGCCAACCGGCAGCGAGGTCATCAGGGACTCGAACTTGTTCTTGAGTTCCTGCGCCTCGCGAGTCGCTGCGATGAGTCTTTCCTCTCCCCTGCTCAACTGCGAAAGATCGGTGATGGAGCCGACGATATAACGCGCGCCGTCCGGCCCGACGACGACACCCGTTCGCGACAGGATCGGGATCTCACGGCCATAGGCCGTGACGAAGATGTCGTGCACCTCCTCCGTCACACCGGTTGCCAGGACGCGAAGATTGCCCTGACGGTAGCTCTCGCCCATCTCCGGAAAATTCGCGAGCTCGTCCCTGCCGAGCAGTTCCGCAAGAGGTCGCCCCGCCATGGCCACATAGGCGGGATTGGCGAAGATGAGCCGATGCTGGCTGTCGCGCACATAGCTGGCGAGCGGATACTGCTCCAGCACGGCCCGGAAGATGTCGAGCTGCGGCGCCCCGGTCGGGGAAAGCGCAGCCGCGGTGTCGTTGGCCATGGGCGGCATTCGGGCTGGCGAGACTGGCTGCGCCTCGGCCTCGACCAGACCGAAGAGATAGAGCCGTTCGTCATCATCGAAGAAACGTTCGATCCTCAGCAGGCGGTGGGGGCCGGAACCGAGGCTGAACGGCACACATTCTTCTTCACCGAACACAAGAACGCGGCGTTCTCTGTCGTCCCGGAAGGCGTCGGCGCCACCGCCGAGAATGTCCTGGTCGCTGCGCCCCGGAAAGCTGGTTTCCGGCAAACCGACGAGGCGCGCAAAAGCGGCATTGACAGCCACATAGCGTAGCTGGCTGTCCTTGACATAGGAAGGCAGCTCCAGCGCGGCGATTTTCTCGCAGACCAAGTTGAGCAAGGCGCTTCCCCGAACCACTATAATTTATCCCCCAAATAAATGACGTGGAATGGTAAACAGCGGGTAACCCCGGATCATCCATCGCTTTAAAAGACAAAACAAATATTGAATCTCCGGGCCAATGTCGTGATCAAGACGGGTGATGTTCCAGATGAGCCGGTTTTTCGTCGCAAACGGCAATGCCTTTTGCGGCCCGAACCTGCGAGACTTGATGTCGAGATTGACACAATGGATCGACCATGAGCGACATTACGACATCCGCCTTGTCCGAGACTGAACCCCAATCCCCAGGCGGCGAGCGCCGCAGGCGCACTGGTGGACGCGGCGGCGATCGCTCCCGCACGGGTGCTGCCGGCAAGTATCGCAATCTCGTCAACCGCCTGACCAAGACCGAGCTGCTCGACCCCTCCGCCCTCGACGATATCCATGAGGCCTCTCTGACCGTTCTCGAAGAGATCGGCATGGACATCATGCTGCCGGAGGCGCGCGCGATCATGAAGGCGCATGGCGCTGACGTCACCGAAGGTTCGGACCGTGTTCGTTTCGATCGCAATCTGATCATGGATATGGTCGCCTCGGTGCCGCGTGAATTCCAGATGTTTGCCCGCAATCCCGAGCGCAACGTCAAGATGGGCGGCAACAACCTCGTCTTCGCCCAGATCGCCTCTGCCCCCTTCGTCGCTGACCGCGAGGGTGGCCGCCGCGCCGGCAATCAGGAAGACTTCCGCAAGCTCGTGAAGCTCGCCCAGTGTTACGACGTGATCCATACGACCGGCGGCTATCCGGTCGAGCCGATCGACATCCACGCCTCGGTCCGCCACCTCGACTGCCTGTCCGACATGGTGAAGCTGACCGACAAGGTCTTCCATTGCTATTCGCTCGGCAAGCAGCGCAATCTCGACGCCATCGAGATCGCCCGCATCGGTCGGGGTATCTCGATGGAGCAGATGGAGAGCGAGCCCTCGCTCTTCACCATCATCAATTCGTCTTCGCCGCTGCGCCTCGATGGCCCGATGCTTCAAGGCATCATCGAAATGTCGTCGCGCGGCCAAGTCGTCGTGATGACACCTTTCACGCTCGCCGGCGCCATGGCCCCCGTCACCATCGCCGGCGCCGTCGTCCAGCAAAATGCCGAAGCGCTCTGCGGCATCGCATTCACCCAGATGGTCAAACGCGGCGCGCCTGTTGTCTATGGCGGCTTCACCTCGAATGTCGACATGAAGACGGGAGCGCCCGCCTTCGGCACGCCGGAATACATGAAGGCCGTCATCGTCGGCGGCCAACTCGCCCGCCGCTACGGTTTCCCCTACCGCACGTCCAACACCAATGCCGCCAATACGCTGGACGCCCAGGCAGCCTACGAATCCGCCTTCTCGCTCTGGGCGCTGACCCAGGGCGGTGGCAATTTCATCATGCATTCCGCCGGCTGGACGGAAGGCGGCCTGACCGCCTCCTTCGAAAAATTCATCCTCGACGTCGACATGCTGCAGATGGTCGCCGAATTCCTGACACCGCTCGATGTCAGCCAGGATGCGCTGGCGCTCGACGCGGTGCGCGAAGTCGGCCCCGGTGGCCATTTCTTCGGCACGGCACACACGCTCGCCCGCTACGAGACCGCCTTCTACTCGCCGATCCTCTCGGACTGGCGCAATTTCGAGACCTGGACGGAAGCGGGCCGCCCGACCACCTACGACCACGCCAACCGGGTCTTCAAGGAAAAGCTGGCCTCGTACGAGCGCCCGCCGATCGATCCGGCCGTCGAGGAAGAGCTCGACGCCTTCGTCGCGAAACGTAAGGCCGAAGGCGGGGTTGCGACGGATTTCTGAGGCGTCAGGCCAACTGCTTCAAGTAGGACTGATAGGTCTGGTGCGGTTCAGGCTCGAACCGGTCGCCCATCACCTTCCAGTCCTCCACCCGGTCGAGGCGGAAATCGCGAAAGCCGTCTCGCATCTCGCACCAGGCGGTCATCACCCAGATCGCGCCGAAGACGGAAAGACCGAGCGGCCAGACGATGCGCTGGCTGCGCTCGCCGGGCAGCGAGTGATAGGCGATCCAGACCTTGCGTTTTGACGAAAGCGCCGAACGCACATCGCCCAGACAGGCCGGCACCTCAGGCTGCACGGATGAACGGAAGGCATGGATCGGCGCCGAAATCAGCCGTTCGGCGTGTTCCATCGGCAACATGCCGAGCATCTTCTCCCTGGCCTCCCGCGCCGCCTGGCCAAGCCTCGGGTCACCCAGCATTTCGACGGCCCGCAGCCCAAACGCCAGCGCCTCCAGCTGTTCGAAGGTAAAGGTCAGCGGCGGCGCATCGAAGGCCTCGCGCAGCATGTAGCCGACGCCGCGCTCGCCCTCGATCGGTGCACCCGAAGCGATCAGATGGTCCATGTCGCGATAAATGGTGCGCGGCGCCACCTCCATTTTCTCGGCAATTTCGGCCGCCGTCATGGCGCGACCGGTGGAGCGCATCAGCTGGATGATCCGGAAAAGGCGGTCCGCAGGGCGCATGGAAAGGACTCAATGAAGGTTATGGCCAGAAGGTTGTCAGTTGGGCCGTGTTAGGTCAAGCATCATCACCCCACGGAGGAGCCGAATGACCGAAAACACCATTCTCGAACTCGCCATTTGCACCGTCGCCAACAAGCCGGCCGCAGTCGAGGCCCGCCGCGCGGCGATGCAGGCCGTGCGCCATTATCCAGGTTTCGTCCGCTGGCGCGCCCTCAACGCTCTGGAACAGGGCGACATGATCGCCGATCTCGTTGAATGGACCGACAAGGCCAGCGCCGATGCGGCAGCGATGAAGGTCCAGACCGATCCCGCCTTTGCCCCCTACATGGCGGCAATCACGGGTGTTACCCTGATGCAGCACTTCGAGACGCAAGGGACGATCTGAGCATCGATGGCCGAAGCCCTGAAACATTTGATCGGCCCACACACGGCCCGCGATACGGCCGATGCCGTGGCGCGGGCCTGGGGGGCCTTCGACAGCAGCGCTTTCCTCGCCGACATCCTGCCGGCACTGGACGCACTCGAGCTCATGCAACGCGGCCAGTGCATCGCCGACGCGCTGCACCGCCATCTGCCGGACGATTTCGAGGCGGCGGCGGCGATCCTGCAGGACTGCCTGCCGGCACCGGATAGAACGGGGCTGAGCGGATGGGCGTTGCTCTCGTTCAACCAGTATATCGCGGCCCATGGTCGGGGCCACGTCGAGACCGCCCTTGCGCTCTTGAAGACGCTCACGCCGCATTTCACCGCCGAATTCGGCATTCGCACCTTCATCTCCGACCAACAGGAAAAGGCTCTCGCGATCATTTCAGGCTGGGTGACCGACCCGAACCATCATGTCCGGCGCCTTGCCAGCGAAGGCACCCGCCCCCGCCTGCCCTGGGCCATGCGCCTGCCGAGACTGGTGCAGGATCCCGCCCCCATCCTGCCTATCCTCGAAGCCTTGATCGATGACGAGGAAGATTACGTCCGCCGTTCGGTCGCCAACAGCCTCAACGACATCGCCAAGGATCACGCGGATCTCGTCGCCGATTTCGTCGAGCGCCATCGGGCCGGCGCCTCGAAAAACCGGCTCTGGCTTCTAAAACATGCCTCGCGCACCCTGGTGAAGAAGGGGCACGTCAAGGCGCTTGCCAATTTCGGCTATGAACCGGTGTCGGACGTGTCCGTCGCGCTGGATCTGGCGAGCGACCGCATCCCCTTTCCGGGCGAACTCGGCTTCCGCATCCACCTGGCCAATACCGGAGCATCGACCCGGACCGTGCTGATCGACTACGCGATCCACCATCAGAAGAAGGATGGCTCGCTCACGCCCAAAGTCTTCAAGGGCAAGAGCCTTGTATTGGCGGCCGGCGAAAGGGTCACCATGGAGAGGCGCCACCCGCTTCGCCCGATCACCACCCGTGTCTATCACACTGGCCGGCACGGGCTGGAGATCCTGTTGAACGGCGCCTCCGTCGCAAGGCAAGATTTTCACCTCGATCTCGGGGGGAAAGAAACGGCATGAGCGAGCCCGGCCATGAGATCCGGTTCGAGGCCGAGGTGATCCGCTTCAATGGTCCCGGCGGCTGGCATGGCGTCTTCCTGCCGGTGGATGCCGCATCGGAAGTCCGCTTCTTCGGCCGCGCCACTGCCCTCGGCGCAATCGCCGTCAGGGCACGGATCGGCGCCAGCGATGTCAAGACCTCGCTGTTTCCCGACAAGCGCCGCGACAGTTATCTCCTGCCGCTGAAAGCCAGCCTGCGCCACAGCGAAAACATTGGGGAGGGTGACCTGATCAAGGTCACCCTCCATCTCGATCTATGATGCACCGCTGCCAGGACATCACTCCGCGCGCTTCTTGCCGGTGATCATCGCCCGCACCAGGTTCTCCTTGTGCTCGAGGCTCGCGAGAACCACGCCGGCGATATGCATGCCGATCAGGCCGAGCGTCGCATAGACCAGAACCTTATGCGTATCCTCGACCCATTCGATGCCCCAATAGGCATCGGTGGTCATCATATAGCCCGTGGTCACGATACCGGCGATCATCACAAGCAGGGCGATCACCATGGCCCCGCCGGCCGGATTGTGGCCGATATAGCGCTTGGCCCGCATCGCGGCTGTATCCGCCAGAAACCGCAACACGGTGAGCGGGCTGTAGACGAAGCTGGAAAAGCGGGCATGCTCGGTCCCGATCAGGCCCCAGAGAACCCGGAAGGTGATGAGCGCCCCGATCACATAGCCGGAGATGATATGCGCATCCTTCCATTCGTCACCAGTCAGGAAGGAAAAGGCGAAGAAGCCGACCAGCGCCCAGTGAAACAGGCGCACGAAGGGGTCCCAGACCGCAACCAGGGCCGGCCGCGCGCGGCGGCCGGACTGCAGGTTGCCGGGCACGCTGTGCTCGGCGTTTGCCATCACTCGGCTCCAACCTGTTCGCCGGTGGCAGGGTTGAAGATCGCTTCGACCTTCTTGCCGTCCTTGATGCCGTAGACTTCGTAGCAGCCGTCTTCGACCTTCACCTGGCGCACGTCGTAGCCCATGTCGGTGGCCTTCGCCTTCATGGCCTCTTCAGTCATCCACGTGTCCTTCGGCGCGTCGCACTTGGTGCTTTCGTCTTCGGCCTGGGCAAAGCCGGCAAAGGAGGCGAAGGTGATGAGCGAGAGAGCAATGAGCTTTTTCATAGGAGGTGTCCTCGTAAAGACGACGGGGCGGGATTGCCTTGCGTCGTTGAACAGAACTTATGAGACACGGGCTGAGCGTTACCTGACGTCGATTGTCAGCGAAATTTCAGCTTTCTGATGATAAGAAAGAGGGATGATCCCGATCCCGCGCCCATCCTTTTCCCGTCTTGCGGTCCGCCTCGCCACCTGTGCCCTGATCGGCCTTGTCGCCGCGGTCCCGGCCGGCATGCCGGCCAAGGCGGATGAAGATGCGCACGAAAGCGCCCATGACGAAGTCCGGGACGGCGTGGCGAGCGGCCGGATCAAATCGCTGGCGGAACTGCGCCGCACCGTTCTCTCCAGAGTTCCGGGCGACATCGTCTCGGCTCGCGTCGAACAGGAGCATGGCCTGGACCTCTACGAGTTTCGCGTGCTGCGGGCCGATGGTCGGCTCGTCGAGGTGGAGGTCGATGCCGGCTCTGGCGAGATCCGCGAGATCGAGAACGACTGATGCGCATTCTTTTGATCGAAGACGACCCGCGCATCGCGCGCGACGTGACCACCCATCTGGAGCGGGACGGCTATGTCGTCGTGCATGAGACCGATGGCGAGGCCGGCTGGTTTACAGGCGACGAAGAGGATTTCGCCGCCGTCGTGCTCGATCTCGGCCTGCCCGGCATGGATGGCCTTGCCGTGCTCAAGCGCTGGCGCAATGCCGGCCGGCGCATGCCGGTCCTCGTGCTCACCGCGCGCGGAAACTGGCAGGAGCGGGTCGAAGGTATCGATGCCGGCGCCGACGACTATCTGCCCAAACCCTTCCAGATGGCGGAACTGCTCGCCCGGCTGCGGGCCATCATCCGCCGGACCGCCGGCCAGGCAAGCCCGGTGCTGGAATTCGGCGACATCGCCATCGACACCCGCAACAAGTCGGTCAGCCTTGCCGGCCTGCCGGTCGACATGACCCCGCTCGAATATCGCTGCCTGAGCCATCTGGCGATGAATGCCGACCGCCATGTCTCCCAGGCGGAACTGACGGAACAGCTCTATGCCCAGGACTTTGAACGCGACAGCAACTCGGTCGAAGTCCTGATCGGGCGCCTGCGCCGCAAGCTCGGGCGCGATGCGATCACCACCCGGCGGGGCTTCGGCTACAGGATGGGCGGCCCCGACACGTGATCCAGTCGATCCGCACCCGCTTCGTCCTGGTCTCACTGTTCAGCGTCACCGCGGCTCTGTCGCTCGCGGCCTTCGTCTTCGTCGAACTCTTCACCCGCAGCATCGAGCACCGTCTCGACCAGGAACTGACCGACCATCTCAACAACATCGCCGGCCAGATCGAATTCGCCCCTGACGCTACGGTCCGCCTGCCCGATCGCCCGACCGACATCCGTTTTTCCACCCCCTATGGCGGCCTTTACTGGCAGATGACCGACGACAAGCGTGGCACCCAGCTGCGCTCGCCATCGCTCTGGGACTACACGCTCTCCCTGCCTGATGATCCGCAGGAGACCGGCACGGTCCACCGCTACGACCTGCCCGGCCCCGATGGCGAAACCCTGCTCGTGCAGGAGCGCAAGGTCATCGCCAAGGCGCCGGATGGGGAAAGACCGCTGCGCCTCGCCGTTGCAATCGACACGGCCACGGTGACCGAAGCGCGGCAGGCCTTTGTCGCCGACATCATCCCTTATCTTCTGGCCCTCGCCGCCTTTCTCGTCGCCGCCTCCCTGGCGCAGCTCACCTTTGGCCTGAAACCGCTCTCCGCCATTGGAGACGGTCTGGAGCGCATCCGCGCCCGCAAGGCGACCCGTCTCACCGGCCCCCTGCCCGGCGAGTTGAAGCCGATGGTCGACGCGATGAACCGCCTGCTCGACGACCAGGACGCGCTGATTGCCCGCGCCCGTGCCCGCTCGGCCGACCTTGCCCATGGCCTGAAGACCCCGCTTACCGTGCTCGCCAATGACGCGGAAACGCTCAAGGAGCGCGGCGAGACCGAGATCGGCGCCGAACTCGCGCATCTGGCCGGCGTCATGCGCAACCATGTCGACCGCGAACTCGCCCGCAGCCGGATTGCCGCCACCGCCAGCCTGCGCAGCGCCGATGCCGATCTCGGAACATGCGTCGCGATGATCGTGCGCACGCTGAAACGCACGCCTGACGGTGAACGTCTGGCCTGGACCATCGACGTTCCGGATGCGCTGAACCTCAGCGTCGATCCGAGCGACCTGCAGGAACTGATTGGCAATATCACCGAAAACGCCGTCAAATGGGCAAGGAGCCGGATCGATATCCAAGCCAGCGCCTCCCCCGCCGGCGTGACGCTGATTGTCGCCGATGACGGCCCTGGCGTCGGCGAGGCGGACTTAAAGCGCATGACCGAGCGTGGCGTGCGCCTGGATACCCGCATCGCCGGCACCGGCATTGGGCTTTCCATCGTCAGCGACATTGCCGAGGTCTATGGCATCGACGTCAAAATCGAGAATGGCGACATCTCGGGCCTGCGCGTCACATTGCGCTTCGCCCCCCCGCAGGCCCGGTCAAACGGCTGAAATGGGAAGCAAATCCGGCCCCCGGACGGGAGGTGTCTGGCACCTCCTTCCTTTCGCAGTGCAAAAGAAATCTTGACTTCTGTCGCGAACAGGCCCATTTGCAGGTCAGCTTTTACCTTCCGGCCGCCGCGTGAGCGTGCCCAGCGACATCTGAGACGCGACGAAGGATAAAGCGCATGACATCAAGGCGGACATTCCGCCGATGCGCTTGGAAAGCTTTTTTCCAACTTACAAGTTCCCAAATCACGCGGGGTTCTTGACGCCAATGCCAACCGGCTCGCGAAGAACGCGTTCCGGGGTTTGTGCATTTGGCGCCCCGAAAGGTATGACTTTGACAACTTTCGCTGAGCTTGGCCTCTCCGAGAATATCGTCGCAACCCTGACTGCTCTTGGTTTCGCGACCCCCACTCCCATCCAGGAAAAGGGCATCCCCGTCGTTCTCGGCGGCCGCGACCTGATCGGTCTTGCCCAGACCGGCACCGGCAAAACGGCCGCTTTCGGCCTGCCGATGATCGAGATGCTTCTCAAGGACGAGAAGCGCCCTGACAACCGCACCACCCGTGCTCTCATCCTCGCCCCGACCCGCGAACTGGTGAACCAGATCGGCGACAACCTGCGCAGCTACCTGCGCCGCCTGCCGCTGAAGATCAACCAGGTCGTCGGTGGCGCCTCCATCGGCAAGCAGCAGCTGCAGCTCGAAAAGGGTACCGACATCCTCGTCGCGACCCCTGGCCGCTTGCTCGACCTGATTGCCCGCAACGCGATCTCGCTGCGCGCCGTGCGTTACCTCGTTCTCGACGAAGCTGACCAGATGCTGGACCTCGGCTTCATTCACGACCTGCGCAAGATCTCGAAGATGGTCCCGCCGAAGCGCCAGACCCTGCTCTTCTCGGCCACCATGCCGTCGTCGATCGCCGATCTCGCTTCGAGCTTCCTGACCGACCCGATCAAGGTCGCGGTCACGCCTCCGGGCAAGGCCGCCGACAAGGTCGAACAGCACGTGCATTTCGTCGCCGGCCAGAACGCCAAGACGGAAATGCTCAAGAAGATCCTCAACGACAATCCGGATGGCCGCTCCATCGTCTTCCTGCGCACCAAGCATGGCGCGGAAAAGCTGATGAAGCACCTCGACGCCACCGGCTACTCGGTCGCCTCCATCCACGGCAACAAGAGCCAGGGCCAGCGCGAGCGGGCACTCAAGGGTTTCCGTGACGGCGAGATCAAGACGCTGATCGCCACCGACGTTGCCGCCCGCGGCATCGACATCCCAGCCGTCTCCCACGTCTTCAACTACGACCTGCCGGAAGTGCCTGATGCATACGTCCACCGCATCGGCCGTACGGCCCGCGCTGGCCGTGACGGCATCGCGATCGCCTTCTGCGGTCCCGACGAAGGTCGCCTGCTGCGCGACATCGAAAAGCTGATGAGCATCGAGATCCCGGTCGCCTCTGGCGAACCGCCGGCAAACCTCGCACGCCCGGCACGTCCGCAGCGTCGCGGCGGCGGCGGTGGTGCAGGTGCTGGCGGCAACAACCGCAATCACCAGGGCCAGGGCCGTGGCAAGTCCGAAGGCGGCGCCAAGGCTGATGGCCGTCCGGCGAAGTCCGGTCACCGCAAGGGTGGCAATGGCGGCGGCAACGGCAATGGCGCGAACCGCTCGGCCAATGGCAACGGCCAGAACCGCAGCGGCAATGGCCAGGCACGCCCGGCCCGCTCCGGGACTGCCGGCGGACGCCGTCGCGAAGCCTGAGGCTTTTTAGCGTAAAGCATTGAAAGAATGGCGCGGCTTCGGTCGCGCCATTTTCGTTTCAGGATCAGGGATGGGACATGTCTCTGGCGGGACGCTCAGACCGGCGGCACGGCCGGCTTGCGGTTGGTCAAATATACCCCGAGCACGACGACGCAGGTGCCGACGATCATCGGGATTGTCAGATGTTCGCCAAAGGCAATCGCGGCCTCGACGGCGGCCAGCGGCGGGACGAGGTAAATCAGCGAAGCTGCCTTGGACACGTCTCCCTTGCGGATCAGATAGAGCAGCAGCGCGATCGCCCCCATCGAGATGCCGAGCACCGACCAGGCAAGCGTTGCAAAGAAGCCGAAACTCCAGTCGACATGCATATCCTCCAGCAGGAAGGCAGCGGGCACCGTGATCAGCAGCGCGCCGACATATTGCAGTGTCGCGACAGCCCGCAGATCCCCCTCCTTCAGATAGCGCTTCTGATAGATCGTGCCTGCCGTCACGCAGGCCATGGCAAGCACGTTGATCGCCACCGCATAGACGGGGATCGTCTCCGCATCGATGACGACGACATTCGGCAGCACGGCAATGGCAATCCCGACAAAACCGACGAACAGGCCGATACGCTGGGTGACGCTCAAATCCTCGCCGATCAAAGCGGCGGCGGCAACACCGGTCATCAGCGGCTGCAGACCGGCAATGATGCCCGACAGAGCCGCCGGAACCCCCTGCCCGATCGCCCACCACACCATGCCGAGATAGAGCCCGTGCAGGAAGATGCCCGACACGATCGCATGCAGCCAGCCGCTGCGATGTTTCGGCCAGGAAACCCCGCTCACCCGACAGAGGATGAAGAACAGCACGACTGCCACCCCGTAGCGCACGACGAGAAAGGTCAGCGGATCGGCGAAATGCGCGCCGTATTTCGCGGAGATCCAGCCCGTCGACCAGAGAAGGACGAACAGAATCGGGGCAAGACGGGCAAGGGTCATCGCAGTCACCGCAAGATTAGGAGTGGCAAACGGACCGTTTGCTTTGCTCGCTCGTTAATGCGGCATGGTGCCAAGGTCAAAACAGTTCTGCTGCAAACCGCAATCAATTTCACTGAGGCAGTGGAGCCGAAAAATTTTCGCAGGAGATCGATGGTTAAATTTTAAGCAAGCGAAACGGACATCATGGCCCTGGGATCGGCCACTTCGCCGAATTCAACGGCAAACGCCATGCATCTTCGGCATGCGCAAGCGCTAAATCGCGCAAAAATTGCGCTTTTGCCGAAATTCGAGGCGGAAATGCGCCTCTCAGAATAATCGCCTGCTGCCACTGAGGCCGCTTGCATTGCCAAAATGGTTGTATTCAAATGACAAAAAAAGGGGACGGCGCCATTGGCATTTGATGAAATGATTACTGCGGACAACACGCCGCGTGCACCCTACCAGAACTACCACGACTGGTACTCCAGTCAGGACCCCGCAAGGCTCCTGGCAAAGTCCAGGGACGCGGAGAACATCTTCCGCAAGACCGGCATCACCTTTGCTGTGTATGGCCATGAGGACTCCTCGGAAAAGCTCATCCCCTTCGACATCATCCCGCGCATCATCTCCGGTCGCGAATGGCGAAAACTCGCTCTCGGCATCGAACAGCGCGTGCTCGCCCTCAATGCCTTTCTCGACGACATCTATCACAAGCAGGAAATCATCAAGGCCGGCCGCATCCCGCGCGAACTGATCGAGAAGAACGTCGCTTTCCTGCCTGAGATGATCGGCTTCCGCCCGCCCGGCGGCGTCTATACCCACATCGTCGGTACCGACATCGTGCGCACCGGCGAGGACCAGTTCTACGTTCTCGAAGACAATGCCCGCACACCCTCCGGCGTCTCCTACATGCTGGAGAACCGGGAAACCATGATGCAGATGTTCCCCGAGCTCTTCCAGCTCAACAAGGTGCAGCGCGTCGAGGATTATCCCTATCTGCTGCGCCAGTCGCTCGCTTCGCTTGCCCCTCCCGGCTGCAAGGGCAAGCCGCGCGTCGCGGTCTTGACCCCCGGCATCTACAATTCCGCCTATTACGAGCACTCCTTCCTCGCCGACATGATGGGCGTCGAACTCGTCGAAGGTTCGGACCTGCGCGTCATCGACGGCAAGGTGAAGATGCGGACCACGCGTGGCTACGAGGCGATCGACGTGCTCTATCGTCGCGTCGACGACGACTTCCTCGATCCCTTGACCTTCCGTCCGGACAGCTGTCTCGGCGTGCCCGGCATCATGGATGTCTACCGCGCCGGCAACATCACCATCGCCAATGCGCCGGGCACCGGCATCTCGGACGACAAGGCGATCTACTCCTACATGCCGGAGATCGTCGAATTCTACACAGGCCGCAAGGCGCTTCTGGAGAACGTGCCGACCTGGCGCTGTTCGGAAGCCGACAGCCTGAAATACGTACTCGAACACCTGGAAGAGCTGGTGGTCAAGGAAGTCCACGGCTCCGGCGGCTATGGCATGCTGGTTGGCCCGACTGCCTCGAAGAAGGAACGCGCGGATTTCGCCGAAAAGCTGAAGGCGCGGCCCTCGAACTACATCGCCCAGCCGACCCTGTCGCTGTCGACGGTGCCGATCCTCGTCAACAAGGGGATCGCGCCGCGCCACGTCGACCTCCGTCCTTATGTCCTCGTCTCCGACAAGGTGCAGATCATCCCCGGCGGTCTGACCCGCGTGGCCCTGAAACAGGGTTCGCTCGTGGTCAATTCCAGCCAGGGCGGCGGCACCAAGGACACCTGGGTATTGGAGGACTGACATGGTCATGCTCGGAAGAACTGCCAACGGCCTCTTTTGGATGTTCCGCTACATCGAAAGGGCCGAGAACATCGCCCGCCTCGTCGATGCGGGCCTCAGGATGTCGCTCACCCGCTCAGGCGCCTCGGACGACGATTGGGATGCGGTGCTGAACAGCGCCGATGTGCGCCCGCTCTTTGCCGAACGCCACGGCAAGGTGACGGCGTCCGACGCCATCGATTTCCTGCTGCGCGATCCGGCCAATCCGTCGAGTGTCATGTCCTGCATCGACGCCGGCCGCAACAATGCCCGCATGGTGCGCACGGCGCTCACCCGCGAGACCTGGGAAGCGACCAACGAATGCTGGATCGAGCTCAAGCAGATGCTCGCTCGCAAGCTGAAATCGGCAGACCTTCCGGAAGTCATCGACACGGTGAAGCGTCGCGCCGGCCTGATCCGCGGCGCCTTCCACGGCTCGATGCTCAGAAACGAGATCTACAACTTCGCCCGCATCGGCACCTTCATCGAGCGTGCCGACAACACCAGCCGCATCCTCGACGTGAAATATTACGTGCTTCTGCCGGCGATCACCCATGTCGGCTCCTCGCTCGACAACATGCAGTGGGAATCGATCCTGCGCTCGGTTTCGGCCCATCGCTCCTATCGCTGGGTCTATGACGGCGAATACAAGGCCGCGAACATCGCCGACTTCCTGATCCTCAATGGGCAGATGCCGCGCTCGCTTGCCTATTGTTACGAGAAGATCACCTCCAACCTCGGTTATCTCGCCAAGGACTACGACCACAGGCTGCCGGCCCATGAGACGGCCGACGCTGTCGTCAAGACACTGAAGTCGACCACCATCGGCACGATCATGGACCAGGGACTGCACGAATTCCTCGACGGTTTCATCGCCAGCAACAACAAGCTGGGCAATGAGATCACCGAGGGTTACCGGTTCTACAGCTGAGCAGGAATGGATCCCATGCGTTTGCGCATCACCCACACCACCGAGTATCGTTATGACGACCCGGTGCAGTATTCGCTGCAGCGCCTGCGGCTGACGCCCTGCAGCAGCCCGGGCCAGACCGTGACCGCCTGGAACATCGCCGTCGACGGCGCCAAGGTGGAGGCGGGCTTCAACGACCAGTTCGGCAACCACACCCATCTCGTCTCCACCGAAGGGCCGAGCCGCAGCGTGCATATCGTCGCCAGCGGCGAGGTCGACACGCAAGACCGCGCCGGGGTCTTTGGGCCGCATCTGGGTTACGTTCCGCTCTGGCTCTACCTGCGCGACACGCCGCTGACCAAGCCCGGCAAGCTGACCCGCGAACTGATGCGCAGCCTGTCGGGCGACAACGAACTGGCCAAGATGCACGACCTGATGGGCAAGCTGCATGCCGCCGTCGTCTATGAGACCGGCACCACCGGCACCGAGACGACAGCCGAACAGGCACTCGAGGCAGGCCGCGGCGTCTGCCAGGACCACGCCCATATCTTCATCGCCGCCGCCCGGCTGATGAACCTTCCGGCCCGTTATGTCTCCGGTTATCTGATGATGGACGACCGGATCGAGCAGACGGCAACCCATGCCTGGGCGGAAGTCCATCTTCCGGGTCTCGGCTGGGTCGGCTTCGACGCTGCCAACAATCATTGCCCGGACACCCGTTATGTCCGCATCGCAACGGGCCTCAGCTACACCGATGCCGCCCCCGTCTCCGGGCTTCGCATGGGGGTCGCCGCCGAAGATCTCGCCGTCAAGGTCGTGGTCGAAGACAGCGCGCAAAGCCAGAGCCAGTCGCAGAGCTGAGCCGAAGGACAGCCGCATCGACCGCACGCACCCTGCACGGTTGGCGCAAATGTGTCATGCGTGCCGGCGCGCAAGCCCGGCGCCATCCCGGCATGGTAAAGTATCAGGCTGAACCCCAACGCCGCGCCCGACACTGCCGGCTGCGTGACAAAGGCCACCGATGCTGTTTGGCAAATCCCTGTTCCAGTCCGTCGTCGACCGGCTTGCCGAGGAAGAGACGCAAGAAGACGTGGAAACCGTCGAGCCGCGATTTCGCATCGACGGCCTCGGCGCAAGTTATGCGCCCGAACGCGTGTCGGCGACACCTGAGGATGATGACCGTCGGCGCGAGGCCTATCTCTTCCTGATGGGGGACGACGAGCCTGCACCGCAGGCGCCACTGAAACCGGAAAAACCGGATTGGCTGGACCGCCTGTCGATCGAGGACATCGCCGCAGACCTAAAGATCACGCCCAGTGACGACCGTGACACGCTGCAGGAAAGGCGCCGTGCCTTTGCACGGCTCAATCACCCCGACCGCATTCACCCGGATTTCCGCGATCAGGCGACCACACGCATGAAGATCGCCAATCTCCTGGTTGACGAGGCCCTGTTGCGCTGCCGGCTGTGATCGAACGGACGTCCCGATGGCTCAGTCGTACAGGCGCCTGAGCAGCTGGTTGACATGGTTGCGTTCGCCGACGCCGCCGAGCTGGTCGAGCACCCATTGCTCGTGATCGTTCCAGATCGGCATCAGCTCCTGCAGATAGTCGGCCCCGGCCGGCGTCATATACAGAGACTGCACGCGGCGATCGGTTTCCGACTTGCGCCGTTCGATGAAGCCCTTGTTCTCCAGACCGTCGACGATCGCCACGAAATTCGCCCGCTGGATGCCCAGCGCCTCGGCCACTTCGCTCTGCTTTGCCCCCTCATTGCGGGTCAGCAGCAACAGCACCGCAAAATCCGTCGGCCGCAATCCCTTGGAAGAAAAGGCTTCGTTGAAATGCTGGAAGACCGCCAGTTGCGCCCGCCTCAACCGGTAGCCGACAGCATCCTCCATGACGGAGAAGTCCAATTTGCTGTGCGTCCCCGTGAACTCGCCATTCATTAATTCCGGCATTTTTTCGCCATTGTTCGTTGCCCCTGGTGCCCCCGCTCCCCGGCGGCCACCCCTATCCCCCGTGATCTTAGCGGTAAAAAGTGACACCACAAGACGGGAAGACCACCCGTCACGCGCGAAATCGCAGTTCTTGCGCAGAAATTGCGCATTTTGGATGCCGAACCCCTTAATAATCAGGGGTTGAAAGTATCACAACTGAGCGATGAACGGCCATTTCCACCCGCCGCCACGCCCCGCATGGAGAAAGGCGCCGGCAGCCGCTTTTTGCGATTGAAGGCAATCGCCGACTGCGCTATGACCGCTTTCGGAACGGTCGAGTCAAATTCGCCCGTCGGAAGCACCCGTAGCTCAGCTGGATAGAGTGTTGGATTCCGATTCCAAAGGTCACAGGTTCGAATCCTGTCGGGTGCGCCATTTTTTCAGAGAATTAGGTCGAACACCTCGCTCATAACTGACTGAGCATTACGTATTCGCGCAGGTTGGAATTGACGGAACGATCGTGCGCGTGGCGCCCTCGGACGAGCACCAATCCGTAAAGCGGCAGATGACTCGGAAGCAGCTCTCGCAGAATGAAAATCAAGACGATGCGACAAGCTACTGTCGAGTGATTTCGCGCTATGATTACCGAATTGGATGTGAAACAACTGTAACCGCATATCATGTGGAGCGGAAAATGGATCTCATTTCTGGCCTAGCGGCTGCAGGGCATGCATTAGACATCGTGAAGCGCCTGCGGGACCTGGATAGCGACCTAAAGGGGGCGGAAGCGAAACTTCAGCTGGCAGACCTTTACGGGAAAATGGCAGACGTCAAAATGGCTCTTGCGGATGCACAGTCGGCCCTGCAAGAACGGGACGCAGAAATCACGCGCTTACGGCAGGTAGCCTCAAAGATTAAGCCGACTGTAGAAATTAACGGTTATTCGTTCGGCCTAGATGCAGAGGGTAAGCCACTGTATCGCGCCTTTTGTCCCGTCTGTGAAAGGTCGGACGGTAGCCAAATAATGGTGGAAATCGCGCTCGTCCCAGGAAAATCGGTTTGCCCAAAATGCGGAGGCGTCTTCGACCAGCGCTCCACATCTCTTCCAGTTAACTACGCTATGCCTTCTGCATAACCTCAATCCGGGAGACTCCATGAGAATAGTGGCACTGGCCGGCGCAGCGGTTATGCTAATTCCAGCAATCTCAGCGGCTCAATCCTTCAGCTGTCGAGGCGGCGACAGGCCAGCGTGCTTGGGAATCTTCGACAAAGTCGTTCCTCAAGATGCCCAGTGCTTCAACGCCTACACTTGCGACTACAATGGGTTCATGTGCTCTTCAGACCACAAGGACTACGTCAAGAAGGCTGTAAAAATGGCCGAGGGATATGACGAGTTCAAAACTTGCGTTGCCAGATCGTCCACAATGAACGAGGTGCAGTCCTGCGTTCTGCGAGATAACTTGAGGTAGGCGACCGCCAAATCTCCTGAGTTCGCCTCTATGCAACTCAAGGCGTACCATCATCTGAAAAATTGAAACCCAGGCGACAGAGAGTGCGTTTGCCCGCAGTCACATAAAGGCTTCGGCGAACGCCGCATTGCGGCGTCCGTCCTCGTCCTTGAGTTTCACCCCCTCAAGCCCGGCGCCTCCTGCCCTGTCCGCTCGACATACTCCGTATAACCACCGCCATACTGGAACACGCCTTCCGGCGTGATCTCCAGCACCCGGTTCGACAGCGCCGCGAGAAAATGGCGGTCGTGGCTGACGAAGAGCATGGTGCCCTCGTATTGCGACAGCGCCTTGATCAGCATTTCCTTGGTGTCGAGGTCGAGGTGGTTGGTCGGCTCGTCGAGCACGAGCAGGTTCGGCGGGTCGAACAGCATGATCGCCATGACGAGGCGCGCTTTCTCGCCGCCCGAGAGCACCCGGATGCGCTTGTCGATATCGTCGCCGGAAAAGCCGAAGCAGCCGGCAAGTGCCCGAAGCGGCGCCTGGCCTGCGCGCGGAAAGGTCGTTTCCAGCATCTCGAAGATGGTCATCTCGCCGTCGAGCACATCCATCGCATGCTGGGCGAAGTACCCCATCTTGACGCTGGCGCCGATCGAAACGGTGCCTTCGTCCGGCTTCGAATCGCCGGCCACCAGCTTCAGCAGCGTCGACTTGCCGGCGCCGTTGATGCCCATGATGCACCAGCGTTCGCGGCGGCGAACCATGAAGTCGAAACCGTCATAGATCACCTTGTCGCCATAACGCTTGGAGACATTCTTGACCGCGACCACATCTTCGCCGGAGCGCGGCGCCGGCTGGAATTCGAAGGCGACGACCTGGCGGCGCTTCGGCGGCTCGACCCGGTCGATCTTTTCCAGCTTCTTCACCCGGCTCTGCACCTGGGAGGCGTGGCTGGCACGCGCCTTGAAACGTTCGATGAACTTGATTTCCTTGGCGAGCATCGCCTGCTGCCGCTCGAACTGCGCCTGCTGCTGCTTCTCGTTCTGCGCCCGCTGGCCCTCGTAGAATTCGTAGTCGCCAGAATAGCTGTTGAGCAGGCCGGCGTCGATCTCGATGATCTTGGTGACGATGCGGTTCATGAACTCGCGGTCATGCGAGGTCATCAGCAGCGCACCGTCATAGGTCTTCAGGAACTGCTCGAGCCAGATCAGGCTTTCGAGATCGAGATGGTTCGACGGTTCGTCGAGCAGCATCACGTCGGGGCGCATCAGAAGAATGCGGGCAAGCGCCACGCGCATCTTCCAGCCGCCCGAGAGCGCGCCGACATCGCCGTCCATCATGGCTTCCGAGAAGGAGAGACCGGCCAGCACTTCACGCGCCCTGCCCTCCAGCCCGTAGCCGTCGAGCTCCTCGTAACGCGCCTGGACCTCGCCATAGCGTTCGATGATCGCGTCCATCTCGTCCATTCGGTCCGGATCGACCATGGCGGCTTCGAGGTCGCGCAGCTCGGCGGCGACTTCACTGACAGGCCCGGCCCCATCCATCACTTCGGCCACGGCCGGACGGCCGGCCATGTCGCCGACATCCTGGCTGAAATAGCCGATGGTAACCCCCTTATCGACCGAGACCTGCCCCTCGTCCGGCTGCTCATGGCCGATGATCATCCGGAAGAGCGAGGTCTTGCCCGCGCCGTTCGGGCCGACGAGGCCGATCTTTTCGCCGCGATTGAGGGCGGCCGACGCCTCGATGAAGAGGATGCGGTGGCTGAGCTGCTTCGAGATGTTTTCGATACGGATCATGGACAAGGGCGCCTGCTGGAAATCGGCGCCCTTATGGCATGCTGGCATCCATCTGTCCCCGATTTTTTGCGCTGCGGCACGAAGGTGCTAAGGACCGGAGGACCACGCGGGCGCCGAGATCGGTGAAACGGCATCGACAGAGATCAGCGCCCGCCGTCGCCGAAGCGCCCGACAGAGGGTCGCCCGACTGATCCCTTGGCGCCGCGCGGCATCGGCAAGCGACACGCCTCCATGCACCAGCAGGTCGAGCGCGGCGTTCAGGCCCTCGGGTCCGAGCTTGGCCGGCCGGCCGATGGCCTGCCCGCGCAACCGCGCCGCCGCCATCCCGGCGCGCGTCCGCTCCGAAATCAGACCACGCTCGAACTCCGCCAACGCCCCCATGATATGAAAGATCAGCAGACCACCGGCCGATCCCGTGTCGATCGCCTCCGTCACGGAATAAAGCGCGATCCCCCTGCGGCCGAGATCGTTGACCAGCTCGATCAGATGCGAAAGAGACCGGCCCAGGCGGTCGAGCCGCCAGATGACCAGCGTGTCACCGGACCGCAGCACCGCCATGGCTTCGGCAAGCCCCGGACGCTGCCGCAGCGCGCCCGAATGTCCGAGATCGGTGAAGACCCGCTCACAGCCGGACGCATCCAAAGCCTTGAGTTGCATGTCCACATTCTGATCCAGCGTCGACACGCGCGCGTAGCCGATCCGCATACCCTCTCCTGATTCTCTTTGGAAACAGATGCTTGCAGAAACCTCCAAGCGCCGAAACCCACGCTGGACGGTATCACAATGGTTCCTTTTTAAGCACAGCAATAAGGTTCGGTCAACACAAATTACACCCATAAGGTGTGGATGCGCTGACCGGACTAAAGCCCTGCGGCAGAGGGACTTCGCCGTCTGCCGCCTTGAGGGGCCGACACAACCGGCAACCAATTCAAGGCTGGCATTCGAAAGAAACCGGGTTGCGCAAATGGGAACGGTTTCGAGACGCCGGAGGGCGTCCGGCCTTCAGGATCAACCCGCAAACAGGAGGACTTCAGCATGCCCAGCTATTCGCTCACTTTGAACATCGAACCGGCCGATCTGAACGTGATCAAGGCCGCCGGCCAGCGGATCACCCTTGCCAAGCCCGTTGGCTCCGGCGACCCCAATGTCGTCTGGCTCTCGATCGATCCCTTCCAGTCCACCTCGGTCGAGTGGAAGGAGGATTACTGGATCTATGCCTCGACCACCGAAGTGGCGCAGGGCGCGGCGATCAACAAGCTCTCCGAGGTGACACCCGGTCCGGCCCTCGATGCGGGTTACTACCCGTTCACGCCGGCCGCCACATTCGGGGTCTTCCAGAACGACACCGGGGTCAATTCCGGCACCTTCGCCGCCGTCAACAACATGCCCTACAACCAGTATCCGGCCCTGACCTTCGGCCTGTCACAATCGGCCATGGTCAACAAGAAACCGGCGGAGCGCAAGCCGATCTCGGCGCAGCTGGTCCCGTCGCAGAACCGCATCCAGATGACGCCCTTCACGAATATCTATGTCTGGCTGCAGAGCCAGTTCGCCAGCGAGACGATCATCACCAAGATCACCGGCAACACCGCGATCGCCAAGTTCGGCGGCGCCGTCAGCGACATCACGCTGAAATACGACCCGACCCGGGGCGTCTTCGTGCCGGACCAGAAGTCCCACGACCTGGTGAAGATGGGCCTCATCGAACTGCGCACGCCGCTGCTCGTGTGACACGCCGGGGATGCGGCAGGCAGCTGGCGCATCCCGTTCCCGTCAAACAACAGCAAGACAGCTCGCCCCGGCAGCAGCCAAGGATTGATCCGGCTCGCCTATCATACAAGGAGAATATCGTGCGTATCAAAGCAAGTTACATGTGCATGCTCTTGATCGGCCTTGCATACTCCACGGCAATGTCCCAGGCGGCGACGCTCACCATCGAGAACCTGAAGAATTCAGACACGAACATTCTTACGGAAGACCAGATGAGCGAAGCCGAGCCCATGCCTCTGCCTGAAATCACTGAGGACGAGTTGAAGAATATGCAACGTCTCTTCAGCGAACAGAACCGTAACATTCCCGATCTGAAAGCATTGACAGCCAACCCAAACCACCTGACGGTGCCCGGCGAGTTGGAAAAGATTGGCGAGCCACGCCTGGAGCCCCCGTACTGGAGTGCAGGCCGCCTAGTCTTTCGAGATGGCGAAGGCAAGACCAAGAGATGCTCGGCTCAGTATATCGATAGTCTGAATGTGATTCTGACGGCTGCCCACTGCGTCATGAGCCACAAAACCGGCCTCTGGTATACCGGCTTCAGCTTCCAACGAGCACTTGCCGACAATAAATCACCGCAGATAGTCGGTTGGCGCTGTGTTTCAATTTACGACGCCTACCACAAGGCTGGCGTCAACTACGCCTATGACTACGCCTTCATCCTCGCAAGCGCCGACGACAAACGCCCGGCGCTGGAGATGACGACCGGCACGCCGGCATCGGACACGCTGACCGCGATTGGCTATCCGCGAGATCCGGATAGTGGCCGGTCCATGTACAAGGTCGACGGTTCGTGGACGAATGTGACTGGCGGCATTGTCACCATGAGTGACAATCCGCTCACAAAGGGAAGCAGCGGAGGAGCATGGTTCACGGCGTTTCAGGCCGGCGGCGGCGCGCACAAAAACAGGGTGGTGAGTGTCAACTCACATCGCGTGAAGACCCAGCCAACACAAATGAATGGCCCACTCTTCACCGACGACACGCTCGCTTTAAAAGAGCACGTCCGCCAGGCGAGATGCCTCGACTGAGAACCGCTACCACCCGGCGCCAGCCATCTGCGCGCCGGGTGGCACCTATCCGGCACCCGCGCACTTTGCCGCGGAGTGAGCCGTTTTCCTCCGCCGTCCTTTCCGTTATGAACGCTCCATGAGCGACGATACCGACCAATCCCACCCCGAAACCATCACCCTCTACGAGGCCATCGGCGGCGATGCGACCGTGAGGGCGCTGACGAACCGCTTTTACGAGCTGATGGACACCTTGCCGGAAGCGGCCCATTGCCGGGCCGTGCACCCGCCGGATCTGACCGGCAGCGCCGAAAAATTCTACGATTATCTGACCGGATATCTCGGCGGCCCGCCGATCTACATGGAAAAGCGCGGACATCCGATGCTGCGGCGACGCCATTTCGTCGCCGAAATCGGCCCCGTCGAACGCGACGAGTGGCTGCTCTGCTTTCGCCGGGCCATGGACGAGACAATCGCCAACCCGAAGCTGCGCGACATCATCTGGCCACCGGTCGAAAAGCTGGCCTTCCATATGCAGAACAAGGAATAAGTCGAATGACGATCCTGGAAGAGAGCCGCTGGGCAAGCGTCGCGGCCGGGCTGATCGGCGCCTCCGGTGTGGCACTGGCGGCGGCAGCGAGCCATGCCGGAGGTGAACAATTGTTGCGGCCGGCCTCGACGATCTGCCTGGCGCATGCCCCGGCACTCGTTGCGCTCAGCCTGGCCGGCGATCGTATCCGGCTTGCAGGCCTCGTCGCTCTCGGCATGACGCTCGGCACGCTGCTCTTTGCCGGCGATCTCGTCGCCCGTCATTTCCTCGGCAGTGGATTGTTCCCGATGGCGGCGCCCAGCGGCGGTCTGACGCTGATCGCATCCTGGCTTGTTCTGGCTGTGGCAGCAGCACTGCGCCGCCGTTGAACCTCCACCAGAGGCGCAACGCGCGGCGATAACACGGCGAAATGATTCAGTGAGCGACGGTGCTCAAGGGGTAGCCGCCGAACATCAGAAGGTTTCCGTGCGGATCGCGGATGTGGAAGCGCATTTCGCCGCCACATGTCTCGGACGGCCGGATCGCCTCGATCCCCCGATCGCAGAAATCCCGGTAGATCTCGATCGGCGCATGGGCGCGGAAGAACACCGAACTGTTCTGGCACTGGACAGGATCGTCGCTCAGCCAGAAGTGCAGCTCCATGCCACCCCTTCGGACGACGAGGTAATCGAGCCCATCAAGGCCGACATCCTCGAAGCCGAGTGAACCGACATAGAAATTGCGCGTTTCCGAGAAATTCAGGGAAGGAAGGATTGGTACCGCGTTGAGGACCGTCTGGGCAACGGGCTGGTGAGCGTTCATGCGGAATGTTCCTTTTGATCCCGCATGAGCTGACAGGCGAACGACTACGATCTTGCGTGGGCGTTTCGCTGCCATCTTGGCGCGGGAAATTCGATGACGAGGGCGGGGGCCCGGTTCACAACTTCGTACATGGTAGCGGATTTACGTTCGTGCAAGCCCGGCAAAGTGATGATTTCACAATTCATCACTTCACTTTCCTGCGAGCGTTGCAACATTGCCTCGGCGAGTTCGGGCAGAAGCCCTTCGCCGCGTTGACGTGCAAGCTCGTGGAATGAGCCGATGCCACCCTTTTCGAAAACGTCCCTGCTCATCCGTCCGAATTCCTTTCATTCAGCGTCTGCAATGCGCGCTCGAGGCTGGATTTCGAGCCGTTTCGCAGCGGTATGAAAGTCTTGCCGAACTTCTTGCAACCGCTCTTCACACGCAGACACGCGTCGTGACTGATACAGTCGATCGGGCAGAAGACGCAGTCGACGGAGGGCAACACCGTGTCGATCCGCGAAACCGCTTCCCGTAACCCCCCATCATGGTGAATTAGTTCCGCACCGTGGCTGGTTGCGATCTGGCGCAAATGCGCGACCTGGCAATCCCGTCCCCCGACATAGAGAAAACTGCGGATTGCCTCGCGCTTGGCAGCCGGCACAGCAACCTTCCCGACGGCCGGATCCGCCGCCTTTTGTTGCCGTGTATTCTTGCCCTTCTTGGCCATGATACCTCCTCAGCCGAAACCCTCTGTCGAGGGCTTCCTGTCACCATTGCGGGGGACCATATTTAACTTGAGAAATCGAGGCAAGATTAAACATGATAAATTCTATCATATTTTAGTCCGGGCTGTGGAGGACACCCGGCTGGGCGAACCACGCAGCGACGCGGACATCGCCGCAGCTCCGCATTCATTCGGTCACGGTATTGAGGGACAGAAGACGGATCCCGACGAAGTTGTCGAGCACATCGGCGACGATCTCGCCATAACCGATGACCACGCCGTTGACCTGAAGTTCCACAGGTTGGCCGAATTGCGTATCAAGCCTCAGCTGTTCGCCTTCACTTGCCGCCATCAGCTTGGCGACCGGCAATTTGGTCCGACCGAGAATTGCGGAAATCTCGACCGGTATCTCGCCCACCTGAACATCACCACCGCGAAGGCGCACGCTGCGGTTCTCGGCGGCATCGATGGAGATTGCGGGCCAGTCACCCGCAACGGGCGCCACAGCAGGCGAAGCACCCTTGCCGGCCGGCGATGAGGGGGTGGACATGTCCCCGGCGGACATCGGCTGATCGAAGCCGTCACTCATGATATTTGCCTCTTTTAGTATATGCGGATACAGGCCGCGACACCCAGAGGTAGAGGGATTCGGAAAAGGCTTGATCGCCAATCCCTTGTTAAGGTTGACGAAAGGTGAAAATCCACAGTGCTTGACCGCGAACGGGTCAATTCATCCGCTTGCCGCGGGCAATCCGCGCCTCGATCACCGGCTCGCAGCGACCGCTGAGCCGACGCAAGGTTCCGAGCGGGAACGGCATGCGCGTGAGTGATTCGACCAATTCGGTGCTTTCCGGTCTGGCGAAGGTGACGAACATGTCCGCTTTCAGCACGGATTTCTTTGCGCAGGTCAGGAAGATCTCCTCCTCACCGAGACACAGATAGAAATGATCCGGGAGGAATTCGATGGCGCTCGACTGGAGGATGGCTCCCTGCTCATTCAGCCCGACGATGCGCACCTGCAGGCTGCAATAGGATTTCACCCCGGCACGTGGATAGATCGCCCGCGCGACCAGGTTGGTCTTGCGGTAGCGGTCATGCGGGTTGTCATTTGCACCGTAAAATTGCGCCAGGTAATGGCGCCGCCGCGGCTCAAGCATTAAGCAATACCTAAAACACATGGTTAACAATTGCTTAACACATACACCCGAGTTCGCCCGGATACAACCGTCTCCAGAAGCCAGGGTGTGGATGTCACACCCGAAAGCGCACTGGCGACACGAGATGCGCAACCGCAGGCCCGGTCGAAGAGTGTTGATCGGCTTCACTGCCAGAAGCGACGAAAGCGCTGCACAGCAGGGTTTCTGACCGTGGCTCACCCAAATTTTTACCGTTTGATAAAAGTTTGAACCTGGATTACCTTTCCCTGCATCGCTTCGAATATAAAAGAGGGAACTGCGATGCGAAGACTGGAACCGGGCCTCAAGGCCGGGCGGCTTGACGCTGCCGATTACGCAAAGAATTTCACCGACCTCCACCCCCGCCTCGACAATCACGAGGCGCTCGTCGCCTCGGACAGGTGCTACTTCTGTCATGACGCGCCCTGCATGACGGCCTGTCCCACCGCCATCGATATCCCGATGTTCATCCGGCAGATATCGACTGGCAATCCGCTCGGCGCCGCCAAGACCATCTTCGACCAGAACATCCTCGGCGGCATGTGCGCCCGCGTCTGTCCCACCGAAACGCTCTGTGAAGAGGCCTGTGTGCGCAACACGGCCGAGGAGCGTCCGGTCGAGATCGGCCGCCTGCAGCGCTACGCCACTGACATCGCCATCGACGAGGGCCGCCAGTTCTACCGCCCCGCCGCCTCGACCGGCAAAACGGTCGGCATCGTCGGCGCCGGCCCCGCAGGCCTCGCCGCCGCCCATCGGCTGGCCATGCACGGCCACCAGGTCACCATCTACGAAGCGAAGGAAAAGGCCGGCGGCCTCAACGAATACGGCATCGCCGCCTACAAGACCCCCAACGACTTTGCCCAGAAGGAGGTCGACTACATCCTCTCGCTCGGCAATATCGACGTGCTCGACGGCCAGGAAATGGGCATCGATTTCAAGCTGGCCGATATCAAGGCCAAGCACGATGCCGTCTTTGTCGGTGCGGGCCTCGGCAACGTCAACGGCCTCAACATTCCCGGAGCCCAGATCAACGGCGTGCTCGATGCCGTCGAATTCATCGCGAACCTTCGCCAAGCAAACGACAAGGCCGATGTCCCCATTGGCCGCGATGTCGTCGTCATCGGTGGCGGCATGACCGCGATCGACGCTGCTGTCCAGGCGAAGCTGCTCGGCGCCGAAAACGTGACGATCTGCTACCGCCGCGGTAAAGAGCACATGAACGCCTCGGAATTCGAGCAGGATCTGGCGACCTCGAAGGGCGTCCACATCCGCCACTGGCTGCAGCCGAAGGAAGTGGCCCATCACAGCGGCCACTGTTCGGCGATCACCTTCGAATACACCCATCTCGAAAACGGCCTGATGAAAGGCACCGGCCACACGACCGAGATCAAGGCTGACCAGATCCTCGTTGCGATCGGCCAGAAGCTCGACGCCCAGGGTCTGGACGGCTTGAAGATCGAAGGCGGCAAGATCGCCATCGACGCCGAGGGCCGCACCTCGATCCCGGGTGTCTGGGCCGGCGGCGACTGCGCCTTCGGTGGCCAGGACCTGACGGTGTCTGCCGTCGCCATGGGCCGCGATGCGGCCGAAAGCATCAACCGCTCTCTCGCCGTCATGACGGCGGGCGTGACAGCAGTCGCTTAAGAGAGGATTTGAACAATGGCTGATATCAGGAACAACTTCGTAGGCATCAAGTCGCCCAATCCCTTCTGGCTGGCCTCCGCACCGCCAACAGACAAGGCCTACAATGTCGAGCGCGCCTTCAAGGCGGGCTGGGGCGGCGTCGTCTGGAAGACGCTGGGCTCGGAAGGGCCACCGGTCGTCAACGTGAACGGCCCGCGCTACGGCGCGATCTGGGGCGCTGACCGCCGCCTCCTTGGCCTCAACAACATCGAGCTGATCACCGACCGTCCGCTGCAGATCAATCTGCAGGAGATGAAACAGGTCAAGATGAACTGGCCGGACCGGGCGCTCGTCGCCTCAATCATGGTCCCCTGCGTCGAGGAAGAGTGGAAAGCGATCCTGCCGCTCGTCGAAGAGACCGGCGCAGACGGCATCGAGCTCAACTTCGGCTGTCCGCATGGCATGTCCGAACGCGGCATGGGTGCCGCCGTCGGCCAGGTGCCGGAATATATCGAGATGGTCGTGCGCTGGTGCAAGCAATACACCCGCATGCCCGTCATCACCAAGCTGACGCCCAACATCGCCGATATCCGCAAGCCGGCGCGTGCGGCAAAAGCCGGCGGCACCGATGCCGTCTCGCTGATCAACACGATCAACTCGATCGTCTCGGTTGATCTCGACAGCTTCGCCCCCTCGCCCACCGTCGGCGGCAAGGGCACGCATGGCGGCTATTGCGGCCCGGCGGTCAAGCCGATCGCCCTCAACATGGTCGCCGAGATCGCCCGCGATCCGGAAACCGACGGCCTGCCGATCTCCGGCATCGGCGGCGTCACCACCTGGCGCGATGCGGCCGAATTCCTCGTGCTCGGAGCCGGCAATGTCCAGGTCTGCACGGCGGCGATGACCTACGGCTTCAAGATCGTCCAGGAAATGATCTCGGGCCTCAGTGACTGGATGGATGCCAAGGGTCACAAGAGCCTCGACGACATCTGCGGCCGCGCGGTGCCCAACGTCACCGACTGGCAGTATCTCAACCTCAACTACATCGCCAAGGCCCATATCGACCAGGATGCCTGCATCAAATGCGGCCGCTGTCACATCGCCTGCGAGGACACCTCGCACCAGGCGATCACCAGCATGGTCGATGGCGTCAGGCATTTCGAGGTGATGGAAGACGAATGCGTCGGCTGCAATCTCTGCGTCAACGTCTGTCCGGTCGAGAAC
Organism: Rhizobium sp. AG855; assembly: GCF_003610655.1. Lineage (NCBI taxonomy): Bacteria > Pseudomonadati > Pseudomonadota > Alphaproteobacteria > Hyphomicrobiales > Rhizobiaceae > Rhizobium > Rhizobium sp. AG855. Next base: position 752,007 of record NZ_RAQG01000003.1, on the reverse strand, counting down.
TGCATCACCATGGTCGGGCTGGAACCGGGCGTGATGGATCAGCGAACCGGCAAGCCGGTGGATCCCGCCTATGCCAACTGGACGACCCACCCCAACAACCCGATGTCGGTTCAGGCAGCGGAATGAAAGCGATGGCCTGCCCGGCCGTGATGGCCGGGCAGATCGCCTCGATAACGGCATTTTGACCCCGGATTCAGGGAATCTTTAGCGATTGGCAGCGACAATACCTGTAAAGGCGGACTGACCCCTCATTTCTCCGGGGATTTCCTTTACGGGCATCGTGAATATGATAGCACTCACGGAAAAACTGGACCGTAGGCCGCGCTGGCGCGCGCGCCTGCAGATCATCGTGCCCAGTCTCCTGGTCCTCTCCATGATCGCCGTGTCGGCATTCTATGCCGATAGCCAGCAGAGGCAGATTGACCGGGAATACAGCCGCGATGCGGTCCAGGAACAACTGGGCACCATCAGAACCAAGCTTGAAGGCAATATCAATGCGAACGTCCGCCTGCTTCAGGGCCTCGTCGCCGTCGTCAGTTCGGAACCCTATGTCTCACAGCAAAGGTTCGCGGCACTCGCCGAAAACCTTCTCGCCAATCCCTCGCAGATCCGAAATATTGCGGCAGCCCCCGATCTGATCACCGCCTTCGTCTATCCTTACGAGCGAAACCGGGGCTTCATCGGCAAACATCTGTTCGCCGCACCCGAAAACGCCCGACTGCTGCACGCCCTGAAAGAGGGCCAGACCGTCATCCTCGGTCCCAATATGCTCAACAACGGCACCCAGGGCCTGATCGTGGCGCTTCCGGTTCGCATTGTGAACGACAAGGGAGATCCCGCCTTCTGGGGCGGGCTGATCGGCGTCATTGATCTGCCCCGTGTCTATGATGACAGTGGTCTCCTGGCCAATGACCTGCCATTGCGGCTCGTGCTCGCCAAGAAGACAGCCGACGGTTCCGGCACCTCCGTCATTTTCGGCGATCGCAATGTTCTGGATCAGGATCCGATCCGCATGGTGATCGATCTTGGAAACGACCAGTGGACGATCGCCGCGATACCGCAAAACGGTTGGGGCACCGGCACGGCCCTGTCGGCCGTCGTCCGTCTCGGCATATTCCTTGTCGCCTCGATGATTGCCGCGACCGTGATCTGGGTGGCGTTGCTGATGGCCGAAAGGCAGAAGAACTACGCCGCGTTGCGCGAGCGCGAGGAACAGCTGACCGCCCTGTCCAGCCGCCTCGGCCTTGCGCTCGAAACCTCCAGCATCGGCATCTGGGAACTCGACCTCGCCTCCGGGGACATCAAGTGGGACGATCGGATGTACCAGCTCTACGGCGTCGATCGCGATGTCCAGACCTGCTATGACGTCTGGAGATCCTGCGTGGATCCTGATGACCTCGTGCAGGCCGACAAATGCCTCGCTGAGGCGATCGCGCAGGGCAAAACCTACGAGACCCAATTCCGCATCACGCGAGACGGCGAAATCCGCCACATCCGCGCTGTCGGCACAGCCTTCCGCAACCCGCAAGGCCGGATGAGCGTGCTCGGCGTCAACTGGGATGTCAGCGCCGATGTGCGCCTGCAGGAAGAACTGCGCGAGGCTCAGCGCCAGACCGAGCAACAGAATGCAGCGCTTGATGCCGCTCGACTGCGCATGGAGCACAATTCGCTGCACGATGCCCTGACGGGTCTGCCGAACCGCCGTTTCCTCGACCAGAAGCTCGCAGCTCCCCTCGACGATTCCGCAGGGTTTGGGCAGCTGACGATCCTGCATCTCGACCTCGACCGGTTCAAGGAGATCAACGACACGCTCGGCCACGGCGCCGGCGACGCCATCCTGCGTCACGTGGCAACCGAGTTGGAGAAAGCCGTCACGCTCGGAGATTTCGTCGCACGGATCGGTGGCGACGAATTCGTCGTCGTGTGCACAAAGCCGCTGGAACCGGACGAGGCCACCCGCATCGGCGAACGACTGATTGCAGCGATCAACCGGCCGATCGTTTACAACGACCACGAATGCCGGGTAGGCGCCTCCATCGGCATCGCGATCCGCCAGCAGGCCTCCGTTGCTGCCGAGCAGCTGCTGGTCAACGCCGACATTGCCCTCTATGAGGCCAAGCGCCGAGGCCGCAACCGCGTCGAGCACTTCAACGACAGTCTGCGCGCCCGGACCATCAACGTGAAGCAGACGGCCGACGCCATCCTGCGCTCGCTCGGCAACGAGGACTTCATTGCCTATTACCAGCCGCAATTCGACGCGAACACGCTTCAGATCAACGGCGCCGAGGCGCTGGCCCGCTGGAACCATCCCAAGAAGGGCATCCTGACGCCCGACAAGTTCCTCGAAATCGCCGAAAACCTGAATGTCGTGTCCCAGATCGACGCCAGCATTCTGGAACAGGCACTTGCCCAGCTGTCACGCTGGAGAGCGCTCGGCCTCGGCATCGAGCATGTCTCGGTCAACATTTCCGCCCAGCGCCTGTTCGAAGACAAGCTGATCGATCGCCTGGAGACCCTGGCGCTGAAGCCGGGCAGCCTCTCCTTCGAATTGCTGGAATCGATCTCCTTCGACGACAAGGCCGATGCGGTCGCCGAAAGCCTGGAGCGGATCCGGGCGCACGGCATTGCGATCGAGATCGACGATTTCGGCACCGGTTATGCCTCGATCCTCTCCCTGATCAAGCTCTCGCCCAGCCGCTTGAAGATCGACCGCCAGCTCGTTGCTCCCATCGTGACGAACGCCACCCAGCGCCGGCTGATCAGTTCGATCGTCGATATCGGGCGTTCCTTCGGCGTCGGCATCGTCGCGGAAGGAGTGGAAACCATGGAACACGCCGCCATCCTGCGCGACCTTGGCTGCCAGACGCTGCAAGGCTATGCCCTCGCCCGTCCGATGAGCCCGGACGCTTTCGTGGAATTCGCTCTGCGTCACGCGGCAGAAAACGACGTTGCCCTGCCCCGCACCGCCTGATCGCGCGCGACGCCTGGAAAACGCGCTCAGCCGCCGAACAGGTTCAGGCTCTGGCCGGCGGCCATGGCGGCATAGGCAAGTGCGCCGAAATAGATGAGCGTCAGCACCACCATAAGATGGCCTGCGGCCACGACCGCTCCGTCCCGCTGCGAAATGCCGGTGGAGAGCAGAAGGATCGCCACGCCCGGCAGCGTGTTGGAAAAGGGAATGAATGACAGCGGCATCATCAACAGCACGCCTGCTGCCGTCAGCACCAGACCGTTGATCCGGTTGATGACGGCGCCGGTCGTCAATGCGAGCAGGCGCGGGCGCACATAGCGGTCGACCTTGCGCAGGATGGTGAGCCCGCGTTGCAGCACCGGCACCAGCTTTCCGGTATCGAGCTTGCGATCCGCCACCTTGGCCGGAAGCCAGGGGAACCGGTTGAAGGTGATCGCGACCCCGATCAGAACGATGCCGGCACCGAAGACGGTGGAGACACCCGGAATGGACACCGGCACGAGAAATGGCAGAGACAACAGGCCACACAGCAGAAGCAGCCCGCTCTCACCCATGGTCTGCAGGATTTGCCGCAGGGTGACGTGTTCGCCATCCATCGAGGCAATCACCTCCTCAAGGACCGCACTGGTGCTTCTGTCCGTATCCTGGAAGCCGATCGTCGTTGTCATCAGGGCCGCTTTCGATTAACTGCGGGAATGGATCTGTCATGGGTGCGGCAATGCGGCTGCACCTCCTGCCGCAGATGAATGAGAATGCCGGCCCGGTCAAGTCACCCCGCAGGATGACGCATCCCCATGGCCGCGAGATGAAGCATGACCGAAAACGTCGATCTCCCCGCTGCTCCCGCCAATCGCCATACCGTGCATGCCAAGGGCCGCGAAAAGCTTCTGGCCCATGCCGCGATGCTGCTGTTTGCCGCCCTGATCGCTGGTTCGTTCTCGTTCGGCGGCATGGCGGCCCAGCATCTGGAAGCCGGCCCGCTCACGCTGTGGCGCTATCTGATGACCATGGTCGTCATGGGCATCTTGACCTTCGGCATCCTGCGCGTGCCCTTCACGACGCCGCGCCGCGTCTGGCGCTATGCCCTGCTCGGCGGCTTGATCGCCATCTACATGCTGACCATGTTTGCGGCGCTCGAATTCACCAGCCCCGTGCAAACAGGTGCCGTCTTCACCCTGATGCCGCTGATCAGCGCCGGCTTCGCGCTCGTCTTCATCGGTCAGAGGACGCGGCCGGACGTGCTGATCGCCCTTGTCATTGCGGCCCTCGGCGCGATCTGGGTCATCTTCCGGGCCGATATCGGCGCCATCCTGTCCTTTGATGTCGGCCGTGGCGAGTTGATCTATTTCGTCGGCGTCATCTGCCACGGTGCCTATGTGCCGCTGATCCGCAAGTTCGGCCAGGGCGAAAACCCGGTCGCCTTCGGCTTCTGGGTCGTGGTCTTCACCATTCCCTGGCTGCTGCCGACGGGAGCAGTCCCGCTCGCCGAGACGGATTTCGCCGCACTCCCCGGCACCGTCTGGGCAACGATTGCCTATCTGTCGATCGTCACGACCGCGATCACCTTCATGCTGCTGCAATATGCGTCGATGCGCCTGCCCGCCCCCAAGGTGCTCGGTTACGGCTACCTGACACCGACCTTCATCATTTTGCTGGAAGGCCTTCTCGGCCATGGCTGGGCAAGCCCGGCCGTCTTCCTCGGCGCCTTGGTCACAGCCGCCGGCCTGCTGGTCATGGGCCTGCTCCGGGACTGACGGCAGGCTTCATGATCAGGCCGCTGACAAAGAGCGCCTCGAGAAAAAGCGCCGCCGCCTCGAAGCGGTCGGGACCGTCCCTTCCTTTGCCGAGCACGGCCTGCACCTGCACGTCGAAATCGGCGTAGTGCTGTGTGGTTGACCAGATCGAGAAGATCATGTGGTGCGGATCACAATCGCGCACCTTGCCGGCCGAAATCCAGGCCCGGATGACCTCCGCCTTCTCGTCCACCAGCGCCTTCAGCGGTCCTTCAAGCACACCCATGATATGCGGCGCGCCCTGCAGAACTTCATTGGCGAACAGCCGGCTTTCGCGTGGAAAATCGCGCGCCATTTCCAGCTTGCGACGGATATAGGAACGGATCTCTTCCTCCGGATCACCATCGGCATCGAAGGCCGCGAGCGGCTCCAGCCAGTTTTCCAGCACGCGGTCGATCAGGGCGCGGTGCATCGCCTCCTTGGTGCGGAAATAATAGAGCAGGTTGGGCTTCGACATGCCGGCGACCTCGGCGATCTGGTCAATCGTCGAACCATGGAATCCCCGCTGCGAGAAAACCTCCAGCGCCGCCTCGAGGATCAGTTCCTCCTTCTCCTCCTGGATCCGCGTCCGCCTTAGGGTCTGCGCCGCTCTCGGTATCGCCATCGTCGAGTTATTCCCACCTAAGCCACTGAACTCTATCAGGAATATCAAAGCCCAAAATCTGGGCATCTGCTTTGTATTTTGTCGCAGATTTTTGCCGATTCCGTCTTGAGTGCCGGGCTGGAAGCTGTAATGTTTTACCAGTCGGTCAAATTATTGGACAGATGTCAAATAAAGGCAACTGCCGATACGACAGCGGAAAAGACAAAGACAAGCCGCTGTTGCTGACCCCGGGAACATGGGAGTCGGGCGCAAGATCCGATTCCGAAAAACAGGTGAGGATCTGCAATGACGGCGCAACCCGGCACGAACCTTCGCGTGAACGGCGATCGGCTGTGGGACATGCTCATGGAGATGGCGAAGATCGGCCCCGGCGTGGCCGGCGGCAACAATCGCCAGACCCTGACGGACGAGGATGCGGAATCTCGCCGCCTGTTCCAGCGCTGGTGCGAGGATGCGGGGCTGACCATGGGCGTCGACACCATGGGCAACATGTTCATGACCCGCGCCGGAACCGATCCGGATGCGCTTCCCGTCTATGTCGGCAGCCACCTCGATACCCAGCCGACCGGCGGCAAATATGACGGCGTGCTCGGCGTGCTCGCCGGTCTGGAAGTCGTGCGCTCGATGAACGACCTCAACATCAAGACGAAGCATCCCATCGTCGTCACCAACTGGACCAACGAGGAAGGCGCCCGTTTTGCACCCGCCATGCTGGCCTCCGGCGTCTTTGCCGGCGTGCTGACCCAGGATTATGCCTATGGCCGAAAAGATATGGACGGCAAGACTTTCGGTGACGAGCTGAAGCGCATCGGCTGGGTGGGTGATGAGACGGTGGGCGCTAGGCAGATGCACGCCTATTTCGAATATCACATCGAGCAGGGCCCGATCCTCGAAGCCGAGGAAAAGCAGATCGGCGTCGTGACCCACTGTCAGGGCCTGTGGTGGCTGGAATTCACCCTGACCGGCAAGGAAGCCCATACCGGCTCCACCCCGATGAACCACCGCGTCAATGCCGGCCTGGCCATGGCCCGGATCATGGAAATGGTGCAGACCGTTGCCATGGACAACCAGCCGGGCTGCGTCGGCGGCGTCGGGCAGGTAAAATTCTCCCCCAATTCCCGCAATGTGCTGCCCGGCACGGTCATTTTCACCGTCGACATCCGCTCGCCCGAGCAGGCCAAGCTCGATGGCATGCGCGCAAGGATCGAGAAGGAAGCAACCGAGATCTGTTCAGCCCTCGGCGTCGGCTGTGCCGTGGAAGCCGTCGGCCATTTCGACCCTGTTACCTTCGATCCGAAGCTCGTCGCCTCCGTCCGCAAGGCGGCGGAAGATCTGGGCTACAGCCACATGAACATCATCTCCGGCGCCGGCCACGACGCCTGCTGGGCCGCCAAGGTGGCACCTTCGACGATGATCATGTGCCCCTGCGTCGATGGCCTGAGCCACAACGAGGCGGAGGAGATCTCGAAGGAATGGGCCTCCGCCGGCTGCGACGTGCTGCTCCGGGCGGTTCTGGAGACGGCGGAGATTGTGGCGTAGGATCATGACCTGACCGTAGTGGAGGTATGCCGATGGCTTTGCCAAGAGAACTGTCTGCTGAAGAGAAGGCTGAGTTTCGCGCCAAGGGATTTCAGCGATTTGAACTATGGCTGCCCGACTTGAGAGATCCAACGGTGCGAGAACAGGCATTGGCTGAGGCAAACAGGATGGCGTTTGCCGATGAGGAAGACGATGTCATGGAGTGGATCGATAGCCTTCAAAAGGACATGTGGGATCACGAACCCGGTGAAGGTGGTCAATGAAGCGTGGCGACGTCGTCACTGTCATACTCTCCAGCGATCTGGGCAAGCCTCGCCCGGCCGTTGTTGTTCAGACAGACTCGATGACGGAGTCGCAGTTGAGAACCTTGCTCGTCTGCCCGATCACCAGCTTCAGTTCAGGGCCGAGCATTTTTCGGGTGCCGGTGGAACCCACCTCCACGAACGGGCTGAAACTGCAGTCGGAAGTCATGGTCGACAAGATCAGTCCGGCCAGCAGACAGAGGATCGGGGACGTAATCGGCACCTTCGACGACGTGACAATGCGACGCGTGGAGCGGTCCATGGCTTTGGCCCTGGGCTTCGCCGGATGAGCACACACTGAACTGAAAATACGGGGAGAGACCACATGACCACCACAGTCATCAAGAACGGCACGATCGTCACCGCCGATCTGACCTACAAGGCCGATGTCAAGATCGAGGGCGGCGTAATCGTCGAGATCGGGCCCAATCTCTCCGGCGACACCGTGCTGGATGCGACCGGCTGCTACGTCATGCCTGGCGGCATCGACCCGCATGTGCATCTCGAAATGCCCTTCATGGGCACCTATTCCGCCGACGACTTCGAAAGTGGCACGCGGGCCGGCCTTGCCGGCGGCACGACCATGGTCGTCGATTTCTGTCTGCCCGGCCCCGACCAGTCGCTGCTCGATGCGCTCACAATGTGGGACAACAAGACCTCGCGCGCCACGGCTGACTATTCCTTCCACATGGCGATTACAGGCTGGAACGAACGCGTCTTCGACGAGATGAAGACGGTCGTCCAGGATCGCGGCATCAACACCTTCAAGCATTTCATGGCCTACAAGGGCGCGCTGATGGTGAATGACGACGAAATGTTCGCCTCCTTCCAGCGCTGCGCCGAACTCGGCGCGCTCCCCCTTGTGCATGCCGAAAACGGCGACGTCGTCGCCTCGATGACGGCGAAGCTCTTGGCCGAAGGCAATAACGGACCGGAGGCGCACGCCTATTCCCGTCCGCCGGAGGTCGAGGGCGAAGCCACCAACCGCGCGATTATGCTGGCCGATATGGCGGGCGTTCCGCTCTACGTCGTGCACACCTCCTGCGAACAGGCGCACGAAGCCATCCGCCGCGCCCGCCAGAAGGGCATGCGCGTCTATGGCGAGCCGCTGATCCAGCACCTGACACTCGACGAAAACGAATATTTCAACAAGGACTGGGATCACGCCGCCCGCCGCGTCATGTCGCCCCCCTTCCGCAACAAGCAGCACCAGGATTCCCTCTGGGCCGGCCTGCAGTCGGGCTCGCTCTCGGTCGTGGCCACCGACCACTGCGCCTTCACCACCGAGCAGAAACGCTTCGGCCTCGATAGCTTCGCCAAGATCCCGAACGGCACCGGCGGGCTCGAAGACCGCATGCCCATGCTCTGGACCTATGGGGTCGCGACCGGTCGCCTGACGATGAACGAATTCGTCGCGGTCACCTCGACCAACATCGCCAAGATCCTCAACATCTACCCGAAGAAGGGCGCCGTGCTCGTCGGCGCCGATGCCGACCTCGTGGTCTGGGATCCCAAGCGCTCCAAGACCATCTCCGCCAAGACCCAGCAGTCCTCGATCGACTACAACGTCTTCGAAGGCAAGGAAGTCAACGGCCTGCCACGCTACACGCTGACCCGCGGCTATGTCGCGATCGAGGAGAGCGCGGTCAAGACCCGCGAGGGCCATGGCAAGTTTGTGAAGCGCGAGCCGTTCACGGCGGTCAACAAGGCGCTGTCGACCTGGAAGGAACTGGTTGCTCCGCGCAAGGTGGAACGCTCGGGCATTCCGGCGACGGGGGTGTGAGCGTGATGCCAGCGAAGAAGACATGGCTGCGGAGAAGTGCGCGCTTCGGCGCGGGCTACGCAGCGGCCGTGTTTGTCGGCGTCATGGGCATCTGGGCGACGCTTGAGGTCACAGATGCCGTCACCTACGGTCGACTGCCGCTCTTCGTCTTGATTTTTCCCGGCTCCATTCTTCAAGCACTTCGGTTGACGGCGGAAATCATGCCGGTCGCCTTGTTGCTGGCCGCACCCTTCACCCTGCTGGCCACCTGGGTACTTCTGCGAATGCAGTGGAACCGCTGGTGGCATTTTGCCATCGCGGGTGCCGCCTGCCCCCTCTCCGGCATCGCTCTTTTGCAACTGGCAACCTGGGGCCGTTTCTTCAATCAGAACTCGGCGTCAATGGCCCTGTCCCTGGTCCCGACAGGCATGATCTGCGCGATCATCTATTGGTGGATCGCCCTGCCACGAACAGAGAGGCTGGCGACATGAGCCCGACCTCACACCTCAACCAACCCATCCAGCTCCGGCAGCAGCACGACGCTCTCCTGCTCGTTCGGATCGGTGCGCGCTATGATCGCCGTACAGGGCGCGTTCGACAGGTTCGCCGGCAGATGCGGCACGCCGGCCGGAATGTAGAACAGCTCGCCCGCGTGAACCACGACATGGTTTTCCAGCCGATCGCCGTACCAGGTATGCGCCTGGCCGGAGAGCATGTAGATCGCCGTCTCGTGGCTCTCGTGCAGATGCGCCTTGGCGCGCGCGCCGGGCGGCATGGTCAGCACATGCATACAAATGCCCTTGGCACCCACGGTTTCGGCGGCGATCCCTTCAAAGTAACTCAGTCCCTGCTTGCCCTCATAGGTATGGCCGGGCTTCACGATCCGGCAGGTGGGCTTCGATGATGCATCCATGGTCTGATCCTCATCCCTTTGGCGGAAACGCCGCCAGTCCCGGCCCGCGAGAGATGCGCGGCCGCCTCGTCAAAGAATGCAAGAGGCGAAAGGCCTTTGCAAGAAACCCGATTGGTCCCAGCGCATGAATGCACCCATCTCCGTCGTCTCGGCCAGGAACCTGAGCCTCACCTTCGAGACCAATGACGGCCCCGTCCACGCCCTGTCGAATGTCGATCTCGAAGTGAAGAAGGGCGATTTCGTCTCCTTCATCGGACCCTCCGGCTGCGGCAAGACCACGTTCCTCCGCGTCATCGCCGATCTCGAAAAGCACACCGCCGGTGAGATCACCGTCAACGGCATGACGCCGGAAGAGGCGCGCAAGGCGCGCTCCTACGGCTACGTCTTTCAGGCGGCAGCCCTTTATCCCTGGCGCACGATCGAGAACAACATCGCGCTGCCGCTCGAAATCATGGGCTACAGCGCCGACGAAAAGAAGAAGCGCATCGAGCGCACGCTCGATCTTGTCAACCTCTCGGGCTTTGCCAAGAAATATCCCTGGCAGCTGTCCGGCGGCATGCAGCAGCGCGCCTCGATCGCCCGCGCGCTCGCCTTCGACGCGGACCTCCTCCTGATGGACGAACCCTTCGGCGCGCTCGACGAAATCGTCCGCGACCACCTGAATTCGGAGCTTCTGAAGCTCTGGGACCGCACCAACAAGACGATCTGCTTCGTCACCCATTCGATCCCCGAGGCCGTCTACCTCTCCACCAAGATCGTCGTCATGAGCCCTAGGCCCGGCCGGGTAACCGACATCATCGAGTCGACGCTACCCAAGGAACGCCCGCTCGACATCCGCGAGACGCCGGAGTTTCTCGAGATCGCGCACCGCGTGCGCGAGGGTCTGAAGGCAGGGCATAGCTATGAGGAATAGTGTGTTGCTTTCGGCAAATATGCCCCTCACCCTGCCCCTCTCCCCGCAGGCGGGGAGAGGGTATGGCAAGCGCTGTGCCGCACATCCCTTCTCCCCGTTGCAACGGGGAGAAGGTGCCGGCAGGTCAGGCGCAAATTTTGCGCCGGGGATGAGGGGCATCTCTTTTAATGCTGCGGCTCTGGTCGCCCCCCTCTGCCCTGCCGGGCATCTCCCCCACAAGGGGGGAGAGCGGGATGCGGTCGCCGTCGCACTCCCATGGCAAAGCACCAGCCGCCACTCTCCCCCCTTGTGGGGGAGATGTCACGGAGTGACAGAGGGGGGTAATGCTCTCTCGACGCGAGGGATCACCCCATGAACCCCACCTTCCTCCTGTGGCTCGGTGCCGCCATGGCGACCTTCCTCGGCGCCGCCACCGTCTCCCGCGCCTATGTCGACAACGGCAGGCTCTGGGTGCTCTTGGCCTCGCTCGCCCTCTACTGCCTCGGCAATCTGATGATGGTGAAGCTGATGCGTGAGGGTGGGCTGGGCTTGGCCATCTCCGCTTCGGCCATCGCCCAGCTGGTCCTCATCAACGTCATCGCCTTCTTCCTCTTCGGCGAAAGGCTCAGCAACATCCAGACGGCCGGCGTGGCGCTTGGTGTCGTCTCCATGGCGCTGATGCTCTTTCCGGCAAAGGGAGGCGTGTGACCATGGCCGAGCCGTCCAACTTCCGCGACCGCATCCTGCCGATCCTGACGGTGATCCTGGCGATCCTCGTCGTCTGGCATCTCTTCGTCGTCTACCTGAACGCGCCCTTCGTGCGCGACCAAGCGGCCCGTGCCGGCGAGGAGATCACCTTCGCTGAGGTCGTCGAGCGGACCTTTGCGCAGGAGCGCCCGGTGCTGCCGGCCCCGCACCAGATCGTCGCCGAACTCTGGGACACCACCATCAACAAGGCCGTCACCTCCAAGCGCAGCCTGGTCTACCATGCCTGGATCACGCTCTCGGCGACACTGGCCGGCTTTGCCATGGGAACCGTGCTCGGCATCGTGCTGGCCATCGCCATCGTTCACAACCGGGCGATGGACCGATCGCTGATGCCCTGGGTCATCGCCTCCCAGACGATCCCGATCCTCGCCATCGCGCCAATGATCATTGTGGTGTTGAATTCCATCGGCATCTCCGGATTGATGCCCAAGGCCCTGATTTCGACCTATCTTTCCTTCTTCCCGATTGTCGTCGGCATGGTGAAGGGCCTGCGCAGCCCCGATATCCTGCTGCTTGACCTGATGCACACCTATAACGCCAGCCAGACCCAGACCTTCTGGAAGCTGCGTTGGCCGGCCTCCATGCCCTATCTCTTCACCTCGCTGAAGGTGGCCATCGCGATCTCGCTCGTCGGTGCGATCGTCGGTGAACTGCCGACCGGTGCTGTCGCGGGCCTCGGCGCCCGCCTGCTCTCCGGCTCGTATTACGGCCAGACCATCCAGATCTGGGCCGCCCTCTTCATGGCAGCGGGCTTGGCTGCCCTGCTCGTCTCGATCGTCGGCATGGCGCACACAAGGGTGCTCGCACGCATGGGGGTCAAGCCATGAACGGGTATCTCGTCTTCGCCTTTGTCTTCTGGCTCTGCACCTGGGGCCTCAACGAATGGCTGGTGCGTCTGCGCACCAAGGATCCGGCCGCCCGCCGCGCGATCGGCATTGCCGTCCCGCTGATCTTTGGCGTGACGCTGCTCGTCATCTGGGAATGCCTCGTGCGCGGCTTCGAGATCCCCTCGATCCTGCTCCCCGCCCCCTCGATGATCTGGGCGCGAATCCTCACCTCCACCCATATCCTCTGGGCGGATTTCCAGCAGACCTTCCTGAAATCGGTCATCACCGGCTACGTCGCCGGCTGCAGCCTCGGCTTCATCGCCGCGATCCTGATCGACCGCTCACCCTTCCTCCAGAAGGGTCTGCTGCCGATCGGCAACTTCGTCTCGGCGCTCCCGGTCGTCGGCATCGCCCCGATCATGGTCATGTGGTTCGGCTTCGACTGGCAGTCGAAAGTCGCCGTCGTCGTCATCATGACCTTCTTCCCGATGCTGGTGAACACGGTCCAGGGTTTGGCGTCTGCCAGCCATATGGAACGCGACCTGATGCACACCTATGCCGCCTCCTGGTGGCAGACGCTGGTGCGCCTGCGGCTTCCCGCCGCCTGGCCTTTCATCTTCAATGCGCTGAAGATCAATTCCACCCTCGCGCTGATCGGTGCGATCGTGGCAGAATTCTTCGGCACCCCGATTGTCGGCATGGGCTTCCGGATCTCGACCGAGGTCGGACGCTCGAATGTCGACATGGTCTGGGCCGAGATTGCGGTTGCCGCACTCGCCGGCTCGGTCTTCTACGGATTGGTGGCACTGGCCGAACGCCGGGTCACCTTCTGGCATCCGTCCGTCCGTGGTGGCCGGACGTAAGTGGGACTAACAAGAAAAGAGGGAACTGAAATGACTGTCAAACTCGCATCCCTGCTGCTGTCAGCTGCGGTCTCGCTGACCGCCCTGCAGGCCGCCGCCGCCGACAAGGTGACCCTCCAGCTGAAATGGGTAACCCAGGCCCAGTTCGCCGGCTATTACGTCGCGAAAGACAAGGGCTTCTACGAAGAAGAAGGCCTCGACGTCGAAATCAAGCCGGGCGGTCCGGATATTGCTCCGCCGCAGGTTCTGGCTGGTGGCGGCGCTGACGTGATCGTCGACTGGATGCCGTCGGCACTTGCCACCCGCGAAAAGGGCGTTCCGCTCGTCAACATCGCCCAGCCCTTCAAGTCCTCGGGCATGATGCTGACCTGTCTGAAGGAAACCGGCATCACCAAGCCGGAAGATTTCAAGGGCAAGACGCTCGGCGTCTGGTTCTTCGGCAACGAATATCCGTTCCTGTCCTGGATGAGCACGCTCGGCATCAAGACCGACGGTTCGGAAGGCGGCGTGACGGTTCTGAAGCAAGGCTTCAACGTCGACCCGCTGCTGCAGAAGCAGGCCGCCTGCATCTCGACCATGACCTACAACGAATACTGGCAGGTCATCGATGCCGGCATCAAGGCGGAAGACCTGGTCACCTTCAAGTATGAAGACGAAGGCGTCGCCACGCTCGAAGACGGTCTCTATGTGCTTGAGGACAAGCTGAAGGACCCGGCCTTCAAGGAAAAGATGGTCAAGTTCGTTCGCGCGTCGATGAAGGGCTGGAAATATGCCGAGGAGAACTCCGACGAAGCAGCCGAGATCGTTCTCGAAAACGACGCGTCGGGTGCCCAGACCGAGCAGCATCAGAAGCGCATGATGAGCGAAGTCGCCAAGCTGACGGCCGGCTCGAACGGCGCGCTCGACAAGGCCGATTACGATCGTACCGTGAAGACGCTGCTCGGCGGCGGCTCGGATCCGGTGATCTCCAAGGAGCCGACGGGGGCTTACACGACCGAGATCACCGACGCGGCCCTGAAATAGTCTTGGCGGACCACAGCAAGTAACGGGCACGGGGAGTGATCCCCGTGCTCGAATATTTTGTAGGCAACGCTGATCAAATTGGCATCGCTGAATTGCATTTCGGCAACACCACAGTCCAATATTGAACATTCTTTTCGCCGAACCTGAAATCACGGCCAGCGCCTCTTGCAAGCATTTGGCCGATCGCCCACCTCTGGCAGGATGTTGGGGTACCGGTGCCGCCCACGCGGCGCTACGGTGGGGGTTGTTATTGCGCCTTGGATGTGAGCCGGATACGGCGCCCATGCGTAATATGAACGGACTTGCGATCTATTTTTGGGGAAGGGACCCATGCTTATAAACACGAGCCCCAGGGCCATCATGCTGGCCTCCATGCTGACGCTGATGGCCTCGGTCGCCTTCGCTGAGGAAAAGCCAGCAGACGCGGCAACGGCCCCTGCTCTGCCCTCGATCGTCGTCACCCAGGCCAAGAGCCGCGATCTGGTCGACCGGATCGTCGCCACCGGCACGATCAAGGCGGTCGAGGACGTCTACATCCAGCCGCAGGTCGAAGGTCTTCAGATCAAGTCCCTGGAAGCCGATGTCGGCGACACGGTGGCCGCCGGTCAGGTTGTCGCCCGCCTCAACGATGACACGCTGAAGCTGGAACGCAGCCAGCAGGCGGCAAACCTTGCCAAGGCTGAGGCCTCTCTGGCCCAGTCGCGCGCTCAGGTGGTCGAAGCCGAAGCCAATCTCAAGGAAGCCCAGCGCCAGTTCGACCGGGCCTCGCGTCTCGTCACCAGCGGTTCGGCCTCAGCTTCGCAGCGCGAACAGGCCGAAACCTCGCTCGCCAGCGCCCAGACCCGCGTCGAGAGCGCCAAGCAGGCAATTGCGGTGGCCCAAGCGGACATCAAGGTGATCGAGACGCAGATCTCGGATATCGACCTGCGCCTCGCCCGCACGGAGATCAAGTCGCCTGTCGCCGGCATCATTTCGGTTCGCAACGCCCGCATCGGCGCCATCGCCTCTGGCAGCGCCTCGCCGCTGTTCACCGTCATTCGCGATGGCCAGATCGAACTGGTGGCGGACGTGACGGAAAGTGATATACTGCGGTTGAAGACGGACCAGGAAGCCGTCATTACGGTTGCAGGCACCAAGACCCCGATCACCGGCTCGATCCGGCTGGTCTCGCCGGTGGTTGACGCCCTGACCCGCATGGGTTCGGTGCATATTGCCATCGACGACGACATGGCCGCACGCGCCGGCATGTATGGAAATGCCGCGATCACCATTGGCAAGGCTGATGATATCGCGCTGCCCCTCTCGGCCATCACCAGCGAGCGTAACGTGACCACGGTACGCCTCGTCACGGACGGTGTGGTCAAGATGCAGACGGTCAAGACAGGCATCCAGGACGGTCCCTACATCGAAGTGACCGAAGGACTGAAGGAGGGTGACCTGGTCGTCGCCAAGGCGGGCGTCTTCGTCCGTGAAGGTGACCGGATCAATCCCGTAGAAGACACCAGCAGCGTATCCAACTGAGGAACGACGTCGCCATGAACTTCTCTGCATGGTCCATCCGAAACCCGATCGCGCCGATCCTGGCGTTTTTCCTGTTGGTCGTGGTCGGGATTCAGTCCTTCAACGCGCTGCCGATCACCCGGTTCCCGAACATCGACGTGCCCTTGGTCGCGGTCACCGTCGGCCAGAGCGGCGCCTCCCCGGCCGAGCTTGAAAGCCAGGTGACCAAGGAGGTCGAGGACGCGGTCGCCTCGATCACCGGCGTCGATGAAATCAATTCGAACGTGACCGATGGCCAGTCGCAGACCATCATCATGTTCCGCATGGAAGTTCCGACCGAACAGGCCGTGCAGGACGTCAAGGACGCCATCGACCGCATTCGCGGCGACCTGCCGGCTTCGGTCGACGAGCCGATCGTCACCAAGATCGACGTCGAAGGTCAGGCGATCCAGAGCTTTGCCGTTTCCTCGCCGGACATGAATCTCGCTGAACTCTCGTGGTTTGTCGATGACACGATCAAGCGTGCTTTGCAGGGCCAGCCCGGCATCGGCCGGGTCGACCGTTACGGCGGCTCAGACCGTGAAGTCCGCGTCGAACTCGATCCCAACCGCCTGGATGCCCTCGGCATCACCGCCGCTGACGTATCCAGCCAGTTAAGGGGAACCAATGTCGACCTCGGCTCCGGTCGTGGCCAGGTTGCCGGCGCCGAGCAGTCGATCCGCACGCTCGGCGACAACAGGGACGTGACGAGCCTCGCCGGCACGACGATTGCGCTTCCGGGCGATCGCTTCGTCAAGCTCTCGGACCTCGGAACCGTCAAGGACACCTATCAGGAGCCGAAATCCTTTGCACGACACGATGGCAAACCCGTCGTGTCCTTCGCGGTGTTCCGCGCCAAGGGCGCCAGCGAAGTGACGGTCGCAGAAACCGTCGCTGAAAGTCTCGCCCAGGTGCGCGCCGAGAACCCTGATGTCCAGATCGAAATGATCGACGATTCCGTCTACTTCACCTACGGCAACTACGAAGCGGCCATGCACACGCTGATCGAAGGCGCCATTCTCGCCGTCATCGTCGTGCTGCTCTTCCTGCGCAACTGGCGTGCCACACTGATTTCAGCCATCGCACTGCCGCTGTCGGCCATCCCGACCTTCTGGGTCATGGACATGATGGGCTTCTCGCTCAATCTGGTCAGCTTCCTGGCGCTCACGCTGGCGACCGGTATTCTCGTCGATGATGCGATCGTCGAGGTGGAAAACATCGCCCGCCACATCAAGATGGGCAAGACGCCCTATCGCGCGGCGATCGAGGCGGCCGATGAAATCGGTCTCGCCGTCATCGCGACCACCTTCACCATTATCGCCGTCTTCGTGCCTGTTTCCTTCATGCCGGGCATTCCCGGCCAGTACTTCATCCAGTTCGGCCTGACGGTTGCCTTCTCCGTCTTCTTCTCGCTGCTGGTTGCCCGCCTCATCACGCCGATGATGGCGGCCTATCTGATGCGCGCCGAAGACGCGATGGACGATCATCACGACAACGACAGCGTGCCGCTGAAGCTCTATACCCGTCTCGTGCGCTTCACCACGCGCCGCTGGTATTCGCGCCTGGGCACCCTCGTTGCGGCCATCGTCTTCCTCATCGGCTCGCTGATGCTGCTCGCGCAGGTTCCCGGCAGCTTCCTGCCGCCGGAAGACGCAGGCCGCATCACCCTGTCCGTCGAACTGCCGCCGAACGCGACGCTCGACGAGACCGAGCGCAAGACCGAAGAAATCTATGCGGCGGTCAAGGATGTGTCGGACGTCTCCAGCATCTTCATCCTCGGCGGCGCCTCGCCGAGGGGCGATCTTGAGCTGCGCCGCGCCAGCGTCACCATGAATCTCGACCGCATCGACCACTCGCTGCTCAAGACCCTCGTGAACAAGGGTCTCGGCGGACTTCCGGTGATCGGCCCGTATCTGCCCAAGATCGAGGAACACGGCCGCACGCGTCCGCAATGGGACATCGAGGAAGAGGTTTTCGAAAAGCTCGCCTCCATCGCCGACATTCGCGTACTGAAGCTGAACGACCGCGGCGAGCGCGATATCTCCTTCAACTTCCTCTCGAAGAACGAGGACGAGCTGAACGCGGCCATCGCCATTCTCGAAGCGAAGCTGCGGACGGTCCCGGAACTGTCGAATGTCAGCTCGGAAGGTGCGCTCCCGCGCCCGGAACTGCAGATCCGCCCCCGCGCGGATGAGGCGGCCCGCCTCGGCATCACCGCTCAGCAGATCTCGCAGACCATCCGCGTTGCCACCATTGGTGACGTGGACGCCGCCCTGCCGAAGATCTCGCTCGATGATCGCCAGATCCCGATCCGCGTTCAGGCTTCGCTTGATCTGAGAACCAACCTGGCCGCCTTGCGCGCGCTCAAGGTTCGCACGGCATCGGGCGCGACCGTGCCGCTATCGAGCGTTGCCGACATCGACTATTCGGAAGGCGTGTCCTCGATCAAGCGCAACGACCGCAACCGTGTGGTCACCATCGGTGCGGGCCTGCCCCAGGGCATTGCCCTCGACACCGCCACCAAGGCCTTCCGCGACACGGTGAAGAGCGCGGACATTCCCGCGAGCGTCCGGCTTGCCGAAAGCGGCGACGCCAAGATCCAGGCCGAGATGCAGCAGAGCTTCGTCAATGCGATGATCCTCGGCCTTTTGCTGGTGCTGACGGTGCTGATCCTGCTTTTCAAGAACGTGATCCAGCCCTTCACCATCCTGTTCTCGCTGCCGCTCGCCATCGGCGGCGTGGCGGTCGGCCTGATCGTCACCAACAATGCGCTGTCCATGCCGGTCCTGATCGGCATCCTGATGCTGATGGGCATCGTGACGAAAAACGCCATCCTGCTGGTCGACTTCGCGATCGAAATGCGCAATCAGGGCATGCACCGCCTGGAAGCCATGGTGGAAGCGGGACGCAAGCGCGCCCGGCCGATCATCATGACCTCGATCGCCATGTCGGCCGGCATGCTGCCCTCGGCGCTCGGTGTGGGTGAAGGCGGCTCGTTCCGCTCGCCGATGGCGATCGCCGTGATCGGCGGCATCATCGTCTCCACGGCACTCAGTCTCGTCGTGGTTCCGGCCTTCTTCCTGATCCTCGACGATCTCTCGCGTCTGCTCGCCTGGCTCTTCGGACGCTTCGTCGGCAAGAAGGAAGTCGAAGAGAAGGTTCTTTCCGCCGAAGACCTGTCGCATCTGACGCGCCGCAACTTCGACAGCCTGCAGGCGGTGGAAAAGCGCCTCGCCGCAGTCGAACGCAGCAAGACCGATATCCGCAAGGGTGACGGCAACGGCAATGTCATCAACCTGCCTCCCCTCGCCGCCGAGTAGCGGCGAGGAGACCGGGCGGGCCTGATCGGCCAAATTCGGACCTTTATCGAGAGAAAGGAAATCCCGCTTGCCTGTTTGGATCTGAATCGGCAATGGTTATCGCATAAGTTGCTATACATAACCGATTCAACCAATTCAGGATCTTCTAATGAAGAAACTCATTGCTACCGCTGCCGTCGTGCTGATGGCCACCACCGCATCTGCAGCCGATGCGGTCTCCTCCGTCCCGCAAGCCCCAGTCGCCGCAGAAGTCAGCCCGAGCGGTTTCGATTGGACCGGCGGCTATGCCGGCATCCAGACGGGCTATGCTTGGCTTGACGGCACCTTCGATGCCGGAGCGGCGGCGGGGGGGTGCCGCGCCACTGCAAGGTGACCTCGATGGAGGCATCCTCGGGTTCTTTGCCGGCTACAACAAGCAGTTCACCAACAATCTCGTGCTCGGCCTCGATGCCAATGTGGACTACAATTGGAATGATACGACGATGTTGTCGGTGTTCGGCGATGTCGACGGCAAAGCCGAATGGCAGGGCTCCGTTCGCGGCCGCGTCGGCTATGCCGCCGATCGTGCTTTGATCTATGTGGCAGCAGGTTACGTGGCAACGCGGGCTGAGGCCGACAACGCAATCCTCGGAAGCGCATCGGAGACCTTTCACGGCTATACCGTTGGCGCCGGCGTGGATTACGCCATCACCGACCGGATCTTTGGCCGCCTCGACTATCGCTACAACGACTTCGGCAGCAAGGATCTCGATTTTAGCGGTACGGCGGTGAAATCGGATCTCAGCCAGCACAGCATCAAGCTGGGCGTCGGCGTCAAGTTCTGACGCAATCGCAGAAAGTGGCAGACTTCGGGGGCGCTCCGGCAACGGCGCGCCTCTTCTTGTCTGCGCCCTCAGGTTCCTGCGGATATTCTCATGCAACCGGCTGGCGGGTTGATCGAAATCAAACATGACAGGTGCAACCGGCACTATGCTGCAAGGGCTGGAAAGGGGCGACGCGCCCGATATCCTGCGGGTTTGCAGCACCACCGGGGGTGGCGGCGCAGGTTTGCGGATGCGGGCACCGGAAGCGCGAAGATGGCTCGCGCAGGTGATTTGTCGGTCCATGGCATGGCGATGAACGGGGAGCCGGGGAAACCGTGAACAAGATCTTGAGACTGAACACGCGAGACAAGAACACGCTTTTGCGGACATCCTTCCTCTCACAGCTCGGGCCATCCGCGATGGCGGCCATGCTGGAGATTGCGACCGTCGCCAATTACGAATCGCGCGACGTGCTCTTCCGCGAAGGCGACCACGCAGAGTTCTTCTACTGCGTGCTTGGCGGTTATGTCCGCCTCTACCGGCTGAACAAGGACGGCCGGGAAGCCGATATCCGCATCTGCGGCCCCGGCGACACCTTTGCCGAATGCCTGCTGGCGATGGGCGACAACTATCTCTACAACGCACAAGCCGCAGAGACCGTGACGCTCGCACGCTTCGACCTGCAAAAGGTACGCGCCCTTGCCGAACAGGAGAAGGACGTGGCGAAAACCATCATGCGCTGCCTGTCCGACCACCTGCGCGCCACGATGGACTGCATTGCCAATGACCGCCTGCAGACAGCGCCACAGCGCGTGGCCCACTACCTGCTGACAGCCTGCAACACCGATGGCGGCCCGGCGTCGATCCGCCTGCCCTTTCAGAAGAGCCTGCTGGCCGGCAAGCTGGGTCTGGCACCCGAAGCCCTGTCGCGCGCCTTCTCGACGCTGCGTCGCGCCGGTGTCACCGTGCGTGGCCGCACCATCCAGATCAACGACGTGACGGCCCTCAAGCAGATCTGAGCGCTGAAAGACATAGGAGATACGGCGTGGCTTACAGCCCGCCGCTCTCCTGCAGGAAGGCGACGATGCGTTCGACGCCAGCCCCCCGCTTCAGATCGGTAAAGACGAAGGGGCCCCCGGCCCGCATCCGCCCGGCATCCCGTTCCATCACCTCGAGATCGACGCCGACATGCGGCGCGAGATCCGTCTTGTTGATGACAAGCAGATCCGAGCGTGTGATCCCCGGCCCGCCCTTGCGCGGGATTTCCTCGCCCTGGCAGACCGAAATCACATAGAGCGTGATGTCAGCGAGATCGGGCGAGAAGGTCGCTGCCAGATTGTCTCCCCCCGATTCGATGAAGACGAGGTCGAGGTCGGGGATGCGGGCGTTGAGATCGGCGATGGCCCTCAGATTGATCGAGGCATCCTCCCGGATTGCCGTATGGGGACACCCGCCCGTCTCGACGCCCACCACGCGGTCGGAACTGAGCGCCTGCATGCGGATCAGCGCATCGGCATCCTCGCGCGTGTAGATGTCGTTGGTGACGACGGCGACGGAATACTGATCACGCATCGCCTTGCAGAGCTTCTCGGTCAGTGCCGTCTTGCCGGACCCGACTGGCCCGCCGATACCGACACGGAGCGGACCATTCTTTGACTTGATCATGTTCATGCTGCGACCTTGCGAAAACTAGGATTGGAAAAGCCGGGAATACTGCGTCTCGTGGCGCATGCTGAGGGTTTCGGCCGCAATGGCTGCCGAGCCAAGATCGTCCAGCCCCAGCCGCTCCAGGCTCGGCACCGCCAGGAGGATCCGCTCCTCGAACGCAGCGATCAGGCCGACGCCATGGCTCTGACCGATCACGCCGAGACGGATGGCAACGGAGACGAGCATCGACACCTGTGCATGCAGGAAGGCCGCAAGCGCATCGCCCGGCGCCACGCCGTGCGCCGCAGCGACGGCGCCAACGGCAACGCTGTAGGCAACCGGCCCGGATAACATGTCCAGCACGGAATGCGGCCAGCCGGCCGCCGCCGTCACGAAGGCTTCGCCCTGCCGAGTGATGTCCGCATGGCGCTCTGCCGAGCCCGCCAGCGCCACGGCCAGTTCCACGAGTTCGCCAAGATCGCCCTCTTCCCTCTGCCGCCGATGGGCGTCGACAAAGAGGATGGCATCATTGCGCAGGCCGCCGTGATCGAGCAGCAGGCCGATCCAGGATCCAAGGCTGCTGGCATCGCGCACATGCCTGTCGACGATGGCACTTTCCAGCCCGCCGGAATAGGCAAACCCGCCGACAGGAAAGGCCGGCGACAGCCACGCCATCAGCCGCAGAAGCGCGCGCTGGTCGCCAAGACGGCCTGAAGCGACGGCATCAGCCATGGCCACCGGCGCCATGTCCATGGTTGCCATGCGCATGATAGGCACCCCGCACCGGCTGAAAGGGTTCGACGACTTCGCTCACCTCGGCACCAAGCCCGGTCAGCATGTCTCTGATGACATGGTCGCGCAGGATGAGGATCCGGTCCGTCTCGATCTGGGCTGCCAGATGTCGGTTGCCGAGATGCCAGGCAAGTTCGATCAGATGCAGACCATCGCGCGCCGTGATCTGGAACAGCCGCTCTTCGGCGGCACGGATTTCGATCGTGGTGCCGTCATCAAGAACGAGCCTGTCCCCATGGGCAAACAGCACCGGCTCCTTGAGGTCGAGCATGACCATGGCGCCATCATCGAGATGCAGCAGCTTGCGGCGAAGGTGGCGCGCATCATGCGACAGAACGACGATGCCGTCGGGGGCCTCGGCCACGGTTCCGGCGGGTTTGTAGCTTGTCGCGCGCTGCATGAAATCTCCGAATGTCTGTTTTTTGAACCATGCACAAACGGAAGGCAGCGAGCAAGATTGAACTTCAGCCCTTGGCTCCGACGCCGTTGAAATTCACCGCTGGATCAGCGGCATAGTCGGCCGCGCTTTCCTCTGCCATGCTGAGGGCCTGCTCGTGCATGACCCGGTTGCGTCCATGGGACTTGGCCAGGTAGAGCGCCTTGTCGGCCTGCGCATAGACCCATTCCGGTCGGCGGTCCGGCAGAAATTCCGCAACGCCGGCGGACATGGTGACGGAAAGCTCGATGCCGTCGCAGACGAACCCCCTCCCCGCAACGAGGCTGCGCGCCCGCTCGACCAGCGCCAGCCGTTGCGCAGGCTCGCTCCCATTCAGGATCACGCCAAATTCCTCGCCCCCCAGCCGCGCGACCAGATGGCGCTCGCCGAACACCTGCCGGAAGATGGCCGAGATCTCCTGGATGACGAGGTCGCCGGCATTGTGGCCGAATCGGTCGTTGATCGACTTGAAACGGTCGATGTCGATGATGGCGAGAGAGGCCTCGCCATCCACCCGGGCAAAGGCATCGTTGAAGGCGCGTCGATTGGCGAGCCCGGACAGCGTATCGGTCCGACTGAGCCGTTCGAATTCCGCCCGCGACTGCGTCAGGTCACGAATGACGAGGCCGGCGACGAAGGCGAAAGCTCCGGAGAACGCGCCGCCGAAAAGCCAGGAAAAGGCGACGGTGATCTTCACCGCCTCGTCGATCGGCATGGTCAGGAACCCGAAGCCATAGAGCACAGGCAAGGTGGCGAGGCTGATAGCGCTGGCAAGAATGACGGCGCGACAGCTGACCGACAGCGCAAAACCCAGAATCGCCTTCTGGTTGTCGAACGTACCCAGATCGATCTGCCGCCACAGCCACGTCCTGATGATATCCACCAGATGCTCCTTCATGAGATTTGTATGGATTAGGGATCAATCCTTCCCCAATCTCTAATTAAGTCTTTCAAAATTGAACGACCTGTAAAATGAAAGAACAACAACCCAAAACGACCACCAATACAACCATGGAATGCGAAAAATAGCGAGACACCCCGTCCATATCTGCGCTTGGACAAGTTTCGCCGTGAATTTCTAGGGGAGCAGATCAGGCCTATCCACGCACATCCGCGTTGGCGCCATGATTCGGTTTGGTCAGGTGTTTCAGGACTGCAACTTTGCCGGCGATTCGATTCGCGCGAGCGACCAGTCGAGCAGTTGCGGCAGCGGCGTCCACCAGCCCGTCGTGAGCCCGCCTTGACGCAGCATTGCCGCAGTCCAGGTATTGCAGCCAATCAAAGCGTTGAAGTGGCCATTCGCCTCGAAGAAGACGTCGTCCAGGCCATAGGCCGCACCCTCGATCACGATCGGCGCGCCGCCTTGCCGCTGAAAGCTATCGCGGATCGAAGCGATCATCCGGCGGCGCCCATCGGCCGAAATGGTGAGTGGACGGACCGCCGGGTGATGAAGGTCAATCGGCCCCGCGACCTGCACATGCAGTACCGACCGGTCGACCGTCAGCGCCCGCAGCACCGGCAGCGGCTTCAGATCGCCCCAGGTTGGCGTCTCGATATAGAAGGACCGCCCACCCCAGCCGAACACAAGGTAGTCCGCACCCGGCATGCCGATCGGCAGCCCGGAGGGCATGAGATCGGCGAAAGCCGCTCGCACCTCTTCGTCAAGCGGAAGCGCAATATCGGTGTGGATCGGATTGGAAAGCAACAGGATTTCGCGGGTCTCTGTCGATGCGGCAAGCGACGGTGCCACAAGCGGACGTGGGACGAAGGTCCCAAGGCCAAGCGCGAAAAGGACGAGCAGCAAACCCGCAGAGAGCACGCGCAAAACCCTTCGCATCAACGCACCTCAGGCTTCGTGGCTTTCGACAACATTTTTAACAGACGGTCTTTCACACAAGCCAAGTCAGTGATGCCCTGGGATATGGTCGGCAAATCCGGCTTCAACCAAAAGAAAAACGAAAATTGACTGGATCACTCAATCGGCAAGATCGAGGCGGTGTTCGATACGCTGGACCTTTTCCGTCAAACGATCGATCCTCAGCCCCATCTCGGCGACACCGGTCGCATCCGTACTCTGGTCGCGCCGAAGTCCGGCAAGGCCGATCTCAATCCGGATAAACCGATGCCCGTGGTCCATCAGTGTGTCACGCAGGTCGCGAATTTCCGTGCGGATGGCCCGCAAATGCTCCAGCACCAGATTATTCACGTCTTCAGCCATGGTGCCCACCCATCGGTCCGCGCCGTCAGTGTACACCAAACCGCAAAACCGGCAATCCAGTCGCCTGAGCCCGATCAGAACAGGAAATACCGCTGCGCCATCGGCAGCTTGGTCGCCGGTTCACAGGTCAGGAGTTCCCCGTCTGCGCGCACTTCATAGGTTTCCGGATCAACCTCGATATGCGGCGTCAGATCATTGTGGATCATCGACTTCTTCGAGATGCCGCCACGCGTGTTCTTGACCGCAACCATCTGCTTGGCGGTGCCGAGCCGGTTGGCAAGCCCACCGTCGAGCGCTGCCTGGCTGACGAAAGTGACGGACGTGTTGGTTCGCGCCTTGCCGAAGGAGCCGAACATCGGCCGGTAATGCACCGGCTGCGGCGTCGGGATCGAGGCGTTCGGGTCGCCCATCGGGGCTGCCGCAATCATGCCGCCGAGCAGCACCATGTCGGGCTTCACGCCGAAGAAGGCCGGGTTCCAGATCACGAGGTCGGCGCGTTTGCCGATTTCGACCGAGCCGATCTCGTGGGACAGACCATGGGCAATCGCCGGGTTGATCGTATACTTGGCGATGTAGCGCTTGACGCGGAAATTGTCGTTCTCGCCGGTTTCCTGGGCCAGACGCCCGCGCTGGCGCTTCATCTTGTCGGCCGTCTGCCAGGTGCGGATCGCGACTTCGCCGACGCGGCCCATGGCCTGGCTGTCGGACGAGATGATCGAGAAGGCGCCGATATCGTGCAGGATGTCTTCGGCCGCGATCGTTTCCTTGCGGATACGGCTTTCGGCAAAGGCGATATCCTCGGGGATCGACGAGGACAGGTGATGGCAGACCATCAGCATATCCAGATGCTCGGCGATCGTATTGACCGTGTAAGGCCGCGTCGGATTGGTCGAGGACGGAATGACGTTCAACTGGCCGCAGATCTTGATGATGTCAGGCGCATGCCCGCCGCCTGCCCCTTCCGTATGGAAGGCATGAATGGTGCGGCCCTTGATCGCGCCGATCGTGTCTTCGACGAAGCCAGATTCGTTCAGCGTATCGGTGTGGATCATCACCTGCACGTCATACTGGTCGGCAACCGACAGGCAGCAGTCGATGGCGCCGGGCGTCGTGCCCCAGTCCTCATGCAGCTTCAGCGATGTCGCCCCCGCCAGCACCATTTCCTCAAGCGCGCCCGGCAGCGAGGCATTGCCCTTGCCGGCAAAGGCAAGGTTCATCGGGAAAGCGTCTGCCGCCTCGATCATCCGCGCCAGGTGCCAGGGACCGGGCGTGCAGGTGGTGGCAAGCGTGCCATGCGCAGGGCCCGTACCGCCGCCCAGCATGCAGGTGAGGCCCGACATCAGCGCCTCCTCGATCTGCTGCGGGCAGATGAAGTGGATATGCGCATCCATGCCGCCGGCCGTCACGATCTTGCCTTCGCCGGCAATCGCCTCCGTGCCGGGGCCGACGATGATGTTGACATCCGGCTGGGTATCCGGATTGCCGGCTTTGCCGATCGCAACGATGCGTCCGTCCTTCAGGCCGATATCGGCCTTCACGATGCCCCAGTGGTCGACGATGACCGCATTGGTGATGACGGTATCGACCGCACCATTCGCCCGCGTCACCTGGCTCTGGCCCATGCCGTCGCGGATGACCTTGCCGCCGCCGAACTTCACCTCTTCGCCATAGGTGGTGAAATCCTTCTCCACCTCGATGAACAATTCCGTATCAGCAAGACGCACCTTGTCGCCCGTGGTCGGACCGAACATCGAGGCATAGGCGGCGCGGGACATCTTGAAGGACATGGGTCTCAGGCTCCTTGGGAGAGGGCGTGTGTGAAGAGGGGTTGCAGCCGCATCACGCGGCCGCTGGCGATATGCTTGTCTGTCAACCGGCGTTCGGCGGCGAAAGGATGCCCGCCCCAGCCGGCATGGCCGAAACCGGCTAGGATGACCGTGTCGTCGGCATAGCCGGGATCGGAGAGGATCGCATGCACCACCACCATGCCGCTCGACGGTACGACGTAAGGTTCCGCGTCGAGCGCCATCAGTTCGGCATCGAGCGCGTCATGTGCGGCGCGCGTGATGATCCGATGCTGTTTGCCGTTGGCTGCCGCGAAGGTCGCGAAACCATCGGTATAGTCGTCGCAGAAATCGTCGAGTTCGGGATGGGTGATCGCGAGCTGAGGCTTGAGTTCGGCAAACTTGCCGGGATCACGCACCGACCAGATCTCTGCAGTGCCGCTCACGGCCTCGCTGTTGCGCCAGGCCGGATCGGCCACCATGGCAGCCCCCGGGCGGCCCGTATTGCACACCGCGATCACATCGGTCTTGCGGCCCGCGGCGCCGAAATTGCGGCTGCCGTTGAAACGGATGACGAGATCGCCGGAGTCGATCAGGACATCCACTCCATCATCCACCGGTCCATTGCCGACGATCATGATCTGTCGTGCCCGAGCCATGGTCTCACACCCTCAATAGAGCCCGACCAATGACTTCAGCTCTTCCGTGCGGCGTTTCGTCAGTTCCGCAAGGCACGAAGAGATCATCAACGGCTGCATGGAACCACCTTCAACCGAGTAACCTTCGACATCGCAGGCGGCATCGCGATAGGCGAGCCAGGCGCGCTGCGAAGCCAGAAGCCGCTTGGCTGCGCCATTGTCGTCCGAAGGCGGCGTCGCCTTGTCCCATGCCAGCATGGCGGCGCGTGTCTCGGCCCATTGGGCATTCATTGCGGCATCGGCTTTTCGATAGTCCTCGGCCGCACACTGGTTCATGTCGGCCTGGGTCTGGGCATTGTTGCAATCGACGTCCCGCACGTCCTCACCCGAGGCCGGCGCGTCTTGCAACAATACGCAGCCACACAGCATCAGGATCACGCCCCAGTTCATCGCACGCACCATGACCATTCCCCCCGATCCGTCACGTCAGAGGCCGCCCATGACCTGCTGGCGGAAACCATAGACCTCGCGCTTGCCCGACAGCGGGATCAGCGTCACCTGACGGGTCTGCCCGGGCTCAAAGCGCACGGCGGTGCCTGCGGGAATATCGAGCCGCATGCCGCGCGCCTGGTCGCGCTCGAAGATCAGCCCGGCATTGGTCTCGTAGAAATGATAATGGCTGCCGACCTGCACCGGCCGATCGCCGCTGTTCGACACCTCAAGCGTCACCGTGGGATGGCCGGCATTCAGTTCGATTTCGCCTGCGGCTGCAATGATTTCACCGGGGATCATGAATCGCTCCTTCAGCGGGTTCAAGCGGCGCGCGAAGGCTGGCAGCCCTCGGCTTTGAGAATGCGTTTGGTCGACGCCGGATTGTTGGCGAGCTTGGCGGCCGGGCGGATTGGCCGGCGCACCAGCTCACCGCCGCAATTCGGGCAGGTGCCGGCCAGCGTGGTCTCCGTGCACTCGGCGCAATAGGTGCATTCGAAGCTGCAGATCATAGCCAGGCTCTCCGGCGGCAGGTCCTTGTCGCAGCATTCGCAGTTCGGTCGAAGCTCCAGCGCCATGAGCGTGTTCCTCAGCGGATCGGTTCGTGAACGGTCACAAGCTTCGTCCCGTCCGGGAACGTCGCCTCGACCTGCACGTCGTGGATCATCTCGGCGATGCCTTCCATCACCTGGTCGCGGGTGATGACATGGGCGCCTGCCTCCATCAGGTCGGCAACGCTGCGGCCATCGCGCGCGCCTTCAACGACGAAATCGGAAATCAGCGCGATCGCTTCCGGATAGTTGAGCTTGACGCCCCGCTCCAGCCGGCGCCGCGCGACGATGGCGGCCATGGCGATCAGCAGTTTGTCCTTTTCCCGCGGCGTCAGGTTCATGCGTGCTCCAATCAGGTGTCGTCAGAGAGTCCAGACTTTTGGCACAGACGCGCCCCCGCGCAAGGCCGAAATGATCGGGATGAGGATTTTTCGCAAGGCAAAACCATCAGGCGCCGAAACGCGGGCAACAAGCTTGCCTTGCCAATAACTTACCCCGCCCATTTCTTCACCAATCAGCCCACGAATTGGGCTGACCAGCCCTTCCGCGCGCGGACTGACATGGATGAGCGTGGCAAAGGCGACCCGGCCGGCCAACACGCCCGGATGGGCGGTCAGACCCGCGACATCGCCCTCGAGCTTCAGGTCTTCGGCATGCAGCAGCGTCCCCTCGCGGCGGATCCGCCAGCGGTCGCGCACGAGACCTGCAGTCATCGCCTCGCCCATGGCCTTGCGGCCGAGCAGGATCGCCTCGACGGCGAGGAATTCGGCGTCATCAGCGAGATTGACCTCCAGCCGTCGGGTGAGCGAGGCATTGTCGAAAAGGATGCTTTCCTGCGGCAGCCAGTGAAACTTGGCCCCTGCCCCGACATCGATCCGGCTGGTGATCTGGCCGGTTCCGACAGAAGCCTTGTAGATCTTTTCGCAGGCCTGAGTCGTCGCGGTGACGAAACAGCCGGGGCCGGCGCGAAAATGCCAGTCGAATTCATCACCGCCGGTAATGCCGCCGGCGGTGTTGATCGTCACCGCCTCCAACTCATCGGTAAAACTCTCGGGCAGTCGGATCTTCGCCGCCCCCTCCTGGTAAAGCTCGGCGATGCGTGTGCGACCGCCGAGCGACTTGGTTACAAGTCGCCCGATACCACGGGCACGCTGTTGTCGTGTGTGCTTGATTGTTTGCACGTTTTCCCCTGCCCGCCATTCTCGATCGAGGCGGTTGTCTGGCCATCGGCGCAGGAGGCCCCGACAGCATTTCCGGCCATCATCTCTCCGCCAGATGTGCGGAAGAAGTCCCACATTCTGTCGGTCGCATCAACCTCGCGGATCGCCTTGTCGCCGGCCGATGCCAACTGGAACAGAACTGTGCGCGCCGGCCAGGCGTGATCGGCATTGGCGATCACATAGGAGATGACGCTGGTGCCGGCCCGGCAGCCGAGATAACGCGAGACGTCGGCCGACGTCCCGGTCTCCGTCTGCGGCCGCGTCGCGCAGCCGTTGAGCTCCGCCCAGCGATTGAGCGCCACTTCGCCGCCATAGCGCCAATAGGCCTTGCCGCCGCCGTCGAACGGATTGACGTGATCCTTCATGCCCGAGAAGGCAATAATCGAGACCGGTCGGCTGGGCTGGCAGCTCGCGCGCCGCGGTCGCCACACGCCGTTTTCCTCGACCGGCGTTCCCGCGCGAAGCCCCATAACGAAACCGGCAGCGGCAAAATCACCGTAGCCGTTGCAGATATATTGCGACAGCATGCGCCCGCCACCGGAATAGCCGGAGGCATAGACCTTCGTGGAGTCGATGCAGAGCGTATCCTTGGCAAGCTTCACCGCATCGCGGATGGCGACGGATTCATCCGCGCCCTCGCCCTGAGTCACACCCGGCACGTTCCACGCATGGGTATTCGGCAACTCACCCTTCAGGCTGCCGGCCAGCGCCATCACGACGAAACCCTCGCGTTCCGCCACTTCATCCCAGTGGCTGCGCTTCATCTGCACAGAGGGATTGCTGTTCGAGCCGTGGAAGTCGAGGACCAGCGGAACCTTCTTCTTCCCCGTATAGGAAGAGGGAATGACATAGACCGCCTCGCGCGTCACGCCACCGGACTGGAAGGTCAGGCTGTGCTGTCCGGGCTGGACCGCCGTGCCGCAGCTGGCGGCTTCGGCACCAACCGCCGAGAAGCCGAAGAGAAAGAGCCCCGCGACCGCACGAGCCACTATGCTCGCCCGAGCGCGGTGAAGAACCGTGCTGGATGTCATGGATGTGCCTTCTGTTTGCAGATGCGCGTTCAATACCACGCGTGTCCCCAGCATCAACCCGACTTCGCTAATAAATCATCAACCCTGTCTTGCAAAATCATACGGTCAGGTGGCGCCGCGCCTCCGGCGTATCCAGCGTCTCCGCCGCCCCCTGATGCACGATCTCGCCACGATCCATGATGTAAACGTGATCGGCCAGCTCGCGGCAGAAATCGAGATATTGCTCGACCAGCAGGATCGCCATGCCGGTCGTGTCGCGCAGGTAACGGATCGCCCGGCCGATATCCTTGATGATCGACGGCTGGATGCCCTCGGTTGGTTCGTCCAGCACCAGGATTTTCGGCCGCGTCACCATGGCCCGGCCGATCGCGAGCTGCTGCTGCTGCCCACCCGACAAGTCACCCCCGCGCCGCGACAACATTGTGTCCAGCACCGGAAAGAGGCTGAAGATATCATCCGGAATGAACCGGTCCTTGCGCTCCAGCGGCGCATAGCCGGTTTCGAGGTTTTCCTTGACCGTCAGCAGCGGAAAGATCTCGCGCCCCTGCGGCACATAACCGACGCCCGTCCGCGCCCGGTTGAACGGCGCCATGCCGTTGAGCTTGGTACCGTTGAAAGTGATCGTGCCAGCCGACACCGCATGCTGGCCGGTGATGGCGCGCAACAGCGACGACTTGCCGACGCCGTTGCGGCCAAGCACGCAGGTAATCTTGCCCATCTCGGCATTGATGGAAACGCCTCGGAGAGCTTGAGCGGCGCCGTAATGGAGATTGACGTTTTCGACTGTCAGCATGATGCGGGTTCCTCGCTCGGTTGGTGCGAGGGGTTACCCCCCTCTGTCACTGCGTGACATCTCCCCCACAAGGGGGGAGAGTGGAGCCAGCCGGCCGACCCCGCGATAATCTGAACGCTTGCAGGGAGGCGAGCGGTCAGCGGCGTGCCGCTCTCCCCCCTTGTGGGGGAGATGCCCGGCAGGGCAGAGGGGGGTATCACGAAAACTGCGCTCATCCTCACCGCCCCAGATAATTCTCGATGACCTTCTGGTCATTCGAGACGAAATCGATCGATCCCTCGGCCAGAACAGAACCTTCCGCCAGACACGTCACCTTCACCCCGAGGTCACGGATGAAACCCATGTCATGCTCGACAACGACCACCGAGCGGGTCTTGGCGATTTCTTTCAGCAGAATGGCCGTCTCCGCAGTCTCGGCATCGGTCATGCCGGCCACCGGCTCGTCGACCAGCAGAAGCTTCGGCTCCTGCGCCAGCAGCATGCCGATCTCCAGCCACTGCTTCTGGCCATGGGAGAGATTGGCGGCCAGCTCGTCCTTGCGGTGGGTCAGGCGAACCGTCTCGAGGATCTCCTCGATGCGCGCCTTGTCCTCGGACGACAGGCTGTAGAACAGCGTGGCAAACACCCCGCGCTTGCGGTTCAGCGCCAGTTCCAGATTGTCCCAGACGGTATGGCTTTCAAACACCGTCGGCTTCTGGAATTTTCTGCCGATCCCGAGCTGGGCGATCTCCGCCTCGTCCTTCTTCGTCAGGTCGATCTTGCCACCGTCGAAGAACACATCCCCGCTGTCAGGCCGGGTCTTGCCCGTGATGATGTCCATCATCGTCGTCTTGCCGGCGCCGTTCGGGCCGATGATCGCACGAAGCTCACCGGGCTCGACGATGAAGGACAGCGAATTCAGCGCCTTGAAGCCGTCGAAGGAAACGGACACGCCGTTGAGATAGAGCAGGCTGGACGTGGTCTTGTCGCTCATCACATCACTCCGCAGCCACCGTGGCCGGTTCGGGTTTCAGGTCGCTGTTCGCCGCATCCTTGTCTGCCTCGCGGGCATAGTCCTTGCGCTTGGCGAGAGTGGCCTGGACGGTGCCGACAATGCCCTTGGGCAGGAAGAGCGTGACGAAGATGAAGAGACCGCCGAGAGCAAACAGCCAGAGATCGGGGAAGGCGCCGGTAAAGTAGCTTTTGCCGACATTGACGAGGATCGCCCCGATGATCGGCCCGATCAACGTGCCGCGCCCGCCGACCGCCGTCCAGACGACGACTTCGATGGAGTTGGCCGGTGCGAATTCGCCGGGATTGATGATGCCGACCTGCGGCACGAAGAGCGCACCGGCAATGCCCGCCATCATCGCCGAGACGACGAAGGTGAAGAGCTTGATGTTCTCGACACGGTATCCGAGGAAGCGCACGCGGCTTTCCGCGTCGCGTACCCCGACCAGTACCTTGCCGAATTTCGAGCGCGTGATCGCCGATGCAATCAGAAGGCAGAGAGCCAGGAAAACCGCCGACAATGCAAAGAGTACGGCACGGGTACCATCCGCCTGCACGTTGAAGCCGAGGATTTCCTTGTAGTCGGTCAGCCCGTTATTGCCGCCGAAACCCATGTCGTTGCGGAAGAAGGCCAAGAGCAGCGCATAGGTCATCGCCTGGGTGATGATCGAGAGATAGACGCCGTTGACGCGGGAGCGGAAGGCAAACCAGCCGAAGACGAAGGCAAGCAGGCCGGGCACGAGCAGCACCATGGCCATGGCAACGGGGAAATAATTCATCCCATGCCAGAACCACGGCAGTTCCTTCCAGTTCAGGAAGACCATGAAGTCTGGCAGAATGGGATCACCATAGACGCCTCGGCTGCCGATCTGGCGCATCAGATACATGCCCATGGCATAACCGCCGAGCGCAAAGAAGGCGCCATGGCCGAGCGAGAGGATGCCGCAATAGCCCCAGACGAGATCGAGTGCGAGCGCCAGGAGCGCGTAGCAGAGATATTTGCCGAGCAGCGACACCACATAGGTTGGAACATGCAGTGCGCTGTCGGGCGGCGTCAGCAGGTTGAGTGCCGGCACCAAGAGGGCAAAGCCGAGGAGGACACCGATGGCGATGACGATTTTTCCGTCGAGTGCGCGCAGGATGAAGCCGCTGATCATGCTTCCACCGCCCTTCCCTTGAGCGCGAAGAGCCCGCGCGGTCGTTTCTGAATGAAGAGAATGATGAGGACGAGCACGAGGATCTTGCCGAGCACCGCCCCGACCGAGGGTTCGAGGAACTTGTTGAGGATGCCGAGCGACAAGGCGCCGACAAAGGTACCCCAGAGATTGCCGACGCCGCCAAAGACCACGACCATGAAACTGTCGATGATGTAGGACTGGCCAAGGTTCGGCGAGACGTTGTCGATCTGGCTGAGCGCCACACCGGCGATCCCGGCAATGCCCGAGCCGAGCGCGAATGTGAAGGCATCGACCCAGGGTGTTCGAATGCCCATGGACGAGGCCATGCGGCGGTTCTGCGTCACGGCGCGCATCTGCAACCCGAAGGCGGAACGCTTCATCAGTGTCAGCAGCGCAAAGAAGATGGTGAGCGAGAAGAGCACGATCCACATGCGGTTCCAGGTGATGGTGAGACCACCCAGCGCAAACGAGCCGGACATCCAGGAGGGATTGCCGACCTCCTGGTTGGTCGGGCCGAAGATCGTCCGGATCGTCTGCTGCAGGATCAGCGAAATGCCCCAGGTGGCGAGCAGCGTTTCGAGCGGCCGGCCATAGAGGAAACGGATCACGCCGCGCTCGATGACGAGGCCGACAGCGGCGGTGACCAGGAAAGCAACCGGCAGCGCGATGGTCAGCGACCAGTCGAAGAGATGAGGATAATGGGTGCGGATCACCTGCTGCACCACGAAGGTGGAATAGGCCCCGATCATCACCATCTCGCCATGCGCCATGTTGATGATGCCCATGACCCCGAAGGTGATGGCAAGGCCGATGGCCGCGAGCAGCAGCACCGAGCCGAGGGAAATTCCGTACCAGACGTTCTGCCCCATATCCCAGAACATGAGGCCGCTCTCGATCTTGGCGATCGCCTTGTCGAGATCGGGTTTCAGGCTTTCGTCGATGGTGCCGGAGACCGACATCAGGATACCGACCGCCTCGCGTCCACCGAGCGAGGCGACGGTTGCGATCGCGGCGCGCTTGTCGTCGGCCGAACGGTCGGAGGCAAGCACCGACACGGCCCGCGCCTCTTCCATGCGCGCCTTGACCTCTGAGTCCGCCTCGGAAGCCAGGGCGGTTTCGATCAAGGCCAGGTTTTCCGCACTCGGCGACTGCAGAACCGCCTGGGCGGCGGCCAGCCGCACGCTGCGATCGGAGCTGAGCAACGTCAACCCGCCAAGCGCCGAGCGGATCGCCCGGCGCAGCGTATTGTTGACCTTGATCTTGGTGAAGGCGCCCTTCGGCTCCTCCCCAACCGCCTCGCCCGTAAGCGGATCGATCGCGACGAGATTGCTGCCGGCAGGTTTGGTGATGAAGACCTGATTGTCCGACTTGCGGACATAAAGGTCACCCTCGGCAAAGGCTTCGAGCGCCGGTACGACGCGGGCGTCCGCAGTCGCCGCGATCTGCCCGAGCAGTTCTTCGGCCTGTTTGAAATTAGCCTTTCCGAGCGCGTTCAGGAGATCGCGCGGATCGCTCTGCGCGAAGGATGGCGCGGCGAGAGAAAGGAATAGGAAGGCGAGTGTGAAAAAACGGATCAGCATTCTGTTGTCCCCCGGTTGGCGGGGCGGCGGAGCTAGACAAGCCCCTCATCCGCCTGCCGGCACCTTCTCCCCGTGAACGGGGAGAAGAAGTGTTCCGCTGTGGGCGTTCCGCGAACACCCTCCCCTTGAGGGGGAGGGTCGAACCGAAGGTTCGGGGTGGGGTGACGCTGTGCACGAGATCACCCCCACCCATCGCTTACGCGATGACCTCCCCCTCAAGGGGGAGGTGGAGGAAAGCCGATCAGCTGCCCTTGCCGCCGCACTTGCCGGTGGCAACGTTGAAGTTGCCGCATTCCATCGGCTTGCGCCAATCGGAGATGAGGTCCTTGCTATCTGGCAGGTAATCCGACCATTCGTCACCGACGACGGACGGGGTCTGCTGGACGATTTCGAACTGGCCGTCGGCCTGGATTTCACCGATCAGGACCGGCTTGGTGATGTGGTGGTTCGGCATGACGGTCGAATAGCCACCCGAGAGGTTCGGCACGGCAACGCCGATGATCGAGTCGAGAACGGCGTCGGTGTCGGTGGTGCCGGCAGCCTCGACGGCCTTCACCCAGGCGTTGAAACCGATATAGGCAGCTTCCATCGGGTCGTTGGTCACGCGCTTGTCGTTCTTGGTGAAGGCATGCCAGGTCTTGATGAACTCGGCATTGACGGGCGCATCGACGGACTGGAAGTAGTTCCAGGCAGCGAGGTGACCGACCAGCGGGGTCGTGTCGAGGCCGGCGAGTTCTTCTTCACCGACGGAGAAGGCGACGACCGGGATGTCTTCGGCCTTGATGCCCTGGTTGCCCAGTTCCTTGTAGAACGGAACGTTCGCGTCACCATTGATGGTCGAAACGACGGCGGTCTTCTTGCCGGCCGAACCGAACTTCTTGATGTCGGAAACGATGGTCTGCCAGTCGGAATGACCGAACGGCGTGTAGTTGATCATGATGTCTTCTTCGGCAACGCCCTTGGACATCAGATAGGCTTTGAGGATCTTGTTGGTCGTCTGCGGATAGACATAGTCGGTACCGGCGAGAACCCAGCGCTCAACGCCTTCGTTTTCAGCCAGGTAATCGACGGCCGGGATCGCCTGCTGGTTCGGAGCGGCACCCGTGTAGAAGATGTTGCGCGAGGACTCTTCCCCCTCGTACTGAACCGGATAGAAGAGAATGGAGTTCAGCTCTTCGAATACAGGCAGAACGGACTTGCGCGACGACGAGGTCCAGCAACCGAAGACGGCAGCGACCTTGTCCTTGGAAATCAGTTCGCGGGCCTTTTCGGCGAAGAGCGGCCAGTCGGAGGCCGGATCGACCACGACGGCTTCGAGCTGCTTGCCGAGAACGCCACCCTTCTTGTTCTGCTCGTCGATGAGCATCAGCATGGCGTCTTTCAGCGTCGTTTCCGAGATCGCCATCGTGCCCGACAGCGAATGGAGAACGCCGATCTTGATGGTGTCGTCTGCGGCGAACGCGCCGTTAAAGGCGGTCGTCGACAGCATGGCGCCGAGAAGCGCGCCTGTCAGTTTCATCTTCATGGACATTGTTGTGATCCCCTCTTCTTGGTCGCAACCGGTCGGTTAATGAAATTTAACCGTTGCTGGAGGGGACTATCGGATGCTGCGCCGCAAAACCGTATACGTCGTTTGACGTAGGTCAGGGGGGTAAAGGGGGAAGAGGCC
Organism: Rhizobium sp. AG855; assembly: GCF_003610655.1. Taxonomy (NCBI): domain Bacteria; kingdom Pseudomonadati; phylum Pseudomonadota; class Alphaproteobacteria; order Hyphomicrobiales; family Rhizobiaceae; genus Rhizobium; species Rhizobium sp. AG855. The sequence continues at coordinate 715,072 of NZ_RAQG01000003.1, read as the reverse complement.
TTCGGGTGGATCGCTCCTCCGTTTAGATATGTGGAGGCCCATCGGCGCACAGCTTGTCATTCGTCATGGCATACCATTAGGATAGAATTGAACAGCGAAAGACGAACCATGGATCTCTCCCCCAGGCGGTTGGGTTTGAAAACAAGCACCGCCGAGGCACATCACGCGCTCGATACGATGATCGGCAGTTTCGACACGCCGGCCTCCTATGCCCGCTATCTCGACGGCATGGCGCGCTTCCGGCTGCCGGTGGAGGCGTGGCTTGCAACGCAGCCCTTGCCGCCCGGCTTCGGGGATTGGCAACCGGGCCTCTATGGCGAAGACCTTCTCGCCGACCTGCAGGATCTCGACATCCCCTTGCCCACGGACCTGCCGCCGCTGGAGCTGCCGGATGGCGACGGTCTGATCGGACTTCTCTATGTGCTGGAAGGCTCGGCGCTCGGCGCCCGCCTTCTTGCCAAGCGGGCGGAAGCCATCGGCTTTACCGAGCAAAGGGGAGCCCGTCATCTTTTTGCGCAGGCACGGAACTTTTCAAGCTGGCGCGCGTTCTCGGCGCGTATGGAGAACGTGTGTGTGTACGACGAACGGGCCGCTTCCACTTGGGCCGACACCGCCTTCGACTATGCCCGCAACGCCTTCGAAAGTGCCATGAATGCTCACCGCCTCCACCGTCGACTTGTCCAATTGCGACCGTGAACCGATCCACATACCCGGCAGCATCCAGCCTCATGGATGTCTTCTCGCCTGTGACCCAGGCGTTACCGTCATCCGCCGTTATTCCGCCAACGCCACGAGCATGCTGCGCACCGAAGGTGAGCTGAAGGGACGCCAGGTCGCCGATCTGCTGGGCGAAGACGCGACCCACGATCTGCGCAACGCCATCGCCCAGGCACCGGATGCGAGCCGCCCCGCCGTCATCGCGCATCTGCGCCTTCCCAACGGCGATCACTTCGACATCGCCGTTCACCGCCAGCAGGACGGCGCGATCCTCGAATTCGAGCCTTCTCTGCGTCGCACCCAGCCGCTCCAGCTCGCGCGCGAAATGATCGGCCGGGTGAAGGACATCGCCGACATCGACCTTCTGATTTCGTCCTCCGCCAAACTGGTTCGCACGGTGCTGGGTTATGACCGGGTGATGATCTACCGCTTCGAGGACGATGGGTCCGGCAAGGTCGCGAGCGAGGCCAAGCGGGCCGATCTTGAAAGCTTTCTCGGCCAGTATTTTCCCGCGAGCGACATTCCCCGCCAGGCCCGCATTCTCTATATGCAGAATCCGATCCGGGTCATCTCCGACGCCAGCGGCACCCGCGTTCCCCTGCTGCCGCAAGACGACGAGGCAAGGCAGCCGCTGGATCTCTCCTTTGCCCATTTGCGCAGCGTCTCACCGATCCATTGCGAATATTTGCGCAACATGGGCGTGGCGGCCTCCATGTCGATCTCGATCATCGTCGACGACAAGCTTTGGGGCCTGATCGCCTGCCATCACTACGCGCCGAAGACACTGACCATGTCGGAGCGGATCGCTGCGGAAATGTTCGGCGAATTCTTTTCGCTGCATCTCCTGTCGCTTCGCCAGAAGCGCAAGCTCGACATTACCACCGAAGCCCGTCGGGCGCTCGACCGCTTCCTCCAGTCGGCATCGCATCAGACGGATGTCGACCAGATCCTGGCAAGCGCCCTGCCGGAGTTTCAGAAGCTGCTCGCCTGCGATGGTGTCGGTCTTTGGATGAAGGACCGCTGGACAGCCATCGGCACCGTGCCGCCGCAAGGCGAGGAAGAGGCCTTGGCCGCTTTCGTCAGCAGGAACTCGGAAGGGCGGATCTGGGGGACAAAATCCCTCTCCACCGATTTCCCCGAGGCCGATTACCCGGAGGTCGTCTCAGGCGTGCTCTCCGTTCCCCTGTCACAGATCCCCCGCGACTACCTCTTCTTCTTCCGCAAGGAGCGCCTGCAGACCCTCAACTGGGCCGGCAATCCGGAAAAGACCTACGAGGTGGGGCCGCTCGGTGATCGGCTGACGCCGCGCAAGAGCTTCGCCATCTGGAAGGAAACCGTGCGCCATCAGGCCGAGGGATGGCGCGAGGCCGATTTCGAAATCGCCGAAGCGATCCGCTCGGCGACGGTCGAGATCGTATTGCGCCACAACGAGCTGATGCAGGAAGAGCGCAGCAAGGCCGACATCCGCCAGCGCATGCTGAACGAGGAACTGAACCACCGCGTCAAGAACATCCTTGCGGTGATCAAGTCGCTTGTGGCAGCCCCCGGCCAGGAAGAAGTGCCGATCGAACATTATATCGGCTCTCTGCGCGGCCGCATTCACGCCCTCTCCCACGCCCATGATCAACTGACGCGCGGCGGCGGCGGCGGCTCTCTGTCGGACCTGCTGCAGGCAGAGCTTCTGCCCTATCGCGCGGGGCTCAACACGCTGACACTGACCGGCGGCACCGTCACGCTCGACGCCCGCGCCCATGCGGTGGCAGCCCTCGTCATCCACGAGCTCTGCACCAATGCCGCCAAGTATGGCGCGCTGTCGCGTCCTGGCGGCGCACTGACCGTGGAATGGCAGCGGACAGCGGACGACGACTGTCTGATCCGGTGGAACGAGAGCGGCGGTCCAGCGATCGGCCCGATTGGACGCAAAGGCTTCGGCACCGCGCTCATTGAGCGCAGCATCCCCTACGATCTAGGCGGCACTAGCCATCTCGACTATAAACCGGAGGGTCTGGCCGCGGAATTCTGCATTCCCGGCCGTTTCCTCAGTTGGGAGACCCCTGCGATCGCCGAGGAGCTGCCGCCCGTGCAAGACGCCCAGCCGACAGGGCAGAGCCAGCCGCTTCAGGCAGGCCTTCCCGTGCTTCTGGTCGAAGACCAGGTGCTGATCGCCATGGACGCCGAAATGATGCTGGCAGACGCCGGGATCGAAAACGTCGTGACGGCAAGCTCCAGCACAGACGCTTTGAACAGGCTCAAATCCTTCCGTCCGGCCATTGCCATTCTCGACATCAATCTCGGCCGCGACACCTCCGTACCCGTTGCCGAGGAATTGGCGCGCCTTGGCATCCCCTTCGTCTTCGCCACGGGATATGACGACCGCTCGATCGTTCCGGAAGGCTTTGCCGACGTGCCGGTGGTCAGAAAACCCTATGATTCCGTGGCCCTGTTGAAGGCCTTGTCCGACCGCCTCCAAGGCAGGTGATTGCCCCCTGACCGACAGTGGTTTCTGCTGCACCCCCTTTAAAAACAGGGTTGCACGGCGTTTTCACGCATCGTACGTTCTCTTTATGTTCCATAAGGGAGACGAGAATGCGTGCACTCGAACAATTCATCGTCGAAGCAAAGGCGGCAAGCTACATGGGCGGCAAGGCGAAGGAACCAATCTCTTCCCGCATGGCGGCGCATGAACTGACTTATGCGCGCGGCCCCTTCCGCTATCTCGACGCCTATTACGGCGGCACGGACTTTATCGGCCAGGAGGTGGTCTGGAAGAACGGCGAACCGATCTGGGCCATGAACTATTATGGACGCATTCTGGATCCGGAACGGATCGACGGGGAGCGGGCCGGCACCGTCATCCAGAGAGCGCTCAGCGCTCTCTACCTTGAGAACCGCTTTCTCGGCGGGTTCAGCTTTCAGCATCCGCTGGGCGAGTATGTCGACGAATCCGTCGGCAGCCTCGCAGGTTTTCAGGGCGTCGAGCGCATCCTTGTCGACGGGCGCCTCGCCTACCAGCTGGATTACCATGGCGGGCTGATAAAGCCATAGAGCCCTGGCGCTCGCCATTCCTTCAGTGCCCTTGCTATTCTGCGCAATCCCGTGAAAATGCCTAAAGCTGCATCACCTCCAAACAAGCGCTAGAAATTAGGCATGCCGGCACGCCAACGCATCATTCCTGTCCGCCGTGAATACAATCGTTGGGTCGCCAACCAGACGCTGGAAGACTATGCGCTCCGCTTCACCGCCAAGAGCGCCCGAAAATTCTCATCGAGCCGTATTTCCCAGACGGCGATCGGCGCGATCTCCTTCCTGGCACTGGAAGCGATCGGCGGCACGATCACGCTGGCTTACGGCACCACCAATGCCTTCTTCGCCATCGTGGTGGCTGCGATCCTCATGCTTCTGGTCGGAGTGCCGATCAGCCGCTACGCGATCCGCCACGGCGTCGACATTGACCTCCTGACGCGAGGCGCCGGTTTCGGCTATATCGGCTCAACCATCACGTCGCTGATCTATGCAAGCTTCACCTTCATGCTCTTCGCCATCGAGGCGTCGATCATGACCAAGGCGCTGGAGCTTGCCTTCGGCATACCGCTTTGGCTCGGCTATATCGTCTCCGCCGTTGTCGTTCTCCCGCTCGTCACCTACGGCATCCGCATGATCTCGAAATTCCAGCTGCTCACCCAGCCGGTCTGGATCGTGCTCAACATCCTGCCCTTCGTCTTCATCGCCTTTCTCGACTGGGAGAAGATCGACCTCTGGCGCGCCTTTGCCGGCATCGGCCATTCGAACGCCCATCTGGGCGGCGCCGCACCGTTCGACCTGCTGGAATTCGGCGCCGCCTCCGCAGTCATCCTGGCGCTGATGCCGCAAATCGGCGAACAGGTCGATTTCCTGCGCTTCCTCCCGCCGGAGGGAGCCCGCAAGCTGCACCATCGCGTCGCGATTTTCCTGGCGGGAGCGGGCTGGGTGGTGCTTGGCGTGCCAAAACTGCTGGCCGGCTCCTTCCTCGCCGTCTTGACCCTCTCGACGGGTGTCCCCTTCGGGGAAGCCGCCGATCCGGCGCATATGTATGTTGCCGCTTTCGGCTACATGATCCCCAACCAGACGGCAGCCCTGATGATGATGGCTGCCTTCGTGGTCATCTCGCAGCTGAAGATCAACGTGATGAACGCCTATGCCGGCTCGCTCGCTTGGTCGAACTTCTTCTCGCGCCTGACCCACAGCCATCCGGGCCGCGTCGTCTGGCTCGTTTTCAACGTCGCCATCGCCCTCCTCCTGATGGAACTCGGCATCTACGGCCTGCTGGAGGAGACGCTCGGCATCTTCTCGATCATCGCCATGAGCTGGCTCTGCGCGATCTCAGCCGATCTCTTCGTCAACAAGAACCTCGGCCTGTCGCCCCCCGGCATCGAGTTCAAGCGCGCCCATCTCTACGACATCAACCCGGTCGGCTGCGGCACGATGCTGCTCTCGGCGAGCCTGGCGCTGGCCGCCCATTTCGGCACCTTCGGCGCCCTGATGGCCTCGCTGTCGACCTATGTCACCCTTGTGGCCTTTCTGATTTCGCCTCTGATCGCCTGGGGAACGAAGGGCAAGTTCTATCTCGCCCGCAAGCCCCGCCACAGCTGGAAGAACCTGACCGGCATCACCTGCTCGGTCTGCGAGCACCCTTTCGAGCCGGAAGACATGGCCTGGTGCCCGGCCTATGCCGCCCCGATCTGTTCGCTGTGCTGCACGCTCGACAGCCGCTGCCACGACATGTGCAAGCCGCATGCGAAGATCAACGCCCAAGCGGGAGCGGTCGCCCGCACCGTCCTGCCGGACGTGCTGCTCCAAAAATTCTCCACCCGGCTTGGCCGCTACGCGCTGACCGCCATGGCCTCGATCTCGTTGATCGGCGCGATCCTCGCGCTGATCGCCCACCAGGTGAATGTCGCGACCCCTGAAATGACCGAGGTTGTCGACCGCACGGTGCTGGTCGTCTTCTTCATCTTCGCCATCATCGCCGGCATCGTCTCGTGGTTCTATGTGCTCGCCCATGACAGCCGGCTGGTCGCCGAGGAGGAATCCTCGCGCCAGAACACGCTTCTGCTCAAGGAAATCGCCGCCCACCGCAAGACCGACGCGGCTCTGCAGAATGCCAAGGAAACCGCGGAGGCCGCCAACCGCGCCAAGAGCCGCTATGTGGTCGGACTCAGCCACGAATTGCGCACGCCGCTCAATGCCGTGCTGGGTTACGCCCAGATCCTCGAGCGCGACGAGACGATTCCCGTGCCGCGCCAGTCGGCGATCAAGGTCATCCGCCGCTCCGCCGATCACCTGTCGGGCCTGATCGACGGCCTGCTGGACATCTCCAAGATCGAGGCCGGCCGCCTGCAGGTCTTCTCCAATGAGGTCAATATCCAGGATTTCCTCGACCAGCTCATCGACATGTTCGCCCCCCAAGCGGCTGCCAAGGGCATCCTCTTCGAACACCAGCGCTCCCGCAACCTGCCGCTCTATGTGCGCACCGACGAGCGCCGCATCCGCCAAATCCTCGTCAATCTCCTGTCCAATGCCATCAAGTTCACCGACGAGGGCACGATCCGCTTCACGGTCGACTATCGCAGCCAGGTCGCCACCTTCACGGTCAGTGACACCGGCCGTGGCATCGCGGAAAAGGACCTCACCCGCATCTACGAACCCTTCCAGCGCGGCGAGGCCGACAATATCCGCCCGCAACCGGGGCTCGGCCTAGGCCTCACCATCACCAAGCTGCTCACCCAGACGCTGGGAGGCGAAATCTCGGTGACCAGCGAGCGCGACAAGGGCTCGACCTTCAAGATCCGCCTGATGCTCTCGGCCATCGACCGGCCGAACACCGCCCCTGCCCCGGAACGTAAGATCGTCTCCTATACCGGCCCACGCCGCACCATCGTCGTCGTCGACGACAACGAGGATCACCGCGACCTGATGCGCGAGGTGCTGGCCCCGCTCGACTTCGTCGTGCTGACCGCAGCTGGCGGACCGGAATGCCTGACGCTCATTCAGGGCGTGAAACCCGACCTCTTCCTCGTCGACATCGCCATGCCCGGCATGAACGGCTGGCAGCTGGTGGAAAAGCTGCGCGATGCCGGCCAGAAGGCGCCGATCCTGATGCTCTCGGCCAATGTCGGCGATGCTCCCGCCCCCGGTGGCGAAGGCCATGATGACGCGATCACCAAGCCGGTCGACATCTCGCGCCTGCGCGACAAGCTTGCCCGCTTCCTCGGCCTCGACTGGATCTATGCCGACGACCCGCGCCTGCTGCAGCCGGCGCTTCAGCCACAAAAACCTGTATCGCCCGGAAGCGCCCATCTGGAGGAATTGATCAGCCTTTGCGACATCGGCTATATCCGCGGCATCGAGGCCAAGCTTGCCGAACTGGCGGGACTGGGGAGCCACGCAGCCTTTGTCGACACCGCCCGCGCCCATGTGCAGGCCTTCGACCTTGCCGGCCTGCGCAGCTTTCTCACCGCCTTCGAAACCGACAGGGAGGCCATGCATGGCTGAGGCCACCAGGCGCGATATCGTTCTCCTCGTCGACGACAGCCCCGATGCGCTCGGTTTCCTGACCGAAGCCCTGGAAGCCTCCGGCTATTCCGTGCTGATCGCGACATCCGGTCACGCGGCGCTCTCGATCGTCGCCCGCATCAGCCCGGACCTCATCCTGCTCGATGCCGTGATGCCCGGCATGGACGGCTTCGAGACCTGCCGTGCACTGAAGGCCGATCCGGTCGTCGCCCAGGTCCCGGTCATCTTCATGACGGGGCTGACCGAAACCGAACATGTGGTGAAGGCACTGGAATCCGGCGGCGTCGATTATCTGACCAAGCCGATCAACATCGACGAATTGCGCGCCCGCATCCGCGTCCATCTGTCCAACGCCCGCTCGGCCCAGAGCGCCCGCGTCGCCCTCGACGCCGCCGGCCGCCACCTGCTGGCGATCCGGGGCGATGGACAGGTTCACTGGACCACCCCCCAGGCCAATCGCCTGATCGAAACCGCCACCGGCCATGCCGACGGCATCAACGCCGTCGCAAGGGCCGCAGCTGCCTGGCTCTCGGCCAGACGCAGTGGCGCTGCCCAGACGGGCGACGCCAGCTTCCCCTTCCCCGGCACATCGGGCCTGCCGCTGACCCTCTCCCTGCTCGGCACCATCGGCACGGACGAATATCTCTTCCGCCTGACCTCGGCCCATCGCCAGAGCGAGGACGAAATGCTGCGCGAACGCTTCGGCCTCACCCACCGCGAAAGCGAGGTCCTGCTCTGGATCGCCAAGGGCAAGGCCAATCGCGACATCGGCGAAATTCTCGGCCTCTCCTCGCGTACAGTGAACAAGCACCTCGAGCAGATCTATTCGAAACTCGGCGTCGAAAACCGCGCCTCGGCCGCAGTGAAGGCCGCCCATGTGCTGCGCGAGACGTGAAAGGCAGTAGGCAGTAGGCAGTAGGCAGTAGGCAGTAGGCAGTAAAAATCCGATAGCCAACGCAGCGCTGCAAGCTCCAAAGTGTAGGCCCACCATACGCCCCAAACGACGGGCCAGAGGCCCATTGGCTATTGGCTAAATCCTAACCAGTCCCCCTGCCCCCAGACGCAGAAAACCCGGCACAAGGCCGGGTTTTCCGTCGTTCCAAAACTGGATCGATTACTTGTTCTGGAAGTACGAGTACTTGCCGTCCTCGCCCTTCTTCCAGGTGTACATGACGTAGTCCGGGCGGGTGATGTCGCCCTTGGCGTCGAAGCCGAGTTCGCCGATGACGGTCGTGTACGGGCCCTTTTCCTTCAGCGCGGTCGCAACAGCTTCCGAGTCGTTGGTTGCGGCAGCCTTGGCGGCTTCTGCGATAACCTGCAGGGCAGCGTAGGAGTACAGCGTGTAGGCTTCCGGTTCGAAGCCGGCGTCACGGAACTTCTTGACGGCGTCGGCTGCGTTCGGGTTCTGGCGCGGATCCGGCGGGAAGGTCATCAGCGTGCCTTCGACTGCGTCACCGGCGATCGAAGCAAGTTCGTTCGAGGTGATGCCGTCGCCGGACATCATGGTGGCCTTCAGGCCCTGCGATGCCATCTGGCGCAGGATCAGGCCGGCTTCGGTGTGCAGACCGCCGAAGTAGACGACGGAAACGCCGGCTTCCTTCATCTTGGCGATCAGGGCCGAGTAATCCTTTTCACCGGGGGTGATGCCTTCGTAGATGGCTTCGGTCACGCCGAGCTCATTCATGGCCTTCTTGGTCTCGTCAGCGAGGCCCTGGCCATAAGGAGTCTTGTCGTGAACGACGGCAACCTTGGCGTCCTTGAAGTTGTCGGCGATGTACTTGCCGGCAACTGCGCCTTGCTGGTCATCACGGCCGCAGGTGCGGAAGGTGTTCCACAGACCGCGCTCGGTGAACTGCGGGTTGGTCGAAGCCGGCGTGATCTGCAGGATGCCGTTTTCGGCATAGACTTCAGAAGCCGGGATCGAAACCCCCGAGTTGAAGTGGCCGACGACGAACTTCACGCCGTCAGCAACGAACTTGTTGGCGACCGAGACGCCCTGCTTGGCGTCCGACACGTCGTCGCCGAGCACGATCTTGATCTGTTCGCCATTGATGCCGCCAGCGGCATTGATGTCGGCGGCAGCCTGTTCGGCGCCCTTCTGGAGCTGTGCACCGAAGGCGGCGTTCGGACCGGTCAGCGGACCGGCAACGCCGACGAGGATGTCAGCCCAGGCGTTGCCGCTGAAGGCAACCATGGCCGACAGCGCAACCGCCGAGAGGAGAGACTTCTTCATACTGTTACTCCCAGTTTTTTATGCGGGTTTGGGTTTAGATACCGTGCGCAATACCCGCTCTCACTGCGCCGGAAAACTGTTCCACTCGTTATTTCAAGCCGAGGCTCTCTGTCGCCAATCTGTGACAGAAAACAACACCTTGTCAATCTTTCTTCTTCCACGAGAGATAGGATGTTCTCTCATAAAGCCAGTAATAGTTGTCGACCATCTGGGTGGCCCGGCGCGCCTGGAATCCGGCCATTGCGAAGGCCAGCAGAAGCACCACGTCGACCAGGTAGAAGAACGGGCTGATGAACGGCCCGCCGAACAGCGAATAGTGCAGGAAGCGCATCGCGATGCCGAGGCCGAAGGCATAGACGACGACGGTGCCATAGCCCTGCCAGTTCTCGGCCACGGCCCGCCCCGAACGCCAGGCGGTCCAGAAACCGAGCAGCAGAACGAGGAACCTCAGCACCAGGCGAACGGTGGTATCGCTTTCGAAAAACAAACCTTGCATGTCAAATCCTCCGCGCGCTCAATGATGGCCGCCTTCGAGATAGGCCGCCCGGACCGACGGATCGGCGAGCAGTTCCTTGCCCGTGCCGCTCATGGTGACATTGCCGTTCACCATCACATAGGCCCGGTCGGAGAGCTTCAGCGCCGCAAAGGCATTCTGCTCGACGAGGAAGACGGTCAGCCCCTCTTCCTTGTTGAGGCGCTTGATCTGCTCGAAGATCCCCTTGACGATCAGCGGTGCGAGACCGAGCGACGGCTCGTCGAGCAGGAGCAGCTTCGGACGCGACATCAGCGCGCGGCCGATGGAGAGCATCTGCTGTTCGCCGCCCGACAGGGTGCCGCCGCGCTGCGCCTGGCGTTCCTTGAGACGCGGGAACATGGTGAAGACCTTCTCCACGTCCTCGGCAAAGAACTTCATGTTGTCGAGACCGGCACCCATCTGCAGGTTTTCCATCACCGTCATGCGCGGGAAGATGCGACGGCCTTCCGGCGACTGGGCGATGCGGCGACGGGCGATCAGATGGGTCGGCAGCCTGGTGATATCCTCGCCGTCGAAGATGATATTACCGGTGCGCGCCTGCGGGCTGCCGCAGATCGTCATCATCAGGGTCGACTTGCCGGCACCGTTGGCACCGATCAGCGAGACGATCTCGCCCTTGTGGACTTCGACGTCGACGCCGCCGAGCGCACGGATATTGCCGTAATAGGTCTCGACGCCGGAGACTTTCAGAAGCGGTTCAGAGGACATCAGTTGTTCCCTCCGGCAATCGCTTCGACTTCGTGGATCACTTCGTCCAATTCTTCATCCTCGACGCCCAGATAGGCCGCGATGACCTTCGGGTCGTTCTTCACATGATCAGGCGTGCCGTCGGAGATCTTCTGGCCGTATTCCAGCACCACGACATGGTCGGAAATCTGCATCACGACGGACATGTCGTGCTCGATCAGAAGCAGCGAGGTGCCCTCGTCGCGAATGCTGCGCAACAGCGTGTTGAGCGCAAGCGACTCCTTCGGGTTCAGACCGGCGGCCGGCTCGTCCAGGCACAGCAGTTCAGGACCGGTGCACATGGCGCGGCAGATTTCCAGCCGCCGCTGTGCGCCGTAAGGCAGGTCGCCCGCCGGATCGTCAGCACGATCGATGAGATCGGCCTTTTCCAGCCAGTAACGCGCCTTCTCGATCGCCTCGTCTGCCGCCTTCTTGTAGGCGGGCAGGCCGAGAAGGCCGAGAACGGTGTAACCGGACGCCTTCATCAGCGCATTGTGCTGGGCAACCAGCAGGTTTTCGAGAACGGTCAGGCCTGAGAACAGGCGGATGTTCTGGAAGGTACGCGCGACCTTGGCCTTTTTCGGGATTTCGAAATCCGGCAGACGTTCCAGCAGATACTGGTCGCCGGACTTCTGCGTCAGCGTGATCATCCCCATCGTCGGCCGATAAAAGCCGGTGATGCAGTTGAAGACGGTGGTCTTGCCGGCACCGTTGGGTCCGATCAGCGCGGTGATTTCACCGCGCTTGGCTTCGAAGGAGAAGTCGTTGATGGCCATCAGGCCGCCAAAGCGCATCGACAGATGCTCGACCTTCAGGATGGTGTCATTGCTCATGGTGGTGTTCCCGGAAGTCATCAGCCGTGACCTTCCTTGGTAAAGCTGCCCGAGACGGCCTTGCGTTCCTTGAGGAAGGCCGTCGGCTCTCTGCTGCCGACGAAGCCGCGTGGCTTGAACAGCATGACCACGACCATGGCCAGCCCGAAGAGCAGCATGCGGTACAGTTCCGGCGTGAAGTCTTCGCCGAAGATGTGCTTCAGGAACTCCATTTCACGCAGCGCTTCCGTTCCGCCGATCATGACGATTGCCGCAACCGCGATGCCCGTCAGCGAGCCCATGCCGCCGAGAACGACGATGGCGAGGATGACGGCGGATTCGAGGAAGACGAAGCTTTCCGGCGACACGAAGCCCTGGCGGGCGGCAAAGAAGGACCCGGCGAAACCACCGAACATCGCACCGATCGCAAAGGCGGTGAGCTTTGTCGTGACGGTGTTGATGCCGAGCGAGCGGCAGGCGATCTCGTCCTCACGCAGCGCTTCCCAGGCCCGGCCGATCGGCATGCGGCGCAGCCTGATCGTCACATAGGCGGTCAGGCAGCAGAGCGCCAGGATCACGTAGAACAGGTAGATCTTGTAATAGGCGGACGACATCGGCAGGCCGAAGGTCTTGGCGAAGCCACCGGCAGACGCATCGAAGGGAATGCCGAACAGCGTCGCCTTCGGAATGCTGGAGATGCCGAAGGTGCCCTTGGTCACGTCCTGCCAGTTGATCAGCACCAGTCGGATGATTTCCCCGAAGGCGAGCGTCACGATGGCAAGATAGTCACCCTTCAGACGCAGGACCGGGAAGCCGAGGATGATGCCCCAGAAGGCGGCCAGGATGCCGGCAAGCGGCAGAAGGATCCAGAAAGACAGGCCGAAGTTCTGGGCGAGCAGCGCATAGGAATAGGCGCCGACCGCATAGAAGGCGACATAACCCAGGTCGAGCAGACCGGCGAGACCGACGACGATGTTGAGGCCCCAGGCCAGCATGACGTAGATCAGGATCTGGATGCCGAAGTTGTCGACATATTTCAGTGCCCCCTGCGTGCCGGACAGCGCGACGATCACAGGCGGATAGAGGATGAGCGCAACGAGTGCGATCTTCAGGAAGTGTGTCTTGAAAAAGCTCGGCTTGGCATCGATGTCGTGAACCGGCATCGCGGCCGACTTCTTCTCCTTGCGCTCGGAAAGCCAGGGATAGACGAAGGCGACGAGCGCGAAGCGACCGACGGCGGCAATGCCGACGAAGACAGCGAGCAGGCCGGGACGCGTGTACCAGACCAGTTCGTTGGCCATGTTCTGGTCGGTCTTGATCCCGATATAGAGGATGAACAGACCGAGCGAGAGAACGCCTGCGAACAGGCCTTCCTTCAGCGCGCGCGCCATCGTGCCGGACGAAGCGGCACCGTTTGCTTGTGCGGATGTTGTCATCGGATCAAACCTTCTCGACTTCCGGTCGACCGAGAATGCCGGTCGGCTTGAAGATCAGCACGAACGCCAGGATGCCGAAGGTGGCGACATCCTTGTAGGCGATGCTGAAGTAAGCGGACCACAGCGACTCGATCAGGCCGATCAGCAACCCGCCCAGAACGGCACCCGGCAGCGAGCCGATACCGCCCAGAACCGCGGCCGTGAAGGCCTTGACGCCGGGAATGAAGCCGTCGTTGAACGAAGCCACGCCATAATACATCAGATACATCGTGCCGGCGACGGCCGCGAGTGCTGCCCCCATCACGAAAGTGACGGAAATCGTGCGGTCGACGTCGACGCCGAGAAGGGCGGCCATCTTGCGGTCCTGCTCGGTGGCGCGCTGGGCACGGCCAAGCGGCGTCTTGTTGACGATGTACCAGAAGGCCGCGAGCAGAACCGCCGTGATGACGACGATGATCACCTGCTTGAGCGCGATGGTGACGTTGCCGATATGCACGACGTCGCTGACCAGAGCCGGGATCGGCTTGTTGCGCGGACCCTGCGAGATCTGGATGAAGTTCGACAGCACGATCGACATGCCGATCGCGGTGATCAGCGGTGCCAGTCGGAACGAACCACGCAGCGGCCGATAGGCGACGCGCTCGATCGTCCAGTTCCACAACCCGGTCATCAGCATGGAGACCACCAGCATGATCAGCAGCGCGAGCGCCACCGGAATGCCGGCAAAGAAGGTGGTGAGAATGAGGAAGACGATCAGAGCGGCAAAGCCGCCGAGCATGAAGATGTCGCCATGGGCGAAGTTGATCATGCCGATGATGCCGTAAACCATCGTATAGCCGATAGCCACGAGGCCATAGATGGATCCAAGAGTCAGCCCGTTGATGAGCTGCTGGATGAAGTACTCCATATATTATCCCCCGGACGCGCCTGAATGTTGCGTCTCATTTTGTTGTCCCATGCGGGCATGGGTATGAGGGATTCCATATCGTTTTGTCGGAAAATGTGAAGCCAAAAAGGCAAATGACGGCCAAAATGTTACCGTTTACCAACAGTTTGGCACTGTCGGGTTCACCGAACACAAAAAAGCGGCAGAAAAAGTCTATGAAATCAGCAGGTCACCGGAGGCGGCCTGCTGAATGTGAAGGTAAGCTAATGCAAGCCCATTTTTGCCGAAAACGGTTCAGTTTCTCATTCGCGACCCATTTGCGTCAAAAAGCGGCTGCGGCTGCAGCCGGGCGGGAAGGATGTCCCCAAGAATTTCCACGCTCCAGCCGTCCACCTCGTCGGCGATGTCCTTGGGAACGTAGCCGAGTGCGACGGACACACCGCTGGCATGCGCAAAGCCGCCGGAGGTGACCCAGCCGCAGACCTCGCCCTTGTAGGAAATCGGCTCGTCACCGATGACATCGGCATCCTTCGCCTCGACAATGAAGGTCTTCAGCCTGAGCGTTCCGCCCGACAGCTTTTCTTCCATCGCCGCCTTCTTGCCGATGAAATCGGCCGGTTTCTTCAAGGCGACGAAACGACCGAGCCCGGCCTCATAGGGACCATAGAGCGGCCGGTATTCACGCGACCAGCTGCCGAAGGCCTTTTCCAGACGCAGCGCATTCAGTGCCCGAAGCCCGAACAGCGAGATGCCGAACTCGGCGCCAGCCTCCATCAGGGCCTCGAAGAGGTAGCGCTGATATTCCGGCCGCATCCAGATCTCATAGCCGAGGTCACCGGTATAGCTGACGCGCCCGACAATCGCCGGCGCCATGCCGAGATCCATCTCGCGGATCGCCATGAACGGGAAGGCCGCGTCGGAGACATCCAGATGCGTGAGCTTGGCCAGCACATCGCGCGCCTTCGGCCCGGCAATCGACAACCCGAGCAGGCCGAGATTGAGCGGCTCGACATCAACGGACCCGTCATCGGGCAGATGCTGCTCGAACCAGCGCATGTGATAGTCTTCCGCGATACCCGATCCGATGACAAGGAAATCCTCGTCGTCCATGTTGGCGACGGTGAAATCACCGATCAGCTTGCCCGCCTCGTTGAGCATTGGCGCGAGCGCCATGCTGCCGACGGCCGGGATCTTGCCGGCGAGCATATGGTCGAGCCAGTCCTTGGCCCCCTCCCCGCTCACCATGTATTTGGCAAAGCCCGAGGTCTCCATCAGGCCGACGCTCTCGCGCACGGCCTTCGCCTCGCGACCCACCGCCTCGAAGTCGGTCGAGCGCCGCCAGGAGAACTTGTCCTCGACACCCTCAGGTGCAAACCACAGCGGCGTTTCCAGACCATAGGACGCACCGAACACGGCACCGGCCGCCTTCAGCTTGTCATAGACAGGCGTCGTCAGCAGCGGACGCGCGCCCGGCAGTTCTTCGTTCGGATAGCGGATCGAGAAGCGACGGGAATAGTTTTCGCGCACCTTGGCATTGGTATAGGCAAGCGTCGCATAATCGCCGTAGCGGCAGACATCCATGGCAAAGACATCGAAGCCCGGATCGCCCTCGATGATCCAGTTGGCAAGCGCGAGACCCACACCACCGCCCTGGGAGAAGCCGGCCATGACCGCGCAGGCCGACCAGAAATTCGTCATGCCGCGCACGGGGCCGACGAGGGGATTGCCATCAGGCGAGAAGGTGAAGGGGCCGTTGATGATCTTTTTGATGCCGGCATTGTTGAAGGCCGGGAAATGGCGGAAGCCGATTTCGAGCTCGTTGGTGATGCGCTCCAGGTCTTCGGCCAGAAGCTCATGGCCGAAGGTCCAGGGCGTCTCGATCGGCGACCAGGGACGGCAATCCTTTTCATAGGTGCCCATCAGCATGCCGTTGCGCTCCTGGCGGATATAGATCTCGCCGTCGAAGTCGACGCAGTGCATCAGTTCCTTGCCGGTGGTCTTGTTGAACTCGATGACCTCGGGCATGTCCTCGGTGATCAGATACATGTGCTCCATGGCCAGCACGGGCAGTTCCAGCCCGACCATGCGGCCGACTTCACGCGCCCAGAGACCGGCGGCATTGACGACATGCTCGGCCCGGATCTCACCCTTGTCGGTGATCACCCGCCAGGTGCCGTCTTCCAGCTGCACCAGATCCTCGACCTTGGTGTGCAGATAGATCTCAGCACCGTTCTTCTTCGCCGACTTCGCATAGGCGTGCGTCGTGCCATAGGGATCGAGATGGCCCTCATGCGGATCGAAGACCGCGCCGACAAACTGCTTGGGATCGAGCAGCGGCATCATCTCATGGGCTTCCTGCGCCGAAATCAGCGTCGCCTCACCGCCGGCATATTTGCCCTTGGCCAAGAGCGACTTCATCCAGTCGAAGCGCTCCTTGGTGGCCGCCAGCATCAGGCCCGAGGTCATGTGCAGACCGATGTCCTGGCCCGAATATTCCTCGATCTCCTTGTAGAGCTCGACCGTGTATTTCTGCAGCTTGGCGACGTTCGGATCGCCGTTGATCGTGTGCATGCCGCCCGCAGCGTGCCAGGTGGAGCCGGAGGTCAGCTCCGAGCGTTCCAGGAGCACCACGTCGGTCCAGCCGAACTTGGTCAGGTGATAAAGCACCGAACACCCGACGACACCCCCGCCGATGACGACGACACGCGCATGGCTCTTCATGGAAAGACGCTCCCTTGGCAGCAAAGATTGATGCGACAAAGCTAGATCGCACACATGAAAGCCAGAAGACCATGCTGCGACGAAACATGTCGCATCGGTAACACCAAGTGTTCTCAGGGCGGCGTCCGTGAACGAGATCCTGTGTCAACCCGATCAGACACACCCCCATATTTTAATGGATTCTCAAGTTATCATCTATAATCGTATCATATCACTTTTCCCCCACTCCGCCGCCCCGCTCTACAGAGATCTACATGTCCCTCTTCGCCTTCGGCAGCGATGCCCGCTCCATTTTGAACGCTCTCGAAAAATCGCAGGCCATCATCGAATTCGATCTGGAAGGCCATATTCTCCACGCAAACGAAAACTTCCTGAAGGCCATGGGCTACCGGCTCGACGAGATCGTCGGCAAGCATCATCGCATGTTCGTGACTCCGCTCGAAGCCGGCTCCGCGGAGTACAAGCAGTTCTGGCGCAACCTCGCCGCCGGCAACTTCGATCAGCGGCAATACAAGCGCGTTGCCAAGGGCGGCCGCGAGATCTGGATCGAGGCAACTTACAACCCTGTCCTCAAGGCAGGACGTCCCCACAAGGTCGTCAAGTTTGCAACGGACATCACCACGATGAAGCTGAAGTCGCTGGATGCGGAAGGAAAGCTCGCAGCCCTCAACCGGGCCCAGGCCATCATCGAATTCACGCCGACCGGCGAGATCCTTCATGCCAACGAGAACTTCCTGGGCACGATGGGTTACAGCCTGTCCGAGATCGTCGGGCGCCACCATCAGATCTTCTGTGATGCCGACTACGCGTCGTCGCAGGCCTATCGCGATTTCTGGCGCGGCCTCGGCGAAGGCCGTTTCGTTGCCGACCAGTTCACCCGCTATGGCAAAGGTGGAAAACGGATCCACATCCAGGCCTCCTACAATCCGATCATGGATGCTGACGGCAAGGTCCTGAAGGTGGTGAAGTTTGCGACCGACGTTACCGAACGGTTCCGGGTGATCGAGGAACTCGGCGCCGGGCTCGGCCGCCTCGCCGACAGCAATATCCGTATGACGCTGGATCATCCGTTCAGCGCCGAATTCGAGCCGCTGCGGCGCGACTTCAATGCCTCGATTGGCGCATTTCAGCAAACCTTGTCGGGCGTCCTCGACCAGACGCACGACCTTGCCCGCAACGGCAATACGATGAAGAATTCGGCGGAAGAGCTTTCGGAACGCACCAACCAGCAGGTCGCGGCCCTCGAGCAGACCGCGTCGGCGCTGTCCGAAGCCACGATGAAGCTTCGTGCGGCGACCGAACGCACCCTCGAAACCCGCAGGATCGCCACCGAGGCCCAGGCCGCAGCAACGTCTTCGGTTTCGGTTGTCAAAGACACGGTCAGCGCCATGGAGCGGATTGAAGGCGCCTCCAACGAGATCGGCAAGATTATCGGCGTCATTGATGAAATCGCCTTCCAGACCAATCTGCTGGCGCTGAACGCAGGCGTCGAGGCCGCCCGCGCGGGCGACGCCGGCAAGGGCTTCGCCGTCGTGGCACAGGAAGTCCGCGCGCTTGCCCAGCGTTCGGCCAATGCCGCCAAGGAAATCAAGACGCTGGTGAACACGTCGGCAAGCGAAGTGCAGGAAGGCGTCAGGCTCGTCGGCGAGACCGGCCGCGCGCTGCAGGAAATCGAAAAATTCGTCTCGGCGATCGACCAGAACGTCGACCGCATCGCCACCTCTGCATCGCAAGAGGCGGCCGCTTTGGAAGCGATCAACGGCGCAGTGACCGAGGTCGACGCAATGACGAAGGCGAACGCCGCCATGGTCGCCCAGTCGACGGACATCAGCCGTGCGGTGTCAGACGGCGCCACGGTCCTCGCAGAACTGGTCAATCGCTTCAAGCTTAACCGGCGCGGCGAGCTCCGCGAAGGCGAAAAGACGGTCTGGACTGAGGCAGAGCGCGCCGCGAAGCTTGGTACGACCCGCTATCGCGCCGCCTCGTAAGGAAGTGAAAGCCGGCCCGGCGAAAGCCAGGCCGGCTCGTCAGAGCAACCCTTTCAGGGCGCCGAGCGCAGCGTAAACTCCGTCAGTTCCGCCGGCACGCCGATCCTGAGCGCAAAGCCCGGCCAAAGCCCCGTGCCGTTGTTCACATAGAGCTGCATGCCACCGACCTGATAGAAGCCGGAGACATAGCCATTGTTGGCACGCGCGACGATCCGGTCGAGGCCGCGCACCATGCCGCCATGGGTATGGCCCGAAAGCTGCAAGGCAACACCCCTCTTAGCCGCCCGCTCTGCCATTCGCGGCTGGTGATCGAGAAGGATGACGGGGGCATCCGCAGGCGCACCATGCAGCGCTTTGCCGAGATCAGGCTCCACCGCGCCGGTAAACCGCGCGGAAAGGTCCGTCACACCGGCGATCACGAGCCTGCCCTCCCCCCGCTCGATGACGTGATGCTCATTGGCAAGGATCCGCATGTTGAGCGAGGGGAAATGGCCGAGCCAGCGATCGACATCGAAGAAATATTCGTGATTGCCCGGCACCGTCAGCACGCCGTCACGCGCCCTCAGTCCGGCAAGCGGCGCGATATCCTCGCGGCGGATGTCGAGACTGCCGTCGATGAGATCACCGGTGATGACGATCAGGTCGGCATCGAGCGCATTGGTCTTCTCGACCACCGCATGCGCCCATTGGCCGGTAAAGAGACGGCTGATATGCATGTCTGTCAGTTGCACCATCCGGTAGCCATCAAGCTCAGCGGCAAGTCCCGGGATGGTCACCTCGATACGTTTCACCGCCGGCACACGGATCGCCTGGCTGATCCCGAAACCAGCGAGCGCCAATGCGGCGATGCCCATGGTATATCGAACCTCAGGCGGCACCGCTGGAAACGTCCATCTCACGGCAAAGATCACCAGGCTCACCAGATCGAGCACCACCTGCATCGCCGCCAGCAGCACGATCGCCCCGAAGAACAGGTTGAAGGCAATCACCAGTGGCCGCGGAAATTCGGGCGCGAAGACAGAGCCGGAGGTGAAGCGGCTGAACAGGTGATACTGCGAGGCAAACAGCAGGAAGACGGCAAGCAAAAGCTTGACCCACCACGGCCACGGCAAGGGCGCGATGAAGCGGGAGGCCACGATCAGCCATGGCAGGGAGAACATCAGATGAAACATCAGGAGAACCGGGAACTGCAGCGATGGACCAGAACAGCAGGCGCCGCCGGTCGCTGACCATGGGGTGAGAACGGTTCAGCGCATATGGGGCGAATGACGGCAACGACAAGTGCAAGCAGCATGTTCACCGTTTCCAGAACGCGGGCACGCTGCTGCGAAGCCTTCAAACATCGTCGCGAAAGGCGCGATAGGTCTGTTCCAGGGCAGCAAAACGATCATTGATCGGCAGGAGGCTGATGGCCAATCGGTCCCGGCCCGAAAGCGGCAGATGATCGAGCAGCCAGTCGGCGAAGAGGTCGGCCTCTTCTGTAGCCGCGAGCCACAGTGCCTCATAGCCCGCAACGCCGGCGAGGCGCGTCCCCAGAACGCCCCCGCCTTCGAGATCTGCGAGGATGTGTGCTTTCAAGGCAACGAGATCGACACGCGCCGGACCATCCTCGGCAAAAGCACGCGGCGCAATCTTTACCGTCGCCAAGGCATCCGTCGGCAGCGGTTCACGGCGCCGACCAAAGATCCAGTGCCTTTCGGGTTTCGAGAAGTCGCCGTTGCGGCAAAAGCCCTCGACAGCGACGATTTCGACGACGTGTTCAGACTTGAAACTGAAGACTTTTTCATCCTGCGGGCGTCCTCGCACCCCATGGCAGGAGGCAAGGACAGCCGGTGCGCCGGGCACAAGATCCGCAGCGATGACGAAGCGTATATCGAAGACCGCGAAATCATCGCCCCCTGGCGGCACCGTAGCCTCGACCGGCGCCTCACCTCGGCTCTCGAAGGCACGACCGACGGGCGCGACATCGGCTGCGGCGAAGGCCGGATAGAGCCGGGTGAAGTCAACAGGATCAGGCGGATAGGGTCGGGAAACGAATGGTTCATCGCGGGCAAGCGCATCGCGCGATCCGATCAGGTCCGGCGGCCTCCGCGCAGGCTTGATCGAGCGTCCGTCGAGAGGCGCAAAAGCGACGACATAATTGGGCAAGGTCTCGTGCCCCTCGTCACGGGCGCCAGGCTCTGCCTCCCACTCGACGGCCGTGACGGTTACGGCATAGTCGCCGTCGGCAAGGTCGAACCAGAGCTCCGGGCTTGCCGAAGGATCGGTCATCTTCTCGACACCCGGCAGACCATCCGAATTGTCGACAAAAACCCTGCCATGACGGACACGATAGGGAAACACAAAGCTCGGCCCGGAAAATGCCCTTTCCCTTTCGCTGAGATCGCCCGTCGTCAGCCGCAATTTGAAGACACCGTCTGATCCGGTGCACCAGGCGATCAGCCGCCCGGCAGCACTTTCAACGGGATAGATGAAGGTCTCGGCATACCAGGCGATCGGCCAATGCTCGGCATGTCCCAGGTCGTCAGGATGAAAAAGCACGATATGGGCGACGTCGGTCGCGAGCACCATGTATTTCGAAACCTGCTGCAAGACCACGCCCTCCTCGCCACGGCACACTGGGTCCCCTCAGGAGTAGTATCGTCGACAGTCGCCCTCAAGGTCAGGCGTCACAGGCAAACTGACCCGACTTACGAAAACCCCGCCGTCAGCGCAAACTCCTTGCCCATCTCGCAAACCTCGTCGAACAGGAAGCCGGCAAAGCTACGCATCACGACGATTTCGAAGGTGTCCTGCCCCGTCCGGGCGAGGTTGGCGGCGACATGGCAGATCTGGCAGTTCGTCGACTGCCCGATTCCGAAGGCGTCGAAATGAAGATCGAGGGCCGTGCATTTGGCGAGGATGCCACGCACATGCGGGCCGCCGAGGCTGAGCACCACGCGCCCGTCGCTCTGGTCGAGAAACGACACGCGTGACGCGCCAATATCCGCCAACTGCCGGGCAAGCGTGTCGGCCGTCACGCTCTCGCCAACCAGCAGCCACTCCCCCGGTCCGCAGACGCGCACATGCACGTCCTCAAGATTGTTGAGTGCGTCCTCGATATCGCGCTCATGCCCGGCATGGACCAGCACCGAGAAGATCACCGGCGACCGCAGGATCGCCAGATGATGAGGGTTCGGAGTCGCTTCGAAACCGGAAATGTGGTCCTCGAGCACGTGACGGGCGGCATAGGTCACCGGCATGGTCGGATCCTCACAGGTTCAGTTTCTTGTTGTCGGGGTCGTAGAAGACGGGGCTGACGACCTCGGCCAGCACTTCCGAACCGCGCAGGCCGTCCCAGACGACGATCTTCTCGCCCAACCGCTCGCGGCCGGATTTCAGGAAGGCGAGGCCAATCGTGTGCCCGAGCGTCGGCGAATGGCAGACGGAGGACACCCAGCCCTGATCGTTCAGCGTCGAAGGTTTGACGTTTTCCTTCAGCAGATGCGCGCCGGCAGCAAAACTCTTGTCGCGATCGACAGGCTTCAGGCCCACGAGTTGCGGACGATCAGCAGCGGTGAGGCCAAAACGGCTCGACAAACGCTTGCCGATAAAATCGGCCTTCTGCGTCGAGAACATCTTGCCGAGGCCGACATCGTCTGGCGTCGTGCGCCCATCGATTTCGCTGTGGGTGATGAAGCCCTTTTCGATACGCAGAACGTTGAGCGCCTCGACACCGTAAGCGCAGATGCCATGCGGCTTGCCGGCCGCCATGATCGCATCGGCGACCGCTTCGCCATAGTTGGCCGGCACCGCCACTTCAAAGGCGAGTTCGCCGGAGAAGGAAATGCGGAACAGCCGCGCCTTCAAGCCCCCCTTGAGCAGCACCTCACGCGCCGAGAGGAAGGGGAAGGCCTCGTCGGAGATATCGTCTTCGATGATCTGTTCGAGGATGATCCGCGCCTTCGGACCCGCGACCGACATCTGCGCCCACTGATCGCTGGAGGAGACGAAGCGAACGTCGAGATCCGGCCAGAGAACCTGTGAACAGAATTCCAGATGCGTCATCACCTCGCCGGCATAGGCCGTGGTCGTGGTCATGAAGAAATGCTCGTCCGAGATGCGGCTCGTCGTGCCGTCGTCGTAGATCATCCCGT
This sequence comes from Rhizobium sp. AG855, assembly GCF_003610655.1. Lineage (NCBI taxonomy): Bacteria > Pseudomonadati > Pseudomonadota > Alphaproteobacteria > Hyphomicrobiales > Rhizobiaceae > Rhizobium > Rhizobium sp. AG855. The sequence continues at coordinate 692,330 of NZ_RAQG01000003.1, read as the reverse complement.
CTTCGCGCAGCATCAGCCCGTAGCGGGCCTTGCCGACGGGAAGCTTGAGGAAGGCGTTGGAGTAGACGCGGTTGAGGAATTCCGCCGCATCCTTGCCGAAGATCTCGATCTTGCCGAGGGTGGAGACATCGCAGATGCCGGCATTGGCCCTGATATTCAGCACTTCGCGGTCAACGGCCTCGCGCCAGGTCTTCTCGCCATCGCGCGGGAACCAGGAGGAGCGATACCAGAGGCCGGATTCGACGAAGACCGCGCCATTTTTCTTCGCCCAGCCATGCAGCGGCGAGGTGCGCACGGGCCGCGAATGTTCACCGCGCGAGGTGCCCGCCATCGCACCAAAGGAAACGGGCGTGTAGAAGGGCCGGAAGGTCGTGGTGCCGATTTCGGCCGGCGAGACACCGCGCATGCCGGCCATGATGCCAATCGTTGCGACATTGCCGAGCTTGCCCTGATCGGTCGCCATGCCGCCGGTCGTGTAGCGCTTGCTGTGCTCGACATGCCCCATGGCCTCGCGCTGGGCAAGGCTCAGGTCCTTCACATGCACATCGTTCTGGAAGTCGACAAAGGCCTTGGACTTGGCGCCCGGCACATACCAGAGCGGCGCAAAGCTCGCGTCGAATTCGCCCTCGACCTCGGGCACATCGACATTGCCGACAAGCCGGCCGAGATCGCCGATCGCCTCATGCGCCTTGTCTGCGCCATCGCGCAAAACGGCGGAAAGAGAGGCATGACCGGCAGCCGAGCCGGCGATCCGCAGCCCCTGCCCCACATCGGGCGCCAGGAAGGCCTGATGCTCTTCCGACCAGGTGGGCTTGGCCCCGCGCTGGCAAGCGAGATGCACGATCGGGCTATAGCCGCCGCTCATGGCCAGCGCATCGCAGGCGATTTCTTCCTGATGGCCGACGCGTTCGGCGATCAGACCCTTGATCCGGTAATACCCCTTGGTGTCGACGACGGAACCGCCACGGATCACCCGCACACCGGATGGAGCAACATCCGAAGACTGCGCACGACCGTCGATGATAGCAGCAACGCCGACACCGGCAGCGACGAGATCGGCCGCCGTACGATAGCCAGCACCGCCATTGGTAAATATGGCGACGTTCTGACCGGCGGCGACGCCGTAGCGATTGAGATAGCTGCGCACGGCGCCAGACGTCATCACGCCCGGTCTGTCATTGCCGCCAAAGACCAGCGGGCGCTCCTCCGCCCCCGAAGCCAGGATCGCCCGCTTGGCGACGATACGCCATACGCGCTCGACCGGCAGCTCGCTGGTCGGCTGTGCGACATGCTTCTGCACCTTTTCGACGGCACCGAAGACATTGTCGTCATACCAGCCGAACACGGTGGTGCGCGGCATCAGCGTGACGTTGGAAAGGCTCTTCAGCTCCTCGACGACGGAGGCCGCATACTCGGCCGCCGGCACGCCGCCGACAGTGACGCGCTCGGAAAGCAGCGATCCGCCAAGCCGGAACCCCTCATCCGCCAGGATCACCCGCAGCCCCGCGCGCGCGGCGGCCCGCGCCGCCATCAATCCGGCCGGACCGGCGCCGATCACCAGGAGGTCGCAATGCGCCCAGGCCTTTTCGTAGCGATCGGGATCTGGCAGGAACGGCGTCTTGCCCAGACCGGCAGCCCTGCGGATAACGGGCTCATAAACCTTCTCCCAGAAGGCCTTCGGCCACATGAAGGTCTTGTAGTAGAAGCCGGCCGAGAGGAACGGCGACAACAGGCTGTTGACCGCGCCGATATCGTATTTCAGCGACGGCCAGCGGTTCTGGCTGTTGGCTTCGAGCCCCTGATAGAGCTCGGCGACAGTTGCCCGCGTATTCGGCTCGGTGCGACCGTCCTTGCCGATCGTCACCAGCGCATTCGGCTCGGCCGCACCCGCCGTCACGATGCCGCGCGGGCGGTGATATTTGAACGAACGTCCGACCAGAAGCTGGTCATTGGCGATCAGGGCAGAGGCCAGCGTATCGCCTTCGAAACCGGTATAGGTCTGACCATCGAACGAGAAGGAAAGGGTGCGGGCGCGATTGACGAGCCCGCCGGAGGAAAGCCTGAAACCACTCATCGTGCGCCCTCCTTCGCATAAGTGCTCGCATCGGTCACGTTATAGACCTCGTGGCTCCCAGCATTGTCGCGCTCGACCACCAGCCAGCGCCGGCAGCCGGCCGTGTGGTGCCAGTGCTCGACAATCCGGCCCTTCGGATTGTCGCGAAGAAAGACGTATCGCACCCACGCTTCGTCGGGTGCACCGGGCGCCGGACGGACCGGGCTCGCGTCGCCGCGAATGCTGAACTCTTCCTTGGGACGGACGCCGCAATGCGGACAGGTAATCAGGCTGGCCATGGCGATGTCTCAATGCAGGTTCGGTTGGGGACCCTTGCCGCCTTCGTCGACGGCAAAGCCGCGCTCGAATCGGTCGAGGCGCAAAAGGCGGGCCACGGGATGGGGTTCGTTCTTGGCGATCAGATGGGCAAAACAGAAGCCGGACGCCGGCGTCGCCTTGAAGCCGCCGTAACACCAGCCGCAATTCAGGTAGAGATTGTCGATCGGCGTGCGGTCGATGATCGGCGAGCCGTCCATCGACATATCCATGACCCCGCCCCAGGCGCGCAGCACGCGCACGCGGGAGAGACCCGGGATAAGAGAAACCCCTTCCTCTATCGTATGCTCGACGGTCGCGAGATTGCCGCGCTGGGCATAGGAGGAATAATAGTCGATGTCGGCCCCGAAGACCAAACCGCCCTTGTCGGACTGCGAGATATAGAAATGTCCCGCGCCATAGGTGATGACATTGTCGATCACGGGCTTGATGCCCTCGGACACGAAGGCCTGCAGCACATGCGTCTCGATCGGCAGATCGAGCCCTGCCATCTTGCCGGTGACGGAGGTATGGCCGGCGGTCGCGAGCGCCAGCTTGTTGCAGCCGATGAAACCCTTCGTCGTCTCGACGCCGGTCACCTGGCCGAGGTCGTCGCGGCGGATGCCGGTCACTTCGCACTGCTGGATGAGATCGACGCCGCGCTCGTCGGCGCCGCGCCCATAGCCCCAGGCCACCGCATCATGGCGGGCCGTGCCACCGCGTCGCTGCAACAACCCGCCCATGATCGGGAAGCGCGCATGGTCGAAGTTCAGATAAGGCATCATCTGGCGCACCTGCTCGCGGTCGAGCAGTTCGGCCTTCACCCCATGCATCATCATCGCATTGCCGCGCCGCGCATAGGCATCGCGCTGACCGTCGGAATGGAAGAGATTGACGATGCCGCGCTGCGAAACCATGGCATTGTAGTTGAAGTCCTGTTCCAGGCCTTCCCACAGCTTCATCGACATCTCGTAAAAGGGCTCGTTGCCCTCGAGCATGTAGTTCGAGCGGATGATCGTGGTATTGCGCCCGACATTGCCGCCGCCGAGATAGCCCTTCTCGATGACGGCGACATTGGTGATGCCGAATTCCTTGGCAAGGTAATAGGCGGTCGCCAACCCATGCCCGCCGCCGCCGACGATGATGACGTCGTAATGCGGTTTCGGCTGCGGCTCGCGCCACATCGGCGCCCAGTTCCGGTTGCCGGAAAGCGCCTGGCGGAAGATCGAAAGGGCGGAATAACGCATCGAACAACCTCTGCAAATGTCGCTGCACATTCGCATAGGCGTCACAAAGAGCAAGCGCGATCAGGACAAAATCTATGCTGTTTGAGACATGCGACACAGGTTTGGCCGCAGTGCAGCACGAAAGTCGCAGCCACTTGCGGCAGGCAATCACGCGGCTTCCCAAGTGGCGCCTCTCGCTCTACATCGAAGGATGTGCGGAAGAGAAAATGCCCCGAGGAGAATGAAATGCCTGCGATGACGGAGATCTTGACGCTGTTCGAAAAGGCAGCCCTGTCCGTTGGGCCGATCATTCTCGAGATCTACAGCGCTGGCCCGGACATTCGCCTCAAGGGCGACAAGACGCCGGTGACGGAGGCCGATGAAGCGGCCGAGCGCATAATTCTCACCGCGCTTTCCAAGGACCTGCCGGACATCCCTGTCGTCGCCGAGGAGGAAGCCGCCGCCGGTCGCCTGCCCGACATCTCCGGCGGCACCTTCATCCTCGTCGACCCGCTCGACGGCACGCGCGAATTCATCGGCGGCCATGACGACTTCACCGTCAACATTGCGCTCGTCCGGGGCGGGGTGCCGATTGCAGGCGTCGTCTACGCACCGGCCCTCGGCAGCGCCTATCTCGGCGCGGACGGTGCGGCGGAACGGCTGACGATCGGCCCCGGCTACGACGTCACGGACCGGCGCCCCATCCGCACCCGCCTGCGCCCGCCCGCCCCATGCGCCCTGGTCAGCCGCTCGCACAACAGCGAAGCGACCATGGCCTTCATCGACGAGGCCGGCATTCCCGATCGCCGGGCCGTCGGTTCCTCGCTCAAATTCTGCCTGCTGGCTGAAGGAAAAGCCGATATCTATCCCCGCTTCGGCCGCACGATGGAATGGGATACGGCCGCAGGCGACGCTGTTCTGCGCGCCGCCGGTGGCCTGACGCTGACCACAAATGGCACACCGCTTCTCTATGGCAAGCACAGCCAGGAAGACGCGCCCTTCGCCAACCCAAACTTCATCGCCTGGGCGGACGCGCAAAAGCGGGGATGAATTTTGGAATTTCCAGAATGAAATCAATGAAGGTCGTGCAATTTCATCCCCCACCTTCGCCGCGGCCTCATACTTCTCCCTCGACCACCGCTGCTGCATCCCGCAGCCGGAAACAATGGGGAGAAGCCGATGCCAGACACCACCACCCGCCTTGAACTGCCGTTCATCCTGCCCGCACAGGCGCAAAAACACGTGACCCACAATGAAGCCCTGCTGCGGCTCGACGCCGTGGTCCAGCTCGTCATCGATGGCGAGAGCGTCGATCCTCCGGCAAGCACGGCCGAGGGCGAAACCCTGTGGATCCCTGGGCCGGGTACGGCAGCCTTTGCCGGCCATGACGGCACGCTTGCCGTGCGCCAGGATGGCGCCTGGACCTTCATTGTTCCACAGGCGGGCTGGCAGGCCGTCTTCCGCGACAGCGCAACAGTGAAGATCTTCGACGGCAGCGACTGGCAGACCCCTGCCCTGCCCGAGGCGCTCAGCCTCGACCGGCTCGGCATATCCGGCACCGCAGACGCCTACAACCGGCTGCTGGTTCAGTCGCCCGGCAGCCTCTTCAACCATGCCGGCGACAGCCACCGCCTGTCCATCAACAAGGCGTCGACCGGCGACACCGCGAGCATCATCCTCCAGTCCAACTGGCAGGCCCGCACCGAAATGGGTCTGGCCGGCGAAGACCGCTTCTCCTTCAAGATGTATGGAGACGTGACCGGCTGGCGCCAGGCGATCGGGATCTCGCCGGAGGGTTATGTCCACCATGACCAGCGACCACTGGCCCGCGCGGCCTTGGCACCGGCCACCTTCACGCCTGCCGCAGGAAGCTTTACGGGCTTCGACACATTGCATCTCTCCGGCGGAGACATGGCGCTCGGCAGCCCCCTTGCCTCTGGCCATGGCAAGCCGCTGGTCGTACCCGCCTCCGGCTACTATCTCCTGGCACTCACGGTGTCGTGCGACGATGCCGCCCATCAGCTGCATGTCAGCCGCAATGGTGCGAGTGACATTGCCAGTCACAGCGGATCGGCCGGCACGTCAGGGGTAACGATGCTCGTCTGGCTCGACGCGGGCGATACGCTGGCGCTGCGTCACGCGAATGCGGCGCAGTATCAGTTCGGATACGGACGCACGGAGCTTTGCGTCTTCCTGTTGTGATCGGCGCGACAAAGAACAAGGGCGCCGCTTGTGGCGACGCCCTTGTCAGGATGATGATTGGAAACCGGCGTCAAAGAAGGCGGTAGCGGCAGGCACGAGCAACCGCCTGCATGCGATTCACCGCCTCCAGCTTGCGCATGGCGCTCTTCAGATAGCTGACCACCGTGTGGCTCGAAATGTCGAGGATGATGGCGATCTCGTCGCTGCTTTTCCCCGCCGCCGACCAACGCAGGCACTCGATTTCCCGCGCCGACAGCTTTTCCCTCGGGCCGGGCCGCGGCACGAGACTTTCCACGCCGCGATCGATGAGTTCCATCGCGCTGAGCTGCATCATGGCGATATCTTCCCGGCGTGGTTTGGTGGCCCGCCCGGAATAGACGAGGATATACTGCGTCTGGTGCCGGTCGTGCAGGCTGAAGGCGAGATGGCCTGATGGCGTATGCTGCTCGAACAGGGCCGCAACCGGATTGCGGGCTTCTGACGCCGCACTGCTCAGAAACAGATTGTCCATCGAAAAGATCGGCAGCGCCGTCTGCTTCAATTGCTGCACCAGAAGGCTGCCGGCAAAGATCTCCGCATGTTCATAGGCAAGGCGCAATTCGTCGGCCCAGGATGCCGCGAGCAGGTTGGCCGAGAATTCCGGGCTATCGGCCTTCGGAAAGCGTGCCAGAAGACAGTGGTCGAAGTCATAGGCGCGCCCCAGCGCGACGAGCTCGCGCGCGAAGGAATCGGACGATCCAGCGTCGTTCCCCGTCATCTCGGCATGAGCACCCAAATCGTGGCGCCGTGCCACTTCAGTCGGCCTAAACATCGAACTCCTTTCGACCGGATGAACGTCCGGCCGGAATTGGCATGTGCATGGACAAAGAATCGTTCCAATACGGAACAGCTATCAGTCGGGCCTGTCGCCGATCTTGCGGGGTAGATACCGTCAGCAAGGGGAGAAAATGAATGCAGACGGTTCAGATGAACGACGTCCAAGGCATTCTCGCGCCCACTTCGCACGAATTGCGCTCTGCGACTACCGGGGAAGCGTGCATAACTCCCATGCATTTGCCGCAACTTTACGCAGCGTAAGGCCGGATTCCGACGAATCTCGCCGACGAACGCAATGAGAAATTATTATCAAATGCTTACAACCTGCTTAGGCAAATTTTAAAGCATAGCTCCTAGTATGCGGATGTGTGGTCTTGAGTTTGTATAGAGAGTCCAATGACCGAAATGATCCGCCCACGAGTTAAATATGTCATCGGCCCCGATGGCAGCCCTCTGACAATTGCCGATCTTCCGCCGGCCAACACACGCCGCTGGGTGATCCGCCGCAAGGCAGAGGTTGTCGCGGCTGTGCGTGGTGGCCTGTTGAGCCTCGAAGAAGCCTGCGATCGTTATACGCTGACAGTCGAGGAATTCCTCTCCTGGCAGTCCTCGATCAACGACCATGGCCTCCCCGGCCTGCGCACCACCCGCATCCAGCAGTATCGCCATTAATCTGTTTTGTACTGGCTGGCCCGGTACGCCAAGATTTTTCAGAAAAAGACCCATCACGAAACCGGCATGGCCCCGCCTGCCGGTTTTACTCGTTGTCGCCGGCCGCGTTCGGCGCGTGGTGCAGCAAGGCGACCATCAGGCTCGACCCCGCATAGAGCCAGAGCCCGGGTTGGGTAAAGGCCTCCGTCAGGCCGCTGGTCTTGGCTGCGAAGATGACGATTGCGACCAAAAACACGTCCATCATTGACCAGCGCGCCAGATGCGGCACAAGACGCCCGATCCGGTCAGACGCGAGGCAACGCTTGGGTGCGAGGTTCTCCCCGGCAACCAGCACGAGCTTGGCGAGGGGAAAGACGATCGAGAACAGCGCCACCAGCACTGACAGTGCGGCGTCGCCTCCATTCCAGAGCGCGGCAACAATCTCGATCAGGGAAGCTTCGCGCTTCAGAACGTAGAAGCTTTCGAACCGCATCAGCGGCAGCGTCACCCCGAGCGCCAGACATGCGGGCGCGAAAACGAGCAGCACAGCTCTCGACCAGATCGACAACAAGCCCCTCCATCCTGAACGCTGTGTCACGCGCCGTTGCATTGCCGCCGAACGACCACAGATGTTAATCAGAAGCCGGAGATCGCGGCAACACGAGGACCTGACATGCAGATTGCAGCTGAAGAACACGCCTCGGGCGGACGGTATTTAGGCCAAGTCGAAGGCATTTCGGAGCCGGCGGAAATGACGTTTTCCCGCGCTTCGCCGACACTGATTATCATCGACCACACGCAAGTACCCGATTCACTGCGCGGCAAGGGCGTCGGCCAGGCGCTGGCTCAGCATGCAGTCGAGGCCGCCCGCGAGGGCGGCTGGAAGATCATTCCCCTCTGCCCTTTCATGAAGGCGCAGATGGATCGTCATCCGGAATGGAACGACGTGCGCAAGAGCTGAGCGTCGCATACCGGCACATAAACGCACGAAGGCGGGCGCAGGCAAAGCTGCGACCGCCTTTTTTATGGTCTCAATGGGCTTGAATCGTTAATTCAGGCCCGAACACGCATCTGGCCGTCACGCTCTTCGAGCGCTGAGGCCTTCTGGTATTCCGCTTCTGCCTCTTCCAACGCCAGTTCTGCGGCTTCCTGCTGGACCTTCAGTTCCCGGATCGAGACCTGAAGATTGTCCGCGCGCTGGCGAGCAGCCTTGGCGAAGGTGGGATAGGCGAAATGATTGGGATCCGTGATGCCGGATTTTTTCTCTTCGATGCCGATTTGAGCTTCGAGCTCCTTCGCCATCCGTTCGAACTCCGCCATCATCGACTGCAACTGCTGCAACTGCCGACGCTTTTCGGTGACCTGAAAACCTTTCAGGCGAACCAGGCTCTCACGCGACTTCATACGCAATACTCCCGTGATGCGAGACCCCCCGCCACACTTGCTACTCAACACGCCGACCGCGAACCGTCCAAAAAAAGTCTGCGGCGTTAACAAAAAGCTACCCTTGGTAACCTTTCGTTTACGGGCATCGTTAATGATAAGGCGGATCACTTAAGGGTCAGTAAATGCCAGCGCCGGAAAACGGCACATGACAATGATGAGTCAAATGAATCGGTTACGGGTAAAACCTGAGGCGCAGATTCAAGTGTGGCGATGACCGAAACACATGCAAAATCATGAGGCTGAAATCTTTGCTTAATAAATCCGATACACCTTGCCAGAGGGAATCAGAATTTGTTAACCATTTGGTGGCAGCCTGCAAATCAGGCAACGACTGGATCCGTATCGCGTAGGGGGACATCTCGACCTTTCGGCGGCGGTAAAGGGGATAAATATGCGGGTTCTACTCATCGAAGACGACAGCGCGACCGCTCAGAGCATCGAACTGATGCTCAAATCGGAAAGCTTCAACGTCTATACAACCGATCTCGGCGAAGAAGGTGTCGATCTCGGTAAGCTCTACGACTACGATATCATTCTGCTCGACCTCAACCTCCCCGACATGTCCGGCTACGAGGTGCTTCGCACGCTCCGCCTGTCGAAGGTGAAGACCCCGATCCTCATCCTGTCCGGCATGGCCGGCATCGAGGACAAGGTTCGCGGTCTCGGTTTCGGCGCCGACGACTACATGACGAAGCCCTTCCACAAGGATGAGCTCGTTGCCCGCATTCACGCGATCGTCCGTCGCTCGAAGGGTCATGCCCAGTCCATCATCATCACCGGTGAGCTGATCGTGAACCTGGACGCCAAGACCGTCGAAGTCGGCGGCACCCGCGTTCACCTCACGGGCAAGGAATACCAGATGCTCGAGCTGCTCTCGCTGCGCAAGGGCACGACGCTGACCAAGGAAATGTTCCTCAACCACCTCTATGGCGGCATGGACGAACCGGAACTGAAGATCATCGACGTCTTCATCTGCAAGCTGCGCAAGAAGCTCGCAAATGCGGCCGGTGGCGCCAACTACATCGAAACCGTCTGGGGTCGCGGCTACGTGCTGCGCGAGCCGGATGGCGCGGAATACATGGAAACGGCCTGATCCGTTCTCCGCACACGTTGCCTCAAAAGGCCCGCATCATCCGATGCGGGCCTTTTGCGTTATCGGGATGCGGAACCCCACCCTGCCATCTCGGCCGGTCCAGCGCCGACTGAAGGCAAATGAAAAAGGCGACACCCAAGGTGCCGCCTGAATTCGTTTGGGAATGCGTGTTCGAGGGTCGTTCTTACGCCGCCATCGCCTTGTCGCCGAAGGTTGCCGTCAGGATCTGGCGATCGAAGGGCTTCAGCAGGAAATCATTGGCGCCGGCGCGCTTGCCGGCCATCATCACCTTCAGCTCCGCCTCGATGACGCAGTAGTAGATCCTCACGTCCTTGCCGTTCGGAAGGGCGCGCACATTGGAGATGAGATCGAGAGCATCGTCCATCGCAGCATCGACGATCAGGAAATCGGGCAGCTCGCGCTCACAAAGCACCAGGGCCTCGCGACCTGTCGATGCATCCGCCACCTGGAAGCCGAGTTCCGACAGGATCTTGCGACCCACCTTGCGAACCACGTCCGAGCCGTCTGCAATCATGAGGCGCTTCATGGCCATATCCCCTCCCGCTTCCGGGCACATAACAATTCTGCCCGCACCTTATGCCACAGCGCCTAAGGAACCGTTACCGCCTCGGGACAGGCACTGTCCCGAAACGGTCCAGCGGCTCAGACGACCTCGGCCGTGAACGCGATTTCGCCTTCGCTCGGCACGCATTTCAACTCCATGCCGGCCTCGTCGGCGAGGAGAACGGTATAGTAGGGCTGGATGGTATGGGCATCGACCGCCTCTTCCAGATGACCCGACAGGATTTCCTGGTACTTCGGCGGCACGCGCAGCATGCGACCCTTGGCGACAATCTTGAACTTGGCGTCCGTCTCGGGATCTTCAAGGGTGACGTCGAGCGAACCGCCGCGCGGGATCGCGCCATAGGCGACGAGGAACAGGTTGAGCAGCAGCTTCACCCGGTTCTTCGCAATGATGGCGCGCGGGCCGTTCCAGGTAACTTCCGTCTTCTTCTCGGCCGCCGCGAAATCCTTGGCCGCCTTTTCCGCTTCGCCGGTGTCGATCGATGCGCCGACCGAGCCGGACGCGCCGAAGGCAAGTCGTGCGAATTTCAGGCGGACGGAGGCGTTGAGCGCGCTGGTGCGGATGAGATCCATCGCATCGGCGTCTGCACCGCCTTCGTCGAGCAGTTCCAGCCCGTTGTTGATCGCACCGACCGGCGAGATCACGTCATGGCAGACGCGGCTGCACAAAAGGGCCGCGAGATCGGGACCCGCGAGCGTGAGATTGGGGTTTTTCGCCATGGTCGTCTCCAGAGAAGTGTCATCGGTACCACAGCGGTCGTGCACGAACATGGGGCTGCGGTGTCACCGGATTCCTTGTCGGCCATAATGACACCATATTTGGTAAACCGATTATTAAGATGATGATCGCTAGGTTTAATTACCCCCATCGAAGAAGCCGAATCCATCGACTTCACATCAAGGAGGCTCCATGCGTCACCTGATAACCCGCTCCTTCCCTGCCGCGCGGCTCTTCCTTCTGGCAGCTTTCGTCGTGTCCGGACTGGCAGTGGCCCCGCGCCAGGTTCAGGCCGCCGGTGAATACTCGATCCAGGAAGTGGTCGATGCCGGGCACGGTTTCTTCGGTGAGACCAGTGGCGCTTTGGCGAAGGTCATCGAACAGGCCTTCGAGCAATACGGCCTGCCGAACGGCTATATCCTCGGTCAGGAAGGTTCGGGCGCTCTGATCGCCGGCCTCACCTATGGCGAAGGCACGCTCTATACGAAGAATGTCGGCCAGCACGATGTCTTCTGGCAGGGTCCTTCTCTCGGGATCGACTATGGTGGCAACGGCACCCGCACCATGATGCTGGTTTATGACCTGCCGGATGTCGACACGCTCTATGCCCGTTACGGCGGCGTCAGCGGCTCGGCCTATATCGTCGCCGGCGTCGGCATGACCGTGCTGAAGAGCCGCGATGTCATCCTGGTTCCCATCCGCACCGGCGTCGGTGCCCGCCTCGGCGTCAATGTCGGCTATCTGAAGCTCACACGCACGCCCACCTGGAACCCCTTCTGACATCCTGCCCGGAGGGAACTCAGGCTGACGCAAGCTTGGTCCTGCTCTGTCGTTAGGCATACTGAGAGATTCCGGTGCGCTCCCCGCGGCAATCCTTGCCGCGACGGGGGCACCATGATTAAATATGCCTTAATGCTCATGTGAACGCTGTGGCCCGACCGTGATTGAATATACACTGATTTTCGGAATGGGATTTATGGCCGCAGCCCTCCTGGCAATGCTGCTGGCGCCTGCGATCCATCGGCGTGTGGTGCTCTACACCGAGAATCGCCTGAAGGCGACCATGCCGCTGAGCCCGCAGGAGATCCGCGCCCAGAAGGACATGGTGCGCGCGCTCTACGCCGCAGAAAACGCCAAGACCCAGCACGAGCTGATCCGTGAGCGCGAAAAGGCGATTGCCCTCAAGCTGCAGAATGAAACCCTGTCCGGTGAAGCCGGGCGGCTGGTTGCCGAAAATCAGGACCTGAAGACGCAGATCAACGAGATGAGCACCGAGGCCGCCGACATGCGCTCCGGGCTTCGCCGTGCCGATATCGATCTGTCGACCGTCCGCGAAACACTGAAGCGTGTCGAAGTGGCTGCGGCCGCCAAGGATGTCGAACTGGAGGAGCGCGCCCATCGCATCGGCCGCCTGGTGAGCGAAATCGATCACATGCGCATCGAGGCCATGAGCCGGGACACCGAGATCGATACGCTGAAGACGCGCATCCAGTTCATGCGCGACGAACGCGAAGATCTGCGCCGCGAAAACAAGCTGCTGGGCAAGCGCGCCAAGGATGCCGAACTCCGCCTGACCCAGGAAGAACACAAGGTCTTGCGCCTGGAAGACAGTCTTGCGCGGGATGCGGCCGAACGGGCGGATGCAGGCTCTGCGCTAGAACGCCGGCAGCGGGAACTCACCGAGCTGAAAGCCAAGCTGAAATCGGCGAATGCGCAGCTGAGAAGCGCCCAGCGCAGTCTCAAGCAGGCGGGCCTGCCTCTGCCCGAGACGACGGAGGACACCATGCTCGACGAACAGACGCCCGCCCCGCGCCTTAGCCCAGACCTGCTGGAAGGCGATATCCGCCATAGCCAGACCGCGCTGACGGAGCGCCTGCTGAAGGCGACATCCGCCGCAGAGGATGACCAGTTGCGTGAAGAACTGGGCGACATCGCCGCCAAGATGATCCTGCTGACCTCGATGCGGGAAACCTCGGGCGAAGGCCCGTCGCCGATCGGCGAGTTCATGGCCCAGCCTTCAGCCCGTGGCGCCAACGCGCCGCGCAGCCTGGTCGATCGTGTCCTCGCGCTCGACCCCTCGGTCGGCCGGCCGGCAAGCGTGCCGTCTCCCGCAGAATAGGCTGCTCAGCCCAGCCGCCCCATGGCGCGGGCAATCGCATAAAGCGCAATCCCGCTCGCCGTCCCGACATTCAGACTATCCAGCCCTGGGGCCTGGGCAATGCGGGCCGAACGGAAGCTCTCCAGGATCGCCTTGGGCAACCCCTCGCCTTCCGTTCCCATGACGAGCGCCACACGGCGGCTAGGTGCAATCGCACCGATCTCGACCTCTCCGGAAGGAGACAGGGCCCAGATCTCGAACCCGGAAGCCGCAAGGGCGCCAAGCACGCCGTCTGCCGATCCTTGCCGGCTGTAGGGCATGGTCAGCACGGAGCCGACGGAGACGCGCAGCGCCTTGCGATACAGCGGATCGCAGCAGGTCTCGTCGAGCAGCACGGCGTCGGCGGTGAAACCGGCAGCGTTTCTGAACAGCGATCCGATGTTGTCATGGTTGGAAATGCCGCAGCCCACCAGCACCAGCGCATCCTCGGAGAGCGCCGCGATCCGCTCCACAAGGTCGGGTGGCGGCAGCCGTCGCCCGAGCGCCAGCACGCCGCGATGCAGGTGAAAGCCGGCGATGGCGTCGAGCACCGGGGCTTCGGCGACATAAACAGGGATATCGTCCGGAAAAAGTGCCAGAAGCTCGGAGAGCCCGGCGAGCCGGTTCTTGAGGATCAGCAGCTTTTCAGCAACGACATCCCCGCCCGCCGCATGCGCCTTGGCAAGCATCGAGAGCACCACTGTGCCCTCGGCGATAAACTGGCCTTGGCGGCCGGTCAGATCGCGTTCGCGGATGTCAGTGAACTCGGCAATCCGCGGATCGGCGGGATCGGTGATCTCGATCGGGCTCCCGCCAGTCATTGATGCTTACTTTTCCGAGAGCGTGACATCGGCAATGATGCGGCCGAGCGAGAGGTCGAAGACCAGCGTCTTCTTGACGCCTTCAGCCTCGCCAAGGATCAACATCTGGCTTCCTGAGAGCGAGGTGGAGAGAACCCGGAACCCGGCCGGCAGATCGGCGGTCAGCGACAGCGGCTGACCGGACGGGACGGCAAACGGCTGGGCGACGGTCGCAGCCGGCGCAGAGCGCCCGTCGTCGCGCGTCAGCTTGTAGCCGATGGCGACAAGCACCGCGAGAAACATCACCGCCATGATGCCGCCTGAGACCATCTGCAGCTTGATCATCTTGCGGCGCACGTTTTCCATCGCCGGATCCAGCGGCTTTTCGTCCTGTTCGTCGTCGAGATGGGTCATGGTCGCGGTCTGTCCTTAAAAAAGCTTCACGGTCGTAGCCACGGTGTCCCCAAAGGGGCTCCGGGCGCAAAATCATCCGGCTATCGATTGTCGAAGGCGCCGGTCTGTGCCACATGGCAGGAAAACCGGGCCGCACCGTCGGTCGAAGAAAGACGGAATGACACGATGACCGCCCCCTTTACCGAAAGCACCGCCGCAAGAAAAGAGCTGATTGCCGACGCGGATGCCGCAGGCCGCATCGACGCCTGGCTGACGGCAGCGCTCGGGGCCGAGTTCTCGCGCAACCGCGTCAAGGCGCTGATCGAACAAGGGGCGGTGCAGGTCAACGGCGTTTTGCTGGATTCGCCCAACCGCAAGATCAAGACCGGCGACAGCGTCGTCATCGATCTGCCGGCGCCTGAGGACCCGCAGCCGAAGGGTGAGAACATCCCGCTCGAAGTCCTCTACGAGGACAAGGACCTGATCGTCATTGCCAAGCCGCCGGGCCTCGTTGTCCATCCGGGTGCGGGCAACTGGCACGGCACGCTTGTCAATGCGCTGATCTATCATTGCGGCGACAGCCTCTCCGGCATCGGCGGCGTCAAGCGCCCCGGCATCGTGCACCGCCTCGACAAGGACACGTCGGGCGTCATGGTCGTAGCCAAGAACGACATCGCCCACCGCCACCTCGCCGACCAGTTTGCCGACCATGGCCGCACCGGGCCGCTGGAGCGCGCCTATCGTGCCGTCGTCTGGGGCCGTCCACGCTCGCTCGCCGGCACGATCGATGCGGCCCTTGGCCGCTCCGGTGCCGACCGCACGAAGCGGACCGTCAAGCGCGAGGACACCGACGACGCCCGCGAGGCCATCACCCATTACACGGTGCTGGAGCGCTACGGCGAAAAGCCGGATGCGACCTGCCTCGCCTCGCTGGTCGAATGCCGGCTGGAAACCGGCCGCACCCACCAGATCCGCGTGCACATGGCCCATATCGGCAATCCGCTGGTCGGCGACCAGGAATATGGCGCAGCCTTCAAGACCAAGGCGAACCTTTTGCCTGATGACGCCAAGCGCGCCGTCAACAAGTTCCACCGCCAGGCGCTGCACGCCTATCTGCTTGCCTTCGAGCATCCGACATCAGGCAAGACCATGCACTTCGAAGCCCCGATCCCGGCCGATCTGCAGAAGGTGATCGACGCCCTGAAGGCGATGTGACGCGGGCAATCGTCGTTACGGATCGAGCGGCAGCACGGCAAGCGGTGGCGGCGCATGGCGCGAGACCAGCACATGCCCGACGACGGCGGCAAGAACCACCACGCCACCAATGATGGTCGTCGGCGATGGCTGGTCACCGATGACGAGCCAGACCCAGAAGGGCGCGAGCGGCGCATCCAGAGCGCCGATCAGCGCCGATTCCACCGGCGGCACATCCCGCGCGCCGAGGGTCAGCAGCAGAAAGCCCAGCGAGAAGGCCAGGACGCCAAAGCCGAGCACGACCGAAAGGTCATGGCTTGAGGTGGCAAACGGCGCGGCAAACGGCAGCGCAACGGCCGCGCTCAGGAAACAGGAGACGACGGAACACGGCAGCGCCGGCTTGTCCGGATGGCGGCGGATCAGCACGGTCCAAAGCGCGACCATCCCGGTCATGGCGAAGGCAAGCAGATCGCCGAGAAGCGCCCCCTCCTCGCCGCTGCCGATCATCACCGCCACGCCGGCCATGGCCACACCGCTGGCGACAAGGGCGACGCGGCCGGGCCGCTCGCCAAGCAGCAGGAAGCCGAGGCCAGCCGCGATAAACGGGCAGGTCGCAAAGATGATCGCCACATGGGCAACCGAGGTCGTGTAGAGCGCGCCGATGAACAGGACGGCACAGGCGGCCGACGTGGCGCAGATCAGAAGCCCCGACCAGCCGAGCCGGACGAAGTCGGCCACCACACGCCCCCGCGCCGTCACGACCAGGCAAAGGAGCAGAAAGAGACCGGCGATCAAGCCCCGCAGAAAAAGCAGCGTCGGCCCGTCGATGGAGACAAGCCGCGTCATCAACCCCGCCGTGGACAGCGCAAACGTCGCGGCCGTGACGGCGATCAAGCCACGCGAATAGGTCGACATGGGCATGGGAACCTCTGAAATCCATAAACAATGCGATGTTTATAGCAGACCACAACTGCCACCATGGCGTCATCAGACGACGTTGTCCGACGCCTTCGATTATCCCGAATTTCGAACACTCCGTCACGCTCTCGTGAGGGAACGCAAATCTTGTATCGCCGTTTTGCCATACTTATCTGTCATACGGATTTCTGTGGGATAGAGAGATCCACGGAGATGGGACTCGCCGGAATATTGGGAGTCCACGAAGAAAGAGGGGTGCTATATGGCCCGCAACAGTTTGCCTTCCATCACCGCCGGTGAAGCCGGCCTCAATCGCTACCTGGACGAAATCCGCAAGTTCCCCATGCTGGAACCCCAGGAAGAATACATGCTTGCCAAGCGTTATGCCGAACATGGCGACCGCGACGCGGCGCACCGGATGGTCACGAGCCATCTGCGCCTCGTGGCGAAGATCGCCATGGGTTACCGTGGCTATGGCCTGCCGATCGGCGAAGTCGTTTCGGAAGGCAATGTCGGCCTGATGCAGGCGGTCAAGAAATTCGATCCCGAGCGCGGCTTCCGCCTGGCGACCTATGCCATGTGGTGGATCAAGGCCTCGATCCAGGAATACATCCTGCGCTCGTGGTCGCTGGTCAAGATGGGCACGACCGCCAATCAGAAGCGCCTGTTCTTCAATCTGCGTCGCCTCAAGGGCAAGATCCAGGCCATCGAAGAAGGTGACCTGAAGCCCGATCAGGTGGCCGAAATCGCCACCAAGCTGAACGTCTCGGAGGAGGAGGTCATCTCGATGAACCGCCGCCTCTCCGGCGATGCCTCGCTGAATGCGCCCTTGCGCGCGGCCGAAGGCGAAAGCGGCCAGTGGCAGGATTGGCTGGTCGACGATCACGAGAGCCAGGAAGCCGTGCTCATCGAACAGGACGAGCTGGACACCCGCCGCCGCATGCTGCAGCGGGCGATGAGCGTCCTCAACGAGCGCGAGCGCCGCATCTTCGAGGCCCGCCGTCTCGCCGAAGACCCGGTCACGCTGGAAGAACTCTCCTCCGAGTTCGACATCAGCCGCGAACGCGTCCGCCAGATCGAGGTGCGCGCCTTCGAAAAGGTCCAGGAAGCTGTCCAGAAGGACGCCCTGGAACGGGCCAAGGCGCTGCGGGTGGTCGAGGCCTAAGCCTTCCGATATCTCTGAACGAAAGCCTGCAAGCCGCCCGAAAGATCGGGCGGCTTTTTTTGTGGCTGCCCCCTATTCCGTTGCCAACTGCTGGCGCGAAAACAGATAGACCCCGAGCGCAAACAGGATGATTGCCCAGCCGGCAAGCACCCCGAGGCCGGTCAGGCCTGCGAGCGGCGATCCCCCCATGATCACCCAGTCGCGCATCCACTGCGCGGCATAACTTGGAAGCGGCAGCCGGTCCGCATCCGCCCCGAGATAGAGCTGCAGCACGGTGGAGCCGATGGCGAGCAGAAATGCCGGGATGACGGCCGCGATCATCGAGCGGAAGAAGACCACAAGCGTGGCGACGAAAGCCGTGAGCACAGTGAGTTCGAGCAGGGCGACCCCGAAAGCAGCCACGAAGATGACGAAGGAGGCTCCGGAGAAGACAGGCCCGCCGCCCTGCCCTTTCAGGACGGATAGACCAAGGTTGATCGCCGCGTCGCCGATTGCGGCGACCAGCAGCCCCAGCGCCAGCCACATCAGGCAGAGCAAGCCCTTTGCTGCGAACAGCTGGACACGCGGCTGTCGCGGGACCAGAACCCGCCAGGTTGCATGGCGGTATTCGAGAAAGAAGACCGAGGCGATGCCGATGGCATAGATGAGCTGTCCGATTGAATTGCCGGACAGGTTGAGGCTCTTCGCGGCCGAGAGGAAGATATCGACATCGTCGCCACCCTGACGCCCCAGGCGCACGAAGAGCAGCCCCTCGACGACCAGCTTGAACAGAAGCGCGACGAGTGGCACGGACAGGAAACCCCAGAACAGGATCGCGGGCTGGCGCGACAGCTTCAGCATTTCCGCAGAGAGCAGCGGTCTCATCGGCCAGCCTCCCGTGTCTGCGAGAGAAAGACGGTTTCGAGATCTGGCTTGACCCATTTCGCTTCGTGGATGCGCATCCCGGCGCCAGCCAGGGACGCGATGAGATCGGGAACCTGCTCTCTGTCGATCTTCACATAGACACCGCCGTCGCCCGCTTCGGCCCTTGAGCCCAGCTTTTCGAGAAGGGTGTCCGGCGTATCGACCAACAGAAAGAAGCGACCCTCGCGGTCAAGCAGGTCGGCAACGGCACCTTCCGCGACCAGTCGCCCATGCTGAAGAATGGCCACCCGGTCGCAGACCCTCTGAACTTCGTCGAGAAGATGGCTGGACAATAGCACCGTCAGGCCGTCGCGATGGGCAAGTTCGTCGATCAGGGCACGCATTTCGAGGATGCCGTCGGGATCGAGCCCGTTGGTCGGCTCGTCCAGGATGATCGCCTCGGGCTGGCCGATCAGCGCACAGCCGATCCCGAGCCGCTGCTTCATGCCGAGCGAGAAACCGGACACGGCCTTGTCCGCCGCCTTTTCCAGCCCGATCCGTCGCAAGACGGGTTCGACCAGCGCCCCGGTACCGGTGAAACGGGCCAGCATCTGCAGGTGCTCGCGGGCCGTCAGGAAAGGATAGAAGCTCGGCGCTTCAATCAACATGCCAAGTCGGCGGCGATTGGCAGGCGCCGCCGGCGCGCCGAAGATCAGCACATCGCCACGATCCGCCGTCAGCAACCCTGCCAGGATCCTGAGCAGCGTGCTCTTGCCGGCGCCGTTCGGACCGAGCAGGCCATAGACGGATCCTTTCGGCACAGACAGGCTGAGCCCATCCAGCGCCAGTACCGAGGACCTGCCGCGGCCGAACCTCTTGTCGACCGAGATGAACGAAATAGCCGGCTCCGTCGACAGGTGTACCGCC
Organism: Rhizobium sp. AG855; assembly: GCF_003610655.1. Taxonomy (NCBI): domain Bacteria; kingdom Pseudomonadati; phylum Pseudomonadota; class Alphaproteobacteria; order Hyphomicrobiales; family Rhizobiaceae; genus Rhizobium; species Rhizobium sp. AG855. The sequence goes on along the minus strand of NZ_RAQG01000003.1, from coordinate 672,848 downwards.
CCTCGGCGCATGTCGTCCACAATCGCTGCCATTGGCACTTTCCTGTTTTTTCGTTGCCGGCCCGAGGATCGAAACCGAGCACGTCAATTGTATGAAGCCCATCGTCAGCCAAGGTTTCGACCTGGCGTCAAAATGAAAAAATCCGCCGAAATCTCTCTCGGCGGATGTGTTTTCATCGGAATGGTATCGCTCAGTTCGCCGGTGTGGCCGGTGCGAGCGCATCCCACTCGCGCATCACCTGCTGGAAGACATTGGCCCCTTGCGTGCCCTTGTCGAAGGTTAGGAGCGCGCGGCGGCCATTGCGGTAGGTGACGGGGATGTCGATCCAGCCGCGGGTGGAGAGCAGTTCCATATTGCGCTTGACCACATCGGCGAAGTCGTTGAGCGCCACCAGATAGGTATCGTCCGTGACCTTGGCCGTGACGGCGACGAGCGGGTCTCCGCGATCCTGTTCGGTGCGTTTCATCGCGATGCGCTGCAGGTTGTCGATCGCGCCCCCCTCGAAATCGGCAGGCACGGAGAACACCACTTCGATGATGTGGCTCGCCGGCAGCGAATTGTCGGTGTTGCGCTTGATCGTGACGAGCGCCGAGATGCCGCGATCCGGCACGTTGATCTTGCCCTGGATCTGCGGATCCGGCTTGCCGTCGGCCCCGGTTTCGCGCACGGCGGTCCAGGTGATGGAGCCGGGAACGGCGACCGGGGTCGCCTGGCCGATACGCTCTTCATAGAGGAACAGCTTCTCGCCGCCCGCGATCGGAGATGCCGTGGAAGCGCCGTTGGTCGGCGCCGGCCCGGCGGTTGGCGTATTCTGTGCCACCGGAACGTCCGTCGGCTCGATGGTCGAGGCAACGGTCTGGGCCGAGACGGAGCGGCCTTCTTCGCTGGATCCGGCCGGTGCTGCGCCTGCCCCTTCATCGATCTCGGTGCCGTCGGCGCGCAGCCTCTGGGTAAACTTCTGTCCCGCAGCAGCACCTTCATCCGCAGGCGTTGCCGTGGCCGTAGCCGGCGTGGATGTGGCGGGCGCGCTCGTCGCAGGCGCCTGTTCTGCAGGCGGCGTCGTGGTGCTCACCGGGGTCGTCGTCGCGCCGTCGGTCGCCGTTTCCGGCTCGCCGGTCAGGCTTGCCACCATGCCGCCGATGTCGTCACGCCATGTCCAGCCCGCGTAACCAATGCCCGCGATCAGCAGCACGCCGACCGCACCGAGAATGATCGGCGCGAGACTGCGGCGCTTCTTCGGCTCCAGCCGATAGGCCGGCTGGTCGTAGCCGCCCATCATCCGGCCGACATCGTTGTCCTGGTCGATGACGGGACCCTTGCCATCCGGCGAGAAAGTCGACAGATGCGCATCCCATTCCGGCGTCGCCGGCATGTCCGTGGCCGATGCGGCGCTGCTTGCCGGTGCCGGCTGGGCATCGACATTGTCACGGAACCACTGGCTGAAATCGTCGGGCTCGACGCTGGCCGCCGTGGCCGCGACGGCTGGCGCAGAGGCAACCGTGCCGAAGGCGTCCGGCTGGCTATCCTCAAGCCGCAGGCCGGCGGGCACGGGGAAGTCCTGCTCCACCTCGACCCGCACCGGCTCGTCATAAGCCGGGAACTCGTCCGTCGGCGTGTAGGAGACGGAAACGGGTGCCGTATCGATCTCCGGAAGCTCCGGAACGCGGTTGGCAGCGGATTCGACGGCGGGCGGCAGATCCCAGCTGGCCGGCGGAATGACGGGTGTCGGGTCGGCGGCACGGCTCTGCAGCCAGTCGTCGACGGCATCCAGAACCGCCGACTTCGGCTCGACCGCCGGGGCGGCATAAGCTTCGGGTTCGACCGGCGATTCGACGGCTTCGGCCGGCGCTGCATGATCTGCAACCTCGCCCCAGACAGGTTCGGGATGGTGTTCGGCGGCGACATCATGCTGCGGCGCATCGGCCCAGCCGGTAAAGGCAGGCTCTGCCGGCTGAGAGGCCGTCTCGACCTGCGGCTCCGGCGCGTGTTCAAAAACAGGCTCCGGGCGTTCCTCCGGCACCGAAGCGACGTCGCGCACCTCGGCATCACCAAATACCTTGGCATCATACATGCCGGCATAATCGGTCTCGTCACCCGTGATCCCGTAATCAGGATCGGACCAAACGGCAGGCGCCGTTTCGGCAGCAGCGACAGGCTCCTCCGGCTCGATCCGATCGGCGACCTCGACGGGCTCCTCGACAGGAACTTGCGGCTCTGGCTCTGGCGCAGGCTCGCTCATATGCGCATCGGCCCAGTCGTCACCCGTCACGCTTGGTGCCGGGGTCTCCTGCCGCGCGTCATCGCGATCGCCATAGCCATGATCGACGTCTTCCGCCGGCATCGCAGGATCGGGTTCCGGCTCGGCCATGCGGGTCTGTGCCGGGTATTCTGGCTCGGAGACCGGCTCGGATGCCGTCTGCATCCACACGGGCTGCGGTTCCGGCTGCGTTTGCGGCTCGGGCTCTGCCTGATCTTCCGGCTGCCATTGACCCTCCGGCTCAAAGGCAGGTGCGGCGACATCATCGACGGCCGGCAAGGCCTCGGCATGCTCGGACTCGACTTCCCGGATCGCGGCATCGAGCTTTTCCAGCTGCCGCTGCAGCATATGCTCCGGCGGACGCGGCGACATGTTCTCGAGCTGCCGGACAACGGCGGAACGGGCCTTTTCATAGACCCGTGCACGCATCTCCGGAGTATTGTTCGACAGGCCGTCCACGGCCCGTCGAATCACTGCGATAAAGTCAGCCATCAGCACTTTCTCTTGAAAGCCGGCCCGCCGTGCCGGCAAAAATCGTTAACCTTCAGATTAGTCCTCGAAGGGGTCCGTCACAAGTATCGTGTCGTCGCGTTCGGGACTTGTCGACAGAAGTGCAACCGGCGCACCGATCAGCTCCTCAACCTGACGGACATATTTGATCGCCTGAGCCGGCAGATCGGCCCATTTGCGGGCACCGACGGTGGATTCCTTCCAGCCTTCGAGCGTGATGTAGATGGGCTCGACACGTGCCTGGGCAGCCTGGGCGGCCGGCAGGTAATCGATTTCCTGGCCATCCAGCTTGTAACCGACGCAGATCTTCAGCTCGTCGAGGCCATCGAGAACGTCGAGTTTGGTCAGTGCAATGCCGGTGATTCCATTGGTGGCAACCGACTGGCGGACCAGAGCCGCATCGAACCAGCCGCAACGGCGTTTGCGGCCGGTCACCGTGCCGAACTCATGGCCCTTCTCACCGAGGAACTGGCCGATTTCGTCGGTGAGTTCGGTCGGGAACGGCCCTTCACCGACGCGCGTCGTATAAGCCTTGGTGATGCCGAGGATGTATCCAAGCGAACCCGGCCCCATGCCCGAACCGGCAGCGGCCTGGCCGGCAACCGTGTTCGACGAGGTGACGAAAGGATAGGTGCCGTGGTCGATGTCGAGCAGCGAGCCCTGCGCACCTTCGAACAGGATGCGCGAACCCTTGCGACGTTCCTTGTCGAGCAGAACCCAGACCGAATCCATGAAGGGCAGCACACGATCGGCGATCGAGGTCAGCTCCTCCATGATCGTCTTGTGCTCGATTTCGGCAACGCCGAAACCGCGACGCAGCGCATTGTGATGCGTGAGGATGCGCTCGACCTTGCCTTCCAGCGCGTCGAGATCGGCAAGATCCATCACGCGGATCGCCCGACGACCGACCTTGTCTTCATAGGCAGGGCCGATGCCGCGACGGGTGGTGCCGATCTTGGTGCCGCTGTTCGAGGCCGCGTCTTCGCGCATGCCGTCGAGTTCGCGGTGCAGCGACAGGATAAGCGTGGCGTTCTCGGCGATGCGCAGATTGTCCGGCGTGACTTCGACGCCCTGATCCTTCAGGCGGCCGATTTCGGCGATCAGGGCATGCGGGTCCACGACGACGCCATTGCCGATGACAGCCTTCTTGCCCGGACGCACGACGCCCGAGGGCAAAAGCGAGAGCTTGTAGGAGACGCCGTCGATAACGAGCGTATGGCCGGCATTATGTCCACCCTGGAAGCGGACCACGATATCCGCCCGTTCGGAGAGCCAGTCGACAATCTTGCCCTTGCCCTCGTCACCCCATTGCGAACCAATCACCACGACATTCGTCATTTCAGAATCCTGTTTAATGCGCAGCGTCTGCGCCCTACCCAAACCCGCGCATCTATACTGTGTTGTTTTTGGGAAATCGACCCGTTTTGCAGGGCGATTTGGCTTTTTGCGTGACAAAGGTCGACCCCTCGCCTATTTCCGAGCCAATTCGCGCCGTGAGGGATCCCCTCTGATGTTTCCCGGATTGGGCGCAGACATGCAGGGAAGAATGCCTTTGCCGATCCGCGCCTATGTCTATCTGGTCATCACCACGCTTCTCTGGGGCGGCAATACAATCGCCGGCAAGATGGCGCTCGGCCATGTCAGTCCGATGGCGTTGAGCTTTGGCCGCTGGGCGGTGGCAACCCTGGTGATTGCCTCGATCTCCATCCCGCAGATCCGCAAGGACTGGGATGTGCTGAAGGCCAACTGGAAACTGCTGATCTTCTACGGCACCGTTGGTTACGCCGCCTTCAACGGCTTTCTCTATACGGCGCTGAAGTATACAAGCGCGGTCAACGGGGCGATCGAACAGGGAGCGATCCCGGTCCTGATCTTCGTCATCAACTTCCTCCTCTTCCGCATTCGGGTATCCGGCATCCAGATCCTCGGCTTCGTCATCAGTTTTGCCGGCGCGGCCGTCACCGCGTCGCATGGCAATCTGCAGACGCTCCTCACCCTGACCCTCAATTACGGCGATCTGCTGATGGGCTGCGCCGGCCTGGCTTATGCCGCCTACACGATCTCGCTGCGCTGGAAACCGGCCGTGCACTGGAAAAGTCTGATGGCCATGCCGGCGCTGGCCGCAGCGCTGACCAGCCTGCCGCTTCTCTGGTGGGAGGCGGGCGAAGGCCAGATGATTCTGCCCGACACGCGCGGCTGGCTGATCATTCTCTATTGCGGCCTCTTCCCATCCCTGATCTCGCAGATCCTCTACATCAAGGGCGTGGAAGGAATCGGCGCCAACCGGGCCGGCCTCTTCATCAATCTCGTGCCTGTTTTCGGCACGCTTCTGTCGATCACCCTGCTCGGCGAAACGCTGGAAGTCTTCCACGTCGTGGCGCTCGCCCTCGTGCTCGGCGGGATCGCGATTGCCGAATGGGGCAAGCCCCGCGAACCGGCCAGCGCGACCGCCTAGCCGACCGAGAGGATCTCCACCTCGCCCTTCGCCAGCCGTGCCGCCGTCAGCCGGCCGGACTTGTAGCAATGCGTATCGAGGCTGACGCGGCCGGGGCCGACAAAGGCCTCGCGCATCGGCGTATGGCCGTGAAAGACGCGCACCGGTAAACCCGGCCCGAGATCGATAAACGAGCGGCGGATCCACAAAAGGTCGTCGTCCACCTGCTCATCAAGCGGCCGTCCCGGCCGGATGCCGGCATGCACGAAGACCTCGGGGCCAACGGTCACCAGCACCGGCATGGACTGCAGGAACTCGACATGCGCAGGTGGGACCGCCGCGCGGACCGACTGGCGCAGCGCGAAGTTGGACGCGGTAAACGCCCCGTGAGCCTCCAGATCGACGCCGTAGGATCGCAGCGTGTTCTCCGCTCCGTGGTCCAGAAACCAGTCGCCGGCCGGATCACCCTCCAGATAGTCGAGGAAGGCATCATCGTGATTGCCGCGCAGGCAGATGCGATCGAAGCCGGCAGGCGGTGTGGCGTTGAGGTGATAGAGCACCGCCGCCGATTGTGGCCCGCGGTCGACATAGTCGCCGAGCATGACGATCAGTTTGCGCCCTTCACGCAGGCTCGCATCGTCCCGAATCGTCTCTTCCAGCGCCAGCAGCGGTTCGAGGCAGCCATGCACGTCGCCCACGGCATAGATGGTGGAATAGGTCCCCGGCTCGATCTCCAGCCGCGGCCGCCGCTCGCATGTATCAAGCTGTTCCGTCGGCATTCCGATATTCCTTTGTATGAGATAGGCGTCTGTCCGCTCCATCATGCATCGGCGCGGCACCCGACTGCAATGTTCTTTCCAGCCGTCGCACACTCGAATGCGCATCCAAAAAGGCAGCGGCCTGCACTGAATATGATGCTTTTCGAAGCCCGCTGTTTTGCCTTATCGGTCAAAAACAAGAGACAGCGAGGACCGGCCATGGCGAAACCCTTCTACTGGAATGAACTGGTGACGACGGATTTCGCCACGCTGTCTGCCGACACCACGATCGCCATCCTGCCGATCGCCTCGACCGAACAACACGGGCCACATCTGCCGATCGCGACCGATGTCGCGATTGCCAATGGCATGCTGGCGGAACTGAAGGTCCAGCGCCCTGACGACCTCGACTTTCTCGTGCTGCCGACCCAGGAAATCGGCAAGGCCAACGAACATGTCTATGGTCCCGGCAGCCTGTCCTTCGGACCGGAAATCCTCATCCCCGCCTGGACGGCGATCGGCGCCAAGGTCGCCGAAGCCGGCATCCGCAAACTCGTCATCGTCAATTCGCATGGCGGCAATGTCGACGTCATGAGCATCGTCGCCCGCGAACTGCGCGTTCGCCACCAGATGGTGGTTGTCTCCACCCAATGGGGCCGCTTCGGCAATCCTGATGGAATGATCTCCGAGCATGAGAGCCGCTACGGCATTCATGGCGGCGAGGTCGAGACGTCGCTGATGCTGCATTTCCGGCCCGAACTGGTGCGCATGGACAAGGCTCAGAATTTCGTCTCGAAGGCCGAGGAGATCAGGGCCAACTCCAAATTCCTCACGCCTCTGCCGCCGCATTCGCTGGCCTGGATCGCCCATGACCTCAACCCGCATGGTGTGGTCGGCGATGCCTCCAAGGGCACGGCCGACAAGGGCGCGGCGATCTGCAAGCATCAGGTGGCGGGCTTCATCGAACTCCTGCGCGACGTCGCCGCCTATCCCCTCTCCAACCTCTACACGCCGGGCTGACACACCCTCAGCATCACGCGCTTCCGCGAATGCTTTCAGGGATATGGCCCCGGTCCTTGAGATCCTGAACCAGCACGATCAATTCCTGCATCAGATATTCGATGAACAGGCTGGTGGCCGAATCGAGCGTGGCGCGTGCGCGGGCGAACAGCTTCATCGGCTGGTGGCGCACATGCGCCTCGGTGAGTGGCCGGAAAACCAGCTCCCCGCGCCGGCATTCGGCCAGCGCATCAAGCGGATTGAGCAGCGTCAGCCCGGTGCCGGCCTTGACCAGCTGCTTCATCAGCTCGGAGGAATTCGTCTCGACCACCGGATCGACCGGCAGCGGCAGGGGCGCCAGCGCTAGGTCGATGATGTTGCGCAGGCTGGTGCCCGCTTGCGCCAGGATCAACGGCTCCTGCACCACCTCGACCAGATCGACCGGCCCCTCCTCCAGCGCCAGCCGATGACCGGGCGGCAGCACGACGCCGACAGGCACATCGAAATTGGCCAGTGTGCGGATGCCCGGTGTTGCCGGAATGTTGAAGCCGAGGCCGACATCCACCTCGCCCGTCAGCACCGGATTGATCGTCGTCACCCCGCCATCGCTGCGCAGCTTGATCTGCACCCGCGAATGTTTGGCGATGAAGCCTGCGAGGATCGCCGGCAGCGGCCCGGAGGCGAGGCCAACCGTCGTCACCAGCGAGACCTTGCCGATCTGCGGCGTCTTCAGACCACGAAGGCGCCCTTCCAGCCGCTCGTAATTCTTCAAAACGTCGCGAATATGCTCGACGCAGAGTTCGCCGGCCGCCGTCAGCCGCAAGCCCTTGGGCAGCCGCTCGAAGATCGGCGCGCCCAGTTCTTCTTCCAGCGCCAGAATCTGCCGATTGACCGCAGACGAGGCGACGTTCAACCGCGCCGCCGCCTTGCGGATCGAGCCGCATCGAACGATTTCATTGATATAGACGAGCTTTCGGGAGTGAAGCACGAGACCTCCGCTGCGCAAAAATTAGTCATGCCGCATCACTATGCAGCATTCTCGCGACCAGTGCAAAAAAGGCATCGATGCGGACGAATTTTGGTGCTTTTCAAGACGCATGCCAGCCGCTCAAATGCCGGAAAAGGGAGCCTGAAAACAGGCCCCGCAACGGACAAGGGGAACGATCAATGCGCGACACGCTCACCAAGACAAGTCTCATCGCCCTTTTCGGCCTCGCGACATCGCTGGCCTCCACCTCGGCTGCCTTCGCCCTCGACGAGGTCACCTACGGCACCAACTGGCTCGCCCAGGCCGAACATGGCGGCTTCTACCAGGCCGTCGCCGATGGCACCTATGAGAAATACGGCCTCAAGGTCACGGTCGTCCAGGGGGGACCGCAGGCCGCCAACCGCGCGCTGCTGATCGCCGGCAAGGTCGATTTCTACATGGGCAGCCCGCTCGGCGAAATGGACGCCGTGAAGGAAGGCATCCCGCTGATCGACGTCGCCGCCATCTTCCAGAAGGACCCGCAGGTCCTGCTCGCCCACCCGGATCAAGGCATCGAGAAATTCGGCGACCTCGCCAAGCTCGATTCGATCTTCATGGGCAAGGACGGCTACGTCACCTATTACGAGTGGATGAAGAAGAACTTCGAGGGCTTCACCGACGAGAAGTACAAGCCCTACACCTTCAACCCGGCCCCCTTCATCGCCGATCCCAAGTCCGCCCAGCAGGGTTACCTGACCTCGGAACCCTACGAGATCGAGAAGCAGGCCGGCTGGGCACCGAAGGTCTTCCTTCTCGCCGACAACGGCTACAACCCCTATTCCACGATGATCACCACCACGGCGACCATGGTTGAGACCAAGCCTGATGTCGTGCAGCGCTTCGTCGATGCCTCGGCCGAGGGCTGGTACAACTACCTCTACGGCGACAACAAGGCCGCCAACGACCTCATCAAGAAGGACAATCCGGAAATGACGGATGGTCAGATCGAATACTCGATCAAGAAGATGAAGGAATACGGCATCGTTGAATCCGGCGAAGCGCTGGACAAGGGCATCGGCTGCATGACTGACGAGAAGTACAAGGCCTTCTTCGACGCCATGGTCCAGATCGGCGTCCAGCCTGCTGATCTCGACTACAAGAAGGCCTACACCACCCAGTTCGTCTGCAAAGGCGTGGGGCTGGCGCTGAAGAAGTAAGGGCTTGCCCCTCATCCGGCTGCCGCCACCTTCTCCCCGCTTGCGGGGAGAAGGAGTTTCCAGGCCACCGTCGGTGCTGACATCCCCTCTCCCCGCCTGCGGGGAGAGGGTAGGGTGAGGGGCAATTTCCAGGCGCTCCTGTTCGTCCAGATACCAAGGCAATCAATGTCACTTTCCGAAGACCCCATCACCCCGCCCCCTCCCGAACAGCGCCGGGCGCTTGTGGTGATGAAGGACGTGTCCAAGGTCTTTTCCAGCGGCACGGTGGCGCTCACCGGCATGTCGCTCACCGTCAATGGCGGCGAATTCGTCTCACTTCTGGGACCTTCCGGCTGCGGCAAGTCGACGGCACTCCGGATCATTGCAGGCTTGGGCGACACCACGACCGGCAAGATCGACTGGCCGAGCTCCCGCATCAATTCGAAGGGCCTGCCCGACGGCGATATCTCCTTCGTCTTCCAGGAACCGACGCTGATGCCCTGGGCGACCGTCTTCGGCAATGTCCACCTGCCCCTGAAACTGCGTGGCATTTCAAAGCATGCGGCCCATGACGACATCATCGCCGCCCTCGATCGGGTCGGGCTGAAAGACTTCGCCGACGCCTATCCGCGCGAACTCTCGGGCGGCATGAAGATGCGCGTCTCGATCGCCCGTGCGCTGGTCACCAAGCCGAAACTTCTTTTGATGGACGAGCCCTTCGCGGCCCTCGACGAAATCACCCGGCAGAAGCTGAACGACGACGTGCTGAAGCTCTGGAAGGAGACCGGCATCACCGTGATTTTCGTCACCCATTCCGTCTTCGAAAGCGCCTATCTCTCAAGCCGTATCGTGGTGATGAAGGCGCGGCCGGGGCGGGTTCATGCCGATTTCCCGTTGCAGACCAGCCTCGACCGCGACGCCTTCTATCGCACCTCGGAAGAGTACCGCGCGACATGTGAAAAGGTCTCCGGCTCCTTGATGGAGGCGATCGGTTTCCCCCTTGCCGCAGGAACGGAGTTCCACTGATGAGCAACGCGGCGCATGCCTCCCCCGCACACCCCCGTTTCACCGCGCTCTATGGCGAAACGCTCCTCAAGATCCTCGTGCCCATCCTCGTCGTCTGCCTGCTGATCGTCATCTGGCAGGTCGGCGTCTGGGTCTCCGGCGTGCCGCAATACATCCTGCCCGGCCCGATCGCCGTCGCCGGCGCCCTCGTCAAGGACTGGGGCACGCTGTCGCCCGCCCTCTGGGTCACCACCAAGATCACGCTGATGTCTCTGGCACTGGCGCTCGCCGGCGGCGTCGGCATCGCCGTCTTCCTCGTACAGTCGAAATGGATCGAGATCGCCTTCTACCCGATCACCGTCATCCTGCAGGTGACCCCGATCGTGGCGATTGCCCCCCTGATCCTGATCTACGCGCCGTCGACACAAGTGGCGCTCCTCATCTGCGCCTTCCTCGTCGCCTTCTTCCCGATCCTCTCCAACATGGTGCAGGGCCTGAAAAGCGTCGATCACAACCTGCTCAATCTCTTCGACCTCTACGGCGCCTCGCGTTGGCAGACCCTGCTTTACCTGAAGCTCCCCGCTTCGCTCCCCTATTTCATGACCGGCTTGCGCATCGGCGGTGGCCTCGCGCTGATCGCCGCCGTCGTTGCCGAATTTGCCGCCGGTTCCGCCGGTGCCGGTTCGGGCCTTGCCTTCCGCCTGCTCGAAGCCCAGTTCCGTCTGAACATTCCCCGTCTCTTTGCCGCCCTGTTCCTGCTCTCCTGCCTGGGCGTGGTGATCTTTGCCATCACCTCCTTCATTTCCTGGCTGGCGCTGCATCGCTGGCATGAGAGCAGCCTGAAACGAGAAAACTGATGTCGAGCCCGGTCACCGCCCTCCCCGCCGCCAAGCGTTTCGTCCTTGCCAACGCGACGCTGCCGCAGATCTGTGTGGACGGCATCGAAGCCCCCGCCTGCGAGGGCTTGATCAGCGCCGACATCATCGTGGTCGATGGCAAGGTCGAGGCGATCCTGAAGCCTGGGACCGCCCCATCAGGCCTCCCCTCCACGGATCTCCGCAACGGCATGGTCTGGCCGACCTTCGTCGACATGCACACCCATCTCGACAAGGGCCATATCTGGGACCGCCGGCCGAACCCCTCTGGCGATTTCATCGGCGCACTCGAAGCCGTGAAGACCGATCGCGAGGCCCGCTGGTCGGCTGCGGACGTCAAAGCCCGCATGGAATTCTCGCTGAAAACGGCTTACGCCCATGGCACCAGCCTGATCCGAACCCATCTCGACAGCCTGGCACCCCAGCACCGCATTTCCTTCGAGGTCTTTGCCGAAGTCCGCGAGACCTGGGCCGGCAAGATCGACCTGCAGGCGGCCGCCCTCTTCCCCTTCGACCAGATCACCGACGAGGCCTTCTTCAAGGATCTGGTCGAGGTCATCGTTGCCAACAAGGGCCTGCTCGGCGGTGTCACCTATCTGATGCCGGACCTCGACGAAAAGCTCGACATCCTCTTCCGCACCGCCTCCGAAAACGGCCTCGACATCGACCTGCATGTCGACGAGACGCAGGACAAGGAAACCCTGACGCTGAAGTCCATTGCGGAAGCCAAGCTTCGCAACCGCTTCGAGGGATCGGTCACCGTCGGCCATTGCTGCTCGCTCGCCCGCCAGGACGAGGATATGGCAAAACGCACGATTGATCTGGTGGCCGAGGCTGGCCTCTCGGTCGTCTCGCTGCCGATGTGCAACATGTATCTGCAGGATCGCCATGCCGGCCGCACGCCCCGCCAGCGCGGCGTCACCCTGTTCCACGAACTGACGGCGGCCCGCGTCGCGACCGCCGTCTCCTCCGACAACACGCGCGACCCCTTCTACGCCTATGGCGATCTCGATCCCGTCGAGGTTTTTCGCGAAGCGGTGCGCATCATCCATCTCGACCATCCGCTGGACACCGCAGCGAGGGTCGTTACCCGCACGCCGGCCGACATCCTGAAGCGTCCCGACCATGGCCGCATCGCCGTCGGCGGCAAGGCGGATCTCGTCCTCTTCAGCGCCCGCCGCTGGAGCGAATTCCTCTCCCGTCCGCAGGCCGACCGCATCGTGATGCGGAATGGCATGGGCATCGACCGCAGCCTGCCGGATTACCGCGAACTTGACCCGTTGCTTGGAGTATAGACATGGCTGATTACGCCAAAATCATCGAGGAGCTGGCGGGCATCGCCGTCGAGGACAATCCGGCACTCGTCAAACAGAAGAGCCGCGACTTTTACTGGTATTCGCCGATCCTGAAGGCCGAGCTGGACAATGTGGTGGGTGACCTGATCGTCTCGCCGACGACGGAAGAAGAGGTGATCCGCACCCTGAAGGTGGCCTATGCCCATGGCGTGCCCGTCACCCCGCGTGGCGGCGGCACCGGCAATTACGGTCAGGCCATGCCGCTCTCGGGCGGCATCGTCTTGAACCTCATCAACATGAACAAGGTGAAAGAGATCCTGCCCGGCCGCGTCATCTGCGAGCCCGGCATCATCATCTCCGAACTCGACAAGCAGACCAAGGCCCATTCCGGCCAGGAACTGCGCTTCCACCCCTCGACCGCCCAGACCGCCTCGGTCGCAGGCTTCATCGCCGGCGGCTCCGGCGGGGTCGGATCGATCACCTGGGGCGGCCTGCGCGATCTCGGCAACATCCTGCGCCTGCGCGTCGTGACCATGGAAGCCGAACCGCGCGTGCTCGAACTTTCCGCCTGGGACCTGCAGAAGGTTTCGCACGCCTATGGCACCAATGGCATCATCACCGAAGTCGAAATGCCGCTCGCCCCCGCTTACGACTGGGTCGACGTCATCGTCGGTTATGATGAATTCATGGACGCGGTGAAATTCGCCGATGCCCTCGCCCACAAGAACGGCATCCTCTTGAAGGAAGTCGCGCCGATCGCAGCCCCGATCCCTTACGACTACTTCACCCGCCACAAGCCTTGGCTGAAGGATGGCCAGTCCGTGGTGGTCCTGATGGTTGCCCCGCACTCGATCGAACCCTTCCTGGCGTTTGCCGAGAAGATGAAGGGTGACGTGCGTTTCCGCTCCGACACGGTCGAGAGCATGAAGGGCATCCCGCATGCCTATGAACTGGCCTGGAACCACACGACGCTGAGAGCGCTGAAGCTCGACAGCAACATCACCTATCTCCAGGTCCAGTATCCCGGTCCCGATCACGTCGAGAAGGTCAAGATCATGACCGAGCTCTTCCCCGACGAGGTCATCGGCCATCTCGAATTCATCAAGTTCGACGGCCAGATCCAGTGCGCCGGCCTGCCGCTGGTGCGCTACACCACGAAGGAAAGGCTGGAAGAGATCATCCGCATCCACGAGGAAAACGGCTGCCCGATCTTCAACCCGCACCGTTACACGCTCGAAGAAGGCGGCATGAAGCAGACCGATCAGGTCCAGCTTGCCTTCAAGAAGGAAACCGATCCGAAGGGTCTCTTGAACCCCGGCAAGATGATCGCCTGGGAGAACCCGGATTTCGATTTTTCGGCGGGGAAGAATTATCTCTTTCCGGGGCTGGAGGTGTTTGCGGAGGCTGGAGAGTAGAGATTAGGTTGGCGCGCCTATCACCCCCCTCTGCCCTGCCGGGCATCTCCCCCTCAAGGGGGGAGATCGGGATGCGGCAGGCGCCCTGCTCGACCTCATACACTGGAGATGGACAGGCATAGCGAGACCCTCAAACCGACCAAAGCCTGCATCGGAGATTTCGACATCTTCAATGCCTGTAGGAAGGAAGCAGACGCCCGCATCCAATCTCCCCCCTTGAGGGGGAGATGTCCGGCAGGACAGAGGGGGGTACCCCAAACTCAACAGAAGACAAACAAGGAACCAGATCCAACCGCCACCCCCCCATTCCGAAGGTACTCCCAGCCGAACCACTCGGCTCATGCAACACCTGACATGGCATCCTCCATCCCTCGGCATCTGGCGGCGAAGGATCGGGATGCTGGGACAAACGGCGCGGAAGTTTTCAACTGGACCCCGACTGTTGACGCAGCGGGCAACGACTTGGAGCTTTTGGCATGCGTGTACTCGTTCTCCACTCCCACCCCCTCGAAGAAAGCTTCGGCCGGGCCCTCTACAAGCTCACCTGCGAAAGCCTCGAAAAGGCTGGCCACGAGGTCGATGGCTGTAATCTTTACGAGGAGGGTTTCGACCCTGTCCTCTCGGCCCATGACCGTCGCGTCTATCACGACATCCCCGACAACCTCTCCCTGGTGAAACCCTATGTCGACCGCCTCAAGAAGGCCGAAGCGCTTGTCATCGTCACCCCCGTCTGGAATTTCGGCTTCCCGGCCATGCTGAAGGGCTATTTCGACCGCGTCTGGCTGCCCGGCGTCTCCTTTGATCTGGTGGACGGCAAGCTCACGCCGACGCTCCGCCACATCAAAAAGCTCGCCGCCGTCATGACCTATGGCGCAACCCCGATGCGGGCCTTCCTCGCCGGCAATCCGCCGAAGAAGATCGTCAAGCGGGTCATCCGCGCCCAGATCAAGATCGGTGCCCCGGTCAGATATCTCGCCCATTACGACATGAACAATTGCACGGAAGAAACCCGCGCCGCCTTCATGGAAAAGGTCCGGCGCGAGATGGAGATGTTCTGAGCATCGGTCGCCGCAAGGCCGGACAAACAAGTGCCAGACACGCAAAAGGCCAGCCCGGTCAGGGCTGGCCTTCATTGTCTCAGGAGACCCGGATTACGGGGTCGTGGTCGGCGGCGTGGCCGGGGTGGATGCCGGCGGCGGGGTCACCGGATCGGCAGCCGGCGGCGTGGCCGGAGCGGTATCCGCAGGCGGGGCTGCCGGTGCCGGTTCAGCCGGCGGGGTCGTTGCTGCGGGCGGCGTGGCCGGCTCGGTGGTCGAGGTGGCCGGAGCCGTGGTCGTTGCCATGTCGCGGTTGCCGAACACGAAGAAGGCGGCAGCGGCGATCACGACGATCAGCAGAATGGCGATGCCCCAGCTGGCGCCGCTCATCCCGGCGTTCTGGGTGACGTTCGGCCGCGTATCGAGGCGGGGATCAGGACGTTGGTCCATGGTGTAAACTCCTTGCTGGTGGCGGCATGCATCTTCATGCTTTGCCGGCCGAATGGGTGGAATTGATCGGGCGTTCGATTACTGCACCACGCCGACGACCACGTAGGTGTCAGGGTCGACGATGACGCGCTGGTTGTTGACCACCGCATAGGCATAGGTCGGCTGCTCGGGGATCGGGGTCAGCACGATCTGCTTCGGCAGCGGCTGGCCGACGGCCACCTGCTGTTCGATGATCACCGGCTGAGCCGGTGCCGGCTGCTGCTGCACATAGGTGACCACGGGTGCCGGCGGCGGGGCAACGGCGGTGCCTGCAATTGCACCGACAACACCACCGACGGCGGCGCCAACCGGACCACCGACGATAGCACCTGTCACGGCCCCACCAGCAGCACCCGTTACGGTACCTTCCTGGGCGAGGACGGGCGACGCCATCGAACCAATGACCAGAGCTCCGAGAGCAAGAATCTTCGTCTTCATGGCTGCATCCTTTCCGTTAGTGACTGCCATCGACGACAAAAACACTCGGAAAGGCAAATTGTTCCGCGACCCTGACCATCCCTCTATTCTCGGCGTAAAAAAGAAAAAAGGCGAAGACGGCAAATATAAAGCGAAACTATGGCTAGAACGACCGACGGCGATCAAAAGACTTTCGCGGCCGTTACCTCCACCTCGACAAGGAATTCTGGCCGAGTAAAGCCACCGACGACAATCAGGGTGGAAACGGGCTTGGGCTCAAGAGTATATCGGTCGCGCACGGCCATATAGGCGGGAAAATCTTCGCGTCTTGTTACAAAGCCGGATATGCGGATGACGTCGGCAAAACTCATCTCGGCCTCCTCCAGGATCGCCTGGATGGCCCCGAAGCAGAGTTCGGCCTGTCCGGTCACGTCAGGTGGAATGCTGTCATCCGGACGGATGCCGAGTTGGCCCGAGGTGACCAGCAGGCTCGCCCCGGGGGGCACCAGCAGACCGTGATTGTAGTGACCGAAGGGCTTGCGGACAGACGCCGGATTGAAGCTGCGTTTCATGGCGCTCGGCCTTTCTCAGGACAACGGCGCAACGGGCGCCGTACGGTTGCGTTGCAGTTCATAGAGGATATGTCCGAACAGGGCGAAAAGCACGATCGGTCCGCCGACCAAAGTGCCGGCTGACGGAACCTCGCTCAGCACCAGCCAGACCCAGAGCGGCGTGAGCGGCACTTCGAGCGCCGTCAGAAGGCTCGCATCCGCCGCCGGCAACCGCCGGGTCGAGGCGGTGTAGAAGATCAGCCCCATGGCGTTCTGCACAATGGCAAAGAGGATGATGAGCCGCAGATCGACCATGGACACCGTCAGCGGCGCGGCAAACCAGAAGGTGACGAGCGAACAGAGCCAGGCAGAACCCGCCATCGCCGGCAGCATCGGCACCTCGCGATGCTTGCGCATCAGCGTCGCCATGGCAGCGACGCAGAGCGTCATCACGGCGGCTAGAAACTTGCCGAAAAGCCCACCGCTTGGCCCCTGTGCATCGGTCAGCATGACAACGACGCCGACCAACGCGACAGCACTGGCGATGAGGGTCGAGCGGCTGGGCCGTTCGCCGATGAAGACGAAGGCAACCGCCGCCGTCACAAAGGGCACGGTGGCATAAATCACCATCGCATCGGCAATCGCCGTGTAATACATCGAGCCGATGCCGGTCACCATGCTGGCGGCCGAGAAGACCATGGTCCAGACGCTCGGCCACCCCATGCGGCGCAGGATGCCGGGCACGCGGCTCCGTTCGAGATAGACGAAAAACAGGAAGACGCACGTTCCCGAGAACAGACCGCGCCAGAACAGCATGGTCATCAGGTCGGCCCCGATATGCCGGATGAACAATCCGGACGACGACCAGGCAAGCGCCGAAATGGCGCCGTAGACAAGGCCGAAGCGGTATTGACGCGGATCGTCGAGGCTCATGGCGGAGTGCTCATTGCCGAGCGGTCACCGTCAGCTTCCGTAGCCGACGATGCCCTTGATCTCGAGGAAATCGTGGATGCCCCAGTCGGCATATTCGCGACCGTTGCCCGATTGCTTGTAACCGCCGAAGGGCGCCATCGTGTCCCAGTCCGGGTAATTGAGATAGACGGAGCCCGCCCGCATCCGCGCCGCAACCCGCCGCGCATGCGCGATATCGGTCGACTGCACATAAGCCGCCAGACCATAGACGGTATCGTTGGCGATCTCGATCGCCTGCTCCTCGGTCTCGTAAGGCAGGATCGACAGAACCGGCCCGAAGATCTCCTCGCGCGCGATCGTCATGTCCGGCGTGACATGGCCGAAGATGGTCGGGCGGACATAGTAGCCGCGGTTGAGATTTTCCGGTCGGCCAGGCCCGCCGGTGACCAGCAGGGCGCCCTCTTCGATCCCGACCTCGATCAGCCGCTGGATCTTGTTGAACTGCACATCGCTGACGACAGGGCCAAGAACGGTGTCCTCGGCCTGGGGATCGCCGACCTTGAAGGTTTCGGCCGCTTCACGCGCAATCAGAAGCGCCTCGTCATGCCATTCGGCCGGCACCAGCATGCGGGTCGGCGCATCGCAGGATTGGCCGGAATTGCCGAAGCAACCTTCGACGCCCTTGCGCACCGCCGTTTCCAGATCGGCATCGGGCAGGATGATATTGGCCGACTTGCCACCGAGTTCCTGCGCCACGCGCTTGACCGTATCCGCCGCCGTCTTGGCAACGATGATGCCGGCCCGGGTCGAGCCGGTGAACGACACCATGTCGACATCCGGATGCCCCGCCATCACCTGGCCGACATCCGGACCACGCCCCTGGACGAGGTTGAACACGCCCTTCGGCGTGCCGGCCGCTTCCATCACTTCGGCGACGATGACGCCGGAGATCGGCGCGATTTCGGACGGCTTCAGCACGACCGTGCAGCCGGCAGCAATGGCAGGCGCCACCTTGCAGACGATCTGGTTGAGCGGCCAGTTCCACGGCGTGATCAGCGCGCACACACCGATCGGTTCGCGCACGATCATGGTGGTGCCGCGCAGTTCGGAAAATTCGAAGCGCTCGAAGGCGGCGATGGTCGCTTCCAGATGCGCCCGGCCGGCCCATGCCTGGGCATCGCGGGCAAAGGCGATCGGCGCGCCCATTTCACGGCTGACCGCCTGGGCAATATCCTCGTAGCGCTCGTTATAGACATCAAGGATGCGCTTGAGCAGCGCCAGCCGCTCCGCAGGCTCGGTCACCGAAAAGGTCGAAAAGGCAGCTTTTGCAGCCGCAACCGCCCGGTCGACGTCGCCTTTGCTGCCGACCGAGATCTGCGTATAGGCCTCCTCCGTCGAGGGATCGATGATATCCAGCACGGCCGGCACCATTGGATCGACCCATGCGCCGTCGATAAAGAATTTCAGGGAGTTGGACATCATGCCTCCAAGGCCTGCGAAAATTGACGGATCACTATTGGCCACACTGGACGGGACTTCAAGCGACAGAACACCGGAACGCCACCAATCCCCAACCACCGCGAGGGGTCAGCGCTCGAACCGGTCCAGCATGCGATACCAGGCGACATGCGCGGCCACTCCGATCCGCCGGAAACGATGAAACGGGATCGGGGAGATCGGCGTGAGCGGGAAAGGCAGGACGGCGGCGTCACCCGTTGCCGCATAGGCGGCCAGGCACGGACCGAGCGCCGTCATCAGCCCGATACCCCTGCCCTGGCAGCCAGCGACCATGAGCAGGCCCGGCTCCGGCTCGTGCAGATGCGGCAGATAATCAGGCGTCATGGCGACCCGTCCAAACCAGCGATGTGTGATCGGCGTTCCCTGCAGCTTGGGAAACAGCCGCAACATGGCGTGCTCCAGATGGAGCCAATCGGCGGCGGACTGCGGTTCGCGCATCGGCCCTCGCCCGCCCATCACCAGCCGCCCATCGGGACTTCGGCGGTAGTAGACGAGAATGCGCCGGCTGTCAGAGACCGGCTGCCCGCCCGGCAACACCTGATCGAGGAGTTCTGCCGGCAGCGGCGCGGTGGCAATCTGAAAGGAGTGCAGCCAGACGAGGCTCCGGGCCAAGCCGGGAATGAGCCCATCGGAATAGGCATTGGTCGCGACGAGCACTTTTTTGGCAAGCAGCGTTCGCCCCCGATCGGTGGAGGCCGCCCACAGCGCGTCTCTCGACTGCAGCCGTGTCACCGCCTCGTCAAGCAGCAATCCGGCCCCGCAACGGGTCGCCAGCCGTGCCAGCTCGACCACCAGCGCCAGCGGATTGACCATGCCGGCGCGGCGATCCAGCCAGCCGCCGCAATAGCCACTCGCCCCGGTCAGCAGTGAAATCTCTGCCTCATTGAGCAGCATCACATCGGCGCCGCGCTGGCGCCACTCGCGGTGCCGCTGCACGGCGGCCTGCATGGCGGTGCGCGTATGCGCCGCCTGGATCCAGCCATCGCGCTGATACTCGACCGGCAGCCCCTCCGAACGGATCAGGTCGAAAACGGCATCGGCCGTACCGGCAGAGAAGTCGGCCAGCCGCTGACCAGCCTCGTCTCCAAGGATCTGACACAGCGTCTCGGGATTATGTTTGAGACCGGGAATGACCTGTCCGCCATTCAAGCCGGATGCGCCCTCGCCCAGCCCCCGCGCTTCGATCACCTGGACTTTCAAGCCCTGTCGTGCCGCGTGATAGGCCGCTGACAACCCCTGATAGCCGGCGCCGATCACGAGCAGATCCACCTGCCCGTCGATCAATGCTTGCGACACCACATCAGCAGGCCGGCGCCAAACTGGCGAACCCGGCAAAGGGGAGAGCATGTAGAAAAACCTGAAATGAGATCAAACGTATCGTCTGATCTTGACGAATGCTGTGTCAAAATCCACCAACGTCAGGCTGTAAATATATCTGACAGTAAAATGGATATGTTTTGCAATCGTATATTTCAGCAATACTAATTAAGCGCTTTCCGATGTCGGATTTTCAGGCAACTGCCACTCGATGGCGCTTCTGCCCTGTTGAACGAGGTAATCATTCGCCTGTGAAAAATGCCGGCAACCGAAGAAACCATTATGCGCCGACAATGGCGAGGGATGCGGCGCCTTCAGCACCAGATGCCGCGACCGGTCGACGAAAGCCGCTTTCTTCTGCGCATAGGAACCCCAGAGCATGAAGACGACATGCTCACAATCCTCGTTGACCGCGCGGATCACCGCATCGGTGAACTGCTCCCAGCCCTGCCCCTGATGGGAGGCCGCCCGCGCCTCTTCCACCGTCAGCACGCTGTTGAGCAGCAACACGCCCTGGCGCGCCCAGTGCTCGAGGAAGCCGTGCCGCGCAGGCGCAATTCCGAGATCGCTCTGCAGCTCCTTGTAGATGTTCACCAGCGACGGCGGAATGCGCACGCCGGGCTGCACACTGAAGCAGAGCCCATGCGCCTGTCCTGCCCCATGATAGGGATCCTGGCCGAGGATCACCACGCGGACCTCATCGAGCGGCGTCAGGTCGAGCGCGCGGAAATACTCGGGCCCTTTCGGGAAGATATGTTTGCCGGCCGCCTTCTCACGCTGCAGAAACGCCTTGAGATCGCGCATATAGGGCCGTGTGAACTCCGCCCCCAGCACGGACTTCCAGCTGTCCTCGAGCCTGACTTGCGCCTCCGCCATTGCTGCCGCTCCCTCTTCTCGCTTACATGATCCAGACGATAGAGGACCCGTGACCGGGTCTGTCAACCTCAAGCCGAACGGAGCACACAAGAGAACCGTGACGCCCTTTTTCAGACTATGGCAACGCCACCGCATCCTGACGTCAGCCTTTGTGGCGGCGATGGCGCTGGCGCTCTTTTTTGCCGGACGAACGATCTTCTTCGTTGCCTATTGGAGCGACCCGGTTCGCCAGGACCTGCCGCCGGCCCCCTGGATGACGATCGGCTACGTCGCCCATTCCTGGCATGTGCCGGTCGAAAACCTCGCCCGCGGCCTCGACCTGCCGCCCCCGCCAAAGGATGGCCCGCGACCATCGCTGGAGCGACTGGCCAAGCAACGCGGCCAGAGCTTCGAAGCGTTCAAGGCCGAGATCGAGGCCTCACTCGCAGACCTGCGCCGTCAGGGCCTGACGAAATGACCCTGACCGAGACGCTGCTTGCGGCCCTTCCATCCTATGGGCTCTCGCTGCTCGGCATCATCGTATGCGTGAGCTGCCTCGGCGCGCCGCTGCCCGCCTCGGTCGTCATGATGCTGATGGGCGCCCTTGCAGCCGCCGGCGACTTCACGCTTTGGATCGTCATTGTCGTGGCGCTGGCCTCTGCCGTAGCGGGTGACCAGCTTGGCTATATCATCGGGCGCACCGCCGGCCGACGGCTGGTGCCGCTGGTCGCGCGCAATCCGTCGCGCCGCAAGGCGATCGAGCGGGCGGAACGGGAAATGGAAGAACGCGGCAATGTCGCGGTCTTTCTCACGCGCTGGCTGCTTTCACCCCTTGGTCCCTATCTCAACCTGATGGCCGGGGCCTCCGGCTTTTCCTGGCCGCGCTTCACGCTGGCGGGCCTGCTTGGAGAGACGGTCTGGGTTGGCCTCTATACAGGGCTTGGCGCAACCTTCAGCGAAAGCGTCACGCAGATGGCCGAGATCAGTGGCAATATCAGCGGCTTTCTGGGCGCCGGCGCTATTGCCGCATTCCTCGGCTTCAAGCTCCAGCAAGCCATGCGCAGCAAGGATTGAATGCCTGGACGGGCCCGAAAACGGGCCTTCGCCGAACTGTCACACAGCGATGTTATCCGGGGGAGAATATCCGGAGACTCGCCATGACATTTCTGATCTGGTTTGCCGCGATCGCCCTACTCGTCCAGCTCGCAAGCATCGCGTTTGTCATTGCGACCAGGATGCTCCACCGGAGAGGCGCGCATCGGCCGATCTCTAAGCCGCCGGTCACGCTCGTCCGGCCGATCTGCGGGCTCGAGAACAATCTGGAGCGCTGCCTTGCCTCGTCCTTCCGGCTTGACTGGCCGTCTTACGAGCTTCTCTTCTGTGTTGCGCGGGCGGACGACCCGGCAGCGGCGCTGGCCCAGCGGCTGATGGCGGAGAACCCGCATATTCCCGCGCGCCTGCTGGTCGGCGAGGACCTGTTCAGCGTCAATCCGAAAATGAACAACGTCGTCAAGGGCTGGCGGAATGCCCGGCATGACTGGGTCGTCATGACCGACAGCAATGTGCTGATGCCACCGGACACCATTGCCCGCATGATGGCGCGCTGGGACGACAAGACCGGTCTCGTCTGCTCGCCGCCGGCGGGAACGGAGCCGACGAATTTCGGCGCCATGCTTGAAAGCACCTGGCTCGACAGCTTCCAGGCCCGCTGGCAGCTCTTTGCCGATGCGGCCGGCTTCGGCTTCGCCCAGGGCAAGTCGATGCTGTTCAATCGACACCTCATCACCGAACTCGGCGGCTTCGAACGCCTCGGTGAAGAGGTCGCGGAGGATGCCGCAGCCACGATCCTGATCCGCAATGCCGGCTTGAAGGTCCGGCTGGTGCGCGAGCCTTTCCCGCAGCCACTCGGCAATCGTGACATCGCCGCCGTATGGAAGCGCCAGTTGCGCTGGGCCCGCCTGCGCCGCGCCTCCTTCCCGCTCTATTTCCTGCCCGAGGTCTTCACCGGCGCCACGCTGCCCATGGCTGCCATGGTGGCGCTTGCACTCAACGGCAATCTTCCGGCCTGGACGCCGCTCGCCTATCTCATGGCCTGGTACGGTGCCGAGGTCGCGCTGGCACGGGCCTATGACTGGCCGACAGGCTGGCGCATGCTTCCCGCCATGTTCGCCCGTGATCTCCTGTTGCCGGCCCTCTTCGTGTCAGCCTGGTTCGGCAGCGGGTTCGAATGGCGCGGCAATGCGATGACCGTTGCCGATAACGACAATGGGCGCACGACCCGCATCCGCCAGGCGGTCGCTCGCACGCGCGACAAGGCCCGCGAAAAGGCCCGTGCGCTGGTTGCCGCCCGCAGCCTCTGAACCTCCGTCATCAAAAAAGCGGGCAGGACCGCATCACGATCGCTGCCCGCAAGAGGGAGGTTGTCTTGCCGGTCAGATGGTGCCTTGGCTCATCTGCTCGGCGATGTAATCCGCCTGTCGGATCGCAAGAGAAACGATCGTCAGGGTCGGATTCTCGGCTGCCCCGGTGGTGAACTGGCTGCCATCGGAGACGAAGAGATTGGCGATGTCGTGGGTCTGGCCGTGTTTGTTGACCACGCCGTCCTGCGCCTTCTCGCTCATGCGGTTGGTCCCGAGATTGTGCGTCGACGGATAGGGTGGCGTCGGGAAGGCACGATGTGCGCCGACCGCCTCGTAAAGCGCGACACCCTGTTTGTAGGCATGATTGCGCATCGCCTCGTCGTTGGGATGGTCGGTAAACCAGACGTCGGGGATCGGCATGCCATACTTGTCCTTCAGTTCACCATGCAGCTTCACCGCATTCTGCTCCTGCGGCATGTCTTCGCCGACGATCCAGAGGCCCGCCATGTTGGCATAATTGTCGAGCGCAGACGTGAACGACCGACCCCAGCCGCCCGGATCGAGGAAGGCCGCCATGAAGGGCAGGCCCAGCGACAGCGTTTCGAACTCGTAGCCGCCGACGAAACCACGTGACGGATCGTGCCGCGCTTCGTCTCTGATAATCCCGGCCATGGTGGTGCCGCGATACATGTGAACCGGCTTGTCGAACACGGCATAGACCGAGCCGGTCGTGTGGCGCATGTAGTTCTTGCCGACCTGACCGGACGAATTGGCAAGCCCGTCCGGGAATTTCGACGAGGCGGAATTGAGCAGCAGCCGCGGGCTTTCGATCGAGTTGCCGGCGACGCAGATGATGCGGGCCTTCTGGCTTTGCAGCTTGCCGTCCTTGTCGGCATAAACGACGGCGGTCACCTTGCCCGACGCGTCATGCTCGATCTTGACCACATGCGAATTCGGCCGCACCTCCAGTTTGCCGGTCGCCTCGCCCTTCGGGATTTCCGTATAGAGCGTCGACCACTTGGCGCCCCACTTGCAGCCCTGGAAGCAGAAGCCGGTCTGCTGACAGCTCATGCGGTCGTCGCGGTCGGCGGAATTGATCGCCATATTGCCGGTGTGACATTCCTTGTAACCCAGCTTGTCAGCCCCGGCCTTCA
Organism: Rhizobium sp. AG855; assembly: GCF_003610655.1. Classification (NCBI taxonomy): domain Bacteria; kingdom Pseudomonadati; phylum Pseudomonadota; class Alphaproteobacteria; order Hyphomicrobiales; family Rhizobiaceae; genus Rhizobium; species Rhizobium sp. AG855. Next base: position 648,527 of record NZ_RAQG01000003.1, on the reverse strand, counting down.
AGACCTTGAAGTTGTTGTTGCCGGGCAGACCTTCGATCCCGTTGGTGCGGGTCACGCCCATCTTGTCCTCGGCCTTGGCGTAGTAGGGCTCGAGATCGGCAAGCGTGATCGGCCAGTCGAGCAGGTTGGCGCCTTCGACCTTGCCGTAATGGGTCAGCGTCTTGAATTCGTGCTCCTGGAAGCGCAGCGAGGCGCCCGCCCAGTGGGTGGTGGTGCCGCCGACAGCCTTCACGATCCAGGCCGGCAGGTTGGGAAAGTCCTTGGAGACGCGCCAGCCGCCGCCGGTGGTGCGATGGTCGAGCCAGGCGAGCTGGGCAAAACTGTCCCATTCGTCATTGATGAAGTCTTCGTGCTCGATGCGCGCACCGGCTTCGAGCACGACCACGTCGATGCCCTTCTGGGCAAGTTCGTTGGCAAGCGTGCCGCCGCCTGCACCGGAACCGATGATGACGACCACGCTGTCGTCGTTGAGATCATAGGGCGCTGCCATGTTTTCCTCCCGGGAAATCGGTCATAGGGGTAAACGCCGCCGGTCCCATCCGCGATGGGCCTCCTTCCGGCGACGATGAATGCGTGTCTTGGGGTGAACTCAGAGCCAGGTGATGTCGTCGAACCCGCGCTGGATGTAGCCGCCCTTGGAATAGGACTCGCCCTCGTAGCCGAAGATCGGCCAGATCTCCTTCTGGTTATAGAGGCTGACCACGAGGTCGCCCCGCACCGCCTGGAAGAAGGGCGTCGTCTCGATATCCCGCAGGATCGCCACGCGATCATCCTCCCAGCCCAGGCCGCGATAGCCGCCTGCACCCGCACGCTTGTCGAGATCGGCGATGCCCTCTTCGATCAGCACCTTGTGCTTCTCCTCCTTGGCCGCCATCGTGTCCTGGCCCTTGACGGCCGCCGCATAGAAGCGGTCGGCGAGCTGGTCGTGCGGATAGATGTCACGCGCCATCTTGATGAGCGTCGCGAGCGTATCCGGCTTCAGCGCGGTGGCTTCCAGGCCCCAGGCCTGCTCGGGACAGATCACCGCCGTGCCGGTGACCATCAGCACGGCGCCGGCCGCACCCGTCTTCAGAAGCTGGCGGCGCGACATGCCGCCTGTCTTGTCGAGTATCGTAACCACGTCATTCTCCTCCCATGAAATGATGCGCGACGGCCAGCCGCCGTCGCCGAAGGCTGGCGCGAAACCGCGCCCGCCGGCTGCAGGATTGTGGGACCGGGAGCTCCTCTTCCCCCGGTCGCACGATCATTTGTAGCGTCCGTGCCGCTGCAGGACCTCGATCTTGTATCCGTCCGGATCGGTGATGAAGAAAAAGCGCGCGAGCAGAGCGCCGTCCCGGTTGAACTCGACAATCTTGTTCGGGTTCAAGCCGAGATCGGTCAGCCGCTGATGCTCGGCATCGAGATCCGAGACGCTCAAGGCGAGATGGCCATAGCCGTTGCCGAGATCATAGGCCTCCTCGCGACCCTTGTTGACCGTCAGCTCCAGCTCGAATTCGCTCTCCGAATTGCTGAGATAGATCAGGGTAAAGGTTTCGAAATCGAGACGGTCCGCGATCTCCAGCCCGAAGGCTTTCGTGTAGAAGGCGAGCGACCGCTCTTCTTCCAGAACGCGGATCATTGAATGGATCATTTTCGCCAATGGGCTGCTCCTCGCATGCTGACAAATTTCATGCAGGAAGAATGTCCCGATTTGGCATCTGGATGGTAGCAGCCCATTACCGCAGCCGATTTTTTCCCGGTCCGCCCGGCGCCATTCTTCGCATCCAAGCGAGGCAGTTTAGCGAAGAGCGAAATTGACCACGGCAGCGGCTGGCAACATAATGCGAAAAAAGACCGAAGAACGATAAATCAGGGAGGAGCATGCCATGTGTGAAGTCTTTGCAGGACAGGACCCGGCCCGCTACCGCGCGGTCAACCGCTCCGTCCGCATCGGAGGCCACTCGACCAGCATCCAGCTGGAAGCGGCCTTCTGGGTGCTGATCGACGAAATCGCCGCGAGCCAGAATTTCTCGACATCCCGCTTTCTCTCGACGCTCTACGATGAGGCACTGGAGATCAACGGCTCTGTCTCGAACTTCGCGTCGCTTTTGCGCACCAGCTGTCTGATCTATCTGATGAGCAAGGCTGAGCATCCGGGCGAACCGCAGCAGTTCCACATCATCGCCGCCGAGTAAGCCGATAAAAAAAGGGCGGCCCGACTGATGCAGGGCCGCCCTTCAGTTCCGATTACCGTCCTGGCTGGACGATTATTCGGCCGCCTGCAGCACGGGCTGCGCCTGCGGCATGTCGGCCTCCTCCAGCACCTTGCCGCCGAGCGCGGCATGGAACAGCGTCTCGTCGAGTTCGCCTTCCCACCGGGCGACGACGACGGTCGCGACCGCATTGCCGATGAAGTTGGTGATCGCGCGGCATTCCGACATGAAGCGGTCGATGCCGAGGATCAGCGCCATGCCGGCGACCGGCACGGAGGGAACGACCGAAAGGGTTGCGGCGAGCGTGATGAAGCCGGCCCCGGTGATGCCGGCCGCCCCCTTCGAGCTCAGCATGGCAACCGCCAGAAGCAGGATCTGCTCGCCGAGCGACAGCTGAATGCCAGTGGCCTGGGCGATGAACAGCGCCGCAAGCGTCATGTAGATATTGGTGCCGTCGAGGTTGAAGGAATAGCCGGTCGGGATAACGAGGCCGACGACCGAGCGCTTGCAGCCGGCCTTTTCCATCTTGCTCATCAGACCCGGAAGCGCTGCTTCCGACGAGGACGTGCCGAGGACGAGCAGCAGCTCTTCCTTGATGTAGCGGATCAGCGCCAGGATCGAGAAGCCGTTGTAGCGTGCGACGGCACCGAGGACCACGGCGATGAACAGGAAGGATGTGAGGTAGAAGGTGCCGATCAGCATGGCGAGGCTGGTGACCGAGCCGATGCCGTATTTGCCGATGGTAAACGCCATGGCGCCGAAGGCACCGATCGGGGCGGCCTTCATCAGGATGGCGACCAGCTTGAAGACAGGCGCGATGACGGCCTGCAGGAAGTCCGTGACCGGCTTGCCGCGTTCACCGACCAGCGCCAGCGAAATGCCGAAGAGCACCGAGAAGAACAGAACCTGCAGGATGTCGCCATCCGCAAACGCACCGACGATGGTCGTCGGGATGATGTTCATCAGGAAGCCGATGATGGTCGAGTCATGCGCCTTTTCGGTATAGGTCGCGACGGCCTTCGCATCGAGGGTGGCAGGATCGATATGCATGCCGGCACCCGGCTGCACGACGTTCGCCACGATCAGGCCGATGATGAGGGCGAGTGTCGAAAATGTCAGGAAGTAGATCATCGCCTTGCCGGCGACACGACCAACCTTCTTCATGTCGCTCATGCCGGCAATGCCGGTGGCGACCGTCAGGAAGATGACCGGCGCGATGATCATCTTGACGAGCTTGATGAAGGCATCGCCCAGCGGCTTCAACTGCGCGCCGATCTCAGGATAGAAATGGCCGAGCAGGATGCCGGCGGCGATCGCCGCGAGAACCTGGACATAGAGATGTTTGTAGAAGGGCTGACGGCCCACGGGTGTATGCCCTGCGGTATCGATCTGCATGATGTCCTCCATGGTCGCCCTGACGGAACAAGTTCCGGCCTCCCGGGCGGTTGCTGAATTGAACGGCAGCCAATGCCGCCTACAAATCCTTCAGCAAGGCGCGTGCCACTTCGAACGAAGTCGAATAACACTATGTTTTAAAATAATTTTTGCGATATCTCGACAAAATGCATTCAGTGGAATGAGCGAAATTCCACACAAAACCCTTGGAAAATTGTGCGAAGTATCGCACTCTTAACCCCTCAAGAAACAGGGGCAGCGAATTCCTGTCATGCAGCCACGTCACTGGATCATCTTTATTCTCATATCCGGCGCCATGCTGCTCGCAGGCGTCTATTTCGGGGAAGAGACATTCCGCCAATCCGCCGTCACCCGCTTGGCGGAGGAAACGAAGACGGATGCGGAACTGAAGCGCGCGCTGCTTCTCGCCGTGCTCGACCGCTCGCGCAGTCTGCCGCTGGTGCTGTCGGAGGATCCGGATCTTGCCCGCACGCTGACAGGCGAAAACCCGACCGACATCGCGCGGTTGAACGGAAAGCTGCAGCGTCTGGCCGAAAACACGCATGCCTCTGCGATCTATGTCATTCGCGGCGACGGCATGGCCATTGCCGCCAGTAACTGGAACCGCCCGGACAGCTTCGTCGGCAGCAATTATGGGTTCCGTGATTATTTCAGCAAGGCCTTCGCCACCGGCAGCGCCGAGCAATATGCACTCGGCAGCGTCAGCCGGCGGCCCGGCCTTTATCTGTCACGCCGGATCGCGTCAAACTCAGGCGCTCCACTTGGCGTCGTTGTCATCAAGGTCGAGTTCGAAGAACTCGAGGAAAGCTGGCGTCGGTCCGGCAAGCGAACCTTCGTCACCGACAGCCACGGCATCGTGCTGATCACCGGCGTACCCGCCTGGCGCTTCCTGACACTCTTCGACATTCCGCCCCGAGAGCTGAGCCAGATCCGCGACAGCCTCCAGTTCGGCGAAGCGCCACTGACGCCGATCCCCATCTGGAAGCTGCAGGCGTTTGACGGCGACATGATGGTGGCGACGGACACGGGTGCCGAAGCAGGCGCACCCCATCAGACTCATTTTGCCACCACCCTGGCGGTGCCCGGAACCAGCTGGGCCTTGCATGTACTGGCACCCGCGACGGAAGCGCTGGACTCCGGCGCCTGGGAAGGCCGACTGGTCGTGATCAGCATCGGCCTGCCCCTCATCGCCGCCGCCGCCGGGCTCCTTTATCTCAGCGGGCGCGCCGCCCGCCGCCGCGCCGCAGAGCAGGCCGCCCTTGCCGAACTCGAACGCCAGGTGGGCCGCAGGACACTGGAACTGACCGAAGCCCGCGACCGGCTCCAGGCGGAAATTGCCGAGCACAGGGCGACAGACATCCGATTGCAGGGCGTGCAGCAGGACCTGGTCCAGGCCAACCGGCTGGCGATCCTCGGCCAGGTGGCGGCCGGAGTGGCGCACGAGATCAACCAGCCGGTAGCAACGATCCGCGCCTATGCCGACAATGCGAAATCCTTTCTCGATCGGGGCAATGCAGAAACCGCGAAGGACAATCTCGGCTTGATCTCCGATCTCACCGACCGGATCGGTGCCATCACCGGCGAATTGAAGGGCCTTGCTCGCAAAGGGCGGCAAACGCCCGAACCGGTCGGGGTGAAAGCCGCAATCGACGGCGCACTCTTTCTGCTGAAGAGCCGCTTTGCCGGCAGCTTCGATCGCCTGACGATCGGCGACATCCCCCAGGATGTCACCGTTTTCGGCCAACGCATCCGTCTCGAGCAGGTGCTGATCAATCTCCTGCAGAACGCTTTGGAAGCAATCGAGGGGCAGGAGAAGGCCACCATCAGCATCGGCCTGGCACGCCTTTCCCCCGACGAAGTGGACCTGACGGTGAGCGACACCGGCCCCGGCCTGCCGGACCGCGTGCGCGACAACCTCTTCATTCCCTTCACCACGTCCAAGGAAGGTGGCCTCGGGCTCGGCCTCGTGATCGCCCGCGACATCGTCACGGAATATGGCGGCCGGCTTGCGGTCGACACCGGGCCGATGGGAACGACCTTCACGATTACCCTGAAGAGGGCTTCGACATGAGCATCGAGATCATCCTTGTCGACGACGATCAGGCGCTGCGCCGGGCCACGCGCCAGACCCTCGAACTTGCAGGTTATGTCGTCAGCGATTTCGCCGCCGCTCCGCAGGCGCTTACGCAGCTGTCGCGGGAAAGCGAGGCCGTCGTCGTCACCGATATCCGCATGGCCGGCATGGACGGGCTCGAACTTTTCGCCCGCATCCGTGCCCTCGATCCGGATCTGCCCGTCCTGTTGATCACCGGCCACGGCGATGTCGACATGGCCGTCAAGGCGCTGCACGACGGCGCCTACGATTTCATTGCGAAACCCTTCCCCGCCGACCGCCTCGTCCAGAGCGTGGCGCGCGCGGCGGAAAAGCGCCGGCTGGTGATGGAAAACCGGCGCCTGCGCGAGGCCGCAAGCACGACGCCGGACGACCTGCCTCTCATCGGCCAGACGCCCGCCATGGAGCATCTGCGCCAGACATTGCGACAGATCGCCGACACCGACGTCGACGTGCTGATCGCCGGCGAAACCGGCAGCGGCAAGGAGGTGGTGGCGACGCTCCTCCATCGCTGGAGCAGACGATCCAAGGGCAACTTCGTCGCGCTCAATTGCGGCGCCCTGCCGGAAACCGTGATCGAGAGCGAACTCTTCGGCCACGAACCGGGCGCTTTCACCGGCGCCCAGAAGAAACGCGTCGGCCGCATCGAGCATGCGAGCGGCGGCACCTTGTTTCTCGACGAGATCGAGAGCATGCCTTTGCCAACCCAGGTGAAGATGCTCCGGGTTCTCGAAATGCGCGAGGTGAGCCCGCTCGGCACCAACGACATACGCCCTGTCGATCTGCGTGTCGTCGCCGCCGCCAAACTCGATCTCGGAAACCCGGCCGAGCGCGGCGAGTTTCGCGAGGATCTCTATTATCGGCTGAACGTGGTGACGGTCTCGATCCCTCCGCTGCGCGAGCGCCGGGCCGATATTCCCGTGCTCTTTGCCCATTTTGCCGCCCGAGCCGCCGAACGCTTCCGCCGCGACATTCCGGCCATCACCAATGACGTGCACCGCCACCTGGAGACCCACGACTGGCCGGGCAATGTGCGCGAGCTCTCCCACTACGCCGAACGCGTTGTGCTCGGCATCACGCCGCCACCGAAGCCGTCATCGGGTTCGCCGACCGCGGGTCTCAGCCTGCCCGAGCAGATGGAGCGGCATGAGGCCGAACTTATCCGCGCGGCCTTGAGAGAAAACAGCGGCGACGTGCGTTCGACGCTCGAGGCCCTCGGCATTCCGCGCAAGACCTTCTACGACAAGCTCCAGCGCCACGGCATCAACCGGGCAGACTATCAGTAACCGGTCGAACCCGAGGAAGCGCCGTCCTTTGACGCCACATCCGGATTGCGCATCTGTGCCGCCATGGCCGCAGCCGCATTGGCCAGAAGCCACGTATCCGTGCCATTCGCCATGAAACGCACGCCAGCGCGGCGGGCAAGCGCGATCATTTCGGGGTCGCCGGTCATGATGCCCGCCGGCTTGCCGGCAGCCTTGATCTTGCCGATCAGCATCTCGACCGTTTCCATCACCTCCGGCACGATCGCCTTGCCGCCATACCCCATGTCGGCAGAAAGATCGGCAGGACCGATCAGGATCGCATCGACACCTTCCGTGGCGACAATGGCGTCGACATTCTCGACACCGAGCCGGCTTTCGATTTGCCCAATCAGGCAGACCTGATCATCCGCCGTCTCGGCATAGTCGGCAATCCGGCCGAAATTCGAGGCGCGCCCCAGGCTCGCGCCCATGCCTCTGATACCGAAGGGCGGATAACGCAGCGCCTTGGCCAGAAGCGTGGCCTGCTCCGCCGTTTCGACCATCGGGATCATCAGCGTCTGCGCCCCGATATCGAGCGCCTGCTTGATCAGCCAGGGCTCGCCGACCGGCAGCCGCACCACCGGATGGGCCGCGTGACGGGTCACGGCGGCAAGCTGGGCCGCGATCAGCGGAATGTCGTTCGGTCCATGTTCGGCATCGATGAGGATCCAGTCGAAGCCGGCCCCGGCGCAGATTTCCGCCGAATGCGGATTGGCGAGCGCCACCCAGAGCCCGGTCAGGAGACCGGTGTCTTCGCGCAGCGCTTTTTTGAAGAGGTTGACGGGGGCGGGCATGCATCTTCTCCTGGGGCAATTGCGATCCGGCGGCTTGGCCGGAGACCACAAGCTATCCCCGGAAGCGAAGTGGATCGCAAGTCTCGTTCTCCGTCTTCGGTACGCCCGCGACATTGAACCTCTGGGGTCCGCCGTGATAGGGGCAGCGCAAACCCCAAGCGCAGGAATTGCCCCATGCTCCCCTGGATCCAGCTCGACACGGCCAAGATACCCGGCGGCGGCGAATTGCGCCTGAAACAACGCGGCACGGAATTTTCCATCATGCTCGGCACCAACGAGTTGATGAACAGCCGGCTGAGCGGTTCCGAGGAGGCGCTCGCCACCCTCGCTTTCGAGCGGATCAAGGAGCACAAGCGCCCGCACATCCTGATCGGCGGCCTCGGCATGGGTTTTACGCTGCGCGCCGCCCTCGCCGTCCTGCCTCAGGATGCGAAAGTCACCGTCGCCGAACTCGTGCCCGCCGTCGTCGACTGGGCGCGCGGACCGATGGCCGAGATCTATGAAGGCTGCCTCGATGATCCGCGCGTGAGCATGCATGTCGGCGATGTCGGCGCGCTCATCGCCAAATCCAAAGGTGTCTTCGACGCCATCCTGCTCGATGTCGACAACGGCCCCGACGGCCTCACCCGCGAAGAGAACGACGGCCTCTATTCCCATGACGGGATTCGCAAATCCAAGGCGGCTCTCACCCGCAGCGGCGTGCTCGGCGTCTGGTCACAGGGTCCGGACCCGCGCTTCACGCGCCGCTTGAAGGATTGCGGCTATGGCGTGGAAGAGATTCCGGTCCGGGCCGGGAAAACCGGACGCGGCAAGAAACATGTGATCTGGATGGCGAAGGCGTGAGGTTCGGGCTTTTCATTTGCCCCCTCCCAAACCCTCCCCACAAGGGGGAGGGCTTAACCAAGACGCACCGCTTCGGCTGCACCAACACCCCCCTCTGTCACTGCGTGACATCTCCCCCACAAGGGGGGAGAGCGGGGCGTCGCGTCTGCCGCGACCACTACGTCGCCAAACGGAGGCGCAAGGCTAGCGGCTCATCCAGTCTCCCCCCTTGTGGGGGAGATGCCCGGCAGGGCAGAGGGGGGCTTTCACGGCACTCGACAGCGCTAAAATCTCACCCCCAAAGCCCAGCCGGCGGCACCCCCATGATCGCCCCATCATAGCCGATCGCTGGCTCCCGATCCCGCGCCAGAAGCAGCGGACCATCGAGATCGACAAAGGCCGCCCCCTGGCCGATCAGGAAGGCTGGCGCCATGGCGAGCGACGAACCGACCATGCAGCCGACCATGATTTCGAAACCGGCCCTGACCGCCGCATCGCGCATCAGAAGCGCTTCGGTCAGCCCGCCCGTCTTGTCGAGCTTGATGTTGACGGCGTCATATTTGCCCTTGAGCGAGGCGAGCGACGCCGTGTCGTGGCAGCTCTCATCGGCGCAAACGGGCAGGACACGATCGAGGCCGAGAAGCGCCTCATCGGCACCGGCCGGAAACGGCTGCTCGACCAGCGTCACCCCGAGATCGACAAACACAGGCGCCAGCGCCTTGTATTGTTCCAGGCTCCAGCCCTCATTGGCATCGACGATGATCGTCGACCTCGGCGCGCCCGCCCTGACAGCCCGGATGCGCTCCACATCCCCCTCGCCGCCCAGCTTGACCTTCAGCAGCGGTCGGGTCGCCTCTTTCTCCGCCGCCGCGCGCATGCTCTCGGGGCTTCCAAGCGACAGCGTATAGGTGACGGACAGGGGGTTCGGCTCTTGTAACTTCAGAAGTTGCCAGACAGGCTTGCCCGCCCGCTTCGCCTCCAGATCCCAGAAGGCGCAATCAAGCGCATTGCGCGCCGCCCCCGGCTTCAACCGGCTCTGCAAGCCCACCCGGTCCAACCCCTGGGCCAGCTCGGGCACCAGCGCGGTCAGCACCGCGATAACGCTCTCCACCGTCTCGCCGTAGCGCGCATAGGGCACACATTCGCCCTGCCCCACATGCACCCCATCCGTCAGCCGCACCGTCACCACCTTGGCCTCGGTCTTCGAGCCACGCGAGATGGTAAAGGTGCCAGCGATCGGAAAACTCTCCGGCGTCACGGTCATCTGGATCGGCATGGACGAAACCTCCGGTGGCTGGGCGAACGGGGCTGGAAGGCCAGCGAATCGCTCCCCTTGCATGAACAGGCAATCCTTTCTATATCCGTCAACTATCGGACCGGTACCGGCAGCGGGTCAAAAAACCCTGCAAAGCCTCACCCAGATCCCCACGCATTGCGGGCTGAACGGTCGCATGAAGCACAGAGACGAAGCCCGTGAACACGCTGGATTTTGACAAGAGACCGGAAGATACGCGCGTCGTCGTCGCCATGTCGGGCGGCGTGGATTCGTCCGTCGTCGCCGGCATCCTGAAGCGCGAGGGTTATGACGTCCTCGGCATCACGCTGCAGCTCTATGACCATGGCGCCGCCGTCCACCGCGCCGGCTCCTGCTGCGCCGGCCAGGACATCGACGATGCCCGCCGCGTCTGCGAAACGCTCGGCATTCCCCATTACGTGCTGGACTACGAACAGCGTTTTCGCGACACCGTGATCAACCCGTTCATGGAAAGCTATGTCGCCGGCGAAACGCCGATCCCCTGCGTGGCCTGCAACCAGACGGTCAAGTTCGCCGACCTGCTCGCGACCGCTAGGGAACTCGGTGCCGATGCGCTGGCGACCGGCCATTACATCCGCTCGAAGTCCGTGCCGCTGGCCAACGACCCCGGCCACCGCGCCCTCTTCCGCCCGATCGATAGCGAACGCGACCAGAGCTACTTCCTGTTTGCCACCACGCAGGAGCAGATCGACTATCTGCGCTTCCCGCTCGGCGCCATGTCGAAGGCCGAGACCCGCAAGCTTGCCGAAGACATGGGCCTCGTCGTTGCCCAGAAGGCCGACAGCCAGGACATCTGTTTCGTGCCCCAGGGCAAATATGCCGACGTGATCAACAAGCTGAAGCCGAATGCAGCGCTTGCCGGTGACATCGTGCATCTCGACGGCCGCATACTCGGCAGCCACGACGGCATCCTGCATTACACGATCGGCCAGCGGAAGGGATTGGGCGTCGCCACCGGCGAGCCGCTCTATGTCATCTATCTCGACGCCCGATCGCGCCGCGTCATCGTCGGCCCGAAGGAAGCGCTGGAAACCCACCGCGTCTATCTGCGCGACATCAACTGGCTGGGCGACCGAACGCTGGCGGAAGACGCGGCAGACGGCATGCCCTGCTTCGCCAAGGTGCGCTCCACCCGCCCGCCGACACCGGCCGTCCTCCATGCCGACGAACGCGGCGTCTATGTCGATCTCGAAATCGGCGAAGCCGGTGTGGCCCCCGGCCAGGCCTGCGTGCTCTATTCGGCACCGGGCGCCGACGCCCGCGTCTATGGCGGCGGTTTCATCGAACGCTCGGAACGTTCGGGCACGGCGGAAGCCTCGTTGAAGGCGCTTCTGGCAAGCCCGGTGGCGGCATAAACGGCGGGATTCAGCGACGGTGGAAAGCGCAATCGTTTTTGCTTTCAACGCGCTTGACTTTGATCGGACCCTCGCCTTATAAGCCGCCCATCGCTTCGGACGGCGATGGCCTCAAGGCCCAGATGTCCGATGTGTGGCGGGGTAGCTCAGGTGGTTAGAGCGTGGGATTCATAACCCCAAGGTCGGCGGTTCAAGTCCGCCCCCCGCTACCAAAATTCAAGTGTTGTCCATTCCTGACACATAGGTAACATGTCGTACCTAAAACATGGGTGACAACCTCGTGCCGAACGGGTTGTAGGTGCCACATCTTCGGTCCTATTTGAAGCTTGTATCGCAGACATCTGTTACCCGAGCGACATAAGGGTTCCGGTTGGGCATGTGTGAAACCACGCCCGCCTCAAGACACGGCTTGATTGAAGGCAGAAATTCCTGCACGCTACCTTAAATGAACCAGACAGAGGTAGCGATGAAAGTTTGGCTGGCAGCCATTTTAATAGCGCCGCTTATAGTCGCCTTGTTCTTGGCCACACGGTTTTTTGCCGAGATCGAAGACTACCGGGCCATTGATTGGTTATCGATTACTGGGACTGTTTTCGGATATTATGGAGTGGTATTTTCAGCCTACGCCGCATTGGGTGTCAGGGAGATATCAAACCGATACTTCGCAAAAATGCGCCTGCCTGAGATTAGGAAGCAGGTGGAATCCCTTGCCTCTCGACTGAGCATCTTGGCTGAATCGACTACGGACAAAGCAGTCTCCGACAGAATATTCTCAGAGATTACTGTAACATTGGAATCACTGAAAAAAATCGACGGATATCGGCGCTCAAAGTTGATTGACCAGAGCCTGACGCACACATCAAAAGTGCTGACTTGGGTGCAGTCAAACCGGAGCACCCCTCTGAAAGTCACACTTTGCGATGATTTGTGGCCGCTATATGCCAATTTGAACACAATGAATTCACAGATTATGACGGCGATAGAGGAAGAGAGAGCTAGGTAAGATGGTGTACTCTAACAGCGACTGGATTCAGGCGATCGCCAAACTCACCGAATGGACTTCACGGGGAAAGGTAACTTGGAACTCGACGGAAGATTATGCCAACGAGGACAGCGAAAGCGTCAAAAAAGCGTTCGAGTCCGTGGTAGGTTCGAACCGCTACGTTGTTAAAGAGGTAAGCAGGCAGGAATTTTACGACTCAGGTCCATCCGACTTCTACTGGCAAGGACCGTACTATTCATTCGAAGTATACCAGAAGATCCACAATTCACTTGAATACACCCACATTGCTACCGCACCAACAGGGTTGCCAGTAGTTAGAGATCTGTTCAAAAAAGTCGTATCCGCATTCGCCTTTCAAAATGGGGCACTGGATGAACTTCTGAAACAAGATGTCTTTGACTAGAAGCGTCCAAGCCATGGAACAGCGCGTCAAAGCCCTCGAAGACGATATGAAGCGGGTCCTGCAGGATACCGCCGAGATCAAGGGCATGCTGCGGGCAGCACCGTCCGCGATCGAATTTGGTGAGTTGAAGGGCCGTGTGAACAGCCTTCCAACCATGGGCAAGGCCGCCGCCATGTTGTCGATCGCGACGGCCGTGATCGTCATCCTCAACAACTGGGCCGCAATTCGCGGCTGGCTGATCGGCTAGCGCCTCCCCTCTACCTTGCCGCCCAGACCAGCCCCCGCCGCACAATCTCCCGCATCTGCGGCACCTCGAACTCCGCCGCCTGATGGCCGAGCGAGGAATAGAACACCCTGCCCTGCCCGTGCCGGCGTTTCCACACGACCGGGATCACATGCCCGTCGATCCAGCCATCGTGCTCGCCGGTAAAACGCGTCGTCGCCAGCACCTCGTTGTTGGGGTCGACATGCATGTAATATTGCTCGGAGCGATAGGGAAAATCGCCGATACCGGAGACGAGCGGGTCTTCGGGCTTCGTGATGTTGACCGTGTAATCATAGATATTGCCGGGATGGGCGACCCACTGGCCGCCGATCATGTATTGATACTGCACGCAATCGCGAAAGCTGTCGCCGGCCTGGCCGTGGAAGCCGCCGAGGCCGACGCCGCCGCGAATGGCAAGCTCCAGGTTCTCGATCTCGGGCTTTTCGATCTTGGTCATCGTCAGCATCGGCACGATGAGGCTGTAGTCGCGGATCGCGGGGTCGGCAAAGGCCGCCGTGCCCGGCTCGACACGGACGGAAAAGCCCTCCGCCTGCAGCATGTCGGAGATGAGGGCCGCACATTGTTCGGGCTGATGCCCGTCCCAGCCACCCCAGCAAATCAGAGCCTGACGCATGATGAAATCCTTTTTGAAATGACGAGAGGTCAGCGGCCGAGAAGGCCATCAATGAGCGAATCCGAGAGCGGCGCCGGCCGCTCGACACGGGTGGTGATGGAAACGGTTTCGCCCCGGTCGGAGGCCGTCTGGAAGGCTTCCATGACTTCGAGCACATGCAGAGCCAGATCCCCGTTCGCCCGGTGCGGGCGATCCTCGATAACAGCATGGGCCATGTCGGCCAGCCCCAGAGAGCGCCAGTTGCCCTCGGCATAAGGCAGGCTGACGGGTTTGCCCTGCGCCTCGCCGACAACAGGCAGCAGGAAGAGGTCGCCGCCGAAATGATTGGGATCGGGCACGATCAGCGTCGCCTCCGTGCCGTAGATTTCAAGCGGCGTATGGCGATGGCCGGCAACGTCGAAGCTCATCGAGATCTGCACCACGGCGCCATTGACGAAGGACATCAACCCCGTGACATGGGTCGGCACATGCACCGGGATCACCTCGCCCCGGCGCGGCTCACTGCCGATCTTTCGCGTGTCGCGCGCTTTGGTGGCAAAACCCGCCACCTTTGCGACCGGGCCGAGCAGGTTGACCAGATCGGTGATGTAATAGGGGCCCATGTCGAGCATCGGCCCGCCACCGACCTCATAATAGAAGTCCGGATTGGGATGCCATCGCTCATGGCCGGGGCACATGAAGAAGGCCGTGCCGCCGATCGGCTGGCCGATCGCTCCGTCATCGATGAGCGCCCGCGCCGTCTGGTGGGCGCCACCGAGAAAGGTGTCCGGCGCCGAGCCGATGCGCAGCCCCATGGCCCGCGCCACGTCCGAAAGCCGCTTGCCCTCGGCAAAGGTGACGCCGAGCGGCTTTTCCGAATAGACATGTTTGCCGGCTTCGAGCGCCTTCAGCCCCACCGCCACATGCGCCTTTGGCACCGTCAGGTTCAGGATGATGCGGATCTCGGGATCGCCGTAGAGTTCGTCGATCGAGCGCGCCGGAACCTTGAATTCGGCCGCCCGGCTCGCTGCCAGATCCGCATTCAGATCGGCCACGCCGCAAACCTTCAGGATCGGAAACTGCGGCAGGGTTTTCAGATAAGCACTTGATATATTACCGCATCCGATGATGCCGATGCCGACTTGCTGCATGATGGCCGCGTCCTCGCTCCCTGGTCTTGGTCTCACGCCCTGGGACGAAGGTGACGCCGTCACCCCTCCTCACCGTCCCGGCGGAAGAGCCGCAGACTGGTCGCAAACGCGACCGACGTCAACGCGCATTCGAGCACTTTTCCCGGAGAAGGCGCAACCGTGCGGACGATCGCGGCCGCCACCCTTCCCGGATTAACGGCCAGATCTGGGGATGCCAGATCGAGGGGGCGATCGGAAAACCTTTCGTTAAATTTTAGTGAATAGAATGGGCGGCCTGTAGCGAGGTTTTGTCATGCGTACCGCTCTTATTTCCGCCCTCGGCGTCATGCTGATGCTGTCGGCCTGTGCCAAGCCGCCATCCCAGACGCGCAATGCCTGCGCGATCTTCGAACAGCGCGATGGCCTGTTCAACAACTGGCGTCGTGCCGCCGTCGCAGCCGAGCGTGAATACGGCGTTCCGGTCCCGATCCTGATGGCGACGATCTACACGGAATCGAGTTTCCGCCACAACGCCAAGCCGCCGCGCAAATGGTATCTCGGCTTCATCCCCGGCAAGCGCGCCTCCTCGGCCTATGGCTATTCGCAGGCGCTCGACGGCACCTGGGACCGCTATCAGCGCGAAACCGGCCGCTGGGGCGCCCGCCGCACCGATTTCGCCGACGCCATCCGCTTCATCGGCTGGTATCACCGCGAGACGGCGGACAAGGTCAAGATCCCGCTCAACGACCCCTACAATCTCTATCTCGCCTATCATTCGGGGCTGACAGGCTATCTGCGCGGCGCCTACAAGAACCGCCCGGAAGCCTTGAAGGGTGCAAAGAGGTTTACCGAGATCACGTATACCTATGCACGGCAATTGCAGCAGTGCCCGGGGTGAAGTCGCAGTTTGTGAGGAGTTGAGCGTGGTGCGAGGGGTACCCCCCTCTGTCACTTCGTGACATCTCCCCCACATGGGGGGAGAGTGGCTGCCGGCGCTTTCGGTCTCCTCACGGAATAATCGGCTATCCGATTCACAAGTTCGCTCGATTGAGCCGAGGCGTATCCGCGCCCCGCTCTCCCCCCTCGTGGGGGAGATGTCCGGCAGGACAGAAGGGGGCGACCTCGCTCGACTCCAAACAACAAGTCCCTATCACACACAAAAAAACCTCCCCGCCGGGTCCCGACGGGGAGGTTTCAATCAAGCGATACCACTCAGATCAGTTGGCGCTCTGGATCGCCGAGATCTGCCAGAGCGTGCCGGGACGGCGGACGAAGGTCCAGATCTCGACGGACTCGGACGCAACATTCGGGTCACCCTCAACGACCGCATTGGTCTGGCGGTCGACCATATAGTCGACAGCCTCGTAACGCATCGCGACGGTGGCATATTCGGCCTTCTCTTCAGCCCAGCTTTCCGCCACGTCACCCTGCACGAGCTGCACGTCGCGCACGACGTTCTTCACGCCCTTGGTGGCGTTTTCGCTCAGTTCCTCGGCGAGATAGGACATCGCTTCCGGCGTGGTGATCCGGCGCAGCGTGCCATAGTCTTCGGCCGCAAAGGCCGCCTGCATGTCCTTCAGCAGCTGCTCGAAGCGCTCGAGGTCGCCCTGGGTGATGCCGAGTTCGTCCGGCTGGCCGGGACGGGCCGCAGAGGCCGCCGCTGCGGCACCGCCGCCACCGATCTTCGGGATCTGGAAGCTGGAGCGACCGGCATCGCTCTGGTTATCGCGGGAAAGCCCGCCCAGGCCAGGGAAGCCACCGATGCCGGAATTGCTGCCAGCTCCGGCGGAGGCCGGCTGGCGGTTGGCAAAGGCGCGCATGGCGAAACGCACCAGGAAGAAGATCAGCAGGCCCTGGAGCAGCAGGCCCAGGAAGCCGAAGCCGCCGCCGAAGCCGGTGCCCATCAGCATGCCGAACAGTCCGCCGAGCAACAGGCCGCCCATCAGGCCACCGGCCAGACCGCCGAACAAGCCGCCCGGACGGTTAAGCCCCGGCGTCGCCGTCTGGTTTGCGCCCGGCTGGTTTGCATTCGTGCGCGGCGTCATGGTGCGCTCGATTGGTGCGGCCGGAGCCGGCGCCGTGCGGGTGACCGCCGGCTGGTTGAACGTGCGCGTGCCACGGCTGCCGAAGCCGCCAGACGCGCGCCGGGCCTCGGCGAAATCGACGGCCACGAGTGTGACCATCATGCCGAGTGCCAGCGTCGCAAAGATTTTTCCGTAATTCTGCATGGGGAACTCCCCTCCTCCTCGAACGGTCGTGGCCCGGTGGGCCTTGCAGCCCATATGGAGACCGCCCGGCCTCTTTTGTAGGTCGGGCGGTCAATTATCCAGTGAAGTTCAAGTGATCGCGTCAGGCTCTCAGCCAGAACTTGATGATCAGGCCGACGACCGTGATCGACAGAACCCCGGCCGCCCAGAGGCCGACGAACCACAGCAGTCGGGATGCGAGTTCCCGCTTGTCCATCAGTGATAGCCCTCGTCCGGATTGAGCTTTCCGCGGAAAACCCAATAGGCATAGGCCGTGTAACAAAGGATCATCGGCACCAGCACGACCGCGCCATAGAGCAGGAAGGACAGGCTGGCATCGGGCGCAGCCGCCTCCCAGATGGTGAGCGAGGTGGGTACGATATAGGGATAGAAGGAGATTCCGATGCCGGCATAACCGAGCACGAAAAGCCCCAGCGCTGCCAGAAACGGCTGCACGTCGCGACCGGTTTTGAGCCCTGACACGATCAACCAGAGGCAGCCCAGCACGAGCGCCGGCACGACGAACGAGAAGACGATCGTCGGGTAGCCGAACCAGCGGTCGAGATAGGCCGGTTCCAGCCAGGGCGTCCACAGGCTGAACACGCCCATGGCCGCGACGGTGAGAAGGGCAAGCCGAAAGGCAAAGACCTTCGCCCGCTCGGCGATCTCGCCCTCCGTTCGCATGACAAGCCATGTGGCGCCGAGCAGCCCGTAGCCGATCAGGAGCGCCACGCCGGTTGCCAGCGAAAACGGCGTGAGCCAATCCCACCAACCACCGGCATAGGCACGGTTTTCGACCGGAATGCCCTGCACGAGCGCACCGAGCGCGACGCCCTGGAAGAAGGTCGCCACCACGGAGCCGCCGGTAAAGGCCCAGTTCCAGAGATGTTCTGCCCGTTTCGTGCGCCAGCGATATTCAAAGGCGACGCCGCGGAAGATCAGGCCGAGAAGCATGATGATCAGCGGTGCATAGAGGGCGGGCAGGATGGTCGCATAGGCGAGCGGGAACACGGCAAGCAGCCCGCCGCCGCCCAGCACCAGCCAGGTCTCGTTGCCGTCCCAGACGGGGGCAACCGAGTTCATCATCAGGTCCTTCTCATGCTTCTCCGGGAAGAAGGGAAAGAGGATACCGACACCGAGATCGAAGCCGTCGAGGATGACATAGGCGAGCACGGCAAAGGCAATGATGCCGGCCCAGATGAAGGGAAGATCAATGGGCATGCTTGCCTCCATGGTGACCGGGCTGGGCAGCCGGCGTGATGCCGGAGGAACGGATCGGGCCGTCGTCGAGATCCGGCATAGGATCGCGCGGCAGCCGTGCCATCAGGCGCAGGATGTAGAAGGTGCCGGCTCCGAAGACGATGAAGTAGACCACGATGAAGGCGATCAGCGAGGCAGCGACCGCAGGGGCTGCGATCGGCGAGACCGAGTCGGCGGTCAGCAGATGGCCGTAGACCGTATAGGGCTGGCGCCCAACTTCCGTGGTGATCCAGCCGGCGAGCACCGCGACGAAACCGGATGGACCCATGACAAGCGCCAGCCGGTGCATCCAGTGGTTCTCGTAGAGCGTGCCCTTCCAGCGACACCAGAGCGAAAACAGCCCGACGCCGAGCATCGCAAAACCGATCGCCACCATGACGCGGAACGACCAGAAGACGATCGCAACGGGCGGTTCCTTGTCGTCGGGCACCGTATCGAGGCCGGCGAGCGGTGCGTTGAGGTCATGCTTGAGGATCAGGCTCGACAGTTTCGGGATCTGGATCGCGTAGTCGATCCGCTTCTCTTCCGTGTTCGGGATGCCGAACAGGATCAGCGGCGCACCATCCGGATGGCTGTCGAAATGGCCTTCCATCGCCATGACCTTGACCGGCTGGTGTTCCAGCGTGTTGAGACCATGCGCATCACCGGCGGCAATCTGGATCGGCGCGACGATCGCGGCCATCCACATCGCCATCGAAAACATCACGCCGGCGCGGCGCGGCGCCGTCCCCTTCAGCAGGTGCCAGGCGCCGACGGCCCCGACGACGAAGGCGGTGGTGAGATAGGCGGCGATGACCATATGGGTCAGGCGATAGGGGAAAGACGGATTGAAGACGATCTTCCACCAGTCGACCGGCACGAACTGCCCGACCTCGTTGATCGCAAAACCATCCGGCGTCTGCATCCAGGAGTTCACCGAGAGGATCCAGGTGGCGGAAATCAGCGTTCCGAAGGCGACCATAAGTGTGGAGAGGAAGTGGAGCCCCGGGCCGACACGATTGCGGCCGAACAGCATCACGCCGAGGAAACCGGCTTCAAGGAAGAAGGCGGTCAGCACCTCGTAGCCCATCAGCGGCCCGATGACCGGACCCGCCTTGTCGGAGAACACCGACCAGTTGGTGCCGAATTGATAGGACATGACGATGCCGGAGACGACCCCCATGCCGAAGGCGACCGCGAAGATGGTCTTCCAGAAGTCGAAGAGTTCCAGATAGACCTTGTCCTTCTTCCACAAATAGAGGCCTTCGAGCACGGCAAGATAGCTCGCGAGACCGATCGAGAAGGCGGGAAAGATGATGTGGAAGGAGACCGTGAACGCGAACTGGATGCGCGCGAGGATCTGTGCGTCGAAGTGTTCGAACATGATGACTGCGTCCTTCGTTTTCGACCTTGCGCGCCAGACAGCGCTCAAGGTGACAGACGTCAAGTATAGCCTTGCACCCCAGGATCAATGCGACAAGCCGCCATGCGGCAGTTCAACGCATCAAATGTTCCTTATATGCGCCCTGCAATTCTCCGATTGTTCCAGAAACAAAGACGGCGCGGGTTTGATCCCGCGCCGTGCAATCTATCATGCGTGAAGCGCTTCCGCGCTCAGGCCTCAGTCGACGTTGAACACCAGTGGCTTGGCCTGCTTGACGGCCGGGTTTGCGGTCAGCTGGTCGAGGACGGCCTGATCGACCGGACCGTCAACATAAAGAAGCGCAATGGCGTCGCCGCCTTCCTTGTCGCGACCGAGCTGGAAGTTCGCGATATTGACCTTGGCATTGCCGAGCGTGGTGCCCATGAAGCCGATCATGCCGGGAACGTCGGTGTTGGAGATGTAGATCATGTTCTGACCGACATCGGCATCCATGTTGATGCCCTTGATCTGGATGAAGCGCGGCTTGCCATCCGAGAAGACCGTGCCGGCAATCGAGCGCGTCTGCTTCTCGGTCGTCACAGTGAGCTTGATGTAACCGTCATAGACGCCGGTCTTGTCGCGCTTCACTTCCGAAACGATGACGCCCTTTTCCTTGATCATGATCGGGGCCGAAACCATGTTGACGTCGGCCACCTGCGGACGGATGAGACCGGCGAGCAATGCCGAGGTCAGCGCCTTGGTGTTCATGGTCGAGGTCACGCCGTCATAGAGGATCTCGATTTCCTTGATCGGGTTCTCGGTCATCTGGCCGGCGAACGAGCCGAGCACGTCGGCGAGACGGATAAAGGGCTTCAGGATCGGCGCTTCCTCAGCCGTGATCGACGGCATGTTGATGGCGTTCGAGACGGCACCCTTCATGAGGTAGTCCGACATCTGCTCGGCGACCTGCAGCGCGACGTTTTCCTGGGCTTCCGTGGTCGAGGCGCCGAGATGCGGCGTGCAGACGACGTTCGGCAGGCCGAAGAGCGGGCTTTCGGTCGCGGGTTCGACTTCGAAGACGTCGAAGCCGGCACCGGCGACATGGCCGGACTTGATGGCGTCGGCGAGCGCCGCCTCATCGACGAGACCACCACGGGCGCAGTTGATGATGCGCACGCCGGGCTTCGTCTTGGCGATGTTGTCCTTGCCGAGGATGCCGCGGGTCTTGTCGGTCATCGGCACGTGAAGCGTGATGAAGTCGGCGCGCGGCAAAAGCTCGTCGAGTTCGACCTTCTCGACGCCCATTTCCTGGGCGCGTTCGGCCGACAGGAAGGGGTCATAGGCGATGACATGCATGCCAAGGCCGATCGCCTTCTTGCAGACGATGCCGCCGATATTGCCGGCACCGATGACGCCGAGCGTCTTGCCGGTGATTTCGACACCCATGAACTTCGACTTCTCCCACTTGCCGGCCTGGGTCGAGGCATCGGCCTGCGGCAGCTGGCGGGCAACGGCAAACATCAGGGCGATGGCGTGTTCGGCCGTCGTGATCGAATTGCCGAACGGCGTGTTCATCACGATGATACCGCGCTTGGAGGCTGCCGGAATGTCGACATTGTCGACGCCGATGCCGGCGCGGCCGATGACCTTGAGGTTGGTCGCAGCCGCAATCAGCTTTTCCGTCGCCTTGGTGGCGGAGCGGATGGCCAGACCATCGTAATTGCCGATGATTTCGGCAAGCTTTTCCTTGTCCTTGCCAAGCTTCGGCTGGAAATCCACTTCAACGCCGCGATCACGGAAGATCTGGACGGCGGTTTCCGAGAGTTCGTCGGATACGAGAACGCGAGGTGCCATGACGAGGCCTCCTTCAGAGAGTTCGTTTGAATGAGATGAGGAAATTTCGGGGCTCCGCCGCTGTGGCGGAGCCGAATTGATCAAGGATCAGGCGGCAGCCTTGGCCAAAGACGCCTTCTGCGTCTCATAGGCAAAGGAGAGCCACGGCATCAGGGCCGCCATGTCTGATGTCTCGATCGTCGCACCGGCCCAGATGCGAAGGCCAGCCGGCGCATCGCGGTAAGCGCCGATGTCGAAGGCGACACCCTGCTTTTCGAGCGTGCTGGCAATGCCCTTGGCAAAGGCCGCCTGGGCATCGGCATCGAGAGCCGTCACCTCAGGGTCGACGATCTTGACGCAGACCGAAGTGTTGGAGCGCGTCGCCGGATCGACGGCGAGATTGGCGATCCAGTCATTCTTCTCGATGAAGTCGAAGATCACCTTGGCATTGGCGTCGGCGCGAGCAATCAGGGCTTCGAGGCCACCGATCGACTTTGCCCATTTCAGCGCATCTACATAGTCCTCGACGCAGAGCATGGACGGCGTGTTGATGGTTTCGCCGACGAAGATGCCTTCGATCAGCTTGCCGCCCGAGGTCATGCGGAAGATCTTCGGCAGCGGCCAGGCCGGCACATAGGTCGTCAGACGCTCGACGGCGCGCGGGGACAGGATGATCACGCCGTGACCGCCCTCGCCGCCCAGAACCTTCTGCCAGGAGAAGGTGGTGACATCGAGCTTGGAGAAGTCCAGGTCCTGCGCAAAGGCTGCCGAGGTGGCGTCGCAGATGGTCAGGCCCTTGCGGTCAGCCGGAATGAAGTCGGCATTCGCCACGCGAACGCCCGAGGTCGTGCCGTTCCAGGTGAAGACGACGTCTCGGTCGAAATCGACGGCAGCGAGATCCGGCAGCAGGCCGTAATCGGCATTGAACTTGCGCACATCGGCGAGCTTCAGCTGCTTCACCACATCGGTGACCCAGCCGGCGCCAAAGCTTTCCCAGGAGAGCATGTCCACGCCGCGTTCGCCGAGCAGCGACCACATGGCCATTTCAACGGCACCCGTGTCGGAGGCCGGAACGATGCCGATGCGGTAGTCAGCGGGAACCTTGAGAATTTCGCGGGTAAGGTCGATGGCCAGCTTCAGCTTTTCCTTGCCGACCTTGGCGCGGTGCGAACGACCGAGCGGGGCATCAGACAGCGCTTCGAGCGACCAACCGGGACGCTTCGAGCAGGGGCCAGACGAAAAATGAGTGTTTGCCGGACGCGCGGCGGGGGCGATCACATCAGCCATATAGATACCCTTCCAGGTAATTAGCCTCTCGTTGGGGAGAGGTGTCCCGCCGTCGGAACTACTCTTGTCGCCGATGTCAGTCAAGCGGGTCCGCGTCGCGATGAGCAAAATTTTTGTTCCCTTCGCGCCAGGCCTCGGGTCGCAGCCCGAGCGCCTGACGATCACCCGCACGGCGGCTGTCATCAATCCGTCATGCACCAGGCGCAAGAGCGATGAACTGCCTGCCACCATGGACATGATCCAGATGCTTCCGCTGACCAGCACCATTCCCGGCCTCGTCTGGGCCTATCGCGTAAGCTCGGGCACGGGCTCGGAGCGCCTTCCTGCCGATTGTACAGCCCTCGACGCCCTTCCCGGCGATGGCTTCGTCTGGCTGCATCTCAACCTCGCCGACACCCGCCTGCCGAGCTTTCTCGAGCAGTTTCCCGGCCTTACTCCACCGGTGCTGTCGGCACTGACCACCCATGACACCCATGCTGCACTCGGGATCGACGAGGGGCTGCTCTACGGGACGCTGGTCGACTTCCAGCGGGAATTCGATTCGACCACCCGCGACATTGGCTGGCTGCACTTCGCGCTCTCGGAAAAATTCATCATCACGACCCGCCTGCAGCCGATCCGGTCGGTCGACAAGGTGCGGGCGGCCGTGGAGAAAAATGCCAGCCGCTATGCCTCCCCCCTGCAGCTGTTCGAGGTTCTGGTCGCCGAATTCCAGCGTGGGCTCATCGCCGTGGTGCTCGAACTGACCGAGGAGCTCAACCAGATCGAGGATCTGGTCTATGGCAGCGAGTTGCGTGACGAGCGCCGCCGCCTCACTCCCGTGCGCCGCCTGATCGTGCGGCTGCACCGCCATTTGCGCACCATGCTGCTGATCATGCGCCGTGCGGCGGCCACCGATGATGACGAAATGCCGGAGGGGGTCGAGGAAAGCCTGATCCGCCTGTCCGGCCGCCTCGAAGCCGTCGATCAGGACGTGCAAGCGCTGGCGGACCGCGCAAGGCTGCTGCATGAGGAACTCGATTCCAAACAGAGTGCCGAGACCAACCGGCATCTGTACATCCTGTCGCTGATGACCGCCCTGCTCCTGCCGCCGTCGCTCGTGACCGGCTTTTTCGGCATGAACACCACCAACCTTCCCTTCGCCGAAGGCCTGCACGGAACCGGTTATGCCTTCGCCTTCATCTTGATCTCCGTGATGTTGTCCTGGTGGGTTCTGCGCCGCACGGGCATCCTCTGACGGCAGAATGCAAAAAGGCCCCGTTTCCGGGGCCTTGGAAAGTTGGATCGGGGTGACCGCCTCACGGCGGCCCTGCCCTTCTTCCGATTATTTGTAGACGATCGGCTCGACCGGCGGTTCGTAAGCGACCGGCTGTTCGCAGCCACCGAAGACGTAGCGCGCGCCGGCATGGATGCCGTGGCTGTAGTAGCCCTTGTCGTAACCCGGACCACCATTGGAGGCGTAGCCGAACATGTCGCCGCCCAGCGTGTGGCGGAACTGGTAACCGATATCGGCCTTGACGTTGCAGGTCACGTCGATCGACGCACCGGCCATCAGCTGGTAGGCGAAGCGCCAGCTGCCCTTGCCGCCATGTTCGACCGTGGTGTCGCAACCGCTGCCATCGTCGGCGCAAGAGGTGTTGCGCAGCTTGTCCCACTTGACGTAGGAGCCGCCGATACCGGCGCCGACATAGGGCGTGAAATAGGCGTAGGAGCCGAGGTCGACATAGGCATTGGCCATCAGGGTATAGGCCTTCATCGAGGCAAGGTCGCTCGACGTACACGTGACGGCGCAGGCGCCAAACCCAGCCCCTCCGCCGGTCGTCGAACCATTGAAATCCGACTTGAACATGTAGTCGAAGGTCAGGTCGGTGCGCAGGTAGCTGTTGACCTGATAACCGACACCGGCGCCGACGGTGAAGCTGTCCTTGATCGAGGCCGTGTTGAACTCACCCACAGTGTCGTTCGAGCCCTGAAAAAACTCGGCGCCCCGCAGCTTGTTGAAGTTGTAGCCCAGATCGCCGCGCAGATACCAGCCGGAGGCTTCGGCAACGGTCACTTCCGGTGCATCGACATAAGCCGGCTGAGGTTCTGGCTGGTAAAGGTCGGCCGCATGCGCGACCGAGCTTGCCAGCAAGGCAGCTGCAGCGACTGCAAAAATGGTTTTCGTCATGGCAGGAGACTCCAAAATCCCAGCGTTGTCTCATCAGGCCGTCTGCTGCCTGACAATGTGAACTGACACAGACAATGGAGTGGAAAAGTTAAGTTCGGATTAACTACGGACGTTAACTATAGTCGTTCAATATCGGCCGGAAACGATACTTCAATCTGAAGCCCGAGTGACTGAAACATTGGAACAATTGAAGTGAAGTCAGGGACGCTGCCTCGGCGCGCGCTGCGGCAAGCCGGTGGCTCGTTTTGATACGCGTTCCGGGACGCACCGCCGCCTATTCGGCGGCGACGCCCAGATCGATCCGATCACCCAGCCCTGCAAACAACTCGACCGACCGTAGCCGCGCGTCGAGATCGTGGATCGGGGTGGAAACGATGACCTCGTCCGGCGCCACCTCGGCAAGCAGCGCATCGAGCTTGCCTGCGGCCGTATCCGGTGAGCCGACGATGGCATAACGCAGCGTGTGCTCGACACCGATCCGCTCGATCTCCGACCAGAAGCCATCCATGCTGTCGACCGGCCGCGGGAATGGCCGACGCACATTGCGCCGGAGATTGACGAACTGCTGCTGCGCGGAGGTGAAGAGGCGGGAGGCTTCATGATCTGTGTCGGCGACAGCCGCCATCACGCCCACCATCACATGGGGCGACTGCAGGCTATCCGACGGCTCGAAGCGCTGGCGATAGATTTCCACCGCTTCGCCCAGCTGATCGGGCGCGAAATGCGAGGCGAAGGCATAGGGAAGACCGAGCGCCGCCGCCAGATGCGCGCTGTAAAGGCTGGAGCCGAGCAACCAGATCGGCACATTGCTGCGCATGCCGGGCACCGCGAGCAGGCCATGGTCTTCGTTCGGCTCGCCGAGCAGGCGCTGCAATTCGATGACATCGTGCGGGAAACTTTCTGCCCCCGCATCCATGTTGCGCCTGAGCGCCCGTGCCGTTCGCATGTCGGTGCCGGGAGCCCGTCCCAGGCCGAGATCGACACGCCCGGGAAACAGCGCTTCGAGCGTACCGAACTGCTCGGCGATCACCAGCGGCGAATGGTTGGGCAGCATCACGCCGCCGGAGCCGATACGGATCGTCGAGGTCCCTGCCCCGACATGGGCGATCACGATGGCGGTTGCGGCGCTGGCAATGCCCGGCATTCCATGATGTTCCGCCAGCCAGAAGCGTTTGTAGCCATTGGCTTCCGCGACCTGCGCCATCCGGCGCGAGGCATCCAGCGCCTCGCGGACCGTATGGCCCTCGGCGATCGGCGAAAGGTCGAGAATGGAGAAATCGATCATGGCATCAATCCTGTGCTGCGCTCGTCTCTGTCATGTAGTCAACCGGCCACCGAGGCCCAAGAGGTGACGATAATAAATTATAATCACTTCGCATGTTTTCGCTTTGTTCACATTTTGCTGGCAGTGAACAGGCATTCCGACATAAGGTTTCCCATGACTTCCACGATTCGCATCATCGGCATAGACCCAGGGCTCCGTCGCTGCGGCTGGGGCGTCATCGAGACGCTGGGCAACTCGCTGCGTTTTGTCGCCTCCGGCACCGTCACCTCGGACGGTGACATGGACCTTGCCTCGCGCCTGTGCCAGTTGCATGACGGATTGGCCGAAGTCGTGCACACCTACACGCCCGACGAAGCGGCGGTTGAGCAGACCTTCGTCAACAAGGATGCGGTGGCGACCCTGAAGCTCGGCCAGGCCCGTGGCATCGCCATGCTGGTACCCGCCCGCGCCGGACTTCCTGTTGCGGAATACGCGCCGAATGCCGTGAAAAAAGCCGTGATCGGGGTGGGCCACGGCGAAAAGGCGCAGATCCACATGATGCTGAAAATCCTGATGCCCAAGGCCGAATTCAAGGGCAACGACGCCGCCGACGCCCTCGCCATCGCCATCTGCCACGCCCATAATCGCGGCGGTGATCGCATGCGCAAGGTCCTCGCCTCCGCCTGATTTGTTCTTGACTTGTTCCGCGATCGTCGATAAGTAATACCCAAGAGGTATTACCATGCGCGTCACCGAAAAAGGCCAGGTCACCATCCCCAAGGACATCCGCGATCGGCTCGGCATCAAGCCGGGCTCGGAAGTCGATTTCGTTGTCGCCGAGGAAGGCGTCATGCTGGTCAAGAACGGCGATACAAGCGATGCATTCAAGAACTTCGACGCCTGGGCGAGAAGTGTCGAGGGCACTTTCGACACCAATGGCATGACCTCAGACGAATATGTCGATTGGCTGCGAGGACCGCGTGATGACCTCGACCGTCATTGATACCAATGCACTGATCGATGTGCTCGGGCCGAATAGCGCGACGCGGGCGTGGTCAGTGGACGCAATGCGCCGCTGCTTCGAGGAGGGGCCGTTGGTGATCAACCCGGTCATCTGGTCTGAGTTGGCTGCCTCGCCGTTGAGCGAGCAACAGCTCAGCCAGGCGCTAGATTGGCTCGACTTGAAGAAAGAACCCTTGTCCTATGAAGTGGCCTTCCGGGCTGGAAAGGCGCATCTGCTTTACCGACGAAGCGGAGGGCAGCGCGAACGCACCCTTCCGGATTTCTTCATCGGCGCCCACGCGGCCGTCCGGTCCCACCGCCTACTGACGCGGGATGCGGCGCGCTACCGAAGCTACTTCCCCGACCTCGACATCATATCCCCTGAAACCCACCCCCTGTAACGCGACGGACCTATCCATGATCGGCAAACTCAAAGGCACCATCGATGAGATCGGCGACGACTATGTCCTCGTCGACGTCCACGGCGTCTGCTACGTCGCCCACTGCTCCTCGCGCACCCTCGGTCGGATCGGCTCGGCGGGCGAGGCGGTCGTGCTCTTCATCGAGACCTATGTGCGCGAGGACCAGCTGAAACTCTTCGGCTTCATGAGCGCGCTGGAGCGGGAATGGTTCAACCTCCTGCAAAGCGTCCAGGGTGTCGGCGCCAAAGTGGCGCTGGCCGTGCTCTCCACCCTTACGCCGTCGGAACTCGCCAATGCGATTGCGCTCCAGGACAAGGCCGCGATCTCCCGCGCCCCCGGCGTCGGCCCGAAGGTGGCGCTGCGTCTCGTCACCGAACTGAAGAACAAGGCCCCGGCCTTTGCCGGCGAAGCCTCGGCCAATATCGGCCTCAAGCAGGAACTCGGCGAAGGCGTGGCCTCCGCCCCGGTTGCCGACGCCGTCTCGGCACTCACCAATCTCGGCTATTCCCGCGACCAGGCCGCCAATGCCGTGGCTGCAGCCTTGAAGAACGGCGGCGAAGGGGCAGACAGCGCCGAGCTGATCCGGCTGGGGCTGAAGGAGCTGTCGCGGTGAACTGTCCTCCGAATTTGTCTCATTCCGACATTTCTGCTATTGTCGGAAAAAGCGAAAGACGTCGGAGTGCCGCATGAGAGTTTGGGACGTCACCATATCGGCCAAGGGCCAAATCACCATTCCCAAAGAGCTGCGCGAGCAGTTGACGCTAAGCCCTGGCGATCAGATGGTTTTCAGCGTGGTCGACGGAGAGATCGTCATCACCCCCAAGAATATCGACCTTAAAGATCTGGCGGGTTTCCTGGGCACCCCGCCCAACGGACGCTCGACACTCGAAGAGATTGACGAAACCGTCGTGCGGACGGCAGGCGCAAACGCCCTGTCTGCGAACGGCAACGATCCGTCGGACATCGCGGCATGACCCTGGTCGGCCTCGACACCAACATCGTCATCCGGCTTCTGACCAATGACGATCCTGACCAAAGACATGCAGCCCTGCGTTTTGCAGAGGGGCTCGGCAAGAACTATCTGGCCTTTCTTCCCCTCATCTGTGTACTGGAACTGGACTGGGCGCTGCGCTCGCAGCTCGGCTACACCAGACGAGACGCATCAGCGGCCATAGGCAAACTCCTCCAGGTTCGGGGCCTGACCGTCGAAAGCCACGATCTCGTCGTAAAGGCGCTGCGGCAGGTCGACCAGAAGAATGCAGACTTCGCCGACGCCTTGATTGCGGCCCGATCTCTTCAAGAAGGCTGCGCCTCCGTAAAGACCTTCGACAAACGCGCCGCCTCCCGCGTGCCCGGCATGGAACTTCTCGCATGATGACCAACAACCCGATCCTGACGCCTGAAAAACGCGGCGAAGACCTCGATGCGGCGCTGCGCCCGCAGACGCTCGACGACTTTACCGGTCAGGCGGAAGCCCGCGCCAATCTCAAGATCTTCATCGAGGCCGCGAAGAACCGGGGCGAGGCGCTGGATCACGTCCTCTTCGTCGGCCCGCCCGGCCTCGGCAAGACCACGCTTGCCCAGATCATGGCCAAGGAACTCGGCGTCAACTTCCGCTCGACCTCCGGCCCCGTCATCGCCAAGGCCGGCGATCTCGCGGCACTCCTCACCAATCTCGAAGAGCGCGACGTGCTCTTCATCGACGAGATCCATCGCTTGAGCCCCGCCGTCGAGGAAATCCTCTATCCGGCGATGGAGGATTTCCAGCTCGATCTGATCATCGGCGAAGGGCCTGCCGCTCGCTCGGTCAAGATCGACCTGTCGAAATTCACCCTGGTTGCCGCCACCACCCGCCTCGGCCTGCTGACAACCCCGCTGCGCGACCGCTTCGGCATTCCGGTGCGGCTCAATTTCTATACAGTCGAAGAACTGGAATCGATCGTCCGCCGTGGCGCCCGCCTCTTGAACCTGCCGATGACGGAAGACGGCGCCCGCGAAGTCGCCCGCCGGGCGCGTGGCACGCCGCGTATCGCCGGTCGCCTGCTGCGCCGTGTGCGCGACTTTGCCGAAGTCGCCCGCGCCGAAGCCGTGACCCGTGAGATCGCGGATGAAGCCCTGACGCGGCTCAATGTCGACAACATGGGGCTCGACCAGCTCGACATGCGCTATCTCTCGATGATCGCCGTCAACTTCGGCGGCGGCCCGGTCGGCATCGAAACCATCGCGGCCGGCCTGTCGGAACCGCGTGACGCCATCGAGGACATCATCGAGCCCTACATGATCCAGCAGGGTTTTATCCAGCGCACGCCGCGCGGCCGTGTTTTGACCGCAAACGCGTGGAAGCATCTGGGAATGCAGCCGCCGAAGGACCTGGAGGCCGCGCAATTCCGGCTGACGCTCGAGGACGACTGAATGATCACACGGCGGGGGCTGATGAAGCTCTTTGGAGCGGGCTTCCTCAGTCTGCTGGCGACCGCTGCCTATCCGTTCACCGAGGTCTTCCGGCGCCCAGAGATTCGCCGATACGCATTGACGCCCAAGAACTGGCCGTCGGGGCTGAGGATACGCGTGGCAGTCTTGGCCGATTTCCACGCCTGCGAACCCTGGATGGACGTGGCGAGAATCGAGGCAATCTGCGCGATGGCCAACGAGTTGGAGCCGGATATATGCCTGCTGCTCGGCGATTACGCCGCTGGGACCAACGTCGTCAGCAACTATGTCGACGCGGCAGACTGGGCGACCGCCCTTTCGACCCTGAAAGCGCCGCTCGGCATCCATGCCATTCTCGGCAATCACGACTACTGGGAGGACATCGCCTTCCAGCGCGACCCTTCGACTGGGAACATCGCGACGAAGGCGCTCCGGCAAGCGGGCATTGCGACCTATGTCAACGAGGCTGTGCGGATGGAAAAGGATGGCCAGGCATTCTGGATCGCTGGCCTCGGCGATCAGATGGCTCTGCGCCCCGGCAAGAAGTTCAACCGTAAAACCATGACCGGGATCCATGACCTGGTAAC
Source organism: Rhizobium sp. AG855 (assembly GCF_003610655.1). NCBI lineage: Bacteria > Pseudomonadati > Pseudomonadota > Alphaproteobacteria > Hyphomicrobiales > Rhizobiaceae > Rhizobium > Rhizobium sp. AG855. Next base: position 617,959 of record NZ_RAQG01000003.1, on the reverse strand, counting down.
GACCATGGGTCATGTCACCGACGACGCGCCAGTCATCCTGATGGCGCACGAACCCGATATCTTTCCGGAGGTGACCGAACGCATCAGCCTCACGCTGAGCGGTCACACGCATGGTGGACAGATCAATCTCTTCGGCTGGCATCCCGTCGCGGCATCCCGCGGTTCATGGCGTTATCCGGGTGGCCATTTCCACGAGAACGACCGGGACCTCATTGTCTCGCGCGGTCTCGGCTGTTCGTTTTTGCCAGTCAGAGTCGGCGTCCGCCCTGAAATCCTCCTGCTCGAACTGGGTTCCGCCTGATGTCCAAACGCACCCTCATCACCATCAAGGACGGCAAGCGGCGTTTCAACCACCGCATCGCCGGCCTCGCCTTCCGTGATGGACACGTGCTTGTCCACCGCGCCACCCACGAGACCTTCTGGACCTTTCCGGGCGGGCGCGCAGAGATCGGCGAGACCTCGACAGAGACTCTCCTGCGCGAAATGCAGGAGGAACTGGGTGTTGAAGCAAAGATCGGCCCGCTTCTGTGGGTCGTCGAAAACTTCTTCGACTACGAGGGCAAGGCCTGGCATGAACTCGGCTTCTACTACCAAATGGAAATCCCGGAGCACTTTCCCTTCCACACAACCGACATCGTCCACCGCAACGAGGACGGCAAGAACAGCCTGGAGTTCAAATGGGTGCCCGCCACCCGAGATGCCCTGAAGTCGCTCGACATCCCGCCCTATTTCATCGCTGATGAGATCGAAAACCTGCCAGCCTCGCCCCAACACGTGGTCTGGCATGATGGGGACCTGGACACGCCATGACCGACGCCATCAGGTTCATCCGCAAGCTCGCTTACGCCAACATGCTGGCGAATGACCGCCTGCATGAGGCGATCAGGCTCCTTGAACCCGGAGAGTTCGAGGCACCCCGCACCAGCTTCTTTCCCTCGCTGGTCGCAACGCTCAATCACATCCTGATCGTCGACTGGTTCTATATCGACGCGCTGGAAGACGGCACGCTTGGCCCGAAAGCCTGGGAGGACGAAATTCCGTTTCCGAACCCCAAGGAACTGCGCACCGCTCAACGGACATCCGACCGACGGCTGCTGGCATTCTGTCAGTCGCTGCGCGGTGAGGGTACCGCCCGCCCCGTCCATATCCACCGTGCAGGTCGTATTCAGGTGGAGCGGACAGACGACGTCCTCTCCCACCTCTTCCAGCACCAGACCCATCATCGCGGCCAGGTCCATGCCATGTTGTCAGGCACCAGCATCAAGCCGCCGCAGATCGACGAATTCATCGTCGCGGATGATGCCGCAAGCCGCGCCGATGCCATGCAAAGGCTGGGTTTGACCGAAGCCGAGGTGATGCAACTGGACAGTTGAGCCTGTCATGCGCTAGCGAGCGCAGAACGCGAAGCCCCCTCGGCAACCGTCTCAGGTCAGGCCCATCTCGAAACTTGCCCTCCGGAGATCTACCATGATATCAGTATCCGTTCCCCTCTCCGGCGAGATCACCGACGGCGTGCATTCCCTCACCCAGCGCGTCTACTATGAAGACACCGATTTCTCCGGCGCGGTCTATCACGCCCGTTATCTGCATTTCATGGAACGCGCCCGCACCGATTATCTCCGCTGCCTCGGCGTCGAGCAGTCCGCCCTGTTCGAGACATCCGACGAGGGCCTCGCTTTCATGGTCCATCGCATGGAGATCGACTTCAAGGCTCCGGCCCGTATGGACGACATCGTGACGGTGCGCACGCGCACCGAAAAGGCGGGCGGTGCCAAGATGATTCTCGAGCAGGAAATTCTGCGCGACGACCGGCTCCTGATCGCAGCCAGGGTGGTGATAGCCGTGGTCAATCGCAGCGGCCGTCCCCGCCGCCTGCCCGAGACGCTTGCATCACAGTTCCTCGGCCAAGCCTGACAAGCCCGTGATCGGCCCGAAAAGTAACGCCTTCTTAACCATAATAGGGTCTTACTCCGGGCTGGGAGTTTGTGCAGCGCACGCCTTCCTTTGACCAAATTTTCAGCCCAGAAGGCATTCTGGGAGCTTAGGCGGGATAGGGATGTCGGCGGCAGCGACCGCATTCTTCCAGCAGCACAGCTCATGTCGCCGCCCGGTCCTTTCGCCGGGCGTTTGGATTTCGGGGAATATTTGGCATGGAACAAGTTGGAATGGCAGCAGCAACCCACGACGTGAGCCTGTGGGGACTGTTCATGCAGGCGGGCCTGATCGTCAAGTTTGTCATGCTCGGCCTCCTGGCCGCCTCGGTCTGGACCTGGGCGATCGTCATCGACAAATATCTGAGTTATGCCCGCGCCCGTCGCCAGTTCGACCAGTTCGAACAGGTCTTCTGGTCCGGCCAATCGCTGGAAGAACTGTACCGCACGCTCGCCGAGCGCAACAACACCGGCCTTGCCGCCATGTTCGTGGCCGCCATGCGCGAATGGAAGAAGAGTTTTGAGCGCGGCGCCCGCTCGCCGATCGGCCTGCAGATGCGTATCGACCGCGCCATGGACGTGACCATGGCCCGTGAGTCGGAAACGCTCGAAGGCCGCCTCTCCTCGCTCGCCACAATTGGTTCTGCAGCGCCCTTCATCGGCCTCTTCGGTACCGTTATCGGCATCATGACCTCGTTCCAGGCCATCGCCGGTTCGAAGAACACCAGCCTTGCCGTCGTCGCCCCCGGTATCGCCGAAGCGCTGCTCGCGACCGCCATCGGCCTGGTTGCCGCTATCCCCGCCGTCATCGCCTACAACAAGTTCTCCGGCGAAGCCGGCAAGCTGACGGCCCGCATGGAAGGCTTCGCCGACGAATTCTCGGCCATCCTCTCGCGCCAGATCGACGAGAAGCTGCAGCCCCGCCAGGCGGCGCAATAAGGCCTCGACGGCAGGAGATTAGACCATGGGTATGTCAGTCGGTTCAGGTGGAGGTGGTGGTGGCCGTCGCGGACGTCGCAGCGGCAAACGCGCCCTCGTCAGCGAAATCAACGTCACCCCTATGGTCGACGTCATGCTGGTGCTCCTGATCATCTTCATGGTCGCAGCCCCGATGATGACGGTCGGCGTTCCCATCGACCTGCCGCAGACGCAGGCCAAGGCGATGAACAGCGAAACTCAGCCGATCACCGTCTCGGTCAATCCGAAGGGCGAGATCTACCTGCAGGAAACGGCAATCCCGATCGACGAGGTCGTGCCGAAACTGCAGGCGATTGCCACCACCGGCTACAACGAACGCATCTACGTGCGCGCCGATACCGCCGCCACCTACGGCATTGTCATGCAGGTCATGGCGCGGATCTCGGCCGCCGGTTTCACCAATATCGGTCTCGTGACCCTACAGGAACAGCAGAACTGATCGGACGACATGAAGGGCAGCCTCTTCACATCTTCGTTTCTGCACGGACTGGCGCTCGTAGCGACGCTGGTGAGCCTTGGCTCGCCTGAAAAGCTGGAAGTGGCCAACATGGAATCGCTTCCGGTCGACATCGTGCCGATCGAGGAGTTCACCCAGATCCAGCAGGGCGACAAGAAAGCCCCGCTGGCGGAGAAATCCGCCCCCGTTCCGACCAAGAAGCCGCCGACGCCTGAACCCGCCGAAAACTTTGGTGACAACGAGGTCGACCTGAAATCGCCGCCGACACCGTCGAAACGCCCGGTTGAGCAGGAAGTGGCGGCAGCGCCCGAGAAAGTCGAGACCCCGGTCCCCGAGCCGGATCCTGAGGTCAACGACGTCAAGGAAATCATCAAGGAAGAGACGGCTCCGCCACCGGAGCCGAAGCCCGCCGAGCCGACTCCGCCTGAACCCACCAAGCCACCGGAGCCGGCACCAGCCGAACAGGCGGCTGCCGAGGAAATTCCCCTTCCCGAACAGGCGCCGATCCCGGCCGCCCGTCCGCAGCCTGAGGTCGCCAAGCCCGCTGAGAAAAAGCCGGAGCCGAAGTCGACGCCGAAAAAGGACGCCAAGCAGGACACCAAGACGCAGGAGACGGCCAAGTCCAAGCAGCAGATGGAAAGCGACTTCAACGCTGATGAAGTGGCCGCCCTGCTCAACAAGACCGAAAGCGCGACCGGCGGCAAAAAGGGTTCGACCGAACCGGCAGCGATGGGCGGCAAAACCAATACCGGTGGCTCCAAGCTCAGCCAGAGCGAAATGGATGCCCTGCGCGGCGCCATTCAGCAGAACTGGCTGATCACCCCGGGCATGGCCGATGCCGCTGACGTGCGCATCCGTGTCACCTTCCGCCTGAACGAAAACGGCGAACTGGTCGGCGAACCGGAAGCGACCGCGACCGGTGGCTCGCCCAGTGCCCAACAAGTCCTCATGAGCGGCGCCGTGCGTGCCGTTCGCAAATCCGCCCCGTTCACCAATCTGCCGCGGGACAAATACGACGCTTGGTCTGAAGTTGTCGTCAATTTCGACCCCAGCGAACTGATGTAAGAGCTGAAAGGCTTCGAGAGCATGAAAAACGCATTCCTCCGACTTCTGCTGGTCTGTGCCGGCCTGGCCGGCGCCTTCGTTTCCCCCGCGAACGCAGCCGTGGAAATCAATATCAACCGGGGCAACGTCCAGCCGTTGCCCATCGCCATCACCGACTTCGTCTCGACCGACGGCATCGGTGCGCAGATTTCGGCCGTGGTCGAGGCCGACCTGAAGCGATCGGGCCTCTTTGCCCCGATCAATCGCCAAGCCTTCATCGAGAAAATCTCCAATCCCGACCAGCCGCCGCGCTTCGAGGACTGGAAGGCCATCAAGGCCGATGCGCTCGTCGTCGGTCGCATCACGCGCGAGGCCGATGGTCGGCTCCGTGCCGAATTCCGTCTGTGGGACACCTTCGGTGGCCAGCAGATGACCGGCCAGCAGTTCTTCACCGATCCGAAGAACTGGCGCCGCGTCGCCCATATCATCGCCGATGCGATCTATGAGCGTATCACCGGCGAAAAGGGCTATTTCGACACCCGCGTCGTCTTCGTCTCCGAAAGCGGCCCGAAGACCGACCGCAAGCGCCAGCTGGCGATCATGGACCAGGACGGCGAGAACGTCCGCATGCTGACCAACAGCAAGGACATCGTTCTGACGCCGCGCTTCTCGCCGAGCCGCCAGGAAATCACCTACATGTCCTTCGAAGGCGACCAGCCGCGCGTTTACCTGCTCCAGCTGGAGACCGGTGGCCGTGAAGTGGTCGGCAATTTCCCCGGCATGACCTTTGCCCCGCGCTTCTCGCCCGATGGCCAGCGCGTCATCATGAGCCTGCAGCAGGACGGCAATGCCAATATCTATACGATGGACCTGCGCTCGCGCACGACCACCCGCCTGACCTCGACGGCGGCCATCGACACCTCGCCCTCCTATTCGCCTGATGGCAGCCAGATCGTCTTCGAAAGCGACCGTGGCGGCCGCCAGCAGCTCTATGTCATGGGTGCCGACGGCTCCGGCCAGCGCCGCATTTCCTTCGGCGACGGCTCCTACTCCACCCCGGTCTGGTCCCCGCGCGGCGACCTGATCGCCTTCACCAAGCAGTCCGGCGGCAAGTTTTCGATCGGCGTGATGAAGACCGACGGTTCGGGCGAACGCATCCTGACCACCGGCTTCCACAATGAAGGCCCGACCTGGGCGCCGAATGGCCGTGTCCTGATGTTCTTCCGTCAGAACGCCGGCGCAGGCGGCCCGCAGCTCTTCTCGATCGACCTCTCCGGTTACAACGAGCAGCTGGTCAAGACCCCCTCCTTCGCATCCGACCCGGCCTGGTCGCCACTGATGGAATAGGACTGACGAAAAAGAGGCGCGAAAGCGCCTCTTTTTTGCCGTAAACACCAGCAAATCGGGGCCATTCCCACCCGTTTTACCGATTTGTTAACCATGATTGTTGGAAGCCGGTTAACCGCGATTGGTTATGGTCCAGCAACCCTAACAGGAAATTCAAGGAGACCGGCATGAGCCGCATTCATACTCCGGCCAAGAGCCGTCTGCAGACCCTCGCAACCAACCCGGCCCTCATCGCCCTCACGATGGCCCTGGCACTGGCCGGCTGCGCCAACAAGAAGAACCTGCCCAACAGCGCCGGTGATCTCGGCCTTGGCGCCAATGGTGCCGGTGCAGCGACCCCGGGCTCCGCCCAGGATTTCACGGTCAATGTCGGCGACCGCATCTTCTTCGACACCGACTCGACCTCGATCCGCGCCGACGCTGCCCAGACGCTCGACCGTCAGGCCCAGTGGCTGCAGCGTTATCCGAACTACGCCATCACCATCGAAGGCCATGCCGACGAACGCGGCACCCGCGAATACAACCTCGCGCTCGGCGCACGCCGTGCCGCTGCGACCCGCGATTACCTCGCCCAGCGCGGCATTCCGGCTCAGCGCCTCAAGACCATCTCCTACGGCAAGGAACGTCCGGTCGCCGTCTGCGACGACATTTCCTGCTGGTCGCAGAACCGCCGCGCCGTCACCGTCCTCGGTGGCGCCGGCATGTGATCCGAAAAGGATCGCCTGAACAGAGAAGGCGGCCCCCGGGCCGCCTTTTACATTTCTCCTTAGTTTGGCCGAACTTGGTTGCTTTTTGCAGGCAATTGGAAAAATCTCCTGTGAGCGCCGGTTCGGTGCACTTCATCGCGAAAACAGGAAAAGGGACATGAAGAAACTTGTGATGGCCGCTCTGTTGGCGACGGCCTCGCTCACGGGACTGCATGGCAGCGCAGAGGCGTTCCAGCTGTTTCCGAACGTCTCGCTCGGACACAAGAAGGCGCCGGAGCAACAGCTGCGGGCCCAGGTCCAGTTGGCTCAGGCCACAGACCCGACGCTACGCGTCCAGCAACTCGAGGAAGAGCTTCGCGCGCTGAACGGCCGTATCGAAGAAATGAGCTTCCAGCTTCTGCAGATGCAGGAAACCATCCGCAAGCAGCAGGAAGACAACGAGTTCCGCTTCCAGGATCTTGAGAAGAAGAAGACCGGCTCCCTGTCGAAGCCGGTGGATGGAGGCGGCGGATCCGATTCCGTCGCTGAAATCATTACGGACACTCCGGACGTCGGCGCCAGCGCCGACGTTTCCGGTTCCGCACCCGGCGAACAGACGCTTGGCCAGATCGCGCTCGACAACAGTGGCGTGCCGGTCGACACCACGATCAATGACAGCGCCGTCGCCAATGGCTCCGCGCTGCCGGGCGTCGACGCACCAACCGTCGCGCCATCGGTCACCCCGCCCGCTGCCCCCAAGCAGACGGCCTCGCTGAACTCCGAAGCCGACGTCTATCAGGTCGCCTATGGCCACGTGCTGTCGGGTGACTACAGCCTCGCCGAAAGCGAATTCCGCGACTTCATCGAAGCCTATCCGAGCAGCGCGAAGATCGCTGACGCCAATTTCTGGCTTGGTGAGGCCCTTTATTCGCAGGGCAATTACAACGAGGCTGCCAAGACCTTCCTCAACGCCCATCAGACCTACAACACCTCGCCGAAGGCGCCTGAGATGCTGCTCAAGCTCGGCATGTCGCTGGCAGCCCTCGACAACACAGAGACCGCCTGCGCGACGCTGCGCGAAGTCTCCAAGCGTTACCCGAAAGCCTCCCGCGCCGTCGTCTCGAAGGTTGCGAGCGAGCAGAAGCGCCTGCGTTGCTGACGAGCGAGAAGGCGAGGCCATCGGTCCTGCCTGAACCACGCCTGCCCGACGCTGCGGCACACGCCTTCCTATCCGCCCTGAAGAAACCGACACGCCTGCTCGTCGCCATTTCCGGCGGCAGTGATTCGACCGGTCTGCTGCTCGCGCTCAAACAGGCGCTTGAGACGGCTAACCATCCCCTGCCCCACTCCCTCTGCGCCGTCACCGTCGATCACCGCCTGCGCGCCGACTCCACGAAAGAGGCGCGCGCCGTCAAGGCTCTGTGCGAGCGGCTGTCCATTCCCCATCGCATTCTCGAGTGGACCGGCGAAAAGCCCCGGAGCGGCCTGTCTGCAGCCGCCCGAAATGCCCGCTACGGCCTGCTTGCCCAGGCGGCCGACACGTTAGCCGCCGACGCCGTCGTTACAGGTCACACGCTGGACGACCAGGTCGAGACGATCGCCATGCGGGCCGAACGCTCGACCGAAGCAGCACTCGGCCTTTCCGGCATGGCTTGCGCGACCTTGTACGAGCGGCGCCTCTGGGTCCTGCGCCCCTTCCTGCAGACCACACGTGAGGCCATCAGAACGTTTCTCACAGATGCCGGCGAGACCTGGATCGACGATCCCAGCAATGACGACACCCGCTCCGAGCGGGTCAGGATCAGAAACCTGAGGCTTGAACCGGATCTCGCCGCCATCACCGGGGCCGGTCAGGCGCGCCGCGAACTCTCAGCCCAGGCTGCCGGGTGGATCGCCCGCCATGCCCGGCCGGTTGGGATGCAGGCGATCCAAATCAGCCTCGCCGATACGCCCGCGCCAACAGAGGCTGTCCGGCACGCGCTCTCGACCCTCGCGGCCATTCTCGGAGGCCGCCCACACCGTCCGGCAAAGACGGCGCTCGACCGCCTGACGACCCACCTGGCGAAGACCGGGGATTTCGCCCTCACGCTCTCCGGCTGCCTCATCGTCAGGCGAAAGGCGAACCTCTTTCTCACCCGCGAAAGGCGCGGTCTTTTGCCGCTCCCCCTGCCGGCGGGAGAACGTCGCATCTGGGACGGACGCTACGAAATCGCCAATCATGCCGGGACGGACCTGATCGTCACGCCCGGTCCGTCAATGGCCATCGCGGCCGACCTTCCCCACCGCATGCGCACGGCCATGCTGGCAAACAGCCCGCATATCCGGACATCCGAGGGCAAGAACGACATCTCAGGTGACGATTTCGCCATCACGCCGCGCCTCTCGCTCTTTGATCCTTTCCTGCCGGATTTCGAACTCGCACTCGCCGACGGAATCGCAAGACTTCTCGACCGGGAACCGGCCATTGCCTGTCCCGTTTAAGACTTATTGACGGAAAACGATGGGATAAGGCCGGTTTGCCTTGGCAATGGCGCAGTGCGCTCCTATGTTAGCCAGTAAGACAGCGGGGTCCGTCCCGCGACACCTGTTCGGGGAATTCAATGAACCCAAATTTTCGCAATTTCGCGCTCTGGGCGATCATCGCTCTTCTGCTGATCGCCCTGTTCAGCATGTTCCAGACGTCACCGTCGCAATCGAGCTCGCGCGAGATTCCGTATTCGCAATTCCTGCGTGAGGTTGATTCGGGCCGCGTCCGCGACGTGACCGTGACCGGCAACCGCGTTCTCGGGACCTATTCCGAAAACGGCACCGCCTTCCAGACCTATGCGCCCGTCGTTGACGACAACCTTCTGAGCAAGCTCGAAGCCAAGAACGTCATGATCGTCGCCCGTCCGGAAACCGACGGCTCGTCCGGCTTCCTGAGCTATATCGGCACGCTTCTTCCCATGCTGCTGATCCTCGGCGTCTGGCTGTTCTTCATGCGCCAGATGCAGGGTGGCTCGCGCGGCGCCATGGGCTTCGGCAAGTCCAAGGCCAAGCTTCTGACCGAAGCGCATGGCCGCATCACGTTTGATGATGTCGCTGGCGTCGATGAAGCCAAGCAGGACCTGGAAGAAATCGTCGAATTCCTGCGCGATCCGCAGAAGTTCCAGCGGCTGGGCGGCAAGATCCCGCGCGGCGTACTGCTCGTCGGCCCTCCGGGCACGGGTAAGACGTTGCTCGCCCGCTCGGTTGCCGGCGAAGCCAATGTTCCCTTCTTCACCATCTCCGGTTCGGACTTCGTTGAAATGTTCGTCGGCGTCGGTGCAAGCCGCGTCCGCGACATGTTCGAGCAGGCGAAGAAGAACGCGCCCTGCATTATCTTCATCGACGAAATCGACGCGGTCGGTCGCCATCGTGGCGCCGGCCTTGGCGGCGGTAACGATGAACGCGAACAGACGCTGAACCAGCTGCTTGTCGAGATGGACGGCTTCGAGGCCAATGAAGGCATCATCCTGATCGCTGCGACCAACCGTCCCGACGTTCTCGACCCCGCACTTCTGCGTCCGGGCCGTTTTGACCGCCAGGTTGTTGTCCCGAACCCTGACATCACCGGTCGCGAGCGCATTCTGAAGGTGCATGCGCGCAACGTGCCGCTCGCCCCGAATGTTGACCTCAAGGTTCTCGCCCGTGGCACGCCCGGCTTCTCCGGTGCTGACCTCGCCAACCTCGTCAACGAAGCCGCCCTCATGGCCGCCCGCCGCAACAAGCGCGTCGTCACCATGGCTGAGTTCGAAGACGCCAAGGACAAGATCATGATGGGGGCGGAACGCCGCTCCTCCGCCATGACCGAAGCCGAAAAGAAGCTGACCGCCTATCACGAAGCCGGCCACGCGATCACCGCTTTGCAGGTGCCCGTCGCCGACCCGCTGCACAAGGCAACCATCATTCCGCGCGGCCGTGCGCTTGGCATGGTCATGCAGCTTCCCGAGGGCGACCGCTACTCGATGAGCTACAAGTGGATGGTCTCGCGCCTCGTCATCATGATGGGTGGCCGCGTCGCGGAAGAGCTGACCTTCGGCAAGGAGAACATCACATCGGGCGCCTCCTCCGACATCGAGCAGGCCACCAAGCTTGCCCGTGCCATGGTCACCCAGTGGGGCTTCTCCGACGTGCTCGGCCAAGTCGCCTATGGTGAGAACCAGCAGGAGGTCTTCCTCGGTCATTCCGTGTCGCAGTCGAAGAACGTCTCGGAATCGACCGCCCAGAAGATCGACACGGAAGTCCGCCGCCTGATCGACGAAGCCTATACCGAAGCGCGCCGTATCCTGACCGACCATCACGATGCCTTCGTGGCAATCGCCGAAGGTCTGCTCGAATACGAGACGCTCTCGGGCGAAGAGATCAAGGCACTGATCCGCGGCGAAAAGCCGTCCCGTGACAGCGGCGATGAAGGTCCGAACACCCGCGGCTCCGCCGTGCCCTCGACCGGCCGCAAGGACGTGAGCAAGGGCGGCGAGACCGAAGGCGGCCTGGAACCACAGCCGCACTGAGAAAATCCGCAGTCGAAATACGAAGCAAGGCCACCCCCACCGGGTGGCCTTTTTCGTGGATGCCGAACGGTCGGGAGATGGCATGGCAGTATTGGTAACGGGATGTAATCCGCTTTTGCTGTAATTTATGTGTTGTTCTCCACAATTTGTGGCATGAGCAGCCAACACATTCGCGCAAGCGCTCTGTGACACGATCAGAGCTGCAAGCCACCCTCGCTATGGGACACGAAGGAAAACAGATGACACGTCGTTATTTTGGCACCGATGGCATTCGCGGGCTGTCGAACCGCTTCCCGATGACGCCGGATCTCGCCATGCGCGTCGGCATCGCCGCCGGCACCCTTTTCCGCCGCGGCGGCCATCGCCACCGCGTGGTGATCGGCAAGGACACGCGCCTGTCGGGCTACATGCTGGAAAATGCCATGGTCGCGGGCTTCACCGCAGCCGGTCTCGACGCCTTCGTTCTCGGCCCGATCCCGACACCGGCCGTCGCCATGCTCACCCGCTCTCTGCGCTGCGACCTCGGCGTGATGATCTCGGCCTCGCACAATCCCTTTGCCGACAACGGCATCAAGCTCTTCGGCCCGGATGGCTACAAGCTCTCCGACGAGCTGGAAATGCAGATCGAGGAACTGCTGGAAAAGGACATCTACGGCCAGCTCGCCGCGCCGACCGACATCGGTCGTGCCAAGCGCATCGACGGCGTCCATGACCGTTACGTCGAATTTGCCAAGCGCACCCTGCCCCGCGATGTGACGCTCCACGGCCTCAGGGTCGCCATCGACTGCGCCAACGGCGCTGCCTACAAGGTGGCACCGGCAGCCCTTTGGGAACTCGGCGCCGATGTGGTGACGATCGGCAATGAGCCGAATGGCACGAACATCAATCTCGATTGCGGCTCCACCCATCCGGAAGCCTTGCAGAAGAAGGTCCATGAAGTGCGTGCCGATATCGGCATCGCGCTCGATGGCGACGCCGACCGCGTCATCATTGTCGACGAGAACGGCACGGTGATCGATGGCGACCAGCTGATGGCCGTCGTGGCGGAAACCTGGAAACAGGATGGCCTGCTGCGCGGCAATGGCATTGTCGCCACCGTCATGTCCAATCTCGGCCTCGAACGCTTCCTTGGCGGCAAGGGGCTGACGCTCGCCCGCACCAAGGTCGGTGACCGCTACGTCGTCGAACACATGCGGAGCCACGATTTCAATGTCGGCGGCGAACAGTCCGGCCATATCGTGCTCTCCGACCACGGCACCACCGGCGATGGCCTGGTGGCCGCGCTGCAGATCCTCGCGGCCGTCAAGCGCACCGGCAAGACGGTGAGCGAGATCTGCCACCGCTTCGATCCCGTGCCGCAGCTGCTGCGCAACGTGCGCTTCTCCGGCGGCAAGCCGCTGGAAGATGCTGTCGTCAAGCAGGCGATTGCCGACGCAGAGGCCGAACTCGCCAAGTCCGGCCGCCTCGTCATCCGCCCCTCCGGCACCGAGCCGCTGATCCGCGTCATGGCCGAAGGCGACGACAAGGAACAGGTCGAGCGCATCGTGAACGGCCTGGTCGACGTGATCGCCAGCGTGCGCAGCGCGGCTGCCTGACGCCCACAAATCCTGAGACACGAAATCCACCGCCGCATCCAAGGCGAAATGCATGAAGCCCGGCCGCTCACGCAGCCGGGCTTCTTGTTTCAACGGATAGGATCGAAAATCAGGCCGACAGCTTGGCCATGACTTCGTCAGACACTTCGAAGTTCGAATAGACGTTCTGCACGTCGTCATCGTCTTCCAGCGTGTCGATCAGCTTCATCAGCGAAGTCGCCTTTTCCTCGTCGACTTCGATCGTGTTCTGCGGCTTCCAGATCGCCTTGACGGATTCGGCACCACCCAGCACCGCTTCCAGCGCCTTGGACACTTCGTTCATGTCCTCGAAGGCGCAGTAGATGGTGTGGCCGTCTTCGTCGGAGACGACATCTTCGGCGCCGGCTTCGATCGCGGCTTCCATGACCTTGTCGGCGTCGCCGACGGAAGCCTTGTAGGTGATTTCGCCGACATGGTCGAAGGAGAAGGACACCGAGCCGGTTTCGCCCAGCGCGCCGCCGGCCTTGGAGAAGGTCGAACGGACGGAAGACGCCGTGCGGTTGCGGTTGTCCGTCAGCGTCTCGACGATAACAGCAACGCCACCCGGACCGTAGCCTTCGTAGCGGATCGCGTCATAGGTCTCGGCATCGGCGCCGGACGCCTTCTTGATCGCGCGTTCGATGTTGTCCTTCGGCATCGACTGTGCCTTGGCGTTCTGAACGGCCAGGCGAAGTGCTGCATTCATCGTCGGGTCGGGCAGACCTGTCTTTGCAGCAACGGTGATTTCGCGTGCGAGCTTGGAGAACATCTTCGAACGGATACCGTCCTGTTTCCCCTTGCGGTGCATGATGTTTTTGAACTGTGAATGGCCAGCCATGGCACCCCTGATCAGGTCTGAATGTTTGGAATGGCCGCCTTATACGGGCGATTGGGGTCCGGTTCAAGGGCAGCGACAGACATCGGCAGCCTCGCGCATCGGCCCCTCATGCCGGAACAAGTCCGCACGCCGCTCGTTGCTCTCCTCGCTAACCCACAAGGAGATACGACAGATGGCAAGCTTCAGCGAAGCCCGCGAAAACCCGGTTGAACAGCTCTGGGAAGAGATCGAGGATATCCATGCCGGCATGCTTGGCCTCGCCGGTTCCGAAATGCATATGCGGCCGATGGCCCCCTTCGCCGATCACCGCACCAACACCATCTGGTTCTTCACCAAGACCGATACCGACCTGGTCAAGGCGCTGCGTCCCGGCAGCCGCGGCCACTTCTGTGTCATCGGTAAGAACCACGACTACCATGCCAGCCTCGCGGGCGCGCTGACCGCCGTCAAGGACAGCGCCAAGATCGACGAGTACTGGAACTCGGTGGTCGCAGCCTGGTATGAGGGTGGCAAGTCCGACCCGAGCCTGATCCTCCTGTCGCTGTCACTGGACGACGGAGAGATCTGGGCCTCGACCGGCAGCACCATCAAGTTCGGCTGGGAGATCGCCAAGGCCAATCTCGATCCGGAAAAAATGCCCGACGTCGGCGTTCACCGCCAGGTTCGCTTCGCATGATCTGAGGCTCACACGCCCGCAAGCACTAGGATCAGCGGCTTCTTCGGCAGCGTCCGCATGGACACCGTGAAGCCGCTGTTTTGCGATCGTTCGATGTCGACGCTGTCGTCGAACATGGCAAGGAAGCTGTCGACGATCGGCCCGCGCCGATGCATCGGCAGCACCACGGCAGAGCGCAACCGCTTGATCGTCCGGCTCATGCTGTCAGCGCCCATCGTCAATCCGCCATCCACCGGCACCATCACGATATCCAACCGACCGATCTCGGCATAATGCGCATCCGTCAGTTCGTGATGCAGGTGGCCGAGATGCCCGATGCACAGCCCCGCCACCTCGAAAATGAAGATCGAATTGCCGTTCGGCTCGAACTCCCCGCCCCAGCTGCGAATGTCGGTAGCGACATTGCGCACATAGGCATCGCCAACAATCACATTGTGCAACGCCTTTTCGCCCGGCACATCGCTCCAGCCATGCAGCACATTGGCGATCCCAGGATCAGGCGACAGAGTGTAATGGCTGGAATGCGCCTTGTTCATCGTCACCACGTCGGGCAGGCGCGCGGAGCGGAGCCACCCATTATAGTCGGTGGCAATCTCGACGCCTTCGGGCGTGGTGATCTGAAAGGTGGAATGGCCCAGAAATGTGATCGTCACGTGTTCGGCAAACGCGGCAGGCCTTGCAGGCAATTGGGGCGCGCTAAAACTGGCGAATGTGACTGATGGAAGCGCCTCGGCAACCAGTTGACATTGACTGACGGGCGGCCGGGGACTGCCGGGCATTTGGGTCTCCTGCGCAAACACGAAGCCTGCCAGGACCATCGAACCCCAAACACCAAAGGCTAGTCTTTGCAGCATCATGCCGCTCCCACGCCGTCGAGTCCTGAGGATCATGCAGCAGGGCAGTGCAGGCATCCACCCGTTACCGCACGCGCTCCACTCACAATCACGTCATCTGGACCAACACAATCACGGACCTTAGGCCACATCGCGCTTTAGGAAATACCAGATGGACAGTGGCATCGACAGCGGCAGCCAAACGACCAATATACTTTCCATCAGCACCACAAAGAGCACCTCCAAGCCGTGCAGTTCTGCATAGCAAGCGGCGGCTACGTAACATTCCTTAGGGCTGCTTCCATCCCATTCTCCAAACGAGAACCATCCCAGATAAGACGCCAAACTGAGGAGCGAGAGAAACAATGAAGATAACAGGAAAACGCCGGGCTGAAGCCTGCGCGCGTGATGGCTTCTTTTCAGATTGTTGCTCATTTCCTTGATCACCAAGGCCCGTTGCTCTGGAGTGAACAAAATGATGCGCAGATAATAGATCACCATTGTAGCGAGCGCAGCCAGCCAGACCGAGGATGCTACACCTTGTATCCGGAACAGCATCGCCTCACTCAGTCTTAGATGCGTCCTGTATTTCGCAATCACCGGAAAAAGAGTTTCGCCAACCTGTGACAGACCGGAAATGGCGGGACCAAGGAGCGGAAGATCCGCTCGGCCATGTGTGGCAGCTGTCGCTAAGCAAATTGCCACGAGCCACAACCCGAAGAAGAGCACCTTAACATTTGAAGAAAAGATCAACGAGGGTTCACTCGGCCCACCTTCTGGAGCTTTCGAGCTTAGCCGACCCACACTAAGGATGAGCAAAGTGACGACGAGCCCGATGAACGTCGTGATAAACCTAACCGAGAATGGAATGTCCGGAACACCCCATAGAGGGATCAAGATAAAGACAGCATAGCAGCCAAACCTCACCTCATCGCCCCCACTTCTTTACCGACAAGGCCAGTGCCCGAACCGCGCCCGAGAACCATCCCAAACCGTCACGCCCAGAACTCCGGAATCGTCTCCGCCAGCCGCAGCCCGATCCTGAGCGGCGCGATCTTTTCGGCAAGCCCTGTCGCATCCGAAATCTCGACCCCGACACCGCAGATGGTCGCCGGGCCACTCGCCGCCTCGAAGCGACCCTTCGGCATCTTCGAGATGAAGCGGTTGAGCGGCTCTTCCTTCTCCATGCCGAGCGAGGAGTCGTAGTCGCCGCACATGCCGGCATCCGACATATAGGCCGTACCGCCGTTCAGGATCTGATGGTCGGCGGTCGGCACATGGGTATGGGTCCCGACGACGAAGCTGGCGCGCCCGTCGACGAAATGGCCGAAACACTGCTTCTCGCTCGTCGCTTCCGCGTGGAAATCGAAGACGATGACATCAGCCTGTTCCTTCAGCGGGCAGGCCGCCAGGATCGTCTCCGCCGACTTGAAGGGATCGTCGAGTTCCGGATGCATGAAGACGCGGCCCATGATGTTGGCAACGAGAACACGCGCGCCATTGCGGGCATAGAAAAGCCCCGAGCCCTTGCCGGGCGTGCCGGCCGGATAGTTGGCCGGGCGCAGGAACTGGTCGTGCCGCGTACAGAAGGAGACGGCCTCCTTCTGGTCCCAGACGTGATTGCCCGTCGTCACCACATCGGCACCGGCATTGATCGTCTCGAGATAGATGTCCTCGGTGATGCCGAAACCGCCGGCGGCATTTTCGCCGTTGACGATGACGAAATCCAGTTTCAGATCGGAGATCAGGCCCGGCAGGCGCTCCCAAACAGCCGTCCGTCCGGTCTTGCCCACCATATCGCCGAGAAACAGAAGTCGCATTCGTCCAATCACTCCATGAATGTTCTGAGGCCACTTTCCGTCAGAACAGCCTCAAGCCGGACGTCATGCGCTTCATCGGGCACTTCTGCCACCTCCTGACAGTCGAATGCAATGCCGATCAGCCGCGGATTGCGCCCTTTTTCCCGCAAACGCGCAATTGCACGGTCATAGTGACCGGCGCCGTAGCCGATCCGGTTGCCTTTCGCATCAAAGGCGGAGAGCGGCACGAGCAGAAGATCGGGATCGAGCACGGCCGCCTCCGGCCCCGGACCGCGTGTGCCAAACCCCGTATCGACCAGTTCGGCACCGGTCACCAGTTCACGAAAGACGATCGTTTCCCTGTCCATGACGACAGGCAGGCAGAGCCGCGCACCGCGTGCCTTCAGCCGCGCCATCAGCGGTCGGATATCGGCCTCGGAGCGGATCGGAAAAAAGCCTGACACCGTCATGCCGGGATCGATCGGAATGGCCTCCCCGGCGAAGTCCGCCATGGCAAGGCTGAACTCCAGACGGGTGGCCTCAGTGATCTGATCGCGCAGCGCCAACCGCTCTTTGCGCAGGGCAGCCTTCAAGGCGCGTTTTTCCGTCATTTTGACCTCCAAAGCCGCTGCCCCGCCATATCTGGGGAGGGCAACAGGGCATTTTCCCCAATTTTGTCATTCGTCAAGACACTTCGCAAATCCCCTGAAAAACCAAGGATTAACTTGATGCCGTTATAATTTAGCCCAAGCAAACGTTTATAGGATACATTTGCATGAAGGTCTTTTCGCGCTTCGGCATTACGAAAACAATCACCGCCACGACAGTCATGATCCTGGTCGCGTCGCTTGGCGCGGTCTCCTGGGTCATCTCCGGCAGCATCGCCACGCGCATTCAGGAGCAGGCGATCAGCGGCCAGGATGCCAGCCTGCGCACGGCGGCCACGATCATCGAGCGTGACCTGCCCGGCACCAAGATCACTTGGGCGTCCAACGGCAATGTCGACCGGATCGTGATGGAGTCCATTCCGAAGGAATTCACCGATCACACGATGATCGACACGATCGGCCGCATGACCGGCCAGACCGCGACGATCTTCGGCTGGGAACCCGACAGCAAGGATTTCTGGCGCCGCACCACCAACATCATCAAGCCGGATGGCAAGCGCGCCGTCGGCACGGCCCTCGGCCAGGCGGGCGCCGTCTATCCCTTCGCCACCAAGGGCCAGGTCTATCGCGGCGAGGCGGTCATCCTCGACGTGCCCTACTACACCATCTACCAGCCGATCTTCTCGCCGACAGGCGATGTCATCGGCATTCTCTATGCCGGCGTCCGCTCGGCCGACATCAACAGCATCGCCACCGAAATGGCCTATGCCATCGGCGCGACCGCGCTGATCGTGCTCGTCATCGCGGCAGCCCTGATCGCGCTCTTCGTCCGCCAGATCGTCGGCGCCCTGCCGCGACTGACCGGCGTGGCAGATCAGCTCGCCAGCGGCCGGCTGGAAACCGAGGTCCCCGACCAGGACCTGAAGAACGAGATCGGTGCTCTTGCCCGTTCCATCAACGTCTTCCGCGAAAGCGCCATCCAGAAGATCGAGATCGAGCGCAAGGCAGCCGATGCCGTTGCCCAGGGCGAGCGCGAACGTCAGGAACGCGAAGCCGCCAAGGCCGAGGACGCCAAGGCCGTCGAACAGGCCGTCGACGTGCTGGCCCAGTGTCTGCACAAGCTCAGCGACGGCGATCTCACGGTGCGTATCGGCCAGGCCTTCACCGGCAATCTCGACAAGCTGCGCCTCGACTTCAACGCGTCTGTCGAGAAGTTGAGCAGCACGCTCGGTGACATTAGAGTCGAGACGTCGGGCATCGAGGCGAGCTCCGCCGAAATGCGCCAGGCGACCGATGATCTGTCGAAGCGCACCGAACAGCAGGCCGCATCGCTGGAAGAAACCTCCGCAGCGCTCGAGGAAATCACCGCAACCGTTCGTGGATCCTCCGCCAAGGCCGACCAGGCAGCCCAGATCGCCGCCGTCGCCCGCAAGAGCACGGAAAGCTCGAGCAAGGTCGTTTCCGATGCGATCGACGCGATGAGCCGGATCGAACAGGCGTCGAGCGAGATCTCCAAGATCATCAACGTCATCGACGAGATCGCCTTCCAGACAAACCTCTTGGCGCTGAACGCCGGCGTCGAAGCCGCCCGTGCCGGTGAAGCCGGCAAGGGATTTGCCGTCGTTGCCCAGGAAGTCCGCGAACTCGCCCAGCGTTCCGCCAATGCCGCCAAGGACATCAAGGCGCTGATCCACAAGTCGGGGGAAGCGGTTGCCGGCGGCGTCTCGCTGGTCCAGCAGACCGGCAATGCGCTTGGCGAGATCTCCGGCCAGGTCGCCTCGATCAACGACCACATCTCGGCCATTGCCTCAGCCGCCCGCGAGCAGTCGACGGCGCTGAACGAGATCAACGGCTCGGTCAATCACATGGACCAGTTCACCCAGAAGAACGCGGCCATGGTGGAAGAGGCAACCGCGGTCACGCACCGCCTCGCTGACAGCGCTCGCGTGCTGGCCGGCTTGATCGGCCAGTTCCAGACGGCGGATGGCCACCGCGCCGTCAAGGCACCTGTCCCGTCCTACCAGCCGGCAGCCCCTGCCCCGCGCCCGGCCGCACCGCGTGCAGCCGAAAGCCAGTCCCGCCCGGCGCCCTCGCCGGCCCGCTCCATGGTCGGCAAGCTGACCAAGGCCTTTGGCGGTGCGTCAACCGCAACGGCGGCTTCGCAGGACAATTGGGAAGAGTTCTGATCGAAGGATCAGATCCAACGAAGAAAGCCGTCGCGAGCGATCGCGGCGGCTTTTTGCATGAAGTGTCAGATGAGGTACGATCCACGGCAACCGGTGGATGTTTACGATCCTGGGTGCCTACAAACGTAGGTGGGCGCCATATGTCCGAGCCCACGGGCCCGGCCAGGGACAGCTCCCTTTGGATCGAGTATGGCCCCAGGGATTGTGGTTCCTGTCGTGAGGCGCAGACCGCAATTCAGATATAGGCGCTAAACGTGTGGTCCGCCAGTGGGGCGATCACAAACAATGTTGAAGATCAGCTGCCCTGTCCGGCCGGCGCCGGCCGTTGGGTGAGCTTGCGGGTGATCCCGTTCAGCCGCTCGGCAACTTCGGCCAAGGTCTGTGCCACGGCCTCGTCCCGCTGGTGCGCACCGGTCAGCACGCTTTCGCGTCCGGCCCGCAGATCGGCCAGTTCCCGCTCGGCAGCAGCCAGTCGGCGGTTCAGATCCGCCATTTCGTCCATCACCATGATACCGGCCATGACCGTGATCCGGAGATCGCCGATTTCACCGAACTGGCTTTTCAGGTGGCCGACATAGCGGTCGAACTGGCCGGCCAGCGTTGTCAGATGGGGCTCCTGCCCCTCCTCGCACGCCATGCGATAGGCCTTGCCGTCGATCGTGACTGTCACCTGGGCCATCGGCCATCCAACTCTTCGTTACGCGGGCGGGCGACGCCCAACACCAAATCTCAAGTCTGCAGGCGCCGAAACCCGGCCGCCTACCGGTCGAGCACGGCCCGGATCGTTTCCATCGCCGTCACGAGACGCCGGGAGACCTCGCGATTGACCTCTTCAAGGCTGTTCGCCCGAAATTGCGACTCGTCCAGTTCCTGGGCAAGGCGGGCACGATCGGCATGAACGCGGCGAACCTCGCCGTCGATCTCACTGCTTTCCCGTTCCGCCTCAAAACGCATGTCGACGGCATTTTCGAGGCCAACCACGGCCTGACGAAGCGCCGCAAGCGCGGCTTCGACCGAATTTTCCACCGGCATCCCTGACCCCTGCCTCGTTGCCACACCTTCGCTTCTTGCGAATCGTCCTGACAATCCGGGTAATTTGAGCGGCGACACTAAGCCCCGTGCTTGGCGCGCGTCAATAAAGCGCGGCCCCTCGGCAGGGTCCAATTCTGTGGACTATCCCAACTGCGATGCCCCTGCCGGAGCCAATTTTGATGAACGCACAGGAAAGAGGCAAATCCATGGGATCATGCACGATAAAAGGCTTCTGCCCGGCCATTTTGTTGACTTGCGCGATGCACCTGATATGGATCGCTCGCTTCTCATTTGGTCCTGTGAAAGGGCCGTGATTGACACTGCGAACCAGCGGACTAGCCATGATCTCTCCAGAAAAACATAACCGGATGGCGAACGCGATCCGTTTCCTCGCCATGGATGCCGTCGAGAAGGCCAATTCCGGCCATCCCGGTCTTCCCCTGGGCGCGGCTGACGTCGCCACGGTCCTGTTCGGCCGCTATCTGAAGTTCGATCCGAAGAACCCGCTCTGGCCCGATCGCGACCGCTTCGTGCTCTCGGCCGGCCATGGCTCGATGCTTCTCTATGCGCTGCTCTATCTGACCGGCTACGAAGACATGACGATCGAGGACATCAAGTCCTTCCGTCAGCTCGGCGCCAAGACCGCCGGCCACCCGGAATACGGCCATGCCTCCGGCATCGAAACGACCACCGGCCCGCTCGGCCAGGGCATTGCCAATGCCGTCGGCATGGCGATTGCCGAACGCAAGCTGTCTGAAGAATTCGGCTCTGAGCTGCAGAGCCATTACACCTATGCGCTGGTCGGCGACGGCTGCCTGATGGAAGGCATCAGCCAGGAAGCCATTGCGCTGGCCGGCCATCTGAAGCTCAACAAGCTCATCGTCTTCTGGGACGACAACAAGATCACGATCGACGGCGCCGTCTCCTTGTCGGACTCGACCGACCAGATCGCCCGCCTGAAGTCGGCGAACTGGAACACCATCGAGATCGACGGTCACAACCCGGACGAAATCGCAGCCGCCATCGAGGCCGCCCACAAGTCCGACAAGCCGACCTTCATCGCCGCCAAGACCATCATCGGTTTCGGCGCCCCGAACAAGCAGGGCACGCACAAGGTCCACGGCTCGCCGCTCGGCGCCGAAGAAATTGCCGCTGCCCGCAAGTCGCTCAACTGGGAAGCCGAAGCCTTCGTCGTCCCGGCTGACGTGCTGGACGCCTGGCGCCTGGTTGGCCTGCGCGCCACCAAGGTTCGCAAGGAATGGGAAGAACGCCTGAACCAGACTGACGCCGAGAAGCGCGCCGAGTTCAACCGTCGCTTCGCCGGTGACCTGCCGGGCAGCTTCGACACGACGATCGACGCCTTCAAGCAGAAGATCGCCGCCAACAACCCGACCGTTGCCACCCGCAAGGCTTCGGAAGATGCACTCGAAGTGATCAACGGCCTCCTGCCGGAAACCCTCGGCGGCTCGGCCGACCTGACGCCGTCGAACAACACCAAGACCAGCCAGATGAAGTCGATCACCCCGACCGACTTCTCCGGCCGCTACATGCACTGGGGCATTCGCGAACATGCGACGGCCGCAGCCATGAACGGCATTGCGCTGCATGGCGGTCTGATTCCTTACTCCGGCGGCTTCCTGATCTTCTCGGATTACTGCCGTCCGTCGGTGCGCCTCGCCGCCCTCATGGGCATCCGCGTCGTGCATGTCTGGACGCATGATTCCATCGGCGTTGGCGAAGACGGCCCGACCCACCAGCCGGTCGAGCATTTCGCAGCGCTCCGCGCAATCCCGAACCTGCTCCTCTTCCGTCCGGCCGACGAGACCGAAACGGCGGAATGCTGGCAGATTGCGCTCAAGGAAAAGCACCGTCCGTCGGGCCTGGCGCTGACCCGCCAGAACCTGATCCCGGCCCGGACCGAATACGAAGAGAAGAACCTGTCGGCCTACGGCGCCTATGAGCTGATCTCGGCCAGCGACGCCAAGGTTTCGATCTTCGCGTCCGGCTCGGAAGTCGAAATCGCCATCAAGGCGCAGCAGCAGCTGGCCGCCAAGGGCGTTCCGACCCGCGTCGTCTCGGTCCCCTGCTTCGAACTCTTCTTCGAGCAGGATGCCGACTACCAGGAAGCCATCATCGGCAACGCGCCGGTGAAGATTGGCGTCGAAGCCGGCATCCGCCAGGGCTGGGACGCGATCATCGGCTCGACCGGTGCCTTCATCGGCATGAAGTCCTTCGGCGCCTCCGGCCCGGCCAAGGACCTCTACAAGCATTTCGGCATCACCGCCGAAGCAGTCGTCGCGGCTGCCGAAGCCAAGCTGGCTTAACGACCATCCCGCCAGGGCGTCCCCGGACGCCCTGACATTGCCCAAGAGCTCACTATACAATCGGGAGTCCACCAATGACTGTGAAAGTTGCCATCAATGGTTTCGGCCGTATCGGACGTAACGTTCTGCGCGCCATCGTCGAATCCGGCCGTACCGACATCGAAGTCGTCGCCATCAACGACCTCGGCCCGGTCGAGACCAATGCCCACCTGCTCCGTTACGATTCGATCCACGGCAAGTTCCCAGCCGATGTGAAGGTCGACGGCGACACGATCATCGTCGGCGGCGGCAAGCCGATCAAGGTCACCGCGATCAAGGATCCGGCGACCCTTCCGCACAAGGAACTTGGCGTCGACATCGCCATGGAATGCACCGGCATCTTCACCTCGAAGGACAAGGCCTCGGCCCACCTGACCGCTGGCGCCAAGCGCGTGATCGTCTCGGCCCCGGCTGACGGCGCTGATCTTACCGTCGTCTTCGGCGTCAACCACGACAAGCTGACCAAGGACCACCTGGTCATCTCCAACGCCTCCTGCACGACGAACTGCCTGGTTCCGGTCGTCAAGGTCCTGAACGACTCGATCGGCATCGATCATGGCTTCATGACCACGATCCACTCCTATACCGGTGACCAGCCGACGCTCGACACCATGCACAAGGATCTCTACCGCGCCCGCGCGGCAGCGCTCTCGATGATCCCGACCTCGACAGGCGCCGCCAAGGCCGTCGGCCTGGTTCTGCCGGAACTGAAGGGCAAGCTGGACGGCACCTCGATCCGCGTGCCGACCCCGAATGTCTCGGTTGTCGACTTCAAGTTCGTCGCCAAGAAGGCCACGACGGTCCAGGAAGTCAACGACGCCATCATCGCCGCTTCCAACGGCGCGCTGAAGGGCATCCTCGGCTACACCGACGAGCCGCTGGTCTCCCGCGACTTCAACCACGACAGCCATTCCTCGATCTTCGCGCTCGACCAGACCAAGGTTCTCGAAGGCAACTTCGTGCGCATCCTGACCTGGTACGACAACGAGTGGGGCTTCTCCAACCGCATGTCGGACACGGCTGTCGCCCTGTCGAAGACCTTCTGAGATCGACGCATCTCTGCGTTTCAGGGGCGGGCTCGCGAGAGCCCGCCCTTTTTCGTTTTGTCGAAGACAGATCCAACGCCCTAAGGATTTAATTCGGCATGGCGATGGAACAATTCAGCCGCATGGCGGTTGGCCTTCCGAATTGTGGCACAAAAGCGACGCCCGACCGTCGCGGCCACCCCTGGCGGCATCCGAGCCGCGCTCTGGACCATCCCATCTGGGACCCCGGACAATTCGAAAGGAATCCGAGACATTGACTTATGCGACCACGCCAACTGTCGTTGCTCAAGAGGATGCGATCCCCGCACCGGAAGGGGACACCGAGATCATCGACACCCCTTACGAGATCGGCCAGGACAACATCAGCTACAGGAAACGGCTGGTTTTCGAACTCGACATCCACAATGTCGTTTTCAGCGTGTCCGCGCTCTCCATCGTCGCCTTCACCTTCCTGACACTGGCCTTCCAGACGACCCTTGAACCGGCCTTCACCGGCCTCCGGGATTTCCTGACCGCCAATCTCGACTGGTTCTTCCTGCTCACCGGCAACATCCTGGTGCTTGTCTGCCTCGGGCTGATCGTCTCGCCCCTCGGCCGCATTCGCCTCGGCGGTCCCGATGCCACGCCCGATTATTCCAATCTCTCCTGGTTCGCCATGCTGTTTGCCGCCGGCATGGGCATCGGCCTGATGTTCTACGGTGTGTCCGAACCGCTCGGCCACTTGACTGCAGCACTCGACGGTCCGGTGTTTGAAAACGGCGTGCGGACAGACTGGGCGCCGCTCGGAGGTGCTGTCGGCGACCCCGAAGCGGCACGCCGCCTCGCCATGGCCGCCACGATCTTCCACTGGGGCCTGCATCCCTGGGCGATCTACGCCATCGTTGCCCTGGCGCTTGCCCTCTTCTCCTTCAACAAGGGCCTGCCACTCACCCTGCGTTCGATCTTCTATCCGATCTTCGGCGAACGCGTCTGGGGCTGGCCGGGCCACATCATCGACATCCTCGCCGTCTTCGCGACGATTTTCGGTCTCTCCACCTCGCTCGGCATCGGCGCCCAGCAGGCAAGTGCCGGTCTTGAATTCCTCTTCGGCATTCCGGCCACCGAGAACATGATGATCCTGCTGGTGCTTGTCATCACCGGCATCGCCATCACCTCGGTCGTTGCCGGCATGGACAAGGGCGTCAAGCTCCTGTCCGAGGTCAATCTCGGGCTCGCAGCGCTCCTCCTGCTCTTCGTCATCGCGGTTGGCCCGACCTGGCAGATCCTCAAGGGCTTTTTCCTCAACCTCGAAGCCTATGCCACCTACCTGCCCGCCCTCGCGAACCCCTTCGGCCGGGACGATACCAACTTCGTCCAGGGCTGGACGGCCTTCTACTGGGCCTGGTGGATCAGCTGGTCGCCTTTCGTCGGCATGTTCATCGCCCGCGTCAGCCGCGGCCGCAGCGTGCGCGAACTCTTGACCGCCGTCCTCCTGATTCCGTCACTCGTCTCCGTCCTGTGGATGACGGCACTGGGCGGCACCGCCATCAGCCAGGTGGTCAATGACGGCCTGACCAGCGTCAAGGATGCAGGCCTTGAACTGCAGCTGTTCGAGATGCTGGCGCATCTGCCACTGACAGCGATTACCTCCTTTGTCGGCATCGTCCTGGTCATCGTCTTCTTCGTGACCTCCTCCGACTCCGGCTCACTCGTCATCGACACGATCTCCGCCGGCGGCAAGGTCAATGCGCCGATGCCGCAGCGTGTCTTCTGGGCAAGCTTCGAGGGGCTTGTCGCCGTCGCACTTCTGCTCGGCGGCGGCCTGGTTGCCCTTCAGGCCATGGCCGTATCGACCGGCCTTCCCTTCGCGATCGTCCTGCTTGGGGCGACCTATGCACTGATTAAGGGATTGTTGGCGGAACCACGCTGACCTAAAAAATGTGGGGCGAAATTAAAAACTTTAAATTTCGCCCCACTCTCATCACGATCTTGTTCCAAGGGTGCAGAGCCGTTCGGCACGCCTGCATCATCATACATAGCCGACCCGTCTTGCGACGGGAGCAATGCTCGCTCGACGGTTTGCGAACCGCAGGCCGCGCAGGGCAGCAGTGAGCGACGGCCGCGCCAGCGGCAATCGGGAAGGGGACAGTGAGTGAGTGAATTCTATGCCGTCACATTGGTCGCGACCGCGCTCGTTCTTCTTGCTGCATTTTCCAGCCTGATCGCTTTCCGCTTCGGCGCCCCGCTCTTGCTGCTTTTCCTCGGCATTGGGCTTGCCGCTGGTGTCGATGGTCTCGGCATCGAATTTTCGAACTTCCCCCTCGCTTATGTCATCGGCTCCCTGGCGCTCGCCGTCATCCTCTTCGATTCCGGCTACGGCACCTCGCTGCAATCCTTCCGTCTCTCCGCCGCCCCCGCGCTCACGATGGCGACCCTCGGCGTTCTGCTGACCACCGCCATCTTCGGCATTGCCGCCCATTTCCTGCTTGGCTTGAGCCTCCTCCAGGCCTTCCTGCTCGGCGCCATCGTCGGCTCGACCGATGCAGCCGCCGTCTTCTTTCTGCTGCGCATCGGCGGCATCAACATCCGCGACCGCGTACGCTCCTCGCTCGAAGTCGAGTCCGGCACCAACGACCCGATGGCGATCTTCCTCACCGTCGCCCTTGTCGAGCTGATCGCCAAGGGTGGCGACACGAACGGCTTCGGTCTCGACATTCTCCTCCTCTTCCTGGAGCAGATGGGCATCGGCCTTGCCCTTGGCCTGCTCGGAGGCTTCGTCATCGTGTTCATCCTGCGGCGCATGCAGGTGGAGCGGGGCCTTGCGCCGATCTTCATGCTGGCGCTTGCCCTGATGATCTTTGCCTTCACCGGCATGATCGGCGGCAGCGGCTTCCTCGCCGTCTATGTCGCCGGCATCTATGCCGGCTCGCGCAAGCTGCCCTCCAGCATCACCATCGGCCGTTTCCAGGACGGCATGACCTGGCTTGCCCAGATCATCATGTTCCTGCTCTTGGGCCTGCTCGCGACCCCGTCGCAATTCCTCGGCATTCTGTTGCCGGCCGTCGTGCTGGCACTGTTCCTGATCTTCATCGCCCGGCCGCTGGCGATCTGGCTCTGCCTCCTGCCGTTCGACTTCACCCAGCGCGAGACCGGCTTCATCGCCTGGGTCGGCCTGCGCGGCGCGGTTTCCATCCTGCTCGGCATCCTGCCGATCGTCGGCAATCTCGAAGACGGCCATATCTTCTTCAACACCGCCTTCATCGTCGTGATGGTCTCGCTGGTCATCCAGGGCTGGACGATCAAGCCGGTGGCCAAGCGTCTCGGCCTGATCATTCCACCGCGCATCGGCGCCATCGACAAGGTGGAGCTGGACCTGCCCGGCACGGCCAACCACGAGCTTCTCGCCTACCGCGTGGTCAAGGGAAGCCCGGTGCTGCGCGGCGAGCGCATCCCGCGCTGGGCCATGCCCTCGCTCGTCATCCGTGACGGCAAGTCCATGCGTTACCAATATGCCGGCCGGCTGCGCGAAAACGACCACGTCTATCTGTTCATCGCCCCGAGCTATTCGAAGCTCCTCGACCGGCTCTTCGCGACGGAGGCCGCAGTGGCGGACGATGACAGCGAATTTTTCGGCACCTTCGCGATTGCGCCCAACACGCATGTCAAGAACCTGGACGAGGCCTATGGCCCGCTGTCGATCTCCGAAAGCGAACGCGGCAAGACCGTGGCCGAACTGATGACCCAGCGTGTCGGCGGCCGGGCGGACTATGCCGACCGCGTGCGCCTCGGCACCATCGTGCTCATCGTCCGCGACATCGACGAACACGGCCACATCGCCTCGATCGGCGTTTCGATGGAGCCGGTGGAACCGGCCACCACCTGGCCGATCTTCCTCAATATCCGCGAACTGGCCCATGCGCTCCGCGATTACCTGCGCCAGAAACGCGCGGCTGCGCAGACCGGTTCGCAGAGCGAAAAATGACGGCCCTCGCCTTGCGCCGTCACATAGGCGGTGTAAGGTCCGGCCCGTCAGCCCCATTCAACAGCATTCAAGACGGGTAGATCCATGCCGGCTTTCAAGACCCTCGACGACCTCACCGACATCGCAGGCAAGCGCGTGCTTGTCCGCGTCGACCTCAACGTGCCCGTCACGGACGGCAAGGTGTCCGACACGACCCGCATCGAGCGCGTCGCACCGACGATCAAGGAATTGTCGGACAAGGGTGCCAAGGTCATCCTGCTGGCGCATTTCGGCCGCCCCAAGGGAGAACCGGTCGCCGATCAGTCGCTGTCGCTGATCGCCCCGGCCGTGGAAGAGGTTCTCGACCAGCGCGTCACCTTTGCATCGGACTGCATCGGAGCGCCCGCCGCCGACGCCATCGCCAAGATGGACAACGGCGACATCCTGCTTCTGGAGAACACCCGCTTCCACAAGGGTGAAGAGAAGAACGATGCCGGCTTCACCGCCGAACTCGCGAAGAACGGCGACATCTATGTCAACGACGCCTTCTCGGCCGCGCATCGTGCGCATGCCTCGACCGAGGGCCTCGCACACCACCTGCCCGCCTATGCCGGCCGCACCATGCAGGCCGAACTGGAAGCCCTTGAAAAGGGGCTCGGTCAGCCGCAGCGCCCGGTCGTGGCCATCGTTGGCGGCGCCAAGGTCTCGACCAAGATCGACCTCTTGTCCAATCTCGTGACCAAGGTCGACGCGCTGGTGATCGGCGGCGGCATGGCCAACACCTTCATCGCCGCCCAGGGCATCGATGTCGGCAAGTCGCTCTGCGAGCATGACCTCGCCGACACCGCCCGCGCGATCATGGAAACCGCCAAGACCGCCGGCTGCGCGATCGTGCTGCCGGTCGACGGCGTCGTTGCCCGCGAGTTCAAGGCAAATGCCGCCAATGAAACGGTCGACATCAACGCCATTCCCGCCGATGCCATGATGCTCGACGTCGGCCCAAAGTCGGTCGAACTGATCAATGGCTGGATCGAGAAGGCCGCAACGCTGGTCTGGAACGGCCCGCTCGGCGCCTTCGAAATCGCGCCCTTCGACAAGGCGACGGTATCGGCCGCCGAACATGCCGCCGCACAGACCAGGGCCGGCAAGCTGGTTTCCGTCGCCGGCGGCGGTGACACGGTCTCGGCCCTGAACCACGCCGAAGTCGCTGACGACTTCTCCTATGTCTCGACGGCAGGCGGCGCCTTCCTCGAATGGATGGAAGGCAAGGAACTGCCCGGCGTTGCGGTCCTCACCAAGGGCTGATCGCGGCGACCGATCAACGGCAAACAAGATGAACCGCGTGTCCCAGGCCACGCGGTTTTTTCATGCTCAATGTCTTGGGGCGGCCGGCCCGTCGATGTTAGCATGTCCGGGACGGAACCTCGTGACCTCGGACGGGTTCTTCCGTCGGGTGAAATCAGTCGACCGGACACCGTGGACACAGCAATTTCCATGCCGCTTGAAATGACTTTAAACATTTTTGAATTTTCAAACGATTGAAATGATTTCAATCGTTTCAATAGCTTAGCCGACCATTTTCCCGCCCCGGAAGTTCTGTTATCG
The DNA here is from genome assembly GCF_003610655.1 of Rhizobium sp. AG855. Lineage (NCBI taxonomy): Bacteria > Pseudomonadati > Pseudomonadota > Alphaproteobacteria > Hyphomicrobiales > Rhizobiaceae > Rhizobium > Rhizobium sp. AG855. The sequence goes on along the minus strand of NZ_RAQG01000003.1, from coordinate 588,445 downwards.
CCGAAGGCAGCACGGCCTTCAACGGCCGCAACGCCAGAGAATGACCAGGACGACCGTATCGGTCTGTCACAAGAGCAAAAGTCCGGCGCGACGGCGCCATGTTCAGGGATAGGAGTGAAATATGGTGGACGCGAAAATGTTGAACAAGATCACCTCGGCGCCCGGCTTCATCGCGGCGCTGGATCAGAGTGGGGGTTCGACACCCGGCGCATTGCGTCTCTACGGCGTCTCCGAGACCGACTATAACGGCGACGACGAGATGTACCGCCTGATCCACGCCATGCGCGTTCGCATCATGAAGGCACCCGCCTTCTCCGGCGACAAGGTGATCGGCGCCATCCTCTTCGAGCGCACCATGGACGGCGATGTCGACGGCCAGGCCGTCCCCACCTTCCTCTGGGAAAAGCGCGGCGTGGTGCCCTTCCTCAAGATCGACAAGGGCCTGCTGGACGAACAGAACGGCGTGCAGCTGATGAAGCCGATGCCCGATCTCGATGCGCTGCTGATCCGTGGCCGCGAAAAGGGTATCTTCGGCACCAAGATGCGCTCGGTGATCGCCCATGCCGACAAGGCCGGCATCGCCGCCGTGGTCAAGCAGCAGTTCGAAGTCGCGCGCCAGATCATCGGCCAGGGTCTCGTGCCGATCGTCGAGCCGGAAGTCTCGATCAAGAGCCCGACCAAGGCGGAAGCCGAAGCGATCCTGCGCGACGAGATCGCAGCCGAGCTCGACAAGCTGCCGTCGGGCGAAAAGGTCATGCTGAAGCTGACCATCCCGACGGTCGATGATTTCTACGCACCGCTGGTCGCCCACAACGCGGTCGTCCGCGTCGTCGCTCTCTCCGGCGGCTACAGCACGATCGATGCCTGCGACAAGCTCAGCCGCAACCACGGCATGATCGCCAGCTTCTCGCGCGCGCTCGCCGAACAGCTGCGCGTATCCATGAGCGATGCGGAGTTCAACACCAGCATCGCCAAGACCATCGAGCAGATCTATGCGGCAAGCGTGAACAAGGTCGGCGCTATCGCTGCCGAGTGAAGGCTCGGAAACGCAGCGCGCCAAACTTGTCATCAGGACACGAAAGCCCGGCCGAGCGCCGGGCTTTTGTTTTATCTAGGGTGGCACATGTTCCTGGAGCCGCCATGCCGACCGCCTCTCGCACCATTCCCTTCGTCACCGTCGACGTCTTCACGGACAACCGTTTCGCCGGCAATCCGCTCGCCGTCATCACCGATGGGCGGGGCTTGAGTGATGCTGACATGCAGCAGATCGCCACCGAGTTCGGTTATTCGGAGACGACCTTCGTGCGACCGCCAAAGGACGAAGCCAACACGGCGGAAGTCCGCATTTTCACACCCGTGACAGAGGTGCCCTTTGCCGGCCACCCCAATGTCGGCACGGCCCATGTGCTTTCCACGGCGGCCAGCATCTTCGGCAAACCGGTCGGCGAGCACATCCGCTTCGAGGAAAAAGCCGGCCTCGTGAAAATTTCCGTACGCCGAAACGCGGACGGCTCGGTGGCAGGCACCACGATCCGCGCCCCCGGCCCGCTCACAACCGGCGCAACGGTGATGCCGGAGACAATCGCCGCCTGCCTTGGCCTTCGCCCCGACCAGATCGAGACGGCTCGCCACGCGCCGATCTTCGCCTCCGTCGGCCTCAAATTCATTCTGGTTGAGGTCAAGGATCTGGAGGCACTCGCCATGGCCGCCGCGCGCCTGGAACCGCTGACCGCCCTGCGCACGGCCCATGCGGCAGAAGACTGCGACTGCGCCACCTTCCTCTACACCTGGGTTGGCACCGACCATGTCCGCGCCCGCATGTTCGCCCCCTTCGACAATGTCGCGGAAGACCCCGCAACCGGCAGCGCCTCGGCCGCTCTCGGCGCCTTCCTCACCACGCTGGGAGGCAACCAAGCCGAACGGCATCTTCTCGTCGAACAGGGGGTCGAAATGGGCCGCCGAAGCCTGATCCACCTCGACGTGACGACGAGAAACGGGCGTTTCGAACGGGTCGAGATCAGTGGAGCGTCGGTCCTGATCATGCGCGGGGCGCTTTACCTGTAACCCCAGGGCAACCACCCCGGCAAAAGCGCCCAATCCTTGGGCTGTTGCTGAAATTCGCGCCAATCAATACTTGTCGCCGCGAAGCGCCCCGCCTATATATCTCGCCGAGGACGACCTCCCCATCATGGGCCTGATTGTACTGCGGGACGACCCGCCGGTTTTCCCGGAGGGAAGAACATGCGCACCGCGACAGACCGCATCCGCCACGCTGTCAGTTTCGAACTCATCGGCCTTGCCTTGCTCGTGCCGATCGGCAGCTGGGTGTTTTCAATGCCGGCGTCTGACATCGGCGTCGTCGGCGTGGTGAGTGCCACGCTCGCGACCGGCTGGAACTATGTTTACAATCTCGGCTTCGACCACATGCTCGTGCGGTCGACCGGCACGACGCTGAAGACCTGGCCGATGCGCGTAGTCCATGCCGTCGCCTTCGAGCTGGGGCTGCTCGTGATCTTGCTGCCCTTTGTCGCCTGGTATCTCGGCATCGGCCTGCGGGAGGCATTCGTCATGGATATCGCTTTTGCGATTTTCTACATGGTCTATGCCTTCGTTTTCAACTGGACCTATGATCGCCTTTTCCCCCTGCCGGAATGGCAGACGGAGAAGGCCGGCACGGTCAGCGGATAACACGGCCTCAGGGGCGAACCAGCAGCGTCACCGACCAGGCGACGAAGGCGACCACCGCCAGCTTCCAGAAATCCGCGCGGCGCCTGAGCCCGGGCAGGCCGAGCGGCTTGATGATCTGGATCAGCATGGCGAGCAGCAGAAAGGCGGATATGGCCTTGTTCATCGTCATTCCTTGTCGGCATCGACCGAAGCGGCCGGACAGCCTTGCTGTCCGGCATTAAATGTCGGCCTGTCACGCAACCAGCCACAACGCTGTCACTTTTGCCCGCCACAGACTGTTCCCGCAAGCCCGGCGGGGTGTTCAGACAACGGTAGGAAGATGGGACTAATATAATGGTTCCGTGCCGAAGACTGCAGGCTCGCCCGAACCCCGATCGATGAAAAAGACCATGAGACGCAATCTCCTGCCCGTAATGGCCCTTCTTCTGGGCACGCTCTTCCTGTTTCTCGGCAATGGCCTTTATGGTCTGCTGCTGCCGGTGCGCGGTGCGGCTGAAGGTTATTCCAACGAAGTGCTCGGTCTTCTCGGCACCTCCTGGGCGACAGGCTTCGTGCTGGGCTGCTTCGTCGCGCCAAAACTCGTCATGCGGGTCGGCCATGTGCGCGCCTTCTCCACCTTCGTCTCGCTGATTTCGGTCATCGCACTGTTGAGCGGGATCATCATCGATGCGGAATGGTGGATCGTGCTGCGCGCGATCACCGGCTTCTGCACGGCCGGCACCTCGATGATCATCGAGAGCTGGCTGAACGAGCGCGCCACGAACGAAAGCCGCGGCGCAATCTTCTCCTTCTACATCTCGATTACCCTGATCGGCGTCGTCGGCGGCCAGATGCTGGTCGGCGTCTTCGATCCCACGACCACCATCCTCTTCATGATCTGCGGTATCGTCTATGGCGTCGCCGTCATGCCGACCACCATGTCCACGGCAGCCTCGCCGCAGCCGCTGAAGTCACTGAAGCTCGATCTGCCGCTGATCTATCGCAACTCGCCGGTCTCCTGTGTCGGCATTCTGCTGATCGGCATCGCCAATGGCGCCTATGGCACGCTGGGTGCCGTCTTCGGCACCCGGGTCGGACTGGACGCGGCGACCATCGCCACGCTGCTTTCGGTCACCATCTTTCTCGGCGCCATCATGCAATTCCCGGCCGGCAAGCTTTCAGACCGCATCGATCGGCGCTACGTGCTGGCCGCCCTCTCGGCGCTCGCCGCTTTTGCCGCCGTCGCCCTCGTCTTCATCGAGCCGACCAGCGCGACCTGGATCTTCATTCTCGTCGGCATCTATGGAGCCGCCGCAAACGCCCTCTACCCGATCGCGGTTGCCCATGCGAACGACTTCGCCAAGCCGGACGAGTTCGTGAAGGTCTCCGGCGGCTTGCTGCTGCTGTTCGGCGTCGGCACGATCATAGGCCCGACGCTCGGCGGTCCGGTCATGACCGCAGCCGGGCCCTACTCGCTGTTCACCGTCACGGCCCTTGCCCATCTCTCGATCTCGGCCTACGCGATCTACCGCAGCCGTCTGCGCGCTGCGATCCCGGCCGTTGACCGCGAAAACATGCCGAACCTGCCGATCAGCGCCTCACCGCTCAGCACGCCGGAAAGCCTCAGCCTCGACCCGCGTGCAGCGCCGCTGCCCGAACATGATGACGAGCCCGAAGAGCGGGAAGGAGCAACCGCATGATCGCAGAAGAAGAACCGCGCAAACCGGCAACGGTCCACCAGATCGGCTGCGATCTGTCGGCGATATCCGCCGATGAACTGCACCACCGAATCGCGCAGCTGGAAGACGAAATCGGCCGAATCAGAGCCGAGATCATCCGCAAGGATGCGAGCCGAAAAGCCGCCGACAGCCTGTTTGGCCCGAAAGTATAGACAGTCTTCACTTGCGCCTTGGCGAGTTGCGCACCGGAAAGAACCACTTTTCGCAGTTTCGTTTACTTGGCGTTAAGCCTTTTGAGGGAAACTATGTTCATCCAGACCTTCTGGACTCAGGCAGTTTCACCTCATGGCGATGGTCTGATTTTCTCCCTGTTTTACCTTAAGAGCCGCATTTGCGGCTCTTTTTTTGCCTAAGGCTCAGGCCGGTGGCAAAATTGTGGGAATTAACCCTTCCTTAAGTTTCGCCTTGCGCATTTGGGGTAATGATTGCATCGTGGCCTCACCAAATGGGGCAGGAACAAGATCGTATCGCTCTCGTTACATGCCATAGTGATGCGTTTACAGGGAAACATCCATGTCTGAGCTCGGTATGAATACGGTCAGCTTTGCCGGTCGTGCGGCAGCATCCAGCCAGTTCAAGGCGACCTATGCCGAGGGCATGGGGCTGGTCGAAGAAACGGCCGCCTTCCTCGATGGCCCGGGGCGCGCCGCCGCCAAGGTCCTGCCACGCCAGGCCTCGGTTCTGTACGCCGCCGAATCCATGCGCCTGACCACCCGCCTGATGCAGATGGCCTCGTGGCTGCTGCTGCAGCGCGCCGTCAACAACGGCGAGATGAGCCGCGATCAGGTTCTCTCGGAAAAGAGCAAGGTTCGCCTGGACGGCTTCAACGTCGACCGCAACGCACCCGGCTGGAACGACCTGCCGGAAGCCTTCCGTGATCTCGTCGAGCGCTCGCTGCGCCTGCAGAACCGCATCGCCCTGCTCGACCGCGAAATCTACCGCCCTGCCGAAGAAGAGTTCCTGCCGGACAACGAAAACAGCGTCCAGGCTCAGCTCAACCTCCTGCGCACCGCATTCAACGCCGGCTGAACCAGCCCGCGACAGCACCACCTTCCAGCCGGCCTGCTTCTGCAGCGCCGGCTTTTTTCTGCCATCTCGAACGGAATTGATTGCACTAGGCGTATTTACAACTTTAGAGTTTGTGCGACACTTCCGAAAAAGGAGGAGGAGCGCATGACCAAGTTCATTCTTTCGATCGACGGCGGCGGTATCCGGGGGACGATCCCCGCTGCTGTTTTGACTGTACTCAAGCAGAAACTCGAAAAACGCGACAAGCGGCTGCCTTTGCATCGCTACTTTCACATGATCGCCGGCACGTCGACCGGCGCCATCATCGCGGCGGGCTTGGCGTGCCCCAAGCCGGGCAAAGCGAAGGAAGCAGCCGCCGATCCGGAAACCCTGCTCGCCCTTTACAAGACGAAGGGCGCGCAGATCTTCGACATCGGCCTGTTCCGAAAACTGGCCAATTTTGGCGGCCTCTTCGAGGAACGGTACGACGCGCAGGCGCTCGAAACCATCCTGCGACAGATGCTGGGCGAGAAAACTGAAATCAGGGACGCGCTGACCAAGATCCTCATCACCGCCTATGACATCCATGCCCGCCGGGCGGTTTTCATGACCAATGCCGATCAGGACAATGCGCGCTTTCTGGCCTGGCAGGCCGTGCGCGGCTCGTCGGCCGCCCCCACCTATTTCGAACCGGCGCTGGTCGAGGATCTGGCAAGGGAAAGCCATGGGCAGATCCCGGCAATCCCCTTGATCGACGGCGGTGTCTTTGCCAACGACCCGGCCATGGCCGCCTATGTCGAGGGCAGCAAGCTCGGCTGGCGCGACAATGGCGACAAGATCGTCATCCTCTCGCTCGGTACGGGATCGGCGAACCGCAAGATCCCCTACCAGCAGGCCAAGAGCTGGGGCGCCGGCGGCTGGATCAATCCGGCCAACGACACGCCGCTGATCTCGGTGCTGATGCAAGGACAGTCGAGCACCACCTCTTACCAGCTCAACAAGCTGCTCAACAGCGAACCGCCACGGTTCGCCGACGGTGCCACCGTGGTCACCACGGACAATCGAAAGTCGCTGGATTACTTCAGGCTGGACGCGCCTCTGGTGGGCGTCAACGATGCGCTGGACGATGCCACACCCGACAACATCGCGAAGCTTGAGCGCTTCGGCCTTACGCTGGCCGAAAAACACGATCTGGCACTTGAGGAAATCGCCGACCGCCTCTCCGCCATCTGAGTCGCTTTCATCGCTCCAGAACGAAAAAGCCCGGCGCGAAGGCCGGGCTTTCCGTATGCAGATCGTGCAAGACGATTAGAGGCCGAGGCCGCCGAAACGCTTGTTGAACTTCGAAACGCGGCCGCCGCGGTCCAGCATCTGCTGGTTGCCGCCGGTCCAGGCCGGGTGCGACTTCGGATCGATTTCGAGGTTCATCACCGCGCCTTCAGAACCCCAGGTCGAACGAGTCTCATATTCGGTGCCATCGGTCATGACGACCTTGATGACGTGGTAGTCGGGATGGATGGAAGCCTTCATCGCTTTGTTCCTGCTGTGCCGTGGGGTCCATTTGCCGCAATTGCGTCAGCGGGACCTATTCAATAGACAAAGCCGCAGTCCTATGGGCTACGGCTTCCCAATTCGATGCCGTGCCTATACATGAAGGGCGCAGGGATAACAAGTGCCATGGCATCAAAGCCTGACAGCCCTTGTGAAGTGTAAGCAGGAGCATGACAGAGTGACCGTGGAAGCCGAAAACACCGAGAAGAAACGCCGCTCCCTGAAACCGCTTGCCGACCTCTTTCCCTATCTCGCCCGCTACAAGGGTCTGGTTGCCGGCGCGCTTGCCTTCCTCTGTCTGGCGGCCGTGACAACGCTTGCCCTGCCGATTGCCATCCGCCGCATGCTGGATCATGGCTTCAACGCCTCCGACAGCGAATTCATCAACAAATACTTCGCCATGATGATCGTCATGGCGCTGGTCCTCGCCGTCGCAAGCGCCCTGCGCTATTACTATGTCATCACCATCGGCGAACGTGTCGTGGCCGATCTGCGCAGCGATGTCTTCACCCATGTGACACGCCTGTCGCCGTCCTTCTTCGACATCAACCAATCCGGCGAGATCGTCTCGCGCCTGACCGCCGACACCACCCAGCTGAAATCCGCCGTTGGCGCCACGGCATCGCTCGCGCTCAGGAATTCCATTCTCTGCCTCGGCGCCATGGTGATGATGATCGCCACCAGCCCGAAACTGTCGATCATGGTGCTGGCAGCGATTCCCGTCATCGTCTTTCCGCTCGTCGCCTTCGGGCGCTCGGTGCGCAAGCGCTCGCGTGCCGCCCAGGATACGCTGGCCGACGCCTCCTCCTATGCCGGCGAGGTTATCGGGGCCGCCCGCACGCTGCAGGCCTTCAACGCCGAGGATGCCGCGCGCGGCCGCTATGTGACCGCTGTCGAAAGCGCCTATGAGGCCGCCCGTTCCGCCATCAAGTCGCGCGCGCTGCTGACCGGCGTCGCCATCTCGCTGGTCTTCGGCAGCGTCGTCGGCGTGCTCTGGTATGGCGCCCAGAGCGTTCTGGCCGGCACCATGACCGCCGGCACGCTCGGCCAGTTCCTGCTCTATTCGCTGATTGCCGCCGGTTCGCTCGGCACGCTCTCGGAAGTCTGGGGCGAGATGTCCCAGGCAGCCGGCGCAGCAGAACGCCTGCATGAACTCTTGGCCGAACATCCTGACATCGCGGCCCCGGCCAATCCGGTCGCCCTGCCGAACCCGGCGCGCGGCAGCATCGATTTCGAATCGGTGCAGTTCTCCTATCCCTCGGCCAAGACCAAGTCCGCCCTGAACGGCCTCTCCTTCTCCGTCGCGCATGGCGAAACGGTGGCGATCGTCGGCCCCTCGGGCGCCGGCAAGAGCACGATCTTCTCGCTGATCCTGCGCTTCTATGACCCGGCCTCCGGCACCATCCGCCTCGATGGCGTCGATATTCGCGAGGCAGACCCGCAGGCCGTGCGCGCCCGCATCGCGATTGTCCCGCAGGATACGACGATCTTCGCCTCTTCGATCCATGACAACATCGCCTTCGGCACGCCGGGCGCCACCCGCGCCATGGTCGAGGCGGCGGCCGACGCCGCCCAGGCAAGCGAATTCATCGGCCGGCAGGAGAACGGCTTCGACACGCTGGTCGGCGAACGCGGCATCACGCTGTCGGGCGGCCAGCGCCAGCGCATCGCGATCGCTCGCGCGCTGCTGCGCAACGCCCCGCTGCTGCTGCTCGACGAGGCAACCTCGGCACTCGACGCCGAAAGCGAAACCCTGGTCCAGAAAGCGCTCGACGGCCTGATGCGCGACCGCACCACGATCGTCATTGCCCACCGCCTGGCAACGGTCTTGAAGGCCGATCGCATCCTCGTCCTGGATGACGGCCGCATCGTCGAGCAAGGCACCCACCAGAGCCTGATCCAGCAGGGCGGCCTCTACGCCAAACTCGCGCGTCTACAGTTCGAGACGGGCGGCCGCGACTTTACCGCAGCGGCCCAATAAACCCACGACATCCGGCCAACATCGCGGGGCCTCACCGCCCCGCGTTTCGCCCCGCCACCCGGCCGGAGAACAGGCAGCCGCCGAGGAACGTGCCCTCGAGCGCATTATAGCCATGCATGCCGCCGCCGCCGAAGCCTGAGACTTCGCCGGCCGCATAAAGCCCCGGCACCGGCATGTTTTCGCGGTTGAGCACGCGCCCCTCCAGATCGGTATGCAAGCCCCCCAGCGTCTTGCGGGTGAGAATATGCAGCCTGACCCCGATCAGCGGGCCGGCAGCGGGATCGAGCAGCCGGTGCGGCTTCGCCGTGCGCATCAGCTTGTCGCCGAGATAGTTGCGCGCACCCCGGATCGCCGTCACCTGGGCATCCTTGGAGAAGCGGTTGCCGATCTCCCGGTCCCGCGCTTCGATCTGGGTCCGCAGATGATGCACGCTCAGCCGATGTTCACCGGACAGCTCGTTCATGCCGACGACCAGATCTTCGAGCGTATCGCGCACGACGAAATCCTCACCCTTGTCCATGAAGGCCTGAACGGGACCTGGCGGGTTCTTGCCCAGCCGCTGGAGCAGCAACGGAATGTCCCTGCCCGTCAGATCCGGATTCTGTTCAGAGCCGGAAAGCGCAAACTCCTTTTTGATGATCGCCTTGTTCAGGATGAACCAGGAATACTCATGCCCCCGCGCCCGGATCGCCTTCAGCGTCGCAAGCGTATCGAAGCCCGGCATGGCGGGTGGCTGAAACCGGTTGCCTTCGGCATCGCACCAGAAGGAGGACGGACCGGGCAGAATGCGGATGCCGTGGTTCGGCCAGATCGGGTCCCAGTTCTTCAGGCCCTCGGTATAGTGCCACATGCGGTCGCCATTGATGATCTCGCCGCCGGCTGCCTGCGTGATCGCCAGCATCCGGCCATCCACATGGGCGGGCACGCCGGCGACCATGGCCTTGGGTGCCGGACCGAGCCGTTCGACCGGCCAGCTCTTGCGCACGAGATCATGATTGCCGCCGATGCCACCCGAGGCGACGATGACAGCATCAGCCGCAACTTCGAAATCACCGATGACATTGCGTGAACTGGAGCCGCCGCGAACGGTGGCATCCCCTGCCAGCACCACGCCGGCGCAACCGGTCACGACCCCGTTGCGCACCGAAAGCCGGTCCACCTGATGACGAAAGAGGAAGGTCAGTTTGCCGGCATCCGCCGCCACTGTCGCCCGCCTGACGAAGGGGGCGATCACCCCCGGCCCCGTGCCCCAGGTGACATGGAAACGCGGCACGGAATTGCCGTGACCGTCGGCAAGCGCGCCGCCCCGCTCCGCCCAGCCGACGACGGGAAACCAGCTGATGCCCTGCGACTTCAGCCAGGAGCGCTTTTCTCCGGCGGCAAATTGCAGATAGGCTTCGGCCCATTGGCGCGGCCAGAAATCCTCCGTCCGGTCAAAACCGGCCGACCCGAACCAGTCCTGCCGGGCAAGGTCCAGACTGTCGCGGATCCCCATGCGGCGCTGTTCGGGGCTATTGATCAGGAACAGCCCACCGAGCGACCAGAATGCCTGGCCGCCGAGATTCTGTTGCCCCTCCTGATCGATCACGCAGACCTTGAGCCCTCGGTCCACAGCCTCGGTCGCGGCCACAAGGCCAGCCAAACCGCCGCCGATCACGACGATGTCGAACTGCTGCATGTCACCCTCCCGAAGCGCCATGTCTTACCTTTACGCGCACGTAACTCACCGCGCAAGTTACCCGAACGGCAAAGACCGATCGGATTGAGGCTGTTCAGCGTTCGGTGAGCTTCAGCTCGATACGTCTGTTCTGGGACAACACGTCGGGCGTATCCCCCTCGGCAATCGGCTGAAACTCGCCAAAACCGGCGGCAACCAGCCGGTTGGCGGGAACACCTTTCGAGATCAGATACTTGACCACGGAGGTCGCGCGCGCCGAGGAAAGCTCCCAGTTGTCGCGGTAACGACCGGTGCCGGTGAGCGGCGAAGCGTCGGTGTGGCCGTCCACTCGCAAGACCCAACTTATCTCGGCCGGGATTTCCTGCGCCAGTTCGAGAAGGGCAGCAGCCAGCTTGTCCATTTCCGCCTGCCCGGCAGCGTCGAGTTCCGCACCGCCGACGGGAAAAAGCACTTCCGACTGGAAGACGAAACGGTCGCCGACGATGCGGATGTTTTCGCGATCCGACAGGATCTCACGCAACCGTCCGAAGAAGTCCGAGCGATAGCGGTTCAGCTCCTGCACTCGCTGGGCAAGCGCCACGTTCAACCGCCGGCCGAGATCGGCAATCTTCGCCTGGGACGACTGGTCTTTGGCTTCTGATGCCTGCAGCGCCTCTTCGACAGCCGCGATCTGGGCACGAAGGGCCGCGATCTGCTGGTTCAACAACTCGATCTGGCTTGCGGCGCGGGCGCTGACCTGCTTCTCCGCCACCAGCTCCTCGTTCAGCCGGCCGACCTTCGCATTTGCTGCATCCGCAGACCCCGTTCCGCTGTCGAGCAGTTGCTGCAGCCGGGAACGCTCGCTTTCCGAAATCGAGAGTGACGATTGCAGGGCCGCAAGCGTATCTTCGAGATCCTGCTTGCCGCTCTTCTCCAGAGCCAGAAGATTGGTCAGTTCGGCAATCTGGCTGTTCAGCCGGTTGAGCACCTCGTCCTTGCCGGAGATCTCGCGGCTGAGGATGAACTGCGCCAGCACGAAGACCGTGAGAAGGAACATGATGGCGAGCAGCAGTGTGGACAGGGCATCGACGAAGCCCGGCCAGTAGTCGACGGTGCGCTCCCTGCGCCGGTTGCGCCCGAGCGCCATTTACTTGGCCCCGCCGATCTTGTCGTTCAGCCGGTCGAGCGTCTTGCGCATGGCGCGGGCGTCTTCCTGCTGCGCTTCGATCCAGTCGCGCAGCATCTGCTGCTCGTTGCGCATGTTCTTGACGAGACCCTGAATGCCTTCGGCAAGGCCGGCAATGGCGGCCACCGAACGGTCGCCGCCGGCAGCGCCCTCGCGATTGGCAAGCTTCTGGATCTCCGCAACGAGCGAACGGATGTCTTCCGCCGCAACCGCGCCGTCGGCATCGACAGCAACCGGCCGTTCGGAATCGAGATCCGTCACCGACGACAGCCAGTTTTCCAATTCGACGTAAAAGCGGTTCTGCGCACGTCCCGCCTGGAGGTCGAGGAAGCCGAGGATCAGCGATCCGGACAGGCCGAGCAGCGAGGAGGAGAACGCCGTGCCCATGCCCTGGAGCGGCGCGGTAAGCCCCGATTTCAGCGCCTGCAGCACGTCGTTGCTGTCGCCGGATGCCGGATCGAGCGACTGGATGACGTCGTTGATCGAGCCGATCGTGCCGAGCAGACCCCAGAAGGTGCCGAGCAGGCCGAGAAAGACGAGAAGGCCGATGAGATAACGCGTGGTATCGCGGGATTCGTCGAGACGCGTGCCGATGGAATCGAGGATCGAGCGAAGCGCCGTCGTCGAGATCGCCATGGACCGGCGCCCGCCGATCAAGGCGCGCATCGGTGCGAGCAGCCTGGGATCGCGCCCGACCCGCTCCGCATTGTCGCCGGCGGCGCGGAAATTGTTGAACCAACGAACTTCCGGGCGCAACGCCCAGACATGGTTGAACACCAGGATGATGCCGACGGCGAGAACACCGAGGATCAGGCCGTTCAGACCGGGATTGGTGACGAAGGCCGCGTGAGCCTGCCGATAGAGGATTGCTGCAATGAAACAGACGATGATCAGGAAAATGACCATTGTCGTGAAGAAGGGCATCGGGCTGGAGAGTTTCTGACCGTAGTCTCCCGGACGGGTCACCCCGACTTCCAGGTCCTCCACCTTCACTTTCGCCATAATAAGCACGTCCTCCGAAGAATCTTGAAGCGAAGGCTAGTGGAAAATTGAGACGAATTGAAGCCGAAGCGTCAGGGGAATTTCACCACCCTGACGCGTGCCGACCGATGCCGGTCTCGGATCAGGTCTGCGGCACCGGACGGTTCACGACCTCTTCCAGCGCCTTGCGGATATATTCGTTGCCGGCCAGCACGGTGCCGTTCTCGAACATCTCCTGGGCGCCCTTCATGTCCGAGACGAAGCCGCCGGCCTCCTTGATCAGCAGCACGCCGGCTGCGATGTCCCAGGCGTTCAGCTGGGCTTCCCAGAAGCCGTCCAGGCGGCCGGCCGCGACATAGGCGAGGTCGAGGGCTGCCGCCCCCATGCGACGCACGCCGGAAACTTCATTCATCACGTGGCGCAGTTCGACGAGGAACTTGCCATGCTGACCACGGCCGAGATGCGGAACGCCGCAGCCGATGACGCAATCGGACAGCACCTTGCGGGCGCCAACGCGGATGCGGCGATCATTGAGGAACGCGCCACCGCCCTTTTCCGAGGTGTAGAGTTCATCGGCCGCCGGATTGAAGATCACGCCCGCAACGATCTCGCCATTGCGCTCGAGCGCAATCGAGACGGCGAACTGCGGAATGCCGTGCAGGAAGTTGGTCGTGCCGTCGAGCGGGTCGACGATCCAGCGATGCGCGCCGTCGGTGCCCTTGATCTCTTCGCTCTCCTCGCCAAGGAAGCCATAGGTCGGACGGGCCTTCAGCAGCTCCTCGCGCACGATCTTCTCGGCGCGGAAATCGGCCTGCGAAACGAAGTCGCCCGGGCCCTTCACCGAAACCTGCAGGTTCTGCACTTCGCCGAAATCGCGCGCCAGCGACTTGCCGGCCTTGAGCGCGGCCTGGACCATGACGTTGAGAAGGGCGGAGCGGGCCATAGAGCGTATTCCTTAAGATTGGATGGTCGCCGGAGAGCGGCGAGGATGCAGCACGCGAGAGCGCGGCGATTGGCGGGTTCAAGACCACAAATAACGCCGGAATTCAAGGGGCAAAGCCGCCGATCGCCCTGCAACGGGGTCAAGGCAGCTGCGCCACGAACGCCGCGATGAGCCCGGCCGCGATGGCAAGGGTGGTCGCCAGGGCGAGCATCAGCAGGAAAGACCGGCTGCCGGTCGCCGCACCATAGGCGACCTTTGCCACGAGATTGGCTGCGACCGCGATACCGATCGCATTGATGGCAACGGCTGTCGTGAGTTGCGCCGCCATGCCAGCGACGGTCACAGTCGCTGCATCGACATCGGCGAGCGCCGACAGTGCGGAAACCACGTAAAGCCCCCCGTCACCGAAGATCTGGCTCGATGCGCGGGCGACAAAGGCGACCACGGTGATCAGGAGCGCCATCTTCACCACCTGGATCAGCTCGAACGGATTGGCAGGCGGCTCTGCCCCTGCATGCGAGACGTCACGACGGATGAAGAGAACCGCACAGGCCATCATCACACCGCCGGAAACCAGAAGCGGCGGCAGCAAGGCGGAAACGAGCGAGGGGGCCAGTGCCGCGACCAGAAGCCCTGTGCGTACCAGCGACACGGCCCCGGCGGCAACTGCACCACCGGCCGCTGCCTGGGCCGGCATGCCGGAAACGCTCTGCCGCGCGAACGTGACCGTCGTTGCGGTCGATGACACGAGACCGCCGACGGCGCCAGCCACAAGATAACCCTGACCGCTGCCGAGCAGGCGGACAGCGACGTAACCAATGAAGGAGACCGAGGCGAGCAGGATCACCAGGATCAAAAGACTGCGCGGCGACACGCCTCCGAAAGGACCATAGGGTGTCGCCGGGATCAGCGGCAGCAAGACGAAGCTCATTGCCAGGAGAACCACCGCTGAGCGCAATTCCACCCAGGTCAAACGCCGGATGGCCCCATGCAGGAATTCACGGCTGGCAAGCACGGTGACAATCGCCGCACCGCCTGCGGACGCGATGACCGTATCCCCCAGCACGGCGAGTGCACCGAGTGCGAAAGTCGTGATGGCGGCAATCACGGTCGTCGCGCTGACGCTGTGTTCGGCGCGCGCCTGGATCAGCGCGAAGCGCAACATCACCACGGTCAAGGAAAGAAGGAAGGCGGCAACGATCAGTCCAGGTGCGGGTGTGCCGCCGATCGCAGTCTCCAGAAGCCCGGCCAGTCCGCCGGTCATGCCGATCAGCGTAAAGGTACGGATACCCGCTGTGCGCGCGCCTTCCGGTTCGGCGCGATCACGCCAGTGTCTCTCCACACCAACAGCCGCGCCGATGGCGATTGCAAGCCCGATCCGCTGAAACAGGTCGACGAGATCCATGCACGGTGCCCTCCCCTCAAGGCACAGGCGTGCGGCACGCGCCTCAGCTCCGACGGAACCGGTTGGCGCGATCGATCGCCTGCTTTTGCTGCTCTTCGTTCAGGCCGAGATAGAAGTCTTCGAGTGTCGGATCCTTCAGACCCGCACGGCGTGACAGAACATACCACTTGGCCGCCTCGACCGGATTGGGCGGTGTCCCAAGCGCATTGATATAGACATGCGCCAGCCGGTTCTGTGCCACCACATTGCCGCGCTTGGCGGCAATCGACAGCCAACGATAGCCCGCCTCGTAGTCGCGCGGGCCGTTGACGCCATTGACCAGCCACAGGCCCATGTCGAGCTGCGCGGTATCGAACCCCGCCTTGGCGGCGCGCTCCATCCATTCGCGGGTACGCTTCTTCTTGTCCGGCGGCACGTCCTTCAGCACGGAATAGATCTGGGCCAGGGCATATTGCGCATCGGCAATCCCCTGCTCCGCCGCCTTTTCGTAATAGGGCATGGCAAGCGTCAACCCGCGCACACCCGGATTTTGCGACACCAGGATCTGTGCCCAGTTGAACTGCGCCGACCCGTTGCCGCCATCGGCGGCCTTCTTCATGTAGTCGTCGGCCTTGGCCTTGTCGCGCTCGACCTCGCGGCCTTCCATCAGGAGCAGGGCATATTTGAACATGGCGGACGTATCGCCGCCCTGGGCTGCCTGGGCATACCAGAAGGCGGCGCCCTTCGGGTCACGCTTCACGCCGAGCCCGCGCGACATGATCTCGGCAAGCAGCGTCTGGGCGGCCGGATCGCCGAGTTGCGCACGCGGCAAGGCCTTGTCGACGGCGGTCAGGAACAGCCCGCGCTGGAATGCGCCGTAAGCCTCGTCCGCTTCACCGGTGAAAGGCTTTTCCGGCGGCAGATCCGGCAGCGGAGCGCCCATGCGCAGATAGATGTTGATGCCTTGAAGCGCGTCGTCACCCTTGGCGCCGGCGGTCACCTTGCCACCTTTGACCGGTGGCGGGGCCGCGTTTTTGCCAGCACGGTCGAGCGTCGTTGCATCGCCAGTGGCGCTGTCGTCGCGCTTGCCGCGATCGATATCGCCCGCATCGGAAGGATTGGCAGGCAGAATGGCCGGCGCATTGCCGATCGCCACACCGTCCTCGCTCTCCTGCGCCATCACCGGCGTGCCCGCCGCAAGGCAGGCCCCGGTCAGTATGGCAAGAATCAGGCTGCGGGACGTGAAAGATTGGCGCATCCCGCGGTTCAATCCGCAAACCGTGGCGCTTTTTCGTCAAGCTCGGCATTCACCCGCGCAACGATCGCCGCAGCATTGGCCGGGTCTTCGAAGACAGCCTTGCCGAGGGCGACGAATTCCACGCCGGCTTCGGCAACGGCGACGGCAGACGACGGGTCAGCGCCGCCCATGACGATCGCCGGGATCTCGATCATCGCCGACCACCATTCGCCGAGCGCGACATTCTTCGAATGCGCTTCCGGCTTGATGTCGCCATCAAGCTTGCCAAAGAAGATATAGTCCGGCTGCGTCTCGCCGACCTCGAGCGCATGATGCCGATCCATGGCATTGCCACCGCCGACGATGAGCTTCGGCTGGTGTTTCTCCACGGCCTCGGCCAAGGCTTCGGCATTGCCGGTGATATGCAGGCCATCGGCCTTGACCCGACCGGCGACACGGCTGTTGTCGACGATGAGCGCCGCAGCCCCCGCCTCCTGGATCACAGGCACGAGCAATTCGGCATGTTTCTGGAACTCGCCGTCATCCAGCCCGTATTGCGGGATGATGACGGAGGCCACGTCTCCGCCGCGCAGCGCATTGGCCACCGTTTCGCAGCGCATAGCCGGATCGGCAATGTCAGGGACGATGAGGACGAGGCGGCAGCGGTCTTCGGTCATGCGGCTATATCCGTTTGCGGGACATTTCCACGACAGCGGAATTCGTCCTCGTTTTATCTCGATAAATCCGATAGACCGCTCTTCCGAAAGGATCAACCGATCAATGCTGACAGACCCGAACTTCTATGCCGTCGCCATTCCCGCTGTCGCCCTGGTTGGCCTGTCCAAAGGAGGGCTTGGAGGTGCTTTCGCCCTGATCGGGGTTCCCCTGCTGGCGATCGCCGTGCCGCCCATGCAAGCCGCGGCGATCTTCTTGCCGATCCTCCTGGTGATGGACGCGGTCGCGCTCTGGGCCTGGCGCCGCCACAACAACCGGGCAACGCTCTTCGTCATGCTGCCGGGCGCCATCATCGGCATCATTCTCGGCTGGGCGACGTCGACGCTGGTCTCGCCGAATGCCATGCGCCTCGTTCTGGGCGGCATCTCGCTGATCTTCGCGCTCCGCTATTTCATCGAAAGTTATGCCAGCCGGGATGGCGTCGAAAAGCCGGCGGCACCGGAACGTCCCGTTGCGGGCTCCTTCTGGGGCGCGCTCGCCGGTTATTCCAGCTTCGTCGCCCATGCCGGCGGCCCGCCCTTCCAGGTCTACACCCTGCCGCTGAAGCTCGATCCGAAGACCTATACCGGCATGTCGACCCGCTTCTTCGCCATCCTCAACGCCATCAAGGTCATCCCCTATTTCGCTCTCGGCGAACTCGACAGCACCAATCTGACCTTGTCGGCCATGCTGCTCCCAGTGGCGCTCGTCTCCACGCTGATCGGCGCCAAGGTGGTGCACTACATGAAGCCGAAGATCTTCTATCCCCTGATGTATGGCATGGTCCTGATCGCCGGCGCGAAACTCTTCTACGACGGCAGCACAGGCCTCATGGGCCTGTAGTCTCCTTCCCTTGCTGCACCGCACATCGGCGCTTGCCGGATGCCGGCCTTTGACATAACGTTCGCCCATGACGAACGCGGATCCTTTCACGGCGATCGCAGACCCGAACCGGCGGCATATCCTCGAGGATCTGCGCCGGGGCGCGAAAACCGTGAACGATCTGGCAAGCCGCCTACCGATCAGCCGTCCCGCCGTCTCCCAGCACCTGAAGGCCCTGCTCGATGCCGGGCTTGTCGAGGTGACCGCCGAGGGAACCCGCCGCTTCTACAGCGTGAGAAAGCCGGGCTTCGACCGCATGAACATCTGGCTCGACCAGTTCTGGTCCTGACCACGCCTCCTTTTCCCTGAATTCCAGGCAAAGAAAAGCCCCGAAGTCCTTGGGAACTCCGGGGCGGGGGAATGGTAGGGCTGCTTCATGAATACATCGGGATCTCTGGGAGGCCGCAGGGGCAATTGGATCCCGGCGCAGCCGGCATGGAAGGTTAGTGGCGGGTGGACGCCCTCAGGCGCTCCATTTCATCTTTGAGGCGCAGTTTCAGACGCTTCAGTTCGGCGATCTGCCGGTCGTCGACGGAGGGGGATGCCAGCGCGTCATGGAGCTGGTCTTCCAGTGCACCATGCTTCTTCTGCAGCGAGTCAAGATGAGCCTGTATGGTCATTTGATACGTCCTTCCTTGTCGCCTACCTCCAGCCCTCATCCGCTGGAGTTTCAGGCTTTACGAAAGTAATGTGACACGAGAAATGCGGTTTGTCGAAGGCGATTTCGTGATTTCGACCCCTGAAAATGAGGGACAAGGATAACTTCCCGTTACCGGTATTTGATGATAGGAGCTTGCGCGAATCCAACGGCCATCCTTAAACGGTGAGCCACAGGGCGAAGATGGGGAACAAGATGGCCGATCAGGAACAGGCTGACATCCGGCTCTCGCTGGCGCGGCTTCGCCAGGAGCACGAGGACTACGACGCGGCAATCAATGCGATGATCGCGACCGGCTGTGAAGCCCTCAGAATCCAGCGGATGAAGAAGAAGAAACTGGCACTCAAGGACCGGATCACCGCGCTCGAGGACCAGATCATTCCCGACATCATTGCCTGAGCCAGAAGGACGTGAGCATGACAGCTGACTGCCCGCCCGTCGCCATCATCATGGGAAGCCAGTCCGACTGGGAAACCATGAAAAACGCCGCAGACACGCTCGATGCGCTCGGTGTTTCCTACGAGGCGCGCATCGTTTCGGCACATCGCACGCCCGACCGGATGTATGCCTTTGCCAAGGGCGCACGCGATGAAGGCTTCCAGGTGATCATCGCCGGCGCCGGCGGTGCGGCCCATCTTCCTGGGATGGTGGCCTCGCTGTCGCCCCTGCCGGTCTTCGGCGTGCCGGTCCAGTCGAAATCCATGTCCGGCCTCGACAGCCTCTATTCCATCGTCCAGATGCCGGCCGGCATTCCGGTCGGCACACTCGCCATCGGCCGTGCCGGCGCGGTCAATGCCGCCCTGCTTGCGGCGCGCGTTCTCGCCCTGCATGACGAAGAACTCACCGACCGCCTCGATGACTGGATCGCCCGACAGGCGGCAGCGGTTGCCGAATACCCCATGGACGAGACCCCATGACTGTTCGCACGATCGGCATCATCGGCGGCGGCCAGCTCGGCCGCATGCTGGCCATGGCGGCCGCCCGCCTCAACTTCCGCACGGTGATCCTCGAGCCGCAGGCGGACAGCCCGGCAGCGCAGGTCGCCAACCGGCAGGTCACCGCAGCTTATGACGATCCGGCAGCGCTTGGTGAACTGGCTTCCCTCTGCGACGTCGTCACCTATGAATTCGAAAACGTCCCCGTCTCGGCCGCCGAACATCTGGCACGAAGCGTCCCGGTCTATCCGCCGCCCAAGGCGCTGGAAGTCGCTCAGGACCGCCTGACGGAAAAACGCTTCCTCAATGCCTCAGGCATCGAGACCGCGCGCTTCCATGCCGTCAATAGCCAGGCAGAACTGGAGGCAGCCCTTGCCGATTTCGGCGGCGAAGGCGTGTTGAAGACCTGCCGGCTCGGTTACGACGGCAAGGGCCAGAAGGTCTTCCGCAAGGGTGACGCAGCCGACGGCGCCTATGCGGCCCTCGGCTCGGTGCCGCTGATCCTCGAAAGCTTCGTGCCTTTCGTGCGCGAAATCTCGATCATCGCCGCCCGCAGTCTCGACGGCCAGGTGCGTTGTTACGACCCGACGGAAAACGTCCATCGGAACGGCATCCTGCACACCTCGACCCAGCCCGCCGCGATCACGCCGGAAACGGCGACAGCCGCCCGGGAAGCAGCGACCAAGCTGCTGGATGGCCTGGCTTACGTCGGCGTCGTCGGCATGGAGTTCTTCGTGCTCGAAGACGGACAGCTGATCGCCAACGAGATCGCGCCGCGCGTCCACAATTCCGGCCACTGGACGGAGGCTGCCTGCATCGTCTCGCAGTTCGAACAGCACATCCGCGCCGTCGCCGGCCTCACGCTTGGCGACCCCGTCCGGCATTCCGATTGCGTGATGACGAATCTGATCGGCGACGACATCGATTCTGTCCCCGGCTGGCTCGCCAGGCCGAACGTGCTCGTCCATCTCTATGGAAAGACGGAAGCCCGTCCTGGCAGAAAGATGGGCCATGTGACGGAAATCCTGCCTTTCCGCGACTGATAAGCCGGGTTTTTTAGCCTTTTCGGCGGGGCAAATGCCGCCGGACCGGTTGACAGGCAGGCCTCCCTCGGGCTAATTGCCGCCAACTCTTCAAGGGCGCGCCCGGCGGCGCGCTTTTGATTGTTTCAGACAGTGGGTGAATGACACATTCCCCGACAATCGTTGTGGACCAGAAAAATGAAGATCAAGAACTCGCTGAAAGCGCTTAAGGCCCGTCATCGCGACAACCGTCTGGTTCGCCGCAAGGGTCGCGTCTACATCATCAACAAGGCAAACCCGCGCTTCAAGGCCCGCCAGGGCTGAGGTCTCCCGGATCCGCAAGGGTCCGGTTGCCATGCAGGTTACCCGCCATCAAATGGCGTGTTGATATCGCAGATTTGAATTTGAAAGACGGCGCTGAGGGATTACCTTCCCTGTATGCGCCGTTTTTCTTTGCGACTCGCCCAGAGCCTCCTGTTCCTGTCTGCTGTGGTCGTCTCGGGCCATGCGGCGGCACAGGCGCCAGACCAGCCCATTCCGCAGCAGCCAATGCCGCAGCAGCCGATGCCGGGCCCGCCGGCGCTGGAGCAGCCGACGCCCCCTGCCGCGACCGTCCCGCCGCCGGCACAGTCTGCCATCGAACAGGTCCCGCTCGCCGCACCGCAGCCCGAAAGCATCGACGAGATGCTGGCCCGGCTGAAGCGCGAGCGCAATCCGGACGCCGCCCGCGTCATTGCCAACGCCGCCATGGCAGCCTGGAGCGAATCGAAAAGCCCGACCGTCGATCTTCTGATGCAATGGTCCGCCAAGGCCGCCGCCGAGAAGCGCAATGCCGCAGCACTCGATTTCGTCGACCAGGCGATTACCCTCAAGCCCGATTTCGTCGGCGCCTGGAACCAGCGCGCCACGCTGCATTTCACCATGGGCAATTACAAGAAGTCGGTCTCAGACATCGAGAAGGTGCTGGAACTCGAGCCCCGCCATTTTGGCGCGATCGCCGGCCTCGCCGGGATCCTGACCGAACGCGGAAGCAAGGAAGGCGCCCTGCACGCCTGGGAACGGTATCTCGAGGTCTATCCGGCCGACCATGAAGCCCAGGAGATTGTCTCGAAGCTGTCGGAAGAACTCGCCGGCCAGCGCACCTGATTCACGCGTATTGCACGGCAAGGCGGGAACGCCAGCGCGGCCTGGCGCCTGCCGTCAGTCCTTCATCAGGGCCAAGCCCTCTGCCGTCCGCGTCACCGTGATCTCCGTGACGTCATACACTGCGACACCCTCGACCGTGAAAGGATCGGCCGCGACATAGGCGTCGATTTCCGCACGGTCGCCCTTGGCGAGCACAACGCCGCCGGTCCGCGGGTTCTTCCGGCCTGACGCCAGGAACATGCCGCGCTCATAGCCGGCATTGACCCAGTCCATATGCGCCGCCATGAAACGGTCCGCCTCCTCGATCGGCTTCACATAGGTCAGGGAGAGGATGAACATGGATGGTCCTATTCGATGAGTTCAGCGCGGATCAGTCCGCGCAGGGAGTTGCCGACAAAGAGCTTGCGATGGCTGAGGTCGGATAGCTTCAACACCTCGCCACGGGCCCTGCGCTCGCGGATCAGTTCGGCCCGAAGTACGCCGGGCAGCAGACCGCTGGTCAGCGGCGGGGTCAGCAGCGTGCCATCGGCAGCCTCGGCGAAGATGTTGGTGATCGTGCCCTCGCAGACTTCGTCGCGCTCGTTGAGCAGGATCACCTCATCCGCCTCGTCCTTGGTGAACTCCGCGCGGGCCGCCTCATAAGGCTCACGGCGGGTCGTCTTGTGACGAAAGAGGCTGTCCTCCGATTGCAGCCGCGTCTTCGCAACCTTCACCCGCCAGACCGCCTCTTCGGCTTCGGCAATGTAAGGGCTCGTGGTGATCTCGATCTTCCCGCGAAAGCTCATCACCAGGCGCACGCGCAGCGGCGTGTCGCCGGAGACTTCCTTCTCCAGTTTGCCACGCGCATCCTGCGGCTGGCGAAAACCGAGCGCGTCGGCAGACCGTGCAAGCCGGCGCAGATGCTGGTCGAGCCTGAGGAAGCCCGCATCCGGCTGCCACCGCATCGTCTCGATCAGCGAGAAATCCATTGATCCCCCAGGGCAAAACGGGCCTTCAAGAGGCATTCCTGATACTCGGCCTCTGCCTTCGAATCGAAGACGATGCCGCCGCCGACATTGAAGACTGCCCGACCGCCCTTGAAAAGGGAGAGGGTGCGAATGGCCACGGAAAAACGCATCGGTCCTTGCGGATCGCACCATCCGATCGCGCCGCAATAGACGTCGCGGGGACCGGCCTCCAGTTCATGCAGAATGCGCATCGCCCACATCTTCGGCGCACCCGTCACCGAGCCGCAGGGGAAGAGGGCGGCGATGATCTCGGGCAGCCCGACGTCGGGCAACAGCTTTGCACGGACATGGCTCACCATCTGGTGCACGGTCGGATAGGTCTCGATCACAAAAAGCTTCGGAACCGACAAGGTGCCGACTTCGGAGATCACCGAGACGTCGTTGCGCAGGAGATCAACGATCATCCGGTTTTCGGCCTGGGTCTTCTCATCGTCCAGCATGGCCGCGATGATCGCCGCGTCCTCCTCGGGCGTTGCGCCGCGCGCCGCCGTGCCCTTCATCGGCCGGGTCTCGATGAAGCCGTCTTCATCGACGGAAAAGAACAGTTCCGGCGAGCGGGAGAGAATGACGGGATCACCGAAATCGATGAGGGCGCCATAATGCACCGGCTGGCGCCCGACCAGCGACCAGAAGGCGGCACGCGGATCGCCCGACCAGCGGGCTTCCACGGGCATGGTCAGGTTGGCTTGGTAACAGTCCCCCTTGCGCAGGTGCTCATGCAGGCGCTCGAAACGGGTGCGATAGGCATCAAAGTCCCAACCGGCGCGCGGCTCGCTGAGAAAGGGCGCATTCGGAATGTTGGATGGCGGCTGCGCCAGAGGGTGATCGGCCGGGGCCGGACCGTCGAATATGCCGATCGCGATGAGCGGTGTATCCCGCCCCTCGACGATGAGCGGCGCAAGCTTCTCCTCGAAGGCGAAACCGGCTTCGTAGGAAAGATATCCCGCCAGCCATTTCCCGGCCCGCCGGGCGCGCTCCAATCTTTCGATTGTCGGCTTGATCTCGTCCGCCCTGCGCACGACGACGAGGTCCTGCGGATCTGCGAACAGCAGGCTCCGGCCTGTCTTGTCGTCACGAAAAAGGGCATGGAGCGCCGACGGCGCATCGATCGGGGAAAGCAGGCTGTCGTCCATGCCGGTGTCTTCGCATATCGGGCGAAGCGCGACAACCAGACACCCGTCATGGCGCGTCGCGAACAGGCGGCCGGACCGAAATCCTCCCCGGCCGCCTGCCAAAGTCCTGCCGTCAGGCGGCGCGCCTGTCGGCTTGCGCGCCGGAGGTCCTGCGGACCTGATCTGCGGAACCGGCCATCAGGTTGAAATGGCCAATGAGGTCGCGCAGGGTCACCGCCTCGGCGGCCAAGGCGTTCGAGGCAGCGGTTGCCTCTTCGGCCATGGCGGCATTCTGCTGGGTCTGCTGATCGATCTGGTTGACGGCGCTGTTGACCTGCACAAGCCCGGTGGACTGTTCCTGGGCCGAAACCGCGATCGCGTCGATGTGACCGTTCA
Source organism: Rhizobium sp. AG855 (assembly GCF_003610655.1). Classification (NCBI taxonomy): domain Bacteria; kingdom Pseudomonadati; phylum Pseudomonadota; class Alphaproteobacteria; order Hyphomicrobiales; family Rhizobiaceae; genus Rhizobium; species Rhizobium sp. AG855. The sequence goes on along the minus strand of NZ_RAQG01000003.1, from coordinate 564,239 downwards.
CCACCGCCACGCATTCCTCGATCATTTCCAACGCCTTGCCGGTGCGGGCGACGAGATCGACACCGGTCCCGACCTGCTGGGTGGAACTGCGGATCAGATCCTTGATCTCGCGGGCCGCCTGGGCTGAACGCTGGGCGAGCTCACGGACTTCCTGGGCGACGACCGCAAACCCCTTGCCGGCGTCTCCGGCGCGAGCAGCCTCCACACCGGCGTTCAGCGCGAGCAGGTTGGTCTGGAAGGCGATCTCGTCGATGACACCGATAATGCTCGAAATCTGGCCCGACGAGGCCTCGATCGTGCTCATCGCATCCATGGCCGTTGTCACCACCGCCCTCGATTCGGACGCGGCGCGATTGGCCTCTGCCGCCGCAGCCCGGGCCTGCTGGGCAAGCTTCGAGGAATTGGCCACGTTGACGGTAATCTCGTCGAGGGCAGCAGCCGTTTCCTCAAGGGCAGAGGCCTGCTGTTCCGTGCGCTTCGACAGGGCATCCGCCGAAAGATCCAGTTCGCGCGAGCCGGCATCGATGGAGCGTGTCGACTGGGTGACCGCCTGCAGCGTGTCGCGAAGCTGGACAACCGTCCGGTTGAAGTCCTGACGCAGGCTCTCGAACGACGGGGCGAAGGCTTCGTCGATCCCGGCGCTCAGATCGCCGTCCGCCATGCGACGCAGGCCGTGTGCCAGCGACTTGGTCGCCTGAGCCATTTCGGCGGCGATCTGGCGGTCCCGTTCCGCAGCGGCCAGGCGATCGGCCTCGGTCGCCGTGCGGGCCGCTTCGGCCTCGCTCTGCAGCTGCAGCGTATGCAGGCCGTTATCCTTGAAGACCTGAAGGGCCTGGGCCATTTTGCCGATCTCGTCGCGACGATTGGTTTCGGGAACATCCACGGCGAAATCGCCCTGAGCGATGACCGACATCCGCGTCGTCAGATGACCGATCGGAGCGACGACGCTGACGCGGAACAGGGCAAAGCCGATGGCAAACACCAGCAGGCCGCCGGAGATCATAACCACGACGGTGATCATGCGGGTGTTGTTGGCAACGCCCGCCAGTTCTTCCCCCTCATGGTCGGCAGCGTTGCTAACCTCGGATCTGACCTTGGACAGCTCGGCCGAGACGGCGGAAAATTTGGGCTGGCATTCCTGCGTGTAGAGGCTGACGGCAGAGATGATCTCGTCCGGAGTGGTGCTCTTTTCCCCGACCTGAATGACGCGGGCGCAGCTGACGTCGAAAATGCTGGTAGCGCTATCCTTGACCGACGCCAGAGTTTCGTGGACGCCAGCATGGGCCTCCTCTCTCGGCAGTGCTTGCGATGCGCTGTCAATCATCTCCAACATGGATTTGCGCGCCTCGATCAAGTCGTCTTTCGCGGCAGCGATCGCCTTGGGATCGGACATCATGATCATATCTGCGAGCGACGCGCGGGCCGTGAAAAGTGCCCGATTGGCGCGGGTGAGCTGGGAAGCGGCCTTGGTCTCGTCCTTCAGCAAGCCCGAATAGGCCTCCGTCAGGACCTTGACCTGTGTATTGACATAAACGGCCATACCGACGGCCAGCAACAGAAACAGACTTGCGATGAGCGTGAACTTCGCTCCGATCGAAATATTTTTCATGAAAATTCCTTCGCGCATTGGTAGGCTGTCAGTAGATATTGCAATTGCGCAAAGATCGCCTGTTCGGTTAAGCAGTTGTCAACCGTGTAGTGCTAGGTGTCTACTGGGCGTATGTTGATTGGCGGGTTGTGAGCCAAACTGTCGTTCAAATATCGCACAGCTCTCTCGCACCCCCGGTCAAGTTTTCTTGCCCGTTCGCCTGCTCTCCCTGCCATCGTGGCCGATGCCCGGCAAGTGCATGTCGTCGACAGGTGGGGCACTTGCGAAGATGGAGAGGTCCAATTTCCGACGTCAACTTCACCTCGTCCGTTCGATCGATCATTGAGACGGACACGCTGGAAAATTTGTTCGAGATCTGCGTCGACAGTTTCGGAAAGCTTGGCTTGACCGAATTCGTTGTCGGCGGTTTCGACCGCGTGACACGCCGAGCCATGCCATGCGACTGGATCAAGACCTTCGATGTCCTGGCGCTCCCCTCGCTTCGCCGGAAAATCACGACGCGCGATCCGGTGATGGAACGCACCCTGACAAGTGCGACGGTGGTGCCATGGGATCGCGACAGCCTCGAACGCGAAGCGCCGGGAAGCCGCTTCCTTGATTTCGTCAGGGATCTGAAGCTGCAGGCCGGTCTGAACATGCCCCTGCAGGAGCGGGGCAATGAGGTCTGGGGGATGGTGGTGGCCTCGCGCTCGCCTCGCGTGTTTTCGCCAGAGCAGATCCGGCAGGCCTTTTCACTGTCCGCAATGGTCCTTCTGAAGCGGACGCTTCTGCTGGCAGCCTGTGCGGCCCGCACGGTTGACGATCCGCGCATCGCACTCCTGTCGGACGAGCAGCGCGAAATCCTTCGCTGGGTCGCCGAAGGCAAATCCAATGCGGATATCGCGCTGATCATGGACCGCACGAAACGTGCGGTCGACTATCACGTCGCGCAGATCCTGCGGAAGCTCGGCGTTGCAACCCGGACCCAGGCGGCGGCTTTGCTCGCCACCTAGATCGTCACGCAAGCCTGATCAGCCTGCCTTGTCGAGCGCTTCCAGCTCGTCGATCAATCCCTCGATCATCGACAGGCCCTTGCTCCAGAAAGCCGGATCGGTGGCATCGAGACCGAAGGGGGCGAGAAGTTCGGAGTGATGCTTCGTTCCGCCAGCCTTCAGAAGCTCGAAATACTTCTGCTGGAAGCCGTCCTCGGCATTCTGGTAAACCGCGTAGAGCGAATTCACCAGGCAGTCACCGAAGGCATAGGCATAGACGTAGAACGGCGAATGGATGAAGTGGGGGATATAGGCCCACCAGGTCTCATAGCCTTCTGAGATCTTGATCGCCGGTCCGAGGCTTTCTTCCTGAACCGAGAGCCACAATTCGCCGATCTGCTCCGCCGTCAGTTCGCCCTCCTTGCGCGCCGCATGGATCTTGCGCTCGAACTGGTAAAACGCGATCTGGCGCACGACCGTATTGATCATGTCCTCGACCTTCTGGGCGAGCATCGCCTTGCGCTCTTTGCTGTCGGTGGTCTTGTTAAGAAGCGCCCGGAAGGTCAGCATCTCGCCGAAGACGGAGGCTGTCTCGGCAAGCGTCAGCGGCGTCTGGCACATGAGGGCACCCTGGCCGCCGGCCAGAACCTGATGCACGCCATGGCCGAGTTCATGGGCCAGCGTCATCACGTCGCGCGGCTTGCCCAGATAATTGACCAGCACATAAGGATGCGCGGACGGAACCGTCGGATGGGCAAAGGCACCCGGCGCCTTGCCGGGACGCGCCGGCGCGTCGATCCAGCCGCCGTCGAAGAAACGGCCGGCAATTTCTGCCATCTCAGGCGCAAAGCCGCCATAGGCCGAGAGCACCATGTCCTTGGCCTCGTCCCAGGGGATCAGGCGGTCGGGCGTCTCCGTGAGCGGGGCGTTGCGATCCCAGAAGTTCATCTGGTCCATGCCGAGCCACTTCGCCTTCATCTTGTAATAGCGGTGCGAAAGGCGCGGATAGGCCTCGCGCACGGCTTCGGCCAGCGCGTCAACCACTTCGCGCTCGACCCGGTTGGCCAGATGGCGACTGTCGGCGATATCTTCGAACCCGCGCCAGCGGTCGGAAATGTCCTTGTCCTTGGCGAGCGTGTTCGTCACCAGGGTGAAGATGCGGATATTCTCCTTGAACGTCTTCGACAGCGCTTCCGCCGCCAGCTTGCGTTTTGCCGGATCGGCATCCTGCAGAAGCGTCAGGGTCGGCTCGAGCGGCATCTCTTCATCGCCAACCTTGAAACGAAGTGCTGCCAGCGTCTCGTCGAACAACCGGTTGAAGGCCGCGGCGCCGGTCTGCGACTTTTCCAGGAACAGCTGCTCGATCCGGTCGTCAAGCTGGAAGGGTTTGTCCTTGCGAAGGTCGACGATCCAGGGGCGGAAATGCGCGAGCGCCGGATCGCGATCCATGGCAGCATCGACGGCATCGTCAGCCAGGCGGTTGAGTTCCAACGGGAAGAACAGGAGACGCGACGACATGTCCGTCAGCTTCGCCTGAATGTCACCGAAAAACTTGCCGTTCGCCGGATTGGTCATGTCGGAATAATAGGTAAGGCCTGCATAGGAGGCGATGCGGCCGAGCAGATCTTCGAGCGCGTCCATTTCGCGCAGGGCGTCGGCCAGTGAATTCTCACCGACGGTTTCCAGCGCCGCTTCCAGCTTGCCCTTCCACTTGGTTTCGAACGCCAGCGCATCGGTCCCGGCCTTTTCGACGGCGCCGAGGAATTCAGGGGATTTCTGGCCGGGATAGAGATGGTCAAGCGTCCAGACGGGCAGATCGCCAAGTGCTGCGGATTGTTTCGCCGCAGCGTCCGTCGCACTGGCAAACACGTGGCTTCGGTCGATCTTCATGACGATGTCCTTTCCTGTCTGATGCCGGGAGATGTAGTCAGTCCCGGCACACTCGGCAAGCCGCGGACAGATCGCGACAGAGAGGCTGCTCCTGCGCCATGGATGTGACATCCGCCGCCGACGGGCCGATGCACCTCTCCGCAGACCTTTCCGCCGCCTGTGCCAATACAGGTTAAGAATCGTTAAAATCCGAGGCTTTCTCCCAACAACATGTTCAGTCCTTTCTGGCACGCTCCCCCCTCGATTACCCAGGAGCGCGAAGGCGCCGGCACTCACCCCGGGGGAGCAAACTTTGACTGCACAGATCCTACTCATCGATGAAGATGCCGCCGAGCGCCGCAGCATGAAGGCTGCGATCGAAGCGCACGGCCATTCCGTTCATGTCGCAGAAACGGCGCATGCCGCCATCGACACCTTCCGGCGCCAGCGCGAGCAGATCGGCGTCGTGGTGATCGACGCCTCCGCCCCCGAAGGCCTGCAATCCGGACTCCTCGCCGTGCTGGCAGAGATCAATCCGGCCGTCCCGGTGATCGTCGCCACCGCCGAAGGGGCAACCGAAACGGCGCTCGACGCAGTCCGCTCCGGCGCCTTCGATTTCCTCGTCAAGCCGTTTGCCCCGGAGCGCCTGTCGGGCGCCGTCGAGGCCGCGCTGAAGATTCATCGCAGCAGCCTGCAGGGGCGCACTCCGCGGAGGGCCCGCAGCGGCGCAGTGAGTTTCGCCGATATCGTCGCCGCCAGCGCCTCGATGTCTCGCGTCGTCGAACTCGGACGTCGCGCGGCGCAATCCACCATCCCCGTCATGCTTGAGGGCGAGGCTGGCGTCGGCAAGGAACTCGTCGCCCGCGCCATCCACGCCGCCAGCGACCGTTCGTCACGCCCCTTCGTCACCGTCAACTGCCAGTCAATCTCACCGGCACAGATCGACGAGGTCCTGTTCGGTGGAAGCCGCCTTGGCGATCCCGACCCGGCATCGGCGGTGGGCAAATTCGGCGAAGCCGAGGGCGGCACCCTGTTCATCGAAGAAATCAGCGAGTTGCCGGCGATCGCGCAGGCGCGTCTCCTGGACGCGGTGCAGTCTGGCGAGGTGGCACGCGCCGGCCAGCAACAGCCCTCCAAGGTCAATGTCCGGCTGGTGCTGGCAACCAACAAGGACCTCATCGAGGAGGTGAAGTCCGGCCGGTTCCGCGAGGACCTCTATTACCGCCTCAACGTCTTTCCGATCACGATCCCGGCGCTGCGCCGCCGCAAGGAGGACATTCCGCATCTGGTGCGCACCTTCGTCGAGCGCTTTTCGCTGGAACAGCGTCTGCCCCGCACGCTGCAGGTCGAAGCGTCGGCCATTGCCCTCCTGACGGCCTTCGATTGGCCCGGCAACACCCGGCAGCTGGAAAATGCGATCTTCCGGGCGGTGGTTCTGGCCGAGGGTGTCAGCCTGGGCGAGAGCGACTTTCCCCAGATTTCGGCCCAGGTCAGCGGCCACCGCTCCGGTGCCGTAAGCCGCGATGCGAGCGAGATCCGGGACGAATCAAGTCCGGTTGCCAAGGTGCAGGCAGCGCTCGCCGAACGGGCCGCCACCTTCGTAAGCCACACGGCCGCTCCCTCGTCCACAGGTTTCGGAAATGTGTCGACGGGCAATGTCATCGTCAGCACGGACGAGGCCGGGAACGTGCGCAAACTGGCTGAGATCGAGGAGGAATTGATCCGCTTCGCCCTGAAGTTCTATCGCGGCCAGATGAGCCAGGTGGCCCGCAAACTCGGCATCGGGCGCTCGACGCTCTACCGCAAGCTCAAGGACTACGGCATCGACCCGGACGACCCCCAAAAGGATGCCGCTTGATTTGTCTCAATCTTCCCTTGTTAACTCTGGGGTAAGCTTAATCGCCTACCAAGAGCCTGACATGTGTTAGGCAGACGTTCACCATAACGTGACTGCTTGTGCGGATGTGGCAAATTTGCCATGGTGTGACCGCATTTGACGTTCACCTTGAGTTGGCGTGGGACGGATTCTGACGGGGATAGCATTGCAGACATCGCAAGACATCAGCGCGCGCCGATGGCAGAACGGGCGCAAGCCCCAGGCCGCATGCGCAAAGATCGCAGCGAGACTGGTCTGTTCGTTTCTGGCCTTTCTCTTCGTCGGTGCCGTAACCGCATTCGGGACGGCCGGTGCAGCGCGTGCTGAAACGCGTACCCTCAACATTGAATTCGTCCACACCGGCGAGCGCGCCTCGATTACCTTCAAGCGCAATGGCCGCTACGACCCCAAGGGTCTGAAACAGCTCAACTACATCCTGCGCGACTGGCGCCGCAACGAGCCGACGAAGATGGATCCGCGCCTCTTCGACCTCGTCTGGGAAGTCTACCGCCGCGCCGGCGCCAAGGGCTATATCAAGGCCGTATCCGGTTACCGTTCGCCGCAGACCAATGCCATGCTGCGTTCGCGCTCCAAGGGTGTCGCGAAGGAAAGCCAGCATATGCGCGGCACCGCGATGGACTTCTACATCCCGGGCGTGGCGCTCAAGACCCTGCGCGAACTGGGCGTGAAACTGCAGGCGGGCGGCGTTGGCTATTATCCCAATTCCGGCTCTCCCTTCGTTCACATGGATGTGGCCGGCGTGCGCGCTTGGCCGCGCATGAACCGCCAGGACCTGGTGCGCCTCTTCCCCGACGGCAAAACCGTGCATATCCCATCCGATGGCAAGCCTTTGCCGGGCTACCAGCAGGCACTCGCCGAATACAAGCGCCGCCTGGAAGCCGGTGGCGCGATCATGGTGGCCGACGAGAAACGCCCGAGCCGTCCGCGTAACTTCCTCGCCATGCTGTTCGGCGGCGGCGATGAGGATGAAGAAGAGGATGTTCCGGCACCGGCCGAACGTCCGGCACTCGCCGCGCAGCCGGAGCCCGCAGCACCGCCTCCGCCGCCCGTGGTCACGGCCACCGAGCCGGTCATGGTCGCCAATGCCCTGCCGGGCGTGGACTCCGCCCCTGTTCCCCAGGCCCGTCCGTCGCTTCGACCGGCTGATGCAAGCCTTGCCGTGGCGCTTTACCAACCGCCGCGCAACGCCGCAGAAGATGCGCTGCAGCAGGTTGCAAACGGTGTGCCCGTACCGGCCGCAGCACCATCGAGCGAATTCGCGGACCTCGCCAGCATGAAGGTCCCGGTTCCGACCCTGCTCGGCCCGCGTCCCGACCAGGCCACAAACGATCCGGCCGTCATGACGGCATCGATCGATCCGAACAGCGACGCCATGGTTCTCGCCAATGGTGCAACCGTACCGGTTCCGACCGCTCGTCCAGCCGTGGCAGAGGCCCTTCTGGCCAGTGCGCAGCCGGAAGAGGAAGCCGAAGTCGACGAGGTCGAACAGGCCATTCTGTCGCCGGAAGCCGCCGACGCACTTGAAAACAGCAACCAGGCCGAAATGGCCGCACCGATCCCGGCCGAACGGGCAACCGCAAGTGCAGCACCGGCTGCACCGGCAGCAACCAAGCCGGCACCAGCCGCAAAGTCGGTCGAAGTCGCCTCGCTGCCGCAAAAGCCGGCGGGCGAAGCGACATCGGAATTCGGCGATATGTTCGATACGCCGAAGACATCTGCACCCGGCGCCGATGCGGCGCTGCCGGTCAAGGGCGGTCGCCCCGGCCAGGAAGAAGCTGAACGCGCCCATATGGCGATGTATGGCGGAACGAAGCTGACCAAGGGCATGATCGAGCAATGGGCCCTCAATCAGGGCAAGTTCGAAACCGTGATCAAGCCGGGCAAGGCACCGCGCGTCGTCTCGCGTTCGCTGCTCGCCCCGACCACGACCGTTCCCGTCGGCTTCCGTCTGGATGCGACAACGGTCGATCCGAGCCGCTTCGGTCAGCCCTGATCCGTCGAGGACAAAACAAAGGCATTAAAAAACCCGCCGGATCGGCGGGTTTTTTTGTGTCTGTTCGGAATGAAGATCAGCCTTCCGGCGGGCTTTCGATCATGCCCAGTGCTGCCAGGTAGGTGTCGAGGATCAGATCCTCTTCCATGCGTTCCTGGTCGTCCTTCTTGCGCAGCGCAATGACCTTTTTCAGGATCTTCGTGTCGAAGCCCATGGACTTGGCTTCGCCGTAGACGTCCTTGATGTCGTCGGCGATCGTCTTCTTTTCTTCTTCGAGGCGCTCGATGCGCTCGACGAAAGCGCGGAGCTGGTCGCGGGCGACGCCGTGGGCGGCATCAGACATGGGCAATCTCCTTCATGTCGGGGATGGCAGTTCGGGATGGAATTTCGTGGGGTTCACGTGCCGCGAACCGAAGCCCGCGTCAAGTCCCCAAAGCGTCAACGGCAGCTCATTCCTGCGGCCGGTTCCTCTCGAAGGCCTGCTGCTGCGCAGCGCTCGCCTCGCGCTGGTTCTTCGCCTTCCATTCGTCATAGGGCATGCCATAGACGATCTCGCGGCTCTCATCCTTCGTGAGATCCAGACCCTTCTCGTTTGCCGCATCGAGATACCAGTTGGACAGGCAGTTGCGACAGAAACCGGCGAGGTTCATCAGGTCGATGTTCTGCACGTCCGCCCGGTTGCTGAGATGCGAGAGAAGCCGGCGGAAGGCGGCGGCTTCCAGCTCGGTCTGCTGCTCCTTGGTCGGCAGGGTCATGGGCTTAATCCTTCAGGGCGTGATCGGATGGGCCGGGTAAGGACCAGTCCGCGAGGGGTGTATCCGATATTCATGCAGCATCGGGTCGGCATTGAGGCGGGCAAAGATCGGCGCCAGGCGATTGGCCCAGGCCTCGACGCCCTCGTCATGGCCGATCAGGTCCTGCCGCACTTCGAGCAGCGCATGCGCAATGCCCGCCGTCATGCAGTGGCGATACAGGGTGTCGCCCTTCAGCGCGCCGTCGTAAGGTTCGTTGTCGCCGATGAGGAGATCCCCCTCGCCTTCCAGCGCCGCGATCAACGGACGCACGGCCCGGTCATCCGTGTCCCACAGAACCGCCGCATGCCACGGCCGCGGCACGCCCTTCCAGGCCGGCGTATAGGAATGCAGCGACAGCACCAGCGGCGCCTTGCCGGAGGTTTCCGCCACCTGCGCAATGACGTCGGCGACGGCCTGGTGATACGGCCGGTGATAGGTCTCGATCCGGTATTGCCATTCCTCGGCGCTGATCGGATGATTGCGCGGAATGATCGCGCCGTCGGAGATGCGCATGATGATCGTCGGATCATCCTCGCCGCGATTCGGATCGATGAGCAGGCGCGAAAACCGCGACATCACCGCCGGCACGCCCAGTTGAGCGGAGAGCCGCCGCGTCAGCGCCTCGATGCCGATATCATAGGCGATGTGGCGGCCGAACGCACTTTCCGGCAGGCCAAGACGACCATATTGCCCCGGCACGATATTTGTGGCGTGGTCTGCCAGAAGCACCAAGCCACTGTCATGACGGCCATCTAGGATTTCGAAAACGGAGTGGTCATTCATCAGTTCGAAGCCATCGTCTGCTAAGGCAGGCTTGATCGCATGGGGGAATAGGGAGCGCAAGCTTTCATGGCTGTCACGTTTGTGCCAAGATCGGACAACATGGTCCCGGCACTGGGCGAAGAGTGGAAATATAATCGATTAGAGTTGCGTTGACATTCTCAGGTCAGCATCGCAAGAAGGCATCCCATGCGCATTTTTGGAGTTCCGGCGGCAATCGTGCACAAGCAATACACACAGTTTTGCAATCGCGTTGCCGCGCGTTTTCTGAGGCCCCTGATGATCGCGGGCGCGCTGTTTGCGCCCATGCTCGCGGCGAACGCGGCGCATGCCGAATTCAGGGCCTGCAATGGTACACAGAACCTCGTCGGCGTTGCCGTCGGCTATCGCGCCGAAGAGGGCTGGATCACCGAGGGCTGGTGGCAGGTTCCGGCCGGCACCTGCGCCACACTGATCGAAGGCGAACTCCAATCGCGCTACTATTATCTCTATGCTGAGGACGCCGCCCGTGGCGGTCGCTGGTCCGGCGACATCAACATGTGTGTCGCCGAAAACGAGTTCAAGATCGTCGGCGTGAAGGATTGCTTCGCGCGCGGCTATCAGCAGATGGGATTCAAGGAATACGACACCGGACGACAAGGCAGCTGGATGGTCCAGCTCTCCGACACGTCAGGCACCCAGGAAAGCCAGAACTGATGAAGCGCAACCGCAAAGTAAAGATCCTCGCCACGCTCGGTCCCGCCTCTTCCGAAGAGGCCATGATCCGCAAGCTGCACGAAGCCGGCGCCGATCTTTTCCGCATCAACATGAGCCATGCCAGCCATGATCTGATGCGCACGCTGGTTCAGCGCATTCGCAGTGTCGAGGCCGCCTGTGGCCGTCCGATCGGCATCCTCGCCGACCTCCAGGGTCCGAAGCTCCGCGTCGGCAAGTTCGCCGACACCACCGTCGAGCTGAAGGCCGGCCAGACGTTCACGCTCGACAACAAGGATGTGCCCGGCGACGCGAACCGCGTCTATCTCCCGCATCCGGAAATCCTGGAATCGGTAAAGCCCGGCGACCGCCTGCTGATCGATGACGGCAAGCTGCATCTGCGCGCCGAGAAATGCGATGGCAAGAGCATCGTGACCACAGTCGTCTCGGGCACGAAGATCTCCGACCGCAAGGGCGTCAGCCTGCCCGACACCATTCTCGCAACCGGCGTTCTGACCGACAAGGACCGCGCCGATCTCGACGCCGTGCTCGCCGTCAACGATGTCGACTGGGTCGCACTCTCCTTCATCCAGCGCCCGGAAGATCTGGCCGAAGTCCGCAAGATCGCCAAGGGCCGCGTCGGCCTGATGTCGAAGATCGAAAAGCCGCAGGCGATCGAGCGCATCGACGAGATCATCGAACTCTCCGACGCGCTGATGGTGGCCCGTGGCGACCTCGGCGTCGAAATGCCGCTGGAGCGCGTGCCCGGCATCCAGAAGCAGCTGATCCGCGCCTGCCGCCGCGAAGGTAAGCCGGTTGTCGTCGCGACCCAGATGCTGGAATCGATGATCACGGCACCGGTGCCGACCCGCGCCGAAGTCTCCGACGTCGCGACCGCCGTCTTCGAAGGCGCCGACGCCATCATGCTCTCGGCCGAGTCGGCTTCCGGCCAGTATCCGGTCGAAGCCGTTGCCACCATGGCCTCGATCGCCGAGACCGTCGAGCGCGAGCCGCATTACCCCGGCATCATCTACGCCCAGCGCGCCCAGCCGGAAGCAACCGGCGCCGACGCCATCTCGCTGGCGGCCCGCCAGATCGCCGAAACACTCCGCCTGCAGGCGATCGTCTGTTACACCTCGTCCGGCAATACCGGCCTGCGCGCCTCGCGCGAACGTCCGGAAGTGCCGATCATCGCGCTCTCTCCGGTCATCCAGACCGCACGCCGTCTGTCGGTCGTCTGGGGCCTGCATTGCGTCGTCTCCTCCGAGCCGACCGATCTCGACGACATGGTCAACCGCGCATGCCGAATCGTCGTCGAAGAAGGTTTCGGCAAACCGGGCGACCGCATCATCATGTCGGCCGGTGTGCCGCTCGGCACGCCCGGTTCGACCAACATGCTGCGCATTGCCTATATCGGCTCGGACGGCCAGACCGGCATCTGATTGAGCCCAACGCATGGAAAAAGCCGCCTTCGGGCGGCTTTTTTCGTGGCAACTACTGCCCGGCCTGCAAGGACGGCGCCTGACCTTCAGGCTCGACACGCGTTGCAGCGAGACGCGGCTCTGCAGCACGGGCCATGGCCTGCAGGTCACGCGGCTCACCCGTGATCTTCTCCAGCGCCGCAATGACGATGTCGGTCACGATGTAATCCGGCTTGTGGCCAAGCCCCTTGATCCAGACGAGTTCGGATCCTTTGATATCGCGCGCAAGCCCCTTGGAATGGATCTCCTCCAGCACGATCTCGTCGCTGTCCCCGGTGATGATCACGGTGGGCTTGTCGATTTCGCTGTAGCGCTTCGAAAATTCCGTCACATAGGCATGCAGCCCGGCGACATCGGTGGCATTGGCGCGAAACGTCGCCGGACGCAGCACGAGTGCGGCGCCCGTCTCCGCGACATAGGAGGCCGGCACCGGGTTCGGCGCAAAGACATGCGCGGTGCCCGGTGTGATCCGGGACATGCCCGCCTGCAGCGCCAGCGTGTTGCAAAAGAGCGGACCGATGATCGGCGCTGCGGCGACGTGATAGTACCAGTCGACGCCACCCGGCCAGGGATGGGTGGCGGCGGCGAGGAAGACCAGTCCCTCGACCTTGTCCGGATGCAAGACCCCGAAGCTCGCCGCAATCGCACCGCCGAAGGAATGTCCGACGATAATCGCCCGTTTGATGCCCATTTTCTCCATCAGCGTCGCAATCGCATTGGCCTGTCCGGCCGGCGTATCGTTCTCCGGCCCGCCCCGTTCGGAGTAACCATGGCCCGGCCGGTCGACGAAGAGCATCTCCGCTCGCCCCCGCAGCGGTTCCAGAAAGGCACCCGCCTGGTCGCGCAGATTGCCGGAGGCCCCATGGATGAAAACGATCGGCGGCAGGTCTGCGTCGGGACCGGCAGCCACGTGCAGCGCATTCAGGCGGAAGCCGCCGACATCGGTCAGCGTGCCGATATTGGGATACTGCTCCTCGATGGCACGGGCGCGGATCTGGGTCGCGATGGCCAGTGCCAGCAAGAGAAGAGCAAGAACGACGACGATACCGAGCAGGATCAGGCCGAGGCGGGGAAGGATGAACAAGGTCAGGTCTTTCAAACAAGGGGACGAGCGGACAGGAAATCGGCCTGAAGCCGCCTTCGTCAAGGCCCGCCTCACTTTGCTGCGACGTTGTCGCGCCCTTTCAGCGCACAGTCGATCTTGCCATCGGGCGGGCAACGCGGCAGGTTGGCTTCAAAGCGAGCCTGACACCCTATGTCCAATGCCTTCTCTCACGCCCCCTATGCCGGTCCGACCCGCCCTTTCACGATTGGCCTCTGCGCGCTTGATCCCACACGCTGGATCGAGCCGGATGGCGACCTGCAGCGCTATCTCGACGAAAAACGCAATCTGATCGAGACGCGTCTCGACGATGTGTTTCGCGCAACCGAGGACAGCCTGCCCGCCCAGCACGAATGCCTGGAGGCGTTGGTTGCCCATATCGAGCGGGATCACCCGGGCCATTCCCGCCGGGAAGGCCAAATCCTTCACGTTGCCGGTCATGCGATTAACCTTGCCGATGAGAGCACACCCCCGCTCCTGCGTGCCGGCATGCTCGTCCAGGACGATCTCGTCATCATGATGAAGCGCGAGGCTGGCTGGTCCATCGCAGCCGCCCACCTCTCCTTCCCCTCGTCCTGGCTGCTCTCCGAAAAATTCGACCGGCCGATGGAGGCCGTCCACGAACATGTACCGGGCTTCCAGGCCGGCACGCGCAATGCGGTCATGATCAACCGCATCTTCAACAACCTGTTGCCCGGCCAACCGGCGGAGCGCTTCAACTGGTCGATCAACTGGCGCGAAAAACTCTTTCACCCCGAAACCGGACGAAACGACGCGGCGGCACCCGAGGAGGCGGTGATCCGGGTCGAGCGTCAGACACTGACCAAGCTGCCGGACACGGGCGCGATCGTCTTCACCATCCGCATCTATCTTGACCCTGTCTGCCTCTTCCAGACGCATCCGGAAGGCCGCAGGCTGGCTGCAGCGCTGGCAGACCAGCTGGAGACGATGGAGGATGCCCAGCTCGCTTACAAGGGCCTCGATCGGCAGAAGGCGCACCTCGTCGCGAAGCTGCGACAGGATGCTGCGAAAATTTCCCCCTGAGGGCCGACGCGCGGCTGGGCATGGTCTTTATTGTGTCAGTGTTTTGTGATCTAGAACCGCCATTATCGGTTTGGCCCGCACTCACGGGCCGAAACGCACCTGCGGGACCAGCCTGGTCGCGCCTCCAAGGAGATCCAGATGAGTGAGAAGACCTACCCGGTTTATGGCGAGATCACCGGCCCGATCGTGATGATCGGCTTCGGCTCGATCGGCCGCGGCACCCTGCCGCTGATCGAACGCCACTTCAAGTTCGACAAGAGCCGGATGGTCGTCATCGATCCCCGCAACGACGAGGCGGAACTGCTGGCCAAGCACGGCATCAAGCACATCCAGGCCCACGTCACCAAGGACAACTACAAGAAGGTCCTGAAGCCGCTTCTGACCGAAGGCGAAGGCCAGGGCTTCTGCGTCAACCTCTCCGTCGACACCGGTTCGCTCGACCTGATGAAGTTCTGCCGCAAGCTCGACGTTCTCTACATCGACACCGTCGTCGAACCCTGGCTCGGCTTCTACTTCGACAAGAACATGAAGAACTCCGAGCGCACCAACTATGCGCTGCGCGAAACCGTGCGCCAGGAAAAGGCGAAGAACCCGGGTGGCACCACGGCCGTCTCCACCTGCGGCGCAAATCCGGGCATGGTCTCCTGGTTCGTCAAGCAGGGCCTCGTCAACCTCGCCAACGAGATCGGCATCAAGTTCGAGGAACCTTCGCAGGATGACCGCGAAGGCTGGGCCAAGCTGATGAAGAAGGTCGGCGTCAAGGGCGTGCACATCGCCGAACGCGACACCCAGCGCACCAAGAACCCGAAGCCGCTCAATGTCTTCTGGAACACCTGGTCGGTCGAAGGCTTCATCTCGGAAGGCCTGCAGCCGGCCGAACTCGGCTGGGGCACCCATGAAAACTGGATGCCGAAGAACGCCAAGAAGCACAAGAAGGGCTGCAAGGCTGCCATCTATCTGGAACAGCCCGGCGCCAACACCCGCGTGCGCACCTGGTGCCCGACGCCGGGTCCGCAATACGGCTTCCTCGTCACCCACAACGAGTCGATCTCGATCGCCGACTACTTCACCGTCGAGAAGGATGGCGAAGTCACCTACCGTCCGACCTGCCATTACGCCTACCACCCGGCCAATGACGCCGTGCTCTCGCTGCACGAGATGTTCGGCAACGGCGGCAACCAGCAGCCGGTCCTGCATGTTCTCGATGAAGACGAGCTGGTCGATGGCGTCGACGAACTCGGCGTGCTGCTCTATGGCCACGAGAAGAATGCCTACTGGTATGGTTCGCGCCTGTCGCTCGAAGAAACCCGCGAAATCGCTCCTTACCAGAACGCAACCGGCCTTCAGGTAACCTCGGCCGTTCTCGCCGGCATGGTCTGGGCGCTGGAAAATCCGAAGGCCGGCATCGTCGAAGCCGACGAGATGGACTACAAGCGCTGCCTCGAAGTGCAGTCGCCCTATCTCGGCCCGGTCGAAGGCCACTACACCGACTGGACCCCGCTCGACGGCCGCCCGGGCCTCTTCCCGGAAGACCTCGACGAAAAGGATCCTTGGCAGTTCCGGAACATTTTGGTTCGCTGAGCCATTCAGAGACCGATCGAGGCCCGTCGCTTGCGGCGGGCCTTTTGCCATGCGGCTCCGGGCGGTCTATCGCAGCGCAACTGAGCCGGGATAACTGAGGGTGCCGAAGTGCTGAGCCTTGCTTTGGGCAAGGCTTCGCGGCATGGTTTGCAACAATGCACAAGGGCGGGCGGCATGGCCGACCTGTCGAGTTGGTGGGAGATTGAGATGAAGACCAAAACCGTGGTGACGCTGGCAGCTGCAGGCCTTGCCCTCACGTCCTGCTATTCGTCCGGTCCACCGCGTCAGCTCCCGACCGTCCAGCAGGGTCCGTCAATCGAAGGCGAATGGGTCGATCCGAACGGCATCGCGTCCAGCTTCCGCGGCGGCACCTTCACCACCCGCACCACCGATACGAACCAGGTCCTGGCCTCCGGCACCTACACGCTGCAGGGCGACCGCCTGGTCGAGATCAACATGACGTCGCTGGTCCGCAACACCCAGCAGAAGGTCAATTGCGCCCTCGTCACGCCGACGCAGCTCAACTGCACATCCGACAGCGGAGCGCAGTTCTCACTCGCTCGCCGCGCCTGAAGCAGCACGCAAAGTCTCCGAAATCGAAGCGGCCGCCATGGCCGCTTCTTTCGTTTTGTGTCCTCTAACCTGAACCGCCACCTGCTTTTTTCCTTGCCCTGTCCCGGCCTAGATGAAAACATCCGCCATCCCGAGCCGGCATGCATCTGTCACAGTCGCATGCCAGACAGTGACAGACGGATATTGAACCAGGAGAAAGACGATGTTCAGACACTTGCGAATAGGCCTCTTGAGCGCATCCGTGCTCGCCCTTTCCACAGGCGCAGCACTCGCCGATTTCGAACTCAACATCCTCCACATCAACGATCTGCATTCCCGCATCGAAGCGATCAACAAGTCCGACTCGACTTGCTCGGCCGAGGAAGCCTCCAAGAACGAGTGCTTTGGCGGTATCGCCCGTGTGAAGGCAGCCATCGACGCCCGTCGTGGCGAACTGTCAGGCAAGAATGTTCTGACCCTCGATGCTGGCGACCAGTTCCAGGGCTCGCTCTTCTACACGACCTACAAAAGTGCCCCGATCGCCGAATTCATGAACGGCATCGGCTTCGACGCCATGGCGATCGGCAATCACGAATTTGATGACGGTCCGGAAGAATTGGCCAAGTTCATCGACGCGCTGAAATTCCCGATGATCTCCGGCAACACGCTGGCGGGCCTCAATTCGCCGGTCGCTGACAAGTTCAAGCCTTACATCGTCAAGGACTTCGGCGGCGAGAAGGTGGCCGTGGTCTCCGTTCTCGCGACCGACACCGACGAGACCTCGTCGCCCGGCGATGCCATCCTCTTCGCAGACGAGATCGGCTACCTGAAGGATGCCGTGAAGGAGATCGAAGGCCAGGGTGTCAACAAGATCGTCCTCCTGTCCCATGTCGGCTACGTCAAGGACCAGGAGATCGCAGCCGCGGTTGACGGCATCGACGTCATTGTCGGCGGCCACAGCCATACCCTGCTCTCCTCCACCGACGAAAAGGCGGCCGGCCCCTATCCGACCCTGGTCAAGAACCCCTCAGGCAAGGACGTGCCGATCGTCACGGCCTATGCCTATTCGAAATATCTCGGTGACCTGACCGTTACCTTCGACGATGCAGGTGTCGTCAAATCCGCCGCCGGTGCGCCGAAACTGCTCGACGCCTCGGTGACCCCGGATGCCGCCTTCACCGCCAAGGTCACCGAACTCGCCGGTCCGATCGAGGAGATCAAGCTGAAGGAAATCGGCGCCACGTCCGATGCCATCGATGGCTCTCGCGAAACCTGCCGTGCGGTGGAATGCACCATGGGCAACCTGGTCGCCGATGCCATGGTCGACCGCCTGCAGGATCAGGGTGTGACCATCGCCATCCAGAACGGTGGCGGCCTGCGCGCCTCGATCGATGCTGGCACCGTCACCATGGGCGAAGTCCTGACCGTGCTGCCTTTCCAGAACACGCTCGCCTCCTTCCAGCTCAAGGGATCGGACGTCGTCGCCGCCCTCGAAAATGGTGTGAGCCAGATCGAGGAAGGCGCTGGCCGCTTCCCGCAGGTCTCGGGTCTGAAATACGCGTTCGACAAGTCCAAGCCGGCTGGCAGCCGCATCTCGGATGTTATG
The DNA here is from genome assembly GCF_003610655.1 of Rhizobium sp. AG855. Taxonomy (NCBI): domain Bacteria; kingdom Pseudomonadati; phylum Pseudomonadota; class Alphaproteobacteria; order Hyphomicrobiales; family Rhizobiaceae; genus Rhizobium; species Rhizobium sp. AG855. Next base: position 546,267 of record NZ_RAQG01000003.1, on the reverse strand, counting down.
GTCAAGGAAGGCGACAACTGGGTCGCAATCGACGCCAACAAGATCTACGGCGTTGCCACCAACAACTACATGCGCGGCGGCGGCGACGGCTACAAGGTCTTCGCGACCGGTGGCCAGAACGCCTATGATTTCGGCCCCGGCCTTGAGACCGTGGTCGCCGACTACATCGCCAAGAACAGCCCCTACAAGCCCTATACCGACGGCCGCATCACGGCTGTCGAAACGGCCGCCGCCAGCACCACCACCGCTCCTGCCGCAGAAGCGCCTGCAGCGCCGGCCACGGAGGCTCCGGCCGCCCCGGCTGCGCAAGCACCGGCCGCTGCGGCACCCGCAGCAACGGCTCCGGCGAAGACGGCGACCGAAACCGCCAAGGCCGTTGCCGAAACGGCCTACAAGGTGGTCGCCGGTGACAGCCTGTGGAAGATCGCCAAGGCCACCTATGGCGACGGCCTGCTGTGGACGAAGATTGCCGAGGCCAACGCCCTGCGCAATCCCAACCTGATCACCATCGGCAAGGAACTGCAGCTTCCCCCGAAGTAAGACGGTTCGCCGCAGGATCACCAGCCGGTCCGGGCTTCCCCGGGCCGGCTTTTGCTTTTATCAGATGATCCCAGTGCCATCTTTCGACGTATTGCTTCCCTGCAGCAAATCATCAGGATACCCCCAATGACCGCAATGCCCGCCCACTGGCCCTCCGACCATCCGCCCGTCAAGTTCGGCAAGGTCGGCGTGCTCCTCGTCAACCTCGGCACCCCCGACGGCACCGACTACAAGTCCATGCGCCGCTATCTCGAGGAATTCCTGACGGACAAGCGCGTCATCGAGTGGTCCCGCTGGTTCTGGTATCCGATCCTTTACGGCATCGTATTGAACAAGCGCCCGCAGAAGGTCGGCAAGGCCTATGAGGAGATCTGGAACAAGGACCTCGATGAAAGCTATCTGCGCACCTACACCCGCAGCCAGGCAGAAAAGCTGGTGACCGCGCTGAAGGACCTGCCGAACGTGCATGTCGACTGGGCGATGCGCTACGGCCAGCCGGCGATCCAGGCCAAGATGAACGAGATGCAGAAGGCCGGTTGCGAGCGGATCCTGATATATCCGCTCTATCCGCAATATGCGGCGGCCACCACGGCGACGGTCAATGACGAGGCCTTCAAGGCGCTTCTGAAGATGCGCTGGCAGCCGGCGCTGCGCACCGTGCCGCAATATGCCGACGACCCGGTTTATATCGAAGCACTGGCCAACTCGATCAACGAGCATCTCGCCACGCTCGACTGGGAGCCGGAACTGGTCATCACCTCGTATCACGGCATTCCGAAGTCCTACTTCATGAAGGGCGATCCCTATCATTGCCAGTGCTACAAGACGACGCGGCTGCTGCGCGACCATCTCGGCTGGGAGAAGGAGAAGCTGATGGTCACCTTCCAGTCCCGCTTCGGGCCGGAGGAATGGCTGCAGCCCTATACCGACAAGACGGTGGAGAAACTGGCCAAGGACGGTGTGAAGCGCATCGCCATCCTCAATCCGGGCTTTGTCTCCGACTGCCTGGAAACGCTGGAGGAGATTGCCGGCGAAGCAGGCGAGGATTTCCTCCACAATGGCGGCGAGAAGTTCACCCACATTCCCTGCCTGAACGACAGCGAAAACGGCATGCGCGTGATCGAGAACGTGGTGCGCCGTGAACTCCAGGGTTGGGCCTGAGCGACATCCAATCCCTTTGAGGCCGCCTTCGGGCGGCCTTCGTGTTTCCGGCACCAGCATGCGTATTTGAACGGGAATGGGAACGTTCAGAGGCCGAACACAGAGAGAGCAGCGCCTACAACCGTTATGCGATGCAACCTTTATGGCTCACGCCCGTCACCGCACCACCAGCGCATCGCAGCCTTGGCCTAACCTGCACAAATTCAATGCATTTGGCCTGTCCGGTATTCAACACCAATCGCCAGCAAACAACAACTTGAGAGGGTGAGGTTCATCTTCCTCGATTGAAATCAATTGCAACTGTTTGAATTTTATTACAATTTTTGATTCACATCTTCTTATATTAAGAGACCATTTAACAATGGATGCTAGAATTCTTCTCAATATGAGGAGACCCAATGATGAGTGTTCTGAAAACATCTGTAGCAATGGCCGCCCTGATCATGTCCGCCGGCTCGGTTTTGGCCGAGCCGCCCAAGCCGGACGTGGCGAAGCTCGTGACGCCCGCCGTCATCGAGGACATGCGCAAATTCATCGATACTGAAATCGTCCAGGTATCGGTTGAAGCCCAGAATGCCCGTTTCGACAACCTCACCCAGGACAAGATCGACACGCTGGACAACCAGTGGAAGGCCGAGCGTGAAGCCGCCGACAAGCCGCTGATCGCAGCCACCCTGTCGAGCCCGCTTTCCGTCTACCTCGCCCGCATCCAGGGCAAGTCTCTTGGCCTCTATGCCGAGATCTTCGTGATGGACAAGACCGGCCTGAATGTCGGTCAGAGCTCCGTCACCAGCGATTTCTGGCAGGGAGACGAAGACAAGTACCAGAAGACATTTGCGGTGGCCGACGATGCCCTGTTCGTCGATGAAGCGGAATGGGACGACGAAGCCAAGATCTGGCGCGACCAGGTGAGCTTCACAATCCTTTCTGCCGACAAGAAGAAGATCGGCGCCGTCACGGTTGAACTGAACCTGACGGAACTCGAAAGACGCATGCAGGCCGGTTCCTGAGCGACCGCCACGGCGCCATGAGGGCGACCGTGCCAAGAAATGATGTTGCACATTCTCTCAGACCGAGACTGGATCGAAATATGCTGAAGAACCTTTCTGTCAGCGCCAAGGGCTTCATCGCCTTCGGCATTTTGGCGGCCATCGCCATTGCATCGTCAACCTTCATCTACAACCGGGCACTGGAAGCCAATCACCAGGTCGCGGAAACCGAGCTCGTCAACCAGCTCGTAGACACCATCACTGAGTTTTCCGCAGATCTGTCTGTCACGGACATGCATCTGAAGACCTTCCTGCTCACCGGCAACCGCGAATATTCGGCGGCCGTAGACAGCGGTCTGGCCGAGATGAAGGCCGACATGAGCAGGCTTGAAAAGACATTCGCCGAGTCGTCTCCGGCTGAGCTTCCGAAACTGAAGGAAGCCTTTGCCTCCGTGGCGGACTGGACCACCAAGGTCGTCGAACGCCAGATCCTCCTGATGCGCGATCCGCAGACCGTTGAACTCGCCCGTGCCATCGAAGTGACGGGTGAAGGCGCACGTTACGTCAAAGCGGTCGAAACCAGCCTCGCTGCAGTGCAGTCCTCCATGGCAAGCCGCGCTGCGGCCGCGACGGCGACCCAGCATGCGGCCCTGGACATGGTCCAGAGCGTCAGCCTGATCGCATCGCTCGTTGTCGGCGCCGCCGCTGTTCTCATGGGCTTCCTGAACTTCCAGCTCGTTTCCCGCCCGCTTGGCAAACTGGCAGACGTCACGTCTCGCCTGGCCAATGGTGATCTGGATGTCGTGATTGAACAGGGTGGCAAGGACGAAATCGGCCGCATGGCCGGGTCCATGCAGATCTTCCGCGAGGCCGCCATCGCCAACAAGCGCCTTGAAGCCGAAGCCGAGACCAATCGCCAGAAGGCGGAAGCAAACCGAATCGCCGACCAGCAGCGTGCGGAAGCCGATGCGGCCGAGCGCCTGCGCATCGCAACCTCCGGCCTGGCTGCCGGTCTGCAGCGTCTCGCCTCGGGTGACCTTGCCTTCCAGATCAACGAAGCCTTCGCACCTGATTTCGAACAGCTGCGTCACGACTTCAACCTCTCGGTTCGCCAGTTGAACGAAACGCTCGCCGGCATCACCAACAGCGTGGCGACCATGGAAACCGGCACCCGCGAAATCGCCTCGGGCACCGACCACCTGTCCAAGCGCACCGAGCAGCAGGCGGCGGCGCTGGAAGAAACGGCCGCAGCCGTCGAAGAGATCACTGCGAACGTGGTGAACTCGACCAAGCGCACCGAAGAAGCGCGCTCGGTCGCCGCCCATGCCAACACCTCCGCCAACCAGTCGTCGGAAGTCGTTGCCCGCGCCGAAGAGGCCATGCGCCGGATCGAAGGGTCCTCGCAGCAGATCTCGAACATCATCGGCGTGATCGACGAAATCGCCTTCCAGACCAACCTGCTTGCCCTCAACGCTGGCGTTGAAGCGGCCCGCGCAGGCGAAGCCGGCAAGGGTTTTGCCGTCGTCGCTCAGGAAGTCCGCGAACTCGCCCAGCGCTCGGCCAATGCTGCGAAGGAAATCAAGGCGCTCATCCAGAACTCGTCGGCGGAAGTCGCCGGCGGCGTCGATCTCGTCCGCAAGACGGGCGAGGCGCTGCGCACCATCGGCGGCTTCATCAGCGAGATGAACACGCACATGGATGCGATCGCGATCTCGGCGAAGGAGCAGGCGACCGGCCTCTCCGAAGTCAACCACGCCGTCAACGCGATGGACCAGACGACCCAGCAGAACGCCGCCATGGTCGAGGAATCGAATGCCGCCTCCGGCGCACTCGCTGCCGAAGCAGCCAAGCTCCGCGACCTGATCTCGCACTTCCAGATCGACGGTGTCCAGACAGCGCAGGCCGGTGCACTCCGCGACACCGCGCGCGCCATGGCTCGGCCCAGCCAGCCGGCCGCCGCCGCACGCCCTGCTGCTCCGCGTGCACCGGCACAGCCTGCGAGAGCCGCAGCCCCTGCCCCGCGCGCCCACGGCAATGCCGCAGTCGCGCAGGACAACTGGGAAGAGTTCTGACAAGCCCAGCCGTCACGACGGCTGCAGAAGTTGGCCAATGGATCAAAGGCGGAGGACACCCTCCGCCTTTTGTCTTTCTCGGGCTTGGCAGGACCCGCATTCACGCCGGACCGTGCAATGGCACTTGCAATCCCCCCGTCATATCCCGATGTTAGCGCCATGATGGGTGGCCGTTCTCGGCCGAATGGGGAGAAAATCACGTCATGCTCGCAGGTCCGGATATTGTCGTCATCGCACTGGTGGCCCTGGTCGTCCTCGTTCTGTTTGCCGGCATCAAGACCGTGCCACAGGGTTATCGCTACACAATCGAGCGATTTGGTCGCTACACCCGCACGCTGGAACCCGGCCTCAATCTGATCGTGCCCTTCATCGAGCGCATCGGTTCGAAGATGAATGTCATGGAACAGGTGCTCGATGTGCCGACCCAGGAGGTCATCACCAAGGACAACGCCTCCGTCTCTGCCGATGCGGTGGCCTTCTATCAGGTGCTGAATGCCGCCGAAGCGGCCTATCAGGTGGCCAATCTCGAAAACGCCATCCTGAACCTCACCATGACCAATATCCGCTCGGTGATGGGCTCCATGGACCTCGATGAACTGCTGTCCAACCGCGAGGTGATCAACGACCGCCTGCTGAAGGTTGTCGACGAGGCCGTGCGTCCCTGGGGCATCAAGGTCACGCGCGTCGAGATCAAAGACATCCAGCCGCCGGTCGACCTCGTTGATGCCATGGGCCGGCAGATGAAGGCCGAGCGTGAGAAGCGCGCCCAGGTTCTGGAAGCGGAAGGTTTCCGCAACGCGCAGATCCTGCGCGCCGAGGGCGCCAAGCAGTCGGCGATCCTCGAAGCCGAGGGCCAGCGCGAGGCCGCCTACCGTGAGGCCGAAGCCCGTGAGCGTCTGGCGGAAGCCGAAGCCAAGGCGACCCGCATGGTCTCGGAAGCGATCGCCGCCGGTGACCTGAACGCCATCAACTACTTCGTCGCACAAAAATACACGGAAGCCATGACCGCCATCGGCACGGCGAACAATTCCAAGATCGTGCTGATGCCGATGGAAGCCTCGGCACTGGTCGGCACCTTGGGCGGCATCGGCGCGATCGCCCGTGAGGTCTTCGGCGACCAGCCGGCAAGGCCGACACCACCCCCGGCCGCGCCGCGTGTCGCAGCACCGCCACGGCCCACACCGGCCGTCAATCCCTTCGCCCCCTCCAGCGAGACGTGAGCATGATCGCCCGCATCATTGCCGAACTCGGTCCCTGGAGCTGGTGGATACTCGGCATGCTGTTGCTGGCCGCCGAATTGCTGATGCCGGGCGTCTTTCTCGTCTGGATCGGCCTTGCGGCCCTGGCGACAGGCGCGTTGTCACTGCTGCTCTGGGACTTTGCCGTCTGGGCCTGGCAGGTGCAGGCCCTGTTCTTCGCCGTGGCAGCCGTGCTCTTCACGCTCGCCGGACGCCGCTATTACGGTCGCACGGATGTCGGCAGCGACGAACCGCTTCTCAACCAGCGTGGTGCAAGCCTCATCGGCCGCACCGCGACGCTCGCCGAACCGATCCGCGAAGGCCGCGGCCGCATCCGCCTGGACGATACGTTCTGGATCGTCTCCGGCCCGGATCTCGCGGCCGGTACGCAGGTTCGCGTCGTCGCGAGCAATGGCCGTGATTTGACGGTGGATGAGGCCTGAATCCTGCGTGATCTTGCGCATGCTGGAATCCATGGCATAGTTCGCTCATGACCGTGAAACTCGCCATCACAGCCGATCTGGCCGCCCGCATCGACGCGCTTGCCGCGCGCTCGAACCTCTCGGCATCGGATATCGTCAGAGATGCTCTGGAGAACGGTCGTTCCCTTGATTGGCAGGAACGTTTCCTGGAGAAGATCGCGGCGGCAGTCGAGGAGGCTGATCGCCGAGCCTTCGCGGATACGCGAGAGATCGAGCGGGTTCTCAACAAATACCGGCCAGCCTGATGGAGGTCACCTGGACCCTCGGGGCTCTGGGAGATCTCGAGGAGATCGGGGACTATATCGCCACAGACAGCCCCAGGGCCGCGCACCAGATCACAGTCAAGATCTGGTCGAGAACACATGATCTTTTGAGCGAGAATCCCAACATTGGGCGAAAGGGTCGCGCTCTTGGTACGCGGGAACTCGTCATTGTCGGCACACCGTATTTCGTGGTGTATCGGATCTCGGATCGCGTGGAGATTCTAGCGGTCGTCCACGGCGCACAAGATTGGCCCAAGGATGCCTGAACGTTTCAGGCAACGCCGATGCGCAGCAAATCGTGGAAGTGTATGAGGCCGATCGGCTGATCCTGATCATCGACCACCATCAGCGCGCCGATACCGAGCTTGTTGATCGTGGCCGCTGCCGTGGTGGCGAGCGCATCCCCCTGGATCACCTTCGGATTGCGGGTCATCACGTCTTCGACGTTGAGCACCGAGAGATCCCGCGCCAGATTGCGGGCCATGTCGCCTTCGGTCACGATGCCGCAGAGCTTGCCCTGGCCATCGACCACACCGACACAGCCGAAGCGTTTGTGCGACAAGGTCTTGACCGCCTCCGGCATCGACGTGCCAAGCGGCACCAGCGGCAGCCGATCGCCGGTATGCATGATGTCGCGCACATGGGTGAGCGCCGCCCCGAGTTTGCCGCCGGGATGGAAGGTGCGGAAATCGCTGGGGCTGAAGCCGCGCGCCTCCAGAAGCGCAATCGCAATGGCATCCCCGATGGCAAGCTGCAGCACGGCGGAAGACGTCGGCGCGAGGCCATGCGGGCAGGCCTCCTGCACCTTCGGCATCAGAAGCACGACATCGGCATTGCGGGCCAGCGTCGAGGTCTCGCCCGAGGTGATGGCGATGAGGGGAATGGAAAAGCGCCGCGAATAGTTGAGGATGCCCTGCAGCTCGACCGTCTCGCCGCCCCAGGAGATCGCGAGGATCGCATCATCCTGGGCGATCATGCCGAGATCGCCGTGATTGGCTTCGGCCGGATGCACGAAGAAGGCCGGCGTGCCGGTCGAGGCGAAGGTTGCGGCAATCTTCGAGCCGATATGGCCACTCTTGCCGACACCCGTGACGATGACACGGCCGGTGATGTCGCCGATTGCCTTGACGGCATTGCCGAAGGGAGCCGCCAGCGGTCCCGCCAGCGCATCTTCCAGGACCTGCAGCCCCTCCCGCTCGGTCGCGACCACGCGGATCGCGGACTGGGTGGCACTGGCTTCGACGAGATTGACGGCGCGCTTGATCATGGCCGTCCCATACTGCGTTTGGCCTGCCCTGTAAATCAGGCCCGATCGACGCACAGCACCGAAACCAATCATTAACCACCAGGCTTTACCTTTCGGTAAGCATGACGGAGCGCCGGGCGGACAGATGATAGTGAATGGCAAGATGGGATTGCGGGGCGCCAAGCGCCTCGGGCTGCGCGGCATGGCCGCTTTGCTGGCCGCCCATGTCTTTGCCCTGCCCTTGCCGCTTGCCGCCCAACAGGCGGTGACGGCGAACCCGGTGGCTGCGCCAAACCGGCTGACGGCTGCCAATGGCACTCTGCTCACCTCTGCGGACACCGAGCCCCTGACCGGGCCGACGGACCCGACCGCCGCCAATGTCGTGACCGACCCGACGACAACAGCGACCGCAGCACCTGCGCCGCTCCTGGAGCCGGCGGTTGAAAACGCCGATATCGCGCCGCTGGACGACGACTTCGGCCGCCAGAACCTCCGGGAAACCCGTCTCGACAACCCGGCTGCCGCCCGTATTCGCCGCGATGACGAGCGAGACATGGGCATCCGGCTCGGCACGCTGGTGCTGCGCCCCGCACTCAACCAGCAGATCGGCATTGAACGGGAAAAGACGGCAACCGGCAGTGAGCGGCGGGTTTTCTCGGAAACCGGCCTCAAGGGTACGCTGACCTCCGACTGGTCCCGCCATGAACTGACCATCGGCGGCGAAGGCGCCTGGCAGGAAACGCTGTCGGGTGACGGCGCCGACAAGCCCCGCGCCCGGATCGACGCCAACCTGCGGCTCGATCTCGCCGACGACACCATTGCCAACATCACCGGCGCCTACAGCTTCAGCCGCGAGGACACCAACGACCCGAATGCCATCTCGGGTGCCAGCGTCCAGTCGGGCGTGCACCAGTTCGACGGCGGCGTCTCGGTCGAGCGCGATCTTGGACTGCTGCGCGGCTCGATCGCCACCAAGGCCAGTCGTTATCTGTACTCCGACGCCGAACTCTCGAACGGCACCACCGTCGACCGCAGCGACCGTGACCGCACCCGTGCGACGATCAGCGCGCGCCTCGGCGTGGAGCTATCGACCGCACTCACACCCTTCGTCGAGGCGACCACCGGCAAGCTGATCTATGACGACAGCGTCGATTCCAGCGGTTATCGCCGCTCGGCCGACATTTACGGCGCAAAGACCGGCGTGGCAGTCGATCTCGGCGAAAAGCTGCGCGGCGAAATTGCGGTCGGCTACGAGCAGCAGCGCTTCGACGACAGCCGTCTCGCCGATCTTTCCGCAGTCACGGTGGATGGCAACCTCTTCTGGTCGCCGCGCGAGGGCACAACGGTGGACGTGACGCTCGCCACGACCCTCGATCCCTCGACTGCGGCCGGCGTCAGCGGTGCAAGCGTGCACAGCCTCGACGTCAGCCTTGCCCACGAGCTGCGCAGCAATCTCGTCGCACGGCTGACCGGCGGCACGTCGGTGAGCCGCTACGACGACGCGGGCGCATCGGCAGACAAGACGGTTTACAATGCAGGGGCTGGTTTGACCTGGAAGATCAATCGGTATCTCGATGCGACGGCCGACCTGACCTATGAGCGAAACGATTACAAGTCGGCCGGTGACACCGATACGGTGACGGCGCTGGTCGGCCTGACCGCCAAGCGCTGAGGCCCGGCGGTCAGCCAATTCGATTGGCTTATTTCAGAGCGGCGAGGATCGCCTTCAGTTCCTGCTCGATGACCGGACGGATGTCGGGACGCTCGATCGCGAAGGCGACATTGGCGAGGATGAAACCATCCTTGGCGCCGCAGTCGAACGTCTGGCCCTTGAAGTGATAACCCGCAAAATCCTGGCTCTTGGCAAGCTTCAGCATGCCATCGGTCAGCTGGATTTCGTTGCCGGCGCCGCGTTCCTGGGTCGACAGGATCTCGAAGATCTCGGGCTGCAGGATGTAGCGGCCATTGATGAAGAAGTTCGAAGGTGCGGTCCCCTTGGCCGGCTTTTCCACCATCTCCGTGATCTGGAACCCGCCTTCGAGCGCCGCGCCCACGCCGACGATGCCGTATTTGTGCGCCTGGTCGGGCGCGCATTCCTCAACGGCCACAATATTGCCGCCGGTTTTTTCATAAAGTTCGACCATGCCCTTGAGGCAAGCCTTTTCACCGCGCATAATCATGTCAGGCAGGAGCAGCGCGAAGGGTTCATGACCGACGATGTCGCGGGCGCACCAGACGGCATGGCCAAGGCCGAGCGGTTCCTGCTGACGCGTAAAGCTGGTCTGCCCGGCCGTGGGCTGCAGATCGCTCAGGAGTGACAGTTCGGCGTTCTTGTTACGGGCCTTCAGCGTCTGCTCGAGTTCGAACTGGATGTCGAAATAGTCCTCGATGACCGCCTTGCCGCGTCCCGTCACGAAGACGAAATGCTCGATGCCCGCCTCGATCGCCTCGTCAACCACATACTGGATGACAGGCTTGTCGACGACGGTCAGCATTTCCTTCGGCACCGCCTTGGTCGCGGGCAGAAAGCGTGTGCCGAGGCCGGCAACGGGAAAAACGGCTTTGCGGAGCTTCTTAGTCTGAACCACTCATTCCTCCTCGAGGATCTAATCGATTTACGCCATCATACCGCAGTCACGGCCAGTAACATAGAAGTGCTTAGAAATCGCAAAGGCGAATGAAAGACGAGGGCCTGGCCGGACCACATGGTAAAGGTTTGTTGACCGAACAGCATTAACCTTGCGTGAACAGCCTTTGTTCCGGCTGCATACCGAAGAACGAACGGGGAGATGCCCATGAAACGACACCATCCCAGCCTTCTCGGCGCAATCGCCTTGACCCTGTCGACGGCCTTGATGCCGGTGCAGGCCTTCGCCGATGCCGGCTTCCAGAAATGGATTCGCGACTTCTATCCCGTCGCCGCAAAGAGCGGCATTTCCGAGCGCACCTATCGCAAGGCGTTTGACGGCGTGAAGGAACCAGACCAGTTCGTGCTGGAAAAAGCGGCCTATCAGCCGGAATTCAAGTCGGAGATCTGGGACTATCTGGACAGCCGGGTGAACCCCTACACCGTGCGGATCGGCCAGGAGATGCTCGCCAAGCATGGTGGGTTGCTGAAGGCGCTGGAGAATCACTTCGGCGTCGACAAACACGTCATCCTCGCCATCTGGTCGATGGAATCGAATTACGGTGCTGCGCTCGAACGCCCTGACCGCCTGCACAACGTGCCACGCTCGCTGGCAACGCTCGCCTATGCCGACAAGAAGCGCGCGAAATACGCCCGCACCCAGCTGATCGCGGCGCTGAAGATGCTGCAGAACGGCGACGTCTCAAATAAGAACCTGATGGGCTCCTGGGCAGGCGCCATGGGCCACACCCAGTTCATCCCGTCGAGTTATCTGCTTTACGGCATTGATGCCGATGGCAATGGCACCAAGGACATCTGGCACTCGATTCCGGATGCGCTCGCCACGGCTGCAAACCTGCTTGCCAAGAACGGCTGGCAGACCGGCCGCACCTGGGGCTACGAAGCCGTCGTACCGCAGGGCGGCAGCAAATTTGCCGGCCAGACCAAGACGCTCGCCCAGTGGCAGGCGCTCGGCTTCGCGCGTCCCTCCGGCAAGGGCTTCAAGAACGGTGCCGAGCGTGCCGAACTGAAGCTGCTCGGCGGTTCGAACGGCCCGGGCTTCCTGATGACCAAGAACTTCTTCGTCATCAAGCGCTACAACGCCGCCGACAGCTATGCACTGGGTGTCGGCCTGCTCGCCGACGAGATCGCCGGTTATGGCGGCATGCAGCAGCGCTGGCCGCGCCCGAACGGCACGCTCGACATGAAGGAGAAGTTCGAGCTTCAGACCCGCATGCAGGCGCTCGGCTATTACGACGGCAAGATCGACGGCAATTTCGGCTCCGGCTCGAAGGCCGCCATCACCGCCATCCAGCAACGCCTCGGCATGGCCGCAGACGGCCAGCCATCGCGCGTGCTGCTGGAAGCCCTGCGCAACTGATCCGGTCCTGATCACGACGAACCGCCGATTGACTTGACGGCCGACGCGCTCCACAACGGGCATCGCGTCGGCCGCATCGTATCAGCCGACCCATGGCCGCAGCGGGAGGAGATCGCAATGACAATTCGGCGCGTTTCTTTCACTCGCCTGACCCGGACCGCCAGCCTAGCGCTCGCCGTCCTTGTGGCTGCGCCGGCCTTCATGGCCGCAGACACGCAGGCGCAGCAGCTGGAGCGGCGCCGTACCCTGTTCGACGTGCTGTTCGGCCAGCGCCAACCCGAATATCTGCCGCCGCGCGATGTCAGGCGCCCGATCCGCGAGCAGCGGCCGCGCAAGAAGACCGGCGGCAGCATCACGACGATCGACACCCGCACGCCGACCAGCCGCGCGGTGCCGCCCGCCCCGCCGCCACCGGCCAAGCTGGACAATGCCAAGAAGGTTCTGGTGATCGGCGACTTCGTGGCCGGCGGTCTCGGCGAGGGCCTGAAGAGCGCCTTCGAAGACGCACCGGGCGTGCTGATCGAGACCCGCGCCAATGGTTCATCCGGCCTTGTCCGTGATGATTTCTACGACTGGACCGGCACCCTTCCGGGCCTCATCTCCGAACTTCGCCCGAGCGTCGTCGTCGTCCAGATCGGCGCCAACGACCGCCAGCAACTGGTGACCCCTACCGCAAAATACGATTTCCGCACCGACGAATGGTTCTCAGCCTATGCTACCCGTGTCACGGCCCTGGCCGAAGTCGCGACCAAGGCAAAGGTGCCGCTGATCTGGGTCGGCCTGCCGGCCTTCCGCCCACAGAACATGACGGCCGATGCCCTGCGCCTCAACACGCTCTATCGCACCAGCGTCGAGAAATTGAACGGCGAATTCGTCGATGTCTGGGACGGCTTCGTCGACCAGGACGGCCGCTTCATCGTGACCGGCTCCGACATCAACGGCCAGCCCGTGCGCCTGCGCGGCAACGACGGCATCGGCTTCACCGCCCCCGGCAAACGCAAGCTTGCCTTCTATGTGGAGAAATCCGTGCGCCGGCTGCTGGGCGACATGAGCAGCCCGGATCTGGTGCGGCTCGACGCGACCAACCTGCCGAGCCTGATCGACCTGCCGCCGGTCGAAGCCAAGGGCATCGTCAGCACGCCGCCGATCGACCTCTTCGACCCTGAACTCGACGGCGCGACCGAACTTCTAGGCGGCGCACCGCTGCCCGCGACCAGCACCAAGACGCCGCGCGACATGCTCGTCCGAAACGGCAAGCTCCCCGACCCGCCGGCCGGGCGCGTCGATTATGTGCAGCGTCCGGTCGCGACGACCGCCACCCCCTGATCGCCGATAGCAAAAAAGGCCGCCTGCAGGCGACCCTTTGTAACGCTCATTCAGAGGCTCCCGCTCACCGCGGCAACACGCTCTCGCCCATCAGCGCCTCGTCGATCGCGCGCGCGGCTTGGCGTCCCTCACGGATCGCCCAGACCACGAGCGACTGGCCGCGACGGGCGTCGCCGGCCACCCAGACCTTGTCGACCGACGAGCGATAGTCCTTGTCGTTGGCAACCACATTGGTCGAGCCGCGACGGTCGGTATTGAGTTCCAGCTTGCCGTCCAGTTCCTTCAACACGCTGTCGGTGAACGGGCCGGAGAAGCCGATGGCGATGAAGGCGAGATCGGCCTTGATGATGAATTCCGTGCCCGGGATCGGCTTGCGGCGCTCATCCACCTGGCAGCACTTCACGCCGGTCAGCACGCCGTCTTCGCCGACAAATTCCAGCGTCGCCACCTGGAATTCGCGATTGGCGCCTTCGGCCTGGCTGGACGAGGTGCGCATCTTGGTGGCCCAGAAGGGCCAGACGGCGAGCTTGTCTTCCGTCTGTGGCGGACGCGGGCGGATGTCGAGCTGGGTGACCTTGACGGCACCCTGGCGGAAGGCCGTGCCGACACAGTCGGAGGCCGTATCACCACCACCGACGACGACAACATGCTTGCCGCCGGCGAGGATCGGATCGGCCGGCCAGCCATTGCTGTCGATGTTTTCGCGACCGACGCGGCGGTTTTGCTGGACAAGGTAGGGCATGGCATCATGCACGCCGTGGAACTCGACGCCGGGAATGCCGGCTTCGCGCGGGGTTTCCGAGCCGCCGCAATAGAGCACGGCGTCATAGTCCGCGCGGAGCTTCTCGACGGTGATGTCGACGCCGACATTGACGCCGCAATGGAAGGTAACGTTTTCGCCCTTCATCTGCTCGACGCGGCGATCGATAAAGTTCTTCTCCATCTTGAAATCCGGGATGCCATAACGCAGCAACCCGCCGGGCTTGGTTTCGCGCTCATAGACATGCACCTCGTGGCCGGCGCGACCGAGCTGCTGGGCAGCTGCAAGGCCCGACGGACCCGACCCGATGACGGCGACCTTCTTGCCGGTATGGATGGTCGCTGGCTGCGGCACGATGAACCCGAGTTCATAGGCCTTGTCGGCAATCGCCTGTTCGACGGTTTTGATCGCAACCGGCGTGTCTTCGAGGTTCAGCGTGCAGGCTTCCTCGCAGGGTGCGGGGCAGACGCGGCCGGTGAATTCCGGAAAATTGTTCGTCGAGTGGAGGTTGCGGATCGCCTCCTCCCACTTGTTGTTATAGACGAGGTCGTTCCAATCCGGGATCTGGTTGTGAACAGGACAGCCGGTCGGACCATGGCAATAGGGAATGCCGCAATCCATGCAGCGCGCCGCCTGCTTGGTGACCTCAGCATCCGACATGGGGATGGTGAATTCGCGGAAATGGCGGATGCGGTCGGAGGCCGGCTGATACTTCGCCACCTGCCGGTCGATTTCCATGAAACCTGTAACCTTGCCCATGTCTACTTTCCTCAATCTCCGCCGCTATCGCAGCTCGTTAATCGAAAGGCGGCACCGTCTTCGGCCAGATTCCATTTTCCCATTCAGTGAATGGATTGAACCTGGCTGCCATCGCATCCCGCGCTTCGCGTTCGGCGGGATGGACTGTAATCGTGCCATCCCTTTCCTGGCGGATGATGATCTTGTCCCCTTCAAGGAAGAATTCATCGGGAATAGCGACGAGACGGCGGTTGTCCTCTCTGATGATTTGGCCTTCGTGTTCTTTCGATACTGGACCCATCGGCGCCTCCATCCTGAGTTGAATACTCATAACAGAAGGCGCCGATAGTTAAATCACTCCGCAGCCACGCCCATGCGCATGCGTTCCATTTCCTCAAGCGCACGACGATATTCGACCGGCATGACCTTGCGGAACTTCGGACGATACTCGGCCCAGCTGTCGAGGATCTGCTTGGCGCGGTTCGAACCCGTGTAGTGCAGATGGTTCGAGATCAGCTGGTAGAGGCGCTCCTCGTCGTGGCGGGTCATGTCGCCGGACACGTCGACAAGGCCCTTGTGCATGAGGTCGCCGCCGTGATGGTGCAGCTTCTCCAGCATGTCGTCCTCTTCCGGAACCGGCTCGAGTTCGACCATGGCCATGTTGCAGCGCTTGGCGAAATCGCCGCTCTCGTCGAGCACGTAAGCCACACCGCCCGACATGCCCGCCGCGAAGTTGCGGCCCGTCTGACCGAGCACGACGACCACGCCGCCCGTCATGTATTCGCAGCCATGGTCACCGACGCCCTCGACGACGGCGATTGCACCGGAGTTGCGCACGGCAAACCGCTCGCCCGCCACACCGCGGAAATAGCATTCGCCGGAGATCGCGCCGTACAGCACGGTATTGCCGACGATGATCGAGTTTTCCGCGACGATGCGGGCATTTTCCGGCGGACGCACGATGATGCGGCCACCCGAAAGACCCTTGCCGACATAGTCGTTGCCGTCACCGACGAGATCAAACGTGATGCCGCGCGCCAGGAAGGCACCGAAGGACTGGCCGGCCGTGCCGGTCAGCGTGACGTGAATCGTATCGTCCTTCAGACCCTTGTGACCGTGACGCTTGGCGACTTCGCCCGAGAGCATGGCACCCGCAGACCGGTCAACATTCTTGATGTCGACATCGAAGACGACAGGCTGCTTGTTTTCGAGCGACGGCATCGCCTTCTCGATCAGCTTGCGGTCGAGAATGTCGATGATCGGGTGGTTTTGGCGCTCGGTCCAGTAGGTGGCGGACTTCGGCGCATCGACCTTGTGGAAGATCTTCGAGAAATCGAGCCCCTTGGCCTTCCAATGCGCGAGCATTTCGTCCTTTTCCAGAAGCTCGGAAGCGCCGATGATCTCGTCCAGCTTGGTAACGCCAAGCGAAGCGAGGATTTCGCGCACTTCTTCAGCCACGAAGAAGAAGTAGTTGATGACGTGCTCCGGCGTGCCCTTGAAGCGCTTGCGCAAGACCGGATCCTGGGTCGCAACGCCGACCGGACACGTGTTGAGGTGGCACTTGCGCATCATGATGCAGCCGGCGGCGATCAGCGGAGCGGTGGCAAAGCCGAATTCATCGGCACCGAGCAGCGCACCGATGATGACGTCACGGCCGGTCTTCAGACCACCGTCGACCTGCAGCGCGATGCGCGAACGCAGACCGTTCAGCACCAGCGTCTGCTGAGTCTCGGCAAGACCGATTTCCCAGGGGGAACCGGCGTGCTTCAGCGAGGTGAGCGGCGAAGCGCCCGTGCCGCCATCAAAGCCGGAGACGGTGATGTGGTCGGCGCGCGCCTTGGCAACGCCGGCGGCAACCGTGCCGACACCGACTTCCGAGACGAGCTTGACCGAGACATCGGCCTCAGGGTTGACGTTCTTCAGGTCGTAGATCAGCTGCGCCAGATCTTCGATCGAATAGATGTCGTGATGCGGCGGCGGCGAGATGAGACCCACACCCGGCGTCGAGTGACGCGTCTTGGCAACCGTCGCATCGACCTTGTGGCCGGGCAGCTGACCACCCTCGCCGGGCTTGGCACCCTGCGCGACCTTGATCTGCAGCATGTCGGCATTGACCAGATATTCGGTGGTCACACCGAAGCGGCCCGACGCGATCTGCTTGATCGCCGAACGCTCGGGGTTCGAAGACCCGTCCGCCAGCGGCAGGTAACGATCGCTCTCTTCGCCGCCCTCGCCGGTGTTCGACTTGCCGCCGATCCGGTTCATGGCGATGGCAAGCGTCGTATGCGCCTCGCGGCTGATCGAGCCGAAGGACATGGCCCCGGTGGAGAAGCGCTTGACGATCTCGACCGCCGGTTCCACCGCATCGATCGACACAGGCTTGCGGCCGAGCGCCTCCGCCGACTTGATCTTGAACAACCCGCGGATGGTGTTCATCCTCAGATTGCTGTCGTTCACCATCTCGGCGAATTCGCGGTAGCGGTCCTGGCTGTTGCCACGCACGGCATGCTGCAGCGACGCAATCGAGTCCGGGCTCCAGGCATGGTTTTCGCCACGCATGCGATAGGCATACTCGCCGCCGATATCGAGCGTATTGGCGAGAACCGGATCCTTGCCGAAGGCCGACGAATGACGGGCAACGGTTTCCTCGGCGATCTCGGTCAGGCCGATGCCTTCGATCATCGTCGCCGTGCCGAAGAAATACTTGTCGACCAGCTCGGAGGAGAGGCCAATTGCGTCAAAGATCTGCGCGCCGCAATAGGACTGGTAGGTCGAGATGCCCATCTTGGACATGACCTTGAGGATGCCCTTCCCCACAGCCTTGATGTAGCGATAGACGACTTCGTCTTCCGACACTTCCTTCGGGAATTCGCCATGCTTGTGCATGTCGGTCAGCGTATCGAAGGCGAGATAGGGGTTGATCGCTTCCGCACCGTAACCGGCGAGACAGCAGAAGTGATGCACTTCACGCGGCTCGCCCGATTCGACAACGAGACCGACCGAGGTGCGAAGCCCCTTGCGGATCAGGTGATGGTGCACGGCAGCGGTCGCCAGAAGCGCCGGGATGGCGATGCGGTCGGGGCCGATCTGGCGGTCGGAGAGCACGATGATGTTGTAGCCGCCGCGCACGGCCGCTTCCGCCCGCTCGCACAGACGATCCAGCATTTCCGGCATGCCTTCGGCACCGCGCTCCACGTCATAGGTGAAGTCGAGCGTCTTGGTGTCGAAGCGGTCTTCCATGTGACCGATGGAGCGGATCTTTTCCAGATCGCCATTGGTCAGGATCGGCTGGCGCACTTCCATGCGCTTGGCGTTCGCCATGCCTTCATGGTCGAGGATGTTCGGACGCGGACCGATGAAGGAGACGAGGCTCATGACGAGCTCTTCGCGGATCGGGTCGATCGGCGGGTTGGTGACCTGGGCGAAGTTCTGCTTGAAATAGGTGTAGAGCAGCTTCGACTTGGTCGACATCGCCGAGATCGGCGTGTCGGTGCCCATCGAGCCGATCGCTTCCTGGCCCGTGGTCGCCATCGGCGACATCAGGATCTTGGTGTCTTCCGTGGTGTAGCCGAAAGCCTGCTGGCGATCGAGCAGCGACACGTCGCGACGCAGCGCACGCGGTTCGACCGGCTTCAGGTCTTCGAGGATGAGCTGCGTGCGATCGAGCCATTCGCGATACGGATGGCTGCCGGCAAGCGACGACTTCACTTCCTCGTCGGAAATGATGCGGCCTTCCGCCATGTCGATGAGCAGCATCTTGCCCGGCTGCAGGCGCCACTTCTTGACGATCCGCTCTTCCGGCACCGGCAGCGTGCCGGCTTCGGAGGCGAGGATGACGCGGTCGTCATCGGTCACGAGATAACGGGCCGGACGCAGACCGTTGCGGTCGAGCGTCGCACCGATCTGGCGACCATCGGTGAAGCAGACGGCGGCCGGGCCATCCCACGGCTCCATCATCGCGGCATGGTATTCGTAGAAGGCCTTTCGCTCAGGCGACATCAGCTGGTTGCCGGCCCAGGCTTCCGGGATCAGCATCATCACGGCATGCGCCAGCGAATAGCCGCCGCGCTGCAGGAATTCGAGCGCGTTGTCGAAGCAGGCCGTATCCGACTGACCTTCGTAGGAGATCGGCCAGAGCTTGGAGATGTCGTCGCCGAAGAGCGGTGAGGAGACAGACGCCTGGCGCGCCGCCATCCAGTTGACGTTGCCGCGCAGCGTGTTGATTTCGCCGTTATGGGCGACCATGCGGTACGGGTGCGCCAGCTTCCAGGACGGGAAGGTGTTGGTCGAGAAGCGCTGATGCACGAGGGCAACGGCCGACTCGAAACGCGGATCGGCGAGATCCTTGTAATAGGCGCCAACCTGATAGGCGAGGAACATGCCCTTGTAGACGATCGTCGAGGAGGACAGCGACACCGGATAGAAGCCGGTTTCCTGGCCACCATACTGGTCATAGATGCGGTTCGAGATCACCTTGCGCAGCAGGAACAGGCGACGCTCGAACTGTTCCTGGGTCGCGGCGTCACGGCCGGCACCGATAAAGACTTGGATCTGGCGCGGCTCGGTTGCGGCAATCTCGGGCGCCTTGGACAGCGAGGAATTGTCGACCGGCACATCACGATAGCCGATGAGGGTCTGGCCCTCGGCCTGACAGACTTCGGCGATCACCTTCTTGAAATGAACGATCTGCTCTTCATCCTGCGGGAAGAAGAAGTGACCGACGGCATATTCGCCGGCCTTCGGCAGGGTGATGCCTTGGGCGGCCATTTCCTCGCGGAAGAATCGGTCGGGGATCTGCACGAGAATGCCGGCACCGTCGCCCATCAAAGGATCGGCACCAACGGCGCCGCGATGGGTCAGGTTCTCCAGGATGAACAGGCCATCCTTGACGATCTGGTGCGACTTCACGCCCTTCATATGGGCAATGAAACCGACGCCGCAGGCATCGTGTTCGTTTTTCGGGTCGTACAGACCCTGCTTGGCAGGAAGACCGCGCGCAACCGGCTTGCCGCCAGTCGATTCCGCGCTCGCGGACCGCATGTTCTCTTCGGATGACGTAATGCGCGTCATGGCCTTCCCTCCTATGGGGCCCGGCAGAACCGGGCGGGTTGATCTGGGACCCTTCACAGTTTCGGGCGCCAGACGACGGAGACCCACCCTGACCGGGTTACATCACCACCGCATGACACCAGAGTTCGAGATCCCGAAACTCGAATTAGGTCAATCAATCTGACCTAATTTTGAAAATTTCTATGACAGAATGTAAGCGGCCTTGCAAGGGGACGCACGGAAAATTAACCGGCCACCGGATGCTAAATTGCCATGCAGCACCCTCCTGCGCAATTTTATTTCACGTCAGCATCCCTGCTATTCGCCTTGTTGCGGAATCGATCTACGCGACATGGTCCGCCGCGGACCGGATTGATCACGTCGCGGAAATGCCTAATCTCCGGAAACCCTCCCCTGGCTCAGGAAATGATCCCATGTTCTTCGCATCCGACAACTGGTCCGGCGCCCATCCCAAGATTGCCGAAAGCCTGACCCGCTTCGCCTCCGGTTATGCCGCAGCCTACGGCACCAGCGACCACGACAAGCTGATCGAGGCGAAGTTCAACGACATGTTCGAACGCGAAGTCGCGGTCTTCTTCGTCGCCACGGGCACGGCCGCCAACTCCTTGGCCCTTGCAAGCGTCGCCAAGGCCGGCGGCGTGACCTTCTGCCATTATGATGCCCATGTGAATTCCGACGAAGGCGGCGCCCCGGAATTCCTCACCGGCGCGACCCGGCTCTTCCCGGTCGAAGGCGACAACGGCAAGATCGATCCGGAAGCGCTCGACATTGCCGTCTCCCGCTTCGATGTGCCGTCCGTGCATCACGGCCGCCCCATGGCGATCACCGTGACCCAGGCCACCGAAGCCGGCACCGTCTATTCTCTCGACGAACTGGATGCGATTGCCGCAATCGCGAAGACAAAGAACCTGCCGCTCCACATGGATGGTGCCCGCTTCGCCAATGCGCTGGTCGCGCTGAAGGCCAGCCCGGCCGAAATGACCTGGAAGCGCGGCGTCGACATCCTTTCCTTCGGCGGCACCAAGAACGGCTGCTGGTGCGCCGAAGCCATCATCTTCTTCAAACCCGAAATGGCAGAGGAGATGCCCTATATCCGCAAGCGCTCCGCCCAGCTCTTCTCCAAGACCCGCTTCATCTCTGCCCAGCTTGAAGCCTATCTGGAAAACGATCTGTGGCTGGAGCTCGCCAGCCATTCCAATGCCATGGCCGACCGCCTGCGCGCCGGCCTCACGGCCAAGAACACCACCCGCCTCGCCTGGGAAACGACCGCCAACGAGGTCTTTGCCGTCGCCGACAAGGATGCCGTTGCCCGCGCCCGTGCCAAGGGCGCCATGGTCTATGACTGGCTCCCGCCGCGCGACATGCCGCATCTGCTCGGCGCCAATGAAACCCTTTTGCGCCTGGTAACAAGCTTCGCGACGACCAAAGAAGAAGTCGATCAATTCATAGAAGTCGTCTGAGAGGCGCGCTTCTTACAAGCATATCGAACAACAAGAATACAATAATCATTGATTTCCCAAGGCCTCCTCTCCTCGCCATGATCCCTTCACCAGCCCCTGATCGGGCTGGTTTGGGAAACAGCTTCACGATCCGAGGAGAAGCATCATGAGCAAGTACACCACCAACGCCGCAGCACTCGCCGCCGCCGTCACCATGGCCGTCGGCGCGGCCGCCCTCCTGTCGGGTCCGGCCGCCGCGCAGGAAAAGGAAAAGTGCTTCGGCGTCGCCATGGCCGGCAAGAATGATTGCGCCGCCGGCGCCGGCACCACCTGCGCCGGAACTTCCAAGGTCGACTACCAGGGCAATTCCTGGTCCTACGTCGCCAAGGGCACCTGCCTGACCATGGCGCTCCCCGACGGCCGCATGGGTTCGCTCGAAGCCCTCGACCGCGACCTCCCCAAGGCCTGAGCCTTCCCCGTCCCGGCCCCTGCGGTACTGCCGCAGCGGCCGGGATGCGGCCGGATCCCTAAGTCGCACCAGAGGAGCGCCCCATGTCACAGTCACCGACCTTGATGGCGAACCCGCACGTCACGGCGGGATTGCCGCCCCGCAGCGGTGCCGGCTTCAAGCCACAGCATGCCGATGCGATCCTTGCCGATTCCTTCCGCATCGGCTTTCTCGAAGTGCACGCGGAAAACTACATGGGCGCTGGTGGTCACCCGCACCGCATTCTCACCCGCATGCGGGAGGATTTTCCTCTCTCCGTCCACGGCGTCGGCCTGTCGATCGGCAGCCCGCGAGGATTGGACCCGGCGCATCTCGCCCGGCTCAAATCCGTCGTCGACCGCTATCAGCCGGCCATGGTCTCAGAACATCTGGCCTGGTCGACCCATGACGACCACTTTCTCAACGACCTCCTGCCCGTGCCCTATGACGAACAGACGCTGAGCCGCGTCTGCGACCATATCGATCAGGTCCAGGAGGCATTGGGGCGCCGGATCCTGCTCGAAAACCCCTCGACCTACGTGGCCTTCGAAGCCGCCACCATGCGTGAGACGGACTTCATCCGGGCGATTGCGCGGCGTACCGGCTGCGGCCTGCTGCTCGACATCAACAATGTGCATGTCTCCGCCACCAATCACGGCTACGGCGCACTGGAGTATCTGGCCGACTTCCCGCTGCTCTCAGTCGAGGAAATCCACCTCGCCGGCCACGCGACGGATGAAGACGACATCGGCCAGCCGCTCCTGATCGACAGCCATGACCGGCCGGTGGACGATGTGGTCTGGTCGCTCTACCGCGAGGTCTTGGGCCGCACCGGGCCGCTCCCAACCCTGATCGAATGGGACAACGACGTGCCCGACTGGCCGATCCTCAAGCGCGAGGCCGAGCGGGCCGACGCCCTCCTGCATCTGTTCGGCGAGCAGCGCCTGGGTCTGCGCCATGCGTCCTGATCCTGTCACCAGCGGTGCCTTCGCCGCCGCCCTGCAAAACCGCGACCTCCCGCCACCGGACGGCCTCAGTCGTCCGGGCGGCAAACCCGCGACCCGTCGTTTCGCCGTCTACCGCAACAATGTCGCGGTCTCGCTGGTCGATGCGCTCGCCGCGATCTACCCAACCCTGCAGAACCTCGTGGGCGAAGAGTTCTTCCGCGCCATGGCCCATGCCTATGTGTTGCACAACCTGCCAACATCGCCGCTGATGTTCACCTATGGTGCCAATTTTCCGGCCTTCGTCGAGACCTTCGCGCCGGCCGGCGCCCTGCCGTTTCTCCCCGATGTGGCACGCGTCGAGCGTGCCTGGCTAGACGCCTTCCACGCCGAGGACCGCGCACCGCTCGCCCCCCAGGCGCTCGGCTCCATCGACCCGGACGCCCTCGCAACCATCCGTTTTGAGCCGCATCCGGCAAGTCGGCTGCTGACGCTGCCCCACGCGGCCGGAAGCATTGTCGGCCGTGACCGGGCCGGCCAGCCGCTCGACGGCCTGGACCCGTTCATGCCTGAGGCCGTGCTGATCACACGCCCCGCCTTTGATGTCTCGGTGACCGTTCTGACGGCTGAAGCCTGCGCCTTCATCGGCACCCTAGTGGCGGGAGGCACCTTCGCCGAAGCCTGCGATGCGGCCGAAAGCGCAACACCCGAACCCGACATTGCCGGCCTCCTCACCCTCACACTGGCCAGTGGCGCCTTCAGCGACCTGATGCCGCCGGAGACAAGGAAACCGTCATGATCCGCCAGCTCCAGTCCCTCAAAAGCGTCTACGACCGTGCTGTCATTGCCGTCGAACGGCGGCTCGACAGGTGGTTCCTCGGCCTTGCCGCACGCGCCGTCTTCGCCGCAGTGTTGCTTCCCTATTACTGGAACTCGGCACTGACCAAATTCGATGGCCTCTTTGCGATCAGCGACAGCGCCTATTACCAGATTGCGCTGCCGGCAGTGGATGCCGCTGGCGGCGATGTCTCGGCCGTTGCCTTCTTTCCCTGGGGCCTGATGGTGATCTTCGGCACCTATGGCGAAGCGATCCTCCCGGTGCTCGTCGTCCTCGGTCTCTTCACCCGCGTCGCCGCCGCCGGCATGATCGGCTTCATCCTCGTCCAGAGCCTGACCGATATTCTCGTCCACAAGGTCGATGCCGCGACCATCGGCGCGCTCTTCGATCGTTTCCCCGACAGCGTCATCCTCGACCAGCGTCTGCTCTGGATCTTTCCGCTGCTATATCTCGCCGTGAAGGGCGCAGGCGTCCTTTCCCTCGACAAGCTGCTCTGCACGCTCTGGACCAGACGAATGCAGTGACCTGAAACGCAAAAAGGCGGCGGGCCTTCGCCCACCGCCTTCCACATTCGCAAATGCGTGTGGCTTAGTTCACATGTGCCTCGATGGCCTTTGGCGCCGCACCGGCTGCTTCCGCAGCAATCGAAATCCGGCGCGGCTTCATGGCTTCCGGAATGTTGCGCAGGAGATCGATGTGCAGCAGCCCGTTCTTCAGCGAAGCGGCGGTGACCTCGACATGGTCGGCAAGCTGGAAGCGGCGCTCGAAGGCGCGCTTGGCAATGCCGCGATAGAGGAATTCGCTCTGCTCGGCCTTCTCGTCTTCGGCCTTCTCACCCTTGACGGTCAGCACATGCGCATGCGCCTCGATCGAAAGCTCGCTTTCGTCGAAACCGGCAACAGCCATGGTGATCCGGTAGAGGTTATCACCGGTGCGTTCGATGTTGTAGGGCGGATAGCTCTGGGCCTGCTCCGGCTGTCCGAGGCTGTCGAGCATCGTGAACAAGCGGTCGAAACCGACGGTGGAGCGGTAGAGCGGGGAAAAATCGACGTGACGCATTGTGTCCTCCTTGAAGCGACGTTGGCGTTTTGGGTTTCGCGCACATCCCGCAACGGGCGATGTCGGCGAAGGTTACGGACCCTTTCGGCGTCCGCATCACCGATGTGGGAAATCGGTTTTCGGAATTCAAGATCATCCGTCTGAACAGCGAAATGCGGCCGATGAATCCCGCGTGAACGAGAGGTTCAAGACGGGTTCAGCCCCCTCGCTTTAAACCATCTCCATCGGTTGTCTCGAACCCGATAGGCCGGGGATATCGCCCCTTCCACTCCGGTCGATTTCGCCGGAACCGCATATCTCCATATGGGGTTCCGGCTTTTTTCTTTGACCTTTTGCGGGGGCCATCCTATCCCGGAACAAGGAAACCGCGCTCAACGGACAGGCAGTTGTGAGGATGGAAGCAAGACTTCACGCCACGCCCGGAAACCCCATTCCCGGAACCCCGCTCGTCGGCACCTTCAAGGGGTATCGCGGCGCAAACCTGCGCTATGCGGTCTTCAAGTCCAGCGCCGAAACCACCCGTGGCACCATCGTGCTGCTGCACGGCCGCAACGAGACCATCGAGAAATATTTCGAGACGATCCGCGAGATGAATGAACGCGGCTTCTGGGTGGCGACATACGATTTTCGCGGCCAGGGCAGCTCGGATCGCCTGATCAAGGACCCGCGCAAGGGCCATGTCGGCCGCTTCGACCATTACGTCCGAGATCTCGAGATTTTCCTTGAGCAGATCGTCCTGCCCGACACCCGCCTGCCCTTCTTCCTGGTTGCCCATTCGACCGGCGGGCTGATTGCGCTGAAGGCAGCCCCGCGGCTTGCCAACCGCATCGAGCGCATGGTGCTGACGGCCCCCTTTGTCGGGCTGGGCGGCCAGAAAACCTCGCCGGACAACATCCGCCGCCTGGCGACGCTCGCCACCTTCACCGGCCTCGGCGGGATCTGCCTCAACAAGGACGAACCGCGCAAGGATTTCGACGGCAATCCGCTGACGACAGACCCGCAGCGCTTCGCCCGCAACCAGCGGCTCGTGGCGGAGCATCCGGAACTGTTTCTAGGCCCACCGACCGCACGCTGGCTCTATGAAAGCCAAAAGGCGATTGCCCAAGTGCGCGACCCGCGCCACCTCGCCTCGATTACGGTGCCGACCGTCATCGTCGCGCCGGGCAATGATCCGATCGTGCCCTATCACTACCAGGAATCGCTGGCGCAATATTTCCGCGCCGGACAGCTGGTGCCGATATCAGGCGCCCGTCACGAGATCCTGCAGGAGCAGGACCGCTATCGCACCCAGGCGCTGGCCGCCCTCTTCGCCTTCATCCCCGGCGGCGAGCCCGAGGAAGCCGATCCTGTCGGCGAACTGACCGACAGCCGCCTCGACGCCTAAGACCACACGCTTAGCGACGCTTCAACATCTCCATGACCTCGGCATGCACGGCCTTGGAGCCGGCCGCGATGATCGAGCCGCCCGCTTCCGGCCGCCCGCCATCCCAGGTGGTGATCACGCCGCCGGCCTGCTCGATGATCGGGATCAGCGCGCCGACGTCATAGGGTTTCAGGACCGTCTCGATCACGAGGTCGATATGCCCGGCCGCAAGCAGGCAATAGGCGTAGCAGTCGACGCCGTAGCGGAAGAGTTTCGCCCGGTCCTGCACCGCCTGGTAACGCTCGACCTCCCAATCCCGGAAGAGATGCGGCGAGGTGGTGAACAGGATCGCGTTTTCGAGGGAGCCGCAGTCACGCACCTGGTTCTGCCGTTCCCCATCGGGCCCGAAATACCAGGATTTCTCGCCATCGGCGAAATAGCGTTCACCGGTGAACGGCTGCTCCATCAGCCCCATCACGGAGCGCCCCCGCTCCTGAAAGCCGATCAGCGTGCCCCAGACGGGAACGCCTGAGATGAACGCCCGCGTCCCGTCGATCGGGTCGATGACCCAGACCTCTTCGCTGTCCATGCGGATATTGGCGTGCTCCTCGCCGAGAATGCCATGGGTCGGAAACTCAGCCTCGATCAGCCGGCGGATGGCCGTCTCGGCCGCCTGGTCGCCCTCGGTGACCGGATCAAAGCCCTGCGCCTCCTTGTTCACGACGGACAGGCCGGAGCGGAAACGCGGCAGGGTCTCGGCCTTGGCGGCATCGGCGAGGCGAAAAAAGAAATCACGGGTGGGGCGCATGAGAGGTTCCGTCTGAGGAGTGAGGGCGCCAGTCTTAAAGCCTGTCGGAGCGAAAGAAAACCGCCTCCCGTCATCCCCCTGCGTTTCAGGGCCCAAACGCAGAACTGCGCATTTTTTCGCCACGCCCAAAAAAGCACCAAAATTCAACTTGACAATGGTGCACTGCAGCACATAACGTCTGAACCACAGTCTTTGACTGTAAATACCCTCCTTGGGTGTTTCCTCCCTAGACTTGAAGCCGCGCCCAGTGCGCGGTTTTTTTTGTCTTCGAACCAAGCAGGCAGGGGCGCGCGCCCGCAGGGTTCAACGAGCGGTTTGCCGGGTTCGGAGAGCGGGGAGCAAGTCGCCTATTCGGCCGCCAGGGCCTGGTCGCCAAAATAATCGGCGACGAAATCGGCCATCTGGCCCATGAAGATCGCGAGAGAGCCTGCCAGCACATCGAAATCCGGCTGCTTTTCCAGCGTCGACTCGTCGATATAGATCGAGCGGTTGACCTCGATCTGCAGCGCGTGCAGATCCCGTGCCGGCCGGCCGTAATGTTCGGTGATGAAACCGCCGGCATAGGGTTTGTTGCGCACGGCGGCAAAACCGAGTTCCTCGAGGAATTGCAGGGCTGCCCGCGACAGCTCTGCCGAAGCGCTCGTGCCGTACCGGTCGCCGACGATGAAGTCGGGCTTCACGCCGCTGCCGGCAACCCGGATATTGCCGGGCATCGAATGGCAGTCGATCAGAACGCCGAGCCCGAAGCGGGCATGGGTGCGGGCGATCAGCTTGCGCAGGCAGGCGTGATACGGCTTGTAGCAGGTCTCGATCCGCTCCATCGCCGAGGCGAGCGGCATGCGCCCCGCATAGATTTCCATGTTTTCGGCAACGATCCTGGGAATGGTGCCGAGCCCGCCGGCCACCCGCGCGGAATTGCTGTTGGCGTAGGGCGGCAGCGGATCGGAGAACATGCGCGGGTCGAGCTCATAGGGCTCGCGGTTGACGTCGACATAGGCGCGCGGAAAATTCGCGACCAGCATGGGCGCACCGAAACTGGGCGCCGCAGAAAACAGCTCGTCGACGTAGTGATCCTCGGACCGGCGTATGGAGAGATCATCGAGCCGCGTTTCATCGAGGAAAGCACTCGGATAGCAGCGGCCGCTATGGGGCGAGTTATACACGAAGGGAATGGTCTGGACGGCGGGTTCGCGAATCTCGAAAGGCTCGAATTCGTTGGTCATCCGCTCCCCAATGCCTCTTCTTTACCAAGTCACAAACTTGTTGTGTTCTCCATGTTGCCAGTCGGCAGGTGCAAAGTCCATACTGCCGGAAATGGCGGAGCGGGCTCACTTTTTCGTTGTTCACCGGTTCTTTACTGGGCAGGACCTAGAGTGAGCGGCTGCGAGCGTCCCATGCAATCGAATACAGCGGTCCCTAAATGACACAGAAAATCCTTCTCGCCGAAGATGACAACGACATGCGCCGGTTCCTGGTGAAAGCGTTGGAAAAGGCGGGTTACAAAGTTTCCTCCT
Organism: Rhizobium sp. AG855; assembly: GCF_003610655.1. Classification (NCBI taxonomy): domain Bacteria; kingdom Pseudomonadati; phylum Pseudomonadota; class Alphaproteobacteria; order Hyphomicrobiales; family Rhizobiaceae; genus Rhizobium; species Rhizobium sp. AG855. Next base: position 517,923 of record NZ_RAQG01000003.1, on the reverse strand, counting down.
TCGACAACGGGGCGAGCGCCTATGACCGCCTGCGCGAAGAGCCCTTCTCCCTTCTCCTGACCGACATCGTCATGCCGGAAATGGATGGCATCGAGCTGGCGCGCCGCGCCACGGAACTCGACCCGGACCTGAAAGTCATGTTCATCACCGGCTTTGCCGCCGTGGCCTTGAACGCCGATTCGAAGGCGCCGAAGGATGCCAAGGTCCTGTCGAAGCCTTTCCACCTTCGTGACCTCGTCGACGAAGTGAACAAACTCCTTGCGGCATAAGGCCTTGCCGAGAGATTGAAAAAATCTCTTCACAAAACTGCAAAATGCCTATTGACGGGTGAAGCGGTTTTGTGGTCTTAAGCCGCTCATCGGATGGGCGTGTAGCTCAGCGGGAGAGCACTACGTTGACATCGTAGGGGTCACAGGTTCAATCCCTGTCACGCCCACCATTCGAATTCTTTCAAGGGCTTGCCGGAAACGGCGAGCCCTTTTTGGTTTCGGACGAAACCAAGCCTTTCGGCGCTCTGCCACCCATCGAATCACAGGAGAGCCAAGGCGGCAGCACTGTTCATTTCCGGTTGCGCGATCCATCTTTGCGACCGATGATGGAACTCTGTTTCCAATTCAAATCGTATATACAATTTGATGATGATCGATTATGATCGGGCGAAGGACGCGGCCAACAGGCAAAAACACGGGATCTCGCTCGAACGGGCGCGCGATCTCGATATCCTCGCCATTCTTGAAGATGATCGAAACGCCTATGGGGAAATCCGCTACCGTGCATGGGGCCTGATCGACGAGAAGCCGCACTGCCTCGCTTTCACCTATCGCGATGGGCGCGTGCGGGCGATCAGTTTGCGACGTGCCCATAGGAAGGAGTTTGAGCGTTATGTCGAAGCCAGACGATGATCCGGAAAACCCGGAATGGACCGCGGCAGATTTCGCCCGCGCCCGTCCGGCCTCGGAACTGCCCGAGGAACTGCGCGCCTTCTTTCCGAAAACGCGAGGCATTCAGAAGGCCCCGACGAAAATCCCGATCTCGCTTCGCCTTTCTGCGGAAGTCGTCGAGCATTTTCGCGCAACCGGTCCCGGCTGGCAGGGCAGGATAGACGAGATCCTAAAGAAGGCTGCGGGCCTTTAAGCCCCCACCACCGTCACCACCGTCACCACATCCCCCACATAAACCACCACGTACCCGCCATCCGCCTTCAGCGTCCGCGCCTTTGCCTCCAACGCCGCAAGATACGGCGCCCGCCGCCACCCCTCGGGATGTGCAGGATCGACCAGGACCGTGAGCTGCGGCCCCTGCGCGTAAAGCATCATGCCGCTTAAGGCAGGCTCCCATTCCGCCCCAAGCGAGGCATCCGTGCGCCACAGGCAATAGAAGTCGCGACAGGTGGCAGGCCGCGTCTCGTAGGCTGCGCAGCCCCCACCGCTCAGACAGTGGCGGCAAGGCTCGTTGGCCGGTTTGTTGAGTTCGTCGATGTCAGGCAGGATGCAGCAGAGCGCGCAGGTGCCGCAGCGCCTGCCTTCGACAAGGACAGGAGCCGCCTCGCCGTGGAAAGCCATGACGTCAGGCCGCCGGGCCGATGGTCACCGTCAGCGGTGCCAGCCCCTCGACCGTCCCGACCAGCCGGTCGCCGGGCTGCACCGGGCCGACGCCGGAGGGCGTGCCGGTGTAGATGAGATCGCCGGGCGTCAGGTGATAGTAGCGCGACAGGTGGCTGACGATCTCCGGCACCGACCAGACCATGTCGGAGAGTTCGCCCTCCTGGCGGATCGTGTCATTGACGGTCAGTTCGATACGCTGGCGGCCAGGCGAGAACTCGGCGGCTTGCGTGATCGGTCCGATCCCAGCCGAATCTTCAAAAGACTTGCCCATGTCCCAGGGGCGCTGCTTGTCCTTGGCCGCCTGCTGCAGGTCGCGCCGGGTCATGTCGAGGCCGACGGCGTAACCGAAGATGACACGGGCTGCCTCCTCCACCGAGACCCGGAATGCCGGCGCACCGATGGCGATCACCAGTTCGATCTCGTGGTGGCAATCCTCGGTCCCTGGCGGATAGGTCATGGTGCCGCCGCTCAAGACCAGCCCTGTCGGTGGCTTGGTGAAATAGAAGGGCGCGGCGCGATCGATCGTGTTGCCCATCTCTGCGGCATGGGCGGCATAATTGCGGCCGACACAGAAGATCCGATGTATGGGAAAGCCTTGCGCCAGCCCCTCGACGGGCAGAAGCGGCGACTGGGGGACGGCAAAAAGCGGAGCGGTAGGGATCAAATCGATGACTTTCCTGGGCGACGAATGAACATCCTCCTGCGCGCTCGGCGACGAAGGTTTGCCCGACTTGATCACATCGCCCCACAGGCGGCAATGCGGCACCTTGCTAAATTAAGGACGATCGTGGACCGCACTTGGAACCATCGGCCAAACATGTAACAAAATCGGCGCCTCCGCGTTTGGGTTGCGTCGGTCGCCTGCCGGACGACGTCTGACAGAGGCGCTGCACAGAGGCAGGCACAGCGAATTCGGTCGGGACAATTGCCCCGGCCAGACATCGAAAGGCAAGAAAACATGAGCACCAAGATCGTGCCGGTCGTCATGGCCGGCGGCAAGGGAACCCGCCTCTGGCCGCTGTCGCGCGCTGCTGCCGCCAAGCAGTTCATCCGTTTCCTCGGCGACGAGACGCTGTTGCAGAAGACCTTGCTGCGCGTTTCCGACGAGACCCTCTACGATGCGCCGCTGGTAGTCACCAACGAGGACTTCCGCTTCCTCGTCGCCGAGCAGGCCCGCGAGCTGAATGTGAAGCTTGACGGCATCGTGCTGGAGCCGGAAGCGCGCAACACGGCAGCCGCCGTCGCGGCCGCCGCCGTCATCGTCAGCCAGCGCCATGGCCGCGACGCGCTGATCCAGATCCTGCCCTCCGACCACGAAATCACCGTCGACGACACCTATCGCGCCTGCGTCGCCAATGCCGCCGCCGCCGCCCGCACCGGCAAGATCGTCACTTTCGGCATCACCCCCACCGAACCCGCCACCGGTTACGGCTATATCGAAATCGGTGCCGAGATCGGCAACGGTGTTCACGAGGTCTCGCGCTTCGTCGAAAAGCCCAGTGCGGATGTCGCCCAGCAGATGCTCGACAGCGGCAGCTATGCCTGGAACTCCGGCATGTTCGTCTTCTCGGCCGGCCGCATGATCGAGGAATTGAAGGCGCTCGCCCCCGAGGTGCTGGCCGCCGTCGAAAAATCCGTCGAAAACGCTAAGGGCGACCTCGACTTCACCCGCCTTGATGCCGAGACCTTCGCCGAAGCCCCGAGCATCTCCATCGACTATGCCGTCATGGAAAAGACCGCCAACGCCGCCGTCGTGCCGGCCGCCATCACGTGGTCGGACCTTGGAAGCTGGGACGCGATCTGGAAACTCGCCGGCGGTGACGAGAACGGCAATGTGGTGAGTGGCCATGCCACCGTCTCCGACACGAAGAATTCGCTGGTCATGTCGCGCGAAGCCCATCTTGCCGTGCAGGGCATGGATGGCGTCGCTGTCATCGCCTCGGAAGATGCCGTCTATGTCGGCCGCCTCGACCGCAGCCAGGATGTCGGCAATCTGGTCAAGCTTCTCGCAGCCGATAAGGAGACCGCAGGCCTCACGGAAAACCACCCGACGGCACTGCGGCCATGGGGCGGCTACACCTCCGTTCTCAACGGCGACCGCTTCCAGGTGAAGCGGCTCTTCGTCAATCCGGAGAAGAAGCTGTCGCTGCAGAAGCACTACCACCGTGCCGAACACTGGGTCTGCGTGCGCGGCACGGCCGAGGTGACGATCGATGACAAGGTCACCGTTCTGCACGAAAACCAGTCGATCTATATCCCGCAAGGCTCGGTCCACCGTCTGGCCAATCCCGGCAAGATCCAGCTTGAGGTCATCGAGGTCCAGACCGGCTCCTATCTCGGCGAAGATGACATCATTCGCCTCGTCGACGAATTCGGTCGCAGCTGACGACTATCAATCTGCGTAAGTTGTGCGGCCCGGAAGCTTCGGCTCTCCGGGCCGCTTGCTTTATGGCGCTGCATTACACAAGATCGATGCAAGCCGGAAAAAGCGGCACGGGCGAACAGCGAAACGGTAACGAATGTCGATCAAGGCAAGCATCTACCACCTCACCCACTACAAGTATGACAATCCGGTCCTTCTCGGGCCCCAGGTGATCCGGCTGAAGCCGGCGGCGCATTCACGCACGAAGGTGATCAGCCACTCGCTCAAGGTCACGCCGGGAAACCACTTCGTCAATCTGCAGCAGGATCCCTACGGCAATTACCTCGCCCGCTTCGTGTTTCCCGATCCGGTGACCGAACTGAAGATAGAGGTCGATCTCGTTGCCGATATGGCGGTCTACAATCCCTTCGACTTCTTCACCGAGGAAGAGGCGGTCAAATGGCCCTTCGACTACGCCGCCGACATCCGCGACGATCTGGCGATCTACCGGACCCCGGAACCGGCAGGCCCGGCGCTGGAAGCCTTCATGGCGACGGTAGACAAGACGCCCGGCCAAGGCACGGTGGACATGGTTGTCGGCCTGAACGCCCGCCTGCAGCAGCAAATCGGCTATGTCATCCGCATGGAGCCCGGTGTCCAGACGCCGGAGGAAACACTGACCTCGGCGCGCGGCTCCTGCCGTGACACGAGCTGGCTGCTCGTCCAGATCCTGCGCCATCTCGGCCTCGCCGCCCGCTTCGTCTCCGGTTATCTGATCCAGCTCACGCCCGATCTGAAGGCGCTGGACGGCCCCTCCGGCACAGAGGTCGATTTCACCGACCTGCATGCCTGGGCCGAGGTCTATATCCCCGGCGCCGGCTGGATCGGGCTCGACCCGACCTCGGGCCTGCTGACGGGAGAGAGCCACATCCCGCTTGCCGCCACCCCGCATTACAAGAATGCGGCCCCGATCTCCGGCGGTTATATCGGCCAGGCCAATACCGAATTCGCTTTCGACATGCGCGTCACTCGCGTCGCGGAACACCCGCGCATCACCAAGCCCTTTTCAGACGACAGCTGGGACGCGCTGAACGCGCTCGGCCTGAAAGTCGATGCCGACCTGAAAGCGCATGACGTGCGGCTGACCATGGGCGGCGAGCCTACCTTCGTGTCGATCGACGATTTCCAGTCGGCCGAATGGAACACCGATGCCGTCGGCCCGACCAAACGCGACCTCGCCGACCAGCTCATCCGCCGCCTGCGCGAAAAATTCGCCCCCGGCGGCTTCCTGCATTACGGCCAGGGAAAATGGTATCCGGGCGAAAGCCTGCCGCGCTGGACCTTCTCGCTCTACTGGCGCAAGGACGGCAAGCCGATCTGGCACGACCCCGCGCTGATCGCCGCAGAAAAAGCCGACACCGGCATCACCCACGAGCAGGCCGAGGCCCTGATGGCGGGCATCGCCGGAGAACTCGAGATCGAGCCCGAAATGATCATCCCGGCCTATGAGGATCCGGCCGAATGGATCATCAAGGAAGGCAGCCTGCCGGAAAATGTCGATCCGTCCAATTCCAAGCTCGAAAGTGCTGAAGAGCGCGCCCGCATCGCCAAGGTCTTCGAGCGCGGCCTCACCACCCCGACCGGCTATATCCTGCCGGTCCAGGCCTGGAACGCCAAGGCCGGCGGTCGCCGTTGGGTGAGCGAAAAGTGGCGCACCCGTCGCGGCAAGATTTTCCTCATCCCCGGCGACAGCCCGATCGGCTTCCGCATGCCGCTCGGCACCCTGCCCTATGTGCCGCCGTCGCAATACCCCTATATCCACACCACGGACCCCTCGATCCCGCGCTCGCCTTTGCCCGATTTCGGTCCGAAGATGAGTGAAGGCCGTGCGATGCCGGAAGCCTCCCGCAAGAGCGGCGAAGGTCAGCAGGACCGCAACGAGCAGAACATCACGGGCTCGGCCGGCGATATCAGGGGCGCCGTGCGCACCGCCATGAGCGTCGAGCCGCGCGACGGACGGCTCTGCGTCTTCATGCCCCCCGTGGAAGCGATCGAGGACTATCTGGAGCTGGTGGCAGCCGCCGAGACGGCCGCCCGCAATCTCGGCCTTCCCGTCCATATCGAAGGTTACGCCCCGCCGCAGGACGAGCGCATCAACGTCATCCGCGTCGCCCCCGATCCGGGTGTCATCGAGGTCAACATCCACCCGGCCGACAGCTGGGAAGACTGCGTTGCAACCACCAACATCATCTATGAAGAGGCCCGCCAGACGCGGCTCGGCGCCGACAAGTTTATGATCGACGGTCGCCACACCGGCACCGGCGGTGGAAACCATGTGGTGGTCGGCGGCGCCAACCCGGCCGACAGCCCCTTCCTGCGCCGCCCCGACCTGTTGAAGAGCCTCGTTCTGCACTGGCAGCGCCACCCGGCGCTCTCCTACATGTTTTCCGGCATGTTCATCGGCCCGACCAGCCAGGCACCGCGTTTTGACGAAGCGCGGCACGACAGCCTCTACGAACTGGAGATCGCGCTCGCCCAGGTGCCGCTGCCGGCCAGCGGTGCGGCAGCGCCCCTGCCCTGGCTCGTCGACCGGCTGTTCCGCAATCTTCTGACCGATGTCACCGGTAACACCCACCGCTCGGAAATCTGCATCGACAAGCTGTTTTCGCCTGACGGTCCGACGGGGCGTCTCGGCCTCGTCGAATTCCGTGGCTTCGAAATGCCGCCAAACCCGCGCATGTCGCTTGCCCAGCAGCTCCTTGTCCGCGCGCTCATCGCCCGCTTCTGGAAGAACCCGATCGGCGGTGGCTTCGTGCGCTGGGGCACCAGCCTGCATGACCGTTTCATGCTGCCGCATTATCTCTGGCTGGATTTCCTCGAAGTTCTGGCCGATCTCCGCGAAAACGGCTTCGACTTCAAGCCGGAATGGTTCGCAGCCCAGCTCGAATTCCGCTTCCCCTTTGTCGGCGAGGTCGAATACGAGGGGTCTAAGCTCGAACTGCGCCAGGCGCTGGAGCCCTGGCATGTGATGGGCGAAGAAGGCGCGATCGGCGGCACCGTGCGCTATGTCGACTCTTCCGTCGAGCGGCTGCAGGTGCAGTTGGAGACCGCCAATCCGGAACGCTATGTCGTCGCCTGCAACGGCCGCCAGGTACCGCTGCGCAAATCGGTGGTCAATGGCGTGGCCGTCGCCGGCGTGCGCTACAAGGCCTGGCAACCGGCATCGGGCCTGCATCCGGTTCTGCCCGTCAACACACCGCTAACATTCGACATCTATGATACGTGGTCTGCCCGGTCCATCGGGGGCTGCGTCTACCACGTCGCCCATCCCGGGGGCCGGACATACGATACTTTCCCTGTGAACGGGAATGAAGCGGAAGCCCGTCGGCTTGCGCGTTTCGAGCCTTGGGGCCATACAGCCGGTTCCTATCCATTATGGCCCGAGACCGTGTCGCCGGAATTCCCGCACACACTGGACCTGAGACGACCGCAGGGTATCTGATCCGATGGCACCAAAGACGGCAGCGGAGCTCTCTCCGCCGGAGGCAGCGAATGGCACGGCCCTTCTGGCCGGCTATCGCGCGCTGGCGGGTGCTGCCGATGAAATGCTCGACAACAAGGGCAATGTTCGCCCGGTCTGGCAGCCTTTCGTCTCGGCCATCGAGACCATGGCCGAGCAGGAACTCGACGAACGCTTCGCCCGCGCCGACCGCTATCTCCGTGATGCCGGTGTCTTCTACCGCGCCTATGGCGCGGGGGGATCGAGCGAGCGGGCCTGGCCCTTCTCGCACATCCCGGTGCTGATCTCGGACGCCGAATGGCAGGTGCTGGCGGATGGCCTCGTCCAGCGTGCGAACCTGCTGGAAGCGGTCGTTTCCGACATCTATTCGGAAAACCGGCTGGTGCAGGAAGGCTTTTTGCCGCCGCAGCTGATCGCCTCCAATCCCGAATTCCTCCGCCCCCTTGTCGGCATCAAGCCGGCCGGTGGCCACTATCTGCATTTCTGTTCCTTCGAGATCGGCCGAGGACCTGATGGCAACTGGTGGGTTCTGGCCGACCGGACGCAAGCCCCCTCCGGTGCCGGCTTTGCGCTGGAAAACCGTGTCGCCACCGCCCGCGCTTTCTCCGATCTCTACGCCGAAACCCATGTGCACCGCCTCGCCTCCTTCTTCGGCGCCTTCCGCAAGGCGCTGCAGGGGCGCCAGCAGAGCGCCGACGATCGCATCGCCGTTCTCTCTCCAGGCCCGGCAAACGAGACCTATTTCGAGCACGCCTATATCGCCCGTTATCTCGGCATCATGCTGCTTGAGGGCGAGGATCTGACGGTTGTCAACGGCAAGGTCATGGTCCGCACGGTGGCCGGTCTCAAACCCGTCAGCGTGCTCTGGCGCCGCCTCGACGCGGCCTTCGCCGACCCGCTGGAACTCGACCAGAATTCCTATATCGGTACGCCCGGCATGGTCGATGCGCTGCGCAATGGCTCCGTCACCTTCGTCAACGCGCTCGGCTCCGGCATTCTGGAAACACGCGCGCTGCTCGCCTTCATGCCCACGCTCTCGCGCCATCTGCTCGGCGAAGAGCTGAAGCTGCCCTCCATCGCCACCTGGTGGTGCGGCCAGAAGGCCGAGCGCGAACACGTCGCCCGCAATCTCGACCGCATGGTCGTCGGCTCCGCCTTCTCCCGCCTGCCCTTCTTCGACGACAATGGTCGCTCGGTGCTGGGGTCGCGTTACAAGGATCCGCAGAGCCGCAGCATCTCGGAATGGCTGGAAGCCGAAACCGGCAATCTCGTCGGCCAGGAAGTGGTGACGCTTTCAACCACGCCCGCCATGGTCGATGGCAAGCTCACGCCCCGGCCGATGTCGCTGCGCGTCTTTGCCGCCAGAACCAGGAACGGTTGGCAGATCATGCCTGGCGGCTTTGCCCGCATCGGCAGCGGCTCCGATGTCTCGGCTATCGCCATGCAGTCCGGCGGCAGTGCAGCCGATGTCTGGATCGTTTCCGACAAGCCGGTCGATCGCACCTCGCTGTTGCCGGCCGAAGAAAGCTTCACCCGCAACATGCCCGGCAGCCTGCCGAGCCGCGCGGCCGACAACCTCTTCTGGCTCGGCCGGTACATCGAGCGGGCCGAAGGTGTCCTGCGCATCCTGCGCGCCTGGCACGCGCGTTATGCCGAAAGCGCCAATCCGGATCAGCCGCTGCTGGCCTTCGTCAGCGACTACCTCGCCGACATCGACGTCGACACCAAGACCGGCGTGCCCGAAAGCCTGCTGCGCAACATCGACAGCGCCGTCTATTCCGCAAGCAACATCCGCGACCGTTTCTCGCCCGATGGCTGGCTTGCCCTGAACGACCTGTCGAAGACGGCGAAACGCTTCCACGAACGGGTCAAACCCGGCGACGATGCCGCCCATGCGATGACCATCCTTCTGCGCAAGCTGGCGGGTTTCGCCGGTCTCGTGCATGAAAACATGTACCGCTTCACCGGCTGGCGCTTCCTGACGATCGGCCGCCTCCTGGAACGTGGTCTGCACATGACCCGCCTGCTTGGCCGGATGACCGGGCCGGACGCTCCCGATGGCGCGCTCGACATGCTCTTGGAGATCGGCGACAACGTCATGACCCATCGCCGCCGCTACAACGTCTCGACGGCGCGCCTGACCGTGACCGACCTTCTGGCGCTCGACCCGCTCAACCCGCGCTCGATCCTCTTCCAGCTGAACGAGATCCGCATCGAGGCCGAGCAACTGCCGAACGCCATGGTCAATGGCCAGATGTCGATGCTCTTCCGCGAAGCCATGCGCCTGCATTCGGGGCTCGCGGTGATGACGCCGGAAGCGATGAGCGCCGAGGTCTATACCAATCTCGAGCGCGAGCTGGAGAAGTTCTCCGACATCCTCGCCCGCACCTATCTGAATTGAGCCGATGCTGTACGATCTCTCGCTCCACATCGGTTACAAATACGAGGTCCCCGCCTCAGGCGCCCATCACATGCTGCGCCTGTTGCCCTTGTCCCTGCCCGATCGCCAGCGGCTGGTCGCCGGCGCCGTAACGGTCACGCCGGAGCCGGACGAGATCGCCACCTTTGAAGATTTCTTCCACCATCCGACCCGCCATGCGATCCTGCGCGCGCCTCACGAGACGCTCGACATCCGCATGCAGGCCCGTGTCATGGTCCAGCCGGTGCCGGTCCCGGCCGACTTCTCGCCGATCCTTGACCGGATGCCGCAGGAACTCGCCGAAACCTGGACGCTGGATGCCGCCTCGCCGCACCATTTCCTCGGCGTCAGCCCACGGCTGCCCCGAGACCGCGAGATTGCGGCCTATGCCCGCAAGGACCTGAAGCCGAGCATGACGGTGCGCCAGATTGCCGAGCAGCTCTGCGCCTCCATCTTCAAGGATTTCAAATACGACCCTGAGGCGACGACGGTGGATTCGACGCCCGGCGAAGCCTTCACCAAGAAGCGTGGCGTTTGCCAGGATTTCTCCCATGTGATGATCGTGGCACTCCGCAGCCTCGGCATCCCCGCCGGTTACGTCAGCGGCTTTCTGCGCACCATCCCGCCGCCAGGCAAGGAGCGGCTGGAGGGGGCAGACGCCATGCATGCCTGGGTCCGTGTCTGGTGCGGCAAGCTGACCGGCTGGATCGAACTCGATCCGACCAACAACATCTCGGCCGGCACCGACCATATCGTCGTCGGCTACGGTCGCGACTATTCCGACGTTGCTCCCGTGATCGGGGTTTTAAAGAGTTATGGCAGCCACAAGACCGATCAATCCGTCGATGTCGTCCCCGTGAAGCCGTAATTCAGCACATTTGCTCGAATTTTACCGTCTTCTTTAAATCGAATGGAACGGGTCCGCCCCTATAAATCGTCCATAGCCTGCGTTTGGGTGGACCTGCGTTTGGATGGACATGATGACTAGGACCAAGACACAGAAATCTTCGATCTTCGCGCGGCTCGCCGCCTGCCGTTCCGGCAACTTCGGAATGATGACAGCTATTCTCATGCCTGTCGTCGCCGCCGGAGCAGGTGTTGCCATCGATTACAATCGCATGGTCCAGATCAAGACACTGCTGCAGGACTCCGCCGATTCCGCGGCCCTGGCCGCAGCAAACGCGCTGGCCGTCAAAAACGTCTCCGACGAAGAAGCCATCGCACTCGCCAAGCAGTTCATGGCCGCGCAGTTCTACAACATCGTCCCGCGCAACGACAGCTCGACCGAAGACGGTGCCGCCGCCCCGGTCGATATCGACAAGGCCGCTACTGCCAGTGTTGAGCGCCAGACGTCAACCAGCGGCAAGACATTCGATGTCGAACTTGCTGGCTCATATACAATGGAGACCAACGGCATGACCGCCCTCCTGGGCTGGAAATCCGTGACCCTCAAGGTGACCGCAAGCGCGCAGAGCACCACGGAAAGCAAGAATGCTCTGTCGATGTTCCTGGTGCTCGATCGCTCCGGCTCGATGGCGGAGGACACGAGCACCGTCAATGGTGCCAAGCCGCTCAAGACTGTCAATTATGACTGTGGCTACTATCACGATGACCATTGGATCTCGAAGACCTGCACCCGGCAGGCTACGAACTACTATTCGAAGATCGACTCCTTGAAGCTCGCCGTCGGCAGCCTGACCACACAGCTGACCAAGGCAGATCCGTTGAGCAAATACGTCCGAACCGCAGCCGTATCCTATAACGCTTCTATGCAGAACCCGACGACTCTGCAGTGGGGTAGCGCCACCGCGCTGACCTATGTCCAGGCACTGACTGCGACCGGTGGCACCGATTCGTCCGGCGCCATGGCGCGAGCCTATAGTGACGTCTCGGCTTCGTCGGAGGACACTGCTCACAAGAACAAGAACGGCCAGGTTCCAAGCAAGTTCATCATCTTCATGACCGACGGTGACAATAACTACTCCAGCGCCGACACCAAGACCAAGGCCACCTGCGACACCGCCAAGAAGGCCGGCGTCCAGATTTTCACCGTGGCCTTCATGGCCCCGAGCAAGGGCCAGTCCCTCTTGAAATACTGCGCCTCCAGCACGTCCAATTATTATGACGCACAGAACGCCGCGGAGCTCGTTGCAGCCTTCAAGGAGATCGGTGACAAGGCCGTCCAGGCGTCGACCCGCCTGACCAACTGACACGGTCCCAAAGCGTTTTCGGAGAATTCGCTGGCATTGGCCGCGCCCCACCGGGTCGCGGCCTTTCCATGTCGATGACCAGACAAACAACCCTCTGAAAAATCAGGTATTTGCAACAAACCTGATATTCGCGAACAATTTCGCGCGGCCACTCACGGGCCTGTTGCATGTGTATCATATCGATGCGTAAACTGGCGGCGAAGGGGGTGACCGCCGAGAGCGGACTTGGCGGTGCCCTGCGAACCGAGCAACGCCAGGCGGACCGATGATCAAGACCCCCCACAAAGCCGACCTTCCCCTTCCCAAGCGCGGTGCATCTGACCCGGCCGCCCTTGCCGCCGAAATCATGGACAAGCTGACCTACAGCATCGGCAAGGATGCCAAGGTTGCAACCCCGCATGACTGGCTGACCGCCACCATCCTCGTGGTCCGTGACCGGATCATTGACACCTGGATGGAATCGACCCGCGGCACCTACATGAACAACGGCAAGCGGGTGTATTACCTGTCGCTGGAATTCCTGATCGGCCGCCTCCTGCGCGACGCCATGTCGAACCTCGGCCTGATGGACGATATTCGAGACGCTCTGCAGTCACTCTCGGTCGAGTTCGACGTGATCGCCGGTCTTGAACCGGATGCAGCCCTCGGCAATGGCGGCCTTGGCCGGCTCGCTGCCTGCTTCATGGAATCGATGGCGACCGTCAACATCCCGGCTTACGGTTACGGCATCCGCTATGTGCACGGCCTCTTCCGCCAGCAGATGGCGGAGGGCTGGCAGGTCGAGCTGCCGGAAAGCTGGCTAGCCCACGGCAACCCCTGGGAATTTGAACGCCGCGAAAGCTCCTACGAAATCGGCTTCGGCGGCACGGTCGAGACGATCGACGCCCCGGATGGCGAACTGCGTTACGTCTGGAAGCAGGGCGAACGGGTGATTGCCACCGCCTATGATACGCCGGCCGTCGGCTGGCGTGGCGAGCGCGTCAACACGCTGCGCCTCTGGTCGGCCCAGCCGATCGACCCGATCCTGCTCGACGCCTTCAATGCCGGCGACCACATTGGTGCGCTGCGCGAAAGCAACAAGGCCGAGTCCCTGACCCGCGTCCTCTATCCGGCCGACGCCACACCGGCCGGCCAGGAGCTGCGCCTGCGCCAGGAATTCTTCTTCTGTTCGGCCTCCCTGCAGGACATCGTCCGCCGCCACCTGCAGCAGGGCAACACGCTGGCGCAGCTGCCGGAAAAGGTCGCGATCCAGCTCAACGACACCCATCCGGCCGTCTCGGTCGCCGAACTGATGCGCCTCCTTGTTGACGTGCACGGCGTGAACTTCGACGAGGCCTGGGAGATTTCCTCCAAGACCTTCTCCTACACCAACCACACGCTCCTGCCCGAAGCGCTGGAAAGCTGGCCGGTGCCGCTCTTCGAACGCCTGTTGCCGCGCCACATGCAGCTGGTCTATGCGATCAACGCCAAGATCCTGCTCGACGCCCGCAAGAACCGCGGCTTCAACGACCAGGAAATCCGCCACATCTCGTTGATCGACGAAAGCGGCGATCGGCGCGTGCGCATGGGCAACCTCGCCTTCATCGGCTCCCACTCGATCAACGGCGTCTCGGCCCTGCACACCGAACTGATGAAGGAGACGGTCTTTGCCGATCTCCACAAGCTCTATCCGACCCGCATCAACAATAAGACGAACGGCATTACGCCCCGCCGCTGGCTGATGCAGTGCAACCCGGATCTGACGAACCTGATCAAGGAAGCGATCGGCGCCGAGTTCCTCGACGATGCCGACAAGCTGAAGGCGCTCGACGCCTTTGCCGATGACGCCTCGTTCCAGCAGAAGTTTGCCGCCGTCAAGCGCGCCAACAAGGTACGGCTCGCAAGCCTGGTTGCCGGCCGCATGGGCATCCGGCTCGATCCGGACGCCATGTTCGACATCCAGATCAAGCGCATCCACGAATACAAGCGCCAGCTCTTGAACATCATCGAGACCGTAGCCCTGTTCGACCAAATCCGCTCGCATCCCGAGCGCGACTGGGTGCCACGCGTCAAACTCTTCGCCGGCAAGGCAGCGCCGAGCTATCACAACGCCAAGCTGATCATCAAACTGGCGAACGACGTCGCCCGCGTCATCAACAACGACCCCTCGGTGCGCGGCCTTCTGAAGGTCGTCTTCGTGCCGAACTACAACGTCTCGCTTGCCGAAGTCATGGTACCCGCTGCCGACCTCTCCGAGCAGATTTCCACCGCCGGCATGGAAGCATCCGGAACCGGGAACATGAAGTTCGCGTTGAACGGTGCATTGACCATCGGAACACTCGATGGCGCCAATGTCGAAATGCGCGACCATGTCGAGGAGGAAAACATCGTGATATTCGGAATGACCGCGGACGAGGTCGGACGGGTGCGCGCGGAAGGACACAATCCCCGCACCGCCATCGACGCCTCGCGCGAGTTGCAGCAGGCCCTGTCCTCCATCTCCTCCGGCGTCTTCTCGCCTGATGACCGCGAACGGTATGCCGGCCTCATGCAGGGCATTTATCAGCACGACTGGTTCATGGTTGCCGCCGATTTCGACGCCTATGCCCAGGCGCAGCGTCAGGTCGACGAGATCTGGAACGGCAAGTCGGGTTGGTATTCCAAGACAATCCGCAACACCGCACGCATGGGCTGGTTCTCCTCGGACCGCACCATTCGCCAGTACAATGCGGACATCTGGAGAGCCTGATGGCAAAATCGCCGAAGAAGAACGGTGTCGACCCCAAGCCGGATACACCGTCGGCGGCCGAAATTGAGGCCATCATCAATGGCACGCATGGCGACCCCTTCGCCTTTCTCGGTTTGCAGCAGCATGACGGCGGCTTCGTCGCACGCTGCTTTATACCCGGCGCCGAGACGGTCACGGCCCACACCCTTTCGGGTGAGGCGATCGGCGAACTGACCCGCCGGCATGATGCGGGCTTCTTTTCCGGCCTCGTCAAGGCGACGAGCCTTCAGCCCATCCGCTACCGCGCCACCCGTGGCGACGATGAGTGGATGGTGACGGATCCCTACAGCTTCTGGCCGATCCTCGGCCCCATGGATGACTACTTCATCCGCGAAGGCTCGCATCTGCGGCTCTTCGACAAGATGGGCGCCCATCCGGTCAGGCATCAGGGCGTCGACGGCTTCCATTTCGCCGTCTGGGCACCCAACGCCCGTCGGGTCTCCGTCGTCGGCGACTTTAACGACTGGGACGGGCGGCGCCACGTGATGCGTCTGCGCCGCGACACCGGCATCTGGGAAATCTTCGCGCCCGATGTGCGATCAGGCGCGACCTACAAGTTCGAGATCGTCGGCCCGCATGGCGAGCTTCTGCCGCTGAAGGCCGACCCTTACGCGCGCCGTGCCGAACTGCGGCCGAAGAATGCCTCGGTCACCACGGGCGAACTGGAACAGGTCTGGGAAGACGAGGCACACCGGAAGCACTGGGCGAGCATCGACCAGCGTCGCCAGCCAGTCTCGATCTACGAGGTGCATGCCGGTTCCTGGCAGCGCCGCGATGATGGCTCGATGCTGTCCTGGGACGAGATGGCCGAACGGCTGATCCCCTACTGCGTCGACATGGGTTTCACCCATATCGAGTTCATGCCGATCGCCGAACACCCCTATGATCCGTCCTGGGGTTACCAGACGACCGGCCTCTATGCCCCGACTGCCCGTTTCGGCGAGCCGGAGGGTTTTGCCCGCTTCGTCAACGGTTGCCACAAGGTGGGTCTGGGTGTCATCCTCGACTGGGTCCCGGCCCATTTCCCGACCGACGCGCACGGCCTTCGTCATTTCGATGGCACAGCACTTTACGAACATGCCGACCCGCGCCAGGGTTTTCACCCGGACTGGAACACGGCGATCTACAATTTCGGCCGCCTCGAAGTCCTGTCCTACCTGATCAACAACGCGCTTTACTGGGCCGAGAAATTCCACCTCGACGGCCTGCGCGTCGACGCTGTCGCCTCCATGCTCTACCTCGATTATTCCCGCAAGGAAGGCGAGTGGATCCCGAACGAGTATGGCGGCCGCGAGAACCTGGAGGCCGTGCGTTTCCTCCAGCAGATGAACCACCATGTCTATGGCAGCCATCCCGGCATCATGACCATTGCCGAGGAGAGCACCTCCTGGCCCAAGGTCTCCCAGCCCGTGCATGAAGGTGGCCTCGGCTTCGGCTTCAAGTGGAACATGGGCTTCATGCACGACACGCTGAGCTATTTCGCCCGCGACCCGATTTACCGCAAGCATCACCACAGCGAACTGACCTTCGGTCTGCTCTATGCCTTCTCGGAAAACTTCGTCCTGCCGATCTCCCATGACGAGGTCGTGCACGGCAAGGGCTCGATGCTGGCCAAGATGCCCGGCGACGACTGGCAGAAATTCGCCAATCTTCGCGCCTATTACGGCCTGATGTGGGGCCATCCCGGCAAGAAGCTGCTCTTCATGGGCCAGGAATTTGCGCAGTGGGGCGAATGGTCCGAGGAGCGGTCCTTGGACTGGAACCTCCTCGCCTATGCCCCGCACGAAGGCATGCGCCGCCTGATCCGCGATCTCAACTCCACCTATCGCTCGAAGCCGGCACTGCATGCCCGCGATTGCGAGGGTGAAGGCTTTGAATGGATCGTCGGCGACGACCAGGACAATTCGGTCTTTGCCTGGCTGCGCAAGGCGCCCGGAGAAAAGCCGATCGCGGTCATCTGCAACCTCACCCCGACCTATCACGAGCGCTACGAATTGAGCTTGCCAGTCGCTGGCCGTTGGCGTGAGATACTGAACACCGATGCCGAGATCTATGGCGGCAGTGGCAAGGGCAATGGTGGTCGCGTGGAGGCGCATGCCACGGGAAGCGATTGGGCAAAGGCGGGGCTTACCCTGCCGCCTCTGGCCGTGATCATGCTGGAACTGGAACACTAAGGGGAGGATAACAATGACGGAAAAGCGAACAAAAAGCCTGTCGCGCGATGCCATGGCCTATGTGCTGGCCGGTGGTCGCGGAAGCCGCCTCAAGGAACTGACGGACCGCCGCGCCAAACCGGCCGTCTATTTCGGCGGCAAGGCCCGCATCATCGATTTCGCCCTGTCGAATGCGCTCAACTCCGGCATCCGCCGCATCGGCGTCGCCACCCAGTACAAGGCCCACTCGCTGATCCGTCACCTGCAGCTCGGCTGGAACTTCTTCCGTCCCGAGCGTAACGAGAGCTTCGACATCCTGCCCGCCTCCCAGCGCGTCTCCGAAACCCAGTGGTATGAAGGCACGGCCGACGCCGTCTACCAGAACGCCGACATCATCGAATCCTATGCGCCGGAATACATGGTCATCCTCGCCGGCGACCACATCTACAAGATGGACTACGAGCAGATGCTCCAGCAGCACGTCACCTCCGGCGCCGATGTGACCATCGGCTGCCTGGAAGTGCCGCGCATGGAAGCGACCGGCTTCGGCGTCATGCATGTCGATGGAACCGACCGGATCATCGATTTCGTCGAAAAGCCCGCCGATCCGCCGGGCATTCCGGGCAACCCGGATCTGGCGCTGGCCTCGATGGGCATCTACGTCTTCCACACCAAGTTCCTGATGGAACTGCTGCGCCGCGACGCCGCCGATCCCGATTCCAGCCGCGACTTCGGCAAGGACATCATCCCTTACGTGGTCAAGAGCGGCAAGGCCGTCGCCCACCGCTTCGCCCAGTCCTGCGTCCGCTCGGACTTCGAGCGCGAACCCTACTGGCGCGACGTCGGCACGATCGATGCCTATTGGCAGGCCAATATCGACCTGACCGACATCGTCCCGGAGCTTGATCTCTACGACAAGAGCTGGCCGATCTGGACCTATTCCGAGATCACCCCGCCCGCCAAGTTCGTTCACGACGACGAAGGCCGTCGCGGCTCGGCGATCTCCTCGCTCGTCTCCGGCGACTGCATCATCTCCGGCTCGTCGCTTTACAAGAGCCTGCTGTTCACCGGCGTGCGGGCCAATTCCTATTCCCGCCTTGAGGGCGCCGTTGTCCTGCCAAAGGTGCAGATCGGGCGGCATGCACGCCTGACCAATGTCGTCATCGACCACGGCGTGGTGATCCCCGAAGGCCTCATCGTCGGGGAAGATCCGGAAATGGACGCCAAGCGTTTCCGCCGCAGTGAGAATGGCATTTGCCTGATCACCCAGGCGATGCTCGACAAACTGGGTTAGACACGGAAATGAAGGTCCTTTCGGTTGCCTCCGAACTCTACCCGCTGATCAAGACAGGGGGCTTGGCCGACGTGGCCGGCGCCCTGCCCTTGGCGCTTTCCGCCCATGGGGTGGAAACGAAAACCCTCATCCCCGGCTACCCGGCGGTCATGAAGGCAGTCAAGGCACCGAAGAAGGTCCACGAATTCGAGAACCTGCTTGATGAACACGCGACCCTGCTTTCGGTCCGTCATGAGGGGCTGGATCTACTCATCCTCGACTGCCCGCAGCTCTACGAGCGCTCGGGCGGCCCCTATCTCGACACCCATGGTCGCGACTATCCCGACAACTGGAAACGGTTTGCCGTGCTGTCCAAGGCCGGCGCGGAGATTGCCGCCGGCATTCTGCCGGATTTCAGGCCTGACCTCGTCCATGTGCATGACTGGCAGAGTGCGCTCGTTCCGGTCTACATGCGTTATGCCGAAACGCCCGAGGTCCCGAGCCTCATCACCATTCACAACATCGCCTTCCAGGGCCAGTTCGCCGGCTCGCTCTTTCCCTATCTCGAACTGCCCGGCCATGCCTTCTACGAAGCGCTCGAATATTACGGCACGCTGAGCTACCTGAAGAGCGGCATCATCACGGCCCACGCCGTCTCCACCGTCAGCCCGTCCTATGCGGAAGAGATCCTGACGCCGGAATTCGGCATGGGCCTGGAGGGACTGATCGCAAGCCGCGCCGACGATCTCTACGGCATCGTCAACGGCATCGACGCCGATGTCTGGAACCCGGCCGCCGATGCGCTGCTGCCGGCGGGCTATTCTGCGGCAAACCTGAAGAAACGCGGCGGAAACCGCGCGGCGCTCTTGGAGCGCTTTGGCCTCGACAGCGATGACGGGCCGATCTTCTGCGTCGTCTCCCGCCTCACCTGGCAAAAGGGCCTCGACCTGCTGCCCGCCGTGATCGACGACATCGTGGCGCATGGCGGCAAGCTCGCCATCCTCGGCTCGGGCGACAGCGAGATCGAAGCCGCCCTCCAGCATGCCGCCGCCCACAATCGCGGCCGCGTCGGCATGGTGCTGGGCTATGACGAAAAACTCTCGCATCTCATGCAGGCCGGCTCCGACGTCATTCTCGTGCCCTCGCGCTTCGAGCCCTGCGGCCTTACCCAGCTCTACGCGCTGCGGTATGGCTGCATTCCGCTCGTCGCCCGCACCGGCGGCCTCGCCGACACCATCATCGACGCCAATGAAGCGGCTCTCGCCGCCGGTGTCGCAACGGGTGTTCAGTTCGCACCTGTGACCACCGACGCGCTGCGCCGCGCGATCCACCGCACTTTGCGCCTCTACAGTGACCAGGGTCTCTGGTCGCAGATGCAGAAGCAGGGCATGAAGTCCGACGTCTCCTGGATCAGGAGCGCCGCGACCTATGCCGAACTCTATCAACGCCTCGTCTCGAAAGGCCAGTAATCGATGATCTCGACCGTCTCCACCAAGCCCTATGCCGACCAGAAGCCCGGCACCTCGGGACTGCGCAAGAAGGTTCCGGTCTTCCAGCAGGAGAACTACGCCGAAAACTTCATCCAGGCGATCTTCGACAGCCTCGAAGGCTTCGAAGGCCAGACGCTGGTGATCGGCGGCGACGGCCGCTTTTACAATCGCGAAGTCATCCAGAAGGCGCTGAAAATGGCCGCCGCCAATGGCTTCGGCAAGGTGATGGTCGGCAAGGGCGGCATTCTCTCGACGCCGGCCGCCTCGCATGTCATCCGCAAATACAAGGCCTTCGGCGGCATCGTGCTCTCGGCCAGCCACAATCCCGGCGGTCCGACCGAAGATTTCGGCATCAAATACAATATCGGCAATGGCGGACCGGCCCCGGAAAAGATCACCGATGCGATCTTCGACCGCACCCGTAACATCGACAGTTACAAGATTGCCGACGTCGCCGACATCGACCTTGATACAACAGGCAGTTTCGATCTCGCCGGTATGACCGTCGAGGTCATTGACCCCGTCACCGACTATGCCGACCTGATGGAAACCCTCTTCGATTTCCCCGCCATCCGTGCGCTGATCGCAGGCGGCTTCCGCGTCGTGATCGATAGTATGAGCGCCGTCACCGGCCCCTATGCCGTCGAGATCCTCGAAAAGCGCCTCGGCGCGCCCGCCGGTTCCGTCCGCAACGAAATCCCCCTGCCCGACTTCGGCCACCACCACCCGGACCCGAACCTCGTCCATGCCAAAGAACTCTATGACGACGTCATGAGCGCTGATGGTCCGGACTTCGGTGCGGCATCCGACGGCGACGGCGACCGCAACATGGTCGTCGGCAAGGGCATGTTCGTTACCCCCTCCGACAGCCTCGCCATGATTGCCGCCAACGCCACCTGCGCCCCCGGCTACAAAAACGGCATCGCCGGCATCGCCCGGTCGATGCCGACAAGTGCCGCCGCCGATCGCGTTGCCGAAAAGCTCGGCATCGGCATGTTTGAGACACCGACCGGCTGGAAATTCTTCGGCAACCTGATGGACGCCGGTAAGGTCACCGTCTGCGGCGAAGAAAGTTTCGGCACCGGCTCGGACCATGTGCGAGAAAAGGACGGCCTCTGGGCGGTGCTTTTCTGGCTCAACATCGTCGCTGCCCGCAAGCAGAGCGTGAAAGAGATCGTGGAAAGCCACTGGGCCGAGTACGGCCGCAACTACTATTCCCGCCACGACTACGAAGCCGTCGACACGGACAATGCCAACGCCCTCGTCACAGCCCTCCGGGCCAAGCTCGACAGCCTGCCCGGCAGCAAGATCAACGGCCTCACCGTGACCGCTGCCGACGACTTCGCCTATCACGACCCGATCGACCACTCCGTCTCAAAGAACCAGGGCATCCGCATCCTTTTCGAAGGCGGCAGCCGCATCGTCTTCCGCCTCTCCGGCACCGGCACCTCCGGCGCGACGCTGCGTCTTTATGTCGAGCGTTATGAGCCCGACGCCAGCCGCCATGGGATCGAGACGCAGGAAGCGCTCGCCGACCTCATCGCGGCAGCGGAAGAGGTGGCGGAGATCAAGCGCTATACCGGGATGGATGTGCCGACGGTTATTACGTGATCTACCCACAGCCCTCTGAGAACAATCTCACCCCCCGGCGTCCTCGGCTCCGGGGTTTTTCTTTGTAACCGGCAGCAGCGGCGATTGACTGCCTCATAATATCCACTAATCTGGATATATGGATGAAAAATCGACGATCGCGGCGCTCGCCGCTTTGGCCCAACCAACCCGCCTGCAGACCTTTCGGCTGCTGGTGGCGCATGAACCCGAGGGCGTGCCTGCCGGCGAGCTCGCCCGCCTGATCGGTGTGCCGCAGAACACCATGTCGGCGCATCTTTCGACGCTGTCGCAAGCCGGGCTGGTCACCGGCGAGCGCCAGAGCCGCTCGATCCTCTACCGCGCCGATCTCGATCGCTTCCGCGCCGTCGCCCTTTACCTGCTCAAGGATTGCTGCGGCGGCAATGCCAGCCTCTGCCAGCCGCTGATCGACGATCTCGCCTGCTGCAGCCCGAAGACACAACCGGGACTATCTCAATGACCGACCTCCCCCGCCGCCTGACTGCCGAGGCGCTCGGCACCGCAATCCTTGTCGCAACCGTCGTCGGTTCTGGCATCATGGCGGATCACCTTTCGGACGATGTTGCCGTCTCCCTGCTCGGCAACACCATCCCGACCGGCGCGATCCTCTTCGTGCTGGTCACAATCCTAGGGCCGATCTCCGGCGCTCATTTCAACCCGGTCGTGACTATGGTCTTCGCCCTGCGCAAGGAGCTGGAGAGGGCAGCCGTTCTGCCTTACATGCTCGCCCAGATCCTTGGCGGCATTGCCGGCACGCTTGTCGCCCATGCGATGTTCGAGCTACCGATCTTCCAGGTCTCGGAGACAGTTCGCACGGGATCGGCGCAATGGACGGCGGAGGCGGTGGCAACCTTAGGCCTGCTCCTCACCATCCTCGGCGGGTTGCGGTTCAAGGCAGACGCCATCCCCTTGCTGGTCGGCCTCTACATTACGGCCGCCTACTGGTTCACCGCCTCGACGTCCTTCGCCAATCCGGCGGTGGCCATCGCCCGCAGCCTGACCAACACCTTTGCCGGTATCCGCCCGATCGATCTGACCGGCTTCATCCTCGCCCAGGTGGCCGGCGCGCTGATCGCTGCCGCTCTCGCCTCATGGCTCTTCGCCGAGAGCCGCAATCAAATCCCCCCGATCATACCCGAAGCAACGGAACGTCCATGACCGTCACCATCTATCACAACCCGACCTGCGGCACCTCGCGCAACACGCTGGAGCTTATCCGCCATGCCGGCATCGAACCCACGGTCATCGAATACCTGAAGACCCCGCCGAGCAAGGAAGCACTGGCCAAGATGATCGCCGACGCCGGCCTCTCCGTGCGTCAGGCGATCCGCGAAAAGGGCACACCCTACGAAGAACTCGGCCTCGCCGATCCTGCGCTCTCGGACGATCAGCTGCTCGACGCCATGATCGCGACGCCGATCCTGATCAACCGTCCGCTCGTCGTCACCGACATGGGCACCCGCCTCTGCCGCCCGTCCGAAGTGGTGCTCGACATCTTGGCCCCGGACGCCTTCACCAGCGCCTTCGTCAAGGAAGACGGCGAAGCCGTGCTCGATGCGGAGGGCAAGCGCATTGTCTGACGCGAAGATAGACCTCCCCGCTGCCGATCTGGATCACCTGCGCCTGCCGGATCTGGAGGCGCTGCGCCGCCCCTTCTCGACGCACAAGCCGCGCATCCTGATCCTCTATGGTTCCCTGCGGCAAGTCTCTTTCAGCCGCCTGCTCGCCATGGAAGCCAAGCGCCTGCTCGAACATTTCGGCGCCGAGGTGAAGGTCTTTGACCCGTCCGGCCTCCCCCTGCCCGACGATGCGCCGGTGAGCCATCCCAAGGTGCAGGAATTGCGCGACCTTTCTGAGTGGTCCGAAGGCCAGGTCTGGGTGAGCCCCGAGCGTCACGGCACGCTGACCGGTATCATGAAGGCGCAGATCGACTGGATCCCCTTGTCGATCGGCGCCATCCGCCCGACCCAGGGCAAGACGCTCGCTGTCATGCAGGTCTCCGGCGGCTCGCAGTCCTTCAATGCGGTCAATGCCATGCGCCTGCTCGGCCGCTGGATGCGCATGATAACCATCCCCAACCAGTCTTCCGTCGCCAAGGCCTGGCAGGAATTCGACGGCAACGGCCGGATGAAACCCTCGTCCTATTACGAGCGTGTCGTCGACGTCTGCGAGGAGCTGGTCAAGTTCACGCTTTTGACGCGCGATATCTCCGGCTACCTCACCGATCGCTACAGCGAACGCAAGGAAGCGGCGGTGAAAGCGGTGAACCTCAAGGCCATGTAAGCCAACCGCTCTGGCCGATGGCGCGCCGCCTGCTATTGTTCCCTGAGGCGAGCGAATCAACCGGACCGCGAGGCGACCCATGACGGAAACGATGCTCGGAGCCATCCTCAGCAAGGCCGGGGCCGATTTCCGCCTCTGGTCGCACCATGCCAGTCTCGTGGAGCTCTGTCTCTTCGACGACGACGGCCAGACGGAACGCTCCCGCCTGCCGATGAGCCGGGGGGAAGGTGATGTGCACCATGTTTTCGCAGCGGGCATCAAGGAAGGCGCCCGCTACGGCTTCCGCATCCACGGCCCCTATGATCCTGCGCAAGGGCATTGGTACGATCCATCCAAGCTGCTGGTCGACCCCTATGCCACCGAACTCGACCGCCCCTTCGTCTATGACCCAGGCCTCGGCCAGTTCGGCGTCGATACCGCCGACCTGATACCGAAGACGATCCTCAAGGCCCACAAACAGCTGAAACCCATGATGCCGCTCGGCGAGCGCACAGGCTTCATCTACGAGGTCAACGTCAAGGCGCTGACCATGCTGCATCCTGACGTGCCCGAGGCTCAACGCGGCACGCTATCCGCCCTCGCTCACCCCGCCATCCTCGCCCATCTCAGGCGCATCGGCGTCGACATGGTCGAACTGATGCCGATCACCGCCTGGATCGACGAACGCCACCTGCCCCCGCTCGGCCTCACCAACAGCTGGGGCTACAACCCCGTCGCCATGATGGCGCTCGACCCGCGCCTCGTGCCAGGCGGGGTCAAGGAACTGCGCGAGACAGTCGCTGCCCTGCATGCCGAGGGCATCGGCGTCATCCTCGACCTCGTCTTCAACCACACCGGCGAAAGCGATGTGTATGGCACCACGCTCTCCCTGCGCGGCATCGACAACCGCTCGCTCTTCCGCCATGTGGCGGATGATCCCGGCACGCTGGTCAACGACACCGGCTGCGGCAACACGCTGGCCTGCGACCATCCTTTCGTGCGGCAACTCATCGTCGATACGCTCCGCCACTTCGTCCTTACGGCAGGAGTGGACGGCTTCCGCTTCGACCTCGCCCCGATCATGGGCCGCCACTGGGACGGTTTTCATCCGGACGCGCCGACCTTGAAAGCCATCCTTGAGGACGAGGTGCTGGAAGACCGCATCCTGATCGCCGAACCCTGGGACATCGGGCTGGGCGGTTATCAGCTCGGCCGCTTCCCGCCCGCCTTCCTCGAATGGAACGACCGCGCCAGCGACACCTTTCGCCGCCACTGGCGGGGTGACGCTGGAACGACAGGCGATCTCGCGACGGCACTGGCCGGCTCCGCCGATCTCTTCGCCCATGACGGCCAGGGCCAGACCCGCAGCGTCAACTTCATCGCCGCCCATGACGGCTTTTCGCTCTACGACCTCGTGTCCTTCGAGCACAAACACAACGAGGCGAATGGCGAGGAGAACCGCGACGGCCACAACGAGAACCATTCCTGGAACAACGGCGTCGAGGGCGAGACCTCTGACAAGGCGATCCTGAAGAAGCGCCGTCAGGATGTCGAAGCGCTGCTCTCGACGCTGTTTGCCAGCCGGGGTGCCGTGATGCTGACGGCGGGCGACGAGTTCGGCCGCAGCCAGCGTGGCAACAACAATGCCTATTGCCAGGACAATGCGCTGACCTGGCTCGACTGGTCTGGGGCGGACGAGGAACTGATCGAAACCACCGCACGGCTTGCCGCCATGCGCCAGCGTTTCTCCTGCTTCATGGACACCTCGACACTGATCGGAAACGGCGATGTTGCCTGGCTGAACACAGAGGGGCTGCCCATGACCGTCGCCGACTGGGAAACGCCCGATCTCGGCACCTTCGCGATGCTGCTCGCGTCCATCGATCGAGAGACCGGCAAGGATTGCCGTGTGGCCGCCCTGTTCAATCGATCACCTGAGCCGAGGGACTTCACGCTCCCCGCGCACGAGAAGCGCAAGTGGCGCCGCCTCGAGACGGGTCGAAGCGCCGCGAAGATCAGCGTGAAGGCCCGCAGCGTGGATTTCTGGGTCGAAGCCTGAGTTTTTGACGACCAGTGACGTTAGCCTCTTCCGCCTGACATGAACCGGCTGTAGCCTGCGGGAATTATTGAAGGATCAGGTTCTTTTCATGCCGCAAGAGATTTCGCTCAAGGACGTACCGGGCCTCGTCGGCACCGTGGT
This sequence comes from Rhizobium sp. AG855, assembly GCF_003610655.1. NCBI lineage: Bacteria > Pseudomonadati > Pseudomonadota > Alphaproteobacteria > Hyphomicrobiales > Rhizobiaceae > Rhizobium > Rhizobium sp. AG855. The sequence continues at coordinate 492,034 of NZ_RAQG01000003.1, read as the reverse complement.
CGGCGTGTCCGACTGGATCACGGTGGACCAGCCGATGATCGACGCCTTCGCCGGCGCCACCATGGACCACCAGTTCATCCACACCGATCCCGTGCGCGCCGCAGCAGAGACGCCCTTCGGCGGCACCATCGCTCACGGTTTCCTGACGGTCTCGCTTCTGTCGGCGATGAACTACAACTGCCTGCCCAAGATCCGTGAACAGACGCTCGGCATCAACTACGGCTTCGACAAGCTGCGCTTCATGTCGCCGGTGAAGACTGGCAAACGCATTCGCGGCTCCTTCAAGCTCGCCGAAGCCCGCTTTCGCGGCGCCGGCATGCTGATGAACACCTATGAGGTGACGGTCGAGATCGAGGACGAGCGCAAGCCGGCGCTGACCGCCGATTGGATCACGATTTCCCAGTTCGACCCGAAGGACCGGCCGGAAGGCGTCTGACACGAAAGGCGCCTCAGACCATGAGCAACGACCGCAGCGAACTGATCCGCCAGAGTTTCCTGCGCCAGGCGAAAGCCTGTGCCGATCTCGGCTCCCCTTTCACCGCACGGCTGTGCACACTGGCGGCCGAACGGCTGACCGATACGACCCCCGTCGGCGCCACGGTCCTCGGCTGGCCCGGCAATCCTGACGGCACCGGCGATGCGCTGGCCCTCCGGCTCGCCGGCACGCTGCATGCCCTGGTTCGATCCGGCCAGGACTCGACCTTGTCAGCCGTCTATCCGCCAAATGCCGTCGACGACAACACACTCTGGGCAGCCGTCGAGGCTGCGATGCGTCGGGACGAAGCCTTCATGCTGGAGCGCCTGAAATCCGCCCCGCAGACCAACGAGGTGCGCCGTTCCTCCGCTTTGCTCCCCGGTTTCCTGACGATCGCGGCACTGACCGGCAAGCCGCTGATCCTCTCGGAAGTCGGCGCCAGCGCCGGGCTGAACCTGCAATGGGACCGCTACAGCTACCAACTGGGAAACTTCCGCTGGGGCAAGGCCTCCGCCGTCGAACTCGCCCCACGCTGGGAAGGCCCGCCGCCACCGAAAGCCGCAATCGAGATCGCTGAGCGCGCCGGCTGCGACCTGAACCCGCTCGACCCCGCCTCCGAAGACGACCGCCTGCGGCTCTTCTCCTACATCTGGGCCGACCAGCAGGACCGCCTCGACCGCACGGCAGCGGCGCTGGAAATGGCAACCGAAAGCGGCCTGAAGGTGGAAAAGGCCGATGCCATCGACTGGCTGCGCAAGCGTCTGACAACGCCGCGTCCGGGCGTGGCGCATGTGATCTATCACACCATCGCCTGGCAATATCTGCCGCCGGCACTGAAGGCCCAGGGCGAAGCCCTGATCGCCGAAGCAGGCGCCCGCGCGACGGAAGCCGCGCCGCTGGCCCGCCTGCAGCTGGAGGCCGATGGCAAGCCGGAGGGTGCGGCCATCATGCTAACACTTTGGCCGACGGGCGAGACTCGCGAGATCGGCCGGGCGGATTTTCATGGACGGTGGGTGAAATGGGTTGGGTGGGAGAAGTAACAAGTTAGCAGGGATGCGCTTTCAAATACCCTCTGCTCGCGATGGCGAGGATTGCCGCATCCCGCGTAATCAATGGCACATTCAGTACTCGTGCAGTTGCCATCAGATAGCAGTCGCCCGGATCCTTGTGGCCCGTCTTCTCAACGACCTCGGCGGCTGCCAATGCGATCGAGAGATCGATGACAGCCACGCGTGCGCCAAGAGATGAACACGTCTCGTCGAACCACTTAGGGAGAGACGTAACACCCACAAGAGGCGCATTGTTCTTTTTGCGTGCGGCAAGAGCCAGTTCCCAAGCAGAGATAGGCGATACAAAGAGGCTACCACCCGCCTGGCTTCGCCCGATCAACAAAACCGCATCACCTGACAGCCGTGAGGGCTCGTGCGCAAGCCAATACAAGGCGTGGGTGTCGAGAAGCGCACCCGCCATATCCTCAGGATCTGCTCTTGCGTTTGATCTTTGAGACTTGTTCAGCAATCGGCTTGGTCAAGTCGATGCCCTTTCGCAAATTGAGCGGCTTATCCTTCATGGCACCAGCACCGTAGACCACAACGGTCTCACCGGTCTTGGGGTCACGAACGGCCATCTCTGGAACTTTGCGCATCTTGTCCATGTGATAGTCGTAGCACGGGATCGGCCCAAAGACGAGATATCTACCCGGACACAACCTCGTAAAAAAGGCCGGGTCACCCCGGCCTCCTCAAACACCTGCCCGAACACCCCTCCCTCAGAGCGAGGCATCCTCCGCGCCCTCGGCGAGCATGCCGAAAGCATACTCCGCAAAGGACCGCCAGCATTCGACCCGGAACGTCTCTTCCTCGACGCGGTAGAGGATGATCTCGATCTTGCCGAAGACGGTGCGCGTGACGGCACCCACCGGGAAGGCGGCGAGCGACAGGTCGAGCGGGCAGGCCGCGTTGAGCGTGTCGGCAGCGGCGGGTCCCGAGACGATGATAGCGGTGTTGCGGTGGGAGATGTCGGTCGCCGAATGAACCACGCCGGAGGCGGCGCAGTCGGCCATCAGGGTGTCACCCTTCTCGTCGATCAGGAACCATTCGTCCGGACCGATCCAGAAGGCCGTGCGGCCCTTGCCCGAGACGGACGTCTTCGGCTTTGTCGGCAGCTTCAGACCGAGCGACTTCGAAAGGCTGGCAACGGCATCGGCGCCAGCGCGCAGCGAGACGCGGGTAGCAGGAAGCGCCGGGGTTAGGCGCACCTTGGCGCTGCCGCCGTGGAAGCCGGCGAGAACGGTCTTGCGGTCTGCAACAGACATATCAGCCATGGATGCGGCCTCCTTCCTTGTCAACAAACACCATGTCGGTCACTTCCACCGCGATGGTCTTGTCCTTCATCGGCACATAAAGCGTCTCGCCCATGCGGGCACGCCCACCGGCCACCATGGCAATCGCGATCGAGCGACCGAGGTTTTCCGACCAGTAGGACGAGGTGACATGGCCCAGCATGGTCATCGGCTTCGGCTGGTTCGGATTGGCGACGATCTGGGCGCCCTCTTCCAGCACTTCGTTCGGATCCTTGGTGAAGATGCCGACGAGCTGCTTGCGGCCTTCCTTGACGAGGTCAGGACGCTTCATGCCGCGAATGCCGACAAAGTCGGTCTTCTTCTTCGACACCGCCCAGGAAAGGCCGGCATCATCAGCCGTCAGCGTTCCGTCAGTGTCCTGACCGACGATGATATAGCCCTTTTCGGCGCGCAGCACGTGCATGGTCTCGGTGCCATAGAGGCAAGCACCAAGTGATTGCGCGCGTTCCCAGATCTGGCGGAAAACGTCAGCGCCGAAATCGGCAGGTACGTTGACTTCGAAACCGAGTTCACCAGTGAACGACACGCGGAAGAGACGCGTCGGCACGCCGCAGAACGTGCCTTCGGCCACGCTCATATGCGGGAAGGCTTCGTTGGAGATGTCGATGCCCTCGACGAAGGGCGCAATGATGTCGCGCGCCTTCGGACCCTGGACAGCGATGACGGCCCATTGTTCCGTGGTCGAAGTGAGCCAGACCTTCAGATGCGGGAATTCCGTCTGCAGATAGTCTTCCATATGGTGCATCACACGTGGCGCACCGCCCGTCGTGGTCGTCACGTGGAAGCGGTCCTCGGCCAGACGACCGACGACGCCATCGTCATAGATGAAGCCGTCTTCGCGGGTCATGATGCCGTAACGCGCCTTGCCGGGCTTCAGCGTGTCCCAGGCATTCGTATACATCAGGTTCAGGAACTCAGCCGCATCTGGGCCGACCACTTCGATCTTGCCGAGCGTCGAAGCGTTGAACACGCCGGCAGCCTCACGCACCGTCTTGCATTCGCGGTTGACGGCGGCATGCATGTCTTCGCCCGCCTTCGGATAATACCAGGCGCGCTTCCAGTTGCCGACGTCTTCATAGACGGCGCCCTCAGAGACTTCATTGGCATGCATCGGCGTCTTGCGTACGGGGTCAAACAGCGCATCGCGCGAATGGTTGATCAGCGTGCCGAAGGTCACAGGCGTATAGGGCGCGCGGAAGGTGGTAAGACCGACCTGCGGGATCTCCTTGCCGAGCACTTCGGCGGCAATCGCCAGACCATGCATGTTGGACAGCTTACCCTGATCGGACGCCATGCCGTTCGTCGTGAAGCGCTTGATATGCTCGATCGAATGCATTCCCTCGCGCACGGCCAGACGAATATCCTTGGCGCAGACATCGTGCTGGAAGTCGACGAAAGCCTTGACGTTGTCCTCACGTCCGGCCCCTTCGGCAGCGCCGATCATGCCGCCGGTCCAAGCATGCGCATTGGCTCCCGAAAGCGAGACCGCTGGCGTCTCAGTGGCACCCGCAGCCTTGGCCGAGGAGAGACCGGCAGCAGTCGCCTCGGCGAGCAGCGCCTGGAGGTCGTCAGTGCCGTTGCAGCCACCGACAGAGACGCAATCCTGAACATAGATATCAGGCAGGAAGCGGTCGTTTGCGGCATCATATTTCAGCTTGCCGCGCGACTGCGAGAACATGTGCACGGACGGTGTCCAGCCGGCCGACATCAGGAGCGCATCGACCTCGATCTTGCGGGTGGAACCGCCGCCATTGCGGCGCACTGTGATCGAGCGGACGCGCAGACGACCAGCGGTATCGACGACACCATGGCCCGTCAGTACTTCGATGCCGAGCGCACGCGCCTGGGCGAGAACGCCCTCGCCCGGCTTCTCACGCGCATCGACGATGACGGGAACGGATACACCCGCCTTCTTCAGATCGATCGCCGCCTCATAGGCCGAGTCATGCGCGGTGTAGACACCAACCTTGGCACCGACGGCCACGCCGAAATGGTTGAGATAGGTGCGGCCGGCAGAGGCGAGCATGATGCCCGGACGGTCGTTGTTGGCGAACACCATGTGGCGTTCGATGGCGCCACTGGCGATAACAACGCGCTTGGCACGCACCTGCCACAACCGCTCGCGCGGCTGGTTCTTCGACGGCTTGGCGACATGGTCGGTGACGCGTTCGACCAGCGCCACGTAATTGTGGTTGTGATAGCCAAAGGCCGTCGTGCGCGAGAGCACGGTGACGTTCGCCATGGCCTTGAGCTTGGCAACGGTCGCTTGCGCCCAGTCCCAGCCGCTCTGGCCGTCGATGGTGGCGCCCGTGTCGAAGTGGAAGGCACCGCCCATTTCCGGCTGCTCGTCCACGATCATCACCCGCACGCCCGTCTGGGCAGCCGCCAGTGCAGAGGCCAGACCAGCGGCACCGCCACCGATCACCAGCACGTCGCAATGGGCATAGCGGTTGGCGTAATGATCCGGATCGGCTTCCTTCGGCGCATGACCGAGACCGGCGGCGCGGCGGATGAAGGGTTCATAGATCTGGTGCCAGGCAGCCTTCGGCCACATGAAGGTCTTGTAGTAGAAGCCGGCGGCAAAGAACGGCGACAGCAGATTGTTGACCTCGCCGATGTCGAGCGACAGCGACGGCCAGCGGTTCTGCGTCTCGATCTTCATGCCGTCGAAGACTTCCTGCACGGTCGCCCGCACATTCGGCTGGCGGCGGGCAGCATCACGCGAAACATCGAGCAGCGCGTTCGGCTCTTCCGGACCCGCGGTCAGGATGCCGCGCGGACGGTGATACTTGAACGAGCGGCCGGCGAGATGCATGCCGTTGGCGATCATGGCAGACGCAACGGTGTCGCCCTCATAGGCCGTCAGCGTGCGGCCATCGATGGTGAAACGGGCCGTCAGTGCCGGCGTCAGGCGGCCCTTGCCGGGAATACGGTTGGCAGCGCTCATGCCTTTTCTCCCTTCGATGCAGACGGGGCAACCAATGTTGCGGGATCGGGCATGGGTTCACCGGCCTTGTAGGTCAGCAGGATCTTGTCGGAGATCGTGTCGCGGGCGGCATTGAAGAAGCGCCCGCAGCCATGGATGTGGCGCCAGCGCTCGAAGATCAGGCCCTTCGGGTTGTCGCGCAGGAAGAAGTAGTCCGCGAATTCCTCGTCCGTGATCGAAGCGATGTTTTCCGGCCGCGCGATATGCGCTTCACCGGCGGCGCGAAACTCGAGCTCTGCACGCTCTTCTTCGCAATAGGGGCATTTGATGACCAGCATGATGGACGATCCCTAATTCAGTGCGCCACGGCAGCGGCGGCTGCCTCGTCGATGAGGCGGCCGGTGCGGAACCGGTCGAGCGTCAGGCCCTGAGCCAGCCGGTGCGGCTCGCCCTTGGCGATGAGATGAGCGAACAGGTTGGCAGACCCCGGCGTCGCCTTGAAACCGCCCGTACCCCAGCCGGCATTGACGAAGAGGTTTTGAACCGGCGTGACACTCTGGATCGGCGAACGATCGGCCGTGTTGTCGGTGATCCCGCCCCATTGGCGCATCATCTTCACCCGCCGGAACATCGGGAAGAGCTCGCAGATCGCATCGAGCGTATGCGTGATGATCTGCATGCCGCCGGTCTGGCTGTAGGAATTGTACTGGTCGGTACCGGCACCGATGACCAGCTCGCCCTTGTCCGACTGCGAGATATAGGCATGCACGGTGTTCGACATGACCACACAGGGGAAGATCGGCTTCAGCGGCTCGGAGACAAGAGCCTGCAGCGGCGTCGAGTGAACCGGGAGACGAACGCCCGCCATGCCCATGACGACGGAGGAATGGCCGGCAGCGGAGACGCCGATCTTCTTTGCGCCGATGAAGCCCTTCGTCGTGTCGACGCCGGTCACTTCACCATTCGGGCCACGGCGGATGCCGGTCACTTCGCAGTTCTGGATGATATGCACGCCGCGATCCGACGCCGCGCGCGCATAACCCCAGGCGACAGCATCGTGGCGCGCCGTGCCACCGCGACGCTGCAGCGCTGCACCATTGATCGGGTAGCGCGCGGTCTTCGAGATATCGAGCGGCGGGCAAAACGCCTTGGCCTGCTCCGGCGTCAGCCACTCATTGTCGATGCCGTAGAGATTGTTGGCATTCACATGGCGTTTGAAAGACTGCTGGTCATGCACATTGTGCGACAGCATCATCACGCCGCGCGGCGAATACATGACATTGTAGTTGAGATCCTGGCTCAAGCCCTCCCAGAGCTTCAGCGAATGCTCGTAAATGTCCATGCTCTCTTCATAGAGATAGTTGGACCGGATGATCGTCGTGTTGCGGCCGGTATTGCCACCGCCGAGCCAGCCCTTCTCGATCACGGCGACATTGGTGATGCCGTGTTCCTTGGCGAGATAGTAGGCAGCACCAAGACCGTGGCCGCCGGCGCCGATGATGATGACGTCATAGGACTGCCGCGGCTCGGGAGAGACCCACTGAGCCTCCCATCCCTTGTGGGCACGCATGGCCTCACGGACAACGGCAAAGACCGAATATTTGCGCATTCGCCTTAAACTCCTGTGGTTCAGGCACTGGGGTAGGACGATACTCCTCGCAAATCAATATCCGCCATGACGTCCGTTTTGCGACGCAATGCCACCCGGCTTTCGACACATCCCCGTTCGCCTGCTCCAGCGAGAAATTAATCGGCTGCAGGGCTTGCGCGATATGGACTTTTGAGGGCGGATCTGCTATTTCGCACCCCAATCGCCGGACTCAATTGGCCGCGCGAAGCAATTTGCTGTTTCCGTAGATGCAACCTCCATCGACGGAAGGACCAACCCTAAGAACCAAAGGAACGGGATAAACGTGCAGGTACTAGTCCGCGACAACAACGTTGACCAGGCGCTCCGCGCTCTCAAGAAGAAGCTTCAGCGCGAAGGCGTCTTCCGCGAAATGAAGATGCACGATTTCTTCGAAAAGCCATCTGAGAAGCGTGCCCGCGAAAAGGCCGAGGCTGTTCGTCGCGTCCGCAAGCTGGCGCGCAAGAAGATGCAGCGCGAAGGCCTCCTGCCGGCTGCACGCGGCCGTTGATCGGCCCCGTTTTAGACGTTTTTCTGTGAAATAAGGGCGGGGGCGAAACGAATCGCCGCCGCTCTTTTGATATCCAACACGAACTAACGCTGTCACCGGGCCTTCAATGGCGCTGGCAGCGGCCGGATGATGCGCTCCATGATGAACAGCCTTGTGCTCCCGACCGCCTTCAACGCCATCAGCAGCAAACGCCTGATCACAGCGACCGCCCTTGCCGGCGTTCTGGCTCTGAGCGGTTGCGCGACGACGACGGAAACGACGGATGTGATCCGCATCGACCGTGCCCAGGGTTCGGAAGAAAACATCGCCTCCCTGTCGGCCGTCATCCAGTCCAATCCGCGCGATCCGGAAGGTTACAATGTTCGTGGCTCGGCTTACGGCCGCGCCGGCCAGTTCCGCCAGGCGCTGGACGATTTCAACACCGCCCTGCAGATCAATCCGCAATTCTACCAGGCCTATGCGAACCGCGCGCTGGTCTACCGCAACATGGGCAAGCCCGTCGAAGCGGCTGCCGACTACAATTCGGCCCTCAAGATCAATCCGAATTACGACGTCGCCTATATCGGCCGTGGCAATATCTACCGCCAGGCCGGCCGTGTTGACGAGGCCTTCGGCGACTTCAACCGCGCCATCCAGCTCAACACCACCGATGGCCGCGCCTATCACAATCGCGGGCTGATCTACCAGCTGCGTGGCGACCACGCCAAGGCGATCGACGACTTCTCCAAGGCGATCTCGCTGTCGCCGAGCGCGCCGGAACCCTATAACGGCCGTGGCGTCTCCTATATCGCGCTGAACGACGACGAAAACGCCTTTGCCGACTTCAACCATGCCATCGAGCTGAACGACAAGCTTGCCGAGGGCTGGGCCAACCAGGCGCTGGTCTATGAGCGTCGTGGCGACAAGGCCCGCGCGGCCAAGTCTTATTCGCACGCCCTGCAGCTCGACCCGAAGTATGAGCCTGCCAAGCAGGGTCTTGCCCGTACACGCGGCACGACCTGATCGCAGCAGAAAGCCAGTATCCATCAACGAACGGCGGGGAGACCCGCCGTTTTTTATGCGCCCCGCGACAGCGGAAACGGCCCGCAGACAAGAAAAAAGGGCGACCCGCCTGGGGTCGCCCTTGCTCAGATCAGCGTCGAAGACGCCCGGCAGACACTCAACGCAGCAGGAAGACGCCTGCGACGCTCAGCACGATCCAGATGAAGGTGCCGCCGAGGAAGCCTGCGCCGCCAAAGAAGCCGGCAGCCATGGCCAGCATCAGCGCAACGATGATGGCGGTGCCGTATTTTGCGCCGGCGATGAAAAGATCATAGGTCTTGTCGTGTTCCCGGTAGTCCATCGAAGCACCGATTTCGACAGGACCAGAATGCTCTTCGCTCATATTCGATCTCCCAGTTCAATCGCGGGCCGCACCGGTGGAGAATCTGATCCCACACCGCAAACGGTGAATTTTCGTCTTTTTCCGCATACACAAAGGTCAGACCGAGCGCAATCGCAACTCGCGACCTGCGTCAATAATCCAGTCCCGCAATTGCGCCGCTGATCTTGCCATTGGCCACAAGCCGCGCCGATGGCAGGATTGTCAGCGGATCGAACGCGCTGCGCATATCCTGCCGTCCGAACATCAAGCGCCGCTCGTGAACGCCGGAATCGAAGAACGGATAGCGCCGCAGCAGCTTGTCGCCTGTCGTATGGGTATTGGTTGCCATCAGCGTCAGTTCCAGGCCGTAAATCTCGGTCATGCGCCGATCGACGACGGTCTCGGCATAGAAGACGCGTTTGTAGAAAGCGGCGTGGTGCGGCCGCACATGTTGCAGCACGCGGTCGGCCTTGAAATAGGCGGCCGCCACGATGCTGGGTCGAAGCGTGATATAGGGCAAGACCGGCATTTCGCCCGCCACGTCAGGGTCGACCGCAAAGCGCGCAGGATCGATCAAGGTCAGCCCCGCGTCGAGATAGGCCTCCATGACATCCGGGAAGACCCCGGCCGACTGCGACAGAGTATGCTGCGGTGTCACATGGTGAAGCCGAATCGTGCTGACCAGTTCTTCAAAGTAATAGATGCCGAAGACGAAGGCATGCGGATCGAAGTCGGCATCGTCGATCATGCTGGGAACCGCGACGGGCAGCACATTGGCTGCCTTGTAAGCCTTGTAGCGGAGCTGTTCGATCGCCTCCAGATCTTCACTTGTTTCGACCCGCCGATATTCGACATGGTCGAGATATCGCATCAGTCGTTCTGAAAACCCTTCGAGTTCCATGGCCTCAACTCATTACGCTTCACCGGATTCAAGGGCTATCACGCAACGTTAATCAATATCTCCCCCCAAAATTAACAGATTATTAAGCTTGTTATTTTTAAGGTTAACGTCAAAAGACTGCGCGCCGCGCAGATCTGGTCGCTCCTTTATTACATTCGGAATTACGCGACGGAGGCGCCGCCCGTGCCTTTGCGGCTCTCCACCTCGCGCGCCAGCTCGATGACGGCGGCCGGACTGATCGGCATGGAGAAGACATAGCCCTGGATCAGGTCCGCGCAGTGATGCTTGGACAGAAGTGCCAGCTGCTCGCGGTTTTCCACACCTTCGACGACGATGCTGAGGTCCAGGCCGCGGCTGAGGCTGACGATGCCGCGCAGCAGCTTGAATCGTCGCTGGTTCTCCCCGATGTCGCGCACGAAGGAGCGGTCGATCTTCACCACGTCGATCGGGAGCGTGTCGAGATAGCTGAGGCTGGAGAATCCGGTCCCGAAATCGTCGATGGCAATGGTGATCCCGAGCGACCGCAGCTCTTCCAGGATCGCACGCGCCGACGACAGTTCCTCGATCAGACTGCTTTCGGTCACTTCCAGATGCAGGCGACTTGCAGAAAAACCAGTCTCGGCAAGGATCGCCTTGACGCTGTCCACGAGGCCGACTGAGCGCAAATCATGCACAGAGAGATTGACGGAGACCCCGATGCCGGTGGGCCAGATTCGACAGTCGATGCAGGCCTGCCGCAGCACATGGCTGGTAATGGACGAGACAATGCCCATCTCCTCGGCGATCTGGATGAAGATGTTCGGCGCAATCGCGCCCTTCTCCGGATGGTACCAGCGCGCAAGCGCTTCGCAGCATCTCAGTTCACGGCCGTCGGGCGTGAACATCGGCTGATAGACCACCGTGATATCGCCATTCTCCACCGCAGCCCGAAGATCCTCCTTCAGGCGCTGGCGCTCGAGATAACGGGCATCCATCTCCTCGACGAAAAGCGTGAATTGCCCCTTCGACCGCGCCTTGGATTCGAACAGCGCGATATCCACCTTGACCGGCCAGTCGTCCATCGACAGCGCTTCGCTGTCGAAGATCGCGGCACCGGCCGAGAAGGACACCGGAAGTCGCAGGCCCTCGACATCACAAGGGCCGCTGGCCGCCTCATGAACGGCCCGCATCTCGGCCTCGAGGTCCGCCCGGTTGTCGACATTCGGAAAGAACAGCACGAACTGGTCACCGACGAGATGCCCGACAATGGCCTTGCCGGCAACCAGCGCCGTCAGCCTGTTGGCAAGCGCCGTCAGCAGTCGATCGCCGGTCAGGTGCCCCCTGAGATCGTTGACGTGTTTGAAGTCGGCGACATCGAGGATCATGAAGCCGACGGACGCACCGAAGCTGTCCGTCTGGTCCATCCGCTCGCGCACGAGTTCGCCGAAATAGCCGCGCTGAGGCAACCCCGTCAGGGCGTCGTAACGGGCCATGTGCAGGATCTTCCGGTCGGCCCTCACCCGTGCCGTCACATCTTCGAAGATCAGCACGACACCGCCCTCGGCCCGTCGATTGGCCGAGAATTCCAGCACCAGGCCTTCGGAGAAATGCATCTGGGCACGGCTCGAAAGTCCCTGCGTCATCTGTGCAAGCTGCTTTTGCAGGAGGCTCGGCATCGAACCGTCGACAAAGGTGTGGCGCACCCCGTAGCGCAGCACGACGTCGAGATCACATCCGACCAGACGCTGGCGATCGCCCAGATGCAGCAATTCGCAGGCCTTGCGATTGATGACCTCGATCCGGTTGTCCGGATCGAGCATCAACAGCCCATGCGTCATGTTGCTGAGCGCCGTATCGAACCGGTCGGCGATCTTCGCCATCTCGCGCGAGGCGATGACGTTTTCGTACAGGAACTCGCGCACTCCGTTCGCCATCGCCCGCGTGGTGAGGAAGAAGGGGATGAGCATCAGGGACAGAAGGCCCTTGAAAAGGTCCTGCGCCAGGAGGCTGCCAATGACCATCGGCGTGCAGCATGCCAGCGTCTGCAGGTCGACGGCCAGACGAGAGCCGTAGTTGCGCCCGACCACCGAAACCATCGAGCCCATGGTCACGGCAATGCAGGCCAGTTCCGCGAACGTATCGTTGAAGGCAAGCATGGCATAGCCGCTGCCGATGCCCAGGATCGCCGCAGTCGAGGCGCCGCCGATCACGTAACGCATCTCCCATCCGGCAATCGCCGCGCGCGTCAGGCTCGACTTGTCGACCTGGTCGAACTGCTTGAAGGAATAGATGCGATAGGCGAAGACCGCCGCGAAGCAGCCGCAGAGAAAGAGATAGAAGGCGGCATTCGTCTGCAGATAGACGACGAGATAGGTGAGGATATGGACAACCATGCCGGTGAACAGGGTCGACCGGTTGCCGAACAGCGAACTGACGAAGGACAGATAGACGTCCGTCGGCACATTGAGCTCGCGCCCTTTCTCGGCTCTCATGATCTGCCTCCCGGCAAGGTTGGACGCAAAACGCCAGTCGCCAATCGAAGTTTCAAGGCCCCGTTTCGCTCCGTCCCAAAGTGATCGCGAAAGCCGTGTTCCAAATCGCCACAGTCTTGCCCATGCTTACCTGTCATTAAATGTGCACTGCTTCGAAGCGGGACGCAAACCCGTACACGAGAACCTGTTAAAGTCGGGCAAGCACAACCCGTAAAATTCTCCTGAATTCCGCAGCGACCCTGAGGTGTGGCCTACACCGAAAGCCATAGGACTTTCGTCGGCTATGCCCTTCGCAAAAGGGTACTCCAGTTGCACCTAACAGACCCATGCTCTAAGGACGAAAGGACACGGGGAGAAAAACAATGACCGTTTTATTGGCTGTTTCGCGGCTGATCGATGCGATCAACGGCGTCATCGGACGTTCGGTATCCTGGCTGCTCTTGGCTGCAGTTCTGATCAGCGCCGGCAATGCCGTCATCCGCAAGGCATTCGACATATCATCCAACGCCTGGCTGGAATTGCAATGGTATCTGTTTGGCACAGTATTCATGCTGGCCGCCGCCTATGCGTTGCAGCGGAACGAGCACATCCGCATCGACATCCTGTCCAGCAACTGGAGTGCACGCACCCGCAGCTGGATCGATCTCATCCTGCACATCATCTTCCTCGTACCTTTCTCCGGGCTGATGGCCTATCTGGCCTGGCCGTGGTTCTGGCGCTCCTTCTTCAGCGGCGAGATTTCATCGAGCGCCGGCGGCCTGATCATCTGGCCTGCCAAGGCCGCAATCCTGCTCGGCTTTCTGCTGCTGACCGCCCAGGCCTTCTCGGAGATCATCAAGCGCGCAGCCGTTCTGATGGGCCTCATCGACGATCCACTGGCAGCCCCTGCCCCATCGGAAAGCGCGGAGGTTTGAGATGATTGACCTGATCGCCCACAACCTCGCCCCGATCATGTTCACCACCGTGATGGCCATGCTTCTGCTTGGTTATCCGGTCGCCTTCACGCTCGCCGCTGGCGGCCTGATCTACTTCGTGCTCGGTGTCGAACTCTCGCATATCTCCTCCGAGATCCGCCTGTTCTGGCCACTTCTGCAATCGCATCCCGAACGCATCTTCGGGATCATGTACAACGACACACTGCTGTCGATCCCCTTCTTCACACTGATGGGCATCATTCTCGAACGATCGCGCATGGCTGAAGACCTGCTCGACACGATCGGGCAATTGTTCGGCCCCGTGCGCGGTGGCCTCGCCTATGCCGTCATCCTGGTTGGCGCCCTGCTTGGCGCCACCACGGGTGTCGTCGCAGCCTCCGTCATGGCCATGGGCCTGATCTCGCTGCCGATCATGCTGCGCTACAAGTACAACGGCCCACTGGTGTCGGGCACGATCGCCGCTTCCGGCACACTGGCCCAGATCGTGCCGCCGTCGCTCGTTCTGATCGTCATGGCCGATCAGCTCGGCCGGTCGGTCGGCGACATGTATGTCGGCGCGCTGTATCCGGCGCTGATGATCATCGCCGCCTACTGCCTCTATATTTTCGTGATCACCATGATCAAGCCGGAATGGGCGCCCGCCCTTCCGCGTGAAGCGCGCACGCTTGGCGATGGCGTCACCTCGCTCTTCATCATGATCGCAATCGGCGTGGCGCTCTACTTCCTCGGCCATGAGCTTCTGTTCACCGGCATCGAGAGCCCGGAATGGCAGATGGTGGCAGCCCTCGCCTTCGGCGTGCTCACCGTCTACATCTGCGCCCTGATCAATCGCGGCATGAACCTCAATGTCATCTCGCGTCTTGCCCAGCAGGTGATCATCGTCATGGTGCCGCCGCTCGCCCTGATCTTCCTCGTGCTCGGCACCATCTTCCTCGGCATCGCCACGCCGACCGAAGGCGGCGCCATGGGGGCCGCCGGCGCCATGATCATCGCGGCTGCCAAGGGCCGCATGTCGATTGGCATCCTGAAGAATGCCCTCGACGCCACGACAAGGCTTTCCGCCTTCGTCATGATGATCCTGATCGGCGCCCGCGTCTTTGGCCTCACCTTCTACGGCATCAATGGCAATGTCTGGATTGAGGACCTGATGCTGGCGCTTCCCGGTGGCGAATACGGTTTCCTGATCGTCGTCACCATCATCGTCTTCATCCTCGGCTGCTTCCTCGATTTCTTCGAGATCGCCTTCATCATGGTGCCGCTGCTGGCCCCCGTCGCCCAGAGCCACGGCATCGACCTCGTCTGGTTCGGCATCATCCTCGGCATCAATCTGCAGACCTCGTTCCTGACCCCGCCCTTCGGCTTCTCGCTCTTCTACCTGCGCTCGGTCGCGCCGGAAGGGCAATGGAAGGACAAGGTGACAGGGGAACTGAGAGACGGCATCAGGACGCTCGATATCTACAAGGGCGTCGTCCCCTTCATCATCATCCAGTTCCTGGCGATCATGGCCGTCATCGCATTCCCCGGGCTGGTGATGCACTACAAGGGAGAAGCGGTCGTCACCGATCCGAACACGATCGAGATCAAGATCCCGGAACAGTCCAACCCCGGTGGTGCAGCCGGCCCGAATTTCGGTCTGCCGCCGATCGGCAGCGAAGGACAGACACCGGCCGCAGGGCAAGCGCCGACCCTCGGCCTGCCGCCGCTGGATTTCGGCGGCGGTGCGGCACCGGCCACCACGCCGGCCCCGCCACCCGCGCTCGGCCTGCCGCCGCTTGAGCTGGGCACGCCACCGGCCGCCCAGCCGGCCACTCCCGCACCGGCCCCTGCGCCCGCGATCGACCTCAGCAAGCCTCCGGTCATCAACTGACAGGCAGTCCAGAGCCCTGCTCAATCGGGCAGGGCTCACAGATGGGCAGACAACAAAAAGCCCTGGTCGAGATCCTCGACCAGGGCTTTTCTCATTCAAAGCGGGCGTCAGCTCAAAGCTTGCCGGCGCGCTGCTGGATCATCATGAAGGTGTCGAAGGTGTATTCGCCGACCTGCGCCCAGAGATAGGCGTCCTTCTTGAAGGCCAGCTGGTCTTCATAGGTCTTCTTGAAGAACGGGCTCTGCGCCGAAAGTTCGGCATAGATCTCGGTCGCTGCCGTGTAGCAGGCTTCCATGATCTCCTGGCTGAACGGACGCAGCACTGTCCCTTCGGAGACCAGCTGCTTGAGTGCCGGCGGGTTCTTGGTATCGTATTTCGCCATCATGTTGGTATTGGCGAAGGCGCAGGCATCGGTCAGTACGGCCTGATAGTGCTTCGGCAGGCTGTTGTACTTTTCCAGGTTGAAGAAGGCATGCACGACCGGGCCGCCTTCCCAGAAACCGGGATAGTAGTAGTACTTCGCCACCTTGTGGAAGCCGAGCTTGGAATCGTCATAGGGGCCGACGAATTCAGCCGCATCGATCGTGCCCTTTTCCAGCGCCGGATAGATGTCGCCACCGGCAAGCTGCTGCGGCACGACGCCGACCTTTTCCAGAACCTTGCCGGCGAGACCGGCAATGCGCATCTTCAGACCCTTGAGGTCATCGACCGTATTGATCTCCTTGCGGAACCAGCCACCCATCTGCACGCCGGTATTGCCGGCCGGCAGACCGTAGAGGCCCTGGGTCGCATAGAATTCGTTCATCAGCGTATTGCCGTTGCCCTGGTTGAACCAGGCATTCGACATGCGGGCATTGAGGCCGAAAGGAAGCGCCGTCCCGATCGCGAAGGTCGGCTCCTTGCCCCAGAAATAATAGGAGGTGGTGTGGGCGGCCTCCACGGTGCCGGCCGAGACGGCATCGACGGCCTGCAGGCCGGGCACGATTTCACCGGCGGCGAAGACCTGGATGTCGAAATTGCCGTCGGTCGCGGCGCGGACATGATCGGCAACATCCACGGCGCCGCCGTAGATGGTGTCGAGCGACTTCGGGAACGACGACGTCAGACGCCACGTGACCTTCGGATTTTCCTGGGCAATCGCCGGTGCGGCAAGCACGGCAGATGCGGCAACACCTGCCCCGGTCGCGCCGGCCTTCTTGATGAATGATCTGCGATCCATGTAGTTCCTCCCTGTGAAATTCCCCGGCCGGTGGTGGTCTATGCCCCTCCCGGCACTGACATGTGAGCTAATCATGTTGGACCATCGCTTTCAAGCCAAAGTGCCTTGGTCTTTCGGACTAGACTTTGGTCGAGCATTCGAGACAGGATCGGGCCTGCGCGTGCCGTCAGAGCCAGCGCTCCGCATGCCGGCGACGGTCGCGCGTTGACAACGCGGTTGCCGCCGGGCCATCGGATAAAACACCTTTTCGGAGCCTTGAAGATGAAGCCGATCATCGCCATCCCCGCCGATATCCGCCAGTTCGACGGCACCACCTGGCATGCCGTGCAGACCCAATATGTCCGCGCAGCGCTGAAGGCGGCAGATGTCATGTCGTTGCTGGTTCCGGCACTCGAGGAGGGCAACGATCCCGATGCCATTCTCGACCGGGTCGATGGCCTCCTGGTGTCCGGCTCGGCGACGAATGTCCACCCGTCGCTTTATGGTGGTGAAGTCCGCGAAAGCGACGGCCCCTTCGATCCCGCCCGCGACGCCACCTCCCTGCCGCTGATCCGCCGCGCCCTCGACCGCGGCATTCCGCTCCTCGCCATCTGCCGGGGCATTCAGGAACTCAATGTCGCGCTCGGCGGCACGCTGGCGACCGAGATCCAGGACCAGCCCGGCATCTGGGACCACCGCAACCCGCTGCAAGCGGACCGCGACGTCAACTATGCCATTCGCCAGGATGTGGTGATTGCGGAAGGGTCCTGCATCGCGCGTTATCTGGGTGCCGGCCGCGTCCCGGTCAATTCGCTGCATCGACAGGCCATCTCGAAGACCGCTCCCCGCTTGCAGGTGGAGGCGCTCGCCGACGATGGCACGGTGGAGGCCGTCTCGGTCATCGACGCCAAGGGCTTCGCCATCGGCGTGCAGTGGCATCCGGAATATTGGGCAGAAAAGGACGGCCCTTCGCGAGCCCTGTTTGAAGCTTTCGGAACCGCAGCCCGCACCTATGCGGACAGCCGGCAACGCTGAGCCGGCGGTTTCAGGGCACCATCAGCAGCGCGAGATCCGCCTCGGCCGGGTCGGCCACTTCATAGGAAAAGCTCTTTCCCCGGATCAGCGTGAGCACGGGCGCCCCATGCACGGTGGAAAGCGTCACGCTGCCATCTTCGTTCTGCGTCCAGTTGGTGGCCCGCGCGAGACCGGGCCAGACACTCTCGCATTCCGGCGGCGCGAAGAAATCGCGGCTGCGGCTGGTCAGTGTCGCCCCGCGCTCGACAAGGCAGACGGTCTTGCGCGAAAAGTTGGAAACCGAAAAGACGGCCGGCGGTGAGGCACTTGCCGTGACGACCCCCAATCTTGCCACCGGAGCGGTGGTTCCGGAGATGATTGGATCAGGCATTTCGTTGAGAGCAATGGGCGCCTGTGCCGTCCAGAAGGAGAGAAGTACGGCACACACGGCCGCCGAACCGGCGGAGATTCCCAGGACCTGGTGATAGGCCTTCATCGAAGCACATCCTCTTGCCTTGAAAGGCTATGACAAGGAGGATGCGCCCCGAAGCTTGCGGAAGGCTGGCGAAACCGGCACTGCCGCCTCAAGACGCCTGCGGCGTCTCCGGCACCGGCGTGATCGCCTTGCCCGTGTCGAACCAGGATTTCAGATTGTCGACAACCAGATCCGCCATGGCGTTGCGTGTCGGAACCGAAGCCGAGGCGACATGCGGCAGAAGCGAGACGTTTTCGAGTGCGATCAGTTCGTTCGGCACCTGAGGCTCGTCGGCATAGACGTCGAGCCCGGCCGCGGCGATCGTACCGTTTTCAAGAGCCCGGATGAGGGCCGGCTGATCGACGGTGGAACCACGGCCGACATTGATCAGCACACCCTGCGGGCCGAGCGCCTGCAGCACCTCCGCATTGATCGCCCCCTTCGTCTCTGGCGTCGCCGGCACGATCGAGATCAGCGTATCGACGGCGCGGGCAAGACCAAGAAGGCTGTCGTGATAGGTGAACGGCACATCCGACCGCGGACGACGCGTGTGATAGCTGATCTCCACCTTGAACGGCACCAGCCGCTCGGCAATCTCAAGCCCGATGCGCCCCAGTCCGTGGATCCCCACGCGACGCCCCTTCAGCGACATCGGCGACAGCGGGAAAGGCCCTTCGGCGGCCCAGCGCCCGGCCCGCAGATAGGTCTCGGCTGCCGGAAACTGCCGCAGCGTGTTGAGAAGCAGCGCGATGGTCGTATCCGCCACTTCGTCATTGAGCACGTCTGGCGTGTTGCTGACGACGACACCACGGGAGGTTGCGGCCTTCACATCGACGCCGTCATAACCGACGCCGAAGCTGCCGATCATCTCAAGATTGGGCAAGGCCGCAATCAGCGAAGCCGGAAAACGGCCAGAAACCGCAGCTCCACGCACGCTTCTGCGTTCCTCCTCGGTCAAGCGCTCGACCGCCTCGGCACTGTCGATCTCGACCAGAGCGAAATCCTCAGCGAGACGGGCCCGCACACGCGCATGAATACGCCCCGGAATAAGGACGGCGATGCGTTCCGATGACATGGGATACTCTCCTTGGGCTCTAGCGGCGGATCGGACCAGTCGACTGGCGGATCCGCATCTCCGGCTTGATCAGGTGGATGCCGTCAGGCTCGTGGCTTCCCGCAAGCTTGTCGAGAAGCGCGCGAGCCGCAAGGCGCCCCACCTCGGCCTGGCCATTCCAAACGGTGGTCAGCGACGGCGTCGCGATCGAGGCCTCTTCCAGGTCATCATAGCCGGTGACGGAGATATCCTGGCCGGGGATCAACCCGGCACGGGCGATCCCGTTCATCAGGCCGATGGCGACCAGATCGTTCCAGCAGACGGCAGCCGTTGGCTTCTGCGGCAGCGACAGGAAGTTGACAGCAGCCTCGAACCCGCCCTGCTTGGTGCGGGGTCCGGGAATGCGAAGACCGGGATCGACTTCGATGCCGGCCTTGCGCAGCGCATTCACATAACCCTGGTAGCGGTCCCGGCCCGTGGAGGTCTGATCCGTGCCGCCGATCATCGCAATCGAGCGATGGCCGAGACCGATCAGGTGGTTGGTCGCGAGCGAAATGCCGTAGCTGTCGTCGCCGCGATAGATCGGCACATCGACACCTTCCATCGAGCGCGCCACGAAGATCGCCGGCATGCCGTTGTTTTCCGCCAGCGCCACGTCTTCCGCCGGCGTGCCGATGGCCGGCGACATGATGACCCCGTCACCGCCGAGCTGCAGCAGCGTCTCGACGAACATGCGCTGCTTGTCGACGCTGTCGTAATGGTTGGACAGGATGAAGGTGTGGCGGCTGCGATCGAGCTCGGTCTCGATGGCTTTGAGGATTTCGCCGTAGAACGGGTTCATGATGTCGTGCACGACGACACCGATGATGCCGGACCGGGATGTACGAAGGCTCGCAGCGCGGCGATTGTAGATATAGCCAAGCAGCCGGGCCTGTTCCTTGATCTTCTCGCGCGTATCGACGGCGACGAGCGGACTATCTCGGAGGGCCAGCGAGATCGTGGCCGTCGACAGACCAAGCGACTCGGCAATGGTCGAAAGCTTCACCTTTTGCGCCACGTTTCCTCCCTCGCAGCAGATCGGCAGGCGTCCCGGCGCCCCTTAAATGTTTTAATTAAACAATTTAATGAGGCTTTTCAATCGTCTTCATCGAGGTCGTCCGCACCACGGGAGGCCGAGCCTTTCCCGGACAGATTTCCCTCGACGGCCGCCAGCAGCTTGACCAGCGTCCGCAACTCCTTGTTCGACAGCCCGAGCGTGGCTTCACGCTCGCAGTCGGCTGTCGCCCCGACGATGCGATCGACGCTGTTGCGCCCCTCTTCGGTCAGGAACACCTTGGTCAGCCGCGCATCCCGGTCATCGGCCCGGCGGAACACGAAGCCTTGCGCTTCCATGCGTCCGATGGTTCGGGTCATGGTCGGCGCCTTCACGCCGAGGCGCTGCGCAAGCGCACCGGGGGTCAGCCCGTCATCGGCCGACAGCAGCTGGATAACCCCATCCTGGCCCGGATAAAGTCCGCTTTCGGCAAGGCCGTGCGACAGGCGCGTGCGCATGGCGCGTGCCACCTGGGTCACGGAATTGGCAAGCGTGCCCGGAGCGGCAGGCTCCTTCTTCTTGGCGCCCTTCTTCCGTTCGGCCTTGTCGGACCGGTCCTTGTCGCCCCGCTCCTTGTCGACCTTGTCCTTTTTCGCCATTACTCTCCCCGCCTCACACAGATCAGGCACTGTCGGCGCAACGGCCGAGAACCCATCAAAACGTGGTGGGCAGTCTTAACGAACTTCAGGAGGGGATGCCAGATGGCGAGACCGGCACCTTGGTACAAGGATAACGATCCCTCCCTCACCCTGGCAGATCGCACCGGCTGGATCGCGATCCTGCCATTGGGCGCGCATGAACAGCACGGCCCGCATTTGCCCTTCGAGACAGACACCCTGATTGCAAAGGGCATCGCCGAGCGACTGGCCGCCGCCTTGCCGGACACGTTGCCCGCCACCATCCTGCCGGTGGAACCGATCGGCTATTCCATCGAGCACCTGGACGTCGAAGGCACCCGCACCCTCGGCTTCGACGAAGCCGTACATCGCTGGCTCTCCATCGCCGAGGACCTGAACCGCGCCGGCATCCGCAAGCTCGTCCTTCTCAACGCCCATGGCGGCAATTCCCCTTTGCTGACGATCGTCGCCACCGAAGCCCGTGTCCGGTTCAACATGCTGGTCGTCGCCACCAGCTGGACCCGCTTCGGCCAGCCGGACGGCTGGATCAGGCCGCAAGACAAGGCGATCGACATCCATGGCGGCGATATCGAGACCTCGGCGATGCTGGCGCTTGCCCCAGAATATGTCGACATGACCAAGGCCCGCCCCTTTTCCTCGCGGCAATCCGAGTTTGCCGCCCGCTACAAACACCTGCGCGCCTATGGCCCCCACGCCTTCGGCTGGAAGATGTCCGACCTCAACCCGGAAGGTGTCGCCGGTGACGCATCGGCGGCAACGGCGGAACGGGGGGAACGGCTGGTGGCACACGCGGTAGCGGGGATCTTGGAGTTGCTGGAAGACGTGCACCGGTTTGACACCGCAACACTGACGTGAGCTTGCGAGCCCGCGATGTTGGGCGCATATTGGTGATGAGAGATCGCGAGGAAGAAGCATGCGTGTTTCCATGGAACAAGCAGGCGACCAGTTCGAGGAGCTCTTGGAGCGAGCCGAACGCGGAGAGCCCGTCATCATCACCCGCAATGGGCAGGATGCGGCCGTGTTGCGGGCGGTCGAAGCGACCGACCACCGTCCCGAACTCACCCTTGAGGAACGACGGGCAATCATCAAAGAAATCATGGCCAAGGCCCCTCCACCGGTTCCAGGTGAGCCGCTAGCCGACAGAAGCCACGACTTTCTGTATGACGAAAACGGTCTTCCGGTGTGATCGCGCTCGACACGTCTGCCCTGATTGCCATCATCAAAAATGAACCGACTGGCCGTGCCTGTGCGACAGTTCTGGCAATCCCGAATAGGCGCCTGCTGTTGTCAGCCGGCACGCTGCTAGAACTCAAAATCGTCGCCCTTCAGAAGAAGTGCTCTGACCAATTGTCGCAATTGATTGCTTCCCTCAATTTCGAGATTGTCGATCTCACGCAGGCACGCGCAGAACACGCCGCCGCAGCCAACCAGCGCTTCGGCAAAGGCTTTCACCCTGCCGCGCTCAACTTCGGCGACTGCTTCTCCTATGCCACGGCGCAAGAGTTCGACTGCCCGCTCCTTTATGTCGGTGACGACTTCGCCCGCGCGGATGTGCGCTCGGCACTCGACGTCCCCCGTCAGAACGAAAGCCTTTGAACTGCTGCAATGGAACGCCTATATGGGGGTAACATCATTACAGCCGCATCGCCCGGCGCCCCCTGACATCAGAGGCTTTCATGACCGAAGCATCCGCGAAACCGACACCCGTCACCGTGCTCACAGGCTATCTCGGCGCCGGCAAGACGACGCTGCTCAATCGCATTCTCTCCGAGAGCCACGGCAAGAAATACGCCGTCATCGTCAACGAATTCGGTGAGATCGGCATCGACAACGACCTCATCGTCGAGTCGGATGAAGAAATCTACGAAATGAACAATGGCTGCGTCTGCTGCACGGTGCGCGGCGACCTGATCCGGGTCGTCGAAGGCCTGATGCGCCGTCCCGGCCGCTTCGACGGCATCATCGTCGAGACCACGGGCCTTGCCGATCCGGTTCCCGTCGCCCAGACCTTCTTCATGGACGACGATGTCCGCGCCAAGACCGAGCTCGACGCCGTCGTCGCTTTGGTCGACGCCAAGCACCTGCCGCTCCGCCTGAAGGACAGCCGCGAAGCCGAAGACCAGATCGCCTTCGCCGATGTCGTCGTGATCAACAAGACGGACCTCGTCAGCCATGACGAACTGCATCAGATCGAGCACATCGTCCGCGCCATCAACCCGTCGGCCCGCATCTATTCGACCACCCGCTCGGGCGTCGACCTCGCCAAGGTGCTGAACCAGGGCGCGTTCAATCTCGAGCGCGCGCTGGAAAATGATCCGCACTTCCTCGACCATGACGACCCGGACCATGTCTGCGGCCCGGATTGCGACCATGATCACCACCACCACGGCCATGACCACCATCATGACCATGATCACGGGCACGACCATCATCACGATCATGGCCACCATCACCATGACCACGCCCCTTCGGCGATCCACGATGTGACGGTGACCTCGGTCTCGCTGCGCGGCGGCGAGATGAACCCGGACCGCTTCTTCCCCTGGATCCAGAAGGTGACCCAGACCCAAGGGCCGAACATCCTGCGCCTCAAGGGCATCATCGCCTTCAAGGGCGACGAGGAACGGTATGTCGTGCAGGGCGTGCACATGATCGTCGAGGGCGATCACCAGCGCCCGTGGAAGGATGGCGAGAAGCGCGAAAGCCGCCTGGTCTTCATCGGCCGCGAACTCGACCGCGAAAAGCTTGAAGCGAGCTTCAAGGCCTGTGAAGCCACAGCCTGAACCGTCTGAGCGGGGCGTGCTCTGCGCCCCTCACCGCTTGAACTCTGCCTGAAAGAAAGCCTGTCCGTATGCCCACTGTCGCACCGCTCGATATCGAAGGCCACGTTGTCTCGACCCACTTTCTCGGTGACATCCCGGTCTTCGCCGCCGCGAGCGGTGCCATTCACCGGTTGGACGGCGGCGAGAAGGTGACCGAGGCCAATGCCGGCCTGCTGACCTGCGTCAAGGATGCAGCAAGCCAGACTCTGCTGACGGGCGGCGAAGACGGCCGCGTGCTGCGCATCGCGCATGACGGGACAGTCACGGAACTGGCCCATGTTCCACGCAAATGGATTTCGGTCGTGGCCCCCGGCCCGCAGGGCGCGGTCGCCTATGCTGTCGGCAAGTCGGCCTTTGTGCGTCTCGCCGATGGCACGACCAGGGAATTCACGGAAGAGCGCACCGTCGAAGCCATCGATTTTGCACCCAAGGGCCTGCGCATCGCAGTCGCCCGCTACAACGGCGTCACCCTGCATTGGGTGGGCACCGCAGGTGCCCCCGTCGATCTCGAATGGAAAGGCGCCCATACCGGCGTCACCTTCTCGCCCGATGGCCGTTTCGTCGTCACCATGATGCAGGAATCGGCGCTGCACGGCTGGAAGCTGGACGGCAAGGGCTCGGACACCCGCCACATGCGCATGACCGGCTATCCGGCCAAGGTGAAATCCCTCTCCTGGTCGCCCAAGGGCAAGTGGCTCGCCTCGTCAGGCGCGCCCGCCGCCATTGTCTGGCCCTTTGCCGGCAAGGACGGCCCGATGGGCAAGGCACCGCTGGAACTCGGCACACGCGCCAACATCATGGTCACCTGCGTCTCCTTCCATCCCGCCGAAGAGGTTCTCGCAATCGGCTTCATCGATGGCATGATCCTCGCGGTCCGCATCGCCGATGGCAAGGAAGCCCTGCTCCGCCGTCCCGGCAAGGGTGCCGTCACGGCCATGGCCTGGAGTTCGAGCGGAAAACTGCTGGCTTTCGGTTCGGAAGCGGGCGACTGCGGCGTCATCGACATCGCCGGCTGATTGCGCCGCAAACCCCTGCCACGGCTTGAAATTGCGTGTATTTTCGGTGCTTTTTAGCCAAGGGTAGCAAAATTGGCTAAAATTCGCATATTGGCGTTTATCGATCACTTACCTTAACTGTGCGGTAGTAATTGCATCCCTAATTTCAGGGAGGCGAACAAGAGACATAAAGCCGTGTTTCGCCAGCAGTGGGAATTATTCCTTTTACTTTGCGTTTGAACCAGATCAACGACGGCAGGCCTCGCCTTCGGCGCGCAGACGCGTGCGTGCCGGCTGGCCTTGTCGGCCTCGCCAATGGACCGCCCATGAATCTCAATCTCAAAATCGTCGTCACGGCAGCGGGCCTTGCCCTCGCGGCCGGCATCGTCGCGGTCGCGGGGATTGGAGCCCAGACCTTGCAGACGCTGAAGGTCAACGGCCCGATCTACAAACAGATCGTCGATGGCAAGGATCTGATCGCAGACATCCTGCCGCCGCCGCTTTATCTGATCGAATCCTACGCCCTCGCCAACGAAACCGTGCTGCATCCGGACACCGCCGGCGTCAACGTTCCGCGCTTCGACGCCCTGCAGAAAGCCTATGACGAGCGCCGGGAATACTGGAAGAGCTCGACGCTGCCCGACAATCTGCGCGATCAGCTCTACAACAAGGTGCTGACCAAGGGCGATGTCTACTGGAGCACGCTGCGCAACGACTACCTGCCCGCTTTGCAGGCCGGCGATGAAAGCGCTATCAGGCCGGCCCTGCTCAAGTTGAAAACCGAGTTCCACGATCACGAAGTCTCGGTGAACGAACTCGTGGCCATGGCAACGGAATATCTGGTCGGTCGCGAAAAATTCGCCGCGGAGGAATCGGCGAGCCGGGAATCGCTGCAGTTGATGCTCGGCATTCTCCTGATCAGCACGGCCCTCGGCACGGTCTTTTTCATCCATCGCCGTGCTCTGAAGCCGCTTGGTGAAATCACCGACTACATGACGCGTATGGCGGGTGGCGACCTCCAGACGGCCGTGCCGCATGCGCGACGCAAGGACGAGATCGGCCATATCGCGACCGCCGTCGAAGTCTTCCGCCAGGCGGGCCTGGAAAATCAGCACCTGCAGGCCGAGACCGAATCCGCCCGTTCCGAGGTCGATCGCCAGCGCGCGGCGCGCGATCAGGATCGCATGATCGAGGCGGAAGCGCTCAGGTTCGTCATCGAGGCACTGGGTGCCGGCCTCCATCGTCTGGCCGAATGCAACATCCGCATCACTCTGGACGAAGCCTTCGACGCAAGGTTCGAACCGCTGCGCCAGGACTTCAACCATTCGATCGCCACCTTCCAGACCACCCTCGAGAAGGTCCTGGAGGAAACACGCCGGCTGCTCGAAAACAGCCAGGAAATGCGTGACGCATCCGGCAATCTCGCCACCCGCACCGAACAGCAGGCCGCAGCCCTCGAGCAGACCTCGGCAGCGCTCGAACAGGTGACGAAGACCGTCCGCTCCTCGGCCGAACGCACGCATGACACCCGCGAACTGGTCCGCGAGGCGAAGAACTGTGCCGAAGCCTCCGGTGCGGTGGTCAGTTCGGCCGTGTCGGCCATGCAGCGCATCGAGACCGCCTCCTCCGAGATCGGCCAGATTATCGGCGTCATCGACGAGATCGCCTTCCAGACCAACCTGCTCGCGCTCAACGCGGGCGTCGAGGCAGCGCGTGCCGGCGATGCCGGCAAGGGTTTTGCCGTCGTGGCACAGGAAGTCCGGGAGCTGGCGCAGCGCTCGGCCAATGCCGCGCGCGACATCAAGGGATTGATCCAGAAATCGAGTGTCGAGGTATCGTCCGGCGTGCAGCTGGTCGGCGAGACCGGCACGGCCCTGACGCAGATCGGCGACTATGTCAGCCGTATCGACACGAATGTCGACGCAATCGCCATCGCCGCGCGCGAACAGGCAGTCGGACTGCAGGAAATCAGCACCGCGATCAACAGCCTCGACCAGATGACGCAGCAGAACGCCGCCATGGTCGAAGAGACGACGGCAATCAGCCACACGCTGGCGGAAGGGGCGGTGCAACTCACATCGCTGGTCAACCGGTTCCAGCTCAACCGCCGCAGCGTCTCCCGCGAAGGCATGACGTCACAGGCGCGTCTCCACGACGCATCCTCCGCCGCCTGATCGCTCGGAAGACAGGAAAAACGCAAAACGCCCGGCCATCCGCAAGGAAGGCCGGGCGTTTCACATGATCAGGTCGATCAGAACTTGACGGCGAGGCCGACGTTCACGACGTGCTGGTCGAACTTGACATCCGTGCCGCCGAGGTTGCCGCTGCCGAAGTCGTTGTAACGATATTCGAGGCGGGTGAACACGCGGTCGGTGAGAGCGTAGTCAACGCCACCGCCGATGGTCCAGCCATGCAGCGTGTCGTCGAAGCTACCGCCAGGGCCGTCAGACTTGATGTTCGTGCCGGTGTAACCACCAGCTGCGAACAGCAGGGCGCGGTCCATTGCGTAACCGACGCGAGCACGAGCCGACCAGTTCAGGCCGCTCTTGACGTCAGTTGCGAAGACGGTTTCTTCGTTCCAGTCGTAGTTCAGGTCGCCTTCAACACCAACAACGAGCTGGTTGCCGAGGTCCCAGTTGTAGCCGGCGAAGCCGCCGAAGCGTGCGCCGTCAAAGCTTTCGGTGCCAGCGACACCGCTGAGTTCGCCGTCGCCCCAGCCGTAGCCGGTCAGAATACCGGCATAGCCACCAGCCCACGAAAACTGCGGTGCAGCTTCAACAGCAACCGGCGGCTCTGCGGGAGCTTCGTAGATTGCATCCGCTGCGAAGGCCGAGGTCGAAATTGCCACAGCTGCGGCAGATCCGAGAAGGAAGGTTTTGAACATATGAGTCACTCCTGTTTACAAGGTCGCTTATATCACCATCCGGAGATTGTTTGTGTATTAATTATACAACACAACAAAACAAACCCTGCTGGTGCGTGAGTTCCCGCCCGCGCGATGGACTCGCCGGACCCAGCCGCAAAAGTCCCCAAGCGTTAGATGGTTCCCAACTTGGACCGAAAAATGTTCGTGACGCACACAAGACTGTGAGGCGTGGCGAAATGGCCACGATTTCGCGCAAGAAAAAAGGGCGATCACCGCTGTGATCGCCCCTCGCAACTGCGCAAGAAATGCAATGTCAGAACCGGTAGGTCACGCCGGCACCGACCAGCCACGGATCGAGCTTGGCCTTGCCGGTATAGGTCGTGCCGCCGATGGTGGTCTCGAAGTCGGGGCGCAGGAACAGCTTCTTGACGTCGAAGTTCACGCCCCAGTGGTCGTTGATCATGTAGTCCGCACCAATCTGCAGCGCGGCACCGAAGCTGTCCTTCACGTCGAGCGCGCTCGCCGTGTCGCCGGACTGCTTGTAGAACATCGTGTAGTTCACGCCGGCACCGACATAGGGCTTGAAGGCACCAAAATCGGTGAAGTGATACTGCAGCGTCAGGGTTGGCGGCAGCACCCAGGTCTTGCCGATCTTGCCGAGCCCGCCGATGGTGCCCTCGCCATAGACATTCGCATAGGTCGTTCCGAGGATCAGCTCGGCGGCGATATTGTCGGTCAGGTAGTAGCTGATATCGAGTTCGGGAATGACGGTGTTGCTGTAGGACAGATCCGAACCGCCGATCTGGTCGACCGAACCGGAATCATTGGTGATGACGCCGAGGCCGCGCACGCGAACCTGCCAGGGGCTCAACGCCTGGATCGCATCGGCCGTCGCCTGGGGCACCGGGTCCTGCGCGGGCGCGAGATCCGCAGCCATGGCCGCCGGAGCGACGAGCATCAACAGGGTGGTGGTGGCAAGCGCGCGATCGCGCAGGGTCCGGGCGGCAGTCATGGGTCTCTCTCCTTGAACATCTGTTTTGGCAAAGCCACCCGCAGGTAAAGGCTGGACCACCCCATTCGGATTGAGCCAGATCAATAGGTTAGCAATATCGAACGGAGAAATGTCCGCGCGGGCAGAGTGTGACTGAAAAACCACGGCCAGGATTGACGATTGGGAAAACGGCGCACGGACTTCAGGCGACGGAGTGCGCGCCCGCACAGCAAACAGAAGCCCGGCCCCGTCATGGACGGAGGCCGGGCCCGACTCGCTGCGGTGGATCGATCAGAATTTCAGGCCGATCCCGGCCTGCACGACATGTTGGGTGAAATCGATATTGACCGGCCCGATATCGGCACTGCCGTAATCGTTGTAACGATATTCCGCCCGTGCAAAGAGGCGATCCGTCACCGCGTAGTCGATGCCGGCGCCGACGGTCCAGCCGTTCATCGTCTCCTCGATGGACACGCCGGTATCCTCGAAACTGAACTGTGCGGCGGCCCATCCGCCGGCCGCATAGATGAGGGCGCGATCGACGGCATAACCGATGCGGCCGCGAATAGCCCCCTGGATCGTGGTTCCGAAGGTCTCGGTTCCATCCTCGCGCTCGTTCCAGTCATAGCCGAGGTCCCCTTCGATACCGGCAATCAGCGAGGAGCCGAGGTCGAAGTTATAGCCGGCAAAACCGCCGAACCGGCCACCGTCGAAATCGATGGTGCCGGTTGCGCCGCCGGCCGCCGCATCGCCCTCGCCCCAGCCGTAACCGGCATGGAGCCCGACATACCCCCCAGCCCAGGAAAAGGATGGCACGCCTGCCGCCTCCGGCGGCGGCGCCGGCGAGGCTTGAACCGCGTCGGCGGCCCGTGCTGCAACGGTGAGCAGAAGCGCCAGGGCCACTCCGCTCGACAAGACTTTCAACATTCCCACTCTCCCTCATCACCAGAACCCGCTTGTTCGGTCGAGGCGATTTTAAAAAGGGTATGGGAGAGGCAAAAGTCCAATCTCTGCACGCATTTGAGGGACCGCGTGGTGGCGCGCGGCCCCTCACTGGAGGTTCGGGAAATGTCTCGGCGCTCAGGCAGCCCGGCGGAATGCCGACGGTTGCGACAGCTTGCGGCCGGAGGCGACCACCATGCCGGCCGCCCCTTCCAGCCAGCCGGGCACGAGTTCGAGCGCCAGGAAGCGGTCGCGGGCAAAGGGACCAGGCATCACGAGATGCTGCGTCTTTTCGGCAAAGAAGCCGAAGCGCTCGTAATAGGGCGCGTCGCCGACCAGCAGCACGGCGCCATGGCCACGCTTCTTCGCTTCCATCAAGGCAGCCCGCATCAGGGCTGCCCCGACACCCTTGCCCTCATGGGCGGAATCGACGGCAAGCGGCCCGAGCAGCAAAGCGTCGATGGCCTTGCCCTCGCGGCTGACGCCGGCTTCGATGTTCCAGAGCCGAACCGTACCGATGACGTGGCCGTCGCGGTCGCGCGCGACAAGTGCAAGCCCTTCGGCCGGGATCCGGTTGCGGCGGATCTTCTCGGACGACTTCTTGCGGCGATCCGCACCCATGGCGCGGTCGAGCAGCGCTTCGCGCGCAACGACGTCGGCCGGCGTTTCAGTATCGATGACAAATGCAGGCGCCGGCGCGAAAAGCGCGCGCATGCTGGTCAGAACAGCGGCCATTCTGGCCTCCCATCCCAAGCGATGATGATGATTGTGAAGGTCCGCGCCGGTTGGCCGGCGCGGGAGACGTCAGATGACGTAGGACTTCAGCGGTTCGAAGCCGTTGAACGCCACCGCCGAATAGGTGGTGGTGTAGGCGCCGGTCCCCTCGATCAGAACCTCGTCGCCGATCGAAAGCGAGATCGGCAGCGGGTACATGTTCTTCTCGTACAGGACGTCGGCCGAATCGCAGGTCGGACCGGCCAGCACGCAGGGCTCCATCGCGTCGGCGTCACGGGCGGTGCGGATCGGGTAACGGATCGCTTCGTCCATGGTTTCGGCGAGACCGCCGAACTTGCCGATGTCGAGGAACACCCAGCGGTGCTCGTCATTGTCAGACTTCTTCGAGATCAACACGACTTCCGCCTTGATCACACCGGCATTGCCGACCATGCCGCGGCCCGGCTCGATGATGGTCTGCGGGATGTGGTTGCCGAAGTGCTTCTTCAGCGCACCGTTGATCGCACGGCCATAGGCTTCCGCCGACGGGATGTCGCGCAGGTACTTGGTCGGGAAACCGCCGCCCATGTTGACCATCTGCAGGTGGATACCCTGCTTGGCCAGCGACGAGAACACGCGCTTGGCATCGGCAAGAGCCGAATCCCAGGCATCGACCTTGGTCATCTGCGAACCGACATGGAACGACACGCCGAACGAATCGAGGCCGAGCTGGTGAGCGTAGACGAGAACGTCGACGGCCATCTGCGGCACGCAGCCGAACTTGCGCGACAGCGGCCATTCAGCACCTTCGCCATCGGTCAGCACGCGGCAGAACACGCGGGAACCGGGAGCGGCACGCGCGATCTTTTCGACTTCCTCGTGGCTGTCGACGGCATAGAGGTTCACACCGAGCGCGAAGGCGCGGGCAATGTCGCGCTCCTTCTTGATGGTGTTGCCGAACGAGACGCGCGAAGCGTCAGCACCGGCATCGAGCGCCATCTGGATTTCCGCGACCGAAGCGCAGTCGAAGTTCGAGCCCATGGAAGCGAGCAGCGACAGGATTTCCGGAGCCGGATTTGCCTTGACGGCGTAGTAGATCGCGCTGTCCGGCAGGGCGTGACGGAAGGCCTGGTAGTTGCCGCGCACGACGTCGAGATCGACCACGAGGCAGGGACCTTCGGGACGTCGGGTGTTGATGAAGTCGAGGATGCGTGCAGTGGTCATCGATGTAACCTTCCAAATTCCAGCGATACCCGAAGCGGCCAAGCTTCGGATGGACAAAGGACGGCGAGACATCGCTCGAAACCAGTCGGTGGAGACACCGGTACCGTACGAACGCTCGACGCGCGAAACGATGGATGAACGCACTCTTGCCTGAGCGCATAAATCCGCTTTGTCTGCCATGGATTGGAGGGAGACCCTACCGCACGTCCGGCAATGATGGTGTGCCTCTTCAGTACCCCGGCTGATGGAAAGCCGGCAGAGAACCAGAAAGGCCCGCACCGTCGTTGCTTCAAGATGTCCTCGCATTTCCCGGTTGGCCGGAATAGCGACTGGAGGGGTTAGTTCCAGGTACCTTACCGATGACCTCACCTTAGGGATAAATCCCAGTTCGAGGGTCGGCGGACACCCACAGGCACGTGCGACTTTGGGCAAGCAGGAGATAAGAAATGCGATCGTCATAATCAAGCGGTTTTTTCGCCTGCCGGGGAAGTTTTTTCCCGCATTTATCGATATCTGTTGAACGAACTCGCGCGAATGTTCACAATCCGGAGAAACAGGAGACCGATGACCTCATGGACACGCTGACCCGAATTCGTGCCTTCATCGATGTGGTGGAAGCCGAAGGCTTTTCCGCAGCGGCTCGCAAGACGGGCCGGTCCAAGGCGCTGCTGTCGAAGTATGTCCGTGAATTGGAAGACGAATTGGGCGCGCTGCTGCTCAACCGCACCACCCGGCAATTCTCCATGACCGAGGCCGGCCACACCTATTATCGCACGGCTGCCGACATTCTGAAGGAGATCGACAACCTCGCCGACCTCGTGCGGGAGAACAATGCCGACCTCAAGGGCAAGCTCAAGGTCACCCTGCCGCGCACCTTCATCGACGCGGAAATCGGCCAGTCGCTGATCGATTTCGCCAGCGAAAATCCGGAACTGGCGCTCGAAATCGTCGCCGAAGACCGTTTCGTCGATCTGATCGAGGAAGGTTTTGACCTGGGCATCCGAATCACCAAGCTCGACGATTCGGGCATGATCGCCCGCAAGCTTTCCGATTTCCGCATCTACGCCTGCGCCACACCCGCCTTCGTCGCCGCCCATGGCCCGCTCAGCCACCCGAGCGAACTGTCCCGCCTACCCTTCCTCATCGACACCAACTCGCGCTCGCACAACAGCGTCCGCTTCGTCGAACCGGAGGACGGCGCAACGATCTCGGTCAGCGTCAGCGGCCCGATCGAGGTCAACAGCCCGCAGGCGACGCTGCGCGCCGCCCGTGCCGGTCTCGGGGTCGCGATGATCCCGGATTTCATCGCCCGCCCCTATATTGCCTCAGGCGAACTGATCTCCCTCTTCGACGACTTCATCCCGAAGGATCGCGGCATCTATGCCGTCTATCCGCATCGGCGCTATCTGCCGGCGAAGGTGCGCGCTTTCGTCGACTATCTCCACGCATGGTTCAAGCGCTATGCCTGACCGCCTGACGGAACAACGGGTCCCATTTTCGTCCCAATCGTGAGGCACGGAAGGCACCCTGAACGGAACGCGGGAAGGTCGAATTACATGCGCGGATGCCTTGGATATGCAGCGGCGGCCCTTGCCCTGTTGCTCGCCACACCCGCATGGTCGCATCCCCATATCTTTGCTGAAGCAAGGCTGGAGATCGTCGCGGCCGATGACGGCACGGTCAAGGAACTGCGCAATGTCTGGCGCTTCGACGACGTCTTCTCCTCGAGCGTCCTCATGGACTTCGACAAGAACAGCGACCTGAAGCTCGACCACGCGGAACTCCAGGAGATCGCCCACACGATCCGGGAATCGCTCGGCGACTACAGCTATTTCACCTTTATATCCAAGGACGGCGCCTCGTCCGAGGTCG
The DNA here is from genome assembly GCF_003610655.1 of Rhizobium sp. AG855. Lineage (NCBI taxonomy): Bacteria > Pseudomonadati > Pseudomonadota > Alphaproteobacteria > Hyphomicrobiales > Rhizobiaceae > Rhizobium > Rhizobium sp. AG855. The sequence goes on along the minus strand of NZ_RAQG01000003.1, from coordinate 458,698 downwards.
CCAAGCCCGATGTCTTCAACGTCGACTACAAGGACAATCAGCTCCTCGTCTTCTTCATCGCCAAGCCGAAGACCCCGCTGAAGATCGGCGGCCGGATGAATTTCGGCGTCTATGACCCGACCCTCTACACGGCCATCGACTTCGCCAAGGACACCGACATCGTTGTCGAGGGCAAGGCTTTCGCCGCCTGCAAGCATCAGGTGGTGCGCCCGGACCCGGACCAGGTGATCGCCCAGAACCAGTCGAACCTGACCGAAGCCTTCTTCAACGATCCGGCCGGCACCGACATGGGCAAGCTCTTTGCCACCCGCCTGGAGCTGACATGCTGAACGGGGTCCGCGCCAACAAGGCCCTGCCCCTGCTGCTGACGCTCGGCGTCCTCCTGCTGGCATCGAGCCTCGCACATGCGGCATCGCCGCTTGGCGTCGGCGCCGCCGAACCCTCCTACCAGCCGGCAAGCGGCCCCTTCGCCCATCTGCTCGTCTGGATCAACACCCACCAGCAGGCCTTCTACCGGGCGCTCACCACGGCGCTGAAGGCCATGCGCGAAGACCCTTCCGCGCTCGCGACGCTGGTCGGCCTCTCCTTCGCCTATGGGGTCTTCCACGCTGCCGGCCCCGGCCACGGCAAGGCGGTGATCTCCTCCTATATGCTCGCCAATGAGATCGAGCTGAAGCGCGGCATTCTCGTCGCCTTCGTCTCGGCCCTGCTGCAGGCCGTGGTCGCGATTGCCGTCGTCGGCGCTGCCTATTTCGTCCTGCGCGGCACCGCGATCACCATGACGGTTGCGACCCAGGCGCTGGAAACGGCAAGTTACGCCATGATCGTCGCCTTCGGCGTCTGGCTTCTGGTCCGCAAGCTGAGGGTCTCGTTTGCGCCCGCCCTGCGCCGCAACACTGCGGCGTCCCCCCTCTTCGACGGTCCAGCGCCGGCAATGAGCCCGTCCGGTGTCACGGCGTCACTGTTTGCCGACACCAACGAGCCGGCCACCGCGCCGAAGAATCGACCGGCGGCGGCCTCCCGCTTCCGTGCCGATGCCGTCAGCCACGATCATGATGCCCTGGCGCCCGGATCGATCTGCCATGAATGCGGCATCCCCCACGCGCCCGACCCTGCCATGCTGCGCATGAGCGCCTTCGGCCTGCGGGATGCCTGGTCTGCGGTCATTGCGGTGGGATTGCGCCCGTGCTCTGGCGCGCTTCTGGTCATGACCTTCGCGCTGCTCAACGGCCTGGTGCTCGGCGGCGTGCTTTCGGTCTTTGCCATGGCGCTCGGAACGGCGATTACGGTCTCGGCGCTCGCAGCCCTTGCCGTCGGCGCCAAGGGGCTGGCGCTCAGGCTGTCCGGCCCCGGCTCCCGCCGTGCCGGGATGGTGGCAAGCGGCATCGAGATCGGCGCCGCCGTGCTGGTCATCCTGCTCGGCGCCCTGCTGCTTGCGGCAAGTCTGCAGGGCTGAGTTATCCCTGGGGTCAGTCGTTCTCGTGGCTGCGCTGGTAGCGCGAGCGGAGCCACAGGATGAGGAACATCGCCATCAGCCCGATCGCACCGACGAAGGCACCGAGTTCCGGCGAATAGGCGCCAATGCCGAGCACGATGGTCGGCAGGAGCAGCATCAGACCCACAACGACCACGACGATGACGGCGGCGGAGACCGCCGGCGACTTGGGCGCGCCAGCCGCAGCACTGCCGTCCGTCCGGGGCCTGCGCTTCGGTGCCGGCAGGAAGCGGAAGGCGTAGACAACGAGACCGATCAACACGCAGATCCCGACCGAATAGGCGACCGTCGTGTTGAGATAGCTGCCATAGGCAAGCGCCGCGACGACCAGCACCGTGCCGACATTCAGGATGATGCTGAAGATGTTCTTTTCCACGAAACCGTCTTTCCTTGTCTTATGCCTGTTTGGCGGCCGGATCGGACGCGGCGATGCCAGCCCGCAGGTCTTCCAGCTTCTGCTTCTGCTTGCCCTCGGCGTCAAAGTTCTCCGGTGCCAGCCACGCCTCGAAAGCAGCCCCGATCACAGGCCATTCGCTGTCGATCATCGAGAACCAGGCCGTGTCGCGGTTCTTGCCCTTGGACAGCATGTGCTGGCGGAAGACGCCTTCGAACTGGAAGCCGTAACGGAGCGCAGAGGCCTTGCTCGGCGCATTCTCGTTGTGACACTTCCACTCGTAGCGACGGTAGCCAAGATCTTCGAACACGTGTTTCGCCAGCAGGTAATGCGCCTCGGTCGCAAGCGGCGTGCGGCTCATGGCGGGCCCATGCGCCACGCCACCGATCTCGACCACGCCATTCGCCGGGTCCGGCCGCATGTAGTTGGCCATGCCGACCACCTGGCCCGTTGCCTTGTCGCGAAACACTTCCGTCACCCAGCCGCCCTTCTGGACAGCACTCAGCCAGGCGTCGAAATCGGCAAGACCGCCGAAATCGGGCTGGGTGAAATAGGTGAGCAGCGGATTGATCTCCATGCCGCCGAGCCCGTCCCACAGCGCCTCCAGATGCGCTGCGCGGTCATAGGGTTCGACAACGACAAAACGCCCCTCCAGCCGAACGGGCTGGGGAGCGGCACATCCCTTGAAGGTGGACAGATCGCGCATGGCGGGCCTCCGGCTAACTGATTGCCTGAGGCTTAGGCCACCGGCCGGCCAAAGGCAACCGTCGGGGCAAGGCGGCCCCCTGCCCCGATGCCGCAGCGCTTAGAGACTGACCTTGGCAGACGACACTGTCGCCTCGATATGCTCGACGAGAGCATCGGCAAGACCAAGCCGGCCGGCCAGCATGTCGAGATAACCGCGTTCGGTGCGTGTGTCCGGCTCGATGGCAAGCCGCGAGGCGGTGTAGAGCTCGACCTTCTGCTCTTCGGTAACGGCAGAAGCGATCAGCGCGTCCATATCCGTCGGCTTGGCAAGTTCGCCTTCGATAAAGGCTTCCGCCTCGGAGCCGAGACCGGACAGGTGGATCTTGTCCATGATCCGGCTGCGCTCTTCGGCATCGATGTGCCCGTCCGCCTTGGCAGCCGCGATCATCGCGCGCAGGAGACCGATCGCGAAATCATTGCTGACGGCGGCAGGTTCCGTGCTGAAGGCCGAATCCGATGGCGGCGGAAGCAGTTCCGGCAGTGCCTGCTTCGGCTCGGGTGCCTGGCCGGACTGGTAATTCTTGTAGGCCTGGTAACCGAGGCCGGCGATCACGGCGAGGCCGCCAAGCTTCAAGGCACCACCGCCCAGCGAGCGGCCGGTCTTGGTGCCAAGCAGGACGGCAGCCAGCGCACCGGTCTTCCAGGGATTGGACTTGGCCATGCCGATGAGATCAGTGCCCTTCTGGCCGATCGAACCGGTGCTTCCCGGCATCTGCGATCCGAGGAATTGGTCCAGCAGTTTCTTGGCGTCGAACATTGTGGTCTCCTGGTTCAGCGTCTCGTTCCCTAGATAGGAACCAGGACGCTGAATACAATTGGAGACCGGAGGTTCCCGCCGAAGTCTCAGCCCTTGAGGGCGGCCGCCTCGCTGGCGAGCTTGGTGATGCCGGCCCAGTCACCGGCCGAGACCAGTTCCTTCGGCGCAACCCAGGAGCCGCCGACGCAGACGACGTTCGGCAGCGAGAGATAATCCATGGCGTTCTTCAGCGAGATGCCACCGGTTGGGCAGAACAGCGTGCCGGCGAGCGGCGACGACAGTGCCTTGAGATAGGCAGCACCACCGGCCTGTTCGGCGGGGAAGAACTTCAGCACCTCGTAGCCCTCTTCGCGCAGAGCCATGACTTCCGAGGCGGTCGCCGCACCCGGCAGCAGCGGAATGTCCGACTGGCGCGCCACGTCGAGCAGTTCCTGCGTCGTACCGGGGCTGACGATGAACTGCGAACCGGCATCGACGGCTGCGGCATAATGGCTCGCATTGAGAATGGTGCCGGCGCCGACCACGGCACCCTCCACTTCCTCGGCCACCAGGCGAACGGCCTCAAGTGCTGCAGCCGTGCGCAGCGTGATCTCGATCGCCTTCAAACCGCCAGCCACCAGGGCGCGCGCCAGCGGCACGGCCGACTTGGCATCCTCGATGATCAACACCGGAACGACCGGCTGGAGCTTCAGGGTGGAGAGCAGCTTCGCGGTTTTTTCGCCCATGACGGAGGCCTCTTTAAAACGATTAGATTGGAGATCTCAGTACCGCGCATGGCGGCACTTGTCGAGACTGACCCCTAACACGGAATCTTTCCGGTTTCCTAACAGCACCTCGTCGTCTATGGTTGCACTGCGTAATTTTTCGGAGCGAGTGGGTATGGCGAAGGAAATCGAACGCAAGTTTCTGGTCCGCAATGACGGTTGGAAAGCCGGCGTGACATCCCGGACTCGGATCAGACAAGCCTATGTCACAGCCGAGCCCGACCGTTCGGTGCGCATCCGCACCCGCAATGACGAGACAGCGCAGCTGACGATCAAGTTCGGCACGGGCCTGCTGACACGCGACGAATTCGAATACGATATCCCCCATGAAGACGCACTGGAGATGATCGAATTTGCCACCGGCAATGTCATCGAGAAGACGCGCTACACCGTCGATTTCAAGGGTTTCACCTGGGAGATCGACGTCTTCGAGGGCGCCTATCGCGGCCTGGTGATCGCCGAGGTCGAGATGGCCTCCGAAGAGGACGAGCCCTTGCTTCCCGCTTGGCTCGGCCAGGAGGTGACCGGCGACAAGCGCTATTCCAACCAGGCCCTGGCCACCCAGAGACTGCGGCCGGAGCTGGTGCATGCCATATCGCATTAGGCCGGACAGGGATCTGTCCGCCGAGGTCCGGTCCGTCGCCCGCCACCAGCTGAGCATCGCCATAGCCGTTCTGAGCGACCGCCCGGACGGCCTGCACGAGGCCATTCACGAAGCGCGCAAGAAGTTCAAGCGCGTCCGCGGCCTTTTGCGCCTCGTCGCCGATGCCGACAAATCCTTCCAGACCCGCGAAAACGAACGCCTGCGTGACATTGCCCGCAGCCTGTCGCGCATCCGAGATGCCACCGCGCTGATGGAGACCGTGACGCATCTCACCGGCTTTGCGCTCAACGACGACGAAAGTGAAACGCTGGCGGCGACGCGCACGGTTCTGCAACTGCGTCGCGACGATATCGCCGCAAGCGAGACGGATCTCGAAGACAAGGTGGCCCGCGTCATCGACGAATGCCGATCCGCCATCACGGCCCTTGATGAACTCGACCTGCCGTCCAAGGCGGGGCCTGCGGCCCGTCTGCTCGCCAAAGGCTGGCGCAAGGCCCTGAAGCGGGGCCATGAGGCGCTGCACACCTGCAAGGGTGAAGGCCACGGCGAAGCCTTCCATGACCTGCGCAAGGCAGCCCAGACCTATTGGATGAACCTTTCCCTGCTGCGCGAACTCTGGCCGAGCGCCTTTGCCGCCAAGCGCCGGGAGGCCAAACATCTGGTCGACCTGCTCGGCCGCGAGCATGACCTGACGGTTCTCACCGAACTGTTCGACAGCGAACCCGACCTGTTCGGCGATGGCGAAGGCCAGGCCTTCCTGCTGGCCATCATCATCCGTCGGCAACAGGACCTGCGCCGCGAAGCCCTGGCGCTGGCCGGCAGCATCTTTGCCGATCGGCCGCGACGGGAAGCGGATGTGATCGAAATCCTGTGGACCGCCGCCGCCATCGGCGAGACGTCCGGGCGCAGCTGACAGCGCATGAGCCGCTCGCAACGCCTTCTCTCTTTGTTGCAGGTCCTGCGCCAGCACCGCTTGCCGGTGAGCGGCGCGACACTGGCGGCCGAAACCGGCGTTTCGCTGCGCACGCTCTACCGCGACATCGCGACCCTCCAGGCCGAAGGCGCGGATATCGAGGGCGAGGCCGGCATCGGGTATGTGCTGCGCCCCGGCTATATGTTGCCGCCCCTGATGTTCACCCGCGAGGAGATCGAGGCGCTGATGCTCGGCTTCCGCTTCGTCGAAAAGCGCACGGACACCGCCATCGCCTCGGCCGCCCGCAACGCACTCGCCAAGATCGACGCCGTGCTGCCCGAAGACCTGCGTCGCGACATGGCGGACGTTCCCCTGCTCGTCGGCCCGGGCGCCCCGCTTGCGACCGAACGGGTGGACCTCGATAGGCTTCGCCAGGCCCTGCGCCACGAAAAGCCGCTTCTGATCGCCTATCGTGACCAGCGCGGCGACCTCTCCAGCCGCACCGTCTGGCCCTGCGCCCTCACCTTCTTCGACGGCGTCAGGGTCTTGGTCGCCTGGTGCACTTTGCGCGACGATTTCCGGCATTTCCGCACCGATCGCATCGAAAGCGCCGTGGCCGGCGAGACGCGCTACCCGAAGCGTCGCACCGCCCTCCTCAAGGCCTGGCGGCAACAGAACGCCATCCCCGACGGCACCTTGAAATGATGCTGACAGTTTTTGGCAGCATCAGGAGCTAAGGTCGCGTCATCAACCCCACAGGAGATGACGATGACACCCGCAATGACCATTCTCTATGTCGAAAACGCTGCAGCAAGCGCCGATTTCTACGCAAAGCTCTTCGGCATAGCGCCCACCGAACGCGCCGACACCTTCTCCCTCTTCCGCCTGCCGACAGGCCTCGTCCTCGGTCTCTGGAGCCGCGCGGGCGTCGAACCGCAGGCGCAGTTCACCGGCGGCGGCTGCGAACTCGCCATCCGCGCGCCGAGCGCTGCCGATGTCGACGCCACCCACGAACGCTGGAAGGCGCTTGGCATCCCGGTCCTGCAGGCCCCCGTCGAGGCCGATTTCGGCCGGACCTTTGCGGTCGCGGACCCGGACGGCCACCGCATCCGCGTCTTCAACCCGCCAGCCTGATCCTGGATCAGCCGCAGGGCGCGCGAAATTTGACAGATTTCAAACTTCGCGCGCTGTGCGGAAATCCGTTGCACGGCAAGGGCCGAGGCGGTATTTCGCAGGCCATGACACAGATCGATCAAGCCCCCCGCCATGAAGAAGGCGGCGCCTTCCTGGTTGCCGCCCTCTATCACTTCGCCAAGTTTGCGCGCTTCGAGAGTTTTCGCGAACCGCTCGAGAGCCTGTGCAAGGCCGAAGGCGTGAAGGGCACCCTGCTGATCGCCCATGAGGGCATCAACGGCACGATTGCCGGCACCGATACGGGCATAACAAACGTTCTCGCCTACATCCGCAGCCAGCCGGAATTCACCGCTTTGGTGCATAAGGAAAGCCGCGCATCCAAAATGCCCTTCCTGCGCATGAAGGTGCGTCTGAAGAAGGAGATCGTCACCATGGGCGTCGAGGACATCGACCCCAACGAGATCGTCGGCACCTATGTCGACCCGAAGGACTGGAACGAGCTGATCTCCGACCCGGAGACGATCGTCATCGACACCCGCAATGATTACGAGACCGCGATCGGCATCTTCCGCGGTGCGGTCGATCCGAACACCAAGACCTTTCGCGAATTCCCCGATTGGGTGAAGAACAATCCCGGCCTGCACAACAAGCCGAAGATCGCCATGTATTGCACCGGCGGCATCCGTTGCGAGAAGGCGACCGCCTTCATGAAGCAGCAGGGTTTTGACGAGGTCTATCACCTCAAGGGCGGCATCCTGAAATATCTGGAGGAAGTGCCGGAAGACCAGAGCCTCTGGGACGGCGCCTGCTTCGTCTTCGACGAGCGCGTTTCCGTCACCCATGGCCTGAAGGAAGGCAATCACAAGCTCTGCCACGCCTGCCGCAACCCGATCACGGCGGAAGAACTGACCCATCCGCATTATGAGGAAGGCGTTTCCTGCAGCCACTGCTATGAAAGCCGCACGGAAGCCGACCGCGACCGCTATCGCCAGCGCCAGCTGCAGATCGCACTCGCAAAGAAGCGCGGCGAAAGACATATCGGCAGCTGAACGGCATCCGGTGATGCCGGCTGAGCCGGAGATCGCAACGCCCTTCTGCAAGGACGATGCGAGAAGGCGCCAATGGCTCCGGAAACCGTGTCGAATGCTCAGCGCGCGGAGGAAACGTCGCGCGGATGCGCAAAGGCGATCGCCGCCGCCTTGGCCCTCAGGTCCATCGGCCGGAGCCGGAGCGCATCGATATCGGCAGGGCTGCACGGACGGCCGAACAGATAACCCTGCAACTGGTCGCAGCCGGCCAGACGCAGATTGACGGCCTGCTGATCCGTCTCCACGCCTTCGGCGGTCACCGGCACATCAAGCGAACGCGCCAGCGCCACGGTGGCCTGCAGCATCTCCACCGCCCTGTGTCCGTCGCCGAGCGACTGCACCAGGGATTTGTCGATCTTCATCCGGTCGAAGCCGAACTGGCGCAGGTAACCGACGCTGGAGAAACCGGAGCCGAAATCGTCGAGGGCAATCTGCACGCCGATCTTGCGCAACCGCTCCAGAACGGTCCGGGCCCGCTCGGGATTCTGGATGAAATAGGTTTCCGTCATCTCCAGCACGACCCGGTGCGGATCGATGCCGGTGACGTAGAACAGGTCCGCCACATGGCCGGCAAAGGCAGGGTCGCGGAACTGGCCCGGTGAGACGTTGACCGAGAGCTTCAGCCCCGGCCATTCGGCAAGCTGCATCAGCGACTGCCGCAGAACATCGAGACCGAGGCGGTCGATGAGGCCGCTCGCCTCGGCGATCGGAATGAAGACGTCCGGCGACACCGGCCCGTGACCCGGCCGGTTCCACCGCGCAAGCGCCTCGACGCTGACAAGTTCGAAGGTCGAGGAATCCACCACCGGCTGGTAGACGACCTGAATGTCCTCGTTGTCGATGGCGGCACGAAGGTCGAGCGCCATCTGGTTGCGGGTCTCGCGCTCCTCGTCCATCTGCGGATGATAGGCCGTCCAGCGTCCGCGACCGCTTTCTTTCGAGGCATACATGGCCATGTCCGCCTGCCGCGTCAGCTCGCCGCCGTCGATGGTGCCCTCGGGGGACAGTGCCAGCCCCAGGCTGCAGCCGACGGAAACGACCCGCTCGCCGAGCGGCAGGGGCTCGCCGAAGAAGCCGAGGATCGCCTCGGCGACGGAGATTGCCCGCTCCTCTGCATCTGCGCCAAAGAACACGATGCCGAATTCATCCCCGCCGATGCGCGACAAGGCGGCATTCCCGCCGACCAGCACAGCAAGCCCGGCCGAGACGGCCCGGATCAGGCTGTCGCCCACCGCATGGCCATAGGAATCGTTGACCTCCTTGAAGCCATCGAGGTCGAGATACAGCAGCACGACGTCGCTGCCATCGAGACGGGCTTCCGCAAGCGCCTGGTCGAGCAGCACATGCAGGCCGTCGCGATTGGCAAGTCCGCTCAGCCGGTCGGTTCGTGCAAGCTTCAGGGCCGCCGCCTCATCCGTTCGCAAACGACGCACGACGCTGTTGCCGATGATGAAGAGCAGAAGGCAGTAGACGGCCACCATCACCAGCGCGGCCTTGACCAGCGGTTCCACCTGCTCCCGGCTGATGTCACCGGGTGCCCGGGGTGTCCAGGCCAAGGAGGCAAGCGAGATGCCGGATGTGGATTCGATCGTCACCGCATGCGTCGAGCGGTAGGAAGGGGCCGCCAGAACCAGGCCCGGCAAGACATAGGCACTGGAGATCCGTTCGACCTTGTCGCGCGAGATATGCCGGATGAAGACGAGATAGGAACGTTTGGCCGGATCGACCTCGATCTCACCGGATTTCTTCCGGATCAGCGCAACGCCGGCGGCACCGACACCCTTGACCGTGCGAACGAAGCCGAGCGCCTGCGGAACATCGCCGCTGCCTGCGGAACGCACCTGATCGAAGAGCATCATCAGATCGTCAGGCAGATATCCGTTGCCCCCGCGTTCGAGCGGCTTTCCATCGGAATAGGCCATGCCGGGGCGACCGTTCTGGTCGAGCACGATGGCGACGTCGAACAGGTCGCTCTCGAAGGTCATATCGCCGAAATTGCTGATCACCCAGTCCGGATCGGGCGCCGTATAGACGTTCTCGGCGGCATCGTCCCAGGCGGCGTAGTCATTCAGGGTTGCACCCAGCTGGAACTTGAAGGTCTGGATCGCACCGACCAGCGTCTCGCGCGACCGCTCTTCGTCGAGATGGTTGGCATTGCTGGCCACACGATCGAGCGCGGTCAGCACGATGCTCGTCACCATGACCGCGAGCATGGCAAAGACCAGCAGCATGCCGGTCACCGCCATACGGCGATTTACGTGCGACTTCAGTCGATTATATGTTCCGCGAAGCCGCATGCGATACTGTCCTGGCTTTCCGGGCACCCTGACAGAAAATGTGTTCAATTTGACTTAACATACTGACAGGTTTGACAAATATCGGATAGTGCGGGAATTCTAATGGAGTGCGGCATTCTGAACGGCAAAAGGGCTCCGGTTTCCCGAAGCCCTTCGCAGGCCGGCCTGGAGGTGCCGGCGCTGAAATGTGCGATCGTCAGGCGACGAGCGAGACGAACTGGTCCTTCGGGCGGCGCACCTTCTTCAGGTTGACCAGCCAGTCGCCGTCATCGGCACGATAGCCGAGCGGCAGGATGGTGACGGAACGCAGGCCCTTTTCGCGCAGGCCCAGGATTTCGTCGAGCTTGGCCGGGTCGAAACCTTCCATCGGCGTGGCATCGACGCCTTCGAAGGCAGCGGCTGCCACCGACATGCCGAAGCCGATATAGGCCTGGCGGGCGGCATGTTCGAAGTTCACCTGTTCGTCGCGGGCGGGATAGCTGTTGAGCAGCATCTGGCGATAGTTTTCCCAGCCCTCATTGGTAAAGCCGCGTTCTTCGTTCACCAGGTCGAACATGTCGTTGATGCGATCGGCGGTGTAGTTGTCCCAGGCGGCGAAGACGAGCAGATGCGAGCCTTCGGTGACCTGGGCCTGGTTCCAGGCGATTTCCTGGATCCGCGCGCGAACGTCCGGATTGGTCACAACGATCACTTCGAAAGGCTGCAAGCCGCTCGAGGTCGGTGCGAGGCGGGCCGCTTCGACGATCCGTTCGACCTTGTCTTCCGGAACGACCTTCGACGGGTCCATTTTCTTGGTGGCGTAGCGCCAGTTCAGCTTTTCAATGAGTGCGGACATGATCTCGCTCCTGGTTGGACCCGCCAGGCGCCATGGGAGTTGGCAGCATCGACGTAGTCTGGTATCAATTCGTAACCAGGCCTAGATATGGAACCATGAGATTTGTGCAAGAAGGCACATTTTTGATACCAGGTTACAACGATACAACAAAGAGACCGTTATGTGCGACAACTACGACATGACAAAGTGCCAGACCGTCAGCGAAATGCTGGCCCGATTGGGCGACAAATGGACGGTTTTGGTCATCATGATGCTCGCCGACGGCCCTCAGCGCTTCTCCGATCTCAAGCGATCGGTCGTCGGAATATCCCAGCGCATGCTGACATTGACACTGCGTTCACTGGAAAGAGACGGCATCGTCGCGCGCACGGTGCATCCGACCGTGCCGCCGAAGGTCGAATATGCGCTGACCGATCTCGGCTGCTCCTTCGGCGAACCGATCCGGGCACTGGGCGGCTGGGTCTTCACCCATCACGACCGCATCCAGTTGGCCCGCGCCGAATTCGACCGGCGCAACGAGGTCGATACCGGCAACAAGCTGATCAAACTCGGCTGACCAGCGCAAGGCGCGGAGGCACGATGCCCCACCCTATCAGTCGGCCTTGAAATTGCCCTTGGGGAATTCGAGCGCCAGATCGCGATACCACTTGCCGCTTTTCTTGATCGTGCGGACCTGGGTGTCGTAATCGACATGCACGAGGCCGAAGCGCATCTTGTAGCCCTCGGCCCATTCGAAATTGTCCATCAGCGACCAGGCGAAATAGCCCTGCATCGGATAACCCTCGGTGATCAGATCGGCCACCTTGTCGAGATGCTCGGCGTAGTAGTCGAGCCGCGGCTGGTCATCGACCTCGCCACCTTCGACCTCCATATTGTAGCAGGCGCCGTTCTCGGTGATGTAGCAGGGCGGCAGGTCGTAGCGGGCATAGAGCCGTTCGACGAGCGACTTCAAGGCCGGCGCATAAACCTCCCAGCCGATGTCGGTCGTGACCTTCGAAACCGGCGGTGCCCCCACCGTTGCCGGGAATTCGGCACCCGGCGTCGGATCGTCGGCCACACGCATCGGCGTATAGTAATTCAGCCCCCACCAGTCGAGCGGCTGGTTGATGATCGCGAGATCGCCTTCCTCGATGACAGGCATGCGATGGCCAAGCGCCGACAGGAACTCCGCCGGATATTCACCCTTGAACACCGGATCGAAGAACACGCCATTGTGGAACTGATGCGCCCGCTCGGCAGCCGCCAGATCGGCAGCACTGTCCGAACCCGGCAGCGTCTCATGCGCGTTGAGCACCAGCCCCACCGGCACTTTGGGCGAGACGTCCCGGATCGCCTGCACGGAAAGTCCATGCGCCAGATTGGTGTAATGCAGCGCATGCAGCGCCGCATCCATGTTGCGCTCGCCCGGCGCGTGAATGCCGTAGAGATGGCTGAGCCAGACCGAGCACCAGGGCTCGTTGAAAGTCGCGACGGCATCCAGCCGATCGCCGAGACGCTCCATCACCACCTTGGTGTAACGCTGGAAGGCCTGTGCCGTCGACCGCGCCGTCCAGCCGCCCTCGCCCATGAGCGAAAGCGGCAGATCCCAATGGTAAAGCGTCGCATAGGCCATGATGCCGCGCGCCTTCAAGCCGTCGACCAGTCTGTCGTAGAAATCGAGACCCTTCTCGTTAATCGGCCCCGTCCCCTCCGGAACGATGCGCGGCCAGGCGATCGAAAAACGATAGGCAGAGACCCCCATGTCCTGGATCAGATCGAGATCGCTTTCCCAGCGATTGTAGTGATCGCAGGCGACGTCGCCATTGTGGCGCCCGAAGACCCGGCCCGGCATGTTGGAAAACGCATCCCAGATCGAAGCTTTCCGCCCATCCGCCTTCGACGCCCCTTCGATCTGGAAGGAGGCGGTGGCCACGCCAAACAGGAAATCACCGGGAAAACGCGAGGCAAGCGCCTTGGGATCGATCATGGGACGTCTCCTTCGTCAGGGTGGAGGCGGAAGGGGCCGCCGCTGGTCAGTCGATGAGCGGTTTAGAGCAATCGAACGACGCGGTGAAGACATCGGGGACAAAAAACTGCAACGTTGCAGGAAATCCACCTTCTCGTTGATGGTGAGCGGTAGAGCGAAGCTCCGGTGGGGTCATCGAGAGGGTCGGTCGAGTTTCATCTGCGCCGCCCCCCCTGTAACCATGCCCCTCATCCGCCCTTCGGGCACCTTCTCCCCGCGAGCGGGGAGAAGGCCTCGCCGCTGGCCAAGCATTCCCCCTCTCCCCGCTTGCGGGGAGAGGGTAGGGTGAGGGGCAAGTTCATAGATCACCCCACCCGCCGCTTCGCGGCGACCTCCCCCCCTCAAGGGGGAGGTGATATCAAACCTTCACCCAACCACCATTCTTCTTGCCCGACTCGATACAGGCCGTGACAAACGCCACACCCTTCACGCCATCATCAACTGTCGGATAAACCACCGCCGGATCAACGGCCGCCCCGGTCCGCGCTGCCTGGATGGCGGCAGCCGCCTCCGAATAGATCGTCGCAAAGGCTTCGAGATAGCCTTCCGGATGGCCGGAGGGGATGCGGGTAACCCGCGCCGCAGCCGAATTCGCCCCGGCCCCGCCGCGCGTGATCAGCTGCTTCGGCTCGCCAAGACGCGTGAACCAGAGATAGTTCGGATCGGCCTGCGTCCATTCGATGCCGGCCTTGGTGCCATAGATCCGCACCTTCAGCCCGTTCTCGTTGCCGGTCGCCACCTGGCTGCACCAGAGCAAACCCTTGGCGCCGCCCTTGAAGCGCAGCATCACATGGGCGTTGTCGTCGAGCCGACGCCCTTCGACGAAGGTGTGCACGTCGGCCGCCAGTTCATCCAGTTCGAGGCCGGAAATGAACGAGCCGAGATTATAGGCATGCGTGCCGATATCGCCGGTCGAGCCGCCGACGCCCGATTGTGCCGGGTCGGTGCGCCAGGCCGCCTGTTTCGATCCGGTCTGCTCGACGGGCTCGGCGAGCCAATCCTGCGGATATTCCATCTGCACCAGTCGGATATCGCCGAGTTCACCGGCGCGCACCAGTTCGCGCGCATGGCGCACCATCGGATAACCGGTGTAGTTATGCGTCAGGATGAACAGCGCCTTGGCCTTGTCGGCAACGGCCTTGAGAGCCTTGGCGTCGTCGAGGTTGGAGGTCAGCGGCTTGTCGCAGATGACATGGATGCCCTTTTCGAGGAATGCCTTGGCGGCGGCGAAATGCACGTGGTTCGGCGTGACGATCGAGACGGCCTCGATACCGTCGGGCCGCGCCGATTCCTTGTCCGCCATCTCCTGGAAGGAGCTGTAGCAACGCTCCGGATCGAGCCCGAGGTCACGGCCGGACGCGAGCGACTTCTCCGCCGTCGACGACAGCGCACCGGCAACGAGGTCATAATGGTCGTCCAGCCGGGCGGCCATGCGATGCACTGCGCCGATGAACGCGCCCTGCCCGCCACCGACCATGCCGAGGCGAATTTTCGCCGCGCGGTGTTCCGATTTGCTCGCTTCGATCGCCATGATGCGTCCTCCTTCATGAGCTGCGTCTGGAGTTCACGCTCCAGATCCGTTAGACTGGCATCCAAGAAGAAGGATGCCCTGACAGTGAACATCTGAGATCCGCCTCTTGTGAGGCAAAGCGAACAAGCCCGCGTCAGCGATCACCGCGACGCCAGATGCAAGCTTTTGCAAGGATCTCAACCATGCCTTTTCTCGACCCGAGACAACCCTATCCCATCACGCTGGCCGACGGCACGCCCTATCGCGAGACCGTTCAGCTCGCTGCCGTCGTCGATCATCCCCGAATGGAGATCGGCGACTTCAGCTACTTCACCCATTCCGGCACGGCGAAAGAGACGGCAGCGATCCTCGCGCCTTATCTCTATCCCTTCAGCCGGGAACGACTGGTGATCGGCCGCTTCGTGCAGATTGCCCGCGAGGCGATCATCATCACCAGTTCGGCCAATCACGCGATGTCCGGGATTTCGACCTACCCCTTCCGCGTGTTCAGCCCTGAAACCATCACCGGCTACCAGGACCTGCCGTTCCGCGACACCGTCATCGGCCACGACGTCTGGATCGGCCACGGCGCGACGATCATGCCGGGGGTCACGATCGGATCCGGCGCCATCATCGCCGCCCGCGCTGTGGTGACGCGGGATGTGGGCCCCTACACCATCGTCGGCGGCAATCCCGCGACCATGATCCGACAGCGCTTCACGGACAAGGAGATCGCCGACCTCTTGGCGCTCGCTTGGTGGGACTGGCCGCTCGATAAGATCGAACGCGCCCTGCCCCACCTCGAGAGCGGCGACATGGCCGCCCTCAAGTCCGTCTAGTCTCAGAGGCCCAGCATCCGGCGATTGGCCGCATCGTCGGTCCCGCCGGATGCGAAGTCGTCGAACGCTTTCTCCGTCACCCGGATGATATGCGCCCGGACGAAGTCTGCCCCCTCACGGGCGCCGTCTTCCGGGTGTTTCAGCGCGCATTCCCATTCGACAACGGCCCAGCCGTCGAAATCGTTCGCCGCCATTTTCGAGAAAATCGCGCCGAAATCGACCTGGCCGTCGCCGAGCGACCGGAAGCGCCCGGCCCGCTGAACCCAGCCCTGATAACCTCCATAGACACCCTGACGCCCGGTCGGATTGAACTCCGCGTCCTTGACGTGGAACATCTTGATCCGGTCCTTGTAGATGTCGATGTTGTCGAGATAGTCGAGGCATTGCAGCACATAGTGCGACGGGTCGTAGAGCATGTTGGCTCTGCTGTGGTTCTTTACCCGCTCGAGGAACATCTCGAAGGTCACGCCGTCATGCAGGTCTTCGCCCGGATGGATCTCGTAACAAACGTCGACGCCCTGCTCCTCGGCAAAATCGAGGATCGGCAGCCAGCGGCGCGCGAGTTCGTCGAAAGCGGTCTCGACCAGACCCGCCGGGCGCTGCGGCCAGGGATAGATGAACGGCCAGGCGAGCGCGCCGGAAAAGGTCGCATGCGCCTTGATGCCGAGATTGCGCGAAGCCTTCAGCGCATACTTGACCTGCTGCACGGCCCATTCCTGGCGCGCTTTCGGATTGCCGCGCACTTCGGGCGCCGCAAAGCCGTCGAAGGCTTCGTCATAGGCCGGATGCACAGCCACAAGCTGCCCCTGCAAATGGGTGGAAAGTTCGGTAATCTCGACGCCGTTTGCCCGCGCCACGCCAGCCAGCTCGTCGCAATAATCCTTGGATTCGGCGGCTTGTCTCAGGTCCATCAGCTGGCCGGCCCAGGTCGGAACCTGCACGCCGACATAGCCTTTGTCGGCCGCCCATTTGGTGATTCCATCCCAGGTGTTGAACGGTGCGGCATCACCCGCAAACTGGCCGAGAAAGATCGCCGGTCCCTTGATCGTCTTCATGAATTCTCCTCCCTGAGATCCCTGCAACGTTTCCGTGAACGATTACAGGAGATGGAATTTCGACACAACCGCAATGATGTTTGTCGCAGAAATCTGCCCGGGAAAAACCCGGGCAGACATTGGTCTTGGGTGGTTTCAGATCAGAACGGCGAGTCCGGGAAGTAGTAGTTCTTCGCGTTGTCGGCGGTGATCAGCGTCGCGTCCAGCGTATAGGTGCCGTGAACCGGAACGCTGTCGTAAAGGGCGGCGGCCGTCAGCTCCATGGCGGTCCCCACCATCGACGGCGGGTAGAGGACGTTGACCGGCACCATCTTGTCGCCATCCATGACCTTCTTGATCATGTCCTTCGAACCGGCACCGCCGATGATGTACTGGATGTCGGTGCGGCCGGCCTGTTCGATCGCCTGCAGCACGCCGACGGCCATGTCGTCGTCCTGGCACCAGACCACATCGATCTTCGGATACTTGGTCAGGTAGTCCTGCATCACCTTGAAGGCATCGTCGCGGTTCCAGTTGCCGAACTGACGGTCGAGGACCTTGACGTTGGAGCCCTTGATGCCTTCATCGAAACCGTCCTGGCGCTGCTGGTCGATCGGGATCGGCAGACCGCGGATGATGACGACTTCGGCGTCGGGCGAGTTCTTCGCGATGTATTCGCCGGCGACCTTGCCGAGCGCCGGGTTGTTGCCGGCGACATAGAGGTCACGCACGCTGTTGTCGTTGGTCGAAGGCGCACGGTCGACGATGGTGACGAAGTGACCCTTGCCCTTCACTTCCTTCATCGCGTTGACCAGCGGATCCGGATCGGTCGGCAGGATGACCAGCGCATCGATGCCCTGGACTTCCAGGTCCTGCACGGCATTCGCCTGGGTGGCAGGATCGGCCGAGGTCTTGACGACGACGTTGAGGCCCGGATGCTCCTTCATCAGGAGTTCGGCAACGCGATTGGCGTGGTAGACGACGCCTGCGGTCCATCCATGGTCGGCGGCCGGAATGGAGACGCCGATCGTCTTGGTGTCCTGCGCCTGCGCTGCGGTAAAGATCGCGGTCAGGGCCGTCATCGCGACGGCGAGACCCAACAGTTTCTTGTGCATTGGTTTCCTCCCAAAGTGACTAGGGTCGAGTTGGAACGGACCGGGCGACCCTCCTGCCCGGTCACGCGTCACGCCTTGCGCGCCAGCGACCGCTGGACGAGCATCGCGATGATGATGATCGTGCCCTGGATGGCGCCGATCAGATATTCGGAGATGAAGTTCGACAAGAGCATGATGTTGCCGACGAGTTCGAGAATGAAGGCGCCGCAGATCGTGCCCCAGACGCGGCCAGCCCCACCCTTCAGCGCCGTGCCGCCGACGACGACGGCCGTGATCGCCTGCAACTCCCACAGGATACCGGTCGTGGCCGATGTCGAGCCGAGACGCGGCACATAGAGCAGCACCGCGATGGCCACGCAGAGCCCCTGGATGACGAAGGCGATGGTGCGCACCCGGTCCACGGCAATGCCCGAATAGCGCGCGACATCGCGGCTTGAACCGACGGCAACCACATGGCGGCCATAACGCGTGCGATAGAGAACGACGGCGGCAATCGCGGTCACCACGAGAATGATGACGATCGGCACCGGCAGCCCGAGGATCGAGCCGAAATAGACCGGCCGGTAGATTTCCTGCTGCACCGGATCGCGCAGCGTGATGGCGCCACCTTGAGACAGCCATGTCGTCAGGCCGCGATAGATGCCCATGGTGCCGAGCGTCGCGATGAAAGGCTCGATCTTGCCGACGGTGGTGATCAGTCCGTTCAACAGCCCGCAGAGCGAGCCGATGATGATGGCAAGCGCCATGGCGGCGGCAATCATCAGGCCCGGATCGGCAATGACCCCGGAATTCATGAACAGGATCATCAGGCTCGCCACGAAGGCCACCATCGAGCCGACCGAGAGATCGAGGTCGCCCGAGGATATGACGAAGGTCGCACCGACGGCGATGATCGCAATGAAGGCAGAACGCGTCGCGACATTGGCAAGGTTGGTGAGACCGATGAAGTTCGGGTTCACCAGGGCGCCGATGATCAGCAGGATCAGCAGCGCCGCAAAGGGCGCCACGGCCCGCAGATCGACGTCGCGCCAGGTGCGGCGGCCAGGCCCAGGGGTGGTCGTTTCAGTCTCGGCAGTCATGGTTTTCCCGTCTCCTCCCGCGCCTCCTTACCGGAGGTCGCGCACCCTGAAGTCTTCGTCTCAAACCCGGTCTTGTGCGCCGGGCCTTGGCCTTGGATCAGCTCGCCATCTGCCGTTTCAGGCCGGCGGCGTAACGCATGATCGTCTGTTCGTTGATGTCCTCGCCCTCGAGCAGGCCGACCATGCGGCCCTCCCGCATCACGGCGACCCGCGTGCAGAGCCCGATCACCTCGGGCATCTCAGAGGAAATCACGATGATCGAGCGCCCTTCGCGGGCGAGCGCGGCGATGAAATGATAGATCTGCTGCTTGGTGCCGACATCAATGCCGCGCGTCGGCTCGTCGATGATGATGATCTGGGGTTCGACTTCCATGATCTTGGCGAGCAGCAGCTTCTGCTGATTGCCACCGGACATGCGCCCCACCCTGACACGGTCGTCGCGCACGCGGATGTCGAAGCGCCGCTTGGCCCGCGCCATGGCCTTGGCCTCGCTGCCGGGGTCGAGATAGCCGTGCCGCACGTGATTATCCATAGACTGCAGCGTCAGGTTGGCCGTCATGCCCTCGCCGAGCAGCAGGCCCTTGCCCTTGCGATCTTTGGTCATATAGGCGAGTCCGCGCCGGTTCGCCTCGCGGAAATCACCGGCCTCAAGCACCGTGCCCTTGAGCCGCACCTCTCCGGAGAGACGCGGACGAAGCCCCGCCACCGCTTCCATCAATTCCGTACGCCCCGATCCGATCAGACCGGAAAAGCCGAGCACCTCGCCGCGCTTCAAGTCGAAACTCGCGTTCTTCACAAAGCCCGTGGTCAGATCCTTGACCGACAGCACGATCTCCTCGTCGACGTCAGGCTCGTGTTTGGTCGGATAGAGGCTCGACAATTCGCGGCCCACCATCAGCTGCGCGATCGCCTCGCCGTCGAGCGCAGAGGTCGGCGCGGTCTTCACCCACTGTCCGTCGCGCAACACGGTGACACGGTCGGTCAGCTCCATCACCTCGTCCAGCTTGTGGGAGACGAAGACGAAACTCGTGCCCCGGGCGCGCAGCTTGCGCACCTGGTCGAACAGCACCTCGGTCTCGTCGCGCGACAGAACAGCCGTCGGTTCGTCCATGAAGACGATGCGCGCCTTGCGGCTGATCGCCTTGGCGATCTCGACCATCTGCTTGTCGGCGACCGCCAGCGAACTGATCAGCGCATTCTCGTCGATCCGTGACCCCAGCTGATCGAGCACGCGCCGCGTCTCGGCCCGCATCACCTTGCGATCCAGCATGCCGAAACGGGTGACCTCGCGGCCGAGAAACAGGCTTTCGGTGACGGTCAGATGGTCGGCGAGGTTGAATTCCTGGTGGATGAGAACGATGCCCATCGCCTCAGCGGCACCGTTCGCCGGCAGCGTCACCGGTTCGCCGTCGAGAAGGATGCGTCCGGCAGTCGCCTGCTCGAAACCCGAGAGGATCTTGACCAGCGTCGACTTGCCCGCGCCATTCTCGCCCATCAGCGCGTGAACTTCGCCCGGCATCACGTCGAAATCGACGCTGAACAGCACCTGGACGTCGTTGAATGATTTGGAAATACGCTCCGCCACGAGCACGGGTGCCCGCGCCTCGCCCCCAACCGATGTCATGCAATCCTCCCGGCGGTCCTCCACCGCTGTGAGGTCTTGTGTAAACCTTTACATGGCCGATGTAAAGGTTTACATCTTCACATCACGCAGAGTTTTTGTTCCCGCTCCGCTTTCGCGCCTGCAGCAGGGAATGTAAGGTCGCCAACGATTCCAGACGGATAGGGGATGGGCCGCGTGCCGGAGCAAGCACCAGCGACGATCGAGGACGTGGCGCGCATCGCGGAAGTGTCGATCGCGACGGTCAGCCGCGCCATCCACACCCCCGACAAGGTGGCGAAATCCACCCGCCAGCGCGTCAATCAGGCCATCGCCATCACCGGCTATACGACCAATGCCATGGCGCGTTCACTGCGCATGGGCCGGTCGAACATGATCCTGATCCTGGCGCCGGATATCGGTGACCCCAACTTCTCCTCGACGCTGATCGGGCTTGAAAACGAGGCCCGCGCCCATGGTTATGGCGTGTTGATCGGCCACACCCAGAACGATCCGGAACGCGGTCTCGAATACCTGAAATTCCTGAGCTCCGGCCAGGCGACCGGCCTCGTGCTCTTCACTGGCCACGAACCCTTCGGCCATCAGGTCGTCGGCCAGCGCCTGCCGCCCTCGGTCGCCGTCTTCGAACCCGTCTTCGGCTCGAAGATTTCCTATGTCGGCGTCGATGACGTGGCCGGCGCAAGAAAGGCCGCCGAACATCTGCTGTCCGCCGGCCACCGCTCCATCGCCTTCATCGGTGACAGCAAGACAAGGCTCGGCCACCAGCGCCGCCGCCAGGGTTTCGACAAGGCGTTGGATGCCGCGCGCATCCCACCCAATCAGCGCTTCGTGCTGGAAGGCGAAGGCACGATCGAAAGCGGCCGCCTCGCGGTCGAGCAGCTTTTCATGCGCGACCAGCTTCCCACCGCCTTCATGTGCGTCAACGACGCAACCGCCGTCGGCGTATTGAACGGCCTGACGGCCCGTGGCTACGACCTGCCGCACGACTTCTCCGTCATCGGTTTTGATGACGTGCCCCAGGCGACCTATGTGAACCCGGCGCTCACCACCATCCGCCAGCCCCGCACGGCCATCGGCCGCCAGGCGATGGCGCTTCTGATCAAGTCACTCGGGGATCGGACGATGGAGCGCCAGGAAATCCTGCTGATGCCGGATCTGATCGTGCGGGGATCGGTGACGGGGCCGGCGAAGCGATAGTCCGGATCTCACCGATCATCGGACGGACCCAAAGCGGCACTTGGCCGTTAGACCGGGAACATCCTATGATATACCCACATGACGGTGGCCCGAGCGGCGCCACCTCGCCATTCCCCATCGGAGACCAATGTGAGTGTCGCTTTCACCAAAGAAGAGAGTTCGGAAACCGCAGCAGAACTGCATCTGCCGGATCGCCCGGTCTCGCAGCACCCGAACCTGGTGACGGCAGACGGCTTGAAGCAATTGGAAGCCCAGGCGGAAGAGGCACGCGCCGCCTATCGGACAGCGCAGGCGATAGAGGACATCAACGAACGCCGCCGCCAGTCGGCGGTACCCTATCGCGATCTCAAATACCTGACCGAACGGCTGCGAACCGCCCAGGTCATCCCGCCCCCGGAGAGCAATGCGGTGGTCGCCTTTGGATGCAAGGTCACCTTCGAACGAGACGACGGTCGCGTCCAGACCTACCGCATCGTCGGTGAGGACGAAGCCGACCCGAAGACCGGCTCGATTTCGTTTGTCTCGCCGGTTGCTAGCCGCCTGATGGGCAAAGCGGTCGGCGACGTGGTGACAGTCGGCGACCAGGAACTGGAGATCACGGCGATCGGGTGAGGGCCGCTGAGCGACGCCTTTACCGCCGTCATCCTCGGGCGCAGTCCCGAGGATCTACTGCCGCCCGCCGAAAACTCGACTCTTCGGGCGTCCGCTGCGCCCGCCCCACATTCCTCAACCATCCCCACCGCGACCACCCTTGGCAGATCCTCGGGACTGCGCCGGATGACGACGGTTGAGGCAAACGAAAGGCCGGGACGCTTGCGCGCCCCGGCCCTTGTCTCATCAGAAAACCCGAAATCAAACGTAGCGGTTGACCACGTTTTCCAAGAGTTCCTGCTTGCCGGACACCGGCTTCGGGTTGACGTTCTGGCTCTCGACGCGAGCAGCAATCGCATCGAGGCTTTCCTCGCCGCGCAGCATCTTCTGGTTTTCGGCCTTGTCCCAGCCGGCGTAACGGCTATTGAGCGGAGCCGAAAGCGCCTTGTCCTCAACCATCTTCGCCGCCGCCTTCAGGCCACGGGCGCAGCAGTCCATACCACCGATATGGCCGATCAACAGGTCTTCGGCGTCAAGCGACTGGCGGCGCAGCTTGGCGTCGAAATTGGTGCCGCCGGTGGTGAAGCCGCCAGCCTGCAGAACCTGGTAATAGGCCAGCGCCATTTCCGGAACATTGTTCGGGAACTGGTCGGTATCCCAGCCGGACTGGTAGTCGTTGCGGTTCATGTCGATCGAGCCGAAGATGCCGAGCGCGTTGGCGAGCGCCAACTCGTGCTCGAAGGAGTGGCCGGCGAGGATCGCATGGCCCTGCTCGATGTTCACCTTCACTTCGTTCTCGAGGCCGTAGCGCTTCAGGAAGCCGTAGACGGTCGCAACGTCATAGTCGTACTGGTGCTTCGACGGCTCCTGCGGCTTCGGCTCGATCAGGATGGCGCCCTTGAAGCCGATCTTGTGCTTGTATTCGACGACGAGGTTGAGGAAGCGGCCCATCTGGTCCAGTTCCTTCTTCAGGTCGGTGTTCAGCAGGGTCTCGTAGCCTTCGCGACCGCCCCACAACACGTAGTTCTCCCCGCCGAGCTTCAGCGTCGCATCCATGCAGGTCTTCACGGTCGCAGCGGCAAAGGCGAAAACGTCAGGATCCGGATTGGTGGCGGCACCCGACATGTAGCGGCGATGCGAGAACATGTTCGCCGTGCCCCAGAGCAGCTTGACGCCCGTCTCTTCCTGCTTCTTGGCGAAGTAATCCACGATCTCGTTCAGGTTCTTCGTGTTTTCCGCAAAGCTGTTGCCCTCGGGGCGGACGTCGGCATCGTGGAAGCAGTAATAGGGCGCCCCCAGCAGCTGGAAGAATTCGAAAGCGACATCCGCCTTCAGCTTCGCCGCATCCATCGTGTCCTTGAACCAGGGACGCTCGAAGGTGTTGCCGCCGAACGGGTCGGTGCCCGGCCAGACGAAGGTGTGCCAATAGGCGACCGCAAAGCGCAGATGGTCTTCCATGCGCTTGCCGAGAACGACTTCGTCCGGGTTGTAGTGGCGGAAGGCGAGCGGATTGCTGCTGCCTTCGCCTTCATATTTGATCTTCTGGATATTGCCGAAGAAACCTGTGCTCATGGGTAGTCCTCCTTGGTGTGTATTGATTTCTCAAGCCCCCTCCCCAACCCCTCCCCACAAGGGGGAGGGGCTAGACCTGCCGCCTACCGACTGCCGGAACGCCGGCCTCGTGGTCTTCTCCCCCCTTGTGGGGGAGATGGCCGGCAGGCCAGAGGGGGTATTCTTCAAATCCCTCGGATCGCCGGATACAGCGCCCGGTAGCGGCCATAGGCTGCCTCGTAAGCAGAGCTGAGCGCCCTGACCGGCTCCACCGTCTCAGCCGTCTGAGGCGCCGTGCAGACCGACAGCGGATCAGCCCCGGTCGCCGCGATCAGCCCCAGACGCGCCGCCCCGAAGGCAGCGCCGAAATCGCCGTCGGCGGGAATATCGACCGGCATGTCGAGCGCGGTTGCAATCGAGGACAGCCAGTAGCGCGACCGCGAGCCGCCGCCGATCGCCGTCACGCGGGAAATCTTCGTGCCCGCCGATTTCAGCGCCTCCAGACTGTCGCGGATGGCGAAAGTGACGCCTTCCAATACGGCCTGCGTCAGCACGGATCGGTCGCTCTCATGGCCAAGCCCGATAAAGGCGCCCCGGATCTTGGCGTCATTGTGCGGCGTGCGTTCGCCCGAGAGATAGGGAAGGAAGGTAACGCCTGAGGGCGCCTTCAGCGTTTCGCCCAGTTCGCCGGTCAGCTCGCCGGCCGACTTGCCGGTCACGCCCGAATGCCAGTTGAGCGCATCCGTCGCCGAGAGAATGACACCCATCTGATTCCAGGTCTTCGGCAGCGCATGGCAAAACGCATGTACCGCGCTTTGCGGCTTCGGCAGATAGGAAGCGTTGGCGGCGAAGAGCACGCCCGAAGTGCCCAGCGATACGAAAGCCTGACCTTCCGCAACCGTGCCCATGCCGCAGGCCGAGGCCGCATTGTCCCCTGCCCCACCGGCGACGACCACATCGGCGCCAAGACCCCACGTCTCCGCCAGTTCGGCCCGCAAGGTGCCGGCGCGATCCGTGCCTTCGACGAGACCCGGCATCTGCTCGACGGTCAGTCCCGTGGCCTCCAGCAGCTCGCTCGACCACGCGCGCTTGCCCGTGTCGAGCCAGCTGGTGCCAGCCGAATCCGACATGTCGGAGAGATATTCACCCGTCAGCCACAGACGCAGGAAATCCTTGGGCAAGAGCACCTTGGCGATCTTGGCAAAGGTCTCCGGCTCGTTATTCTTCACCCAGGCGAGCTTCGGCGCCGTGAAGCCGGGGAACACGATGTTGCCGGTCAGCGCCCGGAAGCGCGGATCGGCATCGAGCGCGGCTGCTTCCGCATGGCTGCGCGTGTCGTTCCAGAGGATGCAGGGCCTGAGCACCCGGTCCTTGGCGTCGATCAGTGTCGCGCCATGCATATGGCCGGACAGGCCGATGCCCTTGACGGCGGCAAGCTCCTTGGGATGCGCGGCCTTCAGCGCCGCAACAGCCTCTTCCGTGGCGCGCAGCCAGTCGCCCGGCGCCTGCTCCGACCAGCCGGGATGCGGCCGCTGCACGGTGAGCGCCGCGTGACCGACGCCGATGACGTTCTGGTCGCCGTCAATCAGCATCGCCTTGACGCTGGATGTGCCGAGATCCAATCCGAGATACATGGGTGTCCTCCATTCCTCTGCCTTCAGGGCAGATTGTCCTTCAAGAATATGTCGATCCGAATGCGCTCCTGGTCAGCAACGACCGGCAGCCCGTCGGCTTTGGCTTTCAGCACGCGAATGGCGCTGCGCACCTCATGACCCGCATCCTGGTTGAGCACGGCATCGATCAAGCCCGACCGCAGCGCCGCGCGCGTCGTTTCCGTCAGCTCGTGTGCAACAACCACAGGGCGCCGATCT
Organism: Rhizobium sp. AG855; assembly: GCF_003610655.1. Lineage (NCBI taxonomy): Bacteria > Pseudomonadati > Pseudomonadota > Alphaproteobacteria > Hyphomicrobiales > Rhizobiaceae > Rhizobium > Rhizobium sp. AG855. Next base: position 433,257 of record NZ_RAQG01000003.1, on the reverse strand, counting down.
TCCGGTCGCCGCTGAAGCGCCCGGATGAGACCCCGGTTGCCCGCCCCAAGGCTGTAAAGAGCGACGATGTCGTTCTGGATCGCGAAAATCTCAGAAACGAGCCGCTCGACGACATCGGGATCGTCGCGTCCCTCCAGCACCGGCATCAGCTGGAGATGGGAGAAATCCGAAGCCATGACAGACGCGAAGGCCTCGTAGCGTTCACGATGGTCGCGGACCAGCATGGAGCCTGCGAGCACGACAACCTTGCCCTGCCGACCGCCGGCGAAACGCCCGAGAAGGCTGGCGGCGGTGCGCCCCGCGGCCGCATTGTCAATACCTGCATAGTGATCGCGCTGAGAACCCGAGAGGTCCGAGACCAGCGTCACCAGCGGTATGCCGGCAGCAACCACATCGGCTGCCGCAGCCGCGACGTCAGGTGCATCGACGGCAACGAAGGCAATGCCGGCGGGCTGTTCCGACGCAGCGTCCCTCAGCGCCTCGGCAAGGGCCGGCCCGTCAAAGGCCGGCACATCGACGAGACGGATCGCAACGCGCTCGACGCCGGCGCGGTCCCGCGCCTCGTCGAGCGCAAGCCTCAAGCCCCGCATGAAGGAATTGTCGTTGGACGGAATGAGGAAGGTCAGCGGATAGGTCCGCCCCTTGGCGAGATTGGCGGCCGCCACATCCCGCACGAAGCCGAGTTCCACCACCGCCTGATCGACCTTCTCCCGAGTTCGCGCGCTCACCCCCGGCCGCCGGTTCAGCACCCGGTCGACGGTGGCAAGGCTCACGCCCGCGCGGCTCGCGATGTCATGGACAGTCGGCTTCATTCTCTCCTCCGGCGCCTGTCCTACACCAGAGGATGAGGTACGTAAATCAGATTTCGATGTACGTACCTCAGATTCTTTGCGGCATCCCCATCACAGGCCGCGCGCCCTGTCGTCAGTTCACGGCAACGAGGCAGCCTCGATCACGTAAGTTGTGCGACCGGCGTCGGACACCTGGCGGAAAACGAGGTAATGCGGTGGCACAGAAATTGGCAGGCCCTCTCGAACACCGGCAGCCATGGCGTCGACCAGCTTGTCCATGTCGGTCGACTGCACCGTCAGAGTATTTGCGTCTGCTCCGACGATGCGCAGCGCCTGATCACCCGGCATCCGAGCAAGGAAGGTGGCCGCCAGATCGCCTTCCATATAGCCATACAATTCAAGCATTTTCGTTTCGGTATGCTGGAAGGCGTTACCATTGTTCGACGTGCTGTTGTGCCAGGAACAGAGCGGCATCAGGTAGCAGGTTTTTCCCTTCTCCACGGACCCATCCGCGTTCTGCGTCATGTGCCCGCCAACGCTGAATTGCGGATGACTGGTTCCGGGATTCGGCAAGGGATGCGTAACATAACAATTGCCGTCGATCCCGTTGGCCTGCAGCAGACCTTTCCAGGAGGCGCCGTTGATTTTCGGGTCATCGGTACTGCCGTCGACATTGTAGAGGTGGCCACTGTAGTACACCACGTTGGCCGACGTGGACTGGAGTCGAATTCCGGCATAACGCATTGCGAATTCCGCGAGCCTTTGCACTGCAATCTCGTCACTCATTGTCATGCTCCCCCCTGTTGGCCGCCCGATCAAATGTCGGTGCGCCGCGCAAGAATTACACGCAAAAATATATTAGTAAACAGAATGCAACCTCAGTGCCCAGCCCCGGCCGGCGCGGCCGCCTTTGGCTTCTTCAGCAGAAGCGCCATGAAAACGAGGCAGGAGAACAGCACGGTCAGCCCCATGAACACATCCATGAAGGACAGGAGCCAGGCCTGTTGCGTGACGACACCCGACAGCTTCTTGATCGCAACGGCCGTACCATCAAGGCCATAGCTGTCGTAATTGGCGCCGACGCTGGCAAGCCAGTCGAGAGCTGCCCGGTTGCTCCAGGACACCTGCTCGGACAGACGCGCATAGTGGTCGTCGGAACGCTGCGTGAGCATCGTGTTGATGATCGCAAGACCCACGGCACCGCCCAAGTTGCGCGTCAGGTTGAACAGGCCCGAGGCGTTCTTGATGCGATCGGGCGGCAGGGTGCCGAGCGCCAGATTGTTGATCGGCACCATGCAGATCATCAGCGAGCAGCCACGCAGGATCTGCGGCACAAGCAGCTCGTAGAAGTCCCAGTCGGCGGTGATGCCGGTCATCAGATAGGTCCCGAGCGCAAAGCCGGCAAAGCCCATCATCATCATCGCGCGCGGATCCATCTTGTTCGACAGAATGCCGGCGATGGGCGCGGTCAGGAACATCGCGGCACCCGACACGAACATCGTCTCGCCGATCATCAGCGAGTCATAGCCGCGGATGCGTCCGAGATAGAGCGGGTAGAGATAGGTGAGCCCGTAGAGGCCGACGCCCATGATGAAGGAGAACAGCGAGCCGAAGGCGAAATTGGCGTTGGAAAAGGCCCTGAGATCGACCACCGGCAGTTCCGCCCTGAACACGCGGCGGAAGAAGATCACCGCCCCGACGGTCATGGTGATCGTGCCGATGACGATGTGTTGGTCGTTGAACCAGTCCTTGTTGTTGCCTTCCTCCAGCACGAACTCGAGCGAGCCGAGGAAAACGGCCATCGACGCCAGTCCCCACCAGTCGAAGATCTTGAAGAGCTTCAGGTCCGGCTTGTCGAAATCAACGAGGCTCCAGGTCGCAGCCGCCACCAGCATGCCGGGGATGACATTGATCAGGAACAGCCAGTGCCAGGACAGCGCATGGCTGATATAGCCGCCGATCGTCGGCCCGATGGTGGGCGCAAGCGTGGCGACAAGGCCGACCATGGGCGACACGATGTTGCGCTTGGACGGCGGGAAGATGGTGAAGGCGGCCGCGAAGACGGAGGGGATCATGCCGCCGCCGATAAAGCCCTGGATCGCCCGGTAGACGATCATCTGCTCGATATTCGTGGCCGTGGCACAGAGCGCGCTCGACAGCGTGAAGCCGGCAGCACAGATGGTAAACAGCACGCGCGTCGACAGGATGCGCGCGAGCACCCCCGAGAGCGGGATCATGATGACTTCGGCGATCAGATAGGACGTCTGCACCCAGGCGACTTCGTCGGAACCGGCACCAAGACCGGCCTGGATTTCGGCAAGCGAGGCCGAGACGATCTGGATGTCGAGGATCGACATGAACATGCCGAAGACCATGGCGAGAAACGCAAAAACCCGCCTCGGGTCCATTCGTTCCTCGGCGCCGGTTTGAGCAACAGAGCCGGAAACCGCAGCGCTAGCCGGAGATGTAACGGTGGCCATGGAAGGCCCTTTCCCAGACGAAACCCGACCGAATGTTTACTGCTTGGCCGCGACCGCCTGGGCATCCGGCGCCGTGCGGGTATCGACGTCGACGATGACGCTGAGGCCGGCACGCAGATGGCCACCGGCCAGCGCATCCTTGGGCAGAGCGATCCGCACCGGTACGCGCTGCACGACCTTGGTGAAGTTGCCCGTCGCATTTTCTGCCGGCAGCATCGAGAAGATGGCGCCCGAAGCCGGCGCGATCGACGTCACCGTGCCTTCCAGCGGCTCTTTGCCATAGGCATCGACATGGATCGAGACCTTGGAACCGGGCACGAGATGCGCGATCTGCGTTTCCTTGAAGTTCGCCTCGATATAGAGCTCGTTCGTCGGCACCAGTGCGGCCAGCCGCTTGCCGGCCGAAACCAGGTCGCCGGCCTGGACGGCGAGATTGCCGACGACGCCGTCATAGGGTGCCTTCAGCACGGTGAAGTCGAGGTCGCGCTGCGCCTTCTCGATGGCGAGGTCCTGCAGCCGAACGCTGGACAGCGCTTCTTCGCGCTGCGCCTTCAACAGGCTCAGATTGGCATCAGCCGAAGCGACGGCCGCCTCCCCAGCAACCAGGTTGGCATTCGCCTGGTCGAGAAGCACCTTGGCATTGTCGAGATCGGCCGTCGTGCCGACAGACTTGGCGGCGAGATCGCTGGCCCTCTTTTCGGTGATCTGGGCGCCGCGCACGGCCGCCTGCAGCGCGCCGAGCTGGGCCTTGGCCTGCGCCACGCTGGCCTCGCCACCCGTGATCTGGGCATCGATCCGCTTGACGGCCAGTTCGGCACTCTGCTTGTTGGCAACGGCCTGCTCATAGGCAATCCGGTAGTCTCCGCCGTCGAGCGTCACCAGCGGATCGCCCGCGCGGACGATCTGGTTGCTGTCGACATTCACCTTCTCGACATAACCGGAAACCTTCGGCGAGATGATCGCGATGTCACCTTCGATATAGGCGTCTTCCGTCGACACCATGAAGCGGCCATTGGTCCACCATTCATAGCCGTACCAACCTGCGCCCGCGAGCAGAACGGCGAGCACCACCGGCAGCACCGGGCTGCGGCGTTTCTTGGGCTGCGCCACGTGTTCTGCCGTTGGCGCCGGGGACACGGCAGCCGGCTGCGCTTCGGCCGAAGGGGTCCCTGGTTCGAGCTGCGTCTCGGACGCATCTTCATTCCGGTCGAGGGGACTGGAGGTGGAACGAAGGGCGGTGGATCTGTGCGTCACGGACATGTGCAAAGGACCAGGGATGGGGTTAATACTTTCGAACTGAACCGTTCGGTTCGATTGACATATAGACTTCCGTACCTCATATCAAGGGGCAAGAACGAGGCTGATGAACTCTCGAGCCGGGTAGCGTTAAGATTTGGACAAATCATGTCAAAACTGAGCATTGACCAGCAGATGATACCGGAATGCGTTGCCGCCCCGACGGCCGGCATGGGCCGGTTTGCGGCAGGCGCAGACCCCATCAAGCGCGGGCAGATCCTGGACGGCGCGCACCGCGTTTTCATGAAGATGGGGTATGACGCCGCCAGCATGAACGACGTCACGCGGGAAGCCGGCGTCTCCAAGGGCACCATCTATGTCTACTTCCAGAGCAAGGAAGAACTCTTCGCAGCCCTGATCGAACGGGCCAAGGGTCTGTTTGCCGAAAGCATCCGCGACCTGCTCGCCCACCACCCTGATCCTGAAGAGGGCCTGCGCCAGTTCGGCCTGGCTTTCATCCGGCAAATCTTTGAATCCGAAATGATTCCGGCCATGCGCATCCTGCTCGGCCTGGTCGACCGCATGCCGACGCTCTGTCAGCGTTTCTTCGCCTCGTCGCCCAGCAATGCGCGCACGATCCTGAAGGACTATCTCGAGGTTCACGTAAAGTCGGGCTACTTCGACATCGCCGATACGTCGCTCGCCGCCATGCAGTATATCGAGCTTGTAACCGGCGCCTACATGAAGGGCCGGCTGTTCAACGAGATCGCCGAAACGCCGCCGATGGAGGAGATCGAGCGCGTGATCGATGGCGGTCGCGCCGTCTTCATGGCCGCCTACCGGCGCAAGCCCGACATTTCCTGACGCATTGCCACGTCACGTGGCCTTGCCAACTGCGATGTTTTGCCCCACATCCACCGTCGCTCACCCTCGCGCACGGAACCCAAAAACATGCAGGACTATCTTCCGCTTCTTCAGGACCCCACCGCCTGGGTCGCCCTGGTGACACTCGTGGTCATGGAGGTCGTGCTCGGCATCGACAACCTGATCTTCATCTCGATCCTGACCAACAAGCTGCCGGAAGAGATGCGCGAACGCGCCCGCCGCATCGGCATTGGTCTGGCGCTCGTCATGCGCCTCGCTTTGCTCGGCACCGTCGCCTGGATCGTGCAGCTGACCACCCCGATCTTCGAACTCTTCGGTCACGGCTTCTCCTGGAAGGATCTGATCCTGATCGCCGGTGGTCTCTTTCTCGTCTGGAAGGCCACCAAGGAAATCCATCACAGCGTCGATCCGGTCGACCATGAGGAGGATTTCATCGCCTCCTCCGCCACGACCACCTTCGCCAGCGCCATCGGCCAGATCCTGCTGCTCGACCTCGTCTTCTCGATCGACAGCATCATCACCGCTGTCGGCATGACGCCGCATCTGCCGATCATGGTCATCGCCGTCATCGCCGCCGTCACGGTCATGCTGCTGGCAGCGACACCGCTCGCCAACTTCATCGCGAAGAACCCGACGGTCGTCATGCTGGCCCTCGGCTTCCTGCTGATGATCGGCACGACGCTGATCGCCGAAGGCATGGGCTTCCACGTGCCCAAGGGCTACATCTACGCGGCCATGGCCTTCTCGGCCCTCGTCGAAGTGTTGAACATGTTCGCGCGCCGCAAGCGAACGAGCGACCGCAAAGCCAAATCGACGCTGCACTGACAGCGCCTGATACCGCCATATCCGCACGAGACACGCGACACACGCGCGCTCGGCGGATATGGACGTTTGCAGGAACCAATTGCCATGCAGGCGATTGGTAGCGCACAATGGCACAAATCAGCATTCCGGCCGGGACCTTATGACATCAGAGCAAATTCTCGCCTTCGGCCTCATCGCCGTCATGATGGCGGCCTTCCTCTGGGAAAAGTTCCGCTATGACGTGGTCGCCTGCGTTGCACTCGTCGCTGCGGTCTCGCTTGGCCTTCTGTCGCCGAGCGACGCCTTTTCGGGCTTCTCGGACGACCTGGTGATCATCGTCGGCAGCGCGCTTGTGGTCAGCGCCGGGGTTGCCCGCTCGGGCGTCGTCGATCTCGCCATCAAGCGGTTCTTCCCGGCCCTATCCTCCCTGCACGGCCAGATGCTCCTGCTGCTGATCACCGTGACGGTGCTCTCGGCCTTCATCAAGAACATCGGCGCGCTGGCGATCATGATGCCGGTCGCGTTCCAGTTTGCCCGGCGCTCCAATGTGCCGCCTTCGGTCTTCCTGATGCCCATGGCCTTCTCGGCCCTGCTCGGCGGCCTGATGACGCAGATCGGCACCTCGCCCAACATCGCGGTCTCGCGGCTGCGCCAGGAACTGACCGGCGAGCCCTTCACCATGTTCGACTTCACCCCGGTCGGCGCCACGCTTGCCGTGGCCGGCATCATCTTCCTGATCTTCTTCTACTGGCTGGTGCCGCGCCGCGAAAACCAGAACCCCTCGCTTCAGGAAGCGCTGGAAGGATCAAGCTTCGCAACCGAAGCCCATATCCTCGCGCAATCGCCCTTCGTGCTGAAGCCGCTGCACCAGCTCCTCAAGATCGCCGAGGGTGAGGTCACCGCCTCCGCAGTGCTGCGCGGCGAGACGCGGCTGTCGCCTTTCCCGGACATCCTGCTGCATGCGGAAGACATTCTCCTGCTCGAAGGCCCCTCCGAGGCGCTCGACCGGATCGTCTCCCAGGGCAATCTGAGCCTCGCCGGTCATGCCAAACCGAATATCATTCGTGGCGACCTGTCCTCGATCGAAGCCGTGATCGGGCGCGGCTCGCCTCTGATCGGCCAGACCGCCCAGGAACTGTCCCTCGTCCACACCCATGGCGTCAACCTGCTCGCTGTCAGCCGGCAGGGCAAGCGCATCCGCGAACGTCTTGGCCAGCTCACCCTGCGCTCCGGCGACGTCGTGCTGCTCCAGGGCCTCCGCGCCCAGATGCCGTCGATCCTGACCGAACTCGGCTGCCTGCCGCTGGCCGAACGCGAGATCCTGCTCGGCACCAGCCGCAACGTGCTCATTCCGCTCGCCATCCTCGTGGTCGCCATGGGCGCGACGGCGCTCGGCATCGCACCCGTCGCCATGGCCTTCTTCACGGCGGCGCTCGCCATGGTGGCCTTCGGCGTCATTCCGGTCAGCGAAGTCTACCGCGCCGTCGATGGCCCGATCCTCGTCATGCTCGCGGCCCTGATCCCGGTGGCCGACACGTTGCGCACCTCCGGCGGCAGCGACGTCATTGCCGGCTGGCTCAATGCGGCTGCCGGCGGCATGCCGGCCTGGGGTGCGGTCGCCATGATCCTGCTGACGGCCATGGCCGTCACGCCCTTCCTCAACAATGCCGCGACCGTTCTCGTGATGGCCCCGATCGCCGCAAGCTTCGCCACCGGCCTCGGCTACAAGCCGGAAGCCTTCCTGATGGCGGTCGCCATCGGCGCCGGCTGCGATTTCCTCACCCCCATCGGCCACCAGTGCAACACCCTGGTCATGGGTCCGGGCGGCTACAAGTTCTCGGATTATCCGAGGCTCGGCCTGCCCTTGTCGATCCTGATCGTGCTGGTGTCGGTCCCCGCGCTGCTGATGGTCTGGCCGGTGCAGTAAACCGGCAGCGGCAATAAAAACCGCGCAAAGAAAAACCTGCGTCGGCGGGACGCAGGTTTTCCTTTGGGGCGGGGACTTGGGGGAGAGCGCAGGCCGGACGGTTAAGGGGCTCGCCTGCCATTTCGTTGGCCACGGGAAGAAACCGGAAAAACTCCCGTGTTCCCCTTGTCCGTCGCGTCCGGTTGGCACGGCCTGCGCTCTGTCACAAGAACGCCGAGGCCGCCTTCGGGTTCCGGGCCGGACAAAATAATTTGAAGATTTTTTCAGCCGCCCGCGCGCGCCAGCCCGGATCCGTGGTTTTTCTTGACGCAAGGGCCTGAATATGGCCTAAGGCCCAGCGGTGGAACCGGCTTGCGCATCGCTGTTCCTTTGCCTGTTTCCGGCCTGCCACCACACTGATTTCGCACATTGTCCCGATCCGGCGCCTGAGCGCCAGGTCCCCCGCACGCACCACGAGCTGAATTCCATGACCACATCAGGCGTCCGCGTCCGCATCGCACCCTCCCCGACCGGCGAACCCCATGTCGGCACCGCCTATATCGCGCTGTTCAACTACCTCTTCGCCAAGAAATTCGGCGGCGAGTTCATCCTGCGCATCGAGGACACCGACGCCACCCGTTCCACGGCCGAATTCGAGCAGAAGGTTCTGGATGCGCTGAAATGGACCGGCCTCACCTGGTCGGAAGGTCCCGATGTCGGCGGCGCTTACGGCCCCTACCGCCAGTCCGAGCGCAAGGACATCTACCGCCCCTTCGTTGACCAGATGCTGCGCGACGGCGGTGCCTTCCGCTGTTTCTGCACGCCCGAGCGGCTGGAAAGCATGCGCGAAGCCCAGCGCGCCGCTGGCAAGCCGCCGGGTTATGACGGCCTCTGCCTGCATCTGAAGGCCGAGGAAGTGACCGCCCGCGTCGAAGCCGGCGAGCCGCATGTCGTGCGCCTGAAGGTGCCGACCGAAGGCTCCTGCGACTTCCACGACGGCGTCTATGGCGACGTCTCGATCCCGTGGGAAAGCGTCGACATGCAGGTTCTGCTCAAGGCCGACGGCATGCCGACCTATCACATGGCGAACGTCGTCGACGACCACCTGATGAAGATCACCCACGTCGCCCGTGGCGAGGAGTGGCTGGCATCCGTGCCGAAGCACATCCTGATCTATCGCCATCTCGGTCTCGAGCCGCCGGTTTTCATGCACCTGTCGCTGATGCGCAATCACGACAAGTCGAAGCTGTCGAAGCGCAAGAACCCGACCTCGATCTCCTACTACTCGGCCCTCGGCTATCTGCCGGAAGCGCTGATGAACTTCCTCGGTCTGTTCTTCATCCAGATCGCCGAAGGCGAGGAACTGCTGACCATGGACGAGCTGATCGAGAAGTTCGATCCCGACAACCTCTCCAAGGCCGGCGCGATCTTCGACATCCAGAAGCTCGACTGGCTGAACGGCCGCTGGCTGCGCGAGAAACTGTCGCCGGAAGACTTCGTCGCCCGCGTGCTCGACTGGTCGATGGAGAATGACCGTCTCGTCGAAGGCCTGAAGCTCGCCCAGAGCCGCGTCACCAAGCTCGGCGAACTGCCGCCGCTCGCCGGCTTCCTGCTGGCGAACGACGTCGGCCTGACACCCGCCTCCTTCGGCGGCCTGAAGACCAGCCCGGCCGAGACGCTCGAAATCGTCACGACGGTTCAGGCGGATCTCGAAAAGATCCTCGAATGGAACGTGGCGACCATCGAGGAGGAACTCCGCGCGATTTCAGACCGCATGGGCAAGAAACTCCGCGTCGTCACCCCGCCGCTCTTCGTCGCCGTCTCCGGCAGCCAGCGCTCGCTGCCGCTGTTTGACTCGATGGCGCTGCTCGGCCGCTCGGTCGTGCGCCAGCGGTTGAAGGTTGCGATCCAGGTGCTGACCGCGATGTCGGGTGCGCAGAACTAATTTGAGAGAGTGCCGCCTCAAGGGCGGCGCAGAAACTACCCCCCTCTGCCCTGCCGGGCATCTCCCCCACAAGGGGGGAGAGCGGGCAAGCCCGAACCGGCGGAGACCAGTCTCCCCCCTTGTGGGGGAGATGTCACGAAGTGACAGAGGGGGGTGAAACACACTCCGAGCCGAGCTGAGGCAGATAGAATGACCGAAAACAAAGACAACAACACCGGGGCTGTGAACACCTCTATAGGCGACATCACGCTGAACGCCGCCGCTCTCTCCTCCGACCCGACAGAAGTCCGCCGCCAGAAACTCGCGCTGCTGCGCGAACAGGTCGGCGACGTCTATCCCGCGCATTTCCACCGCACGATGACCAATGCGGAATTCGCCGAGAAATACGCAGGTCTGGAACTGGACGAGACGTCTGAAGACATAATCACGGTCGCCGGTCGCGTCTATTCCTCGCGCAATTCCGGCATGTTCATGGACATCCATGACGCCTCGGGCAAGATCCAGATCTTCTCCCACAAGGACACGACGCCGGAAGAAGCCCGCGCGCTGCTGCCGATGATCGACCTCGGCGACATCATCGGCGTCAAGGGCCAGGTCCGCCGCACCAAGCGCGGCGAGCTGACCATCAACGCCCACGAAATCACCATGCTGACCAAGACGCTTCTCCCGATGCCGGAGAAGTATCATGGCCTCTCCGACATAGAACTGCGTTACCGCAAGCGCCACCTCGACATCCTGACCAACGAGGATTCCAAGCTCCGCTTCCTGCAGCGCTCGAAGATCATCTCGGGGCTCCGCCGCTTCATGGAAGGCGAAGGCTTCCTCGAAGTCGAAACCCCGATGCTGCAGACGGTCTATGGCGGCGCCACCGCCGATCCGTTCAAGACCTTCCACAACACGCTGAAGATGGACATGTATCTGCGCATCGCGCCGGAACTGTTCCTCAAGCGCACGCTGGTCTCGGGCCTCGCCGACAAGGTCTTTGAGGTCAACCGCAACTTCCGCAACGAAGGTGTGTCGACCCGCCACAATCCCGAATTCACCATGATGGAATGCTACTGGGCCTATGCCGACTACGAGGACATCATGGGCCTCGTGGAACGCCTGTTCGAGACGCTCGCCGTCTCGATCCACGGCACGCCCGAGGTCACCTTCGGCGACAAGCAGATCTCCTTCAAGGGCCCGTTCAAGCGCGTGCCCATGCCCGACGCCGTCAAGGAAGCGACCGGCATCGATTTCCTCGCGATGAAGACCGACGAAGAAGCCCGCACCGCCGCCAAGGCTGCCGGTTTTGCCGTTGAGAAGGACTGGACCTGGGGCGAATGCCTCGCCTTCATCTTCGAGGAAAAGGTCGAGGGCACGCTGATCCAGCCGAGCCACGTCACGCATTTCCCGAAGGACATCTCGCCTTTCGCCAAGGAAGTGCCGGGCGAACCGCGCCTCGTTGAGCGTTTCGAGACCTATTGCAACGCCTGGGAAGTCGGCAACGCCTTCTCCGAGCTGAATGACCCGGAAGAGCAGCGCAAGCGCATGGTCGAGCAGCTCGAACAGGCCCATTCGCGCGGCGAAAAGGACAAGCAGCTCGACGACGAGTTCCTCGATGCGATCGACCAGGGCATGCCGCCCGCCGGCGGCCTCGGCATCGGCGTCGACCGACTGATCATGCTTTTGACCAACGCCCCGTCGATCCGCGACATCATCCTCTTCCCGGCCCGCCGCAACAAGGCGGATTGAGACGGCAGAGGATCCCGGCTACGGCTTGGCAACAATTCGAGAGAAATCAAAACGCCCGCAGCGACAAACTGCGGGCGTTGTGCTGACCGGGATGACCTGCGATGCGACGCCTCAGGCGTCGGTGCCGCGCTGCTGGGCGATCGCCATGGCGAAGACGCCGTTTCCGACGCTCCAGTCGGAATAGTCATTCTCGTGCATGAAGATGAACACGTCCTTCGGCGAAACGGCCGCCCGTGTTTCAAGATTGCGGGTGATCGCGGCATAGAGCGCCCGTTTCATCGCATCGCTGCGCCCGCGCCGCATGGTGATCTCCACCACGATCACCGCATCCGATCGGGCAATGCCATTGAACCGGCGATCGAAGAAGAACTCCCCGTCCCGATATTCGCTGACGAGATTGAACAGCTCGTCGCTCGGCATGCCGATCCCCTCGACCAGAGCGTCGTGGATCCCCTCCACGATGTGACGTTTGCGTGCGGCATCGGTGCCGTGGGGAAGTGCTGTCCGGACGAAGGGCATGCTGAAAACCTCTGTAACGTGATGAAGATGAAGGCGAACTATCACGCAGAAGGCAGCGCACCTATTGACATCTAGGTGCATCCATTGTGACTTTTACTCACATGAAGAACCGCAAGAACCTCCCTGTTGCCGCCCTGCGCGCCTTTGAAGCCGCCGCCCGCCACGGCACCCTCACCCAGGCGGCGGAAGAGCTTGCCGTCACCCATGGTGCCATCAGCCGGCATGTCAGCCATCTGGAAGCGGTCATCGGAACCCCGCTCTTCGAGGGCGCGCGCAATCGGCCGCGGCTGACGCCCGAGGGCCGCGTCTTCGGCTTTGCGCTGACAAATGCCTTTGATCAGATCGACGATGCGCTGCGGCTCATCTCAAGGGGCGACGACAGCATTCTCGATGTCGCCTGCCTCAGCACCTTCGCCATCCGCTGGCTGGTGCCACGCCTGCATGATTTCACCGCCCGATATCCGCGCTACGACGTGCGCCTTGCGACCGACGACCGCTCGCCGCGCACTCCGGTCGATGTCCAGATCGTCGTCCTGGAACCCGGCACCGCGATCCCTGAGGATTGCACGCTGCTGTTCGAGGAACAGTTGGGCCTCGTGGTCGCCCCCTCGGCAGTTCCGGGTTCCGCTCAGGGACAGACGGACACGGTGAGGCTCGACGCGCTTCCCCGCCTGGAAACGCGCACGCGCCCGCATGTCTGGCACGAATGGTCACGGCTTGCCGCCGACAGCCGCACGACGCCACCCCGCCAGTCCCGCACCTTCGACCATTATCACCTGACCATCGAGGCGGCCCTGAGCGGCCTCGGTGTCGCCATCGCCCCCTGGCACCTCGTGGCAGGCGATGTCGCATCCGGCAGGCTGGTCGCTCCCTTCGGCTTTCACATGAGTGAATATCGCTACGGGGTGAGGGTGGCGCGCAAGGGCCGCCGCAAGACGCAACACTTCATCGAATGGCTGAAGGCTGCAATCGCCGAGTTTCCCGAACCGACAAACTGAGGGACACGGTCACGAGGAGCAGAGCCCGGCAAACCCGCCCTCAATGCCCGGCCTTGGCTTCCTCGGCCGGGATGATCTTTTTCGGCGGCAGCTTCGTTTCATCCTCGTTGGGAGCAGCATGCCCTTTGACAGCATGCCCGGCATCCGCCGACCCAGCCGCAGGTGCATGATCCGCAGCAGCGCCATGCTCTTCCGGTGCCGTTCCCGGCGCAGCGGCATCGCCGACAGGCTCGATCGGCTGGGATCGCATCTTCTCAAGCCAGGCGGCACCATGATCGGCGCTCGCCGCACCCGACGCGGCAGGTGTTTCAGCCGGTGCGGCGGCATCTCCGCCGGGATCCGCCGGAGCGACGGCCTCGTCACCGCCAAGGCCAACCATGCTCTTCAGCGAGGAGAACCAGCCAGCATCCTCGGTCGGTGCCTCGGCGCTCGCGGCCTCATGCGCGGGCGCATCGGCTGCCGCGCCATCATGCGCCTGCGGTTCCTCAACTGGAACCTCTTCCACCGGCACCTCAGCCTCGTGCGCCGCCGGCGCAGACGCCTGTGCGCCCTCGGTCGAAGCCCCATGCCCCGCAGTCTCGGCATGCCCGCTCTCGGCAGGAACCGCAGCCGCATCGCCATGGGACGCGGTATCCCCATGGGACGCGGCATCTCCTGCCGGGGCCTCCGCCGGAGCGGAAGCGTCATGCGCAGGCGCCTCATGCCCGACGGCGGCGGCATCGGCCGGCGCCGGGGCATGCTCAGAATTCGCATCACCGGGGGCAGCCCCCTCGGTGGAATGTTCGCCCTCCGGCAACGCGGCGCTGTCCTCAGCCGGCGCGGCATGGCCTTCGCCACCGCCATCCCCGTGGCCGGCCGCAGCCGGATCGCCATGCCCCTCGGCGGGCGCTTCACCGTGTCCGGCATCCGCCGCACCATGGCCTTCGGCCGGCGCCTCGTCACCGCCAAGGCCAACCATGCCCATCAGCGAGGCCATCCAGCCCTTGCTTTCTCCGCCGCCGTGTTCGGCAACCGGTGTCTCTGCGCCATGCTCGCCGGCTGGCGCTTCGCCATGCCCGTCGGCTGCAGCTTCGCCGTGACCGCCATCTCCATGGCCATCACTCTTCTTGCCGTGGCTGTCGGTCTTCTTGCCATGCGCATCGCCATGGCCTTCGCCCTCCGGCACAACGACTTCCGGCGTCACGCAATCGGCGCTGTCATCGAGCTTGGCCAGAAGCGCCTGGATATCGCCTTCCATCATGTCGACCCGCTGGCCGAAAAATTCGCCATTGGCCGCTGCCGGCCCGTCCGCATAACGCGCGGTCAGCATGCGGGCCGTTGCCGCCTCGGGAACCCGGTGCGGATCGGGAACGAAGATGACGTCGGCGCCGACGGCCCGTCCGCGCATCTGGCCGCGTTCCTTCGGTCCGTTCAGGTCGAGGACGACCACCTGTACGAGATCGGCCTTTTTCGTCTCCTGCACGACCTTGGCCACGCGCAGCGCCGTCTTGATCCGGATCAGCCCATCGGCGGTTTCGTTGGTGGTCACATATTTGCGGATCCAGAAGCGGTCCTTCTTGTGGATCTCGACTGTCTGCACTTCCGTGCATTCGAGCCCGTTCAGCTCGGCATAGGACGGCCCGAGCAGCGTGTCGGCGCCGATATAGACGGCAGCCCCGCCCGTGCCGCCGCACAGGACGAGAACGCCGCCCACGATCAGCACGAGTTTCCGCGACAGGTGAAGCTTCGGCACCTTCACGCTTGCAACTCCGCCATCACACCACCCTCGACCATTACGCAATACTGCGTGTGAGCATAGGCGCGGCTCCTTGCAGAACCTTTAACCGCCACGCGCCAATTCGCGCTGGCCTTTCAAGCCAGCTGAAAGCCTCGCCTGGGCGGTCTTTTTGCAAATGATTTGCAAATGCATTGACAATGCGTCGGCGCGCGATAGATTTTAATAGGAATGACTTGCAAGAACGGGATGCCGCTGATGTTGCCAAAGCTTGCCCGCAGTCTTTTTGCCCTGGCGCTTATGCTGCCCGGAGCAGCCCATGCCGCCGACAAGCCGAAGGTCGTCACCACCTTCACGGTCATTGCAGACATCGCCAAGAACGTCGCCGGCGATGCAGCCGACGTCGAAAGCATCACCAAGCCCGGCGCCGAGATCCACGGCTACCAGCCCACCCCCCGCGATATCCTCAAGGCCCGCGACGCCAATCTCGTGCTGCGCAACGGGCTCTTTCTCGAAGCCTGGTTCGAAAAATTCCTCGCCAATCTCGGCAATGTCCCGACCGTGACCGTCAGCGACGGCGTAGACCCCATCGACATTTCCGGCGGCGCCTATGAAGGCAAGCCCAATCCGCATGCCTGGATGTCGCCGGAAAACGCACTCATCTACGTCGAAAACATTCGCAAGGCGCTGACCGACCTCGATCCCGCCAATGCCGCGATCTACGAGGCCAATGCCCGCACCTATTCCCAGAAGATCCAGGCCGAGATCGAACCGATGAAGGCCGAAATCGCGAAGATCCCGGAAAACGACCGTTATCTCGTCACCAGCGAAGGCGCCTTCTCCTACCTCGCCCGCGACCTCGGCATGAAGGAACTCTATCTCTGGCCGATCAATGCCGACAGCCAGGGCACGCCCCAGCAGGTCAGGGCCGTCGTCGACCAGGTGGTGGCCAACAAGATCCCCGTCGTCTTCTCGGAAAGCACCGTCTCCGACAAGCCGGCCAAACAGGTCGCAGCCGAAACGGGCGCGCGCTATGGCGGCGTCCTCTATGTGGACTCGCTCAGCGACCCGGATGGACCGGTCCCGACCTATCTGGATCTCTTGAAGGTAACGGTCTCGACCATCGTGAAGGGATTTGCCGGATGATCATGGGATCGGGCGCAAGACGCAAACGCGAAGGCATCGCCGCAGAGGATGTGACGGTCACCTATCGCAACGGCCACACCGCCCTGCGCCACGCCAGTTTTGCCATCCCGCCCGGAACCATAACCGCCCTTGTCGGCGTCAATGGCGCCGGCAAATCCACCCTCTTCAAGGCCATCATGGGCTTCGTGCCGGTCGCCTCCGGCGAGATCCGCGTGCTCGGCATGAGCGTCAGGCAGGCACTGAAGCAGAACCTCGTCGCCTATGTGCCCCAGGCCGAAGAGGTCGACTGGAATTTTCCCGTCCTCGTCGAAGACGTCGTGATGATGGGCCGCTACGGCCATATGAGCTTCCTGCGCATCCCATCGAAACGCGACCACCAGCTGGTCGACGAGGCCCTGTCCCGTGTCGGCATGAATGACTATCGCAAGCGCCAGATCGGCGAACTTTCCGGCGGCCAGCGCAAGCGCGTCTTCCTCGCCCGCGCGCTCGCCCAGGAAGGCCAGGTGATCCTGCTCGACGAACCCTTCACCGGCGTCGATGTCACCACCGAGGAACAGATCATCGGCCTGATGAAGGATCTGCGCGCAGAGGGCCGCGTCATGCTGGTCTCCACCCACAATCTCGGCAGCGTGCCTGATTTCTGCGACCGCACGATTTTTGTCAAAGGCACGGTCATCGCCTCCGGCAAGACAGAGGACACCTTCACCGAAGAAAACCTCAAGACCGCCTTCGGCGGCGCGCTCCGCCACTTCGTGCTATCAGGCACAGACCTGCACGACGACGAAGACGGCCGCGAGGTGAAGGTCATCACCGACGACGAACGCCCCTTCGTCATCTACGGCCAGCCGAAACCGGGAACATCAGATGCTCGCGACCCTGGTTGAGCCCTTCACCTATGATTACATGCGCAACGCCATTCTGGTGAGCGCACTCGTCGGCGCCGTCTGCGGCTTCCTCTCCGCCTATCTCATGCTGAAAGGCTGGTCGCTGATCGGCGACGCGCTCTCTCATGCGATCGTCCCCGGTGTCGCCGGCGCTTATATGCTGGGCCTCCCCTTCGCCTTCGGCGCCTTCCTCTCCGGCGGTCTCGCGGCCATCGCCATCCTCTTCCTCAACCAGCGCACCAAGCTCAAGGAAGACGCGATCATCGGCCTGATCTTCACCTCCTTCTTCGGCCTCGGCCTCTTCATGGTCTCGATCTCGCCCGTCTCGATCGACATCAAGACCATCGTGCTCGGCAACATCCTCGCCATCACACCCGCCGATACGCTGCAACTGATCCTGATCGGCGGCATCAGCCTCCTCGTGTTGACGCTGAAGTGGAAGGACCTGATGGTCACCTTCTTCGACGAAAACCACGCCCGCTCGATCGGCCTCAAACCCGAACGCCTGAAGGTAATCTTCTTCACCCTGCTCGCCGCCTCCACGGTCGCCGCCATGCAGACCGTCGGCGCCTTCCTCGTCATCGCCATGGTCGTCACCCCGGGCGCCACGGCCTATCTGCTCACCGACCGCTTCCAGCGCCTGATCCTCATGGCGCTCGGCATCGGCGCCGGCACCAGCTTCATCGGCGCCTATGCGAGCTACTTCCTCGACGGTGCGACCGGCGGCATCATCGTCGTGCTCCAGACGGTGATCTTCCTCCTGGCCTTCCTCTTTGCGCCGAAACACGGACTGCTCGCCGCCCGCAGCCGCGCCCGCGCAGCGTTGGAGCCCATGCCTTCCGCAGCGACGGCAGAGCCCCACGGCCTTCCCGAGGAGCGCCCCGCATGAGCGAAACCTTCGAACTCGCGATCCTCCCCTTCCAGCTGCCCTTCATGCAGACGGCCTTCGTCGTTACCCTGATGATAGCCATCCCCATGGCGCTCCTCTCCTGCCTGCTGGTGCTCAAAGGCTGGTCGCTGATGGGCGACGCCGTCTCCCATGCAGTGCTGCCCGGCGTCGTCATCGCCTATATCGCCGGCATCCCGCTTGCCATCGGCGCCTTCATCGCCGGCCTCTTCTGCGCATTGCTCACAGGCTTCATCAAGGAGAACAGCCGCATCAAGGAAGACACCGTGCTCGGCATCGTCTTTTCCGGCATGTTCGGTCTGGGCCTGGTGCTCTATGTCCAGGTCGAAAGCTCTGTGCACCTCGACCACATCCTCTTCGGCGACATGCTGGGCATCCTGCCGTCTGACCTCCTGGAGACCGGCCTCATCGCCCTCTTCGCCACGCTCTTCCTGATCCTGCTGCGCAAGGACCTGCTCGCCCACGCCTTCGACCCGCAGCATGCCCAGGCGATCGGCCTCTCGGTCCGCCTCCTGCATTATGGCCAGCTCGCCGTTCTCTCGCTGGTCGTCGTCGGCGCATTGAAGGCCGTCGGCATCATCCTCTCGGTCGCCATGCTCGTCGCCCCCGGCGCCATCGCCTTCCTGCTGACCAAACGTTACGGCACCATGCTGGTAACAGCCGTCGCGGTCGCGGTAGCCTCGTCCGTGACCGGACTCTATCTGAGCTTCTTCATCGACAGCGCACCGGCCCCGACCATCGTGCTGATCATGAGCGGCATCTTCGTCCTTGCCTTCTTCCGCACGCTCTGGCAGGCCCGCAGCGTCAACCGCATCACCGCCGCAGAAGGCATGTGATCATCGAGCACTTGCCATGGATCAAATCCGCAAGGGCCGGGTCGGACTAGGGTTTCCGCATCAAAGCGAGGATGAAGCCCATGTCGACGATGCACCTGCTTCAAAATCCCACCCGCCACCTGTTTTTCACCGGCAAGGGTGGCGTCGGCAAGACTTCGCTCAGCTGCGCGACAGCGATTGCGCTCGCCGATCAGGGCCTGAAGATCCTGCTCGTCAGCACGGACCCCGCCTCCAATCTTGATGAAATGCTGGGCCTGCCCCTTGGCAGCGATCCGACAGCGGTGCCGGGCGTCCCCGGCCTGTCCGCCATGAACATCGATCCGGAAACGGCGGCCGAAGACTACCGCCGACGCGTGCTCGACCAGATGGCACCGGAGACCACCGACAAGGACCGCGCCACCGTCCGCGAACAGCTGTCCGGCGCCTGCACCACCGAGATTGCCGCCTTCGACGAATTCGTCGGCCTGCTCGCCGATGACAACCCGCGCTTCGACCACATCATCTTCGACACCGCGCCCACCGGCCATACCCTCCGGCTCCTCAGCCTGCCCAAGGCCTGGACCGGCTTCCTGGAGGCCAACGAGCGCGGCGCCTCCTGCCTTGGCCCCCATTCCGGGCTGAAAATGCAGGAAGACCGCTTCCGCACGGCGCTCGAATGCCTCGGCGATCCCGCCCGCACCACCATCGTTCTGGTCACAAGGGCCGACCGAGGCGCCATCCGCGAAGCCGCCCGCACGGCTGGAGAACTCTCGGAACTCGGCCTTTCCAACCAGATGCTCGCCATCAACGCCCGCTTCACGCCATCAGACCCGAATGACCCCGTGGCCACAGCCTTCGCCGCAGAACAGACCAAGGCACTGACGGACCTGCCAACGGCACTGGCATCGCTCCCCTGCGACGAGGTCGCCCTGAAATCCTTCGACATGGTAGGGCTCGCCGCCCTGCGCGGACTGCTGTCCAAAACGGACCTCACGCCTCCTGCCGATACCGCAGACGACACCGTCGAAAGCCCCGAGCTTCCCCGCCTCTCAAAGCTGGTCGGCGAAATCGCGGCAAGCGGAAAGGGCCTTGTGATGGTCATGGGCAAGGGTGGCGTCGGCAAGACCACAGTCGCCGCCGCCGTCGCCGTCGGGCTTACCGCCCGTGGCCACTCGGTCCACCTCACCACCACAGACCCGGCGGCCCACCTCTCCTTCGTCGTCGGCGCCGCCGCCATGCCCGGACTGACCGTCGACCGCATCGACCCCGAAGCCGAAACGACCCGCTATATCGACAAGATCATGGCGACCAAGGGCCGCGATCTCGATGACGCCGGTCAAGCCCTGCTGCGCGAAGACCTCGCATCGCCCTGCACCGAGGAAGTGGCGGTCTTCCATGCCTTCTCCCGCGTCGTCGCCGAAGCCCGATCAAGCTTCGTCGTCATCGATACGGCCCCGACCGGCCACACGCTGCTGCTGCTCGATGCGACAGGCGCCTATCACCGCCAGATGACCCGCCATCTCGACGACGCCGCACCCGGCCGCATGGTGACCCCGCTGATGCGCCTGCAAGACCCCGCCTATACACGTGTCCTGCTCGTCACCCTGCCGGAGACGACACCGGTCTCGGAAGCCTCCGCGCTCCAGGATGACCTGCGCCGCGCCGGCATCGCGCCCTATGGCTGGGTGATCAACAAGTCGATGGCGATCACAGGCACCCGCGATCCGCTCCTGCGCGCCCGCATTCGGGGCGAGAAATCCCAGATCGAAAGAGTGAGGCGCGATTGCGCAAACCGGGTCTACGGCCTGGACTTCCGCCCTGTCGCGCCGGTGGGTCTGGAGGAACTGAAGCGGATCGCTGCGGAGGAATAGAGCGCGGCCGCCGCTCAGACCCGCGCTTCTTCCTCGGCCCGCTTGGCGCGGCGCGACACCACCCATTCCCGCCAGACGGTGAAAAGGCCTGCCCCGACGACAATCACGGCCCCCACCACCGTGTTCCAGCGCAACACCTCTCCAAACACGGTAATGGCGATGACCGCGCCCAGCACCAGCTGCCAGTAGGAGATCGGCTGAACGATGACCGCATCGAGGTTTTCATAGGCCCGGATCAGCGACAGATGGCCGATGATGCCGGTGCAGCACAGCCCGATCATCAATCCCCAGTCGACGGCCGTGAACGGCGTCCAGAAGAACGGTCCGAGCAGGTTGGACCCGATGAAGCCGACGATCGCCAGATAGAAGAAGCTGGTCGACGGCTGGTCGTCGCGGCTGACCAGCCGCGTCGCGATCCCGTAGATCGCGCCCATCACCGCACACATCAGCGGCAGCCAGATATAGATGTTGAACCCGTCTCTGGTCGGCGAAAGCATGATCACCACGCCGACAAGGCCGAACAAAATGGCCGTCCAGCGCCGCCAGCCGACCTTTTCGCCGAGGATCGGCATGGACAGCAGCGCCACGAAGATCGGGCCTGCGGCAAAGATCGCCTGGCTCTGGGCGAGACCCACTTTGGTGAAGGCAACGATCGAGACCAGGATCTGCGTGAACAGCAGGAGACCGCGCAGGATCTGCAGGAACGGCCGCTTGGTGTTGACCGCTGTTCTGAGGCCGCCGCTTGAGCGCATCGCCAGGAAGAGCGCAAAGGCGACGAAGGCCCAGTAGCGCACCATGGCCACCTGAACCGGCGAGTGGGTCTCGCCGAGATGTTTGGAAAGCCCGTCCTGGATGGCAAAGACGGAAAAGGCGAGAAAGGTGAAGAGATAGCCGAGCGGCGTCGATTTCATGGGATCAAGGGGACTTTGCACGAGGAGGGATCCGTGGACGAAGCAACGGCGCGGGCAAGACGATCCTACACCCTGCATGCTCTTTGACCAGCCCAGTATTGCAAACCTGCCCTGCAACCTGACAACCCCTCGGCGCGACCGATCGCGATGACCTTGCCTCTCGCCGGGTGCCGTGCTTCAAAAGGCCATGGCCTTCACCTTCCGTCAGTTGCAGTATTTCGTCGCCGTGGCAGAACAGGGATCGGTTACGCGCGCCGCCCAGAACCTCTCGATTTCGCAGTCCTCGGTGACCGAAGCGATCAAGGAGCTGGAGGGCGATCTCGGTGTCGAACTCTTCGAGCGCCACCCGCGCGGCCTGACCATCACCTATAACGGCCACCAGTTTCTCCGCCACGCGACCAAAATCCTGGCCGATGTCTCCGACGCCCGCAACGTCTTCACCGAAACGCAGAACAGCACCGGCGGCACGCTCAATATCGGCGTGACATCGCTGGTTGCCGGTTACGTGCTCTCCGATCTGCTCGCCCGCTATCGCCGCGCCTGCCCGGGTGTCGAAGTGACGGCCATGGAAGACAATGGCTCCTATCTGGAACACCTGCTGATCGGCGGCGAACTGGATGTCGCCGTCATGGTCATCTCAAACCTGCGCGACCGCATGGCGCTGCAGGCGGAAATCCTGGAAACCTCGCCCTACCGCCTCTGGCTCCCCATCGGCCATCCGCTGGTCTCAGCCGATATCATCTCCGTGCAGGACATCGCCCGCGAACCGCTGATCATGCTGACAGTGGACGAAATCGAGGAAAACACCGGCAAGCTCCTCTCGGCGCTCGGCGCCCGCCCGCATGTCGCCTTCCGCACGCGCTCGGTGGAAGCGGTCCGCAGCCTGGTCGCCACCGGCGCCGGCGTCGCCCTCCTCCCCGACTTGGTCTACCGCCCCTGGTCGCTGGAAGGCGACCGCATCGAGAGCCGCGACGTGTCAGGCGCGCTGCCTGTGGTGCAGGTCGGCATGGTCTGGCGCAAGGGCTCGAGCCTGCCGCAGGCGGCACGCGATTTTGTCGGGATTGCCGAGGCGAGCCGCAGTGGGCGGGTCAGGTGACGAGAGACGTCAGTCGCGGATCAGGATCTGCTGAACCGAAACGTCGCTGTCCGACACCGAGCCTTTGACATAGGTGGGGATCGCCAGCGAGGCGAGCGTCGAGGCCCTCTTGCCGCCGAAGCCCTCAAATGGCACCCGCACCAACAGATTGGCCCGCCCCTTGAACTGCCCGTTGTCCTCGACATCGAACGACGAGCTTTCAACTTCGACAGTGACAAGGCGCGCTTCCGGCACGACCGTACTGTAGTGCGAAAGTTGTTCGATCGTCTGCCGGTCAAGTCCGCGTACCGCATCCGCAATATTTTCGACAATCTGCGCTTTGGTCATGGTTGTACCAACCGTTGTTGCGGGCTTATCCTCCCGGATTAAACCTAATTTGGGGTAAAGGCCACCGCCGTTCGAGGTCTCTGGCGCCGCAAGTCCTTCAATTTCTGCTGAACTCGTGGGAGCGATGAAGGTTGCATCATCCGCCCAGTCTGGTGCGCGAATGCTCGACGAATATGCCGATGGTTCTGTCTCCATATCACCTGCTCCTGT
Organism: Rhizobium sp. AG855; assembly: GCF_003610655.1. Classification (NCBI taxonomy): domain Bacteria; kingdom Pseudomonadati; phylum Pseudomonadota; class Alphaproteobacteria; order Hyphomicrobiales; family Rhizobiaceae; genus Rhizobium; species Rhizobium sp. AG855. The sequence goes on along the minus strand of NZ_RAQG01000003.1, from coordinate 410,078 downwards.
AGCTGACGGCGAGTGTGTCACACACACCATCGAGTCCGCCCATCATGCGAGCGTCATTCACACCGAAGATATGCAACATGCGAAAGAAGAACGCCTTTTCATCCTGCGGAACGTCAAGTCGTTCGTAAGCATCAATGATCTTCGTGCTCCGCGTTGGCTCCCACGCCACGCTGGGATCGCTATGGAGGGAGAAGAGCCCCTGCTGCGCTGTAATGCGAGCAGCACGCAGTGGCACACGAACCAGAAGCACGTCTGCCATGTTTTCATCGAAGGGATCGAATTGTGGCTTGGCGTCTATATGGTCGCGGCACGAGTGGATCATGTGAATGACAACGGGTTTGCCGTCATCGTAATGGCGGCAGGCGAACCACGCAGCCACCAGTGGATTGTCGGTCCAGTCAAGCAGTCTGGTTGGCAACCCGTGATGCTGCGCGAGAGCCAACAATTCGAGATCCGTTGTGATTTCCGGATGGAAGCGAACGGCTTCGCGCTGAAATTCCGAGAAAAGGGCCTTTTCGTCCTCTCTGCGATACGCCGCGCCACCCAGTTTGTCATATCGACCGGCGGAGGGTTGAAGCGCCCAGCTTGCATCACCCTGGCCACGAAAGAACCATCGACCGTCGGTCTTCGCAGAAATCATCTCGATGAATTTGAACCAATTCTCCCCAGGAATTAGTCCGTTTGAAAACGTCACCATGCCGCGCCCCCGCACTGAGGCGCAGATTAACTTAAGAAACGAAAAATACAACCCAGCATTAGATCAACACAACGCACACACTCAACCACCACCCATCGGAAAAACCGATACCACCATTCTGGCGAATGAATTTGCGAATGCGGTTAAATCACGGCAACTTTCTCGGCGGGAACAATGGCCGCAAAAACGCGGCCTCACAAACGGGAGACCTCGCGATGAAGTCGTTATTGAAATCCTGCACCGTCCTCGCCTCCGTACTCAGCCTGACCACCGCCGCCGTCGCCCAGGAGCCGCTGAAGGAACTCGGCCCCGGTGAAGGCGCGCTCTCCATCGTCGCCTGGGCCGGCTATATCGAGCGCGGCGAGACCGACAAGAATTACGACTGGGTCACCGATTTCGAAAAGTCGACCGGCTGCAAGGTCTCGGTAAAGACCGCCGCCACATCAGACGAAATGGTCGCCCTGATGAATGAAGGCGGCTTCGACCTCGTCACCGCCTCGGGCGATGCGTCGCTCCGCCTCGTCGCCGGCAAGCGCGTCCAGCCGATCAACACGGCCCTCATCCCCTCCTGGAGCACCATCGACGAGCGCCTGCAGAACGCCCCTTGGCACACCAAGGACGGCGTCCATTACGGCACGCCTTACGTCTGGGGCGCCAATGTGCTGATGTACAACACCGACGTGTTCAAGGGCGAAGCGCCGAAGAGCTGGAACGTCGTCTTCGAAGAAATGAATCTGCCCGACGGCAAGTCGAACAAGGGCCGCGTCCAGGCCTATGACGGCCCGATCTATGTCGCCGACGCCGCCCTCTATCTGATGGCCCACAAGCCGGAACTCGGCATCAAGGACCCCTACGAACTGAATGAAGACCAGTACAAGGCCGCTCTCGACCTGCTGCGCGGCCAGCGCCAGCTCGTTGGCCGCTACTGGCACGACGCCATGATCCAGATCGACGACTTCAAGAACGAAGGCGTCGCCGCCTCCGGTTCCTGGCCCTTCCAGGTCAATCTGATGAAGGCCGAAGGCGCCAAGATCGCCTCGACCTTCCCCGAGGAAGGCGTGACCGGCTGGGCCGACACCACCATGCTGCATGCCGAGAGCGAACACCCGAACTGCGCCTATATGTGGATGGAGCATTCGCTCTCGCCCAAAGTCCAGGGTGACGTCTCCGCCTGGTTCGGCACGGTGCCCTCCGTCCCCGCCGCCTGCAAGGGCAATGCGCTCTACGGCGACGAGGGCTGCAAGACCAACGGCTATGAGAACTTCGACAAGATCAAGTTCTGGCGCACCCCGACCTCGAAGTGCAGCACCGGCGAATGCGTGCCCTACCACCGCTGGGTCTCCGACTACATCGGCGTGATCGGCGGCCGGTAACCGCCATATCTCCCCCCTTGCGGGGGAGAAAGCAAAATCAACGAATTAGCCGAGCCTAGCGAGGCTAAGCGTTAGATTTTGCAAGAGAGGGGCTGAAACCCACGTCCCCTCTCTTGCGATTTCTAGCACTTAGCTGACGCTAAGCTGCTGAAATCGCATTCTCTCCCGCAAGGGGAGAGATGAAGCTGGAGCCACCATGACCGCAGCCGTCTCCTTCTCGAAGGTCTCGCGCCATTTCGGCAGCGTCAAAGCCGTCGACAGCGTCGATCTGACCGTCGCACCCGGCGAATTCTTCGCCATGCTCGGCCCGTCCGGCTCCGGCAAGACGACCTGCCTGCGCCTGATCGCCGGCTTCGAACAGCCGACGTCAGGCCATATCGAGATTTTTGGCGAAACCGCCGAGGGCGTGCCGCCCTATCGCCGCAACGTCAACACGGTCTTCCAGGACTATGCCCTCTTCCCGCATTTGAACATTCTCGACAACGTCGCCTATGGCCTGATGGTCAAGGGTGTGGCCAAGGCCGAGCGCCACCGCGAGGCCGAACAGGCCCTGGAGATGGTCAAGCTGCCCGGCTACGGCGCCCGCAAGCCCGGCCAGCTCTCCGGCGGCCAGCGCCAGCGTGTGGCGCTTGCCCGGGCGCTGGTCAACAAGCCGAAGGTCCTGCTGCTCGACGAGCCGCTCGGCGCACTCGACCTGAAGCTGCGCGAGCAGATGCAGGAAGAACTCAAGAGCCTGCAGCGTTCGCTCGGCATCACCTTCGTCTTCGTCACCCACGACCAGGGCGAAGCGCTCTCGATGGCCGACCGTGTCGCCGTCTTCAACGACGGCAGGATCGTCCAGGCCGGCACGCCGCACGAGATCTACAACCGCCCCCGCACCCGCTTCGTCGCCGATTTCGTCGGCTCCTCCAACGTCATCCCGCCCGAAGCGATGAAGGCACTCGGCGGCGAAGCGCGCTGGACGAGCCTGCGACCCGAAGCCATCCGCATCGTCTCCGAAGGCGGCGTCAACGCCACCATCCGCTCGGCAAGCTTTCTCGGCGCTTCGACAAAACTCTTCGTTGAAACGGCCGCAACCCCGCTCACCGTCTCGCTGCCGGCCGGCATGACCGCGCCGCAGGCGGGCGAAAGCATCCACATCGCCTGGTCACCATCTGACCTGCATTACATGGAGGAAGCCGCATGACGGCGACCTCCGCACCCGCCATCACAGCTGGGCGTCAGGGCCCGATGGGGCGGCTCTCGGATCTGTTCTGGCAGAGGCCCAACCTGCTGCTGGTTCTGATGCTGGTGCCGCCCCTACTCTGGCTCGGGATCATCTATGTCGGCTCGCTGCTGGCGCTTCTCTTGCAGAGCTTCTTCGCGATCGACGAGTTCTCCGGGCTGATCAATTACGAGTTCACCCTTTCGACCTATGGCCAGCTGCTGCAGCCGGCCAATTTCGACATCATCCTGCGCACGCTCCTGATGTCGGCCGCCGTCACCCTCGCCTCCGCGGTCATCGCCTTCCCGATCGCCTATTACGCCGCGCGCTATGCCAAGGGCCGCTGGAAGGCTGTCTTCTATCTCGGCATCATGCTGCCGCTCTGGTCGAGTTATCTCGTCAAGGTCTATGCCTGGAAGCTGATCCTCGCCAAGGAAGGCATCCTCAACTGGATCTTCGCCAAGCTGCATCTGACCTGGGCGCTCGACGCCATCCTCGCCATTCCCGTCATCGGCGGCAATTCGCTGTCGATCAGCTATCTCGGCACCTTCATCGTCTTCGTCTATGTCTGGCTGCCCTTCATGATCCTGCCGACCCAGGCAGCCCTCGAACGTGTGCCCGGCAACCTGATCGAAGCCTCGGGCGATCTCGGCGCTGACTCCCGCCAGACCTTCCGCCATGTGCTCTTTCCGCTCGCCCTGCCCGGCATCGTCGCGGGCTCGATCTTCACCTTCTCGCTGACCATGGGCGACTACATCATCCCCCAGATCGTCGGCACCTCCAGGCTCTTCATCGGCCAGGCCGTCTATGCCCAGCAGGGCACCGCCGGCAACATCCCGCTCGCCGCCGCCTTCTCGGTGGTGCCGATCGTCATCATGGGCATCTATCTCACGATTGCCAAACGCATGGGGGCCTTTGATGCGCTCTGACCGCTCCCAGTCCTCGGGCCTGTCCCTGAAGATCGCCGCCGGCGTCGGCCTTGCCTTCCTGCATCTGCCGATCCTGCTCATCTTCGTCTATGCCTTCACCACGGAGGAAAAGAGCTTCCAGTGGCCGCCACCGGGCTTCACGCTGCAATGGTTCGCCGTTGCCTGGAACCGCCCGGACATCTGGGAAGCGCTCACACTCTCGGTCAAGGTCGCTAGCATCGCCACGGTCATCGCGCTGATCCTCGGCACGCTCGCCGCCGCCGCCGTCGCCCGCACCAAATTCTTCGGCCGGGAAGCGATCTCCTTGCTCGTCATCCTGCCGATCGCGCTGCCCGGCATCATCACCGGCATTGCCCTGCGTTCGGCCTTTTCGATTGCCGATATCCCCTTCTCCGTCTGGACAATCATCCTCGGCCACGCCACCTTCTGCGTCGTCGTTGTCTACAACAATGCGGTGGCCCGCTTCCGCCGCACCTCCGGCTCGCTGATCGAGGCCTCCATGGATCTCGGCGCCGATGGTTTCCAGACCTTCCGCCATGTGATCCTGCCGAACATCGCGACAGCGCTTCTGGCCGGCGGCATGCTCGCCTTCGCGCTGTCCTTCGACGAGGTCATCGTCACCACCTTTACTGCCGGCCAGCAGTCGACCCTGCCGATCTGGATGCTGGAAGAACTGATCCGCCCGCGCCAGCGCCCGGTGACCAACGTGGTCGCCATGGTCGTGGTGATCGTCACCTTCCTGCCGATCCTGGCCGCCTATTATCTCACCCGCGATACCGACCAGATTGCCGGCAGCGGAAAATGAACCACAACCACCGTGCAGCCCCTGCCGCGCGGTCTCACAATTGACGTGTAATGAAAGGGAGAAAAAACATGGACACCCAGATGCTGATCGGCGGCAAGTTCGAGGCCGGTTCCGAGACGGAGGAGAAGATCCTGAACCCCAAGACCGGCGACGCCATCGTCGATCTCCCGGAAGCTTCGATCGCTCAGGTGGAAGCCGCCGTCGATGCGGCCGAAGGCGCCTTTACCAGCTGGTCGCAGACCACCCCCGGCCAGCGCGCCGGCTACCTGCTCGCCATCGCCGACGCGATCGAAAAGGACGCAGCCGCCTTCGCAGCACTCGAAAGCCTCAACTGCGGCAAGCCGATCAATGCCGTGCTGAACGATGAAATTCCGGCGGTCGTCGATTGCTACCGCTTCTTCGCCGGCGCGATCCGCACCCTGCAGGCTCCGGTGTCAGGCGAATACCTGCCGGGCTTCACCTCGATGATCCGCCGCGATGCCGTCGGCGTCATCGGCTCGATCGCCCCCTGGAACTATCCGCTGATGATGATGGCCTGGAAGCTGGCACCGGCGCTTGCCGGCGGCAACACGGTCGTCTTCAAGCCCTCCGAGCAGACCCCGCTGACAGCGCTGAAGCTCGCCAAGGTCATGGCCGACATCCTGCCGGAAGGCGTCATCAATGTCGTGCTCGGCCGTGGCGAAAGCGTCGGCAATGCGCTGATCAACCATCCGAAGATCGCGATGGTCTCGATCACCGGCGACATCGCCACCGGCAAGAAGGTGCTCAACGCCGCCGCCAAGAACGTCAAGCGCACCCATCTGGAGCTCGGCGGCAAGGCCCCCGTGATCGTGCATGACGATGCCGATATCGACGCCGCCGTCGCCGCGATCCGCACCTTCGGTTACTACAATGCCGGCCAGGACTGCACCGCCGCCTGCCGCATCTACGCCTCCGACAAGATCTACGACCGCTTCGTCGCCGATCTCGCAGCCGCCGTCTCGACGATCAAGTTCAACCAGGACGACGATGCCGACAACGAAATCGGGCCGCTGATCTCCAAGCGCCAGCGCGACCGCGTCGAAAGCTTCGTCACCCGGGCTGCCGAACACAAGCACATGGAAGTGGTCGCCGGCGGCAAGCTCGGCTCCGACAAGGGCTTCTTCTACACGCCGACCGTCATTGCCGGCGCAACCCAGGACGACGAAATCGTCCGCCGCGAAGTCTTCGGCCCCGTCGTCTCCGTCACCCGCTTCACCGATCCCGAACAGGCCGTGACCTGGGCCAATGACAGCGACTACGGCCTTGCCTCCTCCGTCTGGACCAAGGACATTTCCCGCGCCATGCAGAACGCCGCCAAGCTGCGTTACGGCTGCACCTGGATCAACACCCACTTCATGCTCTGCAACGAAATGCCCCATGGCGGCATGAAGCAGTCGGGTTATGGCAAGGATCTCTCGCTCTACTCGCTGGAGGACTACACGACCGTCCGCCATGTGATGATCGCGCATTGAGCGAGTTTTGGGCGGCATGGCTGGACCGTGCCGCCCATGTCCTTTAGGCGGCGCGCATTCTCTGGAGAACCAGCTTCGCGTTCTCTTCCCGTGCGAGCTGGGCCAACTCGATGCTGACGACGCGGCGGCCAACCGGCCATAGTGAGATGCCGGCCAACTTGAAGGATTGGATGCCGAAGGGGATGCCGATGATGGTCAGGCAATTGACGATGCCTGCCGCCAGATGCCCCAGAAAGAGGATCCAACCAAACGTCAACGCCCAGACGATGTTTGCCACGAAACCGATCGTCCCCGTCACGGCAGTCACGGCGGACAGTCCCTTTGCATCCAGTTCTCGGATGTGAACCACATCCTTTCCGAACGGGAATGCCGACATTTTTGCAATCTCAAAGGCCGCCCGTGACACCGGCAAGCCAATGATACTGATGGCAAACAGGGCCGCGCCGAGCAGCCAGACGAGCGCCAGAACCGCTCCACCGAAAACAAACCATATTGCATTTCCAACAAAACGCATCGCCCTACTCCCCTATTGGTTGTCGAGAGTAGATTACTCCCGCATGGGAGGTTGGCAAGTTCGCCACAGGATCATTTTTGGAGCAGCGATTTCACTGACATCCCCGACGCTGCGCCATCTCCCTCCGCCCATTGCGATGGAAACAGCCGGCACGTTTACCCTGACAGACCAAACCGGTGGCACCCCGCCTTTCTCCTCCGTATCATGATGTGGAATCAGGAGAGCGAAATGCGCGGCGAGCCAAAAGACGTCAGACACAAGAGCCACAAGGCCATGCTCGCAGCGGCGGCGCTCCTGTCCGTGACTGCTCTTGGCTCCCCGGCATCACATGCTCAGCAGCCCCAGGTGATCCCCGCCCCCAATCTCGACGGTGGCGGCGCCGTGATGGACACCTATCTCTGGCATGTCCGCGGCCTGCCCCCCGGCAAGCGCCTCGCCGTCTATTCCGGTGCCGGCCCCAGGTTCCGCGTGATCCATGCGCTGGAGGACGGTGAGCCGATCGAACGGCTCTCCTGCAAGGATATCAGCGGCGGCTACTGGTGCCGCATCGCAACCGTCACCCGCCCCCGCATCTCCGGCTGGGTCGATGGCCGCTTCCTGCTGGAAGAACCCGGCTTCGCCCCGCCGGACGACCTGCGAAACCCGCCCATCGAACCCGAAATCCTCATCGACCCCTTCGGCAAGCCGCGACGCCCTTGAAGGTCGGGAGCACGCGCTGCGTCCCAACGACGCTCTTGTCGTGACGGTGACTGGATCATCGGGACCAGACGCATGCCCATCAACGGCAGCGGGCGCACAGAGCGCCACTGGTGTTTTTACATCAACTCGTAATACAAATCCCGCCAGTCGGGATTGAAGCCCTCTATCAGCGCGATCTTCCACTGCCGATACCAGCGCTTCAGCGACTTCTCCCGCTGGATCGCCGTACCGATGCTGTCGTGCTCCTCATACCAGACCAGCTGCCGGCAACCGTACTTCGAGGCAAATCCCGGCGTCAGCGCCTCTCGATGCTCGTAGATGCGCCGCTCCAGATCGGACGTCACGCCGATATAGAGTGTGCCGTGCTTGTGGTTGGTGACGATATAGACATAGCCCGCCATGCGCGTAGTTTGCTTGTGTCTGGATCCTCGGGTCAAGCCCGAGGATGACGACCTCTCGGGGGGATAGGGGTATCCTCCGCAGACGTTATCCGCAGACGTATCCGGTGAAGACAGCAGCGGAGGATACCAGTCGCTCGCCCACACTCCGTCATCCTCGGGCTTGACCCGAGGATCCAGACACAAGCCTTCTGAGGCCAGACGGTCACGCCAGACAGCGCCATTTCCCAAAAAAAGGGGGATGAATTCCGAACATTTCCCAACAAAATCAAACCCCGACACATTTTTTCATCCCCCACCCTTTCTCCTCCCGTAGACTCAGCCCCGTCCCGCCCTCGGATACACCTGACGATGCGATGTCAGGCGAGGCGGGGCCGGCGCCGGGGTGGAGGGTTGTCGCAGATCCAAATCCCCGGCCCGCTGCAACGGTCTCCCTCCGGACGAAGGGCTTGACGAGGGTGATGGGGTCGGATGCCCCAAAGCCTGGATACCCTGATCGGAAGGACGTGCCTCAGAGGCACACAGACAAGGCGCCCGCGCTGTCGCGAACATCCAGACAGCGGGGCGGAGAAAACGGCGGGGATGACGGCCGAGCCAGCAATGGCAAAGGCCCCATCCCCCGGGCGAGGGTCCCGGTCGGATTGGTGCACCATCCGGCGGGAACCTCCCGGGCCACCGGCCAGGCTCTGGTAGAACACTCCGCAAGGAGCAGACTGCCGCAGCCGGACCCGCGCCCGGTCATCCTCGGTCCTCGGGTCATCCTCGGGTTAAACCCGAGGACGAGGATGACGAGGACCGTCGCCGCCTTGCCAGAGAGACGCATGCAGCGGGAATAGACGCCGAACGAGGCGCCGGAAGGAGCCACATACATTACTTAGACAGGTTGGCGCCTCGCCGAGACAAGTTTAGCCCACCCGGAGGGAGTTGATCCCGACCGGCGGCGAAGCTTGGGTTTTTTGACATTGATACAACATCACCCCTCACCCTGAGGTGCCCGACACAGTCGGGCCTCGAAGGGCGAGGCCACCCCGCTTCCCCTCATGCTGAGGTGCCGGGCAACGCCCGGCCTCAAAGCACGAGGCCACCCCGCCCCGCCCCTCAAGCCCCGCGCTCCTCCCCGGGCCGATCCCGCTCAAACCGTTCCTCCATCGGAAACTCCGGCAGCCAGCTCTCCCGCCGGATCGTCCAGAGCTCGTAGCTCGGCTGGAACACATTGATGTCGTCAAAGGCCCCGAGGTTTACCTCGATCTCGGTGCCGCTGCGGTTGAAAACCCTGGAGCCGCAGATGGAGCAGAAGCAGCGACCGTCATACATCTGCGGTTCGCCCGCGATCCGCACCTGGCCTTCGGGATAGATCGCCGACGCATGGAACAGCGCGCCGTGATATTTCCGGCAATCCAGACAATGGCAGATGCCGACGCGATCGGGATCACCCTCGGCCTCGAACCGCACCTTGCCGCAGACGCAGCCGCCCGAAAGAATCGCCATATCCCGTTCCCCTTCCCTGAACCGGCAGCCTGCCACAAATGAAAGATGGCCGCAGCTGTCGCCGCGGCCATCCCCAAACTCTGGATTGAAGGATCGGTTGCCCGATCAGGCAGCCAGTGCCTTGGCGATCTGACCGCGCAGGGTGCCGAGATCCTTGGCAAAGCCGCGAATGCCTTCGGCGAGCTTTTCGGTCGCCATGGCATCCTCGTTCATCGCCCAGCGGAAGGCCTTCTCGTCGAGCGAGACATGCGGCTCCGCCTTGACGCTGTCGGGCGACAAAGCGCGCTTCAGAGTGCCCTCGGCGGCATTCAGCTCGTCGAGCAGCTGCGGGCTGATCGTCAGGCGATCACAACCGGCCAGCGCTTCGATTTCGCCGGCATTGCGGAAGGAGGCACCCATGACGATCGTGCCGATGCCGTTGGCCTTGTAATAATTGTAGATCGAGCGGACGGAGACGACGCCCGGATCGGTCTCGGAGGTGTAATCCTCGCCGGTCGACTTCTTGTACCAGTCGAGGATGCGGCCGACGAAGGGCGAGATCAGGAACACCTTGGCTTCGGCGCAGGCAATCGCCTGGGCCTTGGAGAAGAGCAGCGTCAGATTGCAGTCGATGCCTTCCTTCTGCAGCACTTCGGCGGCGCGAATGCCCTCCCAGGTGGACGCGAGCTTGATCAGGATGCGGTCCTTCTCGATGCCGCGCTCCTTGTAGCCGGCGATGATCTGATGCGCCTTGTCGATCGACGCCTTGGTGTCGAACGACAGGTCGGCATCGACTTCGGTCGAGACACGGCCCGGCACGAGAGCGGCAAGCGCTGCACCGACGGAGATCGCCATGCGGTCGGCAATCGCGCCGATCACGGCATCATCCTTGCCGCCCTTGGCCTTGCCCCAGGTGATCGCTTCCTGGAAGGCATCCTTGAAGGCGTCGGTGCCGAGCGCCTTCAGGACGATCGACGGATTGGTGGTGCAATCGACCGGCTTCAGGCGAGCGACGGCCTCGATGTCACCGGTATCGGCGACCACGGTCGTCATGGAACGAAGCTGTTCGAGTTTCGAGGTCATCGGGTCATCCTTCGGCTCAACGAAATGGGTTGGCGACCGACGGCGGACCACCGGTCTTGTGCCCGGACTATCGCCATCCGATGATGGCAAAGTCAAGACATATGTCCTTTGAATTTGACATAAGTATCATGAAAACGGATAGTGGCGCCTGGAAGTTCCCGATACGAGAGAGATCTTGGCGAAGCTCAGACGCGACACCCATTCGACCTATTCGGACGCAAGCGCCCTGCGCATCCGCGCGGCCTGGCTCTATTACAACGAGGGCCTGACGCAGAAAGACGTCGCCGATCGCCTGGGCATCAGCCGCTCGACGGTGATCCGCATGCTGGACGAGGCGCGAAAACGCGCCGAAGTGCAGATCTGGATCAGCGATGGCGTCGCAGATTGCGTCGAACTCGCCGTCCGGCTGGAAAAGGCCTATGGCCTCGATGAAGCGGTCGTCGTGCCCTCCCCGGACAAGGAGGACGCCGGATCGATCGCCAAGGCCGTAGGCCTGGCCCTCGGCCAGTTCCTCACCGAAGTCATCACCGACGACATGACCATCGGCGTCGGCTGGGGCCGAACCATGACCGCCTCGCTGTCAGGCTTCCGCCCGCCGAACCGCGAGAACTGCAAGGTCGTCTCGCTGCTCGGCGGCATCGTTGCGGTGCGCCAGACCAATCCGATCGACTACACCTGGCGGCTGGCAAGTCAGCTCGGCGCCGAATGCTACATGTTTCTCGCCCCCCTGCTCGTCGATTCCGTGACGACCAAGCAGGCGCTGATCGAAGAATGCGGCCTGAAGGCGATCTACGATCTGGCCGAAAATCTCGACCTCGCCATCGTCTCGTGCGGCGATATCGGCCCGCACTCGACCTCGCTGTCTGAAGGCTTCATCAGCCAGCAGACGCTGACCGAACTGGTCGAGGCCGGCTGCGTCTGTGACACCATGTTCAACTTCCTCGATGCCGACGGCAACTCGGTCGCCCACCCGATCAACCAGCGTGTGATGTCCGTCGATCTCGATACGCTGAAGAAGGCGAAACACATCGTGCTGTCATCGGGCGGTGCGCATCGTGCGAAGGCGATCCGGGCGACGATCAGAAGGATCGGATGCAACACGCTGATTACCGATGAAGCGGCGGCGCGGGAGTTGCTGGGGCTGGCGAATTAGGGATAGTGTAACGGCGTTAAACTCGCCAGTGGCGAGAAAATACTTTCATTGCCCCGGGAATTCCATTTTGGCTCAGCGTCTTTTACGTCAGTTCCGCTACGGCAGGACCTTCGCCTTCCTCAGACGCCTCACCAGCAGCCGGTCGAAGATCATCCGCGCCGTGCGCAAACTCTATCGGGACTATGGCCTGGAAAACCGCCCTTGCGTCTTGTGTGGCGGACGCGAATTCACCCTGATCTGCGAGGGCGACAGGTATGGCTTCGACCTCGACAAGCAGATCTGCGACCACTGCGGCCTCGTGCAAACCAGTCCGGCGGTCAAGAAGGACTTCCTGGACGTCTTTTACCGCGACCACTACCGCCGCCTTTATACCAAGCGCAACGATGTCGATCACGCCCGTCTGGTGCACGAACAGAGGCAGAAGGGTGAGCGTTTCCTGGCCTATCTTGAGACGACCTCCGTCGCCGCGAGCCTGAAGGATCTCGCCGTCATCGAAATGGGCTGTTCTTCGGGGGGCATCCTCGATGAATTCAGAACCCGGTGCCGCAGCGTCCAGGGCTGCGATCTCGATATCGAGGCAATACGTTACGGCAAGGAACAGCTGGAGCTCGACCTGGAAGTTGCCGAATTCCCGACACATCTCCCCGACGGACCGCGACTCTTCATCCTCTCGCATGTCCTGGAACACACGCATGATCCGCTCGCATCGATGAAGCAGATCAAGACCTTGATGGCAGCAGAGGATTACCTGTTCATCGAGGTCCCTGGCATCAACATGGTCGCCGAAGGCGACTACAAGCACGACTTGAAGTCGTACTTCCATCTTGCCCATGTCTGCGACTTCTCGGAAGGCACGCTGCGCGCACTCGCCGCTCGCGCCGGCTATGAGGTGATCAGTTGCAACGAGACAGTCACAGCACTCCTGCGCCCCTCAAGCGAAGCGGAATTGCCATGGCAGCGCAGCGAGAAGGATACACCGGAAAACATTCTTCGGATCGACGCAACCCGCAAAGGCCGCTGATCGGCCCGAAGACCGCCTCACCCTTTCCCGGCTTCCCATCCCAGCATCGCCCGCTTGCGCGTCAGCCCCCAGTGATACCCCGTCAGCGCGCCGCTTTTTCCCAGTGCCCGGTGGCACGGCACGACAAACGAGATCGGATTGCGGCCGACGGCGGCACCGACGGCCCGGCTGGCGGTCGGCTGGCCGATCTTCTGGGCGATATCGGAATAGGTGACGGCGCGCCCGAGCGGAATTTCCAGCAGGCTTTCCCAGACGCGGATCTGGAAATCGGAGCCGATCAGGACGACGCGCAAGGGTTCCTCCGCCGACCACCGCTCGGGATGGAAGACACGCGCCGCGTAAGGCGCCGTGGCCTCAATGTCCTCGACATAATGCGCATTCGGCCAGCGCTGAGCCATGTCGTCGAAACAGGCGACCTCGCCACCGGGATCGGCAAAGGCAAGACCGGCCAGGCCGCGGTCGGTGATCATCACAAGCGCCAGTCCGAAGGGCGACGGATGGTAGCCATGGCGGATGGTAAGCCCCGCCCCGCGCGCCTTCCACTCGCCGGGGCTCATCGCCTCATGCGTGACGAAGAGGTCGTGCAGACGGCCCGGCCCGGAGAGACCGAGTTCCAGCGAGGTTTCGAGCAGCGGCAGTTCCTCGCGGCCGAGCAGCCGCTTGGCATGATCGAGCGTGACCGCCTGCAGGAAAGCCTTTGGCGAAAGCCCGGCCCAGCGCGTGAACGTCTTCTGCAACTGCGTCGGCGACTGGCCCAGCCGATCCGCGATCAGCTCCAGCGACGGCTGGCTCTGATAGTCGAGCGTCAGCATCTCGATCACCTGACGCACGGTCTCATAGTCCGAGCCGTCGGGCGTGACATCTATCGTGCGGGAAAGGTCGATCTGTTGTGCAAGCGTCATGGCAAAATCCTCATCTTGCGCAGACTTCACCATGGGCAACACCATTATGCCACCCGTTTCTTGCGCCGGAAGGTAGAGGCTTCAGATGCGCTGCTTGGCTGTCGCCAAGGCGCCCTTGAAGGCCTTGGCGAAACTTTCGCGATCATCGGGGTTGAGGAAGGAGCCGATATCGGTCCGCCGCCCCTCGCCGGCCACCCCCATGGAGGTGATGCCGAACTCCTCGTGACGCTTGACGAAGAAACGCGCCCAAAGCGTCTTGAAGCGATGTTCGGTCATCCGGCCGGCCGGCGTGTATTTCCGGATCGACAGGTTGGTGCGTGACACCGTCACCTCTTCACGAGCCCGCGCGGCGCGGTAGTTCAGCCAGAAGGCGCCGTACAGCAACACAAAATCGAGCCCGAAAAACAGGCCGATCGGCCAAGCACCGGTCGCCATGAAAAAACCGGCATGCACCAGGCAGACGATCCCGGTGATCGCAAACAGCACACGATAACCTTTGCGGCCGAGCGACCGATAAGGAGTCAACTCTGCGGCGAAAATTGGCTGGTCTGCAGCCTGCTCGACATTGCCTTCCACGATTGCACCCGACTATAGGTTTTGCATGACTGAAGCGAAGCCGAAATCCAGCACCCAAACCTTGAAAAAGTCAAATCCGGAGACCCGTCGCAAGCCGGCGACACGCCGTCGCACGGCCTATTCGCGGGCCGAACTGGAGGAGATTTTTCGCCGCTTCTCGATCCAGAGGCCGGAGCCCAAGGGCGAGCTGGAACACGTCAATCCGTTCACGCTGGTGGTTGCCGTAGCACTCTCGGCCCAGGCGACCGACGCAGGTGTCAACAAAGCGACACGCGCCCTTTTCAAGGTCGCCGACACGCCGGAAAAGATGCTGGCTTTGGGGGAGGAAAAGGTCCGCGACTACATCAAGACCATCGGACTTTTCCGCAACAAGGCGAAGAACGTCATCGCCCTGTCCCGGAAGCTGGTGGACGATTTCGCCAGCGTCGTGCCACGCACACGCGAAGAACTGGTGACGCTACCGGGCGTCGGGCGCAAGACCGCCAATGTGGTGATGTCCATGGCCTTCGGCATCCCGACCATGGCGGTCGACACCCATATCCTCCGGATCGGCAACCGCATCAAGCTCGCGCCCGGCAAGACGCCTGACGAGGTTGAAGCCATCCTGATGCGGATTATCCCCGAGCAGTATCTCTTCCACGCCCATCACTGGCTGATCCTGCATGGCCGCTACTGTTGCAAGGCCAGGCGTCCCGAATGCGAACGCTGCGTCATTGCCGACATCTGCAAGTCGCAGGAAAAGACGGTGGATGTGCCGGCCCCGCTGGTCGAACTGCCGCCGCAGGCGATCAGCGCCGTGGAATAATGCTCAGCGCGCGAGCGCCCCATCCCGCGCCGCGAGCGCCTTGTGCAGATGCACCATCAAGCCTGCAGCAAAAAGCGGCGTCAGCAAGTTGAGGATTGGCACCGCGAGGAAGGCTGCAATCACGAGACCGGCCATGAACACCGTTCCCGAATGCCTTGACCGCAACAGCTTCGCCTCCTCCACCGAGCGGAAGCGCATGGCGGCGAATTCGAAGAATTCCCGGCCGAGCAGATAGCCGTTGACCAGGAAGAAGGCGAGGATATTGACGCCCGGAATGAAGAGCAGCATCAGCGCAATCAGGTTGCCGACGATCACGACGCCGAAGAACTTGATCGAGGCAAGGATCGCCTCGCCGATTGGCATGGCCTTGCCCGGCGGGTCGTTGGGATAATCGCGTTTCTCGACCACCTCTGCCACATCGTCGAGAAAGAGGCCGGCGATGATCGCGGTCACCGGCGAGAGCAGAAGCGCAAGGCCCAGCGCAAGCCCGATGCTGGCGAGGATGCCGAAGACGAAGGTGAGCCACCCCGCCCAGGCCGGAAGATCGGGCACGAAACCTTCGATGAAGGGCATGACGAAGGCGATGAAGCTCTCGCGCAGACCGAACCACAAGCCGATCAAGACGAGGACCGTGAGGCCCAGCGTCTTCCAGAAAACGGAGCGCGTTTCCGGCGCAAAGAGGTTGCGCAGGGAGAGCGCGGCAGCATCGAATATCATCAGGGCCTCCTTCGAACTTGGCCATGATGTAGGTGCGATGGTTCCCCGCTGCAATCGGCGCCGTCGCGCGTGAGATCAGCCGAGGCGGTAGAGTGCCGGGCGCCGGTCGGCAAAATAGGGGTTCTGCGATTTGGCACCGGCATAGGCGGAAGTATCCACCTCCGCCACCAGCAGGGTCTCGCGCAAGCCCGCCCGCGCCAGTTCGTCGCCATCGGGGGCCAGGATCACCGAGCGTCCGCCATAGGACAGATCGTTCTCGGTGCCGCAGAGATCGGCATAAACGAGGAAGACGCCATTTTCGAGCGCCCGCGCCGGCACCACGGTATCGGCAATGCGCCGGCTGATGATGCCGTCCGGCAGCGCCGTCGGCACGATCACAAGTTCGGCTCCGGCCAGCGCCAGCGTGCGAACGTTTTCCGGGAACTCCACATCGTAGCAGATCAGCATGCCGGCCTTGATGCCGCCGATCTCGAACACATGCGGCGCCTCGTCGCCGGGTGCAAAGGCCGCCCTTTCACCGTCGCCGTAAAGATGGCTCTTGCGGTAGAATTCGGCCGAGCCGTCCGGCCGCACGAGCACGGCGGAATTGAACACGCGGTTGCCGTCGCGCTCGGGAAAGCCCGCACAGATGGCAAGCCCGCAATCGGCCGCGATCTCCGTCAGCGCGCCGACAATCGAACCGTCCCGTCCCTCGGCGAGGTCTTCGAAGGCAGCACCCTGTGCATAGCCGCTGGTCCCCAGTTCCGGCGCCACCAACAGTTCGGCGCCCATCTCGGCAGCGGCCATCGCCGCCTGGGCGATCTTGCCGATATTGCCGGGCACATCGCCGGAGATCGGCTGCATCTGGTAGAGGGAAATCAACATGCGGCACCTGTCGGACTGAGGGGTTTTCGCTAGACTTGAACCTCTTGGATAGCTGACACAAGCGGCAACTCCAAGGCACGGAATGCGACCCGTCGGAATGCTTTGCGTAGGCACACGGCGAGTGGATCAAAAACCGCTCAGAACCGTTGTATCGCAGGCATCGACGAAAGCCGGCCATGTGGCCGGCGGGCGGTGGTCTGGGGAACGAGAAACATCATGGACAACCTTCGGGTGGGCAACCTCGAATCGCTCGACATTGCGCAGCGCACGACGGACGCGTCGGCTGCAACGAAATTCAGCGGCCGGACGATCCTGATCCTGATCGGCGTCGCGGTCATCCTGAAGGTTGGTCAGGAGATCCTGGTCCCGCTCGCGCTCGCACTTCTCCTCACCTTCGCCCTTGCGCCGATCGTTTCGTTTCTCCGCAAGCGTTCGGTGCCGAAGATCGTGGCCGTCATCTTTGCGGTTGTCTCCGCCTTTTCCGCCATTGCCCTGTTCAGCTTCCTGGTCGCGACCCAGGTGTCGAACCTCGCCGAAAACATCCCGACCTATCAACGCAACATCGTCGACAAGGTCCAGTCGCTGCGTGCGGCAGGTTCCGGCAACGGCGTGATCGAGCATCTGAGCCGTGTCGCCGAGCGGGTCGGTTCGGAACTGCAGATCCGCGCCGAGGAAAGCCAGGAGGCCGAAGCCGTTCCCCCGGCCGTGGACCGCGACCCCCTGCCCGTCGAGATCATCACGCGGTCGAACCCGATCCAGACGCTCGGCAATCTGATCCTGCCGCTGATCAGTCCCTTTGCGACGGCCGGCCTCGTCGTGGTCCTCGTCATCTTCATGCTGCTGGAACGCGAGGATCTGCGCGACCGGTTCATCCGTCTGGTCGGCCTCGGGGATCTGCACCGCACCACGTCTGCCCTTCAGGATGCCGGCCGGCGCGTCGGTCGATATCTGCTGATGCAGCTGGTGGTGAACACGCTTTATGCCGTACCGATCACGCTCGGGCTCTGGATCCTCGGCATTCCCAACGCCCTCCTCTGGGGCCTGCTGACGCTCGTCCTGCGTTTCGTGCCCTATATCGGCCCGGTCATCGGCATGGTCCTGCCGCTCTTCCTGGCGCTTGCGATTGCCCCCGGCTGGTCGCTGGTGCTGTGGGTCGCGGCTCTCTTCGCCACCGTCGAACTGATCAGCAACAACGTCATCGAGCCCTGGCTTTACGGCGCCCATACCGGCCTGTCGCCGCTGGCGATCATCGTCTCCGCGATCTTCTGGTCATGGCTCTGGGGGCCGCTGGGGCTGATGCTCTCGACGCCGCTCACCGTCTGTCTCGTGGTCCTGGGCCGCCACGTGCCGCAATTCGCCTTCCTCGACGTCCTGCTCGGCAACGAAGCCGTCCTCGAACCGCATGAAAAGCTCTATCAGCGCCTGTTGGCCGGGGACCCGAGCGAGGCGACGGACAATGCCGAGGAGTATCTCGAGGAGGAATATCTCGCAGATTATTACGAAAAAGTCGGCCTGCCCGCCCTGCTGCTCGCCGAAGTGGACCGCCAGCGCGGCGTGATGAGCGACGTCCAGTTGCACCAGTTTGCCAGCAATTGTCGAGCACTGGTCGAAAACCTCTCCGACATCGCCGAGGAAGAGGAAAACGAGGACATCCAGCCCCCGGATGCGCTGGAGAAGCAGGATCCGGCCCATGCCGAGGAACTGCCAGATGGCGAGGGTCGGACCGTGCTTTGCCTCGGCGGACGCGGTGCCATGGATGATGCCGCCGCCGCCATGCTGGCGCAGGTCCTGGAAGTCCAGGGGGCAACGGTCTATTCCGGAACCCATGCGGATCTGACCGCCCGCCCGGCCGTGCAGCCCCGCATTGAGGGCGTCGAGACGGTCATCATCGCCTTCTTGAACGGCAACTCGAAGTCGCATGCCCGCCTGATGGTCCGTCGGGTCAAGCGGCTGAGGGCAGATGTGCGGGTCGGCATCATGATTCCGCTTGCCAACGGCACCGATCATCCCCGGATCGAGGCTGCGGAGATCGGTGCCGACTTCGTCTGCCAGAGCATGTCGCAGACGGTGATCGATGCCCTCACGGTTGCGCCACCCGTCAGCCTGCAGGTACCCGTGCGCCGGGCGGCACGGCCGCGCGCACGCCTGGTCAAGGCGGTGGTCTGAGGAGCGGAGCCGCCTTTTCAGCGCAATGGGCGGCCAGAATGCCGCACATCCGTTGCCTTTCCGGCCCGGAAGCTTATCTTGCCGGCATGACATTTCGTTTCGCCACAGACTTGACCGCATGATCTGGGTCGCGGCCGCCTTGGCGCTGATCGCCATCTTCCTCCTTCGAAAGCGCGCATGGGCGATCGGCTTTGCCGTCGCGATTGCGGCAATCGCCGGGCTGATCTGGTTCTTCACCGAATCCGACTCGCGCCGCCAGAGCAGTGAAAACGCAGCCGTCACGGTCAGTGCCGTAGGCGACCCCAGGATCTGCGTCGATCCGGCGCTGCCGGTCGCCGTCACCTTCACCAATGGTGCAGACCGCGCCATCAACCGCCTGTCCTTCGACCTGATCGGCATGCCGCAGGGGAAGACTGCCGTGGTCTATCGAGGTTTTCTGCGCGATGACCAACTGATTGCGCCCGGCCAGACCGTGACCCGTTGCTACGCCTTGCTCTTCCACGGCTTTTCACATCCGCGCCCGGCCATCATCGATGCGACGAAATATGACTGGAATGCCCGGATCACGCTGCTCGATTTCGGCCAGGGCCCGCAATCGTGACCGGCGCGACAAGCGCTCGGCCGATGCTCTCGGCATCGACGCGGGTCAGCGCCGGAATGTAGGGCAAACTCAGGCCGCGAGCGCCGTCTCCGCCAGCGTCACCCAATAGCTGATTCCGTAGGGGATCGCCTCGTCGTTGAAATCATAGGCCGAGTTGTGCAGGTTGGCCGTATCCCCATTGCCGATGAAGACGAAAGCCCCTGGCCGCGCTTCCAGCATGTAGGAAAAATCCTCGGCGCCCATGGCCGGCGGGAATTCGTCGCTGACCGCTTGCGCGCCGGCCACCTTGCGCATCACGTCGAGCGCAAAGGCCGTTTCCGTGGCGTGGTTGAAGGTGACGGGATAGCCGCGATGATAGCTGACCTGCGCCTGTGCGCCCATGGCCATGGCGATCCCGGTCGCGATCTCCTTGATCCGGGTTTCCGCCATGTCGCGCAGTTCCGGCAGGAGCGTGCGCACGGTGCCGGACAATTTTACGCCGTCGGGAATGACGTTATAGGCGTCGCCACCGTGGATCTTGGTGACGGTGACGACGACCGACTTCAGCGGATCGGTCTCGCGCGCCGCGATTGACTGCAGCGCCACCACGACCTGGGCCGCCGCCAGCACCGGATCGATCGACTTGTGCGGCTGGGCGGCATGGCCGCTGCGGCCGTTGATCTGGATGTCGAACTGGTCGGCCGCCGCCATCACCGAGCCCTTGCGGGTGGCAAAGGTGCCGACCGCCATGCCCGGATGATTGTGCATGCCATAGACCTCGGAGATGGCGAAATTCTCCATCAGGCCGTCGCGCACCATTTCGCGCGCACCGCCGCCACCCTCTTCCGCCGGCTGGAAGATGACCGCGATCGAGCCCTTGAAATTGCGGGTTTCCGCCAGATGTTTCGCCGCGCCCAGCAGCATGGCGGTATGGCCGTCATGTCCGCAGGCATGCATCTTGCCGGGCGTTTTCGATGACCAGGCCTTGCCCGATACCTCGTGGATCGGCAGGGCATCCATGTCAGCGCGGAAACCGATCACCGGACCATCGCCGCGATTGCCCTTGATGATGCCCACCACGCCGGTGCGGCCGATCCCCGTCTTCACCAGATCGCAGCCGAATTCCTTCAGCTTGTCAGCCACGAAGGCGGCCGTGCCATGCACGTCGAACAGCAGTTCCGGATGCTGGTGCAGATGCCGCCGCCATTCGGCGACTTCGGGCTGAAGCTCGCTGGCACGGTTGATGACGGGCATGAAAGACCTCTTGAAACGAAACGTCCGGATGAAATTTCACCGACACTGTTTCCGCGATCAGCCGCTTTGGCAAGGCGCAAATGCCGTTTTGCATCGAAATGAAGCGCCCGCCTGCATGGCCCGAGGTTCAGCCACGCAGACCGGAAAAACCTCTCAGCGCCGCCCCAGCATCCACCGCGCCACGAACCAGCTGCCGCAGGCCCAGACGGTTCCGGCCGCCCATCCGCCGAGCACGTCGGTCGGGTAATGCACGCCGAGATAGATGCGGCTGAGGCCGATGATCAGCGTCAGCACCACCGCGACCAGCGGGAAAAAGTAACGCAGCGAAGGCTGCTCCTCGATGCGCGACAGCATGGCGCCGAGCGTCAGATAGGTGATCGCCGAGAGCATGGCATGGCCGCTCGGAAAGCTCATGTCGGTGACTTCGACGAGATGCTGCACCACCTCAGGCCTCGGCCGCGCGATGCCGATCTTGATCGCGCTGCTGAGAGCCCAGCCACCGAGGATCGATCCGGTGACGAAGAGCGCCGTGCGATATTTGCGGCGCAGCGTCAGATAGACGACGACGAGCGTGACGATCAGCGTCAGCACGGTCACGCCGCCGAGTGCCGTGATGTCGACCACCATCTTGGTGAGCCATGTGGGGCCGATCGGCAGGGCCGGATCGGTCGGATCGCGCAACGCCAGAAGCACGCCCTCATCGAAGGCCCGCGTCTCGCCCTCCAGCACCTCGCCCGTCAGTTCGAACAGAAAATAGGCGACCAGAGCCGCCACCAGAGCCGTCAGCCAGACCCGGGCTTCGGCCGCCGAGGCGATACGGGTGATATGGTGCTTGATACGCTGCATGGGCGAGTTCCTGTTCGGTGGCATTATGGCTTACATCGCGTCGGAGGGCGGCGGCGTCAACCCGAGGCGGTCCGGCAAATCTGGGCGGGTTGAGGTATTGGGGGAGACGGCGGGCCTTTGTGGGGGATTTGCCCTATGGCAAAAGCCATCGACCAAGCAATCGAGACTTCCAAACACCTTGATCTTCTCCCACACCACCGCCACTCTCCGCCCACCCATCCGGAGACACGCCCCATGCCCCACGGCCCCCTCAACCTCCTCACCGACATCGACGGCCTCGCCGTCGGCCATGCAACCGATCTGACGCTCGGCTCGGGCGTGACCGTCATCCTCTTCGACGAACCGGCAACCGCGTCTGGAACGGTGCTCGGCGGCGCGCCGGGCGGACGGGATGTGACGTTGCTCGATCCCTCGATGACGGTGCAACAGGTCGATGCCTTCGTGCTCTCGGGCGGCTCGGCCTTCGGGCTTGATGCGGCGGGCGGCGTGCAATCGGGCCTAAGGGCGGCAGGCCGCGGCTTTGCCGTGGGCTCGGTGCGCGTGCCGATCGTGCCGCAGGCGATCCTGATGGATCTCCTGAATGGCGGCGACAAGGGCTGGGGCCTGCATGCGCCCTATCGCGACCTCGGCTATCAAGCCTACCAGAACGCCGCCAAAGGCGCTTTCCCGCTCGGCACAGTCGGCGCGGGGACGGGTGCCACGACGGCCAATTGCAAGGGCGGCCTCGGCTCGGCGAGCGCCGTCTCGTCATCGGGGCATACGATCGCGGCCCTCGTTGCCGTCAATGCCATGGGCTCGGTGACCGTGGGCGACGGCCCGCAGTTCTGGGCGGCCCCCTTCGAAGAGGCGGACGAATTCGGCGGGCTCGGCCAGCCCGCTCATGTCAGCACCGAGGACCGGGCCATGCGTATCAAGGGCCTGCGGCTGACGGCGACGACCATCGGTGCGGTCGTGACCGATTGCGTTTTGTCGAAACCCGAACTGCACCGTCTGTCGCTGTCGGCCCATGATGGCCTCGCCCGCGCCGTGCTGCCCGCCCACCTGCCGCTCGACGGCGACACTGTCTTTGCCGCCTCGACCGGCAGGCGTCAGGGCAATGGGGTCGCCGACTTCATGGAACTTTGCCATCTGGCGACGCTGGTCATGGCACGGGCGATTGCGCGCGGGGTGTATGAGGCTGTGGCGCTGCCGTATGCGGATGCGCAGCCTTCCTGGCGGGATCGGTGGGGTGATGGGACGAAGTAAAGGGGGCCTCCGGTCGGACTTTTCTCAACACTCTTGCGTCTTTGCCTGCGGTACCCCCCTCTGCCCTGCCGGGCATCTCCTCCTCAAGGGGGGAGATCGGATTGCGGCCTCTGCCAGGGCTAGCTCGAAGAACTGCGGAGCCTGTGAGGTCAGTTCCGTCCGTGTTACAGAGGTGCAAACGCAGGCTGGCAATCTCCCCCCTTGAGGGGGAGATGTCGGCGTAGCCGACAGAGGGGGGCACCGCGCGGCAAGCCCCAAGCGGAACCCAGCCTCCCCCTCCAGACTTACCCACCAAGACTTTCGCCCCATCGCCCCTTGACCCAAGTCAAGGACATCCCACCCTTCCCCGAAGAGATTGCAGGCCAAGGTTGATCACGCGGCTGACGCGGATCACCCACAGGATGATAAGAGACCGGAAGGGAGGCTGGTCGGACAATGGAAGACGAAAGCGACATGGAAAGACCAGTGCTCACCAACCGCACCTTCGATGAGTTGAAGCTCGGCGATGCCGCGAGCCTCAGCCGCATGATCGGCCCTGACGACATCGAACTCTTTGCGGCATTGTCGGGTGACAACAATCCGGTGCCGCTTGGCCAGTCGCTGATCCCGGCGGGCATGATCTCGGCCGTGCTCGACACCCGCCTGCCCGGCCCCGGCACGGTTTATCTCGGCCAGGATCTGGAATTCTGGAAGGAGATCGCGACAGGCGACCGGATCACCGCGACGGTGACGCTGATGAAGAAGGAAAGCGACGGTCGCACGCTGGTCTTCGACACGCGCTGTGTGAACCAGAACGGCGAACCTGTTCTCGTGGGCAAGGCCCGCGTGCGGGCGCCGGTCGAGCGCATCAGCTGGTCGGAAAACCTGCCCCCCGATGTCTCGCTGCAGCGGCACGACCGTTTTGACGCCATCGTCGCCGAAGCCCGCAGCCTGCCGATGGTCAAGACCGCCCTTGTCCACCCCTGCTCGCCGGAAGCGATCGAGGCGGCTGTCGAAATCCGCGACGAAGGTCTTCTGGAGCCGATCCTGATCGGTCCGGAGGCCAAGATCCGGGCGGCGGCCGAAAAGGCCGGTATTTCGATCGCCGGGCTCGAAATCCTTCACACCGAACACAGCCATGCGGCCGCTGCCCTTGCCGTGGAACTCGCCGTCGCCGGCAAGGTCGGCTCGGTGATGAAGGGCAGCCTGCATTCCGACGAGCTGCTCGGCGCCGTGGTCGGCAGCGGCTCGGGGCTGAAGACCGAACGCCGTGTCAGCCATGTCTATGTCATGGATGTGCCGGCCTATTCCAAGCTGCTGATCGTCACCGATGCCGCGATCAACATCGCGCCGACGCTCGAGCACAAGCGCGACATCTGCCAGAACGCCGTTGATCTCATGCATATGCTGGGCGTGGCCGAGCCCAAGGTCGCGGTGCTGGCGGCCGTCGAGACGGTCAACGACAAGATGCCGGCGACGCTGGAGGCAGCGGCCCTCACCGTCATGGCGGCCCGCGGCCAGATCCGGGGTGCCAAGGTCGACGGCCCGCTCGCCTTCGACAATGCGATCAGCATGGAAGCCGCCCGCACCAAGGGCATCGTTTCGCCCGTCGCCGGTGACGCCGATATCCTGCTGGTGCCGGATCTCGAGGCCGGCAACATGCTGGCCAAGCAGCTCCTCTATTTCGCCAATGCGGATGCCGCTGGCCTGGTGCTCGGCGCCCGCGTGCCCGTGATCCTTACCAGCCGCTCCGACAGCCTGCGTGTGCGCATCGCCTCGGCAGCCCTCGCCAAACTCGTCGCCGCCAAGAAGGCCGCAGCCCTTGCCCTGGGGCCGATGGCATGAGCCAGAAACTGCTGCTCACCTTCAATGCCGGCTCGTCCACAGTGAAGATCGGCATTTTCGCCCGCGAACACAATGGGGCAAAGCGCATCGGCAAGGGTCTCATCGACTTTCGCGCCGAGCCGCTGACCTTTCACCTGATCGAGGGTCCCCAAATCTTCGACGTGCCGCTGGTGGCAAAGACCGATGACCTGCTGCACGACGTCTTGGAAGAGGTCTTCGACTGGCTCGGTGAACACTATGATCTCGACGCCGTCTCGGCGGTCGGACATCGGGTGGTGCATGGCGGCGATCTTTTTGGCGAGGCCGTGAGGATTGACGACGCGAGCCTCGCCGGCATCGAGAGCCTGGTGACGCTGGCACCGCTGCACCAGCCGCAGAACCTGCGCCTGATCCGTGCGATTGCCGAGCTGAAACCCGGCATGCCGCAGACAGCCTCTTTCGACACCGCCTTCCATCGCACCCAGTCCGATGTTGTCAGACGCTTCGCCATCCCGCGCGACTGGTTCGACAAGGGCGTGAAGCGCTACGGCTTTCACGGGCTGTCCTATGCCTATATCGCCGGGGCGCTGAAAGCGCTGGACCCGGAACGGGCCGGCGGCCGCGCAGTCGTTGCCCATCTCGGCTCCGGCGCCAGCCTTTGCGCGCTGGAACATGGCGTGAGCCGCGACACCTCGATGGGCTTTTCCACCATCGACGGCGTGCCGATGGCCACCCGTTCCGGCGCCATCGACCCCGGCGTGCTCTTTCATCTCGTCGAGGCGCATGGAATGAGCGTCAAACAGGTGGAGGAGATGATCTACAAACAGTCCGGCCTGCTCGGCCTGTCCGGCATCAGCGCCGACAGCAGGGTCCTGCTGGAAACCCCTTCGAAGGAGGCGTGCGAGGCTCTGGATGTCTTCACCTTCCGCATTGCAGGCGAAGTGGCACGTCTGGCCGCCACCCTCGGTGGCCTCGATACGCTGGTCTTCACGGCCGGCATCGGCGAGAACCAGCCGACGATCCGCCGGTCGGTGGTCGAGCGCCTGCGCTTCCTCGGCCTTCTGCTCGATGGGGATAGGAACGACCGCAACGAGGGGGTCATTTCGCGCGAGGAAAGCCGGGTCAAGGTGCGCGTCATCGCAACCGACGAGGAGCAGGTGATCGCCGACGACTGCCTGCGGCTGGACGCGCAGGACAACGCAGCCCTTTATCGCGTGCTCTGACACCAAAGCGTCATGAAACGCGCCTAGAGACGCTTCGACTGCGAGCGGATGGAGGCGAGTCATGCTGCGACAGACGGATGCGACGGGTGAAACCTTCGAAGCGGCGCGCGGTGAGGTGCTGATCCTCTCCAATGCCCGCGTGGTGACATCAGGCCATGTCTTGCACGGCTCCGTGGTCATCGAAGACGGCCGGATCATCGAGGTCCACGAAGGCCCCTCGCGCCATGCGGGATCGATCGACTTTGCCGGCGACTATCTGCTGCCCGGTTTGGTCGACATCCACACCGACCACTTCGAAAAGCACCTGTATCCCCGCGCCCATGTGCG
Source organism: Rhizobium sp. AG855 (assembly GCF_003610655.1). Lineage (NCBI taxonomy): Bacteria > Pseudomonadati > Pseudomonadota > Alphaproteobacteria > Hyphomicrobiales > Rhizobiaceae > Rhizobium > Rhizobium sp. AG855. The sequence goes on along the minus strand of NZ_RAQG01000003.1, from coordinate 383,934 downwards.
CTGGGATTTCATGCGCGCCGCCTTGGCCCACGACGCCCAGATCATCGGCGGCGGCGTCACCACCGTCTTCGACAGCCTCTGCGTCGGCGCCACCACCGACAATCCGGAGCGGGCGCAAATCCTGAAACCGATGATCGAGGCGCTGGAGCAGGCTCAAAGCTCTGGCATGCTCAGGGCCGAACATCTCGTTCACCTGCGCTGCGAACTGACGGACCCGGCAACCCCGGCGCTGACGGCGGAGAACATCGACCGGGAGATTGTTCGCGTGCTCTCGATCATGGAGCACCTGCCCGGCATCCGCCAGAGCCGCGATATCGAGGCCTATGTCGCGAGAGCCTGCAAATCGACCGGCGAAAGCCCGGCACTGGTGCGCGAGAAGATCAAGGTGCTCGTCGCCGAGAAGAGCCACTTTGCGGCGATGACACGGCCGGAGGTCGTGGCACTCGCCCGCGCCCGCTCCATGCCGCTGATGAGCCATGACGATACTGACGTGGCCCATATCGAGGAAGGGCTGGCGGAGGGCGTGTCGATCTCCGAATTCCCCTGCTCGATGGAGGCGGCGCAAGCGGCACGCGATGCCGGCATGCGCATTGTCGCCGGTGCGCCGAACCTTGTGCGCGGCGGCTCGCAATCCGGCAACATCGCCGTGCGCGATCTGCTGGCGGACAAGCTGGTCGACATCCTCGCGTCGGATTACGTGCCGCGCTCGATGCTGGATGCGGCCTTCATGATCTCTGCCGATCCCGGTCTCGACTACGACCTGCCGAGCGCCGTCGCTCTGGTGACGCGCAACCCGGCGCTCGCCGGCAATCTCGCGGACCGCGGCGCGATCGAGATCGGCCTCAAAGCCGACCTGATCCGCGTCGATCTGCAGGACGGCCATCCCTTCGTGAAGTCCGCCTGGCGCTCGGGCCATCGCGTCGCCTGAGAGAGCCTCGACCGGGACCGCTCAGACGCGCCGAAAGCCTTCGCTCGCCATCATCAGCTGGCGGGTATAGTCGGTCGAGAAATCGCCGTTGCGCAACTGCTCGACGCTCAGCGTCTCGACGATCTTGCCGGATTTCATCACCGCCAGATGCTCGCACATATGGCTGATGACCGCGAGGTCGTGGCTGACCATGACGAAGGTCAGGCCGCGATCCCGACGCACCTGTTCGAGCAGATTGAGGATTTCCGCCTGGATCGAGGCATCGAGCGCCGAGGTCGGCTCGTCGAGCAAAAGCACCTTCGGCTCGAGGATCAGGGCGCGGGCAATCGCGATGCGCTGGCGCTGGCCGCCGGACAGCTGGTGCGAAAAACGGAAGCGGAAGCCGGCGCCCAGGCCCACCTCGTCCAAGGCGCGAGCGATGCGCGTTTCGGCATCGGAGAACCCGTGGATCGTCAGGGGCTCGCGCAGCAACCGGTCCACCGTCTGGCGTGGATGCAGCGAACCATAGGGGTCCTGGAAGACCATCTGCACCTGGCGATAGAATTCCTTGTCGCGCTTGCGGCCCTCATAGAGCCTGCCGTTGACCGACAGGATGCCGCTGCTGAAGGAATTCAGCCCGGCGACCGCGCGTAGCAGCGTCGATTTGCCGGAGCCGGATTCGCCGACGATGCCGAAGGAGGCACCGTCCTCGACGTCGACGCTGACGCTGTCGAGCGCGCGGTAGCCGTCGAAGCTGACGACCATGTCCCTGATGGCGAGAACCGGCCTCATAGCTTCCACTCCGCCTGACGGGAGAGCACCGGCAGCGGATGACGGTCGGCGGCGATCTGCGGCAGGCATTCGAGCAGTCCTCGGGTGTAGGGATGTTGGGCCTCCCGGAGCCGCGTCGCCTCGATTTCCTCGACCACCCGGCCGGCATACATGACGAGCACGCGGTCGCAGAAGGACGAGACGAGCCTGAGGTCGTGGCTGATGAAGATCAGGCCCATGCCGCGATCGCGCACCAGCGCGTCGAGAATGGCGAGCACTTCGAGCTGCACCGTCACGTCGAGGGCCGAGGTCGGCTCATCGGCGATCAGCAGTTCCGGCCCGCAGATCAACATCATCGCGATCATCACGCGCTGGCCCATGCCGCCGGAGACTTCATGCGGATAGAGATCGAAGACGCGCTCCGGATTGCGGATCTGCACCGCTTCCAGCATGGCGAGCGCCCGTTTGTGCGCCTCGCCGGACGATACCTTTTCATGGGTACGGAGCGTCTCCATGATCTGGCGTCCGACGGTCATGACCGGGTTCAGCGAGTATTTCGGATCCTGCAGGATCATCGCGAGCTGCTTGCCGCGCAGCGAGCGGCGACGGGCGGGGCTCGCTTTCAGAAGATCGGTATCGCCGAACTGCAGCCGCTCGGCCGTGATCCTCGCCTGGGGCGAGGTCAGCCCCATGATGGCTCGTCCCGTCTGCGACTTGCCGGAGCCGGATTCACCGACAATGCCGAGCCGTTCACGTCCGAGCGTGAAGGACACGCCGCGCACCGCCTCGACGAGGCCGGTGCGGGTGGGGAAGCTGACACGAAGGTTTTCGACGGTCAGAAGCGCGCTCATTGGCCGGCCTCCTTCGGATCAAGCGCATCGCGCAACCCGTCGCCCAAGAGGTTGAAGCCGAGCGAGACGATCAGGATGGCAAAACCCGGCATGGCCGCGACCCACCACTGGTCGAGGATGAAGCGCCGACCGGATGCGATCATCGCGCCCCATTCCGGCAGCGGCGGCTGTGCGCCGAGGCCGAGAAAACCCAGCCCGGCAGCGGTCAGGATGATGCCGGCCATGTCGAGCGTCACGCGCACGATGACCGACGACAGGCAGAGCGGCACGATATGCGACAGCACGATCCGGAGCGGCGAGGCGCCCATGAGCTGTACCGCCGCGATGAAATCCGAGTTGCGGAAGGTCAGCGTCTCGGCGCGTGCGATACGGGCATAGGGCGGCCAGGAGGTAATCGCGATGGCGAGAACCGCATTCTCGATACCGGGGCCGAGCGCTGCGACCAGCGCCAGTGCCAGGACGAGCTTCGGGAAGGCGAGGAAGATGTCGGTGATCCGCATCAGCAAGCCGTCGACCCAGCCGCCGGCATAACCGGCAATGGTGCCGACGATGAGGCCGACAGGGGCTGCGATGATCGCAACCAGCGCCACGACGAACAGCGTCAGCCGCGAGCCGTGGATGAGGCGCGAGAGGATGTCGCGGCCCTGATCGTCGGTGCCGAGCAGATATCCTGCACTGCCGGGCGGCAGAAGGCGGGCATTGCGCAGGTCACCCTGAACAGGCGAATGCGGCGCCAGCACATCGGCAAAGGCGGCGACGAAGAGAAGCGCGATCAGGATGGCGAGGCCCGCCAGCGCCAGCCGGTTTTCGGCGAAGCGCTGCCAGATGATATAGGCGCGTCCACAACGGGCCTGCAGGCGGGATTGCGGCCGGTCCGACGTGAGCCAGCCTTTCCAGGTGAGTTCGGAAGCGGAGACGGGTGTGGTCATCGGCTGCGCGTCCTCGGATCCAGCATGCGATAGAGAATATCCGACAGAAGATTGATGCCGATGAAGACGGATCCGATCACGATCGTCCCGCCGAGCACGGCGTTCAAGTCGGCATTCTGCAGCGAATTGGTGATGTAGAGCCCAAGCCCCGGCCAGGAGAAGATCGTTTCCGTCAGCACAGACCCTTCAAGCAGGCCGGCATAGGAGAGTGCAATGACCGTGACCAGCGGCACTGCGGCATTGCGCAGAGCATGGAACCAGATGATCCGGGTTTCGCTCAGGCCCTTGGCACGGGCGGCAACGATGTATTCCTGCGCCAGTTCGTTGAGCATGAAGGAGCGCGTCATGCGGCTGATATAGGCCATGGAGAAATAGCCGAGCAGACCGCCAGGCAGGATGATGTGGCGGAAGAGATCCCACAACACGTCCCATTGCCGCTGCATGGCGGCATCGAGCAGGAAGAAGCCGGTGACCGGGGTGAAGCTGTACTCGTAGACGATATCGACACGGCCGGGATAGGCAACCCAGTTGAGCTTGGCATAAAAGAGCAGCAGCGCCAGAAGCCCGAGCCAGAAGATCGGCACGGAATAGCCGATGAGGCCGACGACCCGCACCATCTGGTCGGCGATCGAGCCGCGCTTGACGGCGGCGAGCACGCCGAGCGGAACGCCGAGCACGGCGCCGATGATCGTGCCGACGGTGGCAAGCTCTATCGTGGCCGGAAAGACGCGGGCGATGTCTTTCATCACCGGATTGGTGGTGAGCACCGACACGCCGAAATCACCCGACAGCGCCTGGCGGACATAGATGATGAACTGCTCCCAGAGCGGCAGGTTGAGGCCGAGCTCCTCGCGCACGCGCTCGACGACATGCGACGGCGCCCGATCGCCGACGATGGCGAGCGCCGGATCGATCGGCACCACGCGGCCGATGAAGAAGGTGACGGCCAGAAGGCCGAGATAGGTGGTCACCACCGTCAGCAGAAACTTGCCGACGGCGATGGCGATCGCAGAGGCGCGCCTGGAAGCGCGCCTCTCGTCGACCTGGCTGTCCACGGAGGTCAAGGACGACTATTCCTTGGTGACCGTGTTGACATAGTTGGTGTCGAAGCTCGGGCCGAGCTTGTAGCTCTGCACCTTGCTCGAATAGCCGGCGATTTCCGTCTGCTGGAAGATCACCACGAACGGGCCGGACGCAAGCACCTGCTTCTGCAGGTCTTCGTAGATCGCCGCACGCTTGGCGGTATCCTTCTCGAGCAGGGCAGCCGCCGTCTTGGTGGACAATTCCTTCGGATCCCAGGCATTGCGCCAGGCGAGCGTCTTGTTCGTGCCTTCGTCGGAATTGTCAGGATTGAAGGTGAAGGTCTCGGCATTCGAGTTCGGGTCGAAATAGTCCGAGCCCCACTGGCCGATATAGATGTCGTGCTGACGCGCACGATACTTCGTCAGCGTCTGCTTGCCGTCACCCGGGATGATTTCCAGCTTGATGCCCGCCTGGGCGAGCGTCTGCTGGACGTTTTCGGCAATGCCGGTCACGGGCTGCGTGTTGCGCACGTCCATGGTGACGGTGAAGCCGTCGGCGAGACCAGCCTTGGCCAGCAGTTCCTTCGCCTTGGCGACGTCGAGCTTGTACGGATTGTCGTCGAGCGCGCCGAGCTGGCCGGATGGCAGGAAGGTCTGGTGGATCGTGCCGATGCCCTTGATCAGGGTTTCGCCGAGCGCGTCGTAATCGACGAGGTACTTGAAGGCCTCGATGACTTCGGGCTTGGCCAGGTTCGGGTTCTTCTGGTTGAGGCTGAAGTAGTAGAGCGTGCCCTTCGGTGCCGAAGTGGTGGCGATGCCTTCCTTCTTGGCAACGGCATCGAAATCGCCCGGATCGAGGTTGCGGGCAACGTCGATGTCACCGTTTTCCAGTGCCAGGCGCTGGCCGGAGCTTTCCTTCATGTAGCGATAGATGACGCGGGCGAGCTTGGCCTTTTCGCCGTAATAGTTGTCGTTGCGCTCAAGCACGACGACTTCATTGGCGCGCCATTCGCGGATCTTGAACGGTCCGGAACCGGCATAGCCGGTCTTCAGGAACTCGTTGCCGAAGTCCGTGTCGTATTTGTATTCCTCGGTCGGCGTAACAGGCTTGGCATTCTCCATCACGACCTTCTTGTCGACGACGGAGGCGACGGTGGCCGTCAGGACGTTGAGCACGAAGCTCGGGGCATAGGGCTTGTCGACGGTCAGCACGAAGGTGGATTCGTCGGCCGCCTTGGCCTTTTCCGTGACATTGTCGCCGCTCAAACCGAACTGGGTCAGCAGGAAGGCCGGTGACTTGTCGAGCTTGATGACACGTTCGAACGAGAAGGCAACGTCTTCAGCAGTGATCGGATTACCCGACGCGAAAGTGAGGTTCGGCTTGAGCTTGAACGTATAGGTCAGGCCGTCCTCGGACACATCCCAGCTTTCGGCGAGGTCGCTGACGATCTTCGACGTATCGGCCGGATCGAGCGCCACGAGCTTGCTATAGGTGTTGGCGGTGATCTCCGCCGTCGAGAGTTCGAAGGCTTCACCCGGATCAAGCGTGATGATGTCGTCGATCGCCCAGGCCTGGACGAGCGTATCCGCCGGGGTCGCAGCATAGGCCTGCGGCGCAACCGCGACCATGAGTGCCAGCATCGCGCTGGTCGTCAGAAGTTTGAGGCGCTTGTCGAACATTGTCATCGTTACGGTTCCCTTCTTGGTTTTTATGGGTAGGCCAGTATGAACTTATTCGTGCCAGGCGGAAGCCAGCACCCGCAGCCAGTTTTCGCGGCAGATCTTGTCGAGATCACCGGCACTGTAACCGGCGGCACCAAGCGCTTCCACGAGTCGGTGGTTGCCGGAGGCATCGGCGATGGCAGCCGGTATCGTCGCGCCGTCGAAGTCCGAGCCGAGCGCGACACAGTCGATCCCCATGCGTTCGACCAGATGGTCGATATGCCGGACCATCAGCGAGATCGGCGTATCCGCGTTGTCGCCCCCGTCCGGCCTTAACATGGTCACGGCATAGTTCAGCCCGACCAGACCCCGGCTCTCGCGGATCGCGTCGAGCTGCTTGTCGGTCAGGTTGCGCGCCACCGGCGTCATCGCATGCACGTTGGAGTGGCTGGCGATCAGCGGCTGGTCGCTCAGTTTCGCCACGTCCCAGAAGCCCTGCTCGGTGATGTGGGCGAGATCGATCAGGATGCCGAGCTTGTTGCAGCGGCGGACCAGCTCGCGACCGAGATCGGTGAGGCCGGGTCCGGTATCCGGAGAACTGGGGAAGGCAAATGGCACCCCATGCCCGAAGATGTTGTGGCGGCTCCACACAGGCCCGAGCGAGCGGAGCCCGGCAGCGTAGAAAACCTCGAGCGCATCGAGATTGGCGTCGATCGCCTCGCAGCCTTCCATGTGCAGGACAGCCGCGAAACCACCATCCGCCATCACCTTGCGGATTTCGGCCGTGCTGCGGCACAGCGTCCAGGCGCCGGCGCGATCCAGCTGGCGGGCGATCGCGATCATCTCCAGCGCGATGTCGAGCGAGGGCGACCGCTCCAGCGGCGGATCGAGCGGTGTCAGATAGTGACCGTCGGCATCCGGCTCCTTCAGCACGAAATCATGCGGCGAAGGGATATAGACGGCACACAGCCCGCCTGCCAGGCCACCGCGTTTGGCACGCGGCCCGTCAATGTGGCCGGCCGTCGTGCCCTGGGCGAACTCCTTCACAGGGTCGGCGCCGTCCTTGCGGCTGCGCCAGAGGCGAAGGAGAACGTCGTTATGGCCGTCGAAGACAAGGTTCATGAAAATGAATTCCGTAGTTCGGTCGCGTCAGTGAGAGGATCCCATGCCCAGAGAGAGGCGACGGGGCTGGATAAACAGTAGCTTGGCAAGCCCATCAAATCGTAGGGCCAAATTGCCCTCCCATTCAAGAGTGAAAAAGATTTACTCCAGAGCATCCTGCGCCAGGGAGGGTACGCGGTCCAGCCAGTCGGTCGCCGCCTCGTAACCGGCGGCAACGGAAAGCACCCGCGCATCGGCTCGCGGCGGCCCGATCAGCTGGAAACCATTCGGCAGGCCACCCTCGGAGAAGCCGGCCGGCAGCGCTGCCACAGGCAGGCCGGCCATGCTCGGGCCGATCACCACCTCCATCCAGCGGTGATAGGTATCCATGTGGCGTCCGGCGATTTCACGCGGCCAGGGAATGTCGGCATCGAAAGGGAAGACCTGCGCGGCCGGTGCGATCAGATAGTCGAAACGCTCGAAGAGTTTCAGCATCGCCTGATACCAGGCGGTCCGGATGGCGGAGGCTTCGAAGACATCGGCGGACGAGGCCCGCAGACCGTTCCGCACCTCATAGAGGATTTCCGGCTTGAGCGATCCCCGCCGGGCCGGGTCTTCATAGGTGTCACGCATGCTGCCGGCGGTGAAGACGCTGCGCAGCGTCGTCCATGCCCACCACAGCCGTTCCATATCGAAGGCGGGCGTCGCCGCCTTGACGGAAAAACCCATGGCTTCGAAAATACCGAGAGCCTTTTCATTGAGCGCGAGGACACCCGGCTCGAAGGGCAGATACCCGGAGAAATCACCCAGCCAGCCGATCCGGCCGCCCTTGCGCGCAAGGTCGGGATCAATGGTGACGGGTCCACTCTCGAAGGAGGACGGATCACGCGGATCGAAGCCGGACTGGATGTTCAGAAGCAGCACCACGTCTTCGACGCTACGGCCCATGGGTCCGAGCGTTGCGAGCTGGTTGAGATAGGCATCCCGACCGGGAAGCGCCGGGATGCGACCGAAGCTCGGGCGAAAACCGATGACATTGTTGAAGGCGGCGGGGTTTCGCAGCGACCCCATCATGTCGCTGCCGTCAGCGACCGGCACCAGCCGGGCCGCAAGTGCTGCCCCCGCACCGCCACTCGACCCGCCGGCGGACTGCGCCGGGTCATAAGGATTGCGGGTGACGCCGAAGACGGGATTGTAGCTGTGCGAACCGAAGCCCCATTCCGGGGTATTGGTCTTGCCAATGACGATGGCGCCTGCCGCCCGGATCCGCTCCACCTGGATGTCGTCGAAATCAGGCACGAAATCCCGGTAGAGCGGAGAGCCGTAAGTGCAACGGATGCCCTTCGCCTCGCTGAGATCCTTGATCGCAATCGGCACGCCATGCAGCGGTCCGCGGATGGTGCCGGCGGCCCGCTCCCGGTCCAGCAAACGCGCTTCGGCAAGCAGTTCCTCGTTCGAGCGCAGACTGATGAGCGCGTTGATCCGAGGGTTCAGCCGTTCAATCCGTGCCAGATAATCGCGCATGACCCCTTCGGCCGAAAGCGCGCCGGACCGGAGGGAAACGGACAGCGCAGCGGCGCCAAGACGGGTGGGATCGGTCACGGGTGTCTCCGGATCAGGTGGGACCGGCGCAAGCGCCCGGCAACATGGCCCGACGATGGGATGCTTGGCCAAGCCGTGTCAAGCGGCCGGCCAAGCGCCTGCCGCAGGCCTGCCATGCGGTCCGCACAAATTTTCGCTGAAGCCAAAAATAAAAATGGTCATACGACCAAATTAGAGGCAACATGCCCCAAAATCAGGTGCGCGGACTCGACCGGACCGCGACGCCGAAGACAAGGGAACACCGGTCGGCAAAGAGCGAGATCAGCAGAAACCCTGTCATTCCGGGGCGTCTGCGGGCTCCAACGGGAGGGAGGCTCCACATGCATTCGAGCTGGCACACGACTTGCGTGACCAGAATTACGCGCCCCGGTCGGCAGAAGCTCCTGCCATTGCCGGATCGCACCGCAGTCCATCGCGCATAACCCGAACGCCAGGGGGCATCGCTTGAGTTCCGCATCTGACAAGGCAGCCATCGAGATCCGCGGCGTCAGCCGCATTTACGGATCAGGACACGAAAAGGTCACCGCACTCGACGGGATCTTTCTCACCATCCGGGAAAATGAGTTCTTCACCTTGCTGGGGCCATCCGGCTGCGGCAAGACCACGCTTCTGCGGCTGATCGCCGGCTTCGATTTTCCGACGACGGGCGAAATTCTCCTGCACGGCGAAGACATCGCCCCGCTCCCGCCGTTCAAGCGGCCGGTCAACACCGTCTTCCAGTCCTACGCGCTCTTCCCCCATATGACGGTCGCCGACAATATCGGCTTTGGCCTGAAGATGCTGGGCAAGCCGGCGGCGGAGATCAAGTCGCGCGTCGACGAGATGCTCGAGCTGGTGCACATGACGAAGATGCGCGATCGGCAGGTCAGCCAGATTTCCGGCGGCCAGCAGCAGCGCGTGGCGCTTGCCCGCGCCCTGGCGCCAAAGCCGAAGGTCCTGCTGCTCGACGAGCCCCTCTCGGCGCTCGACTATAAACTCCGCAAGGAGATGCAGATCGAATTGAAGCGCGTGCAGGCCGAGACCGGCATCACCTTCATCTTCGTGACCCACGACCAGGAAGAGGCGCTCACCATGTCGGACCGCATCGCGGTCATGTCGACGGGGAGCCTGCGCCAGGTCGGTTCGCCCTGGGATATCTACGACCGCCCGGCCGAGCGTTTCGTGGCCGACTTCATCGGCGAGACGAACTTCCTCGAGGTCGAGGTCGCATCGGTGGAAGGCGACAGAGCCAAGGTCCGACTGCGCTCGGGCCAGGAAATCCCCGCCACCTTCCCGGAAAAGACGACGCCCTCGGGCAAGGTCACCATCGTCATCCGCCCTGAACATGCCGAGATCGTCGCCCCCTCGCCCGAGGCCACCCTGCAGGGCACGGTCGAGAGCGTCGTCTATCTGGGCACGGACACCAACATCAACGTCCGGCTCGAAGGCGGATCGCTGTTCACGGTGCGCCAGCAGAACAGCCGCAGCGGTGCCTGCGGTCATGCGGAGGGACAACCGGTCGGCATCCTCGTCAGCGACGATGTCGCGCAGATCCTGAAGGATTGACCATGAGCGCGATCCGAACGGCCCCCGAAAATGCCAAATCGCGCGACATCCGAAACCGTTGGCTCCTGAGCCTCCCCGCGCTTCTCATCATCCTGGTCGCGGCCATCGGCCCGCTTTTCGTCATGCTGGTCTATTCCTTCCTGGTGAAGGGAGACTATGGCGATGTAAAGCCTTGGCAGTTCTCGCTGGATGGCTGGTTCTCGGTGTTCTTCGAACGTGACATCTTCGACGATACCTTTGGTCTCGCCAGTGCCCATGTCTCGATCATCTGGCGGTCGCTGAAACTCTCCTTCTACACCACCATCCTCACGCTGATCCTCGGCTTTCCCACCGCCTATTTCATCGCCACGCGGCCTGCAAAAAGCCGGGAAATGTGGGTTTTCCTGATCACCATCCCGTTCTGGACGAACCTGCTGATCCGCACCTTCGCCATGCAGCAGGTGATCCGCAACGAGGGCATCGTCAACAACGTGCTGATGTGGCTCGGTGTCATCAAGAGCCCCCTGCAGATCATCTACACGGACACCGCAACCCTGCTCGGCATGACCTATGTCTACCTGCCGCTGATGGTCCTGCCGCTCTACGCCTCGATCGAAAAACTGGATTTCCGCCTCGTGGAGGCCGGTTACGATCTCTATGCCAACCGGCTGCAGGTGCTCTGGCGGATCGTCATCCCTCTGGTGAAGCCGGGCCTGATCGCCGGATCGATCCTCGTCTTCATTCCCTCGCTCGGCGCCTATGTCATTCCGCGCGTGCTGGGTGGCGGCAAGAACATGATGCTCGGCAATCTGATCGAGATGCAGTTCGGTGCGGGCCGCAACTGGCCGCTGGGTGCGGCCATGTCGATCACGCTGATGGTCATCGTGATGCTGGCCCTGCTCTTCTATGTCCGCAACGCATCCAAGTCGGGAGCCGGACATGTCTGAGCGCCGTTTCGACATCCGCAGTCAACCGGGCTTCGGCCTGATTGCCCTCTTCACCTTCTTCGCGCTCTACCTGCCGATCGCAGCGCTCGTGGCCTACGCCTTCAACGCCAATGAAAGTCTGGCGGTCTGGGGCGGGTTCTCGATGCGTTGGTTCATCGTCGCCTGGCACAACACTGCGGTTCAGGATGCTGCGATCCGCTCGCTGGTCATTGCCCTCTGGGCCGCCGCCATCTCGACCATCGTCGCGACCATGGCCGCACTCGCAACGACCCGGACGGAAGGTTATCGCGGCCTGACGCTGAAATATGCGGCAATCAACCAGCCGCTGATGGTGCCGGAAATCGTCACCGCCGTGGCCCTGCTCATCGTCTTCTCGCGCATCAAGGTCTGGACCGGCTATTCCGGCCTCGGCTACCTGATCATGGCCCACACGGCCTTCTGCATCCCCTTCGCCTATCTCCCCATCCGGGCACGGCTGGAAAGCATGGACCTGACCCTGGAGCGGGCTGCAGCCGACCTCTATGCCACGCCTTGGCGGGCCTTCCGCTTCGTCACCTTGCCGCTGCTGCGCCCCGCCATCATCGCCGGCTTCATGCTCGCTTTCGTGATCTCGCTCGACGACGTCGTCATCACGGAATTCGTCAAGTCCGGTGGGCAGGACACTCTGCCCACCTACATGCTCGGCCAGATCCGGCGTGAGGCGACGCCGGAGATCAATGCCATCGCCAGCATCTTCCTGGCGCTGTCGACGGTGTTGATCGTGGCCTTCTTCTTCATCAACCGGCGCAAGCCGTAAGCCTGACAACGACTTAAAAACAGAGAGGAACGGAGAATGACAATGAAATGGATGACGACGACGGCCATGGCCACGCTCACGCTGTTGAGCCTTGCCGGCGCAGCATCGGCCGCAGGCGAACTCAACATCTACAACTGGGGGGACTACACGAGCCCCGAGATGATCAAGAAGTTCGAGCAGCAGTTTGACGTCAAGGTGACGGTCACCGACTACGATTCCAACGACACCGCACTCGCCAAGGTGCGCGCCGGCGGTCATGGCTTCGACATCGTCGTTCCCTCCGCGAACTACATGCCGATCTGGATCAACGAAGGCCTGCTCCTGGAGTCCCGTCCGGACCAGATGGAGAATTTCAAGAATGTCGATCCGCGCTGGGTCGACGTCGCCTGGGATCCGGGTCGCCACTATTCCGTTCCGTGGCAGTGGGGCGTGACCGGCATCGGCGTCAACACCAAGGTCTATGGCGGCGACATCAACACCTCGGCCGTCTTCCTCGATCCGCCGGAAGAGCTGGTCGGCAAGATCAACGTCACCCCGGAAATGAACGATGTGCTGTTCGCCACCATCAAATATTTCGGTGGCAACTGGTGCACGACGGACAAGGAAGTGCTGCGCAAGGTGCGTGACAAGCTGGTGGAAGCCAAGTCCAAGTGGCTCGCCATGGATTACAGCGTCACCGACAAGCTGCCGAACGGCGACTATTCCGGCGTCTACTACTGGAACGGCGCCATCATGCGTTCGCGCCTGAAGAACCCGGACATCAAGTTCGGTTATCCGAAGGAAGGTTTCCCCGTGTTCATGGACAGCGCGGCGATCCTGAAGGACGCGAAGAACCCTGACAACGCCAAGGCCTTCCTGAACTTCATCATGGCGCCGGAAAACGCAGCCATGCTTTCGAACTTCGCCAAATACGCCAACGGCATCAAGGGCTCGGAAGAATTCATGGATGCGGCCATGAAGGATGCGCCGGAACTCGTCATTCCCGCTGACATGGAAAAGGCCGGCGAATTCCTGCTGACCTGCGAGCCGGACGTGCAGCAGCTTTACACCAAGATCTGGACCGAAATTCAGAAGTAAGGTCGATCCGACACCGAACCAAGAAAAGAAAAAACGGGAGGGCTACCGGCCCTCCCGCAGGGGGAGCATTCACGGATGACAACGCGTTTTGCCGAAACCTATGGTTTCGAAAGAAATGCCCTGACGCTTGCCAACTGGCGGACGGAGCCGTTCAGCCGCTTCAGCTTCGGCCACGCCGAAGAAGTGGTGCCGAGCACCACGATCGCGGCAACCGCAGAGAGACCGGAGGGGTCGCCTGTTGCGTCCGATCTCCTGCGCCAGGCACTTCCGCAGGGCCTTGCAGGGCAGGCCGATGTCGGCTCCTATCTCGACTATGCCCACACAGACGCCTTCGTTTTGATGAAGGCCGGCCGGATCGTTGCCGAGCACTATGCGCCTCATGCCAGCGTCGACCAGCGCCACATCGTTTTCTCGATCAGCAAGTCCTTGACGGCGCTCGCCATGGCGACGCTGGAAGCTGACGGCCTCATCGACCCGCATGCTCCGGTCACCAGCCTTCTGCCGGAGGCGAGTGGATCCGCCTATGGCGATTGCTCCATCCGCGATGTGCTCGACATGCGCGTCAGCCTCGCCTTCGACGAGGCCTATCTGAACACCGACGGCGCCTATGCGCGCTACCGCCGCGCCACGCTCTGGAATCCGGCGGACCCGGCACGGCCGAACGAAACGCTGCTCGCTTTCCTGATGACACTGCAAAAGGACGCCCATGCCCATGGCGGCGCGCATTTCTACGCGTCGCCGAACTCGGACCTGCTCGGCGTGCTGATCGAGCGCGCAACCGGCGAGCGTTATGCGCAAGTGCTGTCGGAGCGCCTTTGGAAACCGCTTGGCGCCCGGCATCATGCGAGCGTGACGGTGGACGCCGAGGGCACGGCACGTGCAGCCGGCGGTATTTCCGTGACCGCCCGTGACCTTGCCAGGGTCGGCGAGATGCTGCGGAACGGCGGCACGGTCGATGGTCGCCGCATCATCTCCGAAACCTGGCTCAAGGATATGCTGACGGCGGGCGACCATCAGGCCTGGGTCGACGGCAAATCGAACTTCTTCCCCAACGGCCGCTATCGCAGCCAATGGTACCAGTCGGGTGAAGCCGACGGCGCCTTCTGCGCGATCGGCATTCACGGTCAGTGGCTCTATGTCGATCCCTCCACCGAGACCGTCATCGTCAAGCTTTCGTCGCAGCCGAACCCGCTCGACGACGAACTGAAACACGACAACTTCGCATTCTTCCGCGCGCTCTGCGCCTGGACCGCATGAAATCAGAGGATACCGAAATGGCAGTGACTGCAGACATCATCATCACCAATGGCCGCGTGCTGACCATGGACAAGGCAGCTCCGCGCGCCGAAGCCGTGGCCCTTGCCGGCAACCGCATTCTTGCGGTCGGCAGCAAAGCGGAGGTGAACGCTCTGGCCGGTTCGAACACGCAGCGGATCGACGCCAAGGGCGCGACCGTGATGCCCGGCTTCAACGAGGCCCATATGCACATCTTCCCGGGATCGGTGTCGCTGCGCCAGCTCAACCTCCACGGCGTGCTGGGCTTCGAGGCGCTGAAATCCGCGATCCTCGACTATGCCGCAAAGAACCCGGACGAACCGCTGCTGATGGGGTTCTCCGCCGACTATTCGATCATTTCGCTGACCGAACCCTGCACCCGCCATCATCTCGATGCCATCCTGCCGGATCGTCCCTTCATGATGTTCGCGCCCGATCACCACACCGCCTGGGCCAACACCATGGCGCTGGAACAGGCCGGTCTTCTGCAGGGCAAGGATGTCGGCGTGGGCAATGAGGTCGTCATGGGGCCGGATGGCCTGGCCAACGGCGAGCTCCGCGAAGGAAACGCCTTCGGTCCGGTTGCCGCACTCGCCTCGACCGGCGGTCGCGAAGAACTCGGCATGGGCACCGGCATGGACCCGGAACACGTCACGCCGGAGCAATATGCGCTGGACCGATCGATCCTAAAGGCAGGCCTCGAATACTGCGCCTCCTGGGGCGTCACCTCGATCCAGAACTTCGACGGCAACCACTACCAGCTGCGCCTGATGCGGGACCTGGAGCTGGCGGGCGAGCTTCCCTGCCGCATGCGCATTCCCTACCACATGAAAAACTTCATGCCGCTGTCCGACCTCGACAAGGCTGCCGAGTGGAAGAAGGAATTTTCGACGGACATGCTGCGCGGCGATTTCGTCAAGGTCTTCATGGACGGCGTTCTCGACAGCCAGACGGCCTACATGCTGGAGGGATATGGCGACCGTCCCGGATACACCTTCGAGCCGCTTTTCACGCCCGACGCCTTCAACGCGATCGCCACGAAGGCCGATGCGCTCGGCCTGCAGGTCGCAGTGCATGCGATCGGCAGTGCTGCCATCCGCCAGACACTGGATGGCTACGAGGCCGCCGTGAAGGCGAACGGCAAGCAGGACAATCGCCACCGCATCGAGCATATCGAGATCATCCATCCCGACGACATCCCGCGCTTTGCAGAATTCGGCATCGTCGCCTCCATGCAGCCGGTACACTATCCCGGCGGCACCTGCTTCCCGGCCGAGCCGACCCCGGCAAAGATCGGCGAAGACCGCTGGGACTACGCCTATGCCTGGCGCACGATGAAGGAAGCCGGCGCCCCTGTCGTCTTCGCATCGGACTGGCCGGTTTCGCCGGTCTCGCCCTTCCAGTGCATCCAGGATGCGCTGACCCGCAAGCCCTGGAAGGAGGGCCTGAAGGACCAGCGCTTCACGCTTGAGGAAGCGCTGGAAGCCTATACTGCGATCGGCGCCTGGGTGGAATTCATGGAAGACCGCAAGGGCGTGCTGAAGCCTGGATATCTGGCCGATGTCGTGGTCCTCACCAAAGACATCGAAGCCGTCGCCGCCGACCAGATCATGGACACGGTCCGCCCTGCCGTCACGATTTGCGACGGTCGCATCACATTCCAGGCCTGAGAAAGAACTGCCATGAGCGCCGATATCATCATCCACAACGCAACCGTCCTGACCATGGACGACGACCGTCCGAGGACAGAAGCGGTCGCCCTGACCGGCAATCGCGTGACCGCCGTCGGTTCGAACGCGGAGATCCTCGCGCTGGCGGGGGCACAGACCCGCATCGTCGACGCGAAAGGGGCAACGGTGCTGCCCGGCTTCAACGAAGCTCATATGCATATCTTCGGTGGTTCGGTTTCGCTGGGCGAACTTTCGCTCTTCGGCGTGAAGGGCTTCGATGCCCTGAGCAAGGCCGTGAGGGACTATGCCGCCGCCCATCCCGATCTGCCGCTGCTCGTCGCGCAAACGGCCGACTACACCATTCTCTCCGAGACCGAACGTGTCACGCGCCACCACCTCGACCGCATCATTGCCGATCGGCCGTTCCTGATGTTCGCCCCCGACCACCATACGGCCTGGGCCAACACGATGGCCCTGGAGATGGGCGGTATCATCAAGGGCGGTGATGTCGGCGTCGGCAACGAGATCGTCATGGGCGAGGACGGCCTGGCGAACGGGGAACTGCGTGAGACCAATGCCATCAGGCCCGTCGCCTCCATGGGCGCAACCGGTGGACGGGAAAGCCTGGGTGTCGGCACAGGCGGCGATCCGGCCCATGTAACCGCCGAAGAGCGGGCCGGTGACATTGCTGTTCTGAAGAAAGGTCTCGCCTATTGCGCCTCCCTCGGCATCACCTCGTTCCAGAACATGGATGGCAATCTCTACCAGCTGGAAATGCTGGATGAGATCGAGAAGACCGAGGGTCTTCCGGTGCGGGTCCGCATGCCCTACCACATGAAGAACTTCATGCCGCTTTCGGACCTGGAAGAGAAGGCCGCTGCCTGGAAGAAGCGCTTCGACACGGACAAGCTGCGCTGCAACTTCGTCAAACTGTTCATGGACGGCGTGACCGAAGGCGAAACCGCTGTTTTCGTCGATGATTATGCCCACAAGCCCGGCTGGAAGGGCGAGCCGCTGTTTTCCGCCGAGGCCTTCAATGCGGTCGCGACCGAGGCCAACCGCCTCGGCATGCCGGTTGCGGTCCACGCCATCGGCGACGGCGCGGTGCGTATGGTGCTCGACGGCTACGAAGCCTCGATCGCCGCCAATGGCAAAAGCGACATGCGCAACCGCATCGAACACATCGAAGTGGTTCATCCCGACGACATCCCGCGCTTTGCCACATCCGGCACCATCGCCTCGATGCAACCGACCCATCCGCCGGGCTCGGCCGGCCTGCCGCTCGAACCTTACCTCACCTATATCGGCCGCGAACGCTGGCCCCATGCCTTTGCCTGGAAGACGCTGGTCGATGCTGGCGCCACCATTGTCTTCGCCACCGACTGGCCGGTCTCGCCCCTGCCCCCGCTGAGCTGCATCCGCGATGCGATGACACGGCAGCCCTGGGCCGACGACATGCCGGACCAGCGTCTGAGCCTCACCGAAACGCTGGCCGCATACACCCGCACCGGCGCCTGGGTTGAATATATGGAGGATCGGAAGGGTGTTCTGAAACCCGGCTATCTCGCGGATGTCGTGGTCCTGTCCGGCAATATCGAGACGACCGCCCCTGCCGATATCGCCGATCTCTCGCCCGTGCTGACCATCTGCGACGGCCGTGTCACCTTCGATGCCGGAGGAGGCCGATGAGCGAACCGGCAGACGCGGCGAACGGGACATCAGTGGCCTCAACGGGCCGAGGGCGTCCGGCAGGCGCGACACGCAAGGGTCTTGAAACCCGTCTGCGGATCATCCGGGGCGCGCGCGAGGCGCTGGAGGAGGGCGGCATCGAGGCGCTCACCACGCGCCGCATAGCCGCCTCGGCCGGTGTGAAACTCGCCACCCTGCACTACTACTTCGACAGCAAGGAAAGCCTGCTGATCGCCGTGCTCGAAGACCTGATCGCCGAGATGGATGCAGCCTATCGTCAGGACGTGTCCCTGCCCTCGGCCCCGGAAGATCGCGTCGAGGCCCTGATCCGAGCCAGCTGGCGCTACATTCAGAGGACGCGTGGCAAGCAGATCGCACAGACCGAACTGACGCTCTATGCATTGCGCACCAAGGGCTCCGAATGGCTCGCGGCCCGGCAGTACAATGCCTATATCGATTTCTACGGACACTTGGTCTTCGAAGACGATGCGGATGAGGATCTTCGCCGGATCGGTCGCGCCGTCGCCCGCCAGATGCTGATCGGCATCGACGGCATCATCCTGCAGAGCTACGCCCTGCAGGATCTGTCAGCCTCCAACGACGACATCGAGGCGCATATCATCGCCATGCGCGGCTATCTGCGCCGCCTGCTCGCCGAGCGCGACCGGCCCCGTTAACCGAGCGGCCAGAGGCGTTTGGCATTGGCGGCGAAGAGCTTGTCCTTTTCGTCCATGGTGCAGCCATGCAGCAGCGCCTGCGTCGTCGCGACCCATGTCGAAAGCCCGCCGCCGAGCGTGCAGACCGGCCAGTCCGATCCCCAGATGGCCCGGTCGAAGCCGAAGGCGCCGATGGTGTGGTCGAAATAGGGTTTCAGGTCGTCGAGCGTCCAGTTTTCGCGATCCCCATAGGCGGGAATGCCGGAGATCTTCACCCGCACATTGCCCCGCTTTGAGATCTCGGTGATGCCCCTCTTCCAGGTGTCATAACCATGCCCCTTGATATCGGGCACGCCGCAATGATCGATGATGAAAGTGACATCGGGCGCGAGATCGACGAGCGCCTTCGCCTTGTCGATCTGATGCGGAAACATACAGAGATCGAAGGTCAGCCCCGTGCCGGACAGCCGCTTGATATTCTCCCTAAACAACGCCCCCTCGGAGACGTCGTCGGGAACCACATGCAGGACCCGGCGAAATCCCTTGACGAAGGGATTGGCGCGCTGGGCCTCGAGATAGGCAACGAAACCGGGATCTTCAGGGCGGCAGGACGCGATGACGCCGCGAAGAAGACTGTCCGGGGATCGGGACAGGCCCTGCACCATCGCCGTTTCCGCCTCGATGTCGGCGGGGACCACGTCGACTTCCATATGCAACACCGAGGAAATGCCGAGCCGCCGCGCTTCACGCGCATAGGTTTCCCAGGTGAAATCGGCGTCGAGGCCGGGCTCGTCCTGCAGCCAGGGATAAGTGAGGCGGTCGCGGTAGATCAGATGCAGATGGGTATCGATGATCATGGATGGCCCCTCCCAAGGCCTTTGAAACTCAGCTGTCGGCCGACGGGGAACCGGCACCCAGGCTTGCGCCTGCAAGCTCAGAGATCCGCCGCGCCGTATCCTTCAAGACCTCGATCGTCCGGGCAATATCGGGGGCATCGGGCATGTTGATGATCGTGATGTAAGGCACGGTAAGCGCTGCCAAAGCCTCGCCGTCGGCGCTGACGATCGGGGCGGACAGGTTTGTCACGCCCGCCGTCTGGGCGCTCGGCATCATCTCGTAGCCACGCGTACGGATCGCGTCGAGCCGGGCGGCAAAGGCCTCGGTCATGCGCCCGTCCGGGCCGCCACTTGCGACATGTTCCGCCACCATCATCGCCCGCACATCCGGGCTGCGGAAGGCCAGCAACACATGCCCGGACCCGGTATCGAACAATCCCATGCGCGAACCGACGCGGATCGAGATCCCCCAGTAATTCGGCGCCTCAAGCTGTGCGATCACGACCGGGTGTCCCCGGTCATAGACGACGATGTGATTTTCCTGTTGCGTGATCTCCGCCAGTTCCCGCATCAGCGGCATGGCAAGCGAGGCGAGGCGCCGTGTCGGCGCATGCAGCTGCGCGAGACCGAAAAGCTTGAGCGTCAGCACATAACGGTCGCCCTCGAGGCGCGCGACATAGCCTCGCTTCACCAGCCGGTCGAGCATCCGGTAGAATTCGTTCGGGCTGCGGTCAAGCGTCTTGGCGATCTCGGCCTGACTGAGGCCACCATCCACGCCCGCGAGCAGTTCGAGAATGTCGAGACCCTTGTCGAGCGCCGGCGCCCGGTATCGATCCTGGTCGAGGTCATTCACGCATTTCTCTCCTCGACTCGCCGGACTGACCTTGACGTTCATGAATAAATGTTTTGCATATGAATGATGCTCGCACCGCTGCGCAAATTATGCAAGTGTCGAGTGATCCGGGAATGGGAGTTTACGTCCGAGACGCCGGCAGGACCGGTCAATCGGTGGATTTGAGATCGGCTGGAGGAGCCTAGGATGAACCTGCCTTTGAAGAACAAACATGTGCTGGTGACGGCAGCAGGCCAGGGCATCGGTCGCGCCAGCGCGCTCGCCTTTGCCCGCGCCGGCGCAAGCGTCATCGCAACCGATATCAACACCGAAGCGCTGGCGAGCCTTGAGCACGAGGCCGGCATCACGACGCGCCAGCTCGACGTCTTGAGCGAGGCGGCGGTCAAGGCGGTGGTCGCCGAGACCGGTCCTTTCGATGTTCTCTTCAATTGTGCCGGTGTCGTGCATGGCGGAACGGTGATGGACATGGCCGACAAGGACCTCGACTTCGCCTTCGACCTCAATGTCCGCGCCATGATCCGCACCATCCGCGCGGTCCTGCCGGCCATGCTGGAGCGTGGCGACGGCTCGATCATCAACATGGCCTCGGTCGCAAGCTCGGTGAAGGGTGTGCCGAACCGTTGCGCCTATACAGTCACCAAGGCAGCCGTGGTCGGCCTGACGAAATCGGTCGCGGCCGACTACGTGACGCAGGGGATCCGCTGCAATGCCATCTGCCCCGGCACGGTCGAAAGCCCCTCGCTGCAGGACCGCATGCGCGCGCAAGGGGACTATGACGCCGCGCGCGCCGCCTTCATTGCCCGCCAACCCATGGGGCGGCTCGGGACCCCGGAAGAAATCGCCGATCTCGCCGTCTACATCGCCGGCGCCACCTATACCTCGGGCCAGGCCTTCGCCATTGACGGCGGCTGGACGATCTGAGCAACACCAAGGAAACGTGTGAAGCAGTTTTCCCGTCCGCCATTGCGGACAACAGACAATGAGCGGCTCTGCCGCGACCTTTGGAAAGGAATACGACCATGAAACTGATGCGCGTCGGCCCGCTTGGCCAGGAAAAGCCTGCGATCCTCGACAAGGACGGCAAGGTCCGTGACCTCTCGGCCCATGTCGCCGATATCGGCGGTGCCGCGATCTCTCCCGAGGGCCTCGCAAAGATCGCCGCCCTCGACCTCGCATCGCTGCCGGAGATCGCCGCCGACCGCATCGGCGCCTGCGTTGCCGGCACCGGCAAGTTCATCTGCATCGGTCTCAACTATTCCGACCACGCCGCCGAAACCGGTGCTGCCGTGCCGCCGGAACCGGTGATCTTCATGAAGGCGACCTCGGCCATCTGCGGCCCGAACGATGATGTTCTGATCCCGCGCACCTCGGAAAAGACTGACTGGGAAGTCGAACTCGGCGTCGTCATCGGCAAGACCGCGAAATACGTCTCGGAAGCCGAAGCCATGGACTATGTCGCCGGCTACTGCGTCTCCCACGACGTGTCCGAACGCGCCTTCCAGACGGAGCGTGCGGGACAGTGGACCAAGGGCAAGTCCTGCGACACCTTCGGCCCGATCGGCCCCTGGCTCGTCACCAAGGACGAAATCGCAGATCCGCAGAACCTCAAGATGTGGCTCTCGGTGAACGGCAAGATGATGCAGGACGGCTCGTCGAAGACCATGGTCTACGGCGTTGCCCACCTCGTGTCCTATCTCAGCCAGTTCATGAGCCTGCACCCCGGCGACGTCATCTCCACCGGCACCCCTCCAGGCGTTGGCCTCGGCATGAAGCCGCCGCAGTTTTTGAAGGCCGGCGACGTGGTGGAGCTCGGCATCGAGGGCCTGGGTACGCAGAAGCAGACGTTCAAGGCGGATGTTTGAGACGTCAAGCGCCGAGCAGTCAGACCCCGCCCGCGTGGCGGGGTCTTGCGTTTGAGGGACAAGAAGAGATCCCTGTGTGGGACCGAGCGTAGCCCGTGTGGACTTAGACCGGCGTTCACCCTATCTTGCATCAAGGTATCACCCAGTATTCTGGAGCGACCATGGCGACCTCGCTAAAGATCGATGACGCGTTGAAAGAACGTGTGCAGCAGCTGGCCAACGACCGCAAGCGCTCGGCGCATGGACTCATGCTCGAAGCCATTGAGCAGTATGTGCAGCGCGAGGAGGCCCGTGAGAGCTTCCAGCGAGAGGCACTGGCGTCCTGGGCCGCTTACAAGGAAACGGGTCGCCACCTGACACTGGAAGAAGTGAGCGACTGGCTCGACGCCTGGGGTACGGCCGACGAGAAACCGGTGCCAGAGTGCCACGAGTAGTCATCACAGAAGGAGCGGCGATCGGCATGGAGCGATGCCGTCGGTTCCTTCAGACAAAGTCTCCGGGCGCCGCAGAGAAGGCAGCCAAGGAAATTAAGCGACAGTTCAAACTCCTCGAAGGCAGCCCCGAACTAGGGCGACCTGTGCCGCACACTTCAGACCTGAGGGAATTGACGATCGGCTTCGGTGCGAGCGGCTATGTCGCTCTCTACCACCACAAAAGACGGGATGACGTCATCCACATCTTGGCATTCAAACATCAGAGAGAAGCCGGCTATTGAGACCGGACTGTCACCAGAGCATGGCGGCACCAACAAAAAAGCCGGGCGTCTCCGCCCGGCTTCCTGATCCTTGAACGCGGCGAACCCGCCTTACTTGATCAGCGGCAAAATACTGTCGATCGACTTCTTCGCGTCACCGTAGAACATCCGCGTATTCTCCTTGTAGAACAGCGGATTTTCGATGCCGGAATAGCCGGTGCCCTGGCCGCGCTTGGACACAAACACCTGCTTGGCCTTCCACACTTCGAGAACCGGCATGCCGGCGATCGGCGAGTTCGGGTCTTCCTGGGCGGCCGGGTTGACGATGTCGTTCGAGCCGATGACGATCGCGACGTCCGTTTCGGGAAAGTCCTCGTTGATCTCGTCCATTTCGAGAACGATGTCGTATGGCACCTTCGCTTCTGCGAGCAGCACGTTCATGTGGCCCGGCAGGCGGCCGGCGACCGGATGGATCGCGAAACGCACGGTCTTGCCGGCGGCGCGCAGTTTGCGGGTCAGTTCCGAGACCGACTGCTGCGCCTGAGCGACCGCCATGCCGTAACCCGGGATGATGATGACCGAGTCCGCATCGTTGAGCGCATTGGCAACACCTTCGCCATCGATTGCGATCTGCTCGCCGGTCACTTCCATCTGCGGTCCCGTGGTGCCGCCGAAGCCGCCGAGGATGACCGAGACGAAGCTGCGGTTCATCGCCTTGCACATGATGTAGGACAGGATCGCGCCAGAGGAGCCGACCAGCGCGCCGACGACGATCAGGAGATCGTTCGACAGCGAGAAGCCGATGGCCGCCGCCGCCCAGCCGGAATAGCTGTTGAGCATGGAGACGACGACCGGCATGTCCGCGCCGCCGATACCCATGATCAGGTGATAGCCGATGAAAAAGGCCAAGAGCGTCATCAGCACCAGCGTCCAGGCGCCCGCACCGCCGACATAGAGGTAGAGCAGGATCAGCGAGGCAAGTGCTGCACCGGCATTGAGCAGATGGCCGCCCGGCAGTTTCTTTGCCTTGCCGTCCACCCGTCCGGCCAGCTTGCCGAAGGCGATGACCGAGCCGGTGAAGGTGACCGCACCGATGAAAACGCCGAGGAAGACCTCGACACGGAGGATGGTGAGTTCGACCGGCGTCTTGTGCGCGAGGATCGCGGCAAAACCTGTCAGCGTCGAGCGGGCTGCCTCGTCGAGTGCGGCAACATCGACGGCTTCGATATGGGCGTTGAAGCCGATGAACACGGCGGCAAGACCGACCAGCGAATGCATGGCCGCGACAAGCTGCGGCATCTCCGTCATCTGGACGCGCTGGGCGACGACCCAGCCGATGGCGCCACCGATCGCGATCATGACCAGCGAGACGAACCAGTTGCCGGCTCCTGGACCATAGATCGTTGCGGCAACGGCGAGCGCCATGCCTGATATGCCGTACCAGACGGCGCGCTTGGCGCTTTCCTGGCCGGAAAGACCGCCGAGCGACAGGATGAAGAGAACGGCTGCGACGACATAGGCCGCTGTGGTGAATCCGTATTCCATGTGTGTGTCCCCTCCCCTAACTCAAGACTTCTGGAACATGGCGAGCATGCGCCGTGTGACCATGAAGCCGCCGAAGATGTTGATGCCGGCCATCAGGACCGACAGTGCGGCGAGGATGATCACCAGGAAGTTGCCCGAACCGATCTGCATCAGGGCGCCCAGAATGATGATCGAGGAGATGGCATTGGTGATCGCCATCAGCGGCGTGTGCAGCGAATGGCTGACATTCCAGATGACCTGGAAACCGACGAAACAGGCGAGCACGAAGACGATGAAATGGCTCATGAAGCTGGCCGGTGCATAGAGACCGGCAAGCAGGATCAGCGCACCGCCGGCGGCAAGCAGACCGACCTGGTTACGGGTCTGCGTCTTGAAGGCGGCGATTTCCTGGGCCCGCTTTTCTTCCGCCGTCAGTTCCTTCACCTTCTCCTTCGGCTTGGCAGCCGCGATCGCCTGGATCTTCGGTGGCGGTGGCGGATAGGTAATCTCGCCGTCCTTGGTGACTGTCGCCCCCCGGATGACATCGTCTTCCATGTTGTGCACGACGACGCCGTCCTTGGCCGGCGTCAGGTCCGTCATCATGTGGCGGATGTTCGTGGCATAGAGCGTGGAGGACTGGGCGGCCATGCGGCTCGGGAAGTCGGTATAGCCGACGATCGTCACGCCATTGTCGGAAACGATCTTCTGGTCGGGCACGGTGAGATCGCAGTTACCGCCGCGCTCGGCGGCAAGGTCGACGACGACGGAGCCGGGCTTCATCGCAGCGACCATGTCGGCGAGCCACAGCTTCGGCGCATCACGGCCGGGGATCAGCGCCGTGGTGATGACGATATCGATCTCCGGTGCCAGTTCGCGGAACTTCGCGAGCTGTTTTTCGCGGAATTCCGGCGAGGACGGTGCCGCATAACCACCGGTCGCAGCGCCATCCTGGGTGGCTTCGAATTCGAGGAAGACGAACTGCGCGCCCATGCTTTCGATCTGTTCGGCAACTTCCGGGCGCACGTCGAAGGCATAGGTGATGGCGCCAAGCGAGGTCGCCGTGCCGATCGCGGCAAGACCGGCAACGCCGGCGCCGATGACCAGAACCTTCGCCGGCGGAACCTTGCCGGCTGCGGTCACCTGACCGGTGAAGAAGCGGCCGAAATTGTTGCCGGCCTCGATGACGGCGCGGTAGCCGGCAATGTTGGCCATGGACGACAGCGCATCCATCTTCTGGGCTCGGCTGATGCGGGGCACCATATCCATGGCAACGACGGTCGCGCCCTTCGATTTGGCCTGCTCCAGCAGGGCTGAATTCTGCGCCGGATAGAAGAAGGAGATCAGTGTCTTGCCCGGGCCGAGGCGGTCCACTTCGGACGTTTCCGGCGGGCGCACCTTGGCGATGATGTCCGCACTCTCGTAAAGGGCTGCCGCCGTCTCGACCACCGTCACGCCAGCGGCGCGATAGGCGTCGTCAGACAAGCCCGCCGCTTTGCCGGCACCGCTCTCGATGACGCAGTCATAGCCGAGCTTCTGCAACTGGGTGGCGCTGTCAGGCGTCATCGCGACGCGAGCCTCGCCGGCATAAACCTCTTTAGGCGATCCGATCTTCAATCCCATCTCCCTTGATCCTCACTCCAAAACGCTGTTCCCCGTGGGGGATACCCGTGGGACTCTCCGCAGCGGAGAGCAGCAGAAGCGGGGGCGGCTGTCCAGCCCGCTTGAAGGCTTAAGTGTCCGTTTCTCGCCGGGGCCAAACACTTAAAACGATTTTTGCTGCACCGCAGCAGACGGCAGCACAAGGCTTTCCAGATGGAACAAATATCGCCGATCCCTGCTTTCCCGATGGAACAACCAAAGGAACAAACAATGCTGCACTGGATCCTGATTTTTCTCCTGATCGCCGCCGTTGCCAGCCTTCTCGGCTTTCGCGGTGTCGCCGGCGCGTCTGCCGGCATCGCCAAGATCCTCATCTTCGTCGTGCTCGTGATCCTGATCATCGCGCTCTTCACCGGCGTTATCATCGTGGCGTGACCATCGCGATCAGCCAGAAACAGAAAAGGCTCGCACCACCGTGCGAGCCTTTTCTGTTTGGGAGCGATGCCGTCAGATGAAGGGACGGATCCGCAGATCGCCCGGCACCCAGCCGGCGATGGCACGCAGGCCTTCCGGATCCAGGATCTCGCAGCCGCGATCACGCCAGCGGATCAGTTCACGATCCGAGAGCTTCTTCAGGGTCTTGTTGGTGTGGACGATGGAAAGCCCGAGCGTGTCGGCAAAATGCGTCTGCGTGACCGGAATGTGCCGCCGGTTCTCGTCCAAAAGCCCAGCCAAGACGCCGCGATCATAGAGGAAGGCCAGGAGATAGGAGGCACGCTCCAGCGCCGACCGTCGACCGATACTGAGCAGATGTTCGTCGAGGATGACCTCTTCGCGCGCGGCGAGCCAGGTCAGGTCGAAGCCGAGACCGGCATGACGCTCGAACAGGGAAAACAGCCGGCTGCGCTCGAAGACGCAGAGTGTCATCGCCGTCATCGCCTCGACCGAATGCTGCATCTCCGCCATGACGGCACCTTGCAGGCCGACCATGTCTCCCGGCACCACATAGTTGAGGATCTGCCGCCGTCCGTCTTCCAGGATCTTGTAGCGGAAGCCCCATCCCGAGAGGACGGTGTAGAGATGCGCGCTTCGGGCACCTTCGACAAGCACGGTCGTGCCGGGATCCGCTTGAAGCTCACCGCGCTTGAACTGCGCGACGAATTCCAGTTCCTCCTCGCTGAAGGGACGAAACTGCTTCATGCGACGCAAGGGACATTCATAGCAGCTGACACGGACGGGATTTGGGCGTGGTTCAGCAACCATGGACGACCTCGCAGAATGGCCACACTGTTCCCTTATGGAACCCATGCGCCGACATGTCTTTTTTAAATGACGCTCCCTCCCTCGAAGACCATAAAGCGGTCCGAAACGAAGGATTGAACATGCCTCCAGCGCCGCTCCGCATCCTGATTGCGGATAACCAGTACCTGATCGCCATGGAGGTAGAGCGGATGCTGTTGGAAACGATCGCCTGCATGGTCGTCATCACGCCGCTGGCACGACTGCAAGAACAACTCGCCACATCCCATTTCGACGTCGTGGTCCTGGATGCGGCCGGCACCGAACAGCTGAACGTGTCTCGCGCCAACGCCATTTCTGCCGCTGGTGCAAAGCCGGTGTTCCTGTCGTCATATATCGACCACGGTCGGAACCAGAGCATCGTCTCCCTCCATCCCGTGGTGGCCAAGCCACCGCTGCCAGAGCCGTTGGCTGCCGCCGTTCTGGAGGCAGCCAATCGTCGGACCTCAGACGGCGAAAGCCTTCTTGATAACAGCTGAACTGTTGGCATCCGGACCGTAGTCACCTTCTCCGCTGACACCCAGGATTTCCTGCAGCTTGTTGCGGGCACGGTTGATGCGGCTCTTGATGGTGCCGACGGCGCAGCCGCAGATCTCGGCGGCCTCCTCATAGGCAAAGCCGGAGGCCCCAACGAGGATGATGGCTTCGCGCTGGTCGCTCGGCAGCTGATCAAGCGCGCGCTTGAAATCCTGCAGGTCGAGTGAACCATACTGCTGCGGATGGGTGGAAAGCTGGGAGGTGAAGATACCATCGGTGTCGGACACTTCGCGACCACGCTTGCGCATCTGCGAGTAGAACTCATTGCGCAGGATGGTGAACAACCAGGCCTTCATGTTGGTGCCAGGCTCGAAGTGGTCCTGTTTTGCCCAAGCCTTCATGATCGTGTCCTGCACGAGATCGTCAGCCACATGGTGACGGCCGGTGAGCGACACGGCAAATGCACGAAGATTGGGTAGCGCTGCCAGAAGATCGCGCTTGAACGAATGGTCGGTCGACTTTGCGTCAACAGTCATCGAGCAGCTTCCCTGTTTTGAATGCTTTCTTCCGCGCGGCGCTCCGCCACATCAAGGCGCTCCAGCAACTCCAGGAAACGCTGCGGGATGCCCTCTTCCTGGACCGACTGATAAAATTCGCGCAACTGAGCCGACACGCCGGGATGAAAGGCCGCCATGCCAGGCAGGCCGTCCGACACTGTCACTTTTTTTGAGTTTTCTGTCATGTGGTCCAACGGGTTTGAGCGATTGTCGGCAGGTAACGCCCGATCCGCCACAATGTTCCAGAAAAAACGACTTTTTCATTGGCAGCTTATCGATTGTGATTGCGCGCGATCAAGAGGGAACAAAGACCATCGGGGCACGTTTTTCCGTCATCGCAACAGGAGGAACCCCCTATGCTGTATTACGCTCTCGTCTTTCTCGTCGTCGCCCTCATCGCCGGCGTTCTCGGCTTCGGCGGCATCGCCGGTGCATCTGCCGGTATTGCCAAGATTCTTTTCGCCATCTTCATCATTCTCTTCCTCGTTTCGCTCGCCATGCGCCTGTTCCGCCAGGCCTGATCGCGCGATCCGGTAAAAAGAGGAGGCCGCTGCCCAAGGCGCGGCCTCCTCTTTTCGTTTGGAGATGGGAAGAACAAAGAAGAGGGACGGAAGCGAAGATCTTCTTAAGCCAGGATCCAGATCAGCGCGGCGACGGCGACAACGAGGAGCGCGATCACGACGCGCTGGGTGAAGCTGCCGTAAAGCGGTGGGACCTGCGATTCCAGATCCCGGTCGAGGCCGGCCTCCTGGGCCATGTCACGCGTCTGCGCATCGACCGGCTGGCCTCGCCTGTCGTCGCCATGTTCGCGCGCCGCAGCAGCGCCAGTGTCGGGTGTAAAGCCGTTCATCGGATATCCTGGAAGCGTTCAAGCGGGATCGGAACGCGGTTCGGAACCGCCGGCAACATTGCCTGCGCTTCGACGCTACCGGCGCTCGCCGGCGTTGCCTTGAGAGCCATCAGTTTCGCCGGATCGATGTCCTGACGGATGGACTTGCCCGCAACGAGATCAGCGCTGACAGGCACACAGTCTCCATAGACCAATTGTGCCATGCTGCGCGCACGGGTCAGCTCCTTGTTGAGGGATGCATAGCACGCTTCGTCGTTCTGGTAAGAAATGACGGCGACCGGCTCTTCCAGGCAGGTCGCGTCCTGCGGGTGGCAGGCGACGATAACCATAAGGGCTGCCATACTGTTCATGACCAATCTCCACGTTACTCAATCGTTAACGCGGAGAAACGGTCAGAAGTTCCGGAAGAGCCGGAAATGCAAGGGGTCAGAACGGTCTGGCAGTCGCCGAGGAGCGGATCAGACCATGGATATACTTGAGTTTTTCGAATACCGGTTCTGAAAGAACGAACGGATAGAGATCCGGTTGCCCCATGCTGCGGTTGATGCTGTTGATCGCAAGCGTGAGCGGGACCCAGGCGCGGATGAGGGATTCGACCGTGCCGGTCGCATAGCTGTCGAAGGTACGCCGCAACTCGATGCCGACGGCATCCGTCTCCACGTCGGGATTGGTCCGCAGCCCGAAGGCGTCCGCGGTATCAAGAGCATCGACGATGTGGAAGTAGTGGGCGAAGGTCTCGGCGAAATCCTCCCAGGGGTGGCTCGCAGCATAGGCCGATATATAGCTCTGCTCCCAGCCCAATCCGGGACCTTCCGTATAATGCCGTTGCAGCGCCTCGCCATAATCCAGGCGTTCGTCTCCGAACACGGCACGGAAGTCGTCGAAGGCACCGCGGTCGCGCACCAGCACATTCCAGTAGTAATGCGCAACCTCATGGCGGAAGTGACCGAGGAGCGTCCGGAAGGGCTCGCCAAGCGCAACCCGTCTTGCCTCGCGTTCGGGATCCGATGCCTCGGCAATGTTGAGCGTGATCAAGCCCTCGGCATGGCCGGTCAGCACATGGCCTTCCTCGCCCTCTGCTTCCGGATCATCCGCAAGGAAGGCGAAGCCCAGGCCCTTCTCCGGATCTTCGGTCCGGGTCTGAAGCGGCAGACGGAACCGCAGGAGGGAATAGAAGAGGCCGCGTTTGGCCAGTTCGATCTTCTGCCAGTTCGTCTGGTTCTCGACGAGCGTGAGGTCCGGAATGGTGACATTGTGACGGCAGGCAACACAGAAACCGGATGGGTGCCCGTCATCGACCAGCCAGTTGCAGCCGCCGAGCTCGGCATTGGCGCACGCCATAACCGGGCCGATCGCCGACTGGCCGGCAGCAAGGATCGGCGTTCCCTCCGGATCGAGCGAGATCATCTCCAGGGCGGCCGGCCGAAACGCGAGGCGCGCGCTGCAGGTCACACAGCCGTTGTTTTCGAAATGCACGACATTGCTACAGTTGCTGCACGTAAAAAGGCGCATGGCGGCTCTCACAGCTGAAGGGGGGTGCCGCCAGACCGGCGGATCGAGATCAGTCGAATGTCTCGAGCGGGAATGTCAGCTCGTAACGAACAAGTCCGTTTTTCAGGTCGTGTTTCGCCTGGCCGTTGACCGATGACGGCACGACCCGCTCCAGCACGGTGCTGCCGAAGCGGCTCGCCTTGGCGTCCCTGCTCTCGTCGATCCCGGAGAATGGCTCCTCCCAGATGATCTTGACGACGGGACCCTCTGGCAATTCCTGCCGTCGGCAGGTCACTTCGATCGGCCGGCGTCTTTGCAGGAAATCGCCATGGCTGACAGCGTTGACCACCAGCTCATGCAGAGCCAGACCGATATGCAGGGAGGCGTTCGGCGTCAGAAGCACATCATCGCCGGAGACGTGAACAAGGTCACCATTCTCCTGGATGTAGCGCTCGACCTGCTGCTTCAACAGGTCGCGGAAATAGGCACCGCGCCAGCTCGAATCGGTGATCAGGTCCTGCGACTGGGACAAGGCATGCAACCGCCCACGGAACTTTCCAAGGAAGGTGTCGAGCGAGCCGGCATAACGGGCCGTCTGCGAGGCGATGCTCTGGATGATCGCCAGCAGGTTTTTCGATCGGTGACTCACCTCGCGCAGCAACGCTCTCAAAAGCCGTTCGCGACGACGGTCTTCCGTCCTGTCGATGACGACGGTGATCAGGTGAAGATCGTGGTTATCCATCTCCGCCATGCGGCAACGGAATTCGAAGAAGGTGTCGTCGGCCGCCTCGATCTCGAGTTCGGCGCGATCGCCGGGATTCTTGAGGCCGGCCTTCATTTCGACGAGCCGCTCCCCGATCTCCTTGCCGAAGACCGTGGTGTCGGACGGCGTGACCCCAGGCGTCAGCTTCCAACGCGGAGGGAGCGACGTGATGCAGACATACGTCCCATCGCGGCTCTGCAAAATGAGGCTCGCACCCACGTCGATCAGTGCGGTTATGAAGAACTCACGCAGCTGATCCTCGCCGCGCTGAGGTTCAAACCATGTCAACCGATGTACCAAGTGTGATGCTCCGCCGTTTGTCGGCTCCTCGGCCCTCCGCAGCTCAAGGAGCTGGAGAGAGGCCGAACTCCATGAAGATCGCGCGCCTTATGCCTGTTCCGATACCCGTTCGTTGAAAAACAATGCCTGACTGATCAGGGCCTTGACCATGTCCGGATTGAAAGGCTTCGTCACCAGGAACGCGGGTTCCGGACGTTCGCCGGTCAGAAGCCGCTCCGGGAATGCCGTGATGAAGATGACTGGCACCGTGTCGACCTTCAGGATGTCGTTGACGGCATCAATACCGGAGCTGCCGTCTGCGAGCTGGATGTCGGCAAGCACCATCTTCGGGTTGGTGCGCTTGTAGAGATCGACAGCCTCCGCATGGGTGCGGGCGATGCCGGTCACGCGGTGACCCAGATCCTCGACCATCTGTTCGATGTCGAGGGCGATCAGCGGCTCGTCTTCGATGATCATGATATCGGTCGCCACCTGGCGCGAAATTTCCATCGAGGCCTCGTTGAACAAGGAATTGAACTCCGCTTCGGACACGCGCAGGACGCTGGCGGCTTCCGCCGTGGAGAACCCTTCGACGGTGATCAGCAGGAAGGCATGGCGCGCCCGCGTCGGAACGGTGGCAAGATTGGCCGCAGCGCGCTTTTCCCAGGCGAAAGGCGATACGATCGGCGGCAGCTCCACCTTGGTGGAATCGTAGATCGTCACGAACAGCCGGTAGAGGGCTACCCGATCGTCACCCGTATCCGGGAAGATCGAGATATCGGCGATCAGGGCCTCCAGAACCGCTGCAACATAGGCGTCGCCGGATGTCTGCGAACCGGTGACGGCGCGTGCATATCGCCTGAGGTACGGAAGATGGACGGCGACGCGGGCGGTAAGGGACATGCAATTCTCCAATCGAAGTGGAATATGGTGCGGACTCGGCGAAAAACGCATGAAACAAAAAAGAGTTCCACCGTTCGGAACTTTTTTGCATCATGATGCTTATGAGGCTAATTCCCATCTCGCACAATCTCGTCTCGAGAGACAATGGAACGCGAAGATCATGACCGGCACCCCTCCGGATAAACCGGAAAAATCGACGAAATCCTCAGGAAACAAGCAAGTGAACGCGAATGCCATCATCGCCTCCAAGCTCAGAAGCTATTATGATGGGATCATTGACGAAGGCACCCCCGACCACTTGCTGTCGCTCCTGGAACGCCTCCACGAGGCAGAAATGAAATCCAAGAAATAACCCGCGTCCAATACTGGGCTATTCCCGGTTAATCAGTCTCGATCGGAGTTCTGCTGCAGCCGGGTCACGCCATAGACGAGTGCGGCGACCGTCACGGCACCGAGCAACGATCGCCCCCTGAGCAAAGCCGGCACGCCCGCCAGAAGCTGC
Organism: Rhizobium sp. AG855; assembly: GCF_003610655.1. Classification (NCBI taxonomy): domain Bacteria; kingdom Pseudomonadati; phylum Pseudomonadota; class Alphaproteobacteria; order Hyphomicrobiales; family Rhizobiaceae; genus Rhizobium; species Rhizobium sp. AG855. The sequence continues at coordinate 350,966 of NZ_RAQG01000003.1, read as the reverse complement.
AAGGTCATGGGGTCGGGGAGCCGCGCCCGCGCCGCACGCCTTTGCGCCTCCAATTTCCGTTCGCTGCGCCGATTGACCAGAGCGATGATGCCCGCAATGACAATCGCGGTTATGGCAGTGACACCACCGACGATGACGGCTGCGAGCGGCCCGCCCACCTCATGCGAGAGATACAGGCCAAGCGCCACCAACAGCGACACATAGGTGGTCAGCGCGAGCACGGCGATGACGGCCCCACCGATGAGCAGCCGGGTCAAGCGGCGGGCTGTCGGTTTCACCTTGCCGAAGGCGAGAATTCCCAATTGCTGGAAGAGTGGAAGCATGTTCAGCGCCGGCTGAGCAGAGCAAGGACATAGCCGACGCCGGCGGCCATCGCCAGCGACTGGAAGGGCTTTGCGCGGACATAGGCTTCGACATCCTCTTCAATCGTCACCAGCGTATCGCGTGCAGATTCGATATATTCCTGAGACGTCTGGCCCGCTTCACGGATCTTGCCGCTGCCGAAGGATGCCAGCGTCTGCGTCAGCGCTGCAATATCGCGACGGAGGTTTTCGAGTTCGGCCTGGACATCGCCGCTTGTCGCATTGGAATCGGTGGATGCTGCTTCAGCGAGGCTGTCCGCGACATCGTCAGCCATGCGTTCAACGTCGCCATTCGGTGCGCCCGGTACGTGTTCCATGATGCGTCTCCTTGTTTGTCTGGTTGCTCCCACAACGCCGCAAGGTGGAGAGTGTTCCGGCGCGACACACGATTGTTCCATTCGTTTGAAGGATTTCCGCGTGGAACTCAGGCCGCGTTTCGACGTTTTCCCATCCGAGGACATGAGCCTCGAAAATTTACCAGACACGGGAGAACACCGATGAATTGGAATCAGATCGAAGGCAATTGGGAACAGTTCAAGGGCAAGGCCCAGACCCAGTGGGGCAAGCTGACCGGTGACGATCTCGACGTCATCAACGGCAAGCGCAAGGAACTGTCCGGCAAGATCCAGGCAGCCTACGGCAAGACCCAGGAAGAAGCCGATCGCGAGATCGACGACTGGATGTCCCGCCACTAAGACCGCAAGGTTTTGAGTGTCCAGAAACCCGGAAGCAGCCGCTTCCGGGTTTCTTGTTGTCTCATGCAGCCACAGTCGTCGCGCCGTAGGTGACGCCCTTTTCCTTGAGCCAGCGGCGATAGGCAATCGACGAGGCATCCGCCCGGGTCGGGATTTCCTTGCGCGGCTCCAGCGGCAGGAGCACCGGCCGCTGATTTTCCAGAATGATGCGATCCTGCAGAAAAATCATCTGCTGGAAATGGATGAGCTCCGTCGTCGTCGAGACATCGTCGATCAGATACATGATCGGATGCGCCCGGCAGCGGCCAGGATCGAGCGGCTGGACGAAGAGCCCGATGACATCCCAGCGATTGGTGGCGTTCGGGCAGGTCTTGTAGAGGATCGTCGTGAATGGCGTCATCACGCGGTACATGTACTGCGTGGTGATGCCGTCCTGCGCCGACAGCGCCGCCTGCGGCTGGAAGAAGGTGCAGTTGGTTGCCCAGACCTCGTCTTCGTCACGCCGGATCTCGACATCGTAGCTTTGCACCTCCGTATGCGGCTCGGCGCCGAGAACATCGGTGTGAACGAAGGGGAAATGCGCCATGTCGAGAAAATTCTCGACGATGCGAAGGCCTGATGCCTTCACGGTGACGACACCGCAGGGGACGTAGCGTCTATCCGCCTCGTCGGCCTCCGGCAGCGGGAAAATCTCACGCTCGGGCGTGCCCAGCGTCGCCCAGAGAAAGCCGAAACGATGGCGCAGCGGCAGCGGCTCGGCGCGCCCCTCGGCAAAGACCTCGATCGCCCCATCCGCTTGCCTGACGACGGTGAGATCCGTTCCGAGCAGCCGGTTCTGCGACCGTCCGACCGGGATCACCGCCTCGGTATCGAGCACGTACCACTGATTGAGCGAAGCCTGGTCGATACCGGTCTGCATGGTCAAGTCTTTCCTCTGGAGCACGGGAGAAACCGCTTGAAACCCGATTGCGCCCGCCGCTAGATTGCCCAAAAATTAGAGCGCGCACAATTGCAAGGCAACACTGATCCCCATCCGATGACGGCGACGGCCGACCAGATGACCGTCGGCTTCACCTTTTCCGGAAGGCTGGAGCCGCAGGGTTTTGTCGCATTCGCCGAACATCGGGCCGCCCGCCTGTCGCTCGGACTGAACATTGCCTCGTGCGACCGGGATCGCTGTCGCCTGACGCTCTCAGGTCCGGAAGCCCTGATCGACGCCTTCGAAATGGCCGTCAGCCTCGGCCCCTATGACAGCATCGTGCTCGACGTATCAAGATTTCAAACCGACGAAGACCTGCCCGCAAAGGCCGCATCATGACCGCTCCCTCGCTTTGGATTCCCGTCGCGCTTTCTGCCGACATCGAAGCCGGCACCTCCGCCGGCACGCTGGTCAACGGCGAGGAGCGCGTTGTCTGGCGTGACGAAAAGGGAGCGATCCATGTCTGGGAAGATCGCTGTCCGCATCGCGGCATGCGCATGAGCTTCGGTTTCGTGCGCGGCGACCACATCGCCTGCCTCTATCACGGCTGGCGCTACGACACCGGTGGGCAGTGTCGCTACATTCCGGCCCACCCGGATCTCGACGTGCCCCAGACCATCAAGGTCCCGACTTTTGCCGCAACCGAACGCGCCGGCGTCGTCTGGATGGCGCCGGACGGGGCAGATGCAACGGACCTCTCGACGCTTCCCGAGACGGCTGAACCCGTTCGCAGCCTCTTCCTCGACATGCCAGCGGCAGCGGCTCTTGCGGCGGTAACGACAGCACTGCCGGAAAGCTACAGTGTGAGCGCAACCTCAGCCTCAACAGTGACCTTGCAAGGGAACGGCACGACCGTGCTGATCGCCGCTCAGACCCGCGATGCTGAGCGCAGCGCACTCCACATGACCGTCACCGACAACGCCGACACCAACGCCCGCCGCAACCTCGCGCTCTGGGCCACGGATCTCCGCAATCGCATCGAAGCCCGCTCGATGGAGGCCGCGTGATGATCAGGCTTTACGACTACCACCTCGACGAAAACGGTTTTCGCGTTCGTCTCCTCTTCTCCATGCTCGGCCTCTCTTTCGAGACAGTTGCCGTCGACAAGGCGCCGGGCCGCGAGCAGCAAAAGCCGCACATGCTGGCGCTCAACCCGACCGGCACGCTGCCGATCCTCGAAGACGGCGATGTCAGGCTCTTCGGCACCGCCGCGATCCTCGCTTACCTCGTCCGCGCCCATGCGCCCGATAGTCCCTGGCTGCCTGCCGATGCCGCAGACTTCGGACGCGTCCAGCAATGGCTGGGCTTTTCCGGCCGCGAACTGAAGCATGCCGTCGACGCGCGTGAGGCGGCGCTTTTCACCTCGGAAGGCGCCAGCGAGACGGATTTGAAGGGCGCGCGAAACGCCTTCCGCATCATGGAGGACCACATGACGCGGAGGCAAATCGAAGGTTTTGACTGGTTCGTCGGCGCCAGCCCGACGCTGGCCGATCTCGCCCTCCTGCCGAGCTTTGCGCTGTCGCGCGACTGCCGCATCGACCACGACGAATATCCGGTGCTCCGCCGCTGGCTGCGCCGTTTCCGGGCGCTTCCGGGCTTCATCACCATGCCCGGCGTACCGGATTACCACTGACCTGCCTTGCCGGCCGAAACCAGCGCGGCTAGGTCAAAGGGCCAGCAGGGAGGTCCGCCATGATCCGCATCGTCTTTCTCGACCGCGACACGCTGTCGCCGGAAACCGTGGTCCGCCCGCCCGCCGTGCCGCATGAAATGGTGGTCCATGCCCGCACCGCCCCGCATCAAGTGGCCGAACGCATCCGCGACGCCGATGTGGTAATCACCAACAAGGCCCCCGTCCGTGCCGAAGCACTCGCCGGCGCCGCGAAGCTCAAGCTGATCGCCGTCTCCGCCACCGGCACCGACATTGTCGACCTCACGGAGGCCAAGGCGCGCGGCATCGCCGTGAGCAACATCCGCAATTACGCCAAGCACACGGTGCCAGAACACACCTTCGCCCTGATGCTGGCGCTGCGCCGCTCGATCCTGCCCTATCGACAGTCGGCGATCGAGGGTCGCTGGCAGCAGGCGGCGCAATTCTGCTATTTCGACTATCCCATTGCCGATCTCGGCGGCGCGACGCTCGGCGTGATCGGCCACGGCACGCTGGGCCAATCCGTAGGGCGCATCGCCGAGGCCTTCGGCATGACGGTGCTCGCCGCCGGTCGTCGCGGCGCTACCGAGCTGAAACCCGGCCAGACGGCCTTCGACGAGGTCCTGAAACGCGCTGACGTGATCACGCTCCACTGCCCGCTGACGCCGGAAACGCGCGGTCTGATCGGCATCAGAGAATTCGCCCTGATGGAGCGAAAGCCGCTGCTCATCAATACGGGTCGCGGCGGCCTCGTCGATGAACTGGCGCTGGAAAAAGCCCTTGATGCCGGCCAGATCTCCGGCGCCGGCTTCGACGTCACCGACGGCGAACCGCCCGCGCCAGACAGCCCGATGATGCGGATCGCGTCACGCGAAAACGTCATCCTTACCCCACATGTCGCCTGGGCCAGCCGCGAGGCGATCCAGGCGCTGGCGGACCAGCTGATCGAGAACATCGAGTTGTTTCTCGGCGGTAAGCCGCGCAATCTTGTTGGCTGATCCTGCTCTGGCAGTTCAAGGCCATCGCATGGGGATACCCCCCTCTGTCAGCTTCGCTGACATCTCCCCCACAAGGGGGGAGAGCGGAGCGCCGCGTTTGCCGATCCCTTGGCGACGCCAACGGAATGCGAACGGGCCGGCCGTTCAGCCAGTCTCCCCCCGTGTGGGGGAGATGCCCGGCAGGGCAGAGGGGGGTCCGTTCCCTATGTAACAGCCCAGCCCTTGCCCTTTGAGAACGACGCATATCTAACTCTTTCAAAACACACGGGAGGACGGCATGCGTTATCTGGAAGCGGACTATCAGGGCGACGAGATCCTGACGGCGAAAAAGGGCGCCATCGGCCTGATCGCCCTCAACCGGCCGCGGGTGCTGAACAGCCTCTCCCACGACATGGTCCTCGATTTCGGCAAGGCGCTTGATGCCTTCGAAGCCGACCGACAAGTAGCAGCGGTCCTCGTCACCGGCGAAGGCGAACGCGGGCTTTGCGCCGGCGGCGATATCAGGATGTTCTATGAAAGTGGCAAGGCCGGCGACGGCAAGGCCTCCGAATTCCTGAAAGCCGAATACCGCCTGAATGCGCGGATCGCCCGGTTCAAGAAGCCCTATGTCGTCGTGATGGACGGCATCACCATGGGCGGCGGCGTCGGCATCTCCAGCCATGGCAGCCACCGCATCGTCACCGAAACGACGAAACTTGCCATGCCCGAAACCGGCATCGGCTTCTTCCCCGACATCGGCGCCACCTGGCTCTTGTCCCGCGCATCCGGCGAACTCGGCACCTGGATGGGGCTATCAGGCGAGGCGGTGAACGGTGCGGATGCCATCACCGCAGGTTTTGCCGACTGGTATGTGCCGCAGAACCGGGTGGCCGAACTTCTGGAGCGGATCGCCGCCCTGCCCGCACCGGCCCTTGGGGCAACCATTGCCTCGACGATCCGCGACTATACCGTCGATGGACCGAAGGGCATTTTCACCGAGGGCCGCGAGATGATCGACCGCTGCTTCGCCTTCGACACAGTCGAGGAGATCATCGCCGCCCTCGAAATGGAAAAGTGCGACCTCGCCACCAGAACGCTCAACGCCATCAGCGCGAAGTCACCGACCAGCCTGAAGGTGACGCTCAGGATGCTGCGAGAGGCCCGCCGCTCGAACGACCTCGAAACCTGCCTCGAACGCGAATTCGCCGGCACCCTGCAGGTGGTGAAAGTCCCCGACTTCTACGAAGGCATCCGCGCCGCGATCATCGACAAGGACCGGAACCCGAAATGGGACCCGGCGACGCTGGAGGATGTGACACCGGAGAGTGTGGAGGCGTTTTTTTGTGGCACGGGATGAGCGGTTGTTTGGGTAGGGTCGGAGCGTATCAGTGTTCCGAGCGACTGGATGTAGCCAACAATAGCCATCGCCTCCTGCCGGGGAGCCCTGAACAGTCTGCCGCTTTGCGACAATAGGAGACGTGAACTGCTTTCAGTTTCGAGGCTGTAAGGCGGCTGGAAGCAAACCCTCCGGTTTTGGAGTCTGCGGTGCGTTATGTGGCATTGAGTGTTCTTAACTTCAGCGCCTGCTTCCCACCCAGTTTTGTCGGCTTGCTCCCACCTTCCCTCCAAGGAGTAGTCGAGATTGCCGAGTTCTGGTTCAGGTACGAAGACTTTGTTTTTGCGGACACTTTGGGCAGTCTAGTGAATTTATGTTCTCGCTAACAAGACTTCGATGCGATTTCGTACGTCATCGTTAGGTTCAAATTCCTTCAGCAGATTTAAGGCAGCCAGGGCTTCCTCAGGCCAGTCTTTTCGATCCCAACCAGATAGGGCGCGAATTGACACATTTCGGTTTCTCACCACCGGGCTTTGCAGTCCCGCAGCAATAAAAGCCCAGCCCTTGCCAGGAAATTTCTCAAGCCCCTGTAAAATGAAGTCCAAGGCGGTATGGGCTGAGTATCCAGGGCCGAAGCCCAACTCGCTTTTCGGGCCCGTCGCAATTTCATTGAGTGGGATGAGTTTCAAGCCAAGCTTGAGCACTTCATCAATGCGTTTCGGATCTGAGTTGCACATCAAATCCCACCAATATTCCTCGCCCGCTTCCGTTCGGGCAAAAAAATAGGGAAATGGATCAATGCCAAATTCCTGGCATACCCTGCTTGCATTCCAAAACTGCTGCCTGTCCCCTAACTCCAGAGCGCTCGATATCTCCCGCTTCCAGTGGTCTTCGGCTAGTCTGTCGGAGAGACTTGCGGATATGCGATCAACGGTGTCGGCGGGCCAATCGTGTTGCAGTTTCCTTTCATCCGACTGATGCTCAGTGAGCCAATCTCGAAGGCGAGAAAGAAAAGAATAGTGCGAAACAGAAACAAAGCTGCTTTCACCATGCTCCAAAAGCGCACGCACGACAGCGCAACCGTGCTCGTAGTCAGACAACCCTTCAGCTGGACCACCATCGCCAACTATCATGGTATCCACGATTTCTACGGCAGAATTGAGCAACTCGTCATCTATTTGATCCGCCTGAAGCGCAATGTGCAGGTCACCTGCTCTGGCGCAAATGCAGGCTAGATATTCATACATTACAGTATTTCTATAGCCTTCACGAAGAAGCCAGTTCTTTATTTCCGGATCAGTTGCCCCTGCAAGCCGCTCGACAGCGTGAATTCGTCCCCATCCTTCGACGGTCTTTGCCAACTTCCAAAGCACTCTTTCGCCGTAAATGACATTATTGGAGATCGCGACTGCGGCATAAAGCGTGAACTCTTCATGTCGGCCGAGCGTCAGGAAAATCTCCGAGTCATCGTGTCCCCGCAGCAGGCCGAGCAATGCCATTGAGAACTTCACCGGCTCTCTGTGAGCGGCATGCGTTGAAAACCAATGCACGATCTCGTACAGCCGGTCAGCGTCTAAAGCCCTTTCCGACCTAATTCTGTCGATAAGCGCATCGATGACGCCGAGAGCTGAACCGTCCTTGATCAGTAGATACAAGCCTCGAACGTTGCTTTCCGATGCATTTTCGATAGCCCGCTTCAACGCCGCATATAGTTCTGAGACAATCTGATCTTCTGGTTTGGAGGCACCGTGATGGCTCATCATTCCATCCAAGGCGCCCGGTACGAATGAAATTTTGTTGGGATCATTGGGCTGTTCATCGGGCAGAACATAGCCTTCGTCCGACAAACATGTCGGTCTTGCCGGGTCTACATGTGCAGCAATGTGTGCATAGATGGATGAAGCGCTTCCCCAAGGCGGGTTTTGCTTGTTAGGAGGCCAGACATTTTTCTTAAATTTCTTAAAGAAATCAAACATGAGAACCGTCGATGCAATTTCAGATTACAAATTGCATACTCTACCAGTTAGTCGATTGCAAACGTTGCCATTTTCTCGGAAAGATTGCCAAAAACCGAAGATCCGCTTCGTCCCGATCACATACATCCGACGCATTTCAGGCAGAAGGGCTGCTTTGAACCCGTTGAAATTTTAGGTCGTTGACTAAACTGAAGGCGCGAAATTGCCCGTTAAGATTCGTTCGGTACGACCGCAATAGGCCGAATGCGGACGACGATGTTTCCTTCCCTCCGAGAAAGATCCCCCCAATCCCAGACATACCCCTTTTCAATCTCATACGGCATCGGGTTCCGCACCCGATGATCCACCACCAGCTTCCTTTTCAGCGGCGGCACGGCGCGGCTGGTGCATTTGACGCGCTCGCAGATGCGGCAGGAAATGCCGATCGGGTTGAAGGCGCCGCTGTTGGAGAGGTCGAGGTCGTCGGCATAGACGACGGCGCTAGCATAGGAGATTTCGCAGCCAAGCGAGAACCCTAACATTCATTGGCAGCCTCAACTCCCTCTAGCCGTTTGACGATCCATTGCACGAAGGCCGCCGCCGCATCCGGCAAATGATCGAGATTTCGGGCGACAAGCCAATAGGCGCCGTGAGGAATGGAATGCTCGAACGGTTGAATGAGCCGCCCTACGCCCAGATCATGCCGAACAAAGAAATCGTCCATAAGCGCGATACCTTCTCCCTGAAGTGCTGCCTGCAGAACCAAGCCCCCATCCGTGTAAACGGTGCCCTTCTGGATGTTTTCCCGTACGCCAGCGGCCGCAAACCAGTTCTGCCATAGATCGCGATTTTCCTCATGGAGAAGAGGAAATTTCAGCAATTCAGAAGGGTCTTGGCATGGGGTCGCCATCAGATGCGGCGCAACAACGGGGACCATATTGGACGGCGTCAGCTGACGGCTGTCCACCCTTGGCCATTCAGTTTTAGCAGCACTATGCCGTATAGCGATGACAGCTTGGCCGGTCCTGAACTCGACAAGTCGACAATCCGTATCCAGGACGATGTCGATATCCGGACGCACTTTCTGGAACGACGCCATATTCCGCACCAGCCATGCTGAGGCAAATGAGGGCTCTACGCTCACCCGAAGGGTTGAGGATCGATAGCTGCCGTCCATGGCATCGAGCGATGCGGCGATATCGTCGAATGCCTTGGTTAAGGTAGCGAGCAACGTTTTGCCGGCCAGCGTAAGTGAAACACTGCGATGGTGTCTCTCGAACAGCATTTGCCCCAAACGGCTCTCAAGTTCGCGGACCTGCCGGCTGATCGCGGCCTGTGAAATATGCAATTCTTCTGCGGCAAGCGTAAAGCTCTGCAGTCGTCCAGCAACCTCAAAACTGCGAAGAGCCGTTAATGGCAGACGCCCACGCTTCATGGATAACCTCAAGTTATGCGACCAGAACGATAAGGTCGTTTGAACGCTGAAAGCAAGTGGCATGGAATGACGGTGAAGGAGTTGCCGTCATGTTAAATGCTATATTCGAAGTCCTCTGGGAGACGATCCGTCTCCTGACGTTCCAGTCAGGAAATCAAGGCACGAAGGGGAAAAGGACAGGAGGCCGGCCACGAAAGGCGGACTTGTGCGATTGAAATTCGCGACCAAAATCCCTGGCTCCACCGAGACACATCACTCCAATCAGCAAAATCCCCCTCACTCAATCTCATAAGGCATCGAATTCCGCACCCGATGATCCACCACCAGCTTCCTTTTCAGCGGCGGCACGGCGCGGCTGGTGCATTTGATGCGCTCGCAGATGCGGCAGGAAATGCCGATGGGGTCGAAGGCGCCGCGGTTGGAGAGGTCGAGGTCGTCGGCATAGACGAAGGCGCCGGCATAGGAGATCTCGCAGCCGAGCGCGAGCGCGTAGCGCGGATTGGCAGCGCGGAAGCCGGCGGAGCCTTTTGACACTTGCGTCGCGATGCAGAGATAGCGAACCCCGTCGGGCGTTTCCGCCGTCTGGCGGATGATCCGGCCGGGCGTCTCGAAGGCCTGATGCGCATTCCAGAGCGGACAGGCCGCCCCGAAGCGGGCGAATTGCAGGCGGGCAGCACTATGCCGCTTGGTGATATTGCCGGCCCGGTCGATGCGGGCAAAGAAGATCGGCACGCCCTTGAGGCCCGGGCGCTGCAGCGTCGAGAGACGGTGGCAGACCTGTTCGAGCGAGGCCTCGAAACGGGCGGCGAGCAGCTCGATGTCGTGACGGAGATCCCGCGCGGCGGTGAGGAAGCTGCGATAGGGCAGGATCAGCGCGCCGGCGAAATAGTTGTAGAGCCCCATGCGACAGATCTCGACCGCCTCTTCGCTGCGGAAATTCGCCTGTTTCAGCACCTGGTCGATCTTCGTGGCCGCCGCCAGCTGGGCGATCTGGATGGCAATCTGGAAATCGCGGGTGGGAGCCGAGGCATAGCGGCTGACGGTGAGGATCCGCCCCACCGGATCGAAGCGGCGGATGGCCTCGTCGCCCGCTTCGCCGCGCACGACGCGCACGCCGTGACGCGCTTCGAGATGGCCTGAGAGCGCCGCGTAATTCTCCCCCTCCCCGAGCTTCAGCTCTGTCGCCAGTTGCTCGGCGGCGAGGTCGAGATCATGGATGTAATTGTCGACGAAATGGAAGAAGTCGCGCACCTCGTCATAAGGCGTCACCTCCTGGCTGGGTGCTGCCCCCAGCCGGTCGTCGAGGCTCGCCAGCTGCTCGTTGCCGCGCCGGTAAGCCTGATGGGCTGCAATCAGCGCATGGGCAAAACCCGGCGCGTTCTGGGTGACGAGCTTTAATTCCTGCAGGCTCGGCGAATAGGTCTCGAACAAGGGATCAGACAGCGCCTCCGTCAGCGCCGACATCAGCCGGTCGTTCTGGCCGGAGGACAGCTCGGTAATGTCGATGCCGAACTTTTCCGCCAGCGACAGCAGCACCGAAGCCGAGACCGGGCGCTGGTTGTTTTCGATCTGGTTGAGATAGCTGGTGGAAATGCCGACCATATCGGCAAACTGCGCCTGGGTGGCGCCGTTCGCCTGGCGGATGTCGCGGACCTTGCGGCCGATGAAGAGTTTTCCGATGGCCATTTCGCAAATTCGCAATTTTCACTTTGCAAATTCATAAATCCACAGATGCACCTGTTCAACCGTTTTCTTCTGCGGCACAGTGGAATAGGTGTCACACAAGGCCTTGAAGCCAGAAGACCATTCGGGAGGAAGCATGTCGACGATCCTGGACCAGCTCGAAGCCCGTCGCGACGAGGCCCGCCTCGGCGGCGGCGAAAAGCGCATTGCCGCCCAGCACGGCAAGGGCAAGCTGACCGCCCGCGAGCGCATCGAGGTCCTGCTCGACGAAGGCTCGTTCGAAGAATACGACATGTATGTCACCCATCGCTGCGTTGATTTCGGCATGGCCGAGCAGAAGGTGCCGGGCGATGGCGTGGTCACCGGCTGGGGCACGATCAACGGCCGCCAGGTCTATGTTTTCTCCCAGGATTTCACCGTGCTCGGCGGCTCGCTGTCGGAAACCCATGCCCAGAAGATCTGCAAGATCATGGATATGGCGATGAAGGTGGGTGCACCGGTCATCGGCCTGAATGATTCCGGCGGCGCGCGCATCCAGGAAGGTGTAGCGTCGCTCGCCGGTTATGCCGATGTCTTCAAGCGCAATGTCGATGCCTCGGGCGTCATCCCGCAGATCTCCGTCATCATGGGCCCCTGCGCCGGTGGTGCCGTCTATTCGCCGGCCATGACCGATTTCATCTTCATGGTCCGCGACAGCTCCTACATGTTCGTCACCGGCCCCGACGTGGTAAAGACCGTCACCAACGAAATCGTCACGGCGGAAGAGCTGGGCGGCGCCTCGACGCACACGAAAAAGTCCTCCGTCGCCGATGGCGCCTATGAGAACGACATCGAGGCCTTGGAACAGGTCCGCCTGCTCTTCGATTTCCTGCCATTGAACAACCGTGAGAAGCCGCCGGTTCGTCCTTTCCATGACGATCCGGCGCGCATCGAGATGCGGCTCGACACGCTGATCCCCGACAGCTCCAACAAGCCCTATGACATGAAGGAGCTGATCTACGCGCTGGCCGACGAAGGCGATTTCTTCGAGATCCAGGAAGCCTTTGCGAAGAACATCATCACCGGCTTCATCCGGATGGAAGGCCAGACGGTCGGCGTCGTTGCCAACCAGCCCATGGTGCTGGCCGGCTGCCTTGATATCGACAGCTCACGCAAGGCCGCCCGCTTCGTCCGCTTCTGCGATGCCTTCTCGATCCCGATCCTGACGTTGGTCGACGTGCCCGGCTTCCTGCCCGGCACCGCCCAGGAATATGGCGGCGTCATCAAGCATGGCGCAAAACTCCTGTTTGCCTACAGCCAGGCGAGCGTGCCGATGGTGACCCTCATCACCCGCAAGGCCTATGGCGGCGCCTATGACGTCATGGCCTCAAAGCATATCGGCGCCGATATCAACTATGCCTGGCCGACCGCCGAAATCGCTGTGATGGGCGCGAAGGGGGCAACCGAAATCCTCTACCGCTCGGAACTCGGCGATGCCGAGAAGATTGCCGAGCGGACGAGAGAATACGAAGTCAACTTCGCCAACCCATTCAAAGCCGCCGAACGCGGCTTCATCGACGAGGTGATCATGCCGCATTCGTCGCGCCGCCGCATTGCCAAGGCTTTTGCCAGCCTCAGGAACAAGCAGGTCGGCACGCATTGGAAAAAGCACGACACGATCCCGCTGTGAGGCCCAGTGTGAGGCCCAGTGTGAGGCCCATTGTGAGGCTCTGTGTGAGGAAGGCGAGATGCCGACGATCTTCGAATGGAAAGGCTGGAAATTCTTGTTTTTCAGCCTGGATCGGGCCGAACCGCCTCACATCCATGTCCGGAAGGATCGCAAGGAACTGAAACTATGGCTCGATCCCGTGCGTGTGGCGTATAATCGACGGGTACCGGATCACGAGGTCAACGCCATCATTGATGTCGTGAATGAACATCGGAAGGAGTTCATTGATGCCTGGAAGCGCTATTTCGGATGAGAGCTGGGAAGAGTTCGAACCGGTTGAGGCCACATGCAGCGACAGCGAGCTGATTGTCGTGCTTGCGAATGGACTGAAGCTCTCGACGCCTTTGTGGTGGTATCCGCCGCTGCTGGCGGCGAACCCGGAAGCGCGAAACCGCATCGAGCTTTCGCCCTCGGGCGTTCATTGGCCAGAACTCGATGAAGATCTCAGCATCGACGGGATGCTGAAAGGCCAAAAATATCCGGGCGCGAAACCGCCCGCAGAAGCTGCGGAGTAAGATGGACGGACGACGAACGACAGAATAGGGGCTGAGGCGAAGCGCCATCATCGCCTATATAGAACCCTGTAGCGCTGTTCGCGCGCCCACCAAACAAGGATCCGATTTCATGACCGACGAAAAATTCCCGCCCGAGAACAATCTGCCAGCCGGCTACGTGCCCCCGAAGGTCTGGACTTGGGAACCCGGCAATGGCGGCCAGTTCGCCAGCATCAACCGTCCGACGGCTGGCGCGCAGACAGAGGTCGAGCTTCAGGTGGGAAAGCATCCGCTGCAGCTCTATTCGCTGGCAACGCCGAACGGCCAGAAAGTGACGATTCTTCTGGAAGAGCTTCTGGCAGCAGGCCATGACGGCGCTGAATACGATGCCTGGCTGATCAATATCGGCAAGGGCGACCAGTTCGGCTCCGGCTTTGTCGAGATCAACCCGAATTCGAAGATCCCGGCGCTCGCCGACCATGCACCTGTCGATGGCGGCAAGCCGGTTCGTCTGTTCGAGTCAGCTTCGATCATGACCTATTTGGCGGAAAAATTCGGCGCCTTCCTGCCGTCGGAAACCCGCGCTCGCGCCGAAGCGCTCAACTGGCTGTTCTGGCAGATGGGTTCCGCCCCCTTCGTCGGCGGCGGTTTCGGCCACTTCTTCTCCTATGCGCCGATGAAGATCGAATATGCGATCGACCGTTACGCCATGGAGGCCAAGCGCCAGCTCGACGTGCTGAATCGCCAGCTCGCCGACAACGAGTTTGTTGCGGGCAAGGACTACACCATCGCCGACATGGCGATCTGGCCCTGGTATGGCCGTTTGGCGCTGGACGAATCCTATGCCGATGCCGGTACATTCCTGTCGACCCATGAATATGCGCATGTCCTGCGCTGGGCCAGACAGCTGGCTGCCCGCCCGGCCCTCAAGCGCGGCATCATGGTCAACAAGACCTCCGGCCCGCTCTCCGAACAGCTGCATGAACGTCACGACGCCTCCGACTTCGACACGAAGACGCAGGACAAGATCGAGAAGGCGTAAGGAGATCATCATGGCCAGTCTGCCCGACATGACGAAACATCGCGGATTTCCCGGCGGCATGCCGGGCACTGGCGTGCAATTCACCATCCGCCGCGCCAATCCGCGCGGCGTGACCCCGATCAAGGCCCTGCCAAGAAAGGCGAGACCCGGCACCAAGGAACACCGCATCGACGCGGCCTTCCTGCATGCGCTCTGGCACCATTTCGGGGCGGAGCCTTTCGAGCGTGGCAATCTCGACGCCGCACGTTTGAGCCTGCTCTTCGGCCGCGAGGTCGTGTCCGCCACCAAGGAATTCGACCCGCTCTCTTACGAAGCCATGCTCGTCATCGACGAGAAGGTGGCGCGCAAGAATTTCCCCGAATCCTTCGACGACGTGTTCGAGGTCTAAACGGATGGCCAAGGCCCCACTCATGCCGAAACACCAGGGCTTTCCGCTCGGCCTGCCCGGAACGCAATGGCAGTTCACGATCCGCCGGCCGAACCCGAAGGTGACGCCGCTCACCAACTGGCCCCGCCACCGCACGATGGACAAGACGGTGGCGCTGGCCGACCTCGGCTTCGTCCAGGCACTCTGGCAGTTCTTCGGCACGGAACCCTTCGAACGCGGCAATCTCGACGGCGAACGCCTCTGCCGGCTGTTCGGACGCGAGGTGATTGCAGCCGAACGCGGCTTCGATCCGCAATCCTATTTTGCCAGGCTGAAGCTGAATGAACCGCTGGCGAGGAAGAACTTTCCGGAAGCGTTCGAGGACCTGAAGGACGAGCAGAGCGTGGCGAAGGGATTGAAGAAGAAGGTGCGGGAATAGCGAGCAAACAACGGGATTGCACGGCATCCTAGGTGCTTGTCATTTACATCTCAGCGGGAAAGTTCGGCGAACTCCAGGGGGCAAGGGAATGATCAGAGATATCTTCAAGTACCTGACAGTTATGGCAGTGGTGCTCCAAGCCTCCTTCGCCGGCGCGAAGGAAATCCCGATGTGGGAAGGTCTCACCAAGAGCGAGCAACAGCAGAAAGCTGACACGGAGCTGATAGAAGCAGCGCGTAAAGCTGGCGGCGGCACCTTGGTCAAGGCCACCTATCGCGCGATCCAACTGGGCTGGCAGTTTGTTGCGCAGGGGGATCCCGAGACGGCCATCAAACGGTTCAACCAGGCTTGGCTGTTTGAACCAGATAACGCTGACATTCACTGGGGTTTTGCTGTGGCGACCGCTCTTCAAGGGGCGCCATTGTCAACAGTGGAGCGACATTTCGCTCAGGCGGAGAGTGTCAAGAAGAACGATGCCGCGCTCTTTGCCGATCATGGGCGCGTTCTACAGCAGCGGGGCGAGAACCAGCGAGCAATCGTCTATTTCAAAAAATCCCTGAGCATCAACCCCGATCATCGGGATGCGCATGTCGGAATGATGCTCGCCTCGGCGGCCCTTGGCGACATGAAGACAGCGGAAGAACACCGAAGGTTGTTAGGCAAATGATCCAGAAAATCCTCATCGCCAACCGGGGCGAAATTGCCTGCCGGGTCATCAAGACCGCGAAGAAGCTCGGCATTAAGACGGTCGCCGTCTATTCCGATGCCGACCGCAATGCGCTTCATGTCGAGATGGCCGATGAGGCTGTGTTTATCGGCCCGGCGCCGTCGAACCAGTCCTATATCGTCATCGACAAGATCCTCGATGCCATCCGGCAGACGGGCGCGGACGCTGTGCATCCCGGCTACGGCTTCCTCTCGGAAAACGCCGGTTTTGCCGAAGCGCTGGAAAAGGCGGGCGTGACCTTCATCGGCCCGCCGGTGAACGCCATCCAGGCGATGGGTGACAAGATCACTTCGAAGAAGCTCGCGGCCGAAGCCGGCGTCTCGACGGTGCCCGGCCACATGGGCCTGATTGCCGATGCCGACGAGGCGGTCAAAATCTCCGATCAGATCGGCTATCCCGTGATGATCAAGGCCTCCGCCGGCGGCGGCGGCAAGGGCATGCGCATTGCCTGGAACGCGAAAGAAGCCCGCGAAGGGTTCCAGTCGTCGAAGAACGAAGCGAAGAATTCCTTCGGCGATGACCGCATCTTCATCGAGAAATTCGTCACTGAGCCGCGCCATATCGAAATCCAGGTGCTCGGCGACAAGCATGGCAACACGCTCTATCTCGGCGAGCGCGAATGTTCGATCCAGCGGCGAAACCAGAAGGTCATCGAAGAGGCCCCCTCACCTTTCCTCGATGCCGCCACCCGCAAGGCCATGGGCGAACAGGCGGTCGCACTCGCCAAGGCCGTGGGATATCACTCCGCCGGGACGGTCGAATTCATCGTCGATGGCAAGCAAAACAAGTTCTACTTCCTGGAGATGAACACCCGCCTGCAGGTCGAACATCCCGTGACCGAGCTGGTGACCGGTCTTGATCTCGTCGAGCAGATGATCCGTGTGGCAGCCGGCGAAAAGCTTAGCTTTGGCCAGGACGACGTGAAGCTGAACGGCTGGGCCATCGAAAGCCGTCTCTACGCCGAAGACCCCTATCGCAACTTCCTGCCCTCGATCGGCCGACTCACCCGCTACCGTCCGCCGGCAGAGGGCACGACCGCCGACGGCACTGTCGTTCGCAACGACACCGGCGTCTTCGAAGGCGGCGAGATCTCGATGTATTACGACCCGATGATCGCCAAGCTCTGCACCTGGGCCCCCGATCGTCTGACCGCGATTGACGCGATGAGCGAGGCGCTCGACAGCTTCGAGGTCGAAGGCATCGGCCACAACCTGCCCTTCCTGTCGGCGGTCATGAACCAGGAGCGCTTCCGCTCCGGCAAGATCACCACGGCCTATATCGCCGAGGAGTTCAGGGACGGCTTTACCGGCGTCACCCCGGATGCCGCCTCGGCCGAAAAGCTCGCGGCCATCGCCGCCATCATCAATCATCGCCTGCAGGCCCGCGCGATCCAGATCTCCGGCACCATCGGAAACCATGCGCGCAAACTCGGCAAGAACTGGGTCGTCAATCTGGCGGGTGGCGATCATGCATTGGCCGTTACCGAAGGTACCGGCAATACACGCGTCGCCTTCGAAGCCGGCAACGAGCTTGTGATCGCCACAGACTGGCAGCCAGGTCAGACACTTGCCCATGCCGACATCGGCGGCGAGACGCTCGCGGTGAAGGTCGACCTCAAGGGCCCCGCCATCCGGCTGAGCTGGCGCGGCATGGATTTGACCGCCCGCGTCCGCTCGCCGCGTGTCGCGGCGCTTGCCAAACTCATGCCCGAAAAGCTGCCACCGGATACGTCCAAGATGCTGCTCTGCCCGATGCCGGGTGTGATCACCGGGGTTGCGGTCAAGGAGGGCGAGACCGTGGAAGCCGGTCAGGCGCTCGCCACCGTCGAGGCGATGAAGATGGAGAACATCCTGAAGGCCGAACGCCGTGGCACCGTGAAGAAGATCGTCGTCAAGCCGGGCCAGAGCCTGGCGGTGGATGAGCTGATCATGGAGTTTGAGGGGTGACGTCCGTCGCGGGAATACCCCCCTCTGTCGGCTACGCCGACATCTCCCCCACAAGGGGGGAGATTGGCCGCCGGCTTTGTGCCGACCTCACGAACTCGACCGTAAATGTCTTGCGGAAGTTCGGCCCCACTCCACTCTCCCCCCTTGTGGGGGAGATGTCCGGCAGGACAGAGGGGGGTAGCAACGCAGCAGACCAGCAGACGAAGCAAAGGCGCCTAGGACAGCCGCTTCAGCATATGCCGCTGATGATTCTGTCCGCCGAAGAAGACGGCGATAACTCGAATGGTGTGCGTCGCCTCGTAGACGTCGAAATAGATGACTGCGCGGTTCTTGGTGACGTGACGCAGACCGTCGCCAATCTCCTTCGACAATGTCCCCTGATAGGGCGCTTTCCCGAGACCAAAGATATCGCTGCGGATTCGGCGAACGCGTTCAGATGCTTGATCAAAGGCATCTTCGAGAGGTTCACCCAACTGGGTGTAGGACTGAACAAGATGATCGAAGATCTGCTTGAGATCGCTCTCGCTTTCTTCCGAAAGTTCGATCTCAAAGACCATACTCGGCCTTCTTTGCAGCAATCATCGCCTCGATCCGCTCGTGGCTTTCAGCCTCAGAGAGGAATGGCCCCTTGCGCCGACGCTCAATTAGCGCCCGCAACGCCTCTACATCTTCCTCCCGCATCTCCGTCTCTTCGCGCACCAGATCCAGCCCTCGCTCGACGACCGCTGCGAGGCTCGGGAAATGGCCATCCTCGACCAGCTTGCGGGCGAATTCTTCCTGCTGGGGCGAGAGCGAGACAGAGGCTTTTACGGTCATGGCATGGCGCTCCAGTTTGGCCTCTAAGAATACCCCGGACCCGAAATCCCGTCAAACTGACCTCCCTCGGCGAACAGCCGAACCGCGCAGCCTTCAGATAAGGATCGCATCGATGACCAAGAAAACCATCGCCGACTGGCAGGCGCTTGCCGAGAAGGAACTGAAGCGTCCGGCCGACAGCCTCGTCTGGAACACGCCCGAGGGCATTCCGGTGAAGCCGCTTTATACGGCAGAGGACATCGCCGGCATCGGCCACCTCGACAGCCTGCCGGGCTTTGCCCCCTTTGTGCGCGGGCCGCGCGCCACCATGTATGCCGGCCGCCCCTGGACGATCCGGCAATATGCCGGCTTCTCGACCGCGGAAGAGAGCAATGCCTTCTACCGAAAGGCACTGGCCGCCGGCCAGCAGGGCGTCTCCGTCGCCTTCGACCTCGCCACCCATCGCGGCTATGACTCGGATCATCCCCGCGTCGAGGGCGATGTCGGCAAGGCGGGTGTGGCAATCGATAGCGTCGAGGACATGAAGATCCTCTTCGACGGCATTCCGCTGCAGGACATCTCGGTGTCGATGACCATGAATGGCGCCGTCATCCCGATCCTGGCGAACTTCATTGTTACGGGTGAGGAGCAAGGGGTATCGCGCGAAAAACTGTCGGGGACCATCCAGAACGACATCCTCAAGGAGTTCATGGTCCGCAACACCTATATCTACCCGCCGGAACCCTCGATGCGGATCATCGCCGACATCATCGAATACACGGCGAAGGAGATGCCGAAGTTCAACTCGATCTCGATCTCCGGCTATCACATGCAGGAGGCGGGCGCGACGCTGGTGCAGGAGCTTGCCTTCACGCTGGCAGACGGGCGCGAATATGTCCGCGCGGCCATCGCCAAGGGCATGGATGTCGATGAATTCGCCGGTCGGCTGTCGTTCTTCTTTGCCATCGGCATGAACTTCTTCATGGAGGCAGCCAAGCTGCGCGCCGCCCGCCTGCTCTGGACCCGCATCATGCAAGAATTTGAGCCGAAGAAGGCGTCCTCCCTGATGCTGCGCACCCATTGCCAGACCTCGGGGGTGTCGCTTGCCGAACAGGACCCCTACAACAACATCATCCGCACCGCCTTCGAGGCCATGTCGGCAGCCCTTGGCGGCACGCAGTCGCTGCACACCAATTCCTTCGACGAGGCGATCGCCCTGCCGACGGAGTTTTCCGCCCGCATCGCCCGCAACACCCAGTTGATCCTGCAGAACGAGACGGGTGTCACCAAGGTGGTCGATCCGCTGGCCGGCTCCTATTATGTCGAGAGCCTGACCAACGAACTCGCGGAAAAAGCCTGGGCCCTGATCGAGGAAGTCGAAAGCCTGGGTGGCATGACCAAGGCCGTCGATGACGGCCTGCCGAAGCGTCTGATCGAGGAAGCCGCCACCCGCCGCCAGGCCGCAGTCGACCGGGGTGAGGAGGTGATCGTTGGGGTCAACAAGTTCCGCCTGGAAAACGAAGAACCCATCGACATCCTGCAGATCGACAACACCGCCGTTCGCCTGTCGCAGGTCAAGCGCATCGAGCAGACGCGTCGCCAGCGCGACCCAAAGCGGGTGAGCGAAACGCTTGCGAGGCTGACCGAAGTCGCCAAGACAGGTCAAGGGAATATCCTCGAAGCCGCCGTCGACGCGGCCCGCGCCCGTGCCACCGTGGGCGAGATCTCTGATGCCATGCGCGCCGTCTTTGGCGATCACGTCGCCGTCCCCGAAGTGGTGCATGACATCTACGGCAAGGCTTACGATGGCGATCCGGAAATGGAGACGCTGTCGACCCGCCTCAAGGACTACGGCAAGGCCGCCTCCAAGCCGCGCATCCTGATCGCCAAGCTCGGCCAGGATGGCCATGACCGCGGCGCCAAGGTGATTGCGTCGGCCTTTGGTGACATCGGCTTTGATGTCGTGGCGGGTCCGCTCTTCCAGACACCGGAGGAAGCGGCGGATCTCGCCGTCGCCAACAAGGTCCAGGTCGTTGGAATGTCCTCGCTTGCCGCAGGCCACAAGACGCTGGCTCCGCAGCTGGTCGAAGCGCTGAAGGCCAAGGGCGCGAACGACGTGATCGTCGTCGTTGGCGGGGTCATTCCGCGCCAAGACTACGACTTCCTGCTGGAACATGGCGTTTCCGCCGTTTTCGGCCCCGGAACCAATGTCATGGATGCTGCGCGCTCCGTGCTTGACCTGCTGGAAGGTCGCCTGCGAAACAGTTGAGACGCAGGCAGCGCTCGGGGAGGAGCATGGAGACCTACGATTACATCGTCATCGGCGCCGGTACCGCCGGCTGCCTGCTGGCCAACCGGCTCTCCGCCGATCCCACGCGTCGTGTGCTGCTGCTGGAAGCCGGCGGCAGCGACAACTATCACTGGATCCATATCCCGGTCGGCTATCTCTACTGCATCAACAACCCGCGCACCGACTGGTGCTTTAAGACAGAAGCCGAGCCGGGGCTAAACGGCCGCGCCATCGGTTATCCGCGTGGCAAGGTGCTCGGCGGCTGCTCATCGATCAACGGCATGATCTACATGCGTGGCCAGGCCCGCGACTACGACCAGTGGCGCCAGATGGGCTGCGAGGGTTGGGGCTGGGATGACGTCCTGCCGCTCTTCAAGAAGACGGAAGATTTCCACCGGGGCGCCGACGACAAGCATGGCGCGGGCGGAGAATGGCGCGTGGAAAAGGCCAGGCTTCGCTGGGATCTGCTGGAGGCGTTTCGCGAGGCGGCCAAACAGGCCGGCATTCCCGAGACAGACGATTTCAATCGGGGTGACAACGAGGGCTCCGGCTTCTTCGAGGTCAATCAGCGCTCCGGCATTCGCTGGAACACGGCGAAGGCCTTTCTGAAGCCGATCCGTCACCGGAAGAACCTGACGATCCTCACCCGCGCCCATGTGAAACGGCTGACCATCGAAGGCGACCGCGTGACCGGGGCCGAAGTGTATCACGATGGCGAATTGAAGCGTTTTGCCGCCCGCCGCGAGGTGGTGCTGTCAGCGGGTGCCATCGGCTCGCCACAGATCCTCGAACTCTCCGGCATTGGACGCGGCGATGTGCTACAAAGTGCGGGGATCGAGGCAGTGCGTGAGGTGCCAGCCGTTGGCGAAAACCTGCAAGACCACTTGCAGCTCCGCCTCGTCTTCAAGGTAACGGGCGTACCCACACTCAACGAACGCGCCTCCAGCCTTTACGGCAAGGCAATGATCGGGCTGGAATATGCGCTCCGCCGCTCGGGCCCGATGTCCATGGCGCCGAGCCAGCTCGGCATCTTCACCCGCTCCGGCCCGGACAAGGAGACGGCGGACCTCGAATACCACGTCCAGCCGGTCTCGCTCGACAAGTTCGGCGATCCTGTTCATCCCTTCCCGGCGATGACGGCGAGCGTCTGCAATCTCAGACCCGAAAGCCGGGGCTCGGTGCATATATCTGGGCCGGACTTCGCGGCCCAGCCGAAGATCGCGCCGAACTACCTCTCGACAGCTGCTGACCGCGACGTCGCCGTCCGCTCGATCCGGCTGACCCGCCGCATCGCTTCCCAGCCCGCCTTTGCCCGCTATCAGCCTGAGGAATATCGCCCCGGACCTGATCTCGAAAGCGATGCGGACTTGGAACAGGCAGCAGGCGACATCGGCACGACGATCTTTCACCCCGTCGGCACCTGCCGCATGGGAGCGGATCCGGACAGTGTGGTCGATCCACACCTGCGGCTCCGCGCCTTGAAGGGCCTGCGCATCGCCGATGCCTCCGTCATGCCGACCATCACGTCGGGCAACACCAATTCCCCGACCCTGATGATTGCCGAAAAGGCATCAGCAATGATCCTGGAGGATCACCGCTGACCGGTAAACATGCCATTGGCTTGGAAATGGGTCTCGGCTTGGTGTAGCACTGGCCTTCTTGCCGCAGCGCTTCATCCGACTCGCGAGGACACCCGCGCAGAGGCACGGCACCGACAAAGGACAAGACCATGCCCGCCGCCCCTTTCAATCCGCTCGTCGCAGACCTCTCGGCCCCGCCGGTCCCCTCCGTTTTTGCCTGGGCACGCGCCTATGATGGCGCTCGCGGCCGGATGATCGACTTGAGCCAGGCGGTGCCCGGCTATCCGCCGCACCCGGATCTCTTCGCCTGGCTGGCCGAGGCTGCATCGAGCCGCGCCAATGCCGGATACGGCCCGATCGAGGGCGAGCCCCCGCTGCGCGAGGCCTATGCGGCAGAAGTGGCCTCGGTCTATGGCGCGCCTGTGAGCGCCGAGAACATCCACATCACGGCGGGCTGCAACCAGGCCTTCATGGCTGTGATGTCGGCGATTGCCGCAAGCGGCGATGCGGTGGCGCTGACCGATCCCTTCTACTTCAACCAGGAAACAACGCTGGCGATGATGGGCATCCGGCGCGAGCTCATCCCGCTTGATCCGGAAACCGGTTTCGTGCCCACCATTGAAGGCATCGAGGCGGCCCTGGCGAAGGGCGTGAAGGCTGTCGCACTCGTCTCGCCCAACAATCCGACCGGTGCGATCTATCCAGCGGCTCTCTTGCATCAGGCCTTCGAGGCCTGCCGGAAGTCCGGTGCCTTCCTGATCCTCGATGAGACCTATCGCGATTTTCTGCCCGGCGGCGATCGTCCGCATGATCTCCTGTCGATTCAAGGCTGGGACGAAAACCTCATCCTGCTCTACTCCTTCTCAAAATCCTTCTGCATTCCCGGCCATCGTCTGGGCGCGATCACGGCCGGGCCTCGCGCGGTCTCCGAAATCGCCAAGGTGATGGACAACCTGCAGATCTGTGCGCCCCGCGCGCCGCAGGCGGCTGTCGCCAAGGCCATTCCGGCGCTGAAGGCCTGGCGTGACGACAACCGGATCGAAATCCTCAAGCGGGCCGATACGCTAAAAGGCGTAATGGCCAAGCTTCCCGCCTGGAAGATGGACTCGCTCGGCGCCTACTTCGCCTTCATCCGCCATCCCTTTGCAGGCCAGGACTCCACGTATGTCGCCGAACGGCTGGCAAAACAGGCCGGTGTGCTCTGCATCCCCGGCGCCTATTTCGGCGACGACTGCCAGGATTACCTGCGCTTCGCCTTCGCCAATGCCGACAGCGCGACGATCGAAGGTCTGGTTGACCGCCTCTCGACCTTCACGCTGGACTGATCAGGGATGACGAAAAGCGTGGCGATCATCGGCGGTGGCCCGGCGGGCCTGATGGCGGCGGAACATTTGGCCGCCAAGGGCCATGCCGTCACCATCTATGAAGCCATGCCGACAGTGGGTCGCAAGTTCCTGCTCGCCGGAAAGTCGGGCTTGAACATCACCCATGCCGAAGACTACGCCCGCTTCGTCACCCGCTATGGCGCGGCCAACGAAAGGCTACGCCCGGTGCTGGACCTGATGACGCCGGAAGCGATCCGGGCCTGGGCCGCCAACCTCGGCACGGAAACCTTTGTCGGCACCTCCGGCCGCGTCTTCCCGACAGTGATGAAAGCCTCGCCGCTGTTGCGCGCCTGGTTGAAACGGCTGGAAGGGCTGGGCGTGACCATCCTCACCCGCCACCGCTGGACCGGATTTGACAAAGATGCCCTGCTTTTCGAGACACCAGAGGATCAGAAGCGAGTGATTGCCGACGCGACACTTCTCGCCCTCGGCGGCGCAAGCTGGCCGAAGCTCGGGTCGGATGCGGCCTGGGTGCCGCTGCTTGCAAACGAAGGCGTCGCCATTGCCCCGCTTCGCCCAGCCAATTGCGGTTTTGACTGCGACTTCTCAGAAAGCTTCAACGGCCGCTTCTCCGGCCAGCCGGTGAAGTCGGTCAAGGCGACGTCGACGGCCGGCACCACGCAGGGCGAATTCGTCATCAGCCGGGGCGGCATCGAAGGGAGCCTGATCTACGGCCATTCGGCCGCACTCAGGGATGCGCTCGAGCGTGATGGGCACGCCGAGCTTCTGCTCGATCTCGCGCCGGGCCGCACTGTGGAGAAACTGGCAGCCGATCTCGACCGCCAGGACCGCAAGACAAGTTTCTCGACCCGCCTGAAGAAGGCCGCCAATCTCGACGGCGTGAAGATCGCGCTTCTGCGTGAGGTCAACCCCGAGGCCAACCAGCTGACGTCGGGCGCACTGGCACGCCTCATCAAGGCTCTGCCGCTCCCTGTCAAACGCCCGCGCCCGATCGCCGAGGCGATCTCGACCGCAGGCGGCGTAACCCTCGACGCGATCGACAGTGACTTCATGCTGAACGCCCGGCCGGGCACTTTCGTGGCAGGCGAAATGCTCGACTGGGAGGCGCCGACGGGCGGTTATCTGCTGACCGCCTGTTTCGCGACCGGCATCGCAGCGGCCAATGGCATCGACCGCTGGCTTACGGCACGAAGCAACTGAGCCTCAGCGGCTCGCCGTCTTGTGCGAGGACCCCGGTTTGCGGAACTCGACCGTGGTCTTGGCGACCGGGATGCCGAACTTGGTGACGAGCGCCGTATTCAGCACCGTCCCGTCTTCGCGCAGCACCATCTTGTCCCAGAAACGCACCTTGTTGCCCTGTGTTTCCGGGCTCAGATAAACGAGATAGTTGAACCGCGCGACGGCACCATTCAGCCGTACGGTGGTCTCGCCAATGACGTCCTCGCGCGTGCCGCTATACATCGTCGGGCTGGTCTTGGTGAAGCGCCAGGTCTTGCGGTCTTTTGTGCCGTCATCGAAGACGAAGTCTTCGCGCAGCGTCAGTGTCTTGCCGTCCCACTTGCCGGTCAGATCGACGGTAAAACTGCGCTTGACGCCATTGATGGCGCTGAACGAACCCACCGCCTCGGTGCGGCCTGAGAAATAGTCTTCGAATGTGAATTTGTCGGCAGCCTGTCCGGTGACCGGCAGCAGGCTCAGGGCAAGCCCGACAAGGGCAAAAGTGAGCTTCGGCATGGGTGCGTCTCCATCATTGGCGCGTTGTGCATCCAATACGGAGAGGATCGGCAAGCGGATTTGGAATTGTTCCAGGAAACGCTTTCGTGAAGGCGAAAGCGCCGTCCAGGCCCCTTATTTGCTGTCGCGCTGGTAGATCCAGTCATGGTCAGGATGGTTCTGGAAGCGCCATTTGCGCAAGGGCCCGGCCATGACATTGAGATAGTACATCTCATAGCCATGCGGCACGCCACAGGGGTGATGCCCCCTAGGCACCAGGACCACATCGCCATCCGACACGGCCATGGTCTCGTCCAGCGAGCCGTCTTCGGTGAACACTCGCTGGAAGCCGAAACCCTGGGCGGGGTTCAGGCGGTGGTAATAGGTTTCCTCAAGATAGGTCATCTCGGGGAAATTGTCCTCGTCATGCCGATGCGGCGGATAGGACGACCAGTTGCCCGAGGGGGTAAAGACCTCCGTCACCAAGAGGCTGTCGGCCACGTCCCGGTCTTCCATGGCGATCGGATAGATGTGGCGGGTATTGGCGCCTTTGCCGCGCTCGACAAGCGAAATGCCCTCCGGCCCGATCTGCTGCGCTTCGCGGCCGGGCATGGCGGGAGCCGTGCAGACAGCCAGCACGCAGTCGGTCGTGGCCTTGGCAGACCAGTCGGCACCCGCCGGCACGTAGACGCAATGCGGCGGGGTTTTCTCGAACACCGACATGCGCTGACCGAGTTCGCCGAAGTCCTTGCCACCGCCTGATATCGTGGCCTTACCCTCGACAAGCACCAGAATGACCTCTGTCTCACCGGTCGGCTCGGCAGCGCTTTCGCCCGCCTTCAGGCGATAGAGCCCGAAGCCGACATAACCCCAGCCGGCGCTGGCCGGCGTGATGTCATGTACCTTGCCGGATGTGTCAGATGGCTTGC
The DNA here is from genome assembly GCF_003610655.1 of Rhizobium sp. AG855. Taxonomy (NCBI): domain Bacteria; kingdom Pseudomonadati; phylum Pseudomonadota; class Alphaproteobacteria; order Hyphomicrobiales; family Rhizobiaceae; genus Rhizobium; species Rhizobium sp. AG855. Next base: position 324,517 of record NZ_RAQG01000003.1, on the reverse strand, counting down.
GCAACAGGTCGGCCATGTCTCGTCTCCCGTGTTTTATGCTCAGTCGGCGTCGGAGCGTTCGGCCTCTGCCGCGATCCGCGCCCGCTCGGCCTCCGCCTTGGCTTCGGCCTTTTTCATCGTGTGCTCATACATGAACAGCAGTTCGTAACCAGCATAGAGACCGGTGGCGGTGAAGATCATCGCCCAGCCGGTCGCACCATTCGAATATTCCACCCCGGCCCAGGCGAGCGGCAGCACCGTGCAGAGAATGCGGATCCACAGCGGCTTGAAAAAGGGGTGGGTCGGATCGAGGATCTGGAATTTCAAGGCTTTGCTCCCGGCAGTCTTGTGAATGGTCGCCTGCAATAGAGCCCAAATCCGTCTGCTGTCAAAACACGGGGCAGAGATTAAGTCCCCGCCCCGGCTTCGCTATCAGATCAGACCTGCGTCCTTGGCAAAACCCTTGAGCGATTTCAGGCCGAGGCTCTGGTACTCGAAGGGGTTGCGTACATCCGGATCCTGCTCCGCCTCGATGACGATCCAGCCTTCATAACCATGCTCGGCGGCAATCTTCAGCACCGGCGGGAAATTCACGCCGCCCTCAGTGTCACCCGGAACGGTGAAGACGCCGCGACGCACGCCTTCGAGGAAGGAGAGCTTTTCGTTGCGAACCTGATCGGCAATCACGGGACGGACATTCTTCGCGTGGATATGGCCGACGCGGTGCATGTATTTTTTCGCAACCGCTTCCGGATTACCGCCGCCGAAATAGCAATGGCCGGTGTCGAGCAGCAGCTTGGCATGCGGGCCAGTGTGTTCCATCAGCTTGTCGATCTCGGCCTCGGTCTCGACGACCGTGCCCATGTGGTGGTGATAGACCAGCGAGATGCCCTGGGAAGCCGAGAATTCGGCCAGCGCCTCGACGCCGGCGCCGAACTTGGCCCAATCGGCATCCGACAGGACGGGACGATCGGCCAGCGCCACATCATCGGCGCCATGGATGGCGTTGGAGGTTTCGCAGACGATGATGACCTTGCAGCCCATGGCCTTGAGCACATCGAGGAAGGGCTGCATGGCAGCCTTTTCGTCCTCGATCGAGTTTGTCAGCAGGTTCAGCGAATGCCAGCCGGAGACGAATTTCAGGCCGCGCGGCTCGAGCACCGACTTCAAGCCATCAGGATCGGTCGGCAGCTTGTGGCCCTTCTCGATGCCGTCGAAACCGATCTTGGCGGTTTCGTCCAGGCACTGTTCGAGGCTGATATGGGCACCGAGGCGGCGGTCGTCGTCATTCGACCAGGCAATCGGGTTGGTTCCGAAAAGGATCATGATCAGGTTCTTTCCTTCAGAGCCGCTTCATAGGCAATGCGGGCTTGATTGACTTCGGCGCGGGCCGAGACTTCCGGCACCGCGACATCCCACCAGGAACCGCCGGCTCCGGTGGTCGGATAAGGATCGGTATCGATGACGATGGCGGTGGTCTCGGTCGCCTCGCGGGCGGCGTCGAGCGCCGTTTCCAGCTCCGCAATGGACGACACCTTGTGGGAGCGTGCCCCCATCGACGCCGCATGTGCCGCGAAATCGATCGCCATCGGGCTGACATTGGTATGGGCGTAGAGATTGTTGAACTGCGCGCCGCCGGTGCCCATCTGCAACCGGTTGATGCAGCCGTATCCCCTGTTGTCGGTGATCACCAGCGTGATCTTCACGCCCATGCCGACAGCGGTTGCCAGCTCCGAATTCATCATCATGTAGGAGCCGTCGCCGACCATGACGATGACGTCGCGATCGGGCTCGGCCATCTTGATGCCGAGACCGCCGGCAATCTCGTAACCCATGCAGGAGAAGCCGTATTCCATGTGATAGGAGAGCGGCAGCTTTGACTTCCACAGCTGATGCAGCTCGCCCGGCATGGTGCCGGCGGCGCACATGACCACCGTATTGTCGCGCGAGGCGCGCTGCACGGCGCCGATCACCTGCATGTCGGTCGGCAGCGCATTGCTGTCGACAGGCGCTGCCGTCACGGCATCCGCCTTGGCGAACCAGGAGGCCTTGAGACCGGCATCGGGTGCGGCATACGTGTGATCGCCGAGTGCTGCCGAGAGCTTTTCGAGGCCGATCTTGGCATCCGCCACCAGCGGGATCGCATCATGCTTGGCGCTGTCGTAAGGCTGCACGTTGAGCGCCAGGATCTTGCGATCAGGGTTCTTGAACAGCGCCCAGGAGCCGGTGGTGAAATCCTGGAAACGCGTGCCGACACCTATGACGAGGTCGGCTTTTTCGGAAACCACATTGGCGCTTTCGGCACCGGTCACGCCGACAGGACCGAAATTGAGGCCATGGTCCCAGGCAAGCGCCGACTTGCCGGCCTGCGTCTCGACAACAGGGATCTGGTGCTTCTCGACAAAAGCCTTCAGCGTCTCCGTGGCGCCGGAAAAATGCACGCCGCCACCGGCGACGATCACAGGGTGTTTCGCTGCCTTCAGCGCCGCAACTGCCGCCTCGAACTCCACGACATCCGGCTCCGGACGACGGAAGCGCCAGGTCTTTTTGGCAAAGAAGCTTTCGGGATAATCATAGGCCTCGGCCTGGACGTCCTGGCAGAAAGCGAGTGTGACAGGGCCGCAATCGGCGGGATCGGTCAGCGTCCGCATGGCGCGCGGCAACGCGGTCAGGAGGTGTTCCGGCCGCATGATGCGGTCGAAGTAGCGGCTGACGGGTCGGAAGCAATCATTCGCCGACATCGTGCCGTCGCCGAAATCCTCGATCTGCTGCAAAACCGGATCAGGGCCACGATTGGCGAAGACGTCGCCGGGGATGAAGAGCACCGGCAGACGGTTGACATGCGCGAGCGCTGCCGCCGTCACCATATTGAGCGCACCGGGCCCGATCGAGGACGTCACGGCCATGGCGCGGCGACGGCCGAGCTGCTTGGCATAGGCGATTGCCGCATGCGCCATCGACTGTTCGTTCTGGCCGCGATAGGTCGGCAGCTCGTCGCGGATGCCGTAAAGCGCTTCGCCGATACCGGCGACATTGCCGTGACCGAAGATCGCCCACATGCCGGCGATGTAGGGCACGCCGTCCTCGTTCATCTGGTTGGCGAGGTAACGCACCATCGCCTGTGCGGCGGTCAGCCGGATCGTCTTCATGCTTTTCCTCCCTTGGCGGAAACCGCCTTTTGGCGTGCCGCATCCCAGATTGCGCAGAGGCTCTGGTAACGGGCCGCCATATCCTCCACGGCCTGGGCGTCATTTAAGTTGCCGGCGAGCCACTTGCGCGCAGCGTCGCCGAAGATGGTGCGACCGACGGCGAAACCCTTGACTAGATCGAAGCCGGCGGCAAGCTGGAAGCTCGCCTCCAGTTCCGCCTGCGGCGCATCAAGCCCGAGCACGACGATGCCGCGCGTATAGGGATCATTGCGCTCGATCGCATTGCAGGCATTGGCCCAGGACGCCACCGTCTTCATCGGCTCCAGCTTCCACCAGTCGGGATAGACGCCGATCTCGTAGAAGCGCTCGATGATCTTGGCCACCGTCTCGTCGTCGCAGCCCCCGACCTTGGAGGGGATGACCTCCAGCAGGAATTCCAGGCGATTGCGACGGGCTGCATGGAAGAGCCTGAGCACCGTCTGTTCCTGCTCCGCCTTCATCTCCGGCGTATCGTCAGGATGATAGAAGGTGAGCACCTTCACCACATGATCGACAGGCCATTCGACCAGACCGCCGAAATCGGGGCCGATTTCCGGCTCCAGCGTCAGCGGCCGCGACCCCGGCCATTCGACCGGACGACCGATCCACAACCCCGTGCCGGCGGCGCGGTAGAGCGCATCGCGACCCAGTCGGCTGTCGCAGAGCAAGCCATAACCTGGCTTGCCATCGGAAACCTTGAGGGCGGCATCGAGGCAGAGGTTCTTGAAGGCACCGATCCGATGTTCAGAAACGCCCGCCTCCTTGGCCATGGCTTCGAGCTGCATGCGGTGATCGAAGGCAAAGACCCGCATGGTCGACCAGTCGCCCTTGCGGTTGGTCGACCAATGCACCTGCTCAAGCGCTGCATCCTTGCGCAGCGCCTTGTTCTTTATGCCGGTGCGGAAGAAATACTGCAGCTCTTCCCAGCTCGGATAGGCCGGCGTGCAGCCGTGGCGCGAGACGGCAAAGGCGCCGCAGGCATTGGCAAATTTCAGCGAGGTCGGCCAGTCTTCCCCGGTCAGCCAACCCTTGAGCAGCCCAGACATGAAGCCGTCGCCGGCGCCGAGAACGTTGAAGACTTCGATCGGGAAACCCTCGCCGGTCTGCCCCTCGTCGAGACTGTCGGGAATGGCATCTTCAAAAACAACAGCGCCCATCGGCCCGCGCTTGCAGACCAGCGTCGCCGGCGAGACCTGGCGCACGGCACGCAGAGCCTCGATCGTATCGGTCGAGCCACCGGCAATATGGAATTCCTCTTCCGTGCCGACGATCAGGTTGAACAGATGCAGCGTCGACTGCAGTTTCCGCGTCACCTTTTCGGATTCGACGAAGCGGCTCTCGCCATCGCCGTGGCCGGCCAGGCCCCAGAGGTTCGGGCGGTAATCGATGTCGAGGGCCGTCAGCCCGCCATATTCGCGCGCAATCGCCAGCGCCTTCAGCACCGCCTGTTCCGTGCGCGGGTTGGAGAGATGCGTGCCGGTGACGCAGACGCAACGTGCCTCGGCAACGAAATCCGGATCGATATCGTCTTCCGACAACGCCATGTCGGCGCAGTTCTCGCGGTAGAAGATCAGCGGAAACTGGTGTTCGTCCCGGATGCCGAGCAGCACCAGTGCGGTGAGCCGCTCCTTGTCGGTCTTCACGCCACGCACATCGACGCCCTCGCGCACCAGCTGCTCGCGGATGAAGCGCCCCATATGCTCGTCGCCGACACGGGTGATCAGCGCCGATTTCAGCCCAAGCCGTGCGGTGCCGGCTGCGATATTGGTCGGGGAGCCACCAATGTATTTGTTGAAGGAGGCCATATCCTCCAGCCGCCCGCCGACCTGGGCCCCGTAAAGGTCCACGGACGAGCGGCCGATCGTGATCAGATCGAGCGAAGCCAAATTGTCCTCCCTGCTGCGGGATCTACCTGCCCCGCTCTCCACCGGCCATTCCATCGAATGGAACGGCCATTCTTCAAAATGGACCATAAATTCTATTTTTCAGAATTTCAATACGGACGTTCAATCTTCCTGCCGGGCCGTTCCAACGGCAACGGATAGAGTGATGGCGAGACAAAGGGTCGCGGAAAGCGACCGGAAGGCGCCGAAATCCACTTCCGAGACCGAGAGCAAGGTGGCATTCATCCGCCGGAGCGGGCTGACGACCGTATCAGTGACGGCAACCACGGGAATGCCCCTGCCCGCGACATCTTCGACGAGATCCAGCGTCTCCGAAGAATAGGGGGAGAAGGTGACGGCGAGCAGGGCATCACCCTCGCGGATGGCATGGTGATTGTCGAGCCGCCCGACCACGCTGTGCAGCATGGCCGGCACGCCCATCTTCTCGAAGGCATAGGCCATGTAACTCGCTACGGGAAAGGAGCGCCGCAGGCCGATGATATGGATCATCCGCGCTTTTGAAAGCAGCCCAACCGCCGTCTCAAGCGCCTGGGGATCAACGGTTTTGACGAGATTTTCCAGCGACATGCGGCCGGCTTCGACGAATTCGGCGAGAAGCGCAGACGGCGTGCCTTCCTGCATCTCCCGCAGGTGCTGAAGCCGCGTCGAATAATCCGGCCAGCCGCCGACAAAGCTCTCGCGAAACAGCTTCTGCATCTCGGAAAAGCCGGAAAAGCCCATGATCTGGCAGAAGCGCATGAAGGCGGACGGCTGCACGCCGGCTCCTTCCGCCATCTCCGCCACGGTCGACACCGCGATGCGGTCCTTGTTGGCCGCGACATAGTCGGCGCACTGCTTCAGGCGCTTCGGCAGCGTGCTCGACACCTCCAGCAGCCGGTCCTCGAAGGCCTTGATCGTCTGCGGCCCGACACTCTCGTTCATCCTGCCCCCGTTTGCCTGAACTTCGCTTGACATGAACAGTGTCACGATCTAGCAAAATAGAACATATATTCCAAATCGTCACATTTGCCAGCGCGAAATGGAACAGGGACAAGGTGCTCCCCGCGAGCGCCTGACAACACAACAATCGCCTTGTCTGCGAGAAGACCGGGCACAGGGAGGAATGATCATGGTCACGAGACTGGCCCTTCTGGGCGCCGGCCGTATCGGCAAGGTACATGCAAAAGCGATTGCCGAAGACAAGCGTGCCAAGCTGGTCGCCGTTGCGGACGCATTCGCAGACGCCGCGAACGCCATTGCGTCCCAGACCGGCTGCGCGGTGAAGACGATCGAGGAGATCGAGGCCGATAAGGACATCGACGCCGTCATCATCTGCACGCCGACCAACACCCATGCCGACCTGATCGAGCGTTTCGCCAAGGCCGGCAAGGCGATCTTCTGCGAAAAGCCGATTGATCTCGACGTTGCCCGCGCCAAGGCATGCCTTGAGACCGTGCGCGCCGTCGGCGGCAAGGTCATGCTCGGCTTCAACCGCCGCTTCGACCCGCATTTCCAGGCCGTGCGCAAGGAAATCGACAAGGGCTCGATCGGCAAAGTCGAAATGGTCACGATCACCAGCCGCGATCCGGGCGCACCGCCGGCCGAATACATCAAGGTCTCCGGCGGCATCTTCCGCGACATGACCATCCATGACTTCGACATGGCCCGATTCCTGCTCGGCGAAGAGATCGAAACGGTCCAGGCCTCGGCCTCCGTCCTGGTTGACCCCAAGATCGGCGAACTCGGCGACTACGACAGCGCCTCACTGATCCTGACGACGAAGAGCGGCCGCCAGGCGATCATCTCCAACTCGCGCCGCGCGTCTTACGGCTACGACCAGCGCATCGAAGTGCATGGTTCGCTCGGCTCGGTTTCGGCCGAAAACCAGCGCCCGGTCTCGATCGAAGTCGCCAACAAGGACGGCTATACCCGCCCGCCGCTGCACGACTTCTTCATGACCCGCTACACGGCAGCCTATGCCGCTGAAATCTCCGCCTTCATCGACGCGCTCGACAACGGCACGCCGATGGCCCCCTCGGCCGAAGACGGCCTGATCGCGCTGGCGCTTGCTGACGCGGCCGTCAAGTCTGCCAAGGACAAGTCGGCTGTGACCGTCAGCTACTGAGCCACAAGCTCCCGCGCCGCCATAAAGTTGCGCAGAATGGAAACGCCGCCCGAACCTCCTCGGGCGGCGTTTTCGTGTGTGTGAATGAGAAAACCCTCAGATGGCAAGTTCGCGCCGCTCGACTTCCGTCAGCATGGCGAGATCGAGGATCTTCTGCAGGTTCGCCGCATGGCGGAAGTTCGGCTCCTGGGTATAGCCGGACTGGATGGCCGCAATGAACTTCTGATAGTTCGTCTGCACCGGATCGACCTCGATCTCGCGCCAGACCGCCTTTTCGACGTCTTCCTGCAGGCAGGCCCGGAGGCTCGATCCATCGAGCCGGTGAATGACCTCCAGCGCGCCCTTGTCGCCATGCACCCGGAGACGAAGCTCGTTCAGATGCCCCGTCGCCCAGCGGCTGGCATGGATGACGCCCATGGCCCCGTTGGTGAACTCCGCCGTCATGGTGAAGCTGTCATTGGCATCAAGATCATATTCGCCGATCTTGTTGCCAGGCGCCTTATCGAATGCCTTCAGCCGGGCAAAGACATGGTCGATATCCGTCGCCGCGCCATAACCGACGAAGTCGAGGATATGGATGCCGACATCGCCGAGCACGCCGTTCGAGCCGTGTTTCGTCGACAGCCGCCAGAGCCACTGGCTCTCCGTCGACCAGTCACCCCAGGCCTTGGAGACGAGCCAGCTCTGCAGGTAGGAGGCCTCGATATGGCGCACCTTGCCGATCTCGCCGGCCAAGACCATCTGCCTTGCCTTCTGCACCTGCGCCACGTTGCGATAGGTGAGGTTGACCATGTTGACGAGGCCGGAGGTTTCCGCCGCCGTCGCCATTTCATCGGCCTTGGCATAGTTCTCGGCGAGCGGCTTCTCGCACATCACATGTTTGCCGGCCGCCAGGAGCTTGAGCGTGGTCGGATAATGGACCTTGTCAGGCGTGACATTGGTGACCGCATCGAACTCGCCCCAGGCAATCGCCTCGTCGAGCGAGGTGAAGGTGTTGGGGATGTTGTGACGGGCGGCAAAGGCCCGCACCGTCGCCATGTCCAGATCGACGGCCGCCACAAGCTGCACGTCGGTAATCGTGGAAAAATTCATGGCATGGGTATTGGCCATGCCACCCGTGCCGAGGATCAACAGGCGTATGGGGGCAGTGCTCATTTGTAGCCTTCCTCGCCGGCCTGATGGAGACGGGGGCCGCGCTCGGTGATCGGCTCAAGCGCCTTTTCGACCGGAACGTTCGGTGCGTCATGCACGGCGCCGTATCGCGGCATCGAATTGTACGCCCATTTCACGCCATTGCGGATGACCTGCTGCACGGTTGCGTCGTGATAGGTCGGATAGGTCTCGTGGCCGGGGCGGAAGTAGAAGATATTGCCAGCCCCGCGCTTCCAGGTCAGGCCCGAACGGAAGATCTCCCCGCCGGCAAACCAGGAGATGAACACGGTTTCGAGCGGCTCGGGAACCGAGAAGAACTCGCCGTACATTTCCTCGTTTTCCAGCACGAAGTTTTCCGGGATTCCCGCTGCGATCGGATGGCCCGGATTGACCGTCCATATCCGCTCGCGTTCACCCGCCTCGCGCCATTTCAGCGCACAGGGCGTGCCCATCAGCCGCTTGAACGGCTTGGAAAAGTGGCCGGAATGCAGGACCAGCAGCCCCATGCCTTCCCAGACCCGGCGTGCAACCCGCTCGACGATCTCATCGGAGACTTCGCCATGCGCCTTGTGGCCCCACCAGACGAGCACGTCCGTCTCTGCCAGCCGCTCGACCGACAGGCCGTGTTCCGGCTCCTGCAGGGTTGCGGTGGTCGCCTCGATCTCGCTGTCGGTATTGAGGGCAGCCGCAATCGTCGAATGCATGCCATCGGGATAGATCCCGCGGACGATGGCATTTTCCCGTTCGTGGACGTTTTCGCCCCAGACAACTGTTCTGATCGTCATCTGAATTCTCCTTCGGTATCGGTCCCCCGCCATGGAGGACCGTATTTCATTTTGGCGCTCAGGCAGCGCCTTTCATCAGGCCGCGGCCGATGGCGCGGCCATCGCGGTCGAAACGGTGCAGTTCATGTTCAACAGGCGAGAGAGCGACGGTTTCGCCGGGCTTCAGCGTCGCCGTCCCTTCCTGCCGCACGACGACCGGCTCGGACGTGCCGATGTCGACATAGACATAGCTGTCCGATCCCAGCATTTCGGAATGCACGACAGAACCCCGCCAGCGGCCATCTTGTTCAATCGAAAGATGCTCGGCGCGGATGCCGATGGTATGGGCGCCCATTTCGTCCGAAAAGCGCCCGTCGAGGAAATTCATCTTCGGCGACCCGATGAAGCCGGCGACGAAGAGCGAATTCGGGCTCTCATAGAGTTCGAGCGGCGTGCCCACCTGCTCGACCACGCCGTCCCGCAGCACGCAGATCCGGTCGGCGAGCGTCATGGCTTCCACCTGGTCATGGGTCACATAGATCATCGTGGTGTTGTGCATGCTGCGATGAAGCTTGGCGATTTCGAGACGGGTGGCGACGCGCAGCGCGGCATCGAGGTTGGAGAGCGGTTCATCGAAGAGGAACACGCGAGGATCGCGAACGATGGCGCGACCGATCGCCACACGCTGGCGCTGACCGCCCGAAAGCTGCCGGGGCAGCCGTTCCAGATAGGGCGTGAGCTGCAGCATCTCGGCCGCCTCCCGCACCCTTCGGTCGCGCTCCGCCTTGTCGTGACCGGCAAGCTTCATGCCGAAGGCCATGTTGTTGAACACGGTCATATGCGGATAAAGCGCATAGGATTGGAAGACCATCGCGATGCCACGTTTCGCGGGCGGCAGCTGGTTCATCACCTCGCCGTCGAAGGCGAGTGTGCCGGACGAGATGTCTTCGAGGCCAGCGATCAGGCGCAAAAGCGTGGACTTGCCGCAGCCGGACGGGCCGACAAAGACCATGAATTCACCGGAGCGGATTTCCATGTCGACGCCCTTGATGACCTCAAGCGCTCCGAACGATTTGCGGATGTCCGTGAGTTGGATATGGGCCATGGGTTATCCTCCTATCCCTTGACGCCGCCGGCGGTGAGGCCGGAAATGATGCGCCGCTGGAAGATCAGAACGAGTACGACCAACGGAATGGTGACGATGACCGAGGCGGCCATGATGCTGCCCCAGGGGATTTCGAACTGGCTGTCGCCAGAGAGCAGCGCGATGGCGACCGGCACGGTGCGCTGCGTGTTCGACGAGGTGAAGGTGAGCGCAAAGAGGAACTCGTTCCAGGCGGTGATGAAAGCGAGAAGCCCGGTCGTCACCAGCGCCGGCCACATCAGCGGCATGAAAACCTGCGTGATGATCACCCAGGACGAGGCTCCGTCAACGATCGCCGCCTCCTCGATCTCGATCGGCAGGTCCCGCATGAAGGTGGTGAGCACCCAGACGGTGAACGGCAGCGTAAAGATCATGTAGGAGAAGATCAGCGCGATCGGCGTGTTGAAGATCCCCATCCAGCGGATCAGTTCGAACAGGCCGGCAAGCACGGCGATCTGCGGGAACATCGAGACCGCAAGGATGGTGAGCAGCAAAAGCCCCCGCCCGCGAAACCGGATACGGGCCAGCGCATAGGATGCCGTTACCGCCAGAAACAGCGACAACACCACCACGACGGTTGCCACCAGCAGCGAATTGCCGAGACTGCGCACGAAGCTGCCGCGCGACAGCACGCTTTCGTAGTTCCCGAATGTCACGGTGTTGGGCCAGTAGCTGATGTCGAAGAGCGCACTACCGGGTTTGAGGCTGGTGATAACAGCGTAGTAGAACGGGAAGACCGCAATGACGACGATGATCGCAACGAGCAGATAGAAGGCGGATTGTTTGACCACGGTCGGCATCAGCGCTCTCCTCCGGAAAGATTGACGCGGCCGAAGACGATGTAAATGACCGTGATCGAGGCGATGATCAGGAAGAGCATGGTGGATGCTGCTGCCCCATAGGCGAACTTGTCGAACTCGAAGAGGTTTTCCCGCGCCATGACCGACATGGTCTTGGTCTGCGAATTGTTCGGCGTCAGCACATAGATGAGATCGAAGATGCGCAGCGCATCAAGCATGCGGAAGATCACCGCCACCATCAGTGCCGGGCGGATGAGCGGCAGCGTGAGCCTGAAAAACACTTTGACCGGATGAACCCCATCGATCTTCGCCGCTTCATAGATATCCTGCGGCACCATCTGCAGGCCGGCGAGAATGAGCAGCGCCATGAAGGGCGTGGTTTTCCACACGTCGACGATCAGCACGGCCACCATCGCCGTCTCCGGATTGGCCGTCCAGGCGATCTTCTGGCTGATCAGGCCGAGATTGAGGAAGATGTCGTTGAGGATGCCGAACTGGTCGTTGAGCATCCAGGCCCACATCTTGGCCGAGACGATCGTCGGGATGGCCCAGGGGATGAGGATCGCGGCACGCACGATGCCGCGTCCGGGAAACCTGGCGTTCAGCACCAGAGCGACGACAAGACCGAGCACCGTCTCGATCGAGACCGACAGCAGGGTGAAGCGCAACGTATTCGCCACCGCCCCCCACCAGGCCGGATCCACAAGCAAGCCGCGATAGACCGTGCGGCCGCTCTGCAGCGTGATCCAGGTCAGATAATTGCCGAAACCGATGAATTCGGCACCGGCGAGGTTGTTCAGGGTCGCATTGGTGAAACTGAAATAGATGGTCCGGATGAGCGGCCATCCGGCGACCATGGCAAGCACGATCAGGGTCGGCGCGAGAAAGATCCAGGCGGAGCGGGTGCGCTGGGCGCTGAGATCCGAGCCGGCTGTGGCTTTGGCCGGCGGTGGGCGCACGGCAGGGTTCATGCTGATGTCTGACATGGGCGGTCCTCCCTTGGGGTGACGGGGGGCTGACGGGAGCCGGGCGACGAGGAGGTCGCCCGGCGGCTGGATTACCAGCCATTGCCCATGAGTTCGTTCAGCTCGATTTCGAGCAGTTCGAGATTTTCTGCCGAAGTGCCCGAGCCGGACAGCGTGTTGTGCACGGCACTCCAGAAGCGCGAGGAAACCTCGTTATACTTGACCTTGGTCGTGGCAGACGGACGCGGCACGGCATCCTGGAAGATCGGCTTCCACTGCGGCATGAAGGGCTGGGCCGCCGCGACATCCGCGTCGTCATAGAGCGCCGAGCGCGTCGGCAGGTTCGACAATTCGATGGCGCGGCGCTTCTGCACCTCGGCCGAGGTCAGGAACTTGACGAGGTCGATCGAGGCTTCCTGTTCTTCGGAATATTTCGACACGGCGAGGTTCCAGCCGCCCAGTGTCGAGGACGGCTTGTCGCCGGTGGCAGCCACCGGAAGCGTCGCCACATCGAACTTGCCCTTGACCGCACTGTCGTCACCATTGCCAAGCGCATAGGCATACGGCCAGTTGCGCATGAAGACGGCATTGCCGGTCTGCCAGACGCCGCGCGATTCCTCTTCCTGATAGGCGAGAACGCCGGGCGGTGTGATCGTACCGATCCAGGACTTCGCCTGATCGAGGGCGGCCGCGGCCTTTTCGTTGTTCACCGAGATCGTGCCATCCGGCTCGACGATCTGCCCGCCGCCGGACGACTTGATCCATTCAAGCGCATTGCAGGTCAGCCCCTCATAGGCATTGGCCTGGAAGACATAACCCCAGAGATCCTTCTGGCCGGCCTCGCGCTCCTTGTCCTGGATGTCCTTGGCGACGGCCGCCATGTCGGCCCAGGTCTTCGGGACCTCCTTGCCGTATTTCTCCAGCAGGTCCTTGCGGTAGAACAGCGCCGGCGCGTCGGTGTAGAGCGGCATCGCCACGAGACGGCCGTTCACCGTCTGCGACTCGATGATCGAGGGAAAGAAATCGGTGATCCCATCACCTGCGGCAGCCTTCAGATCGACGAACTGGTCGGCCAGCTGCGGCGCCCAGATCACATCCGTCTGGTAGACGTCGACGTCTTTGTTGCCGGCGGCAAGCCACAGCCGGTACTGAGCGAACTGCTCGGAACTGGAGGGCGGCATGGTGACGAGTGACACCTTGTGCCCGCTCTTTTCTTCGAACTCGACGAACAGCTTGCGCAGAAAATCCAGGTTCTTGCCGGTGGAATTCGCCGCGACCGCAATCTCGGCCGCCTGGACGGATCCGCACAACGCAGTGGCCGCGATCAGGGCGGCGCTCAACAGTGTCTTCATCAATATCTCCTCCCGAGAAACCAAAGCCGTTGCAACCTCCACAACAAATTTGAAAACGCTTTGGTTGGTGGAGACTGGCAAAAAACAGAAAACGAGTCAAACCTTGTTCCAGCGCTCGCGCATAAGAAAAACACAAACACATGATATTTCATTATCTTTTTTGAATAAACGAAAATCCAAGCCTATTCCGCGATCCTGCCATCCATCATCCATCAAACCAAGGACACTGAGATTTGTAATCGCTTTAAATCACGAGGGAGGAATCTTGCCAGAGGCGCTGCAGCCATGGGATAAGCACCACGGGGAGCCTGGCAGGGCAGCCTGACAGGAGGAAGTAGGGCACGGGATGAAGCTCAAGGAATTTGCCCAGCAGATCGGTCTTTCGCCGACGACCGTCAGCCGTGCCCTGAGCGGCTATCCGGAAGTGAGTGAAGCAACGCGGAAACGCGTGATGGAAGAGGCGACCAAGCTCGGCTATCGCCCCAACATCAACGCCGTGAGGCTCGCCACCGGCCGTGTCGGCGCGATCGGCGTCGTGACCAGCCGGGCCGGCGAATACCAGTTTGCCGAATTCATGGGCGGCATTTCCGAACGCCTGAGCGCCGAGGATATCGACATCCTGATCACCCCCATGGCGGAGCAGGACAGCCGCGACGAGTTGCAACTCTATCGCCGTCTCGCAGAAAGCCGCCGTGTCGACGCCGTTGTCATCACTGCGCCGCGCCCCAACGACCCGCGCATTGCCCTGCTCAACGAATTGAAGCTGCCCTTCATCGTGCATGGACGCTCCGCCACCGACGCGCCGTATGCCTGGCTGGACATCGACAACGAAGGCGCCATATGCCGGGCGACCCAGCACCTGCTCGATCTCGGCCATCGTCGCATCGCCATGATCAACGGTCGCGAGGGACTGACATTTACCCAGCACCGCGACAAGGGGTATAGGGAAGCGCTGGCGGAACGTGACGTGACCTATGATGCGAAGCTCGTGACCCATGGCAATTTCACCGACGAGATCGGTTTTCGCGTGGCGCGCGCAGTGCTGGAGCAAGGGCAGCGCCCGACCGCCTTTGTCGCCGGCTCGATGATGAGTGCGCTCGGCGTCTACCGCGCGGCCCGCTCGATGAACCTCGTCGTCGGCCAGGATATTTCGGTCATCGCCCATGATGACGTTTTCCCCTATCTGACGGCCGACAACATGGTGCCGTCGCTGTCGACGACCCGCTCCTCGATCCGCGCGGCGGGAAGCCGGATCGCCGACCTCCTCTTGCAGATGCTGAGCGGCCGCCCGGCGACCGATATCGCCGAACTGTGGCCGGTGGAGCTGATCCTGCGGGAATCCAGCCGCCCCGTTCACAAGGATGCCGGGGAATGAGCACGCCAACAGCAGACCGCATCGTCGTCGTCGGCCACGTGAACCACGATCGCATCTGGCGGCTGACCGAACCCTTGCGGGCCGGTGGCCGCATCCTGTGGAGCAGCCGCAATACGCGGCTGGGCGGCGGCGGATACTTTACCGCGAGGCGGTTGCGGGATCTCGGTCATTCGGTCGCGATCCTGTCGAACCTGATGACGGATGAACACGGCGATACGGCGATGGCGGATCTTGCCGGGCTGGGCTTCGACATCTCGCTCATCACACGGGTGCCGGGCGGCACGGATTTCGCCGACATCCTGCTTGACCCCGAGGGGGAACGCACCATCCTGTCGAACGAACGCCGCCTGTCGCGCGCATTCGTTCTGGACGAGGCCCTTTCGGATGGCGTCTTCTACGTCAACGCACCACTCCTGCCCGACACGATCCTCGCCTCCCTGGCTCAGGCGCGGCTGGTCGTCTCGCAACTGCCGCTGCGCCGCGCGGCCCCGCGCCCGGCGGATATCATGATCGGCTCCAAGGCGGATATGCCCGACAGGAGCATCGCCGATGTCTGGTCGCTTGCGGCAGAGCTAAGCGGCAGCCGGCTCCGCCATCTGGTGATGACCGACGGGCCCGATGCCATCTCGATCTACGATGGCACACGGGAAATCACGGTTGCGATAGCGCAGCGGGTCAGCGTGCGCGACACGATCGGCGCCGGCGACAGCTTCAGCGGCGGGCTGATTCACGCCCTGCTTTCCGGGGCCGATATCGTCGAAGCGGCGCGGATTGCCGCCGATTTGACCGCCCGATGGCTGGTGGGGCGTGAGCAGCAAACCGCCCAAATGACAACTGAAAAATCAACGCTCTAGCCAATTTTATTTGATCTCCGCTCCGGAACCCACCCCACGCCTGACGAGTTTGTGGGTGCAATACGGAGGAAGGCATGACCGAATACGATTTCACCTGGAACCGACCCGTCGAACTGGAACTGCCCTGCGGGCTGACACGACGGTTTCAGAACGCCTATGATGCCCTGGATTTTCTTGACGCTGAATGGCCGACCCGTCGCGGCCCTGCCTATGAGCAGGCAATCCGCCTGTGCCGGAACGCCCTGCGCGATCTGCACGCCGCCGAACTCGCCCGCGCCGCCTTCATCGCGGCAGCCGAAGAAGCCGGCATGCGCCTGGCAACCGACCCCGACCGGCTGGTGAGCTTCCTGCCGCAGCGTCGCAAGGCGGTCGCTTGAGACGAAAGCTGTTCGAGGCCGTCACATCTTGGCGGCCACGAGCAGCGCAACGGTTTGCCCCTTTAGCACATCGCGCATCAGAAGCCTCGGCGCGGAAGGGATCGCACGATCCGCCAGCACATCCCGCCAGGACATGACCGCCGAAGTATCCGGCAACGCGACCGACGTCTCGCCCCAGAAATCCGCATCGCTCCCCTTGTCGGCTTCGACCAGCATCGACAGAGGTAGTCGGCAAGCAATGGTGATCGTGGCCTCGTCGCCCCGCACTCGCGCAAACGCCAGGATGTGGCGGCTTTTCTCTCCCTCTGCCACCAGCGGCACATAGTCCCCTCGGGCGAAGAGCTCAGGGTGCTGGTTGCGCAGACGAAGCCCCCGTCCGACCACCGCCTGCTTGACCCGCCCGGCGGCCAGCGCCTGCGGATCGGCAAACGCGATCGGATCATCCGGATCAAATGCAGAGAGCGTCGCGAAGACCGGCAGACGACGGTTGTCGGGGTCGACGAAACTGAGGTCGATCCCCTCGCCGCCCTGGTAAATGTCGGGAATACCGGGCGCCGTCAGCTTGATGACGGTCTGGGTCAGTCCGTTGACAAGACCAGCCGGGATCAGTTGCTGGATCTGGTCGACGAAATCAGCGACAAAGTCGGGGTGATCGAGCAGCAGACTGCGGACATAGCCGGTCACGGCCTTCTCGTAGTCCTCGTCCACGGCATTCCAGTCGCTGCGAAGCTTTGCCTCGCGCAGCGACTTTTCAACGAAAGCCGCAACCCGATCGGCGAATTCGGCAAGTCCTTCCCGATCCTCGGCCAGCAGGTCGATCGGCCAATGCCCGACCAGTGCCTGGAAGATCATCCACTCGATCTCCGGTTCGGGCGCAGGTCCGTCGCTCAAGCGCTTGACGTGGGGTTGGGCGATCTGCCGCCAGCCGGCGATCCGCTCCGCCATGGCAGAGGCATCTTCGGCAAAGGCGAACAGCCTCGCACGCGCATCTTCCCCACGCTTCGTGTCATGTGTCGAGGACGCCGACAATCCATGCGGCTGTTCCTTTGCGCGCCGCGCCATCTCCTGGTGGAAATGTTCGAGACCGCCTTCAGGCAATTCCAGTTCGCCCCCCACTTCGTTGAGGGCCAGGAATTCGCCGTGGCGGAAGAACAGCGTGTCCTCCAGCGATTTCGCCATCAACGGTCCCGTCAACTGCTGGAAGCGCCGGCGCAGGATCGCGGCGTCCTCGTGGTCTGCCGCTCCCGCATTCTCGCCCTTCAGAAGCGCCACGAGCCTGTGGGCCGCCTGCGCCTCCTGGTCCGTTAAACTGCGACCGGCATCACGAAGGACATCATCGAGCAAAGCGCGATCCCCGTCCGCGACGCCGTCGTCGCGGCCATAGGTCCGGTAGCGCGGAAAGGCGAGCAGGATTTCCTCAAGAGCATTTCGCAGAACCGGCTTGTCGAGACCGGTGAGCTGGCCTGCCTCCCGCAACAGGGCGCGGACCTCGCCCGCAAAATTGACGCGGATCATCTGCCGCTTGGCGGCGCGCATTTCGAGGGGAATGTCGGAGGGACCGCCACTCACCTGCTCATAGGCCGCGCGAACGGCAAAGAAGCTGTTCTCATCCAGAAGCACCGGCACCTGGGCGGCGATGAACTCGTAGCCTGTCGTTCCATCGACGGGCCAATCCTCGGGCAGGCTTTCCCCTGGCGCGAGGATCTTCTCGACAACCAGATAGACATCGTCGCCGATTGCCCCGCGCAGCTTCGCAAGATAGGCGGCCGGATCGGCCAATCCGTCGACATGATCGATCCGCAGCCCTTGAACGAGATCCTTGCGGACCAGGTCGAGAACCGTTTCGTGCACGTCGTCGAACACCGACTGGTCTTCTACGCGCAGGCCGACAAGCCCGGCAATTTCGAAGAAGCGGCGGTAGTTCAGGCCCTGCGCTGCTTCGGCAAAATGCATCAGACGCCAGGGCTGCAGGCTGTGCAGGAAAACGAGAAAGTCGGCATCGCGGGCACGGGCATCAAGGTCGCGCAGCAGGCCCTCGCAGTCGCCGCCATGACAGAGGTCGAGGACAGCACGGTGAAATTGCGCAGCATTCCCGGACTTTGCCTGGCGTCCGAGATCTGCCAGACGAGCCGCCATCGGGTCGGTGGATTCGCTGAGAACAGCCGGATAGGTCGCGGGATCGAGCGGATAAAGGCTGTCGAAATACTTGAGTGCGAGACCACCTTGCCTGCGATCCAGCACCAGCGAGAAGGCGCGTTCCATCACCGCCTGCTCGAAGCTCGATCCGAGAAAGGGCAGCGTCAACTTGTGGCTCCAGTCGATGTCGAAATGGCGCGCGAAAGGGCTCACCTCTCCCCAGGTGACCACGCTGCGCCACCACGGATTTTCGAGACTCGCCGCCATGTGGTTGGGCACGATGTCGAGGATAAGGCCAAGCCCTTCGGACTTGAGAGCGTTCGACAGGCTCTCCAGCCCTTCCCTCCCGCCAAGGACGGGATCGATGACATTGGGATCGGTGACGTCGTAGCCATGGGTAGAGCCCTTGGTCGCGGCAAAGATGGGTGAGGCATAGAGATGGCTGATGCCGAGACGCTTCAGATAGGGCACCAGGTCGACGGCACGTTCGAAATCCATCCCGTTTCGAAACTGCAAGCGGTAGGTCGAAACGGGAATGGGCATGCTGGCATCCTCAGGAGAAATTTTGATTGACGCTGCGTAACGCCAGCATCCCCGGGTTGTTCCGCAAAGAACGCATCCAAGCGCCCGCGCGTCTCGCTGACCGGACCAGAGGTAGAGTGCAGAGAAAATGACACTTCACCCAAAAGGCGAAATTGCTACATAAGCAGATCTGGAATTTGCAACCCTCGCCGACATGTTGTGCCTGATCTTTTTTGGGCTTCGCTTCAATAATCCATTTCATTCAAATATGCTTGATTTAGCAGCCGATTCGAGACGGCAGCGGGGCTAAATGACTTAGCTGGGGTGCGGACATGACTGACCAAATGGAAATCGAGACCTGGGCCATGGTGCGGGCGCAAGAGATCGTCATGCAGCAAGGCGCCAATCTGGTGGTTGCGGCGCAGCGCCTGGACCACAAGAAGACCACGGCAAACACCTATGCCCTGCGGGCGGCGATCGTGAAATCGCTGATGGAAGCCATGTCGGCCCCTCCGGCAAAGATGGCCGGACAAATGCAGGCCGGAGAATAAGCAGCCCACTTGAAACGATGAACGCCGCGTCTGCAAAGCAGAACACGGCGTTTTCCCTTGGGAGGATCGGCAGGAGGCCGGCAGTCGCTGCCGGCTGGAGTGTTTACTGGGTCGACGCTTCGGCAGCAGCCAGTGCGCGGCGACGCTTTGCCCGCCAGCCGAGGAGAACTGGCAGAACCGCAACGGCAATGGCCAGCACCCACAGAATGAGCGAGATCTTGCTCTGGAACAGGATGGAGATGTCTCCACCGCTGATCGCCAGTGCATTGCGCAGGTTCACTTCCATCACCTTGCCCAGAACGAAGCCGAGAATAATCGGCGCCATGTCGAAGCCGGCCTTGCGCAAGAGCCAGCCGGCAATGCCGATCGCCAGCATCAGATAGATGGCGAAGATCGAGGCATGGGTGGAATAGACACCGATGACCGAGAGCACGAGGATGCCGGGCACGAGGATCCAGTTCGGCATGGTCAGCACGCGGGCAAAGATGTTGACCAGCGGCAGGTTGAGCGCGAGCAGGATGAAGTTGCCGACGAACAGCGAGGCGACGAGACCGCCGACGATTTCCGGGCGCTCGACGAGCAGCATCGGGCCGGGCTGAATGTTGTAGAGCATCAGCGCACCGAGCATGACCGCCGTGGTGCCGGAACCGGGCACGCCGAGCGTCAGCATGGGCACGAAGGCGCCGGCTGCGGTCGCATTGTTGGCGGCTTCCGGTGCTGCCAGACCACGCACGTCGCCGTGGCCGAAGGTGCCTTCGGTGTCGGAAATCCGCTTTTCAGTCGTGTAGGAGACGGCACTGGAGACCGAGGCACCGGTACCCGGCAGAACGCCGACGATGAAGCCGATGAGCGAGCCGCGCAGGGTGGCGCCCATGCTCTTTACGACGTCCGACATCCGAGCGGTCATGCGACCAAGTTCGCGGATCACGGTGACGCCCTTGGTCTGATGCTCAAGGATCAGCATGGCTTCGGAGATCGAGAAGAGACCGATGACCAGCGTCACGAACTCGATGCCGTCGCCGAGTTCCGGCTCATTGAAGGTGAAGCGATAGGCACCCGAAGTGGCATCCAGTCCGACGGTCGCCAGCATCAGGCCGAGCACGCAGCCGATCAACGTCTTGGTGGGCTGCGAACCGACCATCGAGCCGAGGGTGGCGAAGGCAAACACCATCAGCACGAAGTATTCGGCGGGGCCGAAACCGATGGCAAGGCCCGAGAGCAGCGGCGCGAAGAAGGCAAGACCGATGACGCCGATGATCCCCCCGATGAAGGAGGCGATGCCCGACAAGGCGAGTGCTTCGCCGGCGCGACCCTGCTTGGCCATGGGATAACCGTCCATCGCCGTCATGACGGCACCGGCATCACCGGGCACGTTGAGCAGGATGGAGGAGATACGACCCCCATATTCCGCCCCGCAATAGACCGAGGCGAGCAGGATCATCGTGCTTTCGGCGGGAAGCCCCATGGAATAGGCGATGGGCATCAGGAGGGCGATGCCGTTGATCGGGCCGATGGCAGGAAGGGCGCCGACCAGCGTGCCGATGAAACAGCCGATGAAGCCGATCAGCAGGTTCTGCCCCGTGAGCGCAACGCCGAAGCCGTGCCAGAGATATTCGAAGCTCATGAAACTATCCTTTCAGGTCCTGGCGACGGTCAGCCGAAGATGGCGCCGGTCGGCAGGTAGACCTCAAGCAAGAAGGAGAAGATGAACCACCAGAGGGCGGCATGAACGACACCACCGATCAGCGACAGCTTGGGTGAAGCGCCGAAGATCCAGCCGGTCACGGTCGTCAGAAGGAAGATCGAGATGGCGAAGCCGAGCGGCTCCATGAGCGCCACGCAGACGATGAGCGTGGCCGGCACGGCCAGCACCCGAACCAGCGCGTTTCCGGTCGGGAAGTCTTCCGCCGATCCAGGAAACTTGAGGTAGAACAAGGTGAACAGGCCGAGCAGAATGGCCAGCATGACAGGCACGAAACGTGGCCCGAGCGGATCCGACGAAAAGGCATATTCGATCATGCTGCCGCCGATGCCATAGGCAATGGCGAGCAAAAGCAGGACCAGCGCGCTGATGCGGCCGATGAGCTGGTGGGTTCTCGTGTTTTCCGACATTTTAGTGTTTCCCCGCATTCGGATCGGCGGCCACATCGAAGCGCCGCGATCACCCAAGGTCATGACGCCTTCAGCCGCGGCCGTGGCGTGTGTTGATGGTGCAGTTCCGCGGACACGCTCCGCGCGGATGAGGCGATGCGACCATCAGGGGCCGCATCGCCAGCCGGATCAGAAGCCGGCTTCTTTGGCCAGGATCTTGAACTTGGCGACGTCGCTCTTGACGCGATCATCGAAGTCCTTGCCGAGCAAGGTGAATTCGAAAAGGCCACGCGACTCGCGTTCTTTCGCGAATTCCGGCGTCTTGCTCATGGCGTCGAACGCCTTGACCCACCAGTCGTAATCGGCGTCGGACACGTCCTTGCCGACATAGAAGCCGCGCCAGACGGGCCATTCGAGGTCAAAGCCCTGTTCCTTGGCGGTCGGAATGTCCTTGAGTTCGCCCGGCAGGCGCTCAGGCGACATGACGGCGAGGATGCGGACCTTGCCTGCGAGGTGATGCTTGCCCATTTCGGCAGCGTCACCGGAGCCGACCTGCACATGGCCGCCTTCGAGCGCGGTCAACACGGCGCCACCACCTTCAAGCGCGACGTAACGCATCGACTTTGGATCCTGCTCCGCAGCCTTGGCGATCAGCGAGCCCTTCATCCAGTCCTGCGAACCGACGGCACCGCCGCCTGCGATCGCAAAGGTCGTCGGGTCGGCTTTGTAGGCGGCAACGAGATCGGCCATCGTCTTGTAGGGCGATTCGGCATTGACCACGATCACGCCGAAGTCTGCACCGAGTGCACCGAGCCAGCGCACGGCACTCTCGTCATACTGGCCGAACTTGCCCTGAGCGAGCAGCAGTGCCGAGCCCGAGGATGCGGCGGTGATCAGGTTCGGATCGCTGGCACGCTTGGAGATGACGTGGTTATAGGCCACGGCGCCGACACCACCTTCCATGTAGGTGACGGCCATGGGCTGCTTGATCTGCTTGGTTTCGAGCAGGGCATTGGCAGCCAGACGGCAGGTCAGGTCGAAACCGCCGCCGGGCTTGGCACCCGCCAGGCATTCCGGCTTGCTCGGCTCGGCCATGGCGGAGGTCGCGGCAGCAAGGCCGATCAGGGCAGCACCGGCCAGAAATTTCATCGTGTTGCGGATCATCATTCTCTCCCGAATATCTCAGCGTTCCCGGACAATCCCAGCGCAGGCCACGAAAATAGCGTTCACGCAGGACGTGCGTCCGCGTGTTGCTGATGGCGATGGCGTTGGGATCCTCCCCAAATGCCGGCGTAAGCTCTCTCCCTATGCCGGCCGGACATTGATAGGCCTCAATCCTGTCACGATCCTGTCAAACCCGTTAACGGCAAGATCACCCCGACCACCGCTTGATCGATGCCCGCAGACATGCGACCGTCCGCCCATGCGCATCCTGCTCGTGGAAGACACGCTCGACGTCGGCGAGGCAATCAGCCGCCGCTTTGAAACCATCGGTCACACGGTCGACTGGCAGACGGACGGCCATGCCGCCGCGGAAATCCTCGATTTCACCGAATACGATCTCGTCATTCTCGACGTCATGCTGCCGGGGCTCGACGGTTTCTCGATCCTGAAGGGACTTCGGCAGAACAAGAACCCGGTGCCCGTGCTTGTTCTAACTGCGCGTTCGGAAATCGACGACCGGGTCGGTGCGCTTGATCTCGGCGCCGACGATTACCTCGTCAAACCCTTCGACTTCCGCGAACTGGAGGCGCGCGCACGCGTGTTGATGCGCCGCAGCAGCGGCGGAGAGGCGACCAATGTCATTGCCTGCGGCGATGTGCTGCTAGACCGCTCGCAGCGCTCGGTCCGCGTCGGCAAGCGCGAAGTGCAATTGAAACGCCGCGAAATGACCCTGCTCGAAATCCTTGCAAGCCGGCCGGGACGCGTTTTCAGCAAAGAGCAGCTTCTCGACCAGTTGTTCGGTTTCGAGGAAGCGGCTGGCCCCAACGCCATAGAACTTTATGTCGGCCGCCTGCGCAAGAAACTCGAAGGGGCCAAGGCCCGGATCGTGACCGTCCGGGGTTTGGGCTATCAGTTGGTGTCCGATGCAGAGGACTAAGCCGTCCCTCTTCTCCCGCCTCGTTCTGCGCGTTGCGGTGGTCCTCGCCGGTGGAGCGGCGGTGCTGATGACGGCCGCATGGTTTTACGCCAGGGCCGCCGCCGACGAAGCCTATGACCGGTTGCTGCAAGGGGCGGCGATCCAGATCCTGGACAGCCTTGTGGTCGAGGACGGGAAGATTGCCGTCAACCTGCCCCCCAGCGCCTTCGAACTGCTGGGCCTTGCCCCGCGCGATCGCATCTTCTACCGGGTGATCGCGCCCGACGGCAGCACCCTGACGGGCTACGACGATCTTTCCGCGAGCACCGACAAGGACCATGCGCTCAACAGCCCGTTGTTCGAGACGGGGAGCTACCGCAACCAGCCGGTCCGCCTCGTTCAGACCAGCCGGGCGATCTCCGACCCGAGTGTCGGAGGCTGGGTCCATGTGCTGATCGCCCAGACCACGGAAGCGCGCCAGGCCCTGACGACGGAACTCACCTCTCGCGCCCTGATCCTCGTGACGATCATGAGCCTGCTGGCGCTTGCCGGGACGGTGCTCGCGGTTCGTTACTCTCTGCGGCCGCTCGATGCGCTGGGCGACACCTTGCGTCGGCGGGACTCCCAGGATCTCACGCCGCTTGCCGTCGATGTACCCCGCGAACTCGTGCCTTTCGTCGATTCCATCAACCACTTCATGCGCCGCCTCGACGAGCGGCTGAAGCTGCTGCAGCGCTTCATCGCCGACAGCGCTCACCAGATCCGCACGCCTTTGACGGCACTCTCGGCGCAGGTGAGCCTGATTGACGAGGACGCCCTGTCGGAAAGCAACCGCCGTCACTTAAGCCGCGTGCGCGACCGCACCAACGAGCTCGCGCGGTTCACCACGCAGCTGCTCAACCATGCCATGGTCATCCACCGCTTCGATTCCGCCCAGCTATCCCCGCTCGACCTGACCGATGTCGCCCGCAAGGCGTTTCGCGCAGCAGTGCCGATCACCATCGATCCGGATACGGTTGTCTCCTTCGAGGCGCCCGACGAGACGCTGACCATTCTCGGCGATGGCTTGAGCCTGCGCGAGGCCATCGTCAACATCATCGACAATTCGTTGCGGCACGGTACGCTGTCGAAGCTGGAAGTCCGGGTGGTCAGACGCGGCGACTTCGGCCTGGTCGAGGTCGAGGACGACGGCCCCGGCATCCCGCAGGCCGATTGGTCACATGTCACGCAGCGCTTCGTCTCGTCGAAATCGGGCGAAGGCAGTTCCGGCCTCGGTTTCGCCATCGCTTCGGAGGTCGCCGGCGCACTGAAGGGCGCCCTCTCCTTCCGCGAGAAAACCCCGCAACGCGGCTTTACCGTCGTGCTCGAACTGCCGTTGATGCGGAAGGAGGGGGCATGATCGCCCGTTACGCACTCAGATCTGTGCTGCTGCTCGGCGCAAGCCTGCTTGCCGCTCGGGCATTGCCGGCTTTCGCCCTGGAGGGAGAACAGACGGTCTTTCCAGCGATTGCCACGGAGCAGGTGCGCCTTGTGATCAATGGTGCGACCGATGTCGATGCGATGAAGCCGCTGATCCTGGATTTCCAGCAGATCGCGCCGGAAGTGAGCGTCGAGTTCAACGATTATGTCACCAATGACCTCTTCCGCGAGGCGGAGAATGCCTGCCTCAGCCGCACACCCTATGGCGACCTTTTGCTCTCGTCGTCGGTTGACCAGCTCGTGAAGCTTGCCAATGACGGCTGTGCGCAGGACCATCGCTCGCCGGAGACCGAGCGCGTAGCCGACTGGGCCAACTGGCGCGACGAGGTGTTCGGCTTCACCTTCGAACCCGCCGTGATCGTCTATGACGGCAAGCGCGTGCCGCCGGAAGACGTGCCGCGTTCGCATGTCGAGATCGCCGAGCTCCTGCGCGCCAAGCCGGATGTCTATCGAAACCGGATCGGCACGTATGACGTGCGGGCCTCCGGGATCGGATATCTGCTGGCCTTTCACGATGCGCTCCAGGCGCCCACGACCTATGGCCGGCTGCTCGAAAGCTTCAGCCGCGCCGACGTCGTCACCCGCTGCTGTAACAGCGAGGTGCTGGGCGAGATCGCCAATGGCCGGCTGCGCATCGCCTACAACGTGCTTGGCTCCTATGCCTATGCCGCATCGCGCCGCAATGCGGACCTGCGGGTGGTGATCCCGCGGGATTATGCCCTGATCCTGTCGCGCGGCGCACTGATTCCGGAACTTGCGCCAAATCCGGACCTCGCCAAACGCTTCCTCGATTATCTTCTGTCGCAGCGCGGGCAGAAGGTGGCGCGGGAGAAGGCCTTCTTCTTCTCCGAAGGCACGCCTTTGCCGCCCGATGTCGACGGGCCGATGTCACTGATCGAATCCGGTATAGGCAGACCGATCCGCATTGGGCCGGCCCTGCTTGCCGCCCAGGATCAGGCAACGCGTGACCGCTTCATCGCCAACTGGTCCTCGTTGTTTTCACCCAACAAGCCGTGATCGTCGCGAACACAAAAGCCGCCGGCAGTGTCCCGCCGGCGGCCTGATCCGGTCCCTGCAGCCTTCGTCAGGCGGCGCGATGATGGGCGGTATTTGCCTGGGCGCGTCCTTCGGGTGCGAGCTTGAACTGGTTGATCAACTGCATCAGTGCATCGGCCTCGTCGGCCAGCTGACGCGTCGCAGCATTGGTTTCCTCGACCATGGCAGCATTGCGCTGGGTCATCTGGTCCATCTCGTTGACCGAGGAATTGACCTCGCCGAGCGCATTGGACTGGTCGCGGCTGGCCATGGCGATGACCGAGACACGCTCTGCGACCGTGATGATATTGGTCGAGATTTCGGCAAGAACCGCCCCCGTCTGCTGGACCAGCTTCGACCCCGCCGACACTTCCGTGCTCGACTTGTGGATCAGGTCCTTGATCTGCTGCGCCGCCCCGGCAGAGCGCTGCGCAAGCTCACGAACCTCCTGGGCAACGACGGCAAAGCCCTTGCCCGCTTCGCCGGCACGTGCGGCCTCGATGCCGGCATTGAGCGCCAGAAGATTGGTCTGGAAGGCGATCTCGTCGATGACGTCGATGATCTGCACAATCTGACCCGAGGCATCCTCGATCCGGCCCATGGCATCGATGGCGCTCGCGACAACGACCGACGAGGTGTCGGCACGGCCCTTGGTATCGGCCACGATGGTGTTGGCCTGTTCCGCCTGCTCGGCCGACTGCTTCACGGTGACCGTGATCTCATCGACGGCAGCCGCCGTCTCCTCCAGCGACGCCGCCTGCTGCTCCGTGCGCTTGGCGAGCTGGTCGGCAGCACTGCTCATTTCGGCAGCATTGCGCTGGATCATGTAGGTGTTCGAGCGGATCTGCGTCATCGTATCCTGCAGATGCTCAAGCGACTGGTTGAAGTCGTTGCGCAACTGCTCAAGACGGCCGTGGAACGGGGTGTCGATCGTCTCGGAGATGTCGCCCTTTGCCAGGCGACCGAGACCGGAAGCAAGCGCATTGACGGCAAAATTGATCTGCCGGTCGATTTCCTGCTTTTCCAGATCGTTGCGGCGGCGCTCTTCTTCCGCTTGCGCCCGCTCTGCCTCGCTGCGGCTTTCGATTTCGATCTTCGACAAGGCATTCTGCTTGAAGACGCCGAGCGCGCGCGCCATCTCGCCGATTTCGTCGACGCGGGTCTCGCCGTTGATCTTGGTGTCGAGCACACCTTCCGCCAGACGGCGCATGGCGCCGGTGATCTGGCCGATCGGGCCCTTGAAGGTGAGCACGAGTCCAATGCCGGCGAAGATCGAGATCAGGATGCCGAGGCCGGTGGCGCCGATCGAGATGGAGTTCGCATCGCGGCGCTCTTCACCCGCAGACACCTTCTGCATTTCGGCAAAGGTCGTCAGCTGCTTCCAGATGACATTGAGATCGGCACCCGCCTGGTCGTAGCTCGCCTTGCGCGCCTGGCTGACCTTGACGAGGTCGACGCTGGCAGCGGCCATAGTATCGATTGCCGGGGCAAGCTCGGCCTTGACCTGCATCAGGACCGGCTGGTCGGCGGCACTGGTGCCAAGGGTCTCAAGCGAGGTCTTGAGGGCAGAAAACTGCTTGTCGAGCAGTGCGCGGTTTTCGTCCGTCGGCTCGAGCAGGAAACGGGCCATCATGATCTGCAGGCCGTAGCCGGCGGACATCAGCTGGCGACCATCATTGATGACGGCCTGCGCCTTGGCGAGCGGCGCGTCGAGTTCACCGAACTTGATTGTCGCATCCTTCATCTTCTGCTGGGCTGCCAGCCCGAGATAGGAGTTCAGCTGGGTGAAGTTGCGCAGCATGCCCTGCATGTCGGTGATCACGGTATCGGAGCGATCGTTCGTTTCCAGAATGGTCTTCAGCTGGCCGGCGATCTTTTCCAGCGTGTTGGCCGCCGACTTGTTCGCCTTTGGCAGAACGGAAGCCAGCAGTTGCTGGCGCGACACCAGCTCGGCATGACGCGCGCTGATGGCGGCGAACTTCTCGTCCGGGGTCTTGGCCTTGGTAAAGGCCGAATTCATTTCCATCAGGAAGGTGCCGGAGCTGCGAATGCTTTCGGCATCACGCAGCATCGACTTCGCCGAGGCATCATCCGCCTGAACGGCCTTTTCCATGTCGGTCATGGCCGCCATGATTTTGTCCTGCGCGGTGACCACCTGGGCGGTGCCCTGCTGGAGCGTCGCGACAACGGCCGCTTCCGATTCATGCAGCTTCCACAGCTCGTCGGTGCGCGCAACGACCGTATCGACAAGCGTGCGGGCCTGTTCCAGTTCGGCGCGACCATCGGCATCCGCAGTCAGCTGCGACAAGGTTGTCTGCAGATCCTGCTGCTGCTGCTTCAGGCGCGTCGTCACGTCGTCGCGCGACTGGGCCGTGGTATTCTCGAGGAAATCCGTCATCGAAGCCGAGACATCGCGGAAACCGCTCAGCGACTGCAACACGCTGTTGGAGATCTCGATCCGGCCCTGCAGCAATCCGGATGCGTAAAGGCCGGTAAATCCGACAGCCGATATACTGATCACAAAGGGCAGAATGAAAATCAGCACCTTGGTCTGAATATTAAAACGGGACAGGATACGGTCGATGAACACGATTGAATTCTCCTCCGACGCAGGCACGGCAAAGAATGCGGTGAAGCGCCTTAATCAATCCACTAAGAATGGATGGGGAAAACTAATAACGGCTTAATTAGAAGCCTGCGAATTCGCATGTTTACGGTAAGTCGAGCCGGCGACAAACCCGGCGGCCGGCGGCCGTTTCAGCCGCCGCGCCCATAAATTTTATACATTTTTTTCAAGTACTTATGTTTTCAGGACGCCTGGCTCAGGCTCTCCGTGGGACGGTCCGTTCCATCCTCCGACGCCACCCAGCGCCCCTGCCCCTCGTAACGCCAGGCCAAGCGCCCCTCTTCGTCCAGCGCAAACAGATGCAGCCAGCCATTGTCGAACAGCGCGCGCACGGTCTCGTGCCGCAAGAGGATAGCCGTGATCGCCTCTTTCGGAGCTTCGATCGCGACCGTCAGCCGGACGGGCTCATGCAGGTAGGCCGAACCGTCATGCACGGATTGAAAGGGCAGACCGGCTCTGAGAGTGCCGCCATTGCCCTCGACGACGCCGATGCCCGCAACGACATTGTGCAGCAGCTTGTTGCCGGCGCCGAACAGGGAGGGGGCAACGGTCGACCCGAAATACTGCAAACTGATCCAGCTTGCCACGACCACCGGCGCAGTCAGGATCAGCTCCAGGATCTTGAACCCATCATCCTTCTGCCAGAGATAGTCGTGCAGGAAAGCCCGGCCTTCGAGCGCCCGCCCCTGCGTCCGGCTCCGTGGAGCGGCGATGAAGGCGCTGCAGCCCGCAAGGCCAAGTTCAGGCCGAACCTGCGACCAGTCACGGCTGCGCCCGGCGATCGATTGCGCGGACGCGCCCTCCATCCGAGTTGCCCGCTCGGCCCGTGCAAGGGCACCGGACTGCTGCAGCCACTGCCGGATCGTGTTCACGCCGTCCGCGTCCGCCGCCGTCTGCAGGTCATCGACGAAGAGGGTCACGGCATCGGTCGTTGTATCATGGAGACCGGCGAGGAACACGGTATCGGCAGGCACGGCGATGCCCCTCTGTGCCAGTCGTTGCCGCACGGCACCGTCGTTCAAAAGCGAAGCCAGCAGCCGGGCATTCACATCGCCCGCATGGCCGCCGCAGGCGCCGCAATGCAAAGCGCTGGCATAGGGATTGTTGACGACATTGGCACCATGACCGCAGAGCAGGACGAAGCGGCCGAAGGTATCGGTCAAGGACATGGCGCGCAGGACGGTTTCGGCGATGGTCGCGCGCGTTGAAAGATCGAGCCCGGGGGAGAAGTGTGGCTTGGCCCTTTCCGCTCCGTGCCCCATGCCGAAACCCAGGCCGTCACGCAGCAGCTTTCCGGCGTAAACCGGCCCCATGGCCTCGACGAAGGCGAAGGACGAGACGGCCGCGAGCTTGAACCGTCCCCAGGCGCGGATCGCGCGGGCGCTGAAACGGGCCTGCCTGTCGGAGTCGTCATCCTCAACCGCCGCGCAACTGAAGACCGACGGCTTGAGCAGCACGGGCAGCCGGTGCTCGGAAACGTCGGAGGCAAAGCCGCGATGGCTGGCGCCAAGACCGAAGAACCCGGCAAAACCGAGGGTGCGGATGCCGGGATCGACGCTTTCGAGCGCCCGGCGAAAGACCTCGGAACGCACGTCGATGCAGAAGGCCGCCTGCAGGAAGGGCCGTGTTTCCGGCAAAGCCTGGAAAGGGGACGGGCGCGACAGCATCCGGCCGAGACGCCGCTGGCCGGCCCGCTCGGCTGCAAGTTGCAGGACCGCGTCGGTCGATATTTCCTGATCTGCGACCAGAGGCTCACCATGCGCCCTCCGAATGCTGCGCCAGCCGTCCTCGATGAGAGGCTGATGACGCAGATAAAGCGCCTCCTCGAAGACCAGGCGGACAGCGAGCAGTTCGAGCGCGGCCGTATCGGTCCGCCCCTCCAGTTCGGCCTTCCATTGCAGATGGCGCGCATGCTGCGCCCAGCCGCCGAGGCCAAGCAGCAATTGGTGGAAATAGGTGCCGGGGTCCCGCCCGAGACCGAGCCGGACAGCTGCGCGCTCGATTGCCCCTTGCGCCGTTTCCGGCGTTTCCGCGACATGGGCGCCGAAACCCGTGAGCCCGAGGATTTCCGGCGTCAGGTCATGCGTCGCAAAGGCCCGCCAGGCGGCGTAGAGCCCATTGCGGGTTGATGCCGCCCAGAGCGCCTGCCCCTCATCGAAGAAACCGGCGGCAAAACTGCCGATCCGATCCGTAATCAGGGCTGGCCAGTCCTGACCGGAATGCCGTGCAGCAAGGTCAGCCACAGTCGGCAAAGCCGCCGGCAATGCCACATCCTCGGCCACGGCAGCCTTCAGCGCATCGAGATCGAGGCCAGATGTGCCGGCAGCCAGCGCCGACGACAGATCCTCATCGGTGATTTCGCCGGCGACAATCTTCTGGCGATAATGCGGACGGGACAGGGCCAACCGGACGCCCCCGATCCGGGCCAGTCGGGTCGCGGTCGTTTCGAGGCGCTCGCCGACCTGGCCGAGGAAGGGATTGACGGCAACGGTCGCGGTGAGCGGCCAGGCTGGCGCAATTGCGCGAACGGCCTGATCGGCCGCCAAGGCAAGCGCTTCGCCATGCAGGGTATCGACGGTGGTGAGATCGGTCATCGGTTCACTCCTGGACATGGGCGGTGGAAGGGGTGGGAAATGAGCGGGCGTCTGTGCGCGGTCGCGGCAGTCTCCAGCCGCCAAGCAATCGGTCGAACAGCGCATTCACATAAAGACCGTTGGAGAGATGCACCCGGAGACCGGCAGCGGCCGGATGATAGGCCCAGAGCGGGAAGAGCGCCTGGGCGACGGCAACGGCGCCGAAGGTGACAACGGCAAGCACCATCAGCGTCCATTCGAGCGGTCCCGGCTGCGGGGCGGCCGGCAGCGTGCCGATCAAGAGCTTGTCGGCGCCGCGCTGCAGGGCGAAATAGGCGGTCGCTGCCGAGACGGAATAGAGCGAGGTGCGCCAGGTCAGCGCCCACGGCGCCGCATCGGCGAGCCCTTGCGCTATCAGATAGGCCGTGCCGAAGATCAGGATCGCGCCCAGCGCCAAGGCCTGGGGCGGCTTGTCGGCAAAGCCGAACAGCACGCCGATCACCGCATAGATGGCAAGCGCCAGCAGGAAGGCACGACCGACCGCCCGTGCATCGGGAATGGTGACTGGACCCGGCCGACGGGCCGCAGCGACCGTTTCGATGGCCGAGCCGGAGGCAAGGAAGGCATGCGCCTTGTAGAGCGAATGGGCAACGATATGCAGCAGCGCGATCGGGAAGAGCGCCAGGCCGCATTGCAGGATCATGAACCCCATCTGCGCCACCGTCGACCAGGCAAGCGAAGTCTTCACCGCCGATTGCGTCAGCATGACGAGGCTGCCGAAAAGCGCCGTGAACCCGCCGATCATCACCAATACCGCAAGCACCCCCGGCGCCTGCAGCATGACATCGGCAAAACGGATCAGCAGAAAGCCGCCTGCATTGACCACGCCGGCATGCAACAAGGCTGACACCGGCGTCGGAGTCTCCATCACTTCGGTGAGCCAGCCATGGGTGGGGAACTGCGCCGACTTGAGCAGCGCGGCCAGCGCCAGCAGGGCGGCAGCCGCAATCGTGAGGGGTTGGACAGCACCTTCGCGGGCTTCCGCCAGGATTGAGGTTATGTCACCGGTGCCAAAGACAAGCCAGAGCAGCACAGCAGCCCCGACGAGCGCGAGATCACCGGTGCGCGAAACGATGAACTTCTTGCGCGCCGCCCGTTGCGCCGCGATCCGCTCGGGATAGAAGAGCAGCAATTGATGCAGCAGCAGGCTTGTCGCGATCCAGCCGGTGACGAGCTGAGCCAGAGTGCCGGACTGGACAAGCAGGAGAACGGCCGCCAGCGTCGCCGTCATCCAGCCGGTGAAGGCACCTTGCCGAGGCTCGCCATCCAGAAAAGTGCCGGCATAGCGCAGCACCACCCAGCCGATGAAGGAGACCAGCCCCAGCATGATGAGGCTGACGAGATCCAGCCGTGAGGCGAAGGAGAACGGCGCCAGGCCAATCGCGGGGCTGCTGCCGGCGCCGAACTGCCAGAGAACGACACCCGAGCCCACCGCAACCGCGATGCTGCCAAGGGCCGCCGCCTGCGCCACCTTCAGCGCAAAGCGAGGTCGAAGACCCGGACTGAGAAAGCTGATGGCAGAGGCGATGAGCAGCAGCAGCGGGGCGAGAAGCGGCAAGGCATGGATCACGGGGCATCTCCGGTCTGGCGGCCCTGATCGGCCGGCTGGAAACTTCACGGACCAGTTACCAGCCGGTGATGTGCAATAAAAATTCATTGTTTCGAGAAATTCGTTCTATTAAATAGAACCATGTCGGAGCTGAACTATCACCATCTGCGTTATTTCCGCGCCGTTGCCCATGACGGCAACCTCACGCGTACAGCCGAGCGGCTGAACCTGTCGCAATCAGCTTTGTCGATCCAGATCAAGAACCTGGAAGAGCGGCTGGGCCACGCCTTGTTCGAGCGCCGTGGCCGTCAACTTTATCTGACCGAAGCCGGCCGCATCGCGCTCGACCATGCCGACACGATCTTCTCCGCTGGCGAAGAACTGGTCGAAACGCTGAAGGAAACCGGCCGCACCCGCCGGGCCATCCGCATCGGCGCGCTCGCCACCCTGTCGCGCAACTTCCAGATGGAGTTTCTGCGGCCAATCCTCGGCCGTTCCGATGTCGACATGATCCTGCGCTCCGGCAGCACCAGCGAACTCTTGGGCGCGCTGGAAAGCCTCAATCTGGATGTCGTCCTGCTCAACCAGGCACCGATGGCCGACAGTGTGACGCCCTTCGTCGCCCAGCATGTCTACCAGCAACGGGTGAGCCTCATCGGCAAGCCTGATTATGGCGAGGCCGGCACGGATCTGGCCGGGTTGCTGACCCGCCACCCCGTCATCCTTCCGACGCTCGAAAGCGGCGTGCGCTCGCAATTCGAGGCCCTGGTCGAACGGCTCGGCATCGTGCCGCAGGTCGCAGCCGAAGTGGACGACATGGCGATGATGCGCCTTCTGGCGCGCGAAGGTGCGGGCCTCGCCGTGCTCCCGCCGATCGTCGTCAAGGGCGAGTTGGAGGCCGGCAGTCTCATCGAATTCGACGCCCTGCCCGGCATGATCGAGAATTTCTATGCCGTCACCACCAGGCGCCGCTTCCCCAATCCGCTGATCCGCCCCCTGCTGGAAGCCAGTCAGAACACTCGATCCGATCGCACCTGAAACGCGTATTGGATCTGGTAAATTGCAGAGGAAACAGCGTGCCAACATCCATCGCCATCATCGGGGCGGGCCTCGCCGGCTTGACGCTCGCCCAGAGACTGACGCCGCTTGCGACCGTCACGCTGTTTGAAAAAAGCCGAGGGCTCGGCGGGCGCATGGCCAATCGCCGGCGCGGCGACTATGCCTTCGACCACGGCGCCCAGTATTTCACCGCGCGATCGGCTGGCTTCCAGGCGGTGGTGGCAGGGGCATTGGCAGCCGATAGCCTTGCGATCTGGCCTCAAGCCGTTCCGACGCTCAGCACATCCGGCGACATCGCCCCCGACCCGCGCGTCGGCGAAACCCGTTATGTCGGCACGCCCGGCATGACCGGCCTTGCCAACCATCTGGCCAAAAACCTGGACATCCGCAAGGAAACCACGGTTGCCGCACTCGGCAGGGAAGACAGGCGCTGGCGCCTGCGCGATGCGGACCAGAGCGATCTGGGCCTCTTCGACATCGTCATCTCCACTGCGCCGGCTCCACAGACCGCCACACTGATGCCGGCTGCATTCACCGGTCACGAGGCTCTTGCCCGCGCCCGCATGAGCGGCTGCTTCACCCTGATGATCGGCCTTGATGAGCCGCCAGACCTGGGGTTCGACGCTGCCCGCCTCGAGGACGAGATCCTGAGCTTCATTGCCATCGACAGCAGCAAGCCGGGGCGCGCCGGAAAACCCGCTCTTGTCGTTCACAGCCGCAACGACTGGGCCGAAGCCCATCTGGAGACCGACCGGACCCAAGTGCAGGAGCAGCTGTTGGCCGCATTGGCCCGATGCACCGGCCGCAATTTCCGCTCCGCCCGCTGGATCGACCTCCATCGCTGGCGCTATGCGGCTGTCGACCAACCGGCGAGTGAGCCTTTCCTTTTCGATCCCGATCTCGGCCTTGGCGCCTGTGGCGACTGGTGCATCGGCAACCGGGTCGAAGCCGCCTTCGAAAGTGCAGCGGCGCTTGCCGATGCCCTGCATGGCCTCCTTCGTTGATCAGAGGTGACCTCATGTATCGAGAAAAGCCACTCTCCAGCCTCCTCGCTTACCTCGGCGCCCTCCCCTTCTGGGCCATCGCCATCGCCCCTTTTGCCGGGATTGATGCTGCCATGGCGCAAAGCGCTTTCATCGCCTACGGGACCGGTATCGCCTGCTTCATGGCTGGCACGATCTGGAGCCAGGCGCAGATCAGTCCGGCGAAATCGAGCGGCCTTCTGCTCTTCAGCAATGCGGCGGCGCTGATTGCGATCGCAGCTCTGCTGTTGCATCACGCTTTGCTCGTGCCTGCCCTTCTGCTTCAGGCCGGCACTTTTCTGCTGTTGCTTTTGGCCGACCATCGGATGTTCCGCAAAGGCGACCAGCCGGCCTGGTATTTCGCCCTCAGGCGCAATGTGACGGCCCTCGTCTTGCTCGCCTATGGCCTCGCGATCATGGGCGCGTAAATTTTCTGAGCCCCGCCTGTAAGAAGCCCTCCGCTTCTGCGACTATACCTCTGCTGGTCTTTTTGCCGGCAGGGGCGTGAGGGCAAGGCATGCAGAAACGGCGTGAAGAGATTGCGGGGGCCGATGATCGGGCGTCCGCCTTTCTGTCGGATGGTGTCTATGTGGGAGAACTGCGCGAACGCATGCTGAAATTCGCCATGCTGCAGCTTTCCGATCCTCAGATGGCCGAAGACGCGGTCCAGGAAGCCTTGGCAGGCGCGCTCCGCAACGCCGGCGCCTTTGCCGGCCGCTCCGCCTTTCGCACCTGGGTCTTCGCCATCCTGCGCAACAAGATCGCCGACCAGCTGCGCCACAAGAAGCGGACGGCAAACCTGATTTCCATTCCGCTCGGCACCGGCGACGATGATGAGCCAGGTTATTTCGATGCACGCGGCCACTGGTCGGTCGAGCATCAGCCGAGCCATTGGGGCAATCCGGAAGTCGACCTGCTCGGCAAGGATTTCTGGCGGATCTTCGAGACCTGCCTTGATCATCTGCCACCGGATCAGGGCCGCGTCTTCATGATGCGGGAATTCGTCGAGCTGGAGACACACGAAATCTGCGCCGAACTCGATATCACCGTGACCAATCTTCATGTGCTGATGCACCGGGCGCGCCTGCGGCTGCGCAACTGCCTCGAGGGACACTGGTTCGCACCGAAGGAGACGATGGCATGATCAAATGCGACGAGGCGACGAGATTGGCATCCGACCGGCTGGATCGCGGCCTCACGGTGCGCGAAGGCCTGGGCCTGCGCCTGCATTTGTTCGGCTGTGACAAGTGCAGCCAGTTCGTCCGTCAGGTGCAGACCATCCGCAGCATCAGCCGGCGTTACATTAAAACTGACGGCGCCGGGCGCGGCGAGACCTGATCAGGCGTCGCCCAACCGCTCGACGGAGCCGAGCAGGTCTGCCGCGATCCGCGTCGATGCGCCCGCTGCGACGGCCATCTGCGGCAGCAGCATCCATTCGAGCGTCCAGGCCGCCCCCGACCGCTCCTGCTCATGCACCATCGCCTGGTGCAAACCGGATATCTGGACGGCGTTGAAACGGGCGAGCGTCACCAGGACCTCGGCCTTGACCGGATTGCGCTTGTGCGGCATGGCCGAGGATGCACCGCCGCCGCCGAGGAGCGCCGTTCCGGCATCGGCCATCAGCGCCAGATCCTGCCCCGTCTTGCCGAGACTGCCCGTGATGCGGGCAAAAAGACCGCCGAGTTCGGTGATGATGCTGCGCTGGCTGTGCCACTGCGACCTGTCGGAAAGGCGGAGGTCTGAGGCAAGCCGCGCCCGGACCGGAACGGCCGATGTTCCGAGCTTTTCCAGCGTGCCGGCCGCACCACCGAACTGAACCGGTAGCCCCGCACCGGAGAGCGCCGCCACCGCATCACGCAGTTCCACGAGTGGCAGGCGCCAAGACTTGAGGCGGTCGGCAACCGTGATCTCGATCGCCGCCTGCATGCGCGTCCTGCCCATCAGAGGCTGGTGGCCGAAGCGGGTTTCCAAGCCGTCGAGCGCGGCGATGATGGCAGCAAGCCGTTGCGATAAAATCCGGAGCACCTCGCTCAGTCGCAGCATCATACCGCTGTCGATGGCGTCCTGACTGGTCGCCCCGAAATGCAGATGCGATGCGTGCTCGCCAAGCGCCGCACGCCATTGGCGCACCAGATCCGGGATCACCACGCCATCGCGCGCGGTTGCCTGGTTCAACGCATCGAGATCGGCAACGAAGTCTTCTGCAAGACCGGCAATCGCCTCTGCGGCGGAGACCGGGATCAGTCCCTCCTCCGCCTCGGCCTTGGCCAGCGCCACCTCGAAGGAAAGCATCGCCTGGAGTTCGGTGGCAGTGGAGAATTGCGCCGCCACCTCTGTATCGCCGAGAAGACCGGAGAGGAGGGGATGATCGAAGACGGATGCGGTCATGCTTTTTATGGCGTCCTTCTCAAAGGTCGAAGAAGACCGTCTCCTTTTCCCCCTGCAGGTGAATGTCGAAGTGATAGGTCGAACCGTCCCGCTGCGCAATCAGGGTGGGCACACGCACCCGGTGCTCGATGCGCGCCAGGATCGGATCTTCGGCATTCGCCGCCTCTTCGTCACCGAAATAGAGGCGCGTGTTGAGGCCGAGATTGATGCCGCGCGCGACGATCCAGAACGAGATATGCGGCGCCATCAGGCGTCCGTCCCGGAAGGGCACCCGGCCCGGCTTGATCGTTTCGAACCGATACTCGCCGCTGACGAGATCGCAGGGGCAGCGTCCCCAGCCGGTAAAGTGGGGATCCGCACTGCCGCGCGTCTCCGAAGGACTGTTGTACAGCCCGTCGGCATCCGCCTGCCAGATTTCGATCAGCGCATCCTTGAGCGGCGTGCCGGAGCCGTCGATGACGCGACCGGTGAGCGTGATCCGCTCGCCGCGCGTCTTGTCGTTGACCATGCTCGTGCCGAGATCGACGGGATAGACACCCTTGATGTCGGCGAAGTTCGGCGTGAGGCCGATATGGACATAGGGACCGGCCGTCTGCGAGGCGCTTTCCTTGAGGTAACCGAGATCCTGGACCATCAATTCCCCTCCATCCGGTTTTCAAACAGGGTCGAGCGCCGGCCACGGAGCACGAT
Source organism: Rhizobium sp. AG855 (assembly GCF_003610655.1). Taxonomy (NCBI): domain Bacteria; kingdom Pseudomonadati; phylum Pseudomonadota; class Alphaproteobacteria; order Hyphomicrobiales; family Rhizobiaceae; genus Rhizobium; species Rhizobium sp. AG855. Next base: position 286,698 of record NZ_RAQG01000003.1, on the reverse strand, counting down.
GTCGAACTTGTAGGCGCGGGCGTCCATCGGAATGGTCGCGGACCAGTCGAGGACGGCGACAAGCTGTTCGATCGCCTTGCGATCCGGGATGGTCAGCACGATCGGACATTTCCAGATCATCGGATCGCCCTCGAAATACATCTGGGTGATCAGGCGCTGCGAGAAACCATGGCCGAAGATCGAGAAATGGATATGCGCCGGACGCCAGTCGTTGACGCCGTTCGGCCAGGGATAAGGACCCGGCTTGATGGTGCGGAAGGCATAATAGCCGTTCTCGTCGGTGATCGTGCGGCCGCAGCCGCCGAAATTCGGATCGAGGGCCGCCAGATAGCTTTCCTTCTTGTGGCGGTAACGCCCGCCGGCATTGGCCTGCCAGAACTCGACGAGAGCGCCGGGAACGGGGCGCCCGCGCTCGTCGAGCACGCGGCCATGCACGATGATCCGCTCACCGATGGCGCTCTCGCCGGGCTTGGCGAAATTGTGGATCAGGTCGTTGTCGAGTTCGCCGAGGATTGAATGACCGAAGACCGGGCCTGTGATCTCGGACTTGGTGCCATCGAGAGACAGCAGTGCCTTTTGCGGCGAGCGCAGGACCGAGGTCTTGTAGGTCGGGGTAAAAGCCGGCGGATGCAAATTTCGGTCGCGCGGGAAGAAGGCGCCCGTCTCCGGCTTCTTGTTGGACAAATCAGTCATGATCCCCTCCCCCGATCTCGCCGGCATCCATCTTATCAAACACGTGCTTGGCGATCTTGAAAGCCCTGTTGGCTGCGGGAACACCGGCATAGATGGCGACATGCATCAGCGCTTCGGTGATATCTTCGCGGCTCGCCCCGGTATTGGCAGTGGCGCGCACATGCATGGCAACTTCTTCGTCATGCCCGAGCGCGGCCAGCAGCGCGATGGTGATCATTGACCGTTCGCGCGAACTGATGCCGGGACGCGACCAGACAGTGCCCCAGGCGCCTTCGGTGATCATCTCCTGGAAGGGCTGATCGAACGGCGTCGCGGACGACGAGGCGCGATCGACATGGGCGTCGCCCAGCACCCGGCGGCGTGTCGCCATGCCCTGTCGATAACGGTCTGATGGACTGCGGGCGTCAGCCATGGGCTGGCTCTCCTGAAATGATGGGCGCGAGGAAGGCCTCGATGAGGGTGGTGAGAATTTCCGGCTGCTCGACGCAGGGAATGTGGCCGGCGCCCTGGATGACCTCGTAGCGCGCGCCGGGCACGAGCTTGGCGAGCGACAGCACGAGTTCGGGCGGCGTTGCCCCATCCTGATCACCAACGACGCAAAGCGTCGGGACAGCGATGCGCTTGGCAGCCTCGGTGAAATCGGCATCGCGGATCGCGGCACAGGTGCCGGTATAGCCCTCGACCGGCTGGCGCAGCATCATGTTGCGATAGCCCGGGAACGCGGGATCGTTTTCGCGAAAGGACGGGGTAAACCAGCGCTCCATGACACCATCGACGATGCCCGAGAGTCCCGTTTGTTCGATCGCCGAAATCCGGGCGGCCCACATGTCAGCCGTTCCGATCTTGTGGGCCGTGTCGCAAAGGATCATCGCCTTCACAAGATCCGGACGCCGGGCATAGAGACCTTGCGCGATCAGCCCGCCGACGGACAGTCCGCAGATCACGGCATCACGAACCTTGAGATGCTCGAGCACGCCGATCAGATCGTCGACATGGTCCTCGATCGAATAGGGCGCCTGTCCGACATCAGAGAGCCCGTGACCACGCTTGTCATAGGTCAGCAGCGGATAGCTGCCGGCGAGCCGGACGATCACATCGCGCCAGATACGGAAATCGGTGCCGAGCGAATTGATGAAGACGATGACCGGCTTGTTGCCCGGCCCACCGATGATCTGGTGATGCAGGCTGACGCCGTTGACCTGAACGAACTGCACGGGTTCCTCCTCCGTTGACACCATATTGCTCATGCGATTTGGTTAGGTAAAATGATGTTTTCCACGAAACATCTAACCGCAGGGTTATGATTTCATGATCGACAATCGCGTCAAGTTTCGCCATCTGCAAACCTTCGTCGAGGTCTCGCGCCAGAAAAGCGTGATGAAGGCGGCGGAATTGCTGCATGTCAGCCAGCCGGCGGTGACGAAGACGATCCGGGAACTCGAGGAGGTGCTGGGAGTCGCGGTGTTCGAACGGGACGGGCGCGGCATCAAGATCACCCGCTATGGCGAAGCGTTTCTCAAACATGCCGGCGCTGCCCTGACGGCGCTGCGCCAGGGATTCGATTCCGTTTCCCATGCGCTGCACGCCGACGCGCCGCCAATCCGGATCGGCGCCCTGCCGACGGTCTCGACCCGGATCATGCCGCAGGCAATGACGCTCTTCCTGAAGGAAGACGTGCCCGCCCGCATCAAGATCGTCACCGGCGAAAATGCTGTGCTGCTCGAACAGCTGCGGGTGGGCGACCTCGACCTCGTCGTCGGCCGTCTGGCGGCGCCCGAACAGATGACCGGCTTTTCCTTCGAGCATCTCTATTCCGAACAGGTGATCTTCTGTGTGCGCGCCGGTCATCCCCTGTTGTCGGCCGGCTCCGACCTTTTCGGCGAACTGGAGCGCTACCCGGTGCTGATGCCCACCCGGGCCTCGATCATCCGCCCTTTCGTCGAGCGGTTTCTGATAGCCAATGGCATTTCCGGCCTGCCCACCCAGATCGAGACCGTATCGGATAGTTTCGGCCGCGCCTTCGTGCGTCAGACGGATGCAGTCTGGATCATCTCCGCAGGGGTCGTGGCGACGGATCTGGCGGACGGTATCCTGGCGACGCTGCCGATCGACACAAGCGAGACCAAGGGACCTGTCGGGCTCACCGTCAGGGCGGATGCCGTTCCCTCCATGCCGCTTGCACTTTTGATGCGCACGATCCGGGAAGCGGCGATCGAGGCGGCGAAGGCATGAGACATCAGGCAAGCAGAGGTTTCAACCTCGCCTGAACCTCCCGCAAGGCCGGAAGGCAATGTCCAGGCAGTTCCGAAGCGGGCAGCACGGCAGCGGGCGCGCCGACATTGATCGCTGCGACAACACGCCCGCGATCATTGCGAACAGGAACCGCAATCGAACAAAGGCCGATTTCCAGTTCCTGGTCGATCACGGCATAACCCTGTTCGCGAACGCGCGCGATTTCTGCCTTGATCGCCATGGGATCGGTCAACGTACGCGGCGTATGCGCCTTCAACTGCGACCTCGACAAGATGGCGTCGACCTCGGCATCCGAAAGCGCTGCGAGCAACACCCGCCCCATGGACGCACTATAGGCTGGCAGCCGCGAACCGGGCATCAGGTTGATCGACATCACCCGCTTCTGGGAGGCGCGGGCGATATAGACGATCTCGCTATTGTCGAGGATCGAGGCCGAGGCGCTGTGACCCACACGTTCGGACAACTGATCGAGATGAGGCTGCAGGAGCATCGGCAACGGTGTCGCAGACAGCCAGGCATGGCCGATGCGCAAGATCTTTGGCGTAAGAGAGAAGAACTTCCCGTCGTAATCCGCATATCCAAGGTCCGCGAGTGTGAGCAGGCAGCGCCGTGTGGTGGCCCGGTCGAGCCCACTGACCTCGGACGCTTCGGTGATGCTGAGCCGCTGGCGCTCGACACCGAAAGCTTCGAGCACCTTCAGGCCTTTGGCGAAACCACCCATCAGATCCCGCTCACCAATCGCCATGCCACACTCCCCATCTTTTGTGCGATTATCGAACAAATATCAAATATCGCACAATTGCCTTGCTGTCGATGTCCGTCCGGACTTATTTGTCTGCCGAGGAGGCGGGCGACCGCCAGACGGAAACGGGAGTTCCCATGGACAAGAGAATTGCAAGCCTGGCGGATGCCGTGGCCGGGATCGGCGATGGCGCAACCGTCATGATCGGCGGCTTCGGCGGCTCCGGCGCGCCGATCGAACTCATTCACGCGCTCATCGACAAGGGCCCGAAGGGTCTGACCGTCATCAACAACAATGCCGGCAACGGTCGCATCGGCATTGCCGCGATGATCGATGCGGGTCTGGTCAGGAAGATGATCTGCTCCTTCCCGCGCTCCTCCGATCCGCGCGCCTTCACCGACCGTTATCTCGCCGGTCAGATCGAGCTGGAACTCGTGCCGCAGGGCACGCTTGCCGAGCGCATCCGCGCCGGCGGCGCCGGCATCCCGGCCTTCTACACGCCGACCGGCTTCGGCACCGAGCTTGCCAACGGCAAGGTGATTGCCGAATTCGATGGCCGCCAATATGTGCAGGAACGCTGGCTCAAGGCCGATTTCGCCATCGTCAAGGCGCATGTCGGCGACACCATGGGCAACCTCACCTACCGCATGGCCGGCCGCAACTTCAATCCGCTGATGTGCATGGCCGCCGCAAAGACCATCGCCCAGGTCTCGAAGATCGTGAAGCCCGGCGAGATTGATCCCGAGCAGGTCATAACCCCCGGCATCTTTGTCGATGGCGTCGTCGAAGTCGCCAACCCGCAACAGGAAGAAGAGCTCATCCGGGCCGGAGTGGAATACGCATGACCGACGCAACAGCCATCGACACCCGCGAGGACATCAAGCTTTCCAACGCCCAGATCGCCTGGCGCGCGGCCCAGGACATCGCCGACGGGGCCTATGTGAACCTCGGCATCGGCTTTCCGGAAATGGTCGCCAAGTTCCAGCCACCCGGCCGCGAGGCGATCTTCCATACCGAAAACGGCGTGCTGAACTTCGGTGAAGCGCCCGCTGCCGGCGAGGAAGACTGGGACCTCATCAATGCCGGCAAGAAGGCGATCACGCTGAAGCCGGGCGCTGCCTTCTTCCACCATGCCGACAGCTTCGCCATGGTCCGCGGCGGCCATCTCGACGTCGCAATCCTCGGCGCCTATCAGGTCGCGGAAAACGGTGACCTCGCCAACTGGCGCGTCGGCTCCAAGGGCGTTCCCGCCGTCGGCGGCGCCATGGATCTTGTGCATGGCGCAAAGCAGGTGGTCGTCATCACCGAACATGTGACCAAGGACGGCAAGCCGAAACTGGTCGAGCGCTGCACCTTCCCGCTGACCGGTGTCGGCTGCATCACCCGCGTGTATACGAGCCACGCCGTGATCGACATCGTCGATGGTAAGTTCGTGGTGCGCGAAAAGCTTGGCCCCATGACCATGGACGAGCTGCAGGCCATGACCGGCGCCAAGCTCCACACGGACGGTCCGGTTGCCGACCTCGTCGTGCCAGCGCTGTAAGGAAAACCCAATGACCGAAGCCTTTATCTGCGATTACATCCGCACACCCATCGGCCGTTTCGGCGGTTCGCTCTCCTCCGTCCGCGCCGACGATCTTGGCGCCGTGCCGCTGAAGGCGCTGATGGAGCGGCATTCCGGCATCGACTGGGAAGCCGTCGAGGACGTGATCTACGGCTGCGCCAACCAGGCCGGCGAAGACAACCGCAACGTCGCCCGCATGTCCGCCCTGCTCGCGGGCCTGCCCGTTTCGGTGACGGGCACCACGATCAACCGCCTCTGCGGCTCCGGCATGGATGCCGTCATCACCGCTGCCCGCGCAATCAAGGCCGGCGAGGCCGAGCTGATGATCGCTGGCGGCGTCGAAAGCATGAGCCGCGCGCCCTTCGTTTTGCCCAAGGCGGAAACCGCCTTCTCGCGCAATGCGGAGATCTACGACACCACAATCGGCTGGCGCTTCGTCAATCCGCTGATGAAGAAGCAATACGGCGTCGATTCCATGCCGGAGACCGGCGACAACGTCGCGATCGACTTCAAGGTGTCGCGTGAGGACCAGGATGCCTTTGCCGTGCGCAGCCAAGCCAAGGCGGCGGAAGCGCAAGCCAATGGCCGGTTGGCGAAGGAAATCACGCCCGTCACCGTACCCCAGCGCAAGGGCGATCCCGTGATCGTCGACCGCGACGAACATCCGCGCGCGACATCGGTTGAGGCGCTCGCCAAGCTGAAGCCGGTCAACAAGATGGAAGGGGCTACCGTCACCGCTGGCAATGCGTCCGGCGTCAATGACGGGGCCGCTGCCCTGATCATCGCTTCGGAAGCGGCCGTGAAGAAATACGGCCTCAACCCAATCGCCCGCGTCCTGGGTGGTGCGACGGCGGGCGTCCCGCCGCGCATCATGGGCTTCGGCCCGGCCCCGGCCTCGAAGAAGCTGCTCGCCCGTCTCGGCCTGACGCAACAGCAGATCGACGTCGTCGAACTGAACGAGGCCTTTGCAAGCCAGGGCATCGCCACGCTCCGCGATCTCGGCATCGCCGACGACGACCCGCGCGTCAACCGCAACGGTGGCGCCATCGCGCTTGGCCATCCACTCGGCATGTCCGGCGCGCGCATTGCCGGAACGGCCGCGCTGGAGCTCAGGGAAACAGGCGGGCGCTATGCGCTCTCCACCATGTGCATCGGCGTCGGCCAGGGCATCGCGATCGCCCTGGAACGGGTCTGATCGAGAATTGAAGGCGCCCCATGCGGGCGCCTTTTCATTTCACGGATTGAGGAAAGCCAGGATCAGCTGATGCACAGCACCGCCCGGTGACATCTCGACCTGATCGTATTCGCTGTGGCGCGCCACATGCGCATCCGAGATCGGCTTCAGCTGGGCCTGCAAAGCCGCCCGCACCTTCTTGCAGCCGGGATCGTTCTCATCGCGCAGACCGACCGAGATATCCTGGATCTGCTGGGTGAGGTCCCGCATGAACTGGCCGTGCAGTTTCTCGTGCGTCACGATCCCATCGTAGAATTTGCTCCACTTCACCGCCACGTCTGCCGGCAGTTTCTGGGTCGGCTTCGGCAAGGTGTAGGTGATGACAAGCTTCGGCTTGGCCGAAGCCAACACACAGGCCGCCCCCTGCTGTTGATAGTCCCGCTGCCAGGTCAGCTTGAAGCTCGTATGGGCGATCACACGCCCGCCGCCGAGCTTCGGGCCACGCTCGCCGATCGACTGGTAGAGTTCCATCGGCGAAGTGCCATTGACCTTGTAGTGGTCGACCTTTTCCGTCGCCGTCCACTCTTGTGCCACTGCGGCCACGGCGGCCAAGGTCGAGACAAGAAAGACAACCAGCTGGCGAGCGTTCAATGTCACTGTCCGAAATCTCCCGTCGTTTCGGCCCCTGATATCGGCGTCCGCCGCCAATCGCAACGCTCCTGTGACATCGGCCAAATTTCTCGGTGCAATTTTATGGTCGACGCTTTCCGCAATTTTAACGGAGTCTCATATAGAACGAACGCTGGGGGAGCGATGATGAAAGCGGACCGCGTGGATAAAATTCGGACGACGCACCATTTCCGGACACGCCTGGGACAGTGGTTTGAGCTGCTTAAAGTCCCGAACGGCAATCCGGCTCTGACCGCTGCCCAGTTCGAAGCCTTCTCGAAGCAGGTTCCACTTCTCTACTTCATTCTTGCGACAAACATGATCTCGCTCGCCTGGACGCACCAGGGCACGGCACCGGATTATCTCGTCATCTATCTGCCATCCTTCTTCATCGCACTCTTCGTCTTGCGCTCGCTGATCTGGCTGCGTGGTCGCAAACGTCAGCGCACAGCGGAACAGGCTTATCGCCAACTGAAGGCGACCAATCTCCTCTCCTTGCCAATTGCGGTCTTCTGCACCGGATGGTCGCTCTCTCTTCTGCCTTATGGCGATGCCTATCAGCAGGCCCATGTCGCCTTCTTCATGGCAATCACCGTCATCGGCTGTATCTTCTGTCTGATGCATCTGCGATCGGCCGCGCTGATCGTCACGGTCACCGTCAACCTTCCCTTCTTCGTGGTGATGTGTCTGAGCGGTCACCCCACCTTCATCGCCACCGGTGTGAACGTGATCTTGGTCACCATGGCGATGATCATGATTCTGGTCTCGCATTACCGGGATTTTCGCCAGCTGCATGAATCGCGCAATGTGCTGATGCTGCAGCAGCAGGCTCTGCAAGAGCAGAACAAGGCCATGCAGGTTCTCTCGGATGAAAACCTGCGCCTCGCCAACCTCGACAGCCTCACCCAGCTCGCCAACCGTCGAAGCTTCTTCGCCATGCTGGAAACGGCCTTTGCCCGGGAAAGCAGCACCGATGGCAAGCTGGCTGTCGGCGTCATCGACCTGGACGGGTTCAAGCCGGTCAATGATCTCTATGGCCATTCGGCAGGCGACAAGGTGCTGATCGAGATCAGCAACCGTCTCTCCACGATTACTGATCCCCGTTTGTCGGTCTATCGGCTTGGCGGCGACGAATTCGGCCTCCTGCTGCAGGGGGACGTAACGGAGGACAGCGCCAACGCGCTGGGCGCGAAGGTCTGCGAACTGATCGCCGAGCGGATCAACATTGGCAGCGGCATGGTCCAGGTCACCGGCTCGGTTGGCTTCGCCATCTATCCCGATGTCGGTGAAACGGGACAGGAGATCTACGAGCTCGCGGATTACGCACTCTATACCGCCAAACGCCATCATCGTGCCGGAACGGTCATCTTCAACGCTGTCCAGGCGAACGAATTGAACCGCCAGAAGGTGGTCGAGGAAGCAATGGTGGCGGCCGATCTCGACAAGGAACTGTCTCTGGTCTTCCAGCCGATCACCTGTGTCGACCGTCGCATCTGCATCGGCTTTGAGGCGCTTGCACGCTGGCAAAGCCCGCGGATCGGCCAGGTCTCTCCGGCGGAATTCATTCCCGTGGCAGAACACAATGGCCGCATCACGCTCATCACCCGCATGCTTCTGGCGCGGGCGCTGAAGACGGCAACGCTTTGGCCTGATGATATCTATCTCTCCTTCAACCTGTCGCCGCACGACCTGACGTCGCCGGAGAACATTCTGAAAATTGTGGCGATCGTGCTGAAGAGTGGCTTCGATCCGCGCCGCATCAATTTCGAGATCACCGAAACCGCCGTCATGCACGACTTCGAGCAGGCCAGCGCCTCGATCCAGATGCTGCGGGAACTGGGTGCCGGCATTTCGCTCGACGACTTCGGCACGGGCTATTCCAGCTTGAACCACGTGCACAAGCTGCCGCTCACCAAGATCAAGATCGACGGCAGCTTCGTCCGCAACATCCACACCCGCAAGGCGAGCTTCAACATCGTCAAGTCTGTTCTGGCCATGTGCGCCGAGATGGAGCTGGAGGCGATCGTCGAGGGTGTCGAGACCGAAGAGGAGCTGCACATCCTCGAAAATCTCGGCGTTCGCGCGGTGCAGGGTTATTACTTCGGCAAGCCGATGACAGCGGACGACACCCTCAAGCGGCTTGCCCTGCAGGACACCAAGGCCCTCGCCTCCTGAGCCTCAGTCCGGTGTTGCGAGCATGCGGGACTTCAGAGCCCGCACGGTTTCCGCATCTGTACGGCGCGTGTTTTGCGCTGAAAAGCCGAGTTCGGCCAACCGCCGCTCACTCGGCCCCTCCTGGCTGCAGGACGCATGCAGCTCACGAATTCCGGGAAGGGCGAGAAACAATGCAGCATTGTCCGGTCGCACCCCCCCGCCGGGCATGATGGAGATACGGCCGGAACCACGCTGCGCGAGCCGCGCAAGGGTGCTGATCCCTTCTTCCGCATGGCGAGCGCCCCCCGACGTCAGGATCCGGGAGAAGCGGAACTCGATGGCGAGATCGAGCGCGGCATCGATATCCTCGACGACATCGATGGCCCGGTGCAGGGTGAGATCAAGCCCTTGCGCCGCCTTGACCAGTCGCGCGATCACAAGGGGATTCAAAGCGCCCTTAGAATTGGTGGCCCCGATCACCACGCCGGCAAGGCCGGCTTCACGAGCAGCGGCGATATCCGCTTCCATCAATGAGACTTCCGTCTCGGAATAGGTGAAGCCGCCGGCGCGGGGCCGTATCAGCGCATTGACGGGAACAGGCGCTTGCGCTGCGATCGCCATGAAGCCACGCGAGGGCGTGAGGCCGCCCGAGCCGAGTGCAGAACAGAGTTCGATGCGATCGGCGCCGCCGGCAATCGCCGCATCCAGCCCCGCGACGTCATCGACGCAGACTTCGAGCAGCGGCTTACCGAAATACCCCTCAGACGTCACGATCCGCGATCCCTCAACCTTGTGCCTTTGCCACTGGCCTACCATCGAGCAGCCACAACAGACAAACACCCGTAAAGCCTGCGATGGAGGCGATGATCGCCGTTCCCGCATAGTCGCTGATGCTGGTGCCGAGCGCAAACATTAGCGACGCCATGCCTCCGCTTAAGAAGATGTTGACCGCGATCAGCGAACTGCCGAGGCCGGCCCGGTCGGAGATCAGGTTCTGCAGATAGGTGATCGGGATCGCGATGATGCCGGCCGCCCCCAAACCTGACACCAGCGTCAGAAGATAGACATCCATCGGCCGGTCGGCGAGGCCGAGAAAGACCAGATAGCTGCAATAGATCAGCGCGGCCGCGACCATGGCAAAGAGGATCGAGGTCCGCCCCTCGACCCATCCCCAGAACAGGATGAAGATGATTTCGAGGAAGGCGACGATACCGACGATCACGCCCACGTCGGCGGGCGTCCCGCCGGCCTTGCCGGTGACGATCAAGGGCAGCACGGTGCCATTGGCATGCAGCATCGCCGAGATCAGCGAAACAGCGAAAAGCCGCGGCAAGACGCTGGCGGAACCGATCTGTCGGATCGAGCGGAAGAAGGAATAATGCTGCCGTTCGCCCTCCGGCTTCGGGGCATTCCGTTCCAGGCCGAACACAAACAGCAGAAGGCAGACCAGGCAGGCGAGGCTTGCCAGCAGAAAGGCTGGAAGCATGCTCGGCTGCCCCGCCAGAAGCGCACCGACAATGCCGGGGACCAGCACCCAGGACGCCGACAGGACGGCCCGGACAGCGGAATTCACGGCCATCAATTCGCGAACCGCCATGCCGACGGAAACGGTGCGGATGTTGGCGAAGACCAGCGAATTGATGGTTCCGAAGACCGGGATCAGCGTGAGTGTGGCGATCGCAAACATCACCGGCGTCGGCACCAGATAGACCAGTCCGAATCCGCACACGCCGAAGATGGCCGCAAGGATCATCGGCGAGCGAAAATGCCCCAGCCGATCCGCGACAATGCCGGCGGTCACGCTGGCGCTGACATTGACCACCGCCGCCAGAAAGCTCAGCACCGAATAGACGGCATCCGAAAGCCCGAGTTCTCGGATGCCGATCAGCGACATGTAGGGAGACGTCGCGGCGCCAGAGAAGCCGAAGAAGAAGATCGCGGCCGCGCTGACCCGGATCGGCTTGTGGCGATAGACCACCGAAAAGGACGACAACATGAGAGGAACAATCGGGTTGGGGTTCGCGCCGCCCGAGGGAGCGGCGCGCTATTCAGACAATCAAGGGAATCGCTTCGAAAAAAACGTCTTCGCCGTATAGCTGAAATCCTTGATGAAGGGATAGCTGGGCTGGTGGCGGCGACGGCTCGGCAGGTTCTCGATATCCTGGTTGATCACGCCGTCGGTCAGCGCCATCAGGTTCGGGTTGGCGATCGGCGCGAGTTCAGGCGAGAGGTAACCCGATTTCACCACCAGCAGCCGCACCTTGGTCGGATCGAGCCCGAGGCGGGTGAAATCCGCGATATTGTGATAGGGCCGGCGCCGCGCCGCGAGCACCAGCGTGATGCCACCGACCTTGACGACCGCCTGCTGCTCGCCGGACGAACCCGGATCATCGAGGAAGATGACATCGGCCTCGACTTCGACGGAGGGGCTAGCCGGATCGAGCGAACCACCGACCTTGAGCGAGACCCGCGTGCCCGCACCGGCTGCAAAGCAGCGTTCGACGGCCGGACGATCGGTGATGCCGGCAATCAGCACGTCGTCGATCGACCGCGCCAGAAGCGCCTTCAGCACGTCGGCGCGATCTCCGACGCCACCGCCGGTCGGGTTGTCGCCGGAATCGGCGAGAATGATCGGTCGGGTCTCGGTGCGCTCGGCGATCTCAAGCATCTCGGGCAGCGGGCCTGTGACGGGACCGAAACGGAAGTCCTCGCGGGCATCCCAATAGGACTGGGCGATTGCTGCGGTCACCTTCTCTGCCGCAGCCTTGTCCACGGCCGTGACGACGGCACAGGCCGTGGCGCGCGGCTCGTCAGCCCAGACATAGCCCACCATGAGATTGGCATCCCAGATCCCTGCAACCGCATCGTGCTCCGGCAGCTTCAGATAGAGGCTCCTGGCCGGTTCGTCCTCGGTCGAGGTCCGCTCGCCGGGCAGAAGCACCGGCACCGGCGCCCAGGCAACCCCCGGCTTCGCGCCCGTAGTCAGTGCCCGCACCAGCATCGACCAGGCCCGAACCATGGTCTCGCGCACATCGATATGCGGCGCCGTGCGATACCCCGCGAAGATATCCAGCTGATCGACGATCGTCTGCGTGACATTGCCGTGCAGGTCATAGCTCGCCGCCACCGGCACATCGGGCCCGACGATGGCGCGGGCCGCCGAAATCCAGTCGCCCTCGGCATCATCCATGCCCTCGACATTCATCGCGCCATGCATGGCGAGATAGAGACCGTCGATCGGCAATGCTGCCTGAAGCCGTTCAAGAAATTCCGCCTTGAAAGCCTCATAGGTCGCACGCGACACCGGACCACCCGGAACCGCCCGGGCATGCAAAAGCGGAAGATGCTCGACCGCCTCGTCAGCGAGGAAGTCGAAATACTCATGCGCCAGCAGGTCTGGCCCGCGCAGCACGCGAAAGTCCTCGGGTTGCATCAGGACAGGCGACGAAGTGGAGCATTCGGTATGGATGCCACCGACGGCAATGCGGAAGGTCATGGGGTTGATACCTCAGTAGCGGGGGCTCAGGCGGACAATGGCGGCAAAACGCAGCCAGTCCTTGTTGTCCTTCGGTGTCCAGGCGGCCTCGGCAATGGCCGGCAAGCGCGGGAAGACAAGATGGTTGAAGTAGTCGCGGGTGAGGAAATGCTCCGACCAGATGCACGCTTGGACACCCCGCATGCGCGGCGCAAGTTCTGCCGGGAACTCGGCGACCGCCTCATAGGTGTAGGTATGTTTGGGCGGCACGGTCCCGGCCCAGCTGCCACCCGGCTCCTGGAAGGACTCGTCCTGCACCATGTCGAGATAATAGGCCTGTCCCGGTGTCATCACGACGTCGTAGCCCTGACGCGCTAGGTCCAGCCCGACTTCCGGCTTCTGCCAGGCCATCAGCAACGTGCCGTCGGGATCGACGCCGCCGCCATGGCTGACCTCGTCCCAACCGGCGAGCTTGCGGCCACGCTCGGCGAGCATCTTCTGGATGCGCTTCATGAAATAGCTCTGCAGCCCGAAGGTGCCCTCGATGCCTTCCTGCTCCATCAGTTTGCGCGCGAGCGGCGACGCCATCCAGGTGTTGGCAGCCACCTCGTCACCGCCGATATGGATGAGGCTGGAGGGGAAGAGCTCCACCATCTCGTCGAAGACCTTGCCCAGCACCTCGTAGGTGTATTCGATCGCAGGATTCAGCGCGTTGTTGGGATAGCCCTGGACAGAACGATAGCTGTCCGGCGCTTCCTGACCGTCGACAAGCTCCGGCAATGCGACGAGCATGGCCGTGCTGTGGCCGGGAATGTCGATCTCGGGAACGACTTCGACCTGAAGGGCAGCGGCATGGGCGACGATATCGCGAACCTCGTCCTGGGCGTAGAAGCCGCCAACCGGCTCCGCTCCATTGCCGAGCTGCGGCAGCAGCGGCTCGTCCGGCCCGCGCAGGACACCAATGGTGGTGAGCTGCGGGAAAGCCCTGATCTCCAGGCGCCAGGCTTCGTCATCGGACAGATGCCAGTGGAACGTGTTCATCCGGAACCAGGCGAGGATATCGATCAGCCGCTTGACGTCAGAGACCGGGTAGAACTGGCGCGACACATCGAGATGGCAGCCGCGCCAGTCGTAGCGTGGCTGGTCCGCAATGGAGCCGGAGACCGGGAACCGGAACGTGCCTGGCTGGGTCCGGGCGCCATGCAGCATCTGGGCAAGCAGCGTCAGCGCATATTGCAGGCCGGCGACATCACCATAGGCGAGCGTGATGCCATCGGCGGCAAAGGCCAACTGATAGGCAGACGCGCCGAGGCTGTCATCCGCGCGGAAGGAAATCGACCGGCCCTGATGGACAGGTGCCAGCGACAGCGGCGCATGACCAACGGCAAACAGACGGCAGAAGAGACGCAGCACGTTTTCGACGGCGCGCAGCTCGACGAGCGAAGCACCGCCGGCAGGATAGAGCGCGACCGGAAAACCTTCACCAGCCACAAGCTCGGCAGAAGCCGGCCAAGGCAGCATGGCGAAGGGTTGGGTGACATGCCCCTCGGGCAACAGCGGCGGCGGGGGCGCGCTGTTGCCACCGCCCAGCATCAGGTCCGCTACGGCGACGGCCGCATGCTGCCCCGTGGGAAGTGTCAGATAGGCGGACTTCGCCCCGTCCGTCCGGTGCTTGGCTGCGCGCCAGAGACCACCAACCCGGAAGGTCCAGGCGGCACCGGGCTCGAGCACGAAACCGGCCGGCGGCGCAAACTGGTGGAAGTTGGCGTTGCGTTTGAGGAAGACGGCGTTTTCGACGATCGGCTCCTGCGTGTCTTTCACGCGCGTGAGCGATGTGTAGGCCAGCTTGAAATCGACAAGCGCCACATCGGAAAGATTGACGAGCGTGAAGACGAAGGCGCCGCAGTCGTCACCCTCCACAGGATGCCACGCGTTTTCGAGGCGGAACTGAACGGCTGTTGCCATGGGGAATGCTCCTGGCGTTACAAGGATCAATAATGGTCGGACTGGGAGAACGTGCGCGCGAGCTCGGCCTGGCCGGCGGTCAGCCCGCAATCGACCGGAAGACAAACGCCGGTGATCGCGGCCGCCTGGTCGCTCGCAAGGAAGTAGACGGCATTGGCAACATCCTCGGCCGTCGCGATCCGCCGCAAGGCATACCAGCGCTTCGCCTCTTCGAAGACTTGCGGATTGGCAGCGGCACGCGCCTCCCAGGCCTGCGTTCGCACGGTGCCGGGCGCAACCGCATTCGAGCGGATGCCGAACTTGCCGTATTCGACCGCGATCAGCTTGGTCAGATGAATGAGACCGGCCTTGGCGGCGCTATAGGCCGGATGGCCGAAGACGGCCATGCCATTGACCGAGGAGATGTTGACGAGCGCGCCCTGGCTCACTTTGAGCGCGGCCTCGAAAGCGCGGAAACACAGGAACGGCGCCTCGAGATTGAGCGCATTGTCCTTGCGCCAGATCTCGCCATCGGTATCGCCAAGACTGACGGCCCGCGCCGCACCCGCATTGTTGACGAGTGTCTTCACCAGACCCAGGTCCGCGACGCGCGCGGCGGTGCGAGCGAGGTCGGCCTCGCTCGTCACATCACAGGCCATCGCAACGAAATGCTCGACCGGCCCGAGGCCAGACGCGACCTCCGCGGCGGCGTTTCCGTCCAGATCGAGCAGCACGACGACATCGTGATTATCGGCGAGCCGCTTTGCGATCGCCCGCCCGATATCTCCGGCCGCCCCCGTCACAACCGCGACCGACGACTTCACGACAGGGCTCCTGTCAAACAGGTGGGGCAGGCGATCGGCATGAAGGTCAGTCTCCGAGAAGTTGCCGGTCGTCTCCGCCATCGCGATGCTCGACCAGCTGTTGCTTGATATGGCGCAGCGTCACCAGCGACTGCTTGCGATTGCGATAGGCGACGAGGCTGGCAATGGCATCGACGACCGCCAGATAGGCAAAGCGCGTCGAGGTCGGCCGGAAGATGTTGTCGCCTTCCGGCAGATCGATGCCGATCACCAGTTCGGCCGCCTGAGCGACGATACTGTCGCTCTGCGTCAGGGCGATCGTGGTGATGCCGTTCTCGCGGGCGAGCGCGAAACACTTGACCAGTTCCGCATTGCGCCCGGAAAAAGAAGAGCCGATCAGCACATCGTTCGACCGCGCCGCCGCCGTCAACATCAGCTGCATGGCATGGTCGTTGGAGGCTGTGACCCGTGATCCCAGCCGGAAGAGCCGGTTCTGGATCTCGCTTGCGATCATCGAGGAATTGCCACCCGAGCCGAAGGCATAGACCATCTCGGCACGCGACAGCCGGTCGGCCACCTTGTCGAGAATGTCGGCATCGAGCGACCGATGCAGCATGAAAAGCGCATTCTGCGCCTTCGTGATCACGTCGGTTGCGACATCAGCCGGATCGGTGCTTTTCGTTTCCGGATTGAGATAACGCACCCCGACATAAGCCGTGCGGGCGAGATTGACCTTGAAATCGGCAAAACTGTTGCAGCCGAGCCGCCGGCAAAAACGCGTCACCGTCGGCGGCGACACCTCGGCCCTCTCCGCAAGTTCGATGATCGAGGCATTGACCGCGAAATCGAAGGAGTTGACCAAGATATCCGCGATGCGTTGTTCCGAGGCAGAAAACTGCCCCGCCTCATCCTGTATGCGCGCGAAGATATCCAATGCCGTTATCCCTCAGCTATTTCGAGGGTTTGTAAGCTATGCAGTCAATCTCGACCTTGCAATCGACCATCATCGAGGCCTGCACGCAGGCACGTGCCGGCGGGTGTTCACCGAAATACTGCTGGTAGATCTTGTTGAAGGTCCAGAAATCGCGGGGATCGTCGAGCCACACGCCGCAGCGCACCACATGCTCGACGCCGTATCCGGCCTCGTCGAGAATGGCGAGGACATTGGCGATGGTCTTGTGGGTCTGTTCGATGATGCCGCCCGGGATGATCTCTCCGTCTTCCATTGCGACCTGGCCCGAGACATGCAGCCAGCCATCGGCCTCGACCGCCCGCGCAAACGGCAGCCTCTGGCCGCCCGCTCCCGCCTTTTCCGCACCGTAACGCTTGATCGTCATCAGGCCCTCTTATGCAAATTATTTTCGTCAATCGTTGACAAACCACCACAGAAAACGGATTTTGACCAGACAAAATCGGAATTCATGAAAAGAATTTAAAGGCAGGGATGAAATGCGCGATCCTTTTCTCAATCCATTCCCGACATCCGACACCGCCCGCCACGCGATCTGGGAGATGCTGGTACCGCGCGACATCGATGCTTTTCTCGCGGCAGACTGGAGCATGGTGGCAGGCGATTTCGTGGAGGAAGGCTTCATCGGCATCAGCGGCAATCGCGACCCGAACCCCGACAACTGGCGCCTTGCCTTCCCCAATCTTGCCGCCTATCGCGACGAATGGCTGAACCAGGCCAAGGACTTCGCCGCAGGAACCTATGGCGAAGACCCGCGCACGGCGATTTTTACCACGACCACCCTGGAAGAGATTGAAATCTCCGGTGAGACGGCGCTCGTGCGCAAGAAGTTCGACGGCGGCATCAAGAAGGCGGACGGCACGCTGGATGTCATGCGCTGGCAGACACTCTATTATTGCCGCCTGCACGAGGGGCACTGGAAAATCTCCGGCTTTACCGGCTATCTGCCCAATCCGATGGGCACGCTGTAAAGGCTGCCACGTCCATCCCACCCGGAGGTCGACCCTTGCGCATCTTCACTGCAGCGCTTGCAACGGAAACCAACACCTTTTCCCCGATCTGCATTGACCGGCGCGCCTTCGAGGAATCGCTCTACGCCGCCCCCGGACAGCACCCGGCAACCCCGACTCTCTGCACCGCGCCGATCACCGTGGGCCGCAAGGTCTGTGCCCAGAAGGGTTGGACGCTGATCGAGGGAACCGCGACATGGGCGGATCCGGCAGGTCTGGTCAACCGCCAGACCTATGAGGGACTGCGCGACGAGATCCTCGATCAGTTGAAGGCCGCCATGCCGGTCGATGCGGTCGCGCTCGGTCTGCATGGCGCCATGGTCGCTGACGGCTATATGGATCCTGAAGGCGATCTGCTGACACGTATCCGGGACATCATCGGCCCCGACATCCTGCTCTGCGCCGAACTCGATCCGCACAGCCACCTGACCGCAAAGCGGGTTGCCGCCGCAGATTTCTTCGTTGTCTTCAAGGAATTCCCGCACACCGACTTCGTTGACCGTGCCGAAGATCTCTGGCGCATTGCCGTCGACACGCTGGAGGGCCGCGTCAAGCCGGTCATGTCGGTGTTCGACTGCCGGATGATCGACGTCTTCCCGACATCGCGCGAGCCGATGCGCAGCTTTGTTGACAGGCTTATGGCCATCGAAGCGGCAGAAGCCGATGTCCTTTCTCTCTCCGTCATCCATGGATTCATGGCCGGCGATGTTCCGGAAATGGGGACGAAAACCATCGCCGTGACCGACGGCAACAAAGCCAAGGGCGAGGCACTTGCCCGGGAACTGGGGCTTGAGCTGTTCTCCAAGCGCGGCACCTTCATGATGCCGCAGATCGATGAGAAGTCCGCGCTCGATCAGGCGCTCGCCATCAAGAAAGGTCCGGTCGTCATCGCCGACATGTGGGACAATCCCGGTGGCGGCACGGCGGGCGATGCGACCGTCATCCTCGAGGAAATGCTGGCGCGTCGTGTTACAAACGCGGCAGTCGGCATGATCTGGGACCCGATCGCCGTGCAGATCTGCATGGCAGCCGGCGAAGGCGCCGAGATCCCGCTGCGCTTCGGCGCGAAATCGGCGCCCGGCACAGGCAACCCGG
The DNA here is from genome assembly GCF_003610655.1 of Rhizobium sp. AG855. Classification (NCBI taxonomy): domain Bacteria; kingdom Pseudomonadati; phylum Pseudomonadota; class Alphaproteobacteria; order Hyphomicrobiales; family Rhizobiaceae; genus Rhizobium; species Rhizobium sp. AG855. Next base: position 268,152 of record NZ_RAQG01000003.1, on the reverse strand, counting down.
TCGACGGGCTGGTGAAGGTGATGAAGGTGGTGCCCGCCGCCGAGATGCGCTTCGGCGACAGCATCGCCCCCTTCGGCGATGCCGCCCATATCCAGTTCGCCGGCATCGACATCGTGCTGTCGAGCGTGCGCGTGCAGAGCTATGACCCCTCGCTCTTCACCGCGCTCGGCATCGACCCGACCACGAAACATATGCTGGTCATCAAGTCGACCAACCACTTCTACGCGGCCTTTTCCAAGATCGCCTCCGAGATCCTTTACTGCGCGGCCGGCTCGCCCTATCCCAACAATCCGGCCAAGACGGCCTACCGCCACGTGCGTCGCGACATCTGGCCGATCATGGCCGATCCGCATGGCGCGCCTGAAGACAGCGAGGCTGCCTGATGACCTATCCCCTTCCCGCCCCGCGCCCGCAGGTCGGCCAGCCCATCCGGGACCTCTCCACGCCCCTGCCGCTGATCGACGAGACGAAGCTCGAGGCCAACATCGCCCGTGTCCAGTCCTATATGGACGGACACGGCATCGCCTTTCGCCCGCACATCAAGACGCACAAGATCCCGGCCATCGCTGCCCGGCAGGTTGCGACCGGTGCCAAAGGCATCAACTGCCAGAAGATCACGGAAGCCGAAGTTTTCGCCGATGCCGGCTTCGAAGACCTGCTGATCACATTCAACATTCTCGGCAGCGAAAAGCACAAGCGCCTCGTCGACCTGAATACGCGCATATCGGGCCTGAAGGTCGTGGCCGACAGCGAAATCACCGTTCGCGGTCTCTCCTGCGCCTTTTCGCAATCGCGCCCGCTGACCGTTCTCGTCGAATGCGACACGGGTGGCGGACGCTGCGGCGTGCAGTCTCCGGAAGCGGCCATCGCGCTTGCCGAGATGATTGCGGCAGCCCCAGGGCTGACCTTCGGGGGCATCCTGACCTATCCCAAGGCCGGCAGCGAAGACGCTGTCGAAGCCTTCTTTGCAGCAACGATCGCGGGCCTCTCCGCCCGTGGCATCCCCTGCCCGATCGTCTCGAACGGTGGCACCCCGAGCCTTTTTTCGGCCCACAAGGTGACCACGGCGACCGAACATCGCGCCGGCACCTATGTCTATAACGACCGCGCCATGGCACGCTCGGGCCACTGCAGCCTCGATGACTGCGCCATGCACATCCTGGCCACCGTCGTGTCTCGGCCAACCCCGGACCGGGCCATTCTCGATGCCGGTTCCAAGGCACTCACCTCCGACCTCCTCGGCTTTTCCGACTACGGGATGATCGTCGACTATCCGGAAGCGGTCATCAGCGGGCTCTCGGAAGAACACGGCACGGTAGATCTGTCGAAGGTGAGCGGACGTCGCCCTGAGATCGGCGACAAGGTCCGGATCATCCCGAACCACACCTGCGTCGTCTCCAACCTCTTCGACATCATGACCTTCCACCGCGACGGGTTCGTCACCCGCGTGGAAGAGGTCGCGGCCCGTGGGCTGGTCTGGTAGTAACTCGGCGCAAAATCTCCTGAGGCGGAGCCGTCAGGCGCCCTGTGCAAGTTCTCTCGCCGAGGAATCTGCAGCCGCCACGTCGACGCTTTGAAACAGCCAGGAAGTCGACTAGAATGGTAGAACTCTCGCCACCTTGGTAGAATGGAGTGATGCGCCATGAGTCTCAACATAAAGGATCCCGAAGCGCATCGCCTCGCTCAGGCGATCGCCGCAGCCACCGGGCAGAGCATGAGCCGTGTTGTCACCGATGCTCTTCGCGAGCGCTACGCGCAAATTGAGAAGCAGAAAGGCAAGGCTTCCATCGACGAGCTTTTGACGATCGCGAACCGGGCCGCAGCGCACCTCAAGCAGCCTTACGCCGATCACGCCGATCTGCTCTATGACGCAGATGGCCTGCCGAAATGATCGTGGACACATCGGCCATGGTCGCGATTTTCTATGGCGAACCGGAGGCTACCGATTTCACGCAACGGATCCACGGCGCGGCAACAACGCGGATGAGCGTGGCAAACTATCTCGAACTATCCATGGTGATTGAAAAGCAGCTCGGGCCCAACGGAACGCGGCAGGTCGATACCTTCATCCGCCGTGCAGCAATCATCATCGAGCCGGTAACCGTCGAGCAGGGCAATCTCGCCCGGCAGGCATTTCTCGATTTCGGCAAGGGCCGGCACAAAGCCGGCTTGAATTTCGGCGACTGCTTCGCCTACGCTCTTGCCAAGGATCTGGACGAACTGCTGCTGTTCAAGGGTAAAGATTTCGCGGCGACGGACATTCGCTCGGCAGCATAGTGCTCCCACAGCGAGATCCTTTGTCTCGATATGGGAGACAATCATGACTGAGCACCAGCAGTTGCAGGGATTGCGGCGGCTGCGCGGCGGCTGCATGTGCGGCGCCGTCACATACACGGTGGCGGACCGGTTCCTCTACGCGCTCAACTGCCACTGCTCGAAATGCCGCCGAACGACCGGCGCGGCCTTCAAGCCGATTGCCGGCGTCGCGGTAGAGGATTTCGAGGTGACGGAGGGACGGGAAAGCCTCTTCCGCCATGGCGATCCCGACGGCATCCACGACATGCATTGCCGAACCTGCGGCTCGCTCGTCTATTCCTGGATTGCGGAGAAGGGCACGGTTAAAGTGCATGTGCCGATGGGGACCTTGATCGATCCGCCGTCGATGAAACCTTCTATGCACATTTTCGTCGGCTCGAAAGCGCCCTGGTACGACATCCTCGACGATCTCCCGCAATTCGACGGTTTCCCGGATTAACGCCGCCCCCATCCGCCCACAAAAAAGGTCCGCCCGAAGGGCGGACCAGGCGTGGCCTTGGCCGGGAGGAGACTTATTCGGCAGCGGTGACCGATGCCGGGAGGTCGAGCGTGCGCCAGTCGATCCGACGCTCAAGCGCCTGGCCGTCAGCGTCGAAAAGGTGGCAATCCGCCGCCATGATGCCTGTCGTCATCGGCTGTTCTGCTCTGACCGGCGCCGAGCCCGGCAGAAGCGCGCAATAGGGTTCGCCATTGGGAAGCGCCGCATAGGCGATCGTGTTGATGCCAAGCCGCTCGATGACGGCGGGCGTGACCATGATATTGATGTCGCCATCGCTGAGGCGCGTATGCTCGGGGCGAATGCCGAGTGTCAGGGGCTTTCCGATGAGATCGGAACGGCCATCGACCGGGATCAGTGCCGTCTGGCCCTCGTAAGAAATGGTCACGCCATTCGCCTCGACACCGACGCAGGTCACCGGCACGAAATTCATCTTGGGATTGCCGATGAAGCCCGCAACGAAGGTGTTCTGCGGCTTGTGATAGAGTTCGAGCGGAGCCCCCACCTGGGCGATATGGCCGGCATTCAACACCACGATCCGGTCAGCCATGGTCATGGCTTCGATCTGGTCATGGGTCACATAGATCATCGTCGCCTGCAGGTCGCGGTGCAGCTTGGTCAGTTCGATGCGCATGTCGGCGCGAAGGGCCGCATCAAGGTTCGACAGCGGCTCGTCGAACAGGAAAATCTTCGGCTCGCGCACGATGGCACGACCGATTGCAACGCGCTGGCGCTGGCCGCCCGACAACATGCCGGGGCGCTGCTGAAGGCGCTGCTCGAGCTGCAGGATCTTGGCAACCGCGCCGACCTTCTGCCGGATGGTCTCTTCGGGAAGCTTCTCGACACGCAGCGGGAACGCGATGTTCTCGAAGACGGACATATGCGGATAGAGCGCATAGGACTGGAAGACCATGGCGATGCCGCGCTCGACCGGCGGCTTGTCGTTGACCCGCTCACCGTCAATGACGAGGTCGCCGTCGGTGGTGTCATCAAGACCCGCGATCATCCTCAAAAGCGTGGACTTGCCACAGCCCGAGGGGCCGACAAAGACGACGAACTCGCCGTCATTCACCTCGAGGTTGACCCCCTTGATCACCTCGAAATGTCCGAACGACTTTCGCACCTTGTTGAGAAATAGCTGACCCACGACTTCTGTCCCCGCGTGCCGGCCAACAACTGGACCGGCAAGTTCATCATCAATCGAAAACCGCGGGCCGAAACCGGCCCGCGGAGCCTCGGTTTGCCGAGATTATTTGTACTGCTCGAGTTCGCCAGCAGCCTTCTTCAGGGCATCGGCCGGTTCGGCCTTGCCGGTGACAACCGACTGGACCATTTCGATCATGACGTTCTGGAAGCCCTTGTAGTCGGTGAAGAGCGGCTCGGGTCCACCAAAGGCGATGCCGTCGATAAACGGCTTCCACGACGGGTCTGCCTTGACGAACTCGTCGACAACCGGGCCCGGACGAAGCGGGGTGAGGCCGGCGCCTCCCTGCAGTTCGTATTCGTGCTGGATGTCGGTCGAGGTGATGTACTTGGCGAATTCGGTTGCCTTTTCCTCGACGCCCGAACCCTTGAACACGGCCAGGCTGTCGGTGATCAGCAGCGTGCCTTCACCCTTGGCGGATGGGCCGAGCGGCAGAGCGGCGACACCCCAGTTGATCTTGGTTTCCTTCAGACGGGCAGCAGCGCCCGAGCCGGCCTGGATCATGCCGACCTTGCCGTCGAGGAAGATGGCGCGGATTTCGTTCTGCTCATAGGCAGTCGCACCTTCGACGGAGTAAGGCGTGATGTCCTTGTAGGCCTGCAGGGCTGCCAGCACTTCCGGGCTGTCGATGACGATCTTGTCGCCGTCGATGACCTTGCCATTGTTGGTGTAAACCCAATGCATGAACTGGTGCATGGTGTTGTCGAAGGTCTTGGCCGGCAGGCCGTAACCGGCAGTGCCAGTCTTTTCCTTGATCTGCTTGGCGAAGGCGATTTCTTCAGCCCAGGTCTTCGGCGGGGTTTCCGGGTCGAGGCCGGCAGCCTTGAACAGGTCCTTGTTCCAGTAGAGCGCCTTGGTCGAAAACGCGATCGGAACGCCCCACTGCGTGTCCTCGAAGGTCACGGTGTCGACGATGTTCGGATAGTAGGAAGCCTTTTCCTCATCCGTCATCGGAACCGGAACGATCAGGTCGTTCTGGGCGAATTCCTTCAGCGTGCGCGAACCGACATAGGCCATGGCAACAGGTGTGCCGGCGACGGCGAGCGTCGTTGCCTTGTCCTGGCACTGTTCCCAACCGACGACTTCGGGCGTGACCTTCCAGCCTTCGTTCTTGCCTTCCCATTCCTTGATGTACTTCTCATGGATCGGGTCGATCTTGTCACCGCAATAGATCCAGGAGATCTCCTGGTCGGCAGCCAGCGTGGTGAGTGCCGAGCTGGCCAGCAGGACAAACGATCCTGCAAGCATGGTCAGTTTTTTCGTCATCGGTAATTCCCCTTTGTTGACAGGTTGAAGCGTCCGGTTGGCCCGAATTTTATTGGCAGCTCATTTGATCGCCCCGGCGGTCAGGCCGCTGACGAGGTAGCGCTGCAGGAAGAAGATCACGATCATCGCCGGTGCAATGCCGACGAAGCTTGCGGCCATCAACTCGTTCCAGATGACTTCCTGCCGGCCGAAATAGGCGAACAACCCGATCGGCAACGGCATGTATTCCGTCTTGGAGTTGAAGGTGAGCGCGAAGATGAATTGCTGGGCATAGGCGCCGATGAAGGTCGTGATGGCGACCACGGCAATGCCCGGCGTGGCGAGCGGCAGGACCACGCGCCGGAAAGTGTAGAAATAGCCAGCGCCATCGACATAGGCCGCCTCTTCCAGCTCGCGCGGAATGCGCATCATATAGGTACGGAGCAGCCAGATCGCCGTCGGGATGAGGAAGGCCACACCCGGAACGATCATGGCGAAATAGGTATTGAGCACGCCGAACGAGCGCATCAGGCGGAAGAGCGGGATGAGCAAAACGGCGCCGGAGAACATATTGACGGCAAGGAAGGCGCCAAGCAGCTGGCCGCTGCCCTTGAATTCGAAACGGGCGAACGCATAGGCTGCCGGCACAACCAGGATCAGGACGATGACGGTGGCGACCGTCGAGATGAAGAACGAGTTGAAGATGTAGCGCGCAAAACCCGGAACGCTGTCCCACATGGTGACATAGGCGTCGAACGATCCGTTCTCCGGCCAGAAGCGATAAGGCGATGAGAAGAGCTGACTGAGCGGCTTCAGGGAGACCAGGAAGCCTTCGACGAAAGGTGCCAGAACAAAGGTGAGAAACACCGCGATCCCGGCATAGATACCGACGAGTTCATACCACTTGTAGCGGTTGATCAGGGCTGTCTTGTCGTAGCTCATCGGGCTGGCTCCTGAGAAAGACGGCTCGTGACGCGGAAATAGGCGACGCAGAAGATCGACAGGAAGATACAGATCAGCACCGCGCGGGCAGCGCCTTCGCCGTATTTCTTTGAGCCGATCGCCGTATGATAGGTGTCGATGATCATCGTGGTGGTTTCACCGCTCGGGCCACCGCGCGTCAGAATCCAGATGATATCGAAGGAATTGAAGGTCGAAATCAGCGAAATCATCGACATCGTGATCATCGCCGGCAGGATCATCGGCAAGGTGATGCGACGGAAGCGGTAGGCGCGGCCGGCACCATCGGTCCAGGCGGCCTCGTAAAGATCCTGCGGGATCGCCTGCATGGCAGCCATCATGTAGAGCGTCACCATGGGCACGCCGATCCACACATCGGTGAAGACCGTCGCCCAGAAAGCAGTCGATCCGTAGGCGAGGAAGGCAACGGGGCCATCGACCACGCCCATGCGCTGCAGAACGCCGGAAATCATGCCGAACTGGCCGTTATACATCCAGCCCCACATGAAGATGCCAATCGCCATCGGCACAATCCATGGCGGCATGGTCAGGATGCGGAAGAGGGTCCGGCCCGGGACCGCCGAGTTCAGCATGGCCGCCCCGAACGTCCCGATGATCATCTTGATCGACACCGAGAAGAAGGTCCAGATGAAGGTGCGGACGATGACGGTGCCGAAAGTGTCGTTGAAGATCTTCTCGTAGTTGACCCAGCCGACCCAGTTGGTCGTCTTCTTCAGCGACGCATCGGTGAAGGAGAGAATGAAGGTATCGACCAACGGGTAGGCGACGATGACAGTGATATAGAGAAGGGCCGGCGCAATCAGCAGCCAGGCAAACAGGATAGCGCTACGGCGAGCTTGCATCCGACCGCTCCCTTAAGCCGACCGGGCGCGCATGGCACCTGGCGCACCATGCAGGCAAGTATCGAACTTCTCCCAGACAGGCTGGAGATCGACGACCTTGCGGCCGAAACGGGCATCGTCCATGGCGAGCGCCAGGATGCCGGCTTCCAGCGCATCGATCGCCGAAACGGGCTGCTTGGCACCCGTCTGAACAAAGGCGATCACGTCTTCGGCCATCTGCTCGTCGGCACCGTAGTGGTGGGAATGCACAGACGGTGCCTGATAGGTATTGGCGACGACCTTCTCATTGGTGCGGGCATCATGCACATCCATGAAACCGCGGACGAAATCGCCCTCCGCCATGCCCTTCGAGCCGATCACGCAGAAACGGCGGAATTCGTCGGGCACATTGAGATTGGTGTGGAAGGTCATCGACACGCCGTTCTCGTATTCGACGATCGCAGTCTGGTAATCGACGATATCGCCATCGCTGTCGAACACCTTGTCGGAGCCCTCCCAGCCGCTCGGCTTGCGGTGATAGACTTCCATATCGTTGATACCGGAGTTTTGCGGGGCATTGGCCGGGACAAAGCTCTTGCGGCCACCGAAACTGGCAACGAAACGCGGCCGTGCACCGACCAGACCGTTGTAGAGATCGAGGTCGTGGCAGCACTTTTCCAGCATGAAGCCGCCGGCATAGCGGCCATAACGGCGCCAGTCGCGCATGAAGAAAGCGCCGTGATACGGCTGGATATGTTCGGAAGCCTCGATCGAGACGACTTCACCGAGACGACCCTCGTCCTGCGCCTTGCGCAGGTCGCGGTAGAGTGGCGAATAGCGCAGGACGAGACCAACCAGCAGCCGGTCATGGCCATAGGTGTGGAGCAGCGAGGCAAGCGCATAGCTCTCCTCGACGCTGGTCACGATCGGCTTTTCCGTGAACACCGTGAGGCCGGCCTCGAGCCCGAGACGGATATGATCGAGATGCATGTGATTGGGCGAACCGATCATCAGCAGGTCGAAACCGCCAGCGGCAACCAGGGCTTCAGGTGTTTCATAGGCTGCGCCGGCGGAAATGCCGTTTTCGGTCAAGGTCGCCATTCCGGCAGGCGCAGGATCCACATAACCGACGATCTCGAAGCTCGGATCGAGCTCCCGGAACACCCGACCCAGATATCCGAGACGGAATCCGAGTCCGATTATGGCGACCTTCATGGCAATTCCCCTGCTTCCGTAATTATTTTTCGCAGACTGCGTCAAAAAACCAATATCGTCAACAGATCGCGCAAAATTACGCTTCACTGTGAAAATGATTTTCAGACCAGTACAAAAATAGACGATGATGCTGCGCCAAGCCTCCCCCGCTCCATCCGCCCGCTGACGGAAGGGATGACGAGAGAACGATGGCGGCGCCCCATCAATCCATTCGTTAATTTACAATACCAAACAAAGTCCAATCGTAAAGCCAATTTCGCCAAAATCGGCCAAAATCCTGCAAACACTTGGCATTTCTGCAGAAATTCGAAAATTCAGCCGGCTTCCGTCGCAATTTTCAAAACCATTTGCGAAATAGGTTTTGAGTTGGTATTGTTTTTGAGAAGGATCACGGGACACACCATGCCAAACGACATCTGCGCATCCGGCCTCAGACGCCGCCTGCCCACCGGCAATCGCCAGGATGGACGCTTGGCATGAATGCAGCACTTCCCTTGAGTGAACTTCAGTCCATGCGCGGCGGCCCACTCTATGTGAAGCTCCGCATGATGATCGAGCATGCCGTGGCCTCCGGACGCCTCAAGCACGGAGATGCCTTGCCGGCCGAGCGAGATATTGCAGAGGCGGCCGACATCAGCCGGGTGACGGTGCGCAAGGCCATCGACGAACTGGTGAGCGAAGGTCTGCTGGTGCGCCGGCGCGGCTCGGGCACCTTTGTCGTCAAGCCCGTTCAGCGCATGCAGCAGCCGCTCAGCCAGTTGACCTCCTTCACCGAGGACATGCGCCGCCGCGGCATGGTGGCCGGTTCCCGCTGGCTGGGTCGTGGTCTGTTCTATCCGACGGCCGAGGAAACCATGATGCTGGGTCTGGCAGGCGGCGCCCGCGTGGCCCGTCTTGACCGCCTGCGCACCGCCAACGACATGCCGATTGCGCTCGAACGCACCAGCCTGCCGGACGACCTGCTGCCCGATCCCGGCAAGATCGAGGATTCACTCTATCTCTGCCTGCTGGATGCGGGCATCCGGCCTGTCCGCGCCAATCAACGGATCTCCGCCGTCCTGCTGAAGGACGAAGAGACCAGGCTGCTCGGTGTGCCACCGGGATCTGCCGCCCTGTCGGTGCAGCGTATCGCCTATCTGGAAAGCGGGCGCGTCATGGAAATGTCGACCGCCCTTTATCGCAGCGACGCCTATGACCTCGTCGCCGAACTCGGCATCGGCTCGCCGATGAAGCAACCGACCTGATCCCCGAGACACCACACGCCAAATAACCGAAAGCAAAGACATGACGACGAAAATGCGAGAGGAGATCAACGAGATTCCGGCAGCCGCCGCTCGCCTCCTCGACACCTCCGCCTCGATCATCGCGCATTGCGCCAAGGGGCTGCGCGAAAAGGATCCCTCCGTCGTCGTCACCATCGCGCGCGGCTCTTCGGACCACGCAGCATTCTTCCTGAAATACGCCATCGAGCTACAGTTGGGCCTGCCCGTCGCCTCTCTCGGCCCTTCGCTCGCCTCGATCTATGAGCGTCCGATGAAGCTCGGCAATGCGGCGGCCTTCGCCGTCTCGCAGTCGGGGGCAAGCCCCGATATCGTCGCCATGGCAAAGGGCGCGCGCGACGGCGGCGCGACGACCATCAGCCTCGTCAACACCCTCCCCTCGCCGCTGGCCGATGCCGCAACCCACGCGATCGACATCATGGCAGGCCCGGAAATTGCGGTCGCCGCGACCAAATCTTTCGTCAATTCGATCGTCGCAGGCCTTGCGATCATTGCGGCCTGGACTGAGGACAAAGACCTGGAGGGCGCCGTAGCCTCGCTTCCCGACCATCTCGACAAGGCACTCGCACTCGACTGGAGCCCGCTTCTTCAGCCACTCTCGACAGCGGATTCGCTCTATATGCTGGGCCGAGGCCCCGCCCTTGCGATCGCTGCCGAGGCCGCCCTCAAATGCAAGGAAACCTGCGAGCTGCATGCCGAGGCCTATTCCTCGGCGGAAGTTTTGCACGGCCCTGTTTCCATCGTCGGGCGGGACTTTCCGGTGGTCGCGTTTGCCGCCCGCGACAAGGCGGAAGCCTCGATCGTACAGACCGTCTCGAAACTCTCGGCCGGCAATGCCGCCTGCTACATCACGTCAGGACTTGGTGAGGGCGGCCATCGTCTGCCCTTCGTCGCAACCGGTCATCCGATCACAGATGCGCTCGCGCTGATCGTGCCCTATTATGGCTTCATCGAATCCCTGTCGCGCGCCCGGGGTTTCAACCCGGACAAGCCCGTCGCGCTGAAAAAGGTAACCGAGACTCAATGACATCAGCCTTTGCCGTCACCGCAAGCCGCATCTTTGACGGCAAACGCATGCATGCCGATGCAGCCCTCGTGGTGGAGGGCGAGAAGATCCGCGCAATCGTCTCCCAGGCGGATGTGCCGGCCGGCATGCCGCGCTCCGGCCCGCCCGCTGCCCTGATCGCGCCCGGCTTCATCGATTTGCAGGTGAATGGCGGCGGCGGCGCGCTGTTCAACAACGATCCGACCGAAGCCGGCATTCGCACCATCTGCGAGGCCCATGCCCGCTATGGCACCACAGCCCTGATGGTCACCTTCATCACCGACCGTCCGGAACTCAAGCGGACGGCGATTGCATCAGGCAAAGAGGCCGCCGCCCACGCGCTGCCCGGCTATCTCGGCCTGCATCTCGAAGGCCCGCATCTCTCGGTGGCGCGCAAGGGCACCCATGACCCGGCCCTCATCCGCCCGATGACCGAGGCCGATCTCGCTTATCTCGAAAGCGTGGCCGGGAGCTATGGCCTTGCCATGATCACGATTGCCCCGGAAAGCGTGACGCCCGAGCAGGTGAAGCGTCTCACAGACGCCGGCTACCGCGTCAGCCTTGGGCACACCGATACCCCGTGTGCCGGCGTCGCGCCTTATGTCGAAGCAGGCGCCGTCATGGTCACCCATCTGTTCAATGCCATGAGCCAGCTCGGCAATCGTGAGCCGGGCCTCGTCGGCGCAGCACTCTCCTCACCGGCCCTGCATTGCGGCCTGATCGCCGACGGCTATCATGTCGATCCGGTCAGCATGCATATCGCGCTCGCCGCCAAGCAGGGGCCGGCCCACATCTTCCTGGTAACCGACGCCATGTCGACCATCGGCACAAACGAGACCGGCTTCGACCTCAACGGCCGGGCCGTCTATCGCCGCGATGGTCGATTGACATTGGCCGATGGCACCCTCGCCGGCGCCGATATCGACATGCTGTCGTGCATTCGGTTCGTCCACGAAAATCTCGGCCTGCCACTCGAGGAGGCGTTGCGCATGGCCACAGTCTATCCGGCCGAAGCAATTGGTGCCGGCGACAGGGGAGCGCTGGAGCCCGGCAAACGGGCCGATTTCGTCCTGCTCGACGGGGATCTCGACCTCTCGTCCACCTGGATTGGCGGAACCTGCGTCTACGATACCGCGAGCCGTCGGGACAGGGCCACCGCATGATCGTCTGCTTCGACATCGGCGGCACCGCGATCAAGGGCGCGGTCGCCTATTCCCCCGATGACATCCGCCCCTTCCCGCGCCAGCCGACGCCGCTCCATGATTTCGATGCCTTCGTGGCGACCCTCTCGACCGTCATCACGGAAGCGGAAGCACAGGCCGGCAAGCGCCCGGACTGTGTTGCGCTGTCGATTGCTGGCGTGATCGATCCGGACACGTCAAACGCAGTCGTGGCCAATATCCCTTGCGTCCATGGCCGGCCTCTGCAGGCAGACCTCGAGCGCGCTCTGGGACTTCCCGTCGTGGTGGCCAATGACGCCGACTGTTTCGTCTTGGCTGAAGCCGGCATTGGGGCTGCACGCGGCCACCGGGTTGTCTTCGGCATCATCCTCGGCACCGGCGTCGGCGGGGGCCTCGTGATTGACGGCAAACTAATCAACAGCAATGGCGGCTTCGCCGGCGAATGGGGCCACGGCCCCGTCCAGGCCAATGAAGCCGGGACACCGCCGGTCCGGATTCCCCGTTTTAAGTGTGGCTGCGGCCAGGTCGGCTGCATCGACGCGATCTGCAGTGCGCGCGGCCTGGAGAAGCTGCACCGCGAACTGCATGGCGAAACGCGCACAAGCGAGGACATTCTCGCCGATTGGCAGAGCGGTGACAGACCTGCGGCCCGCACCATCGACGTCTATGTCGATATCTTGACCGATGCCCTGTCCATGGTGGTCAACGTGACCGGCACGACCATCCTGCCCGTCGGTGGCGGGCTGTCCAACGTGCCGGCCCTCATCTCGGCGATCGATGTGGCGCTCAGACGCCGCATATTGCGCAAGTTCGCCCATCCGATCGTGGTGCCCGCGACCTGCCGGGTCGAGCCCGGTCTGATTGGCGCTGCCATCCTCGGCCTAGGCTTTGCGGCTGAGCATCAGGAGATCTGACATGGCCTCCGATATGCTGGTGAAGCTCTATGACCTGGCCCAGGACGCGGCGCTCGACAAACGCATGGCCGATCAAGGCATTACCCTGCGCCGCGCATTGGTGCCGGAACGCAGCGCCATATGCGATTGGATCCGCCCCCGCTTCGGCGAGGGATGGGTCGATGAGGCAACAGCCGCCATCCTGCGCCAGCCGGTCACCTGCTGGATTGCCCATGACCACGAAATGCTCCTCGGTTTTGCCTGCCACGATGCCACGATGAAAGGCTTCTTCGGCCCGACGGGCGTGGATGAGACCGCGCGCGGCAAGGGGATCGGTCATGCGCTTTTGTTGCGAACCCTGCTCGACATGCGCGACCAGGGCTATGGCTATGCCATTATCGGCGGTGCCGGTCCGGTGGACTTCTACCAGCGCAGTGTTGGAGCGATCCCGATCGAGGGGTCCTCACCCGGCATCTATCGCGGCATGCTGCCCACGGCTTCGCCATCCGGCATGTCGGACTAAGGATCAGCCGAGCTCCAGCGTCGTGATCGCGTAAACGCCGGCGTTTTGCAGCACGGGTGGCTGGCCACGATACATGCGCGCCGTCTGGAAGCCCGGCTTGAACCCCAGACGTTCCAGCAGATAGCGGAAGCCTTGCTGATAGCCGGGCACATCCAGATGGATCTCCGCACCCGTCAGATTTGCCAGGCAGACCTTCAAGAGATCCTCGGCCGTTCTCCCATCGACGGCAAAGAGCGGCCCGATCTTGTGACCACTGCGGCAGGGGCGAACCACCGCATAGCCCGCCACCGCACCCTGCCGGCGGCAGATGAAGGCACGGCGCGGCGGTTGAAGCCAGATGCTGAGGAAATCGTCCCGCCTCTCCGGAAAGAAGTTGCGATCGAAGGCGAGAATGTCGGCGATATCCCTCTCGCCTGCAGCATGGCAGGCGGCATCGGCTCGCGTCATGGCCGGCACGCGCTCGATGCTCCAGCGCACCGTGTCATAGGCCGGCACAAAACCCATGCGACCATAATTCGCCTGCTGCTCGACCACGCCGTCGAGTCCGATCACCCGACCACTGAGATGCGCCATGCCGGCATCCCAAACCAGCCGACCGAGACCACGTCCTCGAAAATCCGGGTGGCAGATATAAAGACCGATGAAACCGAAACCGGTCCCGTAGCGCACGGCGGAAATTCCGGCCGCGAACCGCCCGTCGACGAAACAGCCGATGAAACCATCAGGGTCTGCTGCGCGGAAAGCTGCGGCATCACCATGCCCCGGATTCCAGCCCTCCAGTGCCGCCCAGTCGATGAGGTCCTCAACCTCGCTTAGCGTCAGCACGCGGATCTGCACATCACCCGTCATGCTCATACGCCCATGGCTTCCGGCGAAAAGCGCGCGAGGTCACCGTGATAGGGCTTGCGCACCGGCGTCGCATAGGCGCCGCGCTTGGCTGTCGAAAGCCCCAGCGCCACCAGCGCTTCCGCCTGCTTGACCGCCGCAGCAACGCCATCGACGACGGGAACACCGAATTCCAGCCTCAGCGCAGCCGTCAGGTCCGCCATGCCGGCACAGCCGAGCACGATCGCCTCTGCCTTGTCGTCCTTCAGCGCCGCAGAGATTTCGCTGCGCAGCCGGTCGCGGGCATTCGAATTCGGGTCTTCGAGCGACAACACCGGCACATCCGCCGCCCGCACCTTGCAGCGAGAGCCCATGCCGTAGCGAAGCACGAGATGTTCGACCGGCAGCCGCGACCGCTCCATGGTGGTCACGATCGAAAACCGCTGGGCGATGAAGGCGGTGGCGGAAACAGCCGCCTCGCAGATCCCAATCACCGGGATCGAGGCGAGTGCACGGGCGGCATCGAGACCGGTGTCGTCGAAGCAGGCAATCACGATTGCATCCGCCCCCGCGCGCTCAGCCTTGGCGATCTCCGCCAGAAGTCCTGGAATGGCAAAGACCTCGTCGTAATAGCCTTCGATCGAGACCGGGCCCATGGACGAGGTGATTGCCTCAATTTCGGTATCCGCATGCGCCACCCGCCGCGCGGCGTCCGCGATGGTCGCGGTCATGCTGGCGGTGGTGTTCGGATTGATGACGGCGATTTTCATGCAACTCAGCCCTGGCTTCTGCGGCGGTTCATCGCGACGATGAGGCCAAGCGTGCCGCCGATGACCAGCAGCGAAAACAGCGTGGTGACCGTGCCGAGCGCATAGAGGACGGGTGTCGTGACATTGGTCGTCATGCCGTAGATCTCGAGCGGCAGCGTGTTGTAGGTGCCCGACGTCATCAGCGTGCGGGCGAATTCGTCATAGGAGAGGGTGAAGCCGAAGAGCCCGACGCCGATCAGTGGCGGTGCGATCATCGGCAGCACCACATGCCGGAAGGTCTGCCAGGAGGTGGCGCCGAGGTCTCGGGCCGCTTCTTCGTATGAGGGTGAAAAGCGGTTGAAGATGGCGAACATGATCAAGACGCCGAAGGGTAGCGTCCAGGTGAGATGCGCACCAAAGCCGGAGGTGTACCAGGCGGGCTGGAAACCGAGCTGGCTAAACAACACGCCGATGCCGAGCGAGATGATGATCGACGGCACGACGAGGCTGGCGACCGAGAGATAGAAGAGTGGCGTTGCCCCGACGAATTTGCGGCGGAAGGCAAGGCCAGCCAGCAGCGAGACGACGACGGTGACGATCATGACCATCAGGCCGAGCACAAAGGAGCGGCGGAACGAGCCGCCGAAATCACCCACCGCCTGCGTCTCGAACAGATTGGCGAACCAGTGCAGGGACACGCCGTTGAGCGGGAAGGTCAAACCGCCATTCGGCCCCTGGAAGGACAAGATGACGATGGCCGACAGCGGCCCATAGAGGAAGAGCACGAAGAGCGCGAAAAAGGCGGCGAGAATATAGAATTCGCGGGGGCGCTTGTCGGAATGCATCTCAGAGCTCCTTCCGGATATCGACGACGCGCAGGATCGCCGCGACCATCAGCAACACGAGGATCAGGAGCACCACGGCATTGGCGGCAGCGGCCGGATATTGCAGCAGCGACATCTGGTTCTTCATCATCAGCGCAACGGACGCGCTCTGGCCGCCGGACATGACCTGCACCGTGGAGAAATCGGCCATGACCAGTGTCACGACGAAAATGGTGCCGATCGCCATGCCGGGCTTGGAGAGCGGCAGGATGACATTGGTCAGGATCTGCCAGCCGCTGGCCCCGGCATCGCGTGCGGCTTCCAGAAGCGACCGGTCGATGCGCATCATCGTGTTGAAGATCGGGGTGACCATGAACAGCGTGTAGAGATGCACCATGGCGAGCACCACGGCGAAATCGGAATAGAGCAGCCACTCGATCGGCTGCGGCACGATGCCGGCACTGACCAGCGCCGAATTGATCAACCCGTTGCGCCCGAGCACCGGGATCCAGGAGATCATGCGGATGATGTTCGACGTCAGGAAGGGTACGGTGCAGACGAGAAAGAGTACGCTCTGCATGGCGGACGTCCGCACGTGGAAGGCGAGGAAATAGGCGACCCAGAAGCCCACGAACAGCGTGATCGTCCAGACGATGAAGGCGAATTTCAAGGTGTTGAGATAGGTCTTCCAGGTCACCCAGGAGCCCAGCGTCTCCGTATAGTTGAAGGTGACAAAGTCGGGATACATCTGGGCGAAGTCGTAGTCCCAGAAGGACACCGTTGCGATCATCAGGATCGGCAGCAGCAGGAAGCAGCCGAGGATCAGCGCCAGCGGCGTTGCCTGCAGATAGGAGACAAGCCCGAGCGGCACACGGATCACGCGTTTCGGCTTCGGCGCGCCGACGCCCAGAAATCGGACTTCTACCATGTCGTTAGGTCTCCAATCGCTGCGGGAAAGTGCGGACCGAGAGAGTTGCCCCTCATCCGGCTGCCGCCACCTTCTCCCCGCAAGCGGGGAGAAGACACTTGTGGCACGGTCGCGGCTCCCCCTTCTCCCCGCTTGCGGGGAGAAGGTCCCGGCAGGGGGATGAGGGGCGGGCGACCGCAGTAAGATCAAGCCGCGATGAACTCGTTCCAGCGGCGGACCATGTAGCGGTCTTCGTCCATGACCGAGTTCCAGCAGGCGACCTTGCCCATGCGCTCTTCGAAGGAGCCGCCGTCGCGGATAGCGCCGGCCTTCTCCATGACCTTGCCTTCCGGAGACATGATGTCGCCCGTCGCGGACTTGCCCTCGATCCAGTAGCCCCATTCGTCCGGTGTCATGAAGCCCTTGGCAGTTTCCATGCAGGCCGAGTAGTAGCCCTGGCGGTTGAGATAGCCGCCGACCCAGCCGGACGTGTACCAGTTGATGTATTCATAGGCGGCATCGAGCTGTGCACCCTCGAGATGGGCTGCGAGACCAAGACCGCCGCCCCACGAGCGATAGCCTTCCTTGAGCGGCTGATACTTGCAGGCGATGCCCTTGGAACGGACGGCGGCAACGGCCGGCGACCACATCGACTGGATGACGACTTCGCCCGAGGCCATCAGGTTGACCGACTCGTCGAACGACTTCCAGAAGGCGCGGAACTGGCCGTCCTGCTTGGCCTTGATGAGGAAGTCGATCGTCGTGTCGATCTCGGCCTTCGTCATATTGCCCTTGTCGGCATATTTGATGATGCCCATGGCTTCGCAGATCATCGCGGCATCCATGATGCCGATGCTGGGAATGTTGAGAATCGAGGTCTTGCCCTTGAAGGCCGGATCCATGATGTCGGCCCAGGAGGTGATCTCGCGACCGACGAGATCAGGACGGATGCCGAGTGTGTCGGCATTGTAGATCGTCGGCATCATCGTGAAGAGTTCGGTTTCGCCGGAGGCAAAGGTCTTGGCGTCCTTGCTCTCGACATAACCCACGGTGTGCGGCGCGGTGCCCTGCGCAATCACGCTGTCGGGCAGCAGCTTGCCGGTTTTGAACAGCGGCACAACCTTGTCGTAATATTTGAGCTTCTTCGTTTCCATCGGCTGGATCACGCCGGTCGGATAGACCTTCTTCAGGATCCAGTATTCGATGTCGGCGATGTCATAGGAGTTCGGCTGGGTCACGGCGCGCTGGGCAGCAGCGTCGGAATCGGTCGCGGTCATTTCAAGCGTGATGCCGAGGTCCTTCTTGCACTGCTCGGCAATCGCATTGATGTTCGACACGCCGGTGCCGAACTGGCGGAGCGTAATGTTCGACTGGGCCCAGATGGTCGGGAAGCCGGTGATGGCACCGGAACCGGCGGCGAGGCCGGCTGCGGCAGAGGCCGTTTTCAGAAATGTGCGGCGCGAAACGCCCTTGGGGGTCTTCTTGCTGGCAGTCATTGCTGTTCTCCTGGTTTTATTGGTTTTGGCTTCACTTCTCGACACGTCCGAGGACGATCGAATCCTGCTTGTCCCATGACAGGGTCACGCCCTCGCCGACCTTCACCGGCGAAGCGAAAAAGGCCGCGTCGCTGAGGACGGCGGTAAATTCATCGGTGAAGGCCGTGGTGACGGTCAGTTTCACCTTGGCGCCGAGATATTCGACATTGGAGACAATGCCATCGAAGCCGAGCCCCGCGACCGAGGCCGGACCGATCCGGACATGGTCGGTGCGGATGGCGATCTCGGCCGTGTCTTGCTCTGCGGGTGCGGTGCCGCCGGCATAGAAGCGCCCGCCACCGACCACCTCGATGAAGAGCCCATCCGCCTCGGGCGCGACGATCCGACCGGAAAGCACATTGTGATCCCCCATGAAGCGGGCAACAAAACCGGTGGCCGGCTTTTCAAACACCGTGCGCGGCGTCGCCGCCTGCTCGATACGACCCTCGTTCATCACGACGATGAGGTCTGCCAGGGCCATCGCCTCTTCCTGGCTATGGGTCACGTGCACGAAGGTGATGCCGAGCGTCGTCTGCAGCTTCTTCAACTCCGCCCGCATGCGGATCTTGAGAAAGGGATCGAGCGCCGAGAGCGGCTCGTCGAGCAGCAGCGCCTCGGGCTTGGTAATCAGTGCGCGGGCCAGCGCCACGCGCTGCTGCTGGCCACCCGAGAGCTGCGCCGGCCGACGGCTGGCATAGGGCTCCAGCTGCATCAGCTTCAGCATCTCCATCGCCTCGCGGCGCCGGGTGTCCTTGTCGACACCCTTCATCTTCAAACTGAAGGCAACATTGTCGACAAGATCGAGATGCGGGAAGAGCGCATAGGACTGGAACATCATCGCCGTTCCCCGGCTGGCCGGCGGCAGATCGGTGACATTGGCATTGCCGAAGATCACGTCGCCGGACGAGACACTCTCATGGCCCGCGATCATCCGAAGCGTCGACGTCTTGCCGCAGCCGGAGGGGCCCAACAGGCAGCAGTAGGTGCCGGCCGGGACCTTGAGACTGATGGCATGCACGGCCGTGGCGTTGCCATAGACCTTGGAGACGGCTGCAAGTTCGATCTCGGCGGCTTTCGTCATGACGGCTCCTTCTGCTGCCGTAGACGATGCATAAGCCGTGCCAATTGCGCAGCGGCCAGCCAAACCATTGAATTGTCAGGGATGGAATATTGTGTCGCTGCATCAATGTGCAGCCTGCACGAATGCATGCACACGAATTAGTCGATTGAGGCCAATCGATATATGAGATTGTATGCAATCTAGTGCCGCAATATTTTTCGTGGCCTTCCCCTCGCCCGACATGCTGGCTAAAAGAAAGAACGACAGCGGAATGGACCCATGAACGCGAAGAACTCGTTGCGCCGACATCTCGACCCGAACCAGGAAGACCGCGCCCGCGCGATCCGGGATGCGCTGCGCGATGCGATCGTCGACCGTCGCTTGGCGCCCGGCACGAAATTGTCGGAAGCGGAGGTCGGCACGTTGTTCGACGTCAGCCGCACGGTGGTGCGCGATGCCCTGCAGATGCTGGCCTTCGAGGGGCTTGTCCGCACCGAGCGCAATCGCGGCGCCTTCGTCTCCAATCCGAGCACCGAGGAGGCCCGTCAGGTCTTCGCCTCCCGACGCCTGATCGAGGCCGGCATCATTGCGGCCGCGTCCGAACGGATCACGGCCGAAGAGATCGCAGCCTTTCGCGAGCATCTGAAGGAAGAAGCCCGCTATCGCGCCGAACGCGGCGCATCCGCCCGCAGAGCAGAGATCAAGGCATCCGGCGATTTCCACCTGATGCTGGCCAAGGTCGCCGGAAACCAGGTGCTGGAAAAATTCATGGACGAACTGGTGGCCCGTTCCTCCCTCGTCATCGCGCTTTATGGCCGCACCGGCGTCTCCAGCTGCGGCCATGACGAGCACGACGAGATCCTGAACGCGCTGGAACGCGGCGACGTGGAACACGCGACCGGGCTGATGCTGCACCATATCGACCACATCGAAGCCGACCTTGACCTCTCGGTGGCAGAGGTGCGAACGCTCAAGGACGCACTGGAACTCTGACCTGCCCGCCTGTCATGGATCAGGTGCCCAAGGCAATCTGCCGGTCGTGCTCGATCGTTTCCAGCATGGCAGCGCGCGTTCCTGACTCGTCACCATATTCGATGCGCTGGACCAGCATCTTGTGTTTGTCCAGGATGGCGACCAGCACCTCCTCCTCGGGCGCATCCACAAGCCGCTGGTAGGCGAAGGCGTGGGCAAGCTCGATCACGCCGTAAAGTGCGCGAATGAAGGGATTGTGAGCCGCATCCGCGATGATGCGATGCAATTCGAAATCGGCCAGCGCAAAATTCTGCGGCGATGTGAGCGACGTCTCCATCTGCCGGATCCAGTAGAGCATCAGGCGGATCTGGTCGGCCGTGCGCCGCCGCGCCACCTCGGCCGCCGCGATTGGCTCAAGCGAGCGGCGCACTTCGTGCAGGCCGGAGAGAAATTCCGCATCCGGCGGCGCATCCAGATGCCAGGCCAGAACCTGCGGATCATAGAGGTTCCAGCGGCTTTTCTTGGCGACCTTAGTGCCAACCTTTGGCCGCGCCTCCAAGAGACCTTTGGCCTCCAGCGTTTTCAAAGCTTCCCGCAGCACCGTGCGCGACACCTCGAAATCGGCCATGAGTTCGGCGTCGTTCGGGAGCGTCGTCCCGATCGGATAGCGGCCGGAGATGACTCCGGCCCCGATTTCATTGATCACGTGCGAATGGAAGTTACGTGCCGTCGACCGCCCGGACAGGGAGCGAAGAAGGCTCCCCGGCTCACTCATGCAGGGCCCTTCTTCAGCCGAGCCCGCCCGGTCTGTGCGTTGAAGACCAGTTTCTGGAGCAGGATGAACATGAAGAGCAAGAACCCGATGGCGATTTTGGTCCACCAGCTGGAGAGTGTTCCGTCAAAGACGATGTAAGTCTGGACAAGGCCCTGCAGCATGACCCCGATCAGGGTTCCGAAAATGAAACCATAACCGCCCGTCAATAGCGTTCCGCCTATCACCACGGCTGCAATCGAGTCAAGTTCGATGCCCACCGCCGCCAAGGGGTAACCGGCAGAGGTGTAGAGTGAATAGACGATGCCCGAGAGACCGCCAAGGAAGGACGACAGGGCATAGATGCCGACAGTCACGCGGCCGGTCGGCACCCCCATCAGCGAAGCCGAGGTGGCATTGCCGCCAATCGCATAGACATAGGAGCCAAAGCGGGTCTTGTGGGCGATGAAACCGCAGACAAGGAAGGTGCCAAGCATCAGCAGACCGATGGCGCTGAGGCGCCCGCCACCCGGCAGCTTGTAGTACAGGCTGGAAATCGTCCGGTAGAACTCGTGATCGATCGGGATCGAATCCTGGCTGAGAACCGACGCGAAACCACGGGCAAGGAACATGCCGGCCAGCGTCACGATGAAGGGCGGCACCTGCAGGAAGTGGATGGCCGCACCCATCGAGGCACCGAAGGCGGCCGCCAGAACCAGCACGATGGCGAAGACCGCGAGCGGATGCATGCCGACCCAGGAAATCAGGATGGCGGTGACAACGCCGGTCAACCCGATCACCGCACCAACGGAGAGATCGATCCCGCCGGAAAGGATGACAAAGGTGGCGCCGACGGCAGCAATGCCGAGAAAGGCATTGTCGGTTAGGAAATTGCCGAAGACGCGCGTCGACCACATGCCGGGATACTGGAAGATGCACACGGCATAGGCGATCACGAAGATGAGGGTGGTCGCGGCGAGAGGGCGATAACGCGGATTCATCGTGCCTGTCCCGAAGTTTGGCTTGAAGTCTGGGGCGCAGGGGCGGCCGGCTGGCGAGGGCCGAACTTGCGTCCGAGCACCTGGGCGATCCGGGCGGACTGCAGCACCAGAATGATGATGATCATGCCGGCCTTGACGATCAGGTTGAATTCCGGCGGGAAACCCGACACGAGAACGCCCGTGTTCATGGCCTGGATGATGATGGCGCCAAGCACCGACATCGGGATCGAAAAGCGGCCTCCCAGCAACGAGGTGCCACCGATCACGACCGCGAGGATCGCATCAAGCTCAAGCCAGAGGCCGGCATTGTTGGCGTCCGCGCCACGGATGTCGGCGGCGGCGATGATGCCGGCCGTCGCGGCGCAGAAGCCGCCAAAGGCATAGATGCAGAGAATGACGACCTTGCTGCGCAAACCGGTATAGTTCGCCGCCGACAGGTTGATCCCGATCGCCTCGATGAAAAGACCGATCGCGGTGCGGCGCATGAAGAGATGCGCGACAATCATCAGCACGATGGCAATGACGGCGGGCATCGGCAGCCCGAACAACGAGCCAGTGCCGACGAAGATCAGCGCGGGGTCGGAGAAGGTCACGATCGACCCTTCGGTGATCAACTGCGCCACGCCTCGCCCGGCCACCATCAGCACCAGCGTCGCAACGAAGGGCTGGATTCCGAGATAGGCGACAAGGATGCCGTTCCAGAGACCACAGAGGATGCCGACGGCAAGAGCGGCGAGAAGCGTCACAATCAGTGGCTGACCGGCAACCGCACAGGTCGCGGCAACCGCACCGGCAACCGCCATCACGGCACCGACCGACAGGTCCACGCCCTTGGTCGCAATGATCGCGGTCATCCCGATCGCGAGGATTGCGACAGGCGCACCGCGATTGATGACGTCGATGAGGCTGCCGAACAGACGACCATCCTGCCAGGTGATGTTGAAGAAGCCGGGAAAGACGACCCAGTTGAAAAACAGCACGCCGGCAAGCGCCAGGAGCTGCGGGGAAATGATGCGGGACATGGAGAGCCTTTTCATGCCTCGACCTCCGCCGGTTGGGCGGCAATGGTCTGGACGATGACGCCGGGAGTGATATCGGCGCCATGCAGTTCGGCGACCATCTTGCGGTCGCGCATGACGACGACACGCGAGGAATAGCTGACGATTTCGTCGAGCTCGGACGAGATGACCACGAGCGCCAGCCCATCCTCGCGCAACCGGCTGATCATGCGCACGATCTCGGCATGGGCGCCGACATCGATGCCGCGCGTCGGCTCGTCGAGGATGAGGAAGCGCGGATCGGTAGCGAGCCAGCGGGCGAGGATCACCTTCTGCTGATTGCCGCCGGAGAGGAGCTTGACCGGCAGCTCGGCAGAGGCCGTGCGAATGTCGAGCGCCTCGATGAAATTGCCGGCGATCTCCAGCTGTTCGTCGCGGTTGAGCGCCTTGAACCAGCCGAGCCGCGCCTGCATGGCAATGACGATATTCTCGCGCACGGACAAATCGCCGAAGATGCCGTCGATCTTGCGGTCTTCCGGGCAGAAGCCGAAGCCGAGCTCGACGGCATCGCGCGGATTGCGCACCTGGCGCGTCGCGCCGTCGATCTTGATCGAGCCACTGTCGGCCTGATCGATGCCGAACATAAGCCGCGCCATCTCGGTGCGGCCGGACCCCAGCAATCCGGCCACACCGACGACTTCGCCTCGATGGATCTTGAGGTCGAAGGGACGCACCGTATTGGTCAATCCGAAATTCTCGAACGTCATCAGCGTTTCGCCGACCTCGGCTTCTTCACCGATAACGTCGGGATGATGGAAGGCGAGATCCTTGCCCAGCATCATGCGGACCAGGCTGGTGCGGTCGAGCGAGGCAATGGCTTCCGTGCCGACAAGCCGGCCGTTGCGCAGGACCGTCACGCGATCGGAGAGTTCGAACACCTGGTCGAGGAAATGGGTGATGAAAACGATGGCCAGACCGCGGTCGCGCAGCTGTCGGATGATGCCGAACAGCTTCTCCACTTCGGACCGGTCGAGGCTGGCGGTGGGCTCGTCGAGAATGAGAACCTTGCCGGAAAGCTCCACCGCCCGCGCAATCGCGATGATCTGCTGCACGGCGACGGAGAAGGTGGAAAGCTCGGCCTTGACGTCGATATCGAGGCCGTAGGTCGCAAGAATTTCACGCGACTTGCGCTCCATCTGGCGCTTGTCGACCAGACCGAAGCGGCTCACCGGCTGCCGACCGATGAAGAGATTGTCGACGACGGTCATGTTCGGCAGGAGGTTCACCTCCTGGTAGACGGTACCGATGCCGAGGGCCTGGGCCTGCTGCGGCGTCGTGAAATTCACGGCCTCACCATCGACCGTGATCGTCCCGCCGTCAGGAATATAGGCACCCGTGAGGATCTTGATCAGCGTCGACTTGCCGGCACCGTTTTCACCGAGCAAAGCGTGGATCTCGCCGCGATGGAACGCGATGTCGACCTTGTCCAGCGCCGTGTGATTGCCGAACGTCTTGATGATGCCCGCAGCGGCGAGCACGATGGATGGATTGTCGGTCATGTGCCTCTTCCCCCTCTCCCACGAAGCTATCTCCGGACGCGGTCCGATGAAAGCGGCAACGACCCCGTCACCAGGAAATGACGGGGTCGCTCCGGGAGGGTTACCTTAGTAACCGAGGCCCTTGCGGTTGTCGTATTCACCCTGCGGATTGTCGGCAGGGGTATACAGCTTGGATTCCGTGATGATGAACTTCTCGGGCTCCTTGCCGTCCTTCAGGAAGGCATCAAGCGCGTCGAAGGCCGGACCTGCCATGTTCGGGGTCAGTTCCACGGTGGCATTGGCTTCGCCGGCCACCATGGCGGCGAAGATATCCGGAACGGCGTCGATCGAGACGACGAGGATGTCGGTGCCCGGCTTCAGACCAGCGTCCTTGATGGCCTGGATGCCGCCGACAGCCATGTCGTCGTTATGGGCATACATCGCGCAGATGTCCTTGCCGCCATTTTCGGCCTTCAGGAAGCCTTCCATGACTTCCTTGCCCTTGGCGCGGGTGAAGTCACCGGTCTGGCTGCGAGCGATCGTGATGTTCGACTTGCCGGCAATGGCTTCTTCGAAGCCCTTCTTGCGGTTGATCGCAGGCGTCGAACCGACGGTGCCCTGCAGTTCGACCACCTTGCACGGCTTGTCGCCGACCGTCTTGACCAGCCACTCACCGGCAACGCGACCTTCCTTGACCTGGTCGGAAGCGACAGACGTCAGGTAAAGATCCTGCGGCGCGTCCACACCACGGTCGAGCAGGATGACCGGGATCTTGGCTTCCTTGGCTTCCGTCAGCACGTCTTCCCAACCGGTTGCGACAACGGGCGCAACGAGAATGGCGTCGACGCCCTGAGCGATAAAGCCGCGAAGTGCCTTGATCTGGTTTTCCTGCTTCTGCTGAGCATCTGCAAATTTTAGGGTAATGCCACGCTTTTCGGCTTCGAGCTTGGTGACGGAAGTTTCAGCCGCGCGCCAGCCGGACTCGGAACCAATCTGAGAAAAACCGACTGTCAGATCTGCCGCCATGGCAGCAGTGCAGCTAAGTGCAATCACGCTCGCGCTAAGCGCGAGCTTGCGTACAATATTCATGATGTCCTCCCTAAGAAAGACACCGCCTCCACGGTGTCTGCCATTATGCATAGGCAAGAGTTTGCAACCTGTAAAGATGAAAAGTACTATTATATGTTGTGCGCTGCAGCATGAATTGGACCACCGTTCCTTGGCGCCACTTGATCACCTGACCTCAACGGTTGGCGCAATCTGACGCCGCAGCGCTCAGCCGCCGGAGGACGCGATGGCTCGCCGCCCCCGGAAATAGCACCCCTAATTCTCGTAATGGCTTGTTAACCACGTTTGTTTATATGTGAACCCGCACGATGCCTGTGCCTCGGTGAGCGATTCGAAGCTCGATGTTCACGCAGCAGGATCTCGCGATGGCAGTAATTACGTTTGCCAACACCAAGGGCGGCGCCGGCAAGACCACGGCAGCCCTTCTTCTTGTCACCGAACTCCTTCATCGCAAATACCGCGTCTGCGTCATAGACGCCGATCCCCAGCGCTGGTTCTCGCGCTGGTACCAGGGCGCAAGGCTCCTGCCGAATTTCACCATCGAAACCTATGTTTCGGCGCCGACGATCCAGAAGACCATTCACGAGCGGCGCAGCCAGTTCGATTTTGTCATCGTCGACCTGCCCGGCATTCAATCGCCGCTGCTGGCCGCGACTGTCGGCCTCTCGGACCACGTTCTCGTGCCGATCCAGGGCAGCAGCATGGACGCCCAGGGCGGCGCACAGGTCCTCGACCTCCTGCGTTACCTCGACCGCAAGGCCGGCCTCAGCATTCCCCATTCTGTGGTGCTGTCGCGCGTCAACCCGATGATCACCACGCGCTCGATGCAGGCGGTCAAGCGCCTGCTCTGTGAGCAGCAGATCCATGTCCTCGATACGCCGATTGCCGAACGCGCGGCCTTCCGCGAGATGTTCGACCTGAGCCGCCCGCTTCGCGATCTCCCGGAGGCACAGGGACGCAATATCGACAAGGCCGTGGCCAATGCCTCGGACTATACGAACGACGTTCTGGCCCTTGTTGCAGCAGGCGCAAGTGCGCGATCTGCACCACTGGCAGAGCGCAACCTGAACCGGCTTGAATCGGCCGCCTGACCTTCCGCTCCACACAACCTTGACCTGCAGCTCCGCCCGGCGGGCTCACGCCCCCGCGTGAGAATTCGATGGGCGAGACTGTTCGAAAAGCGACAAAATTGTCGCTGCTGCATTTTCGCCCGATACCGTGACTAGGGTCCCGGCACCACGACGCATGATTCACGTCAATGTGTCCTGCCAAGATACCGAAAGGGACCCCAGGATGACGATTCACCGCAGGCACGACGCCCCTGCCGCCATAGTCTCGCCGTATTTGGCGCTGGCCGGAGACCCTCCACAGGCCGAAATCTTACCCCTAAGTCCTTCAATATCCATTTCCTCCGACGCCAAAATGGCTTCGAATGAAACAGTTTCAGTATGCTCCAGATTGCAGCGCGACAGACCCGCAATCACGGGATTATTGAGCATTTCGTCAGCAACATACTGTTCTGATTTCACCTTTCGGGGCGATTGTGACAGCCGCCGCAGCGTGATGATGCTGCACAACAACAAATTGCCTTTAATTTTCGCGGCAGTGCAACATCTTGACACCCCTGCCGTTCTCTCTGAACATCGAGGGCAGAGCTAGTGGACGACGGGATCGATCGTACGGTTCCGATGGGTTCGAGGGATTTGTGGCATTGCCGAGAGATTGGAGCTGCAATGGAAAGCACTGGCAAAATTAGGGTTCTGGTATTGGACGACAATCCGGTGCTGGTGGATGGGTTGAACTTCCTGGTCAACTCGACACGTCAGCTATCAGCACTGACACTGAGCAACCGCGACCAGAAGTTGCAGGATGCAGTGATGCGGCTTGATCCGGATGTGATCGTCGCCGACCCCATGCACCTCGAGCGCACGCTGGAGGAATGCGACATGGGTCTGGAGACACTGCGGGAAAGGGCAAAACTGATCGCCTATTGTGACGTTCGTGATACGCGCCCCGGCGAAAGCTATGTCAGCCGCGGTTACAGCGGGGTGGTGACGAAGTCGGTGGCAAGTCCGAGGCTCTTGAGGGCGATCAAGAGCGTGCATGCCGGAGATGTGGTCATCGACGAAACCGTGCTTGCCCTCTCCGATCAGCGCCCGATCGGGCTCAGCCCCATTCAGCGGAAACTTTCGCTCAAGGAGGAATTCGTGTTGCGACACGTAGCGCTCGGCAAGGCGATGAAAGAGATCGCCGCCGATATCCAGCTTAGCGCCAAGACGGTCGAGACATACAAATATAGAGCAACCAAGAAACTCGACCTGAGAACGAGATCTGATATAGTGAGTTATGCGATCAGTGTTGGATGGCTTCAACACTAATATAAATTATCATTATTTTTGGTAGGCCGCAGTTGAAAAGCTGCGGCTTATTTTTTGGGCGAAAATCTAATATTTGTGCATTGGGATTTTGTAGGCATTTTGTCAGGGATATTCCTGACAAATCTCCATTTTTCCTGACTTTGATACTGACAGAAGACCTGCCAATCCTAGGGCTGACATTAACAGATGTTAACCAACGGCGGGTCCCTGAGCGGGCCTGCCTCCAGGATAAGAGGCAGCAGATGGCTAGGATCAGCGTTTTCGGAATCGGGTATGTCGGCGTGGTGGCGGCCGCCTGCCTGGCAAAGGACGGCCATGAGGTCGTCGCGGTCGACATCGATCCGGCAAAGGTCGACACGATCAATCGCGGCAAGACACCGATCGTCGAGAAGGGCCTGGAGCCGCTGATCGAAATGACGGTCGCGAGCGGCAAGCTGCGCGCCACGCTCGACATAGACGAGGCGATTGCCGCGACTGACCTCTCCTTCGTCTGCGTCGGCACGCCGAGCGCGGCGGATGGCTCCGTCGGCCTGACCTATGTCGTGAAGGCCTGCGAAGCGATCGGCGCGGCCATCGCCCGCAAGGATGGCTTCCATTCCGTCGTCGTCCGCTCGACCATCGTGCCCGGCACGATGGACAAGGTCTGCATTCCGGCACTCGAAGCGGCCACCGGCATGATGGCCGGCACGGATTTCGGCGTCGGGTACTATCCGGAGTTTCTCCGCGAGAGCACCGCGATCGAGGACTATTACGATCCAGGCCTGATCGTCTTCGGCGCGATCGATGAAAAGACGGACGCGATTCTGCACGAGATCAATGCCGGCCTTCCCTGCGTCTGCCACTCGGTGCCGCTCGCAACGGCGGAAATGATCAAATACACCAGCAACTCCTGGCGCGCGGTCAAGGTCACCTTCGCCAACGAGATCGGCAATATCGCCAAGGCCTGCGGTGTCGACGGCCAGCAGGTGATGAAGATCCTGTGCTCGGATCTCAAGGTCAACATCTCGCCCTACTTCATGCGTCCCGGATTTGCCTTCGGCGGCTCCTGCCTGCCCAAGGACGTGCGTGCGCTTCGCCACCTCGCCAAGGAAGCCCACGTCGAGAGCGCCCTGCTCGATGCGGTTCTCGAAGCGAACGAGGCCCAGATCGACCGCGCCGAGACCATGGTCTCGCAGATGGGTGGCCAGACCGTCGGCATGGTCGGCATCAGCTTCAAGACCGGCACCGATGATCTGCGCGAAAGCCCGCTCGCAAGCCTTGCCTCGCGCCTGATTGCCAAGGGCTATGATCTCAAGATCTACGACCCCTTCGTCCAGCAGGCCTATACCGAGGGCATGAGCGGCGCCGGGCGCGGCAATGATACCTCGATCGACCTGAAGAACCGGCTTGTCGGTGAACTCGATGACCTCATCGACACCTCCGACGTCATCCTGGTCGGCAACCACTATGCCGAGGCCATGCCGGCACTGCAGAAGTCGAGCGACACGATCCCGATGGTCGACTTGTTGCGCATCAGCCCCGGCATCCGATCGTCGGGCACCTACCAGGGCATTTGCTGGTAAGGAGCGCCCAGATGTTGGCCCACGTCATCTATCTCCTGTCCATGACGATCCTGGCGCTCAGCGTGCCGCACCCGACCGTGTCAGCGGTCTCGGGCACCCTGATCACCGTCGGTCTGATCGGGGCCTGGCGTTATGCCTGGGCCGGGATCAACCTGGCGCGGGCCGCCTATTACCTGAAATTCGCCTATCCTCGGCGGCGGCGTCTTGCCGCCGAGGCCTATGTCGCGCGGGGCCTCAGGGATCACGCCTATTTCCTCGTGACCACCTACAAGATCGCACCTGATATCTCGACCCGCGTCTACCGCTCGATCTTCGAAGCGGCCTACAACGCGGCCGGCGGCGCGACGATCGTCGCCTCGATCGTCGACGAGGCCGATGCCCGCCTGATCCGCCGCGTGATGGAATCCGTCGCCGCCCGCCATCCGGAAAGCCAGGCCATGGTCGGCCTGAAGATCGACAAGATCGCCGGCACCGGCAAGCGCGATGCGCTCGCAACCTCGCTGCGCTCGATCGCAAGGCTCAACCCGGGTCGCAACGACATTGTCGTCTTCGTCGACGGCGACAGCTGCGTGCCGATCGATGTCGTCGATCGCAGCCTGCCCTTTTTCACCGATCCGGCGGTCGGCGCCGTCACCACCGACGAACTCAGCGATACGCAAGGCGGCCGCCTGTTCCGCGACTGGTTCGACCTGCGCTTCTCCCAGCGTCACGTGATGATGTCGTCGATGTCGCTCAGCGAGCGCGTGCTGACGCTGACCGGCCGCATGTCGATCTTCCGGGCAAGCCTCGCAACCGATCCTGGCTTCGTCGAACTCGTTCGTCACGACTTCATCGACCACTGGCGCCTCGGTCGCGTCAACTTCCTGACCGGCGACGACAAGTCCACCTGGTTCTGGCTGCTGCAGCGCGGCTACAAGATGCTCTATCTCCCGGATCTCTGCACGCTGTCGATCGAGACCCAGCCCTATCCCAGCTTCTTCGGCTCGGCGATCGTGCTGATGACCCGCTGGTTCGGCAACATGCTGCGCACCAATGGTCGCGCGCTTGCTTTGCCCGCCTCGCAGATCGGCTACTTCACCTGGTGGTCGGTGCTCGATCAGGCGCTCTCGATCTGGACGACGCTGGCCGGCCCCGCCAGCATCCTGCTTGCCGCCGCCTTTGTCAGCCCGTGGATCCTGCCGATCTACTTCGCCTGGGTCATGTTCACCCGTTACGGCTTCTGCACCGTCATCATGGCGTTCCGCGGCCGCAGCTTCCCCGTCACCTTTCCCTTCCTCCTCTATTTCAGCCAGGTCGGCGGAGCCGTGGTGAAAAGCTTCATCCTCTTCCGCCTCGACCGCCAGAAATGGACCCGCCAGGCCGCGTCCGGCAGCCGCAAACCCGTTCCCGTCGGACAGCGCTGGCGCGCCCTCAGCTCCACCTACATGCACTGCCTTGCCCTCGGATGGCTCATCCTCGGCGTGGCCTATGTCGGCAACATCATCTAACCCCGAAGGATCGAGACCATGGACATCGATACGAAAGCCGCCCGAGACGCCGCTCCCCAGGGCTTTGCGCAGCAGCCCACCAGTTTCCCGATCCTGCTGGACAACGGGACGGAGCATCCGAAAACCAACATTCCGTTCGCCGCCATCATCGATGGACGTCACTACAACGGCCAGAGCCTCTCGCTCGTGTCTGCCACCGTCTCCGGGCTGGCTGGCCCCGAGCTGGAAGGCAAGGAACGGATCGCCGTCCTGCGCTTCGACTTCGACGGCTACACGATCTCCCTGCAGGTCGATGTTCGCATCAACCGCACGCATGCCGAGACCGGGGAGTTGCGCCTCGATTTCCTGGAACCGACAGGCGAACATCTGCCGACGCTGCGTTACCTGCTGAACAGCCACATCGCCGGCGACATTACCTCGGTCGACGGCATCATCAGCCTGCGCGAGCGGGCAGCTGTTGCAGGCGGCAAGAAGCAGGGCAGCCAGGCGACGCTCGGCAATTTCATCGGCCGCACTGTCAAGGTCGTGGCAACTGTGGCGCTCAGCCTGACCCTGGCCGGCGTTGCAGTGAAACTGGTCTATGAGCGCGTCTTCTCCAAGGAAGTGCAGCAGCTGGCCGTCCTCTCCACCGGCGGCCAGGCCCTCAGGGCCGTCGCCAGCGGCCAGATCTCCTATCTAAATCTCGGCGCCAAGCGGGGCGAAGTGCTCTACACGCTGCAGTCCATCTCCGGAACGACGCTGAGCATCAACATGCCCTGCGACTGCAAGGTCCTGCCGATGAATGCGGGCGAAGGCTCGACCGTGATGGCCGGGGACACCATCGTCGAGGTCATCGACAAGGCAACGGCACCGGTCGTCCAGGCGGTCGTTACGGCAGAACAGGCCAAGCAGCTCGTCGCCGGCGACATCGCCGAACTCAGCCTGGCCGACGGTCAGGTCGCCTTCGGCACGCTCGCCCGCGATGCCCAGGCGCTGAAACCCGTTGGCAACCAGGGGGAAGTTCGCGCTCTCATCGCACCCCAGGCGGATCTCGGTGAAGCGGCGATCGGCGCACCGGTCTCTGTCCGCATCATCAACCGGCACATTTTCGCCGCCAGGCAGAAGGTCGCCCAATGGTTCGACGCCAAGTCGACGAGCTGATCGACCCGTCTAGGCAGACTATCCGCGCAATCACTCCAAAGAGTTTTCAGGAGCAGCCATGTTAGACGTTCACCCTCTCATCCTCTGCGGCGGCATCGGCACACGGTTATGGCCTCTCTCGCGCACGGAACACCCCAAGCAGTTCCAACGCATCGACGGCAATTCCGAAACGACCTTCTTCCACGCAACCGTCGAGCGCCACCGCGCCCCCGGTTTCGCCGATCCGATCGTGGCCGTCAGCAGCGCCCATGTCGCGACCGTTCTGCAACAGCTGAACGACCTGAAATGCCCGGCCCGTGTCATCGCAGAACCGATCTCCCGCAACACCGGCCCCGCCGTGCTGGCAGCGGCGCTCACACTCGCCAAGACCGATCCGGCCTCGCTGATCTGCGTCATCCCGTCCGACCACATCGTCAAGGGTGATCTGCCGGCGAATGTGCTGGCCGCCCGCAAGGCCGCCGAACACGGCCATATCGTGCTCTTCGGTGTCCCCCCGGAATACCCGGAAACCGGCTATGGCTACATTGTCGATGGCGGTGAGCTGGAAACGCTGACCTGCGCCCGCAAGGTATCGAGCTTCATCGAAAAGCCACCGGTCGAGGTCGCCACTGCCCTGATCGATGCAGGCGGCGCTTACTGGGCCTCCGGCATCAGCCTCTTCCGCGCCGATGTCCTGATTGGCGAATTCCAGCGGCTCGACCCGACCACCTATGATGCCGTGAAGGCATCGCTGGAGCTGGCGCGACCAACGGACCATGCGATCTACCTGAATGCGGAA
The DNA here is from genome assembly GCF_003610655.1 of Rhizobium sp. AG855. Lineage (NCBI taxonomy): Bacteria > Pseudomonadati > Pseudomonadota > Alphaproteobacteria > Hyphomicrobiales > Rhizobiaceae > Rhizobium > Rhizobium sp. AG855. Next base: position 235,379 of record NZ_RAQG01000003.1, on the reverse strand, counting down.
GCGCTGATGCCGGCGGCCAATCTACCGACCGAATCCATCGTCTTCGAACACTCGCCCCGCACGGTGATTGCACCGTTGCTGGTCGCCTGGAGCGATGTCGGTGCCTGGAACGCCTTGCACCACATCGCCGAGAAGGACGAGGACGGCAATGTGCTGAGCGGCGACGTCATCAGCATCGACACGCGCAACTCCTATGTCCGGGCATCGAGCAAGCTGGTGGCCGTCGTCGGCATGGATGACGTCGTCGTCGTCGACACAGATGACGCACTCCTGATCACCACCCGCGACCAGGCCCAGCAGGTGAAGCAGATCGTGAAGAAGCTCGAAACCATCAAGCGCCGGGAACTGGCCCAGCACATGCGCAACCAGATGGCCTGGGGCGAGGTTCGCCGCGTCCAGAGCGGCCCCGGCTACGAGCTGCGCATGATGACCTTGCGCCCCGGCACCATGCTGCCGATGGCAGAGAACCCGGCTGTCCACCGGATGGTCACCGTCACGACCGGTTCGGGTCTTCTGAAGACCGGGACCCAGACACGACCACTCCGGGTCGGCGACAATTTCGAAGTGGCAGCCGGCGACAGCGCTGCGATCTATTGCGGCCCGGAAGTCGAAATGCAGCTCGTCGAAGTGGTCTGCGACGTCGCCGTCGAAGCCATCGACGCGCCTGTCACCCTGCAACTCGTGCACAGCTGAGGAAGACCGATGCGAAAGGGTCTTCCCATTCTCCTCGCATTTCTGCTGGCTTCGACGGCGACCGGCGCGCGCGCCGAACGCATCGGCCATGCAGATCTTGCGCGACTGACCGACACAGTCGGTGAAATCGGGCGGCGCCTGACGCCAGCCGATGCCCGCAAGGCGGATGCGGCCTCGCTGATGTCAGGTCGGCTGGCAGACATCGCGGCGAAGGGGGACTGGCAGGCTCCATCCCTCGATGCGATCACGGGCAAGCCGACGCTGCACACAATCCCGGTCGACTTCATGCTCGCACAACTGCGACTGCAGACCGGTGGCCGCTTCGAAACGGACACGCAGAAAGCCATGTCGGACCGGGCGGCCCCCGCTCTCTTCATCCGTGGCGGCGCGATTGGGCTCGCCGAGCTCGCCGCGCTCGCCGAAGCACAGCATCCGGGTGCCATCGAACGTCGGGGAGACACCTATGTCGCCCATTGGCCGATTGTCATCTGGTCCGATGCAGGCCTCGTCCTGAGCGAGGGGCAGCATCTGCAACTATCCACAGGCGAAGGTGCCTTCATCCTGAACTCGGGTCTTTTCACCATTGACCGGGCAAGCCTTGGCTCGACGTCGGAAAAGAATGCCGACATGCCGGAATTCAGACCCTTCCTGGCGACCGCAATGACAGGCGCGGTTCAGGCGCGGGAGGCCCGCTTCTCCAACCTGGGTTATGGTGAGAGCAGCGTGACGAGCGGCCTGTCGATCGTGGGCGCCGCGCTCTATCCGGCCAAGCTGCGAACCAGCTTCACCGACAGCAGCTTTGCCGGGCTGAAAGCGGTCAGCCTCGAGAACACCCGCGACATCTCGATCGTCGGCAATCGTTTCCAGGACATGACCGGCCCGGCAATTGCGCTGAGTGGTGTGACGCGCAGCCATATTCTCGGCAATGTCGTGACCGGCACCCGCACCGCCCAGGCAATCGACGTGCAGAACAGCACGTCTGCGGTCGAGATCGCGGGCAACATCATTCTCAACAATCGAGGCAGCGGCGTCTTCGTCGCCAACAACACACGTGATGTCACGATTGCCGCCAATCTCCTCTCCGGAAACGGCCGCGGCGGCGTCTCCGTCGTCCGCAGCACCTGCATCGACGTGTCCGGCAATGTCATTCTTTCCAATGCCCAGGTCGGCATCAAGATACGGTCGAGCGATGCGCTCAGCCTCTCCGGCAATGACCTGATCGGCAATGCCGGCGCCGGCATCTCGATCCTCGACCAGCAGCGGGACACGCTGATCACGGTCGAGGACAACGCATTCTCAGCCAACAAATCCGGCTTGTTCGGTGGCTCCGCCAGCGAAGTGGCCCTTGATGCCAACGACTTCGCCGGCCAGTCGCCGATCCTGCTGGACGGCGAGTTTGCAAGCTACGTACCCCAACTTCTGAGCGCCTCCTCCGCAGCCGACGGCGCCGGCAAAGCTTTCACCATCCACCCCAACGCAATCTCGACGACCGGGCAGAAAGCCCGGCCCGACTGCAAGACTGGGAGCTAGTTCATGGTCTTTTCCTCCGAGACTTTCCTCTTCCTGTTCCTTCCGCTGTTCCTGCTCGCCTACTACCTGACGCCGGAACGCCTGCGGTCCTGGACGATCCTCATCGGCTCCTACATCTTCTATTGCTGGTGGCGGGCCGACTTCCTGCTGCTCTTCATCGCCGTCACCGCCTGGGCCTATGGCTGCGGCCTGTTGATAGACCGATGGGAAGGACAGGCCCGCGCCAAGACGACGCTCATCATCGGCGTCATCGGCTGCCTCATCGTTCTCGGCATCTTCAAGTACCTGAACTTCTTCATGGACAGTTTCGCGGCCCTTATCGGCACGACGCCGGAAGAACTCGGCTACCACTGGCAGCTCATCCTGCCGATCGGCGTGTCCTTCTACGTCTTTCACGCCATCGGCTACATCGTCGACGTCTACCGCAAGGATACGCCGGCAACGCGCAGCTTCGTCGACTTCGCTGCCTTCATGGCCCTCTTCCCGCACATGATCGCCGGCCCAGTCCTGCGCTTCCGTGACCTGACCGACCAGTTCATCAAGCGCGAGCACTCCCTGCCGATCTTCACCTCCGGCCTCTACATCTTCACCATTGGCCTCGCCAAGAAGGTGCTGATCGCCGACACCGTCGCCCCGATCGCCGACCAGGCCTTTTCCATGGCCAATCCGACCGCCGTCGAATCCTGGCTCGGCGCCATTGCCTACATGCTGCAGCTCTATTTCGACTTCTCCGGCTATTCCGACATGGCGATCGGTCTCGCCCTGATGATGGGCTTCCGCTTCAAGCAGAATTTCAACACGCCCTATCTCAGCCTGTCGATCACCGAGTTCTGGCAGCGCTGGCACATCAGCCTCTCCACCTGGCTGCGCGACTACCTCTACATCCCGCTCGGCGGCAATCGCAAAGGCTCGGCCCGCACTTACGTGAACCTCTTCCTGGTCATGCTGCTTGGTGGCCTGTGGCATGGCGCTGCCTGGACTTACGTCATCTGGGGTGCCTGGCACGGTGGCTGGCTGGCAATCGAGCGTTACACCGGCTGGGCCAAGAAGGCACCGCCGCGCATGATCTCCCTGCCCATCACCCTGGTCTTGGTCCTGATCGGCTGGGTCATGTTCCGAGCCGCCAATGTCGAAAGCGCTTTTACGGTCTATGGCGGCATGCTTGGTCTGAACGGTGTCATGCCCGGCATCGAATTCCTCGCCAATGTCACCCGCGAAAACCTGGTCTTCCTGGTGCTCGCGATCATGGCGGTCTTTGCCGAACCCTACTTCAAGAAGCTGACCGACGCCGAGATTTCGGCGGAAGCCCACGGCTTCCAAGTGACCGGCAACGGTGTCGCGGTTGCCCGCCCCTCGCTCGCCTACCCGATCGCCATGAGCCTGCTGCTCGTGGTCACCGTCGCCCGGCTGTCCGAGCAGTCGGTCTCGCCTTTCCTCTACTTCCAGTTCTGACGGGAGATTGAACATGGCCAACCTTCGCCAGCATACCGCAACCCTGCTGCTGCCGACCGTCTTCTTCGGTTACGCGATCTATGCCAACTCGACCATGCTCTTTACCCCGCCGGCGGATGCCAAGGGAGGAAAGATCAACGATCTCTCGCTCTCCTATGTCATCGACGGCGAGGCGACCCGCGATCTCGATGCGCTCTACAAGAGCGAACTGCCCCACCGCGATCCCGCCGTCGGCGTGATCGGCAACGCCCGCTACGCCCTTCTCGGCTCCGGCCGCAAGGGTGTGATTATTGGCGATGAAGGCTGGTTCTTCACCGGCGAAGAATTCAAGCGCGTCAAGCCCACCGACATCGAGAGCGCCGTTGCCAGGATCGATGAGGTGCGGGCGCTGCTCGCGGAGGCCGGCATCAAGCTGGTCATGGTTCCCCTGCCGGCAAAGTCGGACATCTATGCCGAACACCTGCCGGAGGTGATGCGCTCGGATGCCATGTCGGTCGCCTATTCGGACTTTTCCACCGCCCTGAAGGCAAAGGGGATGACCGTCGTCGACACGCGTGCAGCCATGCTCGCTGCCAAGCCGTTCGGCGAGCTGTTCCTGAAGTCCGACACCCATTGGACGCCGACGGGCGCCAAGGTCACCGCAGAAGCGGTGCAATCGACACTCCAGCAGTCGGGCATTTCGCTGCCCTCCGAAACCGTGACGGCCAGCTGGCAGACGCCGGTCGACATCTGGGGCGACCTGACAACCTACATCACCTCGCCGGACTATGCCCCGCGTGCCGGCCTGAAGCAGGAAAACATCCCGATCTACCGCACCGCGGTCAATGTCGAAGCGGAAGGGACCGATCTCTTCGGCACCGAGACCAAGGTTCCGGTCATGCTGGTCGGCACCAGCTACAGCGCCAATGAAAACTGGTCCTTCGTCGACTTCCTGCGCCAGTCGCTGGTGACGGATGTCGTCAACGTGGCGAAGGAAGGCCTGGGGCCTGGCGTTCCGATGATGGATCTCCTGGCGGGGACTGCGCTTGAGGATACGCAGCCGAGTGTCGTCGTCTGGGAATTCCCGATCCGCTACCTCGGCACGCCGACGCTCTGGGAGCGCAAGAGCCAGGCTGGAACCGGCGGCCATCATGGCGGCGTGGGAGACAGCAATGTCTGATCACGCCCGGAAACTGCGCCCCTGCAGCACCCTGCTCATGACCCTGTTCGGCGGCCTCCTCGTGGCAGCAGCACCTGCAGAGGCGGTGACACCTTTCTTCTCGACAAAGAAAGTCGAGCCCGCGAAGCCGGTGAAGAAGAAGACCATGGGTCCTGCCTCGCATCTGCCGCTTGCTTTGCAGGCGACGCGCAAGAACCTGCTCGCCGGCAAGCGCGTCACCTACAAGCAGCTTCAGGCCCTTGCCGACGCCGGCGACGGGGTGGGCGCCTTCAAGCTGGCCGAACGCATCCAGAAGCAGGCCGATCCGACGCTCGCCACGGACGCGCTGCACTACTACGCGCTCGCCGCCTATGACGGTCGCGGCTATGCCGTGCGCCATATGCTGACCATTCTCGCCGACGACCGGCTGGCATTGTCCCCGTCACATCTGGCAAGCGCGGAGGCCGCTCTCCGCGCCCAGGCGAAGAAAGGCAATGAGGTCGCGGCCGAGGGGCTGATCAAGCTCTACAGCCAGGGTCGGCCCTTCGGCGAAAAGCGCGCGGAACTGGAAGCGCTGCTCGCATCCGGCGCCGGCAAGAAAAACGGCGACATGGCCTTCCGGATGGCGGTGATGCTGCTCTCCCAACCGGGTCGAACGGCCGAACAGACCGAGCAGGCCGCACGCTATCTCGGCATTGCCCGCGACAAGGGCAGCGTCGGCATGAAGGCCGCAGCAGGCAATCTCTTGGCGCAATTGACGGAGCCGGCCACCGGCACGAACGCGGAGGTTCAACAATGACCAGAACACGCAAACACGCCTATCTCTTCGGCACGGCCTTTTCCGTGCTGAGCTTCGGCATGGCGATCGACGCCCTGGCCTCGGACAAGGACGACCCGGCGCAGGCGCAGTCCTCCTTCGGCTGCAGCGGTCTCGAGGATGTGTCCGAACTGCAGATGATCGAGGGCAAGGACGGCATGTTCTTCCGTATCCTCGCCGACCTGCGCCTGCAGCACGCCTTCACCGACCAGACCGTCGACAACCTGGCGGCGATGGCCAAGGCGCTGGAAAAGAACGGCACGACGCTGATCTACGTGCCGCTTCCGACCAAGTCCCAGGTCCTGCCTGAGCTGGTTCCGGCGCGCGCCTCGCTTTATGGCTTCGACGCCAACATCGCCGCCGAGATCTATGACGACGTCGTGCGCCGTCTCGAGGCAAAGGGTGTGGCGGCGGTCGACATCGCGACGCCGATGCGCGGCAACAACCGCAACCAGTTCGGCGAATACGCCTTCTTCCAGGCCGACTTTCACTGGACCGCCCATGGCGCGGGGATCGCAGCCAAGGCGATCGCCGAGAAGATCAAGACCCTGCCTGCCTATGAAGACGTGAAGCCGGTCGGTTTTGCCATGCAGGAGGTCAAGCCAGAGCCGGAATATTCGAGCATGCGCGAACTGTTGCAGAAGCACTGCGTCACCCATGTGCCGACCGTGACGGCCCATGCCTATCAAGCCGTTCGCGAGGAAGCGGCGGCCGATGCAGGCTCCATGGACATTTTCGGCGGCGGTGAAGAGGCGACCATTGCCCTTATCGGCACCAGTTACTCGGACAAGCCGATCAGCAACTTTGCCGGCTATCTCGAACATTGGAGCGGCATTCCCGTCGACAACTATTCGATCTCGGGCGGCAACCAGTTCGGCTCGATCCTCTCCTACATCACCTCGCGGGAGTTCCAGGAGCAGCGCCCGCGCTTCATGATCTGGGAGAACCCGATCTACAACAACCTGGGACAATACGGGGGCGCTCCCTGGTCCGAGATCGTCGCAGCCTCGCTTGGTGACTGCGGAACCTCCGTCGACATCAAGCCGGTCGACGAGAAGAGCGTGGCAGGGGACCTGTCGTCGCTGAAGCTCGGCCGAGACGACGTGCTGCTTGCCGATATCGGCAGCGATGTCAGCCGCAATGTCACTTTCACCTTCACCGGCGCGGACGGCACCGTCCGGACGCGCTCCATGGAACGCGGCGACCGCTTGCGCGCAACCGGTCGCTACTTCCTCTCGCTCGGCGGAATCCCGGCTGATGCCTTCGGCAAGGTTTCCGTCTCCTTCGACGCCCCGGTCGGCGAAACGACCGCCCTATCGGTCTGCAAGACCAAAACAGGAGAACAGTCATGAAGACACACAACACCCCGATCCTTGCCCTCGTCTCTGTTGCAGCGACTCTCGCTTTCGGGGCCCAGGCGCATGCCGATGACGGCGGCCTCTACGCGAAACCGCTCGACCCCAACTCGGCTTTTGTCCGCGTCATCGCACCCGGCGCTTCCAGTGCAACGGTCAGCTCCAGCTCCTTCAGCCAGCTGGCCGATGGCGTCTCGCCCTATGTTGCCGTCGCCCCAGGCGACATCGCCGTGACCGCGAGCGGTGGCCAGGGCAGCGTCAAGGCCGCCGCCGGCAAGTTCTACTCTGCCATCCTCACCGACGACGGTGTCGTCACCATCGAGGACGACATGACCAAGAACCCGTCCAAGGCGACGCTCAGCCTCTACAATCTGACCGAAAAGGCCGGCATCGATCTCTTCGTGCCACAGGCCGGCGCCGAAGCGGTGTCCGACGTGGACAGCGGCGCCTCCAAGTCGGTCGCCCTTCGGGCACCGCTGAATGTCGATCTCGTCGTGCGCGAAGGCGACAAGGAGATCGCCAAGCTCGACAAGGTCGAGTTCAAGCGGCTCGCCGGCGTCACCGTCGTCGTTACCGGCACCGGCGACAAGGTCGACGCCATCGCCGTGCCCAGCACCATTTCTCGCTAAGTCCCAAAGACAGCTTTCCGGAGGTTTATCATGACGATTGCAAGACTGGCGAAATCGCTGCTGATGGCAGGCGTGATGACGATAGCCGCCGGATCGCCTGGGAGAAGTGCGCCCATCGACGTCCGGTTCATGCCGCCGGACGTCGAACTGCCCAAAGCGCCGATCTGCAGCCCGCCCGTGCGCGACGAAGATATGATCGCGGACTGGACCGCCTGGGATCGCAAGAAACTGCCCAAGCGCGAGGTCTATACCATCTCGCGCGACATGAACCGGCTGCGTGACCTCGATGCCCGCCGCTATGAACCGATCATCAGCCGCATCCAGGAACTTATGCCAACGATCAAGGCGAACTACGGCGAAAAGGATGCCCTTTTCGACAAGGTCAAACTGATGCTGGCGATGGGCGCGAACGATCAGGTCGTGCAAGACGGCCTTGTCCAGAAACTCCTCGACATGGGTGGCCATCCGGCGGGTTCATTGAACACGCTCGCCGACTTCCTGATCGACGGCAAGGGCATTGCGGCCGACCGTAAGGCAGGTCTCAAACTCAAGGTCGAAGCCGCCTATGGCGGGAATTCCGACGCGATCCTCGACCTCGCACGGATGACGAAGGATGGCGAACAGATAGACGGCTGGCAGATCGAGCCGGAACTGGCCGTCAACATGGCCTTCGGCACCCTTGTCGGCGTGCTCGATGAAGGGATCTGCGACCGCATCGGCCGCGTGGCCCGTGAATATGACGGCGGCCAGGTGGTGGTTCAGGATCCGAACCTGAGCCTCGCCTGGTACCGTTTCGCCGCCGACCTCGGCGACACGACGGCTGCCTGGAAGGTGGCGGAATACAATCTGCTGAGCGAGAAAGTGGTCAAGGACAATGAGGTTCTCGTCAGATATCTGAAAAAGGCGGCTGACGGCGGCAACATGTCTGCGATCCTCGAAATGGGTCGCCTCTATGCCGAAGGTGCCCTCGTGCCTCAGGATCGGGAGAAGGCCTTTGCCTACTTCAAGACCGCCGAACAACAGGGCAACCAGGCGGGCCTGATCAAGCAGGCACAATTGCTCGAACAGACCAAGGATACGTCGCCGCAGGATGCGGCAGCCTATGAGGAGATCCTGCACAAGCTGATCGAACGCAACGATCCGCCCGCCTGGGCCTTCACCAGGCTTGCCCGCGTGATCCAGACCCGCGATGGCCTGTGGAAGTCCGCCCCGACCGTTCGCCCGCTTCTCGAGCAAGCCGTGAAGCGCGGCGACATCGAAGGTGGCATCGATCTGGCCGAACTTCTGCTCCGCACCGACCTGAAGCCGGAGACGATTGCCCGCTCGACGGACCTCCTGACCAATGCCACCCACATCAATGGTGACATCAACGCAATCGCCAAACTGCAGCGGGTCTATCTCTGCGTCGATCCGGCAGGGCCCGATTTTTCGACCGCCGACTACTGGTCGAACATCGAGGCGGGCGCCGGCAACAAGACGCTCGATCTCGCCCCCGACCAGATCGACCAGTTGCCGGCCCTCAAGGATCCGCTGGTCATCGCCGCCATCCAGACCCAGGCGCTATACGGGCGTGCCAGCGCATTGGCGCTCTATCAGCGCTACCTGAAGGGGGCCGGCTATTCCGATCAGGTTCTGAAGTTCTGGGCAGAGCGGGCCGAAGTGCGCCGCGGCGCAACGGTCGAAGCCGCCTTGCTGGAATTCAAGCAGAACCTCGAAAAGGGCAACGTCAACGAGGCGAGACGAACGATCCAGCAAACCGGCGAAGGCATGACCGTCGATGCCGGGCTGAGCTTTGCACGCTTCCTGGTCAAGAACTACGCGAGTGACGGGGAAAGCATGGCCCTTGCGCGCGAGATTCTCTCGCCGCTGGCAGCAAGCGGGTCAGGGCGTGCGGTGAAACTTCTGAAGGAAATCAGCGGGCCGGCTCTCAATGCCCCCTCCTCGCCGCTCGACACCTATGCCGCCGTCATGCGCGACCGCGGCGACATGGCAGCCCAGCTGCTGCTGGCCGAAAACGCCAAGAGCGATGCCGACCGCAGGCTCTACTACGACCGCGCTGTCAGCACCCAGCGTTGCGACTACGATGACAGCATGGCGCTGGCAGAATTCGCCATGCGTCATCAACCCGACGACACCCAGCATTGGCTGGACATCGCCTCGCACATTGCCGGTGACGATGCCTGGCGCAAGGTGAAGATCGGCGACATGTACATGGCGCTGAACACACCGGAGATGCAGGACACAGCACTCAAGCTCTATGCCGAAGCCCGTGACGAAGGCGAGCCGGCCGCGTTCTATCGTCTGGTCAAGCACTATGCCGACAATACCGCAGCCGCTTACGATCCGAACAAGGCGAGCGACATCTTCGTCGATCTGGTGGCCCGGTCCGAGCCGGAGACTGTGACCGACAAGCTCGTGATGTTGTCGAACATGAAACCGGAAATTCGCCGCATCGTGTCACAACGCATCGACATCAAGGACCTCTACCGCAAGTCTGCCGAACTGGGCCAGCCGGTCGCCATGCGTGAACTGGCGAAGCTCCTGCGTGACGACCCGAAAGACAGCAAGGCCGTATTTGCCTCGTTCGACTGGCTGAAAAAAGCCGCGGAAGGCGGCGATGGTGAGGCCATGTTCCTGTTGTCTCAGGCCTACGCCTATGGCTCCGGAACCAAGCCGGCGCTGGACGCCGCACAACACTGGATGGCCAAGGCCGCAGAGGCTGGCTTCCCACAGGCAGCTTACGTGCTGAAGCTCAACAAGGCCGGAACGGAGGGTTGATCATTTGACGCATGGAAAAACACACAGGCTCACCCTGATCACGGCAACATCGCTCGTCGTCTTCGGCACCGCCTTCGCCGGCGCAGCCACCGCACAGGCGGCCGAGCAAACCTGCTTCCCGGCGCCGAAACCCGTCATGAGTCTGGGTTTCGGCAGCCGTTACGAAGCAGCATCAAAGTCGCGCTCGGACATCGACGAAGACAGTGATGCAAAGGTGACGAAGGCGTTGAAACCCATCGACGAATTCATCCAGGATCTCGCCCAGCAGGTCTCCAAGGCCGGCGCAGAGAAGGATGTCGCCACCCGCCGGCTTTATCAGCGCTGTGTCATCGACAACGTCTATGCATGGGCGAAAGCCGATGCCTTGAACGACATGCGCACGCCCAATGCCAAGCTATCGGTTCCCTCGCGCGTCGGCGGCATCGCGATCGCCTATGCCGAGGCGCGAAACCAGGTCCCCGGGCTTGGCGACAAACAGCGAACGATCGAGGCCTGGCTGCTGAAAAGGGCGCGCGAGACCGTCTATTTCTTCGACAACGAGGCAACGAAGGGCGCATCCCGCAACAACTTGCGCGCCTGGGCAAGCCTGGGTGTCGGCGAGGTGGGCATTCTCACCGAAGATCGGGCGCTCGTGGATTGGGCGATCATGAGCAACCGCACGATGATCGAGGGTGCGGCACCTGACGGCAGCCTGCCTTTGGAAATGAACCGCATGCGGTATGCCCTGCACTACCAGTTGCACGCCATGACGCCGCTGGTCGCTTCAGTGGCAAGGCTCTGCGACGCAGGTTACGGCAAAGGCGGCGCGGACTTTGGAAAGCTCGGCACCATGGCTCATTTTTCCGTCAATGCGGTGAAAGACCCCAAGATCGTCCAGAAGATCAACGGGAAGAGCCAGACCGTGAAGCCAGGATTGAAGCCAAACCTGTCATCGCTCGCATGGCTGGAGCCTTATCTGGCACTCAGCGATGATGGGGCCATGGAAAAGGAGTTCGTCTCGCTCAGGCCGCTCAACAATTCGAAGCTCGGAGGCAATCAGACGGCGCTGTATGACGGACGGCGGATCAGTTGCGCCATAACGGTGCAGAACTGAACGCGCCTCTTATTCCGACGACAGCCGGATACGGTGATTGATGAGAGGCGCTTCGGCGCGGACAGTTTCGGCTGCCGACTCTTCGGGTCGACAGTCGTCCTTCCACTCGGCAACTTCGAGCGACACCAGCGTGCGCACCGCATCAGCCGAAAAGGCGCGTCCATGCGTTCCGGCAAGCGCATCCTTCAGGCGCCCGAGCAGCTCTTCGGTCTGGGTATTCGGGGATTGCGTGACCACGATATTCCTCCGACGTCATCCTGCGCCAAAGATGGGAATTGCGAAAGCGCCATGGGAGGAGAATTGCGCCTGAAATCTTTAAAAAGTCGCAATTCTTCGTGAGCGCACCCCTCAGGTGCGCCCCGTTCTGTCAGCATGGCAAACAAAGTATGACAAACAGCACTTAGGTGAGCACATCCCCGCGATAAGGGGAGAAGGCTGGCGGTAAGCCCGCCAGCCGCGCGGATCAGGCGGCGATGCCCCAGGACGACGGATCGTCTTCGCCGAACATCCGCTCAAGGCTGAGGAAGCAGATCATGCTCTTGTCGTGCGCAATGATGCCGTCGGAGAAGGCAGCACTCGGGCCGGTCGCGGCCGGAAGCGGCTGCAGCGTGCTGCCGGCCACGGTCAGGATGTCGGAAACGCCATCGACCAGCAGGCCGACGGTCATGCCGTTCACTTCGGTCACGACAACGGCGCTGCGCTCGGTCGCCTGGGCAGCCGGCATTCCGAGCTTCACAGCCAGGTCGACGATCGGAATGACGGTGCCACGCAGGTTCATCACGCCGAGAACTTCATAAGGAGAGTGGGGAATGGGCGTGACCGGGGCCCAGCCGCGGATTTCGCGGATCGACGTGGTCTTTACGCAGAATTCCTGTTGGTGAAGGCGGAACGCGATGATCTCGAGGGCATCTGCGGCATTCGACGTCTGGTTCATCTGGGGTCCTCCCGCGGAAAGCTTCCGTCACTTTCCCTGTCAATCGATGGCTCCGGCAACGCGCTATGACCCGACCGAAGCTTGTGGTGCACAACTGGAATCACTCTACGCACCAGCACTTAATGAACTTCTAAATTTATGTACGAATTCCGCGTGTCGGTGAAAAATTCAACCGGGCAAACGAGCCATGACGATGCGGCTGGACGCAGGGATGATAGGACGAATCCGCTTCCGTGCCATGGCTGTTCATCGCGCGCGGCAACACACCTTGCAAGCGCTCCGCCATGACGTTTCGCAAGATGGCCGCGATTGCAAGTTCTTGTACCGGCGTTGAAACAGGCCGTGCTGACGAAAGCGGAAGACGCTCCCCAGAGGCCTCAGGCGGCAGCTTCGCGCCGATAACCGGTGTCGATGACCACCGTGCCGCCGCAGACACGCGAAACACAGGCACACATCTTGGCCGCCCCGTGCCGCTCCTCGGCGGAAAAGAACACGTCGCGATGGTCGATTGCTGCGCTCGCCTCGACCACGCCGACGGCGCACAATCCACACTCGCCCCGTCGACAGTCGTAGATCATCTCCACGCCCGCCTCCATCAGGGCATCGAGCATGCTCTCGTCGGCGCGAACGCTGACGCGTCGTCCGGTGCCGGCGACCTCCACCTCGAAGGGCTGTTCGATGAAGCGGCCGCTGTCGCCGAAGACTTCGAACCTCAGCCGGCTCATCGGTCGCCCGCTGTCTTCCCAAGCCGTGCGGGCGGCCTCCAACAGGCCGTGGGGGCCGCAGATATAGACCTCGCCATCCGGCGGAAGCGCCGCGAACGCAGCCTTCAGATCCAGCATCTGGCCCTCGTCCTGCAGGAAGGCCTGCAGCTTGACGCCGGCAAGCCGTTCCAGCTCGTCGACAAACGGCATCTGCGCGCGACTGCGTGCGGCGTAGAGCAGATCCACCGACTGGCCTCTCGCGGCAAGCGCACGCGCCATGCCATAGATCGGCGTGATCCCGATACCCCCGGCAATCAGCAGATAGTGCGAGGCCCGCCACGACAGCTCGAACCGGTTTTCCGGCTCCGTCATTTCCGTTTCGTCGCCCGGCTGCAATTGCCAGACAAACGCCGACCCGCCGCGGCTGTTGGGATGCAGCTTGACGGCGATCTTCAGCGTGCCCGGCGCGCTGGGGATGACCGTATAGGTCCGTAGCGCCGGCTCACCCCGGATGACGACCTTGATATTCGTGTGCGACCCCGGATCGAAGCCGCTCCTCAGTCCATCGACGGCAAAGGTCACCGCCCGCACATCTTCAGCCGGCGTTTCGACGTCAGTGACCACGGCCCGACGCCATTCCAGTTTCGATCGCATAATTCCTCCTCCTATTCTCCCGAGCCGCCGTCTCCCGAACGGCGTTTCACCCCGACATCAGCGCAAGCGCCAGCACCTTTCCACGCAGGTCCGGTTGTTCCTCCAAAACAAAATCCAGGTTCTGCCGCGCCAGTCGCGCATGCTCGCGGGCGAGAGCCTCCGCCCGCGCCCCTTCCCGAAGCGCAATAGCCGACACGATCGCCTTGTGCTGCGCCTGGGCGACCAGCAGACTGCGATGGAACGTCGGCACATCCATCTCGGTGTTGACGAAGGCATTCGGGCTGGCAAAGGGCAGACTCGTCATCCGCTCGATCTCGCGCCGCAGAACCTCGCTGCCGCAGAGATCGGCGAGCAACCCGTGAAACTCGGCGTTCAGCGCCTCGTATCGCGCGAAATCCATCGCCTTTGGATCCGTCGTCACCACGCCATCCAGCGTTTCGACCACGGACATGATCGCTTTCAACTGCAAAGGCGCGACACCGCGTTCGGCGGCCAGCCGGGCCGCCATGCCTTCCAGCACGCCCCGCAATTCGATGGCATCGATCACGTCCTGGCGGGTGAACGAGCGGACCGAATAACCGCCCGACGGGATGAGCGTGACCAGCCCCTCCTGTTCGAGCTTCTGCAGGGCAGCCCGAAGCGGCGTGCGAGACACGTTCAACCGTGCGGCCAGCGCCACTTCCGAAAGCCGTTCGCCCGGCTCGATCTCGCCTTTCAGCACCAGATCGCGAAGACCCGACAGGGCCTTCAGCGTCTGTTGCTTCGGTGCTGCCTCGCTTGCTTGGGCCATGTTACTCCGCCGCTGCGACATGCAGGCGGGCTGCTGGCCCCTGCTCGGCATCGATCATCCTGTCGATCAGCTTGCGCGCCCACATCGATCCGGCGTCGATGTTGAGATTGTAGAACTGGTGATCCGGATTGGCCTCGATCGCCCGCTGTTGCGCCTCCAGCACTTCCTCGTCCTCACGGAACACGCCGGCGACACCTTCACGCAGTTCGTGGGTGCGTGTCTGGTTCTTCAGGTCATAATTGCGGGCAAAGGCCCAGAAATAGAGACAGGTCTTGTCCGTCGAGGGCGTGATCGTGTTGAGCACGTAACCGTTGACGCCCTTCGAGCGGTCGCCCTGCGGCGCGCCGGATCCGGCTTCGGCCACGCCGACATCAATGGTGACCGTGCATGGCGCCTCGAAACGGATGATCTGCCAGCGGTCGACCCGTCCCGGCTTGCCATACTGCTTGCGCCAAAACGGCGGCGGATCGATGTCTTCCATCCAGCGGGTGATATAGGCGAAACGATCGGAATGGCTGGCCTCGAACGGCGCCTCCGCCACGGCGCGATTGCCGATCGAAGAGCCATGCACGAAGGTCTCGTGCGTCAGGTCCATCAGATTGTCGACGACGAGGCGATAGTCGCACTTCACCTCGATCAGCTTGCCGTCGGCGGCCCAGTCGGGATCCTGGTTCCAGTGCATGTCAGGGATCAGCGCCGGATCGGCGAGCGCGGGATCACCCGGCCAGATCCAGACGAAGCGATGCTTTTCGGCGATCGGATAGGATTTCACGCAAGCCGACGGGTTGATGGTCTCCTGCGACGGCATGTAGACG
Source organism: Rhizobium sp. AG855 (assembly GCF_003610655.1). Taxonomy (NCBI): domain Bacteria; kingdom Pseudomonadati; phylum Pseudomonadota; class Alphaproteobacteria; order Hyphomicrobiales; family Rhizobiaceae; genus Rhizobium; species Rhizobium sp. AG855. The sequence goes on along the minus strand of NZ_RAQG01000003.1, from coordinate 219,997 downwards.
CAGCGCCCCGTCTCGTCATATTCGAGCCCGTGATAGCCGCAGATCACGTTGTCGCCCTCAAGCCTCCCGAGCGAGAGCGGCACCAGCCGATGCCAACAGGCGTCGGCAAGCGCGACGGCGGTCCCATTTTCCTTGCGGTAAAGCACCACGGGCTTGTTGCAGATCGTGCGCGCCAGAAGCGAGCGCTTGAGCTCGACGTCATAGGCGGCCGCATACCAGGCATTCAACGGGAATGTGGGTTTGGACATATCTGGCTCCTCCTCAGATGCCCTTAGTGAGCCACGATGTATACAGAATGTCAAATACGCAGTACAAAAAGGCACCAAAATTTGTGAAATCGCCAAATTCAGAGGGGTCATGTATACATAAATCGCAGCGCGCTGACCGCCCCCCTTCCACACCCAATGACAACACGACAGGCCGCCGCGCGCCATAGGGGCTTGAATATCCTATCGTTCCATTTATATTCGTATCTATGAAGATAGACGCTGAATCGATGAAATCCGGCGCCGACATGGCGAGTGAACTGCTGAAGTCGCTCTCCAACCGATATCGGCTGCTCATTCTTTGCCGGCTCTCGGACGGAGAGCACTCGGTCGGCCAACTTGCCGAATTTCTCGGCATCCGGGACAGCACGGTCTCACAGCACCTGGCCTTGCTGCGTCGCGAGAAGATCATCACCGGCCGCCGGGACGGGCAGACGATCTGGTACCGTATCGAGAGCGCACCGGCTCGCGCCGTGATCAGCACCCTCTACGAAAGCTTCTGCAAGACCGAAACCTGCGCCGATTGACGTCGCCATCTCCGGCGAAGGATGATCGTCCGGATCCGACTTCAATCGCATTGACTTCCGGCTGCCCATTATCTACATAACATCGTAGATACGAATTTTAGGAGACAACAATGTCAATCGATCGCGCCGTCCTCGCCTTTGCCGGCTTCATGGTCCTTGCATCCCTGCTTCTGACCCATTTTGTCCATGCAGGTTTTGTCTGGTTCACGGTCTTCATCGGCCTGAACCTGATCCAGTCCGCCTTTACCGGGTTTTGCCCGGCGGCAACGATCTTCCGCAAACTCGGCATCCGTCCGGGTCCCGCCTTCTGAGGTATTGTCGATGAACGTCTCCTCCCTCGCCCTGACCTTCGCCCTGTCCGCCGGCATATGCGCTGCGGCCGATGCGGCGGAGATCACGATCAAGCCCGTGACCATTCCGGAGATGAAGGCCGTCTACGGCCAGATCCAGCCCCGTATCAGCGTGGCAGCCCGCGCGCGGCTGAGCGGCACGGTCGCGGATTTGCGCGTGACGGAGGGCGACATCGTCAAGGCCGGGGACGTCATCGCCGAGATCAAGGACGATAAACTCGACTTCCAGATCAAGGCCATTGACGCCCAGCTGCTGGGCCTGCAGGCATCCTTGAAAGATGCCAGGGCAGAACTCGATCGTGCCGAGCGCCTCGTGCGAAGCGGTGCGACAAGTACGCAGCGCTTCGACCAGTTGCGCACCCAGACGGACGTGATCACCAACCAGATCGGAACTGCGGAGGCCCAACGGTCCGTGATCGTGCAGCAGTCGGCGGAAGGCGCCGTGATTGCCCCGTCCGACGGACGGGTGGTCTCGGTGCCTGCCACCAAGGATGCCGTGGCTATGGCCGGTGAAACCATCGCCGAGATCGCAAGCGGCGGTTTTTTCCTCAGGCTGGCCGTTCCTGAACGCCACGCGCAGGATCTGCGCCAGGGGTCGCCGATCCGCATCGATGCCGCAGGCACGCCCCTGACCGGCACCCTCGCCAAGATCTATCCCTTGATCGACGGCGGGAGGGTGACGGCGGATGTCGAAGTGGAAAACCTGGATACCCAGTTCGTCGGCGGCCGCGTCCTGGTCGAGTTGCCGGTCGGTCAACGACAGGCAATCCTGGTGCCCGCAGATGCGATCACGACCCATGCCGGCGTTGATTTCGTCACGGTCAAAGAGACTGACGGCACGGTGCAGCGCGCCGTTCTGGCCGGTGGACCGGTCGACAGCGAAGGAAATCCGGCAGTCGAAATCCTGTCCGGTCTGGTCGAAGGCGATATCTTGGTGACCCCATGACCGATCCCATCAAGCAGACTCCCGACGCTCCTGAAGCCGATGACGCCCCCATGACAGGCCTGGGCATCGCCGGCAATCTCACGCGCTTCTTCATCAAGTCACCGCTCACACCGCTTTTTCTCATCGCAGCGCTGGCCTTCGGCCTCGTTGCCCTGATGTCCCTGCCGCGCGAGGAAGAGCCGCAGATTTCCGTGCCCATGGTGGACATCGCCGTCCAGGCGCCGGGACTGAAGGCCGACGATGCGGAAAAGCTCGTGACCGAGCCTCTGGAAACCATCGTCAAAAGCATCAACGGCGTCGAGCACATCTATTCCCGTTCGATGGACAACCAGGTTGTCGTGACGGCCCGCTTCGTCGTCGGAACATCCCCGGATGCCGCCGTGCTCCGGGTGCACGACAAGGTCCGCGCCAACATGGATCGCATCCCGGTCGGCATCGCCGAACCGAAAGTGGTCGGCCGCGGCATCGACGACGTCGCCATCGCGACGTTGACCTTTCGGCCGAACGCGGATGCCGCAGATCGGGTCTCCGCGAACGATCTGACCCGGATTGCCCGCGAAGTGCGCAACGAAATCGCCAAGGTCGACAATGTCGGGCTGACCTATCTCGTCGGCGAGACCAGTGAAATTCTGCGCATCTCGCCACAATCGGAGCGTCTGGCGCTTTACGGCATCACGCTGCAACAGCTCGCGGCCAAGGTAAGCGGCGCCAATTCCGCCTCGCCCGCCGGGCAGGTCCGTGGAAACGGACAGCAGATCGACGTCATGGCGGGCGCCACGCTCTCCACCCCCGCCGAGATCGGCAACCTTCTTCTGACCACCCGCGATGGCAGACCCGTCTACGTGCGCGATGTGGCAACCATTGCCTTTGCCACCGATACGAGCGACGCACTGGTCTCGAACCTCAGCAAGACCGGAGACAAGATCAAACGTGTCCCGGCCGTCACCCTGGCCATCGCCAAGCGCGCCGGAGCCAATGCCGTCGTCGTCGCCGAAGCCGTGATGCAGCGCGTCGAAGCCCTGAAGGGCAACCTGATCCCCGAGGAAGTCGGCGTGGAGGTAACGCGCGACTATGGCGAGACCGCCAACGACAAGGCCAATGAGCTGCTTTACCACCTCGGCCTTGCCACCGTCTCGATCATTGCCCTGGTCTGGCTGGCAATCGGTCGTCGCGAGGCATTTGTCGTTGCCATCGTCATCCCGGTCACCATCCTGCTGACGCTCTTTGCCTCCTGGCTCATGGGCTACACGCTCAACCGTGTGTCCTTGTTCGCCCTGATCTTCTCGATCGGCATTCTCGTCGACGACGCCATCGTCGTCATCGAGAATATCGCGCGCCACTGGGGCATGGGTGACGGCCGCTCGCGACGCCGCAGCGCCATTGAGGCCGTGGCCGAGGTCGGCAACCCCACCATCGTCGCAACCTTGACTGTGGTGGCAGCGCTCCTTCCGATGCTGTTCGTTTCCGGCCTGATGGGTCCTTACATGAGCCCCATTCCGGCCAACGCATCGGCCGCCATGGTCTTTTCCTTCTTCGTCGCAGTCATCGTCACGCCCTGGCTCATGCTGAAGGTCGCGGGCAATGCTCCAATCCATGGGCAGGGAGCCGATCACGAAACCGGTGGCCGATTGGGCCGGCTCTACGCGGGTGTGGCAAGGCCGATCCTCGCCAGCAAGACACACAGTTGGGTGTTTCTCGCTCTCGTGGGCCTGCTCACGCTCGGCTCGCTGTCGCTGTTCTACACCAAGCATGTGACGGTCAAACTCCTGCCTTTCGACAACAAGTCGGAACTGCAGGTCAGCATTGATCTGCCGGAAGGATCGACCATGGAGGCAACGGACGCCGTCGCGCAATCCGTCGCGCGTCTGGTGCTCGATTTGCCGGAGGTCACCTCCGTGCAAACCCATGCCGCAACGGCCGCCCCCTACAACTTCAATGGCCTGGTGCGGCAGTCCTATATGCGGTCTGCTTCCAATCAGGGTGACGTCGCCATCAACCTGACACCCAAGGACGATCGCGACCGCACCAGCCACGACATCGCACTCGACATCCGGGAGCGGATCAAGGGCATCGCCGTTCCCGAAGGCACCAGCCTCAAGGTCGTTGAACCGCCCCCGGGACCGCCCGTCATGGCCACACTGCTGGCTGAAATTTATGGGCCAACGCCTGCCATCCGCCGCGCGGTAGCAGCCAAGGTCGAAGACGCTTTCCGCTCGGTGCCCTTCATTGTCGACATCGACAACTCCTATGGTGTCGAAGCCCCCCGCAAGCGGCTGACGATTTCGACCGACGATGCAGAGTTCTACCATGTCGAGGAAAGCGACGTTTTCGATACGATCGCAATCCTCGCGAACGGCAAGACCATCGGCTACTCCCATCGCGGCGAGGGCCACCCGCCGATCCCGATCCGCCTGGAACGCCCACGCAGCGACAAGGTGATCGACGAACGCTTTTTCGCGACCCCGATGCCGGCCAATGTGCTGCCCGGCGGCAAGGGCGTGGTCGAACTCGGCGATGTCGTCCGCGTCACCGACGAGATGACCTCGCTTCCGATCTTCCGCCACAACGGCATGAATGCCGAAATGGTGACGGCGGAACTGGCCGGCAGCTTCGAGGCACCGCTCTATGGCATGCTCGCCGTCCAACAGGCGATCGATGCCCAGGATTGGACCGGCCTGCCCAAACCCGTCATTGCCCTGCATGGCCAGCCACACAGCGAAGTTGCCCCGACCCTGCTCTGGGACGGCGAATGGGAAGTGACCTGGGTCACCTTCCGCGACATGGGGGCAGCCTTCATGATCGCGCTGCTCGGCATCTACATCCTGGTCGTCGCCCAGTTCGGATCCTTCAAGATCCCGCTGGTGATCCTGACGCCGGTTCCGCTCACCTTCATCGGCATTCTCGGTGGGCACTGGCTGTTCGGTGCGCCCTTCTCGGCAACTTCGATGATCGGCTTCATCGCGCTTGCCGGCATCATCGTCCGCAACTCCATCCTGCTTGTCGATTTCATTCGCCACGCCGATCACGAAGGGCGAACGCTGACCGATGTGCTGATCGAGGCCGGGGCCGTGCGTTTCAAGCCAATCCTCTTGACCGCACTCGCTGCGATCATCGGAGCCGCCGTGATCTTGACCGATCCGATCTTTCAGGGGCTGGCAATCTCGCTGCTCTTCGGTCTGATCTCCTCGACCCTGCTCACGGTGCTGGTCATTCCCGCCATCTACCGAGTCTTGCGGACGTGATAGCGCGCGGCTGCACCAGGGATTTTCCTGGTGCAGCCCACCTCCTGATCGGAGAAATTGCCGGATTGAGACATTTATGCATACAAAGAGGCCATGCGCCCTGATGTCTCTCTCACAACGCAAACCTATGGCTTTGTTCTCGTTGAGAACTTTGCCCTGATGTCCTTTGCATCCGCGACGGAACCGTTGCGAGCCGCAAACCTCATTGCCCAGACAGCCCTGTATGAAACACTACCACTGTCGATGAATGGCAAGGCGGTGACTTCCTCGTCCGGTTTTGCCTTTCCTTGCCAGGACATCGCCACCATCGGCACCCGCTGCCACACGATCTTCGTGGTGGCCGGCGGCAATCCTGACGACTGGAGGGACACGGCCGGTCTTCACCCCATCCTCCGCCGGCTGGCACGCCAGGGTGTGCGGATCGGCGGCATTTCAAGCGGCGCTTATCTTCTGGCCGCAGCCGGACTGCTCGACGGACGCGACTTCACCATCCATTGGGAGCATGCCCCCGCCATGCGCGAGGCCTTTCCGCAACTGACCCCACGGCACGCTCGCTATGTGCTGGATGGCGACCGGGTCACCTGCGGCGGCGGCGTGGCCCCGCTCGACATGATGCACGCGCTGATCGCCAGCCGCATGGGCCAGGCTTTTGCGCGGCGAGTGAGCGATTGGTATCTGCACACAGCGGTTGCCGAACCGGCGGACCCGCAGCGCGGCTCCTCCAGCGAACGCTTCGGCACCCACCATCCGGGCCTGATCTCCGTCCTGGAAAAGATGGAAGCGACCATAGAACAGCCGCTCGACCGGGCGGCCATGGCACGCCTCGCGGGCGTGAGCCCTCGCCACCTGGACCGTCTGTTTGCCGAACATCTCGGCGTCAGCTTCCAGACCACCTATCACCGCATACGGCTCGACCACGCCCGCCGTCTGCTCGAGCAAAGTCCGCTGTCGATCTCCGAACTCGCCTTCGCCACCGGCTTTTCCGGCACCTCGCATTTCTCCAAGGCCTTCAAAGACCATTTTGGCATGACGCCGAAATCCGCTAGAGCAAACAGACGCATGAGTTGAGCTTGGAAGGAAGAGGGACGATGGCGAAGAGCGCAAAGGCTAGCCCCGGAACGAGCATGTCGCCACTTGCCCAGGACCCTCATGCGGTCCGCGAGCCCCGCGCCAACAATCTGGAAATGGCGATCGGCCACGAGGTCCGCACCTTCCGCAAGAAACTCGGCATCACCGTTGCCGATATGGCGGCCGCAACCGGGATGTCCGTGGGCATGCTGTCGAAGATCGAGAACGGCAACATCTCGCCCTCGCTGACCACCCTGCAGGCGCTGTCCAAGGCGCTCGGCGTGCCGATCACCTCCTTCTTCCGGGGCTTCGAGGAGCCGCGCAGCGCAAGCTTTGTAAAGGCCGGAGAAGGGGTCAACCTGGAACGGCGGGGAACGCGCGCCGGCCATCACTACAGCCTGCTCGGCCATATCGAGAACAACACGTCAGGCGTGATCGTCGAGCCCTACCTGATCACGCTCAACGCCTCATCCGACATCTTCCCGACCTTCCAGCACGAGGGCATGGAGTTCCTCTACATGCTCGAGGGCGAGGTCGTGTATCGCCATGGCGACAGGCTCTACCGGATGGAAGCCGGCGACAGCCTGTTCTTCGATGCCGATGCCCCCCATGGACCGGAAGAGCTGGTGAAACTGCCCGCCCGCTACCTCTCGATCATCTCCTATCCCCAACAGAAATAATTACCCCTTAGGAAAAATAGTTTCCTAAGGATTGATTGAATGAGACACCGCTGCTACTCCTTGTTCCAGCAACAAAGGAGATCGCGGCCATGTGCGGCATCGTGGGACTGTTCCTCAAGGACAAGGCGCTCGAACCCCAACTGGGAGCCCTGTTGTCGGACATGCTGATCACCATGACCGACCGCGGCCCAGACTCCGCCGGCATCGCCATCTATGGAGATGCCAGTGGCGATAAGGCCAAGGTGACGATCCAGTCGGCCGCGCCGGATGCGGATTTTGCCGGCCTCGCAGCAGACCTCGCAAAAGCGGGCCTCAAAGCCGACGTCACCGTGAAGAGCACGCACGCGGTGATCTCGATCGACAAGTCCGATCTGGCAAACATCCGCTCCATTCTGACCGAGATCCGCCCCGGCGTCCGCATCATGGGCTCGGGCGAGAGCGTCGAGATCTTCAAGGAGGTCGGTCTGCCGAAGGATGTCGTCCAGCGCTTCGGCGTGCGCGCAATGGGCGGCACCCATGGCATTGGCCACACCCGCATGGCAACCGAGAGCGCGGTGACCACGCTCGGAGCCCATCCCTTCTCCACCGGCGCCGATCAGTGCCTCGTCCACAACGGCTCGCTGTCCAACCACAACAATCTTCGCCGCGAACTCGTCCGCGAGGGCATGTCCTTCGAGACGCAGAATGACTCGGAAGTGGCCGCTGCCTATCTCACCGCCGAGATGGCCAGAGGCAAGGATCTCGGTGAAGCGCTGACCGGCGCACTCGACGATCTCGACGGCTTCTTCACCTTCGTCGTCGGCACCAAAACCGGCTTCGGCGTCGTCCGCGACCCGATCGCCTGCAAGCCGGCCGTCATGGCCGAGACCGACCAGTATGTCGCCTTCGGCTCCGAATACCGGGCGCTGGTCAACCTTCCGGGCATCGAGACCGCCCGCGTCTGGGAGCCGGAGCCGGCCACCGTCTACTTCTGGGACCACGAAAAGGCCGCCTGATCCGCGCCCCCCATCCGAGAAAGTTTCTTGAATGCCTGTTTTCGACCTTTCCCAAACCCCGCTCCGAGACCTGAACAGCGCGCTTCACGCCCTCGGCGCCGGCACCAACGACACCCTGTTCGAGGTCGTGAACCCACGCGGCCACCACGCCGTCGCGGTCGGTATCGATGCGCCTGTCACGGTCGAGGTGAAAGGCTCCGTCGGCTATTACTGCGCCGGCATGAACGACGGCGGCACCGTCACCATCCATGGCTCTGCCGGTCCCGGCGTTGCGGAAAACATGATGTCGGGCACCGTGGTCATCGAAGGTGACGCCAGCCAATATGCCGGCGCCACCGGTCGCGGCGGCCTGCTCGTCATCAAGGGCAATGCCGCCTCCCGCTGCGGCATCTCGATGAAGGGCATCGATATCGTTGTGCGCGGCTCCATCGGCCACATGTCGGCCTTCATGGGGCAGTCGGGCCACCTCGTCGTCTGCGGCGATGCCGGCGAAGCTTTGGGCGACAGCCTGTACGAGGCGAAGCTCTTTGTGCGCGGATCGGTGAAAAGCCTCGGGGCGGACTGCATCGAAAAGCAGATGAAGCCGAAGCATCTGGAAAAGCTCGCCGAATTGCTCGCCAAAGCCGGCATCACCGATGTGAAGCCGGAAGAGTTCAAGCGCTACGGCTCGGCTCGCAAGCTCTACAATTTCAACATCGACAACGCCGACGCGTATTGAGGCGAGGACAAGCCATGAGCTACCACAACCCCTTTACTCCGCCGCGCAAGTCCGCAACCTTTGACGATTACACGCTCGCCGAAATCCGCCGTGCGGCCGCAACCGGCATCTACGACATCAGAGGCGCCGGCACCAAGCGCAAGGTTCCCCATTTCGATGACCTGCTCTTCCTCGGCGCGTCGATCTCGCGTTATCCGCTCGAAGGCTATCGCGAGAAATGCGACACCTCCGTGGTGCTCGGCACGCGCTTTGCCAAGAAGCCGATTTACCTCAAGACCCCGATCACCATCGCCGGTATGTCCTTCGGTGCTCTCTCGGGCAATGCCAAGGAAGCGCTCGGCCGTGGCGCCACGCTCGCCGGCACGTCGACCACGACGGGCGACGGCGGCATGACCGACGAGGAACGCGGCCACAGCCAGACACTTGTCTACCAGTACCTTCCCTCCCGTTACGGTATGAACCCGAAGGACCTCCGCCGCGCCGATGCGATCGAGGTGGTGGTCGGCCAGGGCGCCAAGCCCGGCGGCGGCGGCATGCTGCTCGGTCAGAAGATCTCAGACCGCGTCGCCAACATGCGCAACCTGCCCAAGGGCATCGACCAGCGCTCGGCCTGCCGCCATCCCGACTGGACCGGCCCCGACGATCTGGAAATCAAGATCCTCGAACTGCGCGAGATCACCGACTGGGAGAAGCCGATTTATGTGAAAGTCGGTGGCGCCCGTCCCTATTACGACACGGCCCTCGCCGTGAAGGCTGGTGCCGATGTGGTGGTGCTCGACGGCATGCAGGGCGGCACGGCCGCGACGCAGGACGTCTTCATCGAACATGTCGGCATGCCCACCCTCGCCTGCATCAGGCCCGCCGTCCAGGCGCTGCAGGACCTCGGCATGCACCGCAAGGTGCAACTGGTAATCTCGGGCGGCATCCGATCCGGCGCCGATGTGGCGAAGGCGCTGGCCCTTGGCGCCGACGCAGTCGCGATCGGCACGGCAGCGCTGGTTGCAATCGGCGACAACGATCCGAAGTGGGAAGAGGAATACCAGAAGCTGGGCACCACGGCCGGGGCTTATGACGACTGGCATGAGGGCAAGGACCCCGCCGGCATCACCACCCAGGATCCGGAACTCGCTGCCCGCCTCGACCCGGTTGCGGCCGGGCGCCGGCTGGCGAACTATCTCAAGGTCATGACGCTGGAGGCGCAGACGATTGCGCGCGCCTGCGGCAAGAACAAGCTGCACAATCTCGAGCCGGAGGATCTCTGCGCACTGACGATGGAGGCCGCAGCCATGGCCCAGGTGCCTCTTGCCGGCACCGGCTGGTACCCCGGCAAGGGAGGTTTCTAGAACGCCTGATGGCCGCATCCGACTCCCACGGATGCGGCCATTTTCATTTCAACCAATGTGTCTCAATCCATAAAAACAGGGGAACGACGTGACACAGGATCTTGCAGGCTTCGCCAATGAGCGAGGCATCAAATACTTCATGATCAGTTATACCGACCTCTTCGGCGCCCAGCGCGCCAAGCTGGTCCCCGCCCAGGCCATCGCCGACATGCAGAAGGACGGCGCGGGTTTTGCCGGTTTTGCCACATGGCTCGATCTCACTCCGGCCCATCCCGATCTCTTTGCGATCCCGGATGCCTCGTCCGTCATCCAGCTACCGTGGAAGCCCGACGTCGCCTGGGTTGCGGCCGACTGCATGATGGACGACCAGCCGGTCGCACAGGCACCGCGTGTGGTGCTGAAGAAACTGGTTGCCGAAGCATCGGCACTCGGCCTCAGGATCAAGACCGGCGTTGAACCGGAATTTTTCCTGATTTCACCGGATGGCGAGACCATCTCAGACCAGTACGACACCGCAGAAAAGCCCTGCTATGACCAGCAGGCGCTGATGCGCCGCTATGATGTGATCGCCGAGATCTGCGACCACATGCTGGCACTCGGCTGGAAGCCCTACCAGAACGACCACGAGGACGCGAATGGCCAGTTCGAGATGAACTGGGAGTATGACGACGCGCTTGTCACGGCCGACAAGCACTCCTTCTTCAAGTTCATGGTGAAATCCGTGGCCGAGAAGCACGGGCTGCGCGCCACCTTCATGCCGAAACCTTTCAAGGGCCTGACCGGCAACGGCTGCCACGCGCATATTTCCGTCTGGGATACTGACGGCAAGGTCAACGCCTTCGCCGACAAGGCCATGCCCTTCGGCCTTTCGGCCAAAGGCAAGACCTTCCTCGGCGGCATCATGAAACATGCCTCGGCACTGGCCGCAATCACCAATCCGACCGTCAATTCCTACAAGCGCATCAACGCCCCGCGCACGGTCTCCGGCGCCACCTGGGCGCCGAACACGGTGACCTGGACCGGCAACAACCGCACCCACATGGTCCGCGTCCCCGGTCCTGGTCGCTTTGAACTCCGCCTGCCCGACGGCGCCGTGAACCCTTACCTGCTCCAGGCCATCATCATCGCGGCAGGCTTGAGCGGCCTGAAGAACAACGCCGATCCCGGCCCGCACTACGACATCGATATGTACCGCGACGGTCACACGGTGAAGGACGCGCCGAGGCTGCCGCTGAACCTGCTCGATGCGCTGCGAGCCTATGAGAAGGACCAGGAGTTACAGACGGCGCTCGGCCAGGAGTTTTCCGACGCCTATATCAAGCTCAAGTATGGCGAGTGGAACAGCTATTGCGCGCAGTTCACCGCCTGGGAGCGCCAGACGACGCTCGACGTCTGAAGGTTCCTCAACAGGACAGAGGCCATATCCGGGACAGCCCCGGATATGGCCCTTTGCTGATAGCGACCATCCGTTCTGCAGCGAGCCTAAGGCTCAGAGGCGTCTCAAGCCACCCGACGCAGAGCCGTCGCAACCGTGTGAATGTGCTCCGCCCCAATGCCGCAGCAGCCGCCGATCATGGTGGCGCCGGCCTCGGCCCATTGGCAGGCAAAGCGCGAATAGACATCCCCCGTCAGGTCCTGGCGCGTGTCGTGCAGCCCCTCGTTGGCCGCCTTCTCGTCCGTGTCGGTCTCGAAGGCATTGGCATAGACGCCGATCTTGAGGTCGGCGCCTTTCTCGGCAAACACTGCCGCCGCCGTCTCGACTGCGCGCTTCATCACTTCCGGCTTGGCGCAGTTAAAGAGCAGTGCCGAGGCACCAGACCCGGCAGCCCATTCCGCTGCAGCCTGGACGGTCTCCCCGGAGCGCAGCCTGGCTTCTCCACCGGCCACCTGTGCCGCGTCATCGGCCAGCGTGAACGAGATCCAGAAGGGCTTTGGATCGGCCTTGATCGCCTCACGAACAGCCTCGCCCTCAGCAATCAGGCTCAGCGTTTCACCGAGCCAGACATCGACATACGGTGAGAGATTGTTGACCAGGACCTTCAGATAGTCCTGCACCCGCGACGGGTCGAAATTCTCCGGTTCATAGGAACCGAAGATCGGCGGCAGCGAACCGGCGACCAGGACCTTGCGGTCGCTTGCATCTGCGGCCTCACGGGCCAGGCGGCCCGACAGCGCGATCAGGTCTGCTCCATCCTTCCGAAAGCGCTCTTCGCCGATGTGGAAAGGCACCAGCGCGTAGGAATTGGTGGTGACGACATCGGCACCGGCGGCGATGAATTCCTCATGCACCTGCCGAACGATGTCGGGGCTGTTCATCAGCGCCAGCGCCGACCATTCCGGTTGCTTGAGTTCGGCGCCGAGACGCAGGAGTTCACGGCTCATGCCGCCGTCGAGAATGAGGGTGTCTGCCATGGAATGTCTCCGTCAAATGCGGTCAGGGGGTGAGCGCCTGGTCGAGGTCGGCGATGATATCGGCGGGGGTTTCAAGACCGATCGACAGGCGGAAGAGCCCGTCACCGGCATAGGCGCGGTAGTCAGCAAGGGCTTCGCCGGTCAGGCGATAGGTCGACGCCATCATCTCATCGGTATCCAGCAACACGACGAGGCTGCGCTGATGGCCGAGCGAGAAGGCGTAGTGGACAACCCGCAGCCGCTCGGCGAGCCGGCTGGCCGTGGCTTTCGGATCGCGCGTGCGAAAAGCGATCATGCCGCCGAACACATCCATTTGGCGCCCGGCCAGTTCATGTTGCGGATGGGATTGCAGACCGGGATAGAGAACGCGCTCGACCTGCGAATGGCGCTCCAGAAAATGCGCCACCGCAAGCGCCGTCTCCGACGCCATGCGAAGACGGGGATACAGCGTGTCGATGCCGCGCATGATCAGCCAGGCGGACTGGGCCGGCAGAGCTGCCCCCAGATAAACGCCAGCGCGTCCACGGATCTGAGCCACGAGTTCCCGCCGACCCATTACCGCTCCACCGAGCGCATCGCCATGGCCGTTGATGAATTTGGTCAGCGAATGGATGACGAGATCGACGCCCAGCGACAATGGCCGGGTGGCAACCGGGGTGGCAAAGGTGGAATCAACAGAGACCAGCACGCCATGACGGGCGGCAATGGCCGAAAGGGCCGATAGATCGACGATCCGCAGGATCGGATTGACAGGACTTTCGCAATGAATGAGCCGGGTATTGGGCCGAATTGCCGCCTCGACCAGATCAAGTCGCGCCATGTTCACGGCCGTCACTGCGATGCCGAAATCCGGCAAAATGCGCTGGGTGAGTTCCGCCGCCCCGGCATAACAGACGTCTGAGACGATCAGGTGGTCCCCCGCCTTGAGCAGCGTCAGCATCATGCCGGCAATTGCCGCCATGCCCGTGGCACTGGCAAGCGCGTCCTCGGCCCCTTCGAGCGCCGCCAGCCGTTGTTCGAGCTGACGCACCGTGGGATTGGTCCAGCGTGCATAGAGGTACGGAAGTGCGGCCAGATCCTCGACACCATCGGCGGAGAAGGCCCCGTCACCCGGCATCAGCGCGTTGTTGACCGACATGGAAATGTTGGGAGCGATCGCGCCCGTTGCAGCATCGATGATCAGACCGGCATCGAGTGCGCGGGTCTCGGGACCGGCGCTGGGCGGCAATGGTTGGGTGACGAAGGTCTTCGACATGGCTGTTCTTTCAAAGCCGCTCAGCGGCGGATCGGCACTTGCGCCTCGACGACGCCAAAAACACGTGTGATGAGAGCGGTCAGCAGGACGTAGAAGAGGGTGACCACGAGCAGCGGCTCGTAGACGAGGAGCGTGTCCTGCCGGACCTTGTAGGCGACGGCATAGAGATCCATGACTGTCACCGTGAAGGCGAGCGGGGTCGCCTTCAGCTGCAGCACGACCTCGCCGGCAATGGTCGGAAGGGCGGTGCGGATCGCACGGGGCAGCCAGATCCGACGGACCAGCATGAAACGGCTCATGCCCAGCGCCCGGCCCGCCTCCAACTCACCTTTCGGCACGGACAGCAACGCGCCGCGCAGCACTTCCGCCTCGTAAGCCGCATAGTTCAGCGTGAAGGACAGGGCCGCAAAGAAGAAGCCCTCGCGCAAAACAGGCCAAAGGAAACTCTGACGCAGCCCCGGTACCATCGGCAGCAGGGAGCCTATGCCGTAATAGAGCAGCCAGAGCTGGATGAGCAGCGGCGTACCCCGGAATGCGGTCGAATATCCCCGCGCCAGCATGCGCGTGAAAGGCCCTCCGCTCACCATGGCGAAGGCGAGCCCGATCGCCAGGATAAAGCCGAGCACGACGGAGATGACGAGCAGCGCCACCGTCTGAATGGCGCCGTCGATGAGAAGCGGCCAGTATTTGGAAAGCCAGTCGAATGTCATTTGCGCCTCCTTATGCCGTCAGCCGCTGGCCGCGGCGCACACGCCGCTCAAGCCAGTGGAAGACGAGGTTGGAAAGAAGCGTAATGACGAGATAGAGAACCGCCGCCGCGAGGAAGAACAGGAAATACTGTTTGGTATTGGCACCGGCGAGCCGGGTGGTGAGAGCCAGCTCCTGATAGCCGACGACGGCGACCAGCGCGCTGTCCTTGGTCACCGACATCCACAGATTGGCCATGCCCGGCAGCGCATTGGGCAGAAGTGCCGGCAGGGTCACTCGTCGGAACCGCAGGAAGGGCGACATGCCGAAGGCGCGCGCGGCCTCGATCTGTCCCGCCGGGATGGCGAGGATCGCACCGCGCAGCACTTCCGTCATATAGGCCCCCTGGACGAAACCCAGAACCGCAACCGCCGCGACGAAACCGTTGACCTCGACCGGCGGCATGCCGAAAGCGAGAAGCAACCGGTTCAGCCCGTCGGTACCGGCATAATAGAGCCCGACGATCAGGATCAGTTCCGGCACCGCTCGGATGGTGCCGGTATAGAGCTTCAAAAGCAGGCCCACCGGCCGGTTGCCGGAGAGTTTGCCCACGGCGCCGAAGAGGCCGAAGACAAGCCCGATGGCAAAGGCGGAGGCTGAGATGGCGACGGTGGTGACGGCACCGGTCAACAGCGCGCCGCCCCAGCCCGGAGGCTCCAGCGCCAGCAATTGCCATGCCGTCATCGATCCTGTCGCCATCTCGTCCCCGAACCCTGCCGATTACTTGCCGTAGACGTCGAAGGTGAAATAGGCCTTCGAGATCTCGTCATACTTGCCAGAGGCGCGCACGGCCGCGATTGCCGCGTTCAGCTTGGCCTTCAACTCGGTGTCATCCTTGCGCAGGCCACCGCCGATGCCGATGCCGAGAATGGCGGGATCATCGGCAACATCGCCCATGTCGGCGCAGCAATCCTTGCCGAAATCGGTCTTGAGGAAATCTGCGAGCGGAATGGCGTCGCCGAAGACATAGTCGATGCGGCCGGCCGCGAGATCCTGAAACGCCTCGTCCAGCGTCTGATAGGTCTGCTCCTCGGCCTTGTCGGCGAAGTACTTCTTGAAATACTCGGACTGCACCGTCGAGACCTGGATGCCGATGGTCTTGCCGTCGACGGCTTCCGGCGAGGCACCGGGCGTCGCGTCCTTCGGCCCGATCAGCTTGCTTGGCGTGTTGTAGTACTTGTCAGTGAAATCGATGGTCTTCAGGCGCTCGTCGGTGATCGACATCGACGACCAGATGACGTCGAACTTCTTTGTCTGCAGCGCCGGGATCAGGCCATCCCAGGAGACGTCGACGACCGAGCAGGTTTCTTTCATCTCGGCGCAGACCGCGTTCATCAGATCGATTTCCCACCCCTTCCAGGTGCCGGATGCATCCTTGGCAAAGAAGGGCGGATAGGCCTCGTTCATGATGCCGAAGCGCACTTCGGCCTGGGCGCTGACGGCGGTTGCGGCAAAGGCAGCCCCAGCGAGAAGGAGGGAGATGAGTTTCATGGCGGATGGTCCCCTTTGAGTGAAGATGAGCGGATGGAACGGTCAAAGCCCGGCCGTGCGGCCCGAGAGACTGCGGGTAAACTCGCGGCAGCGGGCACTGGTCGGATCGCCGAACACACGCTCTGGCGGCCCTTCCTCCTCGACGTGACCGCGATCGAGGAACATGACATGGCTCGACACATCCCGGGCAAAGGCCATTTCATGCGTCACGAGCAGCATGGTGCGTCCTTCCTCGGCGAGGTCACGAATGACCTTGAGCACTTCGCCCACCAGTTCGGGATCGAGCGCCGATGTCGGTTCGTCGAACAGCATGACGGCCGGATCGACGCAGAGCGCACGCGCAATCGCCGCCCGCTGCTGCTGGCCACCGGACAGAAACGCCGGATAGGCGTCGCGTTTATCGTAGAGCCCGACCTTGGCGAGCAGCGCTTCCGCCTTCTCGACCGCTTCGCGGCGGGGAACCTTCTGCACATGCACCGGCGCTTCGATGACGTTTTCCAGAACGGTGCGGTGGGCCCAGAGATTGAAGCTCTGGAAGACCATCCCGAGGCCGGTGCGCAAACGCTCCAGCTGTTTGCGGTCTGCGGCCTCAAGGCCACCCTTGCGCGATGGCTTCAGACGCAATTCCTCACCGCCGACGAATATGCGTCCATGATCGGGCGTTTCGAGCAGGTTGATGCAGCGCAGGAAGGTGCTTTTGCCGGAGCCGGACGAGCCGATGAGCGAGATCACGTCCCCACGTTTGGCCGTGGCCGACACGCCCTTCAGGACCTCCAGAGGGCCGAAGCTCTTGTGAAGGTCACGTACATCAAGGGCAGCACTCGCGGCGATCGTCATCGGGGTCCTGAGGTCATTGGGTGGTGCAAGACCATAGATGGCCACTGCTGCGTGTTTTCTTCGCATTTCTTGCGTTTCACGCAGAATTGCCGCAGAAAGCCGCAAACTACGCCCATGATCCGCGTCCACGGTCACAAAGTGCCGATGGACCCGGTAAGCGGCACGGCAAGCGGAGGAGAACCCGGCCATGGTCGAACAACTGGACCAATTCGATCGCAGCATTCTCGACCTTCTCCAGCGCGATTGCCAGATGAAGGCCGAAGCGATTGCCGACAGGGTCGGCCTTTCCCCATCGGCAGTCCAGCGCCGCCTGAAGCGTCTGCGGTCGGACGGCATCATCACGGCCGAAATTGCGGTCATCTCCCGCAAGGCGACCGACTATCCGATGACCTTCATCACCGGCATGGAGATCGAGCGCGACAACTACGATGCACTGGCGCGCTTTCGCAGCTGGGCCGACAAGCAGGACAATATCCAGCAGGTCTACTATGTGACCGGCCAGGTCGATCTCGTCGCCATCATTACCGCCCGCGACGTCGAGCATTACGACGACATCAGCGCCCAGTTGATGTCGGAAAACCCGCAGATCAAGCGCATGAACACCAATGTCGTTCTGCGCGACATCAAGATCGGCCTGCAGATCCCGATCAAGCCTTAAGCCTGAGCGGGGGATGGCGACACTCAGCGCTCCCGTTCGGCCAGAAAGGGGCCCTGCCCCCAGACAATCGATTTCTCGTGACGCTCGATGACAGTCTTGAGATCCTTGAAGGACCGTACGATGTGGTCCTGGAACTTTCGACCGGCCGGATTCGGATAGGTCTTGCGCCGCGTGATGATGCCGAGCGTGCGCTCCGGCTGCGGAATGTCCACGGGCACGATCGAGATCTTGTCCTGCCCGCGGAAGGAGAACACCACCGAATGCGGAAGGATGGCAAGCGCATCGGTCGTCGCGATATAGTTCACTACCGACAGCAGGGAGCCGCCGGAATAGCGGATCGAAAGCTCGGAAATTCCGAGCGTGATCAGGATATTGTGGAGGTCGAGCACCAGGGGTGAGCCCGGCAGCGGCGCGACCCAGGGATAGGTCACGATGTCCTCGATGCTGAGCGAGCGCTTGCGCAGCAGCGGGTGGCCAACGGCGCATGTCAACACATTGCGGCCAGGCAGCAGCGGCTGAAACTCGAAATCGGCACGCAGTTCCGGGCTGCCGATCGGCGTGATCGCCATGTCGATCTGGCTGGATTCCAGCTCGTTCAACAGATCCGGCATATTGCCATAGGACTGTTCGACGAGAATGTCGCGCTCCTGCAGCTGAAACGACGCGATCATCTGCGAGATGACGGCATCCATGAAGAAGGGAACGCCGCCGACCTTGATCCGCCCGGATGTCCCCGATTGGAAACTGCGCACGATGTCGACCGCCTTGCGCGACGCGATCAGGATTGAGCGGCCCTGAATTGCCAGTTGCTGGCCAAGCGGCGTCAACTGCAGCGGCCGCTTGCCGGCGATGAACAAGGGCTCGCCGACGCGACGTTCCAGCATCGAGAGCGTGCGCGAGACCGCCGGCTGCGTCATGCCCAGCATGGCCGCGCCCTCTGTCACCCCACCGGTCTCCGCGACGGCAGCGAGCTGCACCAGGTGTCTCTCGTCTATTTTCATAACAAATTGCTATACCGGGTATAAGCAATATTATCAACAGAGGGGGCAATCGCCTGTATATTCGCCCGGCATGGGGAGGATCCTGCAGGAGTGACGGGCTCGGGAGATGCTGCACCTGAGGTGCGCATGGAGGACGATCGCAGCCGGTCTTTTGTCTTCGGGATGTTTCCTGGTGTTCGTGTCTGCGGACCCCGCTTGTCCGCATGACGGCATTTGGAGGAGGAAACGCATGTCATTCATTTCGGGTTATCACCACCTCACGCTCAGCACCGACGGGGCGCAGGAGGACTATGACTTTTACACCAAGACGCTGGGTCTGCATTCGATCAAACGGACGGTGCTCTTCGACGGCGTGATCCCCGTCTATCACCTTTACTACGGCGCAAAGAATGGCGATCCCTCGACCATCGTCACCACCTTCCCCTTCCGCAAGCCCGGCATTTACGGCAAACGCGGCACGAACCAGTCGAAGATCATCCAGCTCTCGATCCCGCGCGGCTCCTCGGAGTTCTGGGTCAACCGGCTGAACGAGCGCGGCATCAAGGCCTCAATGACCAGCCGCTTCGGCATCACCCGCGTGGCGCTTGCCCATCCTTGCGGCATCGAACACGAACTGGTCGAAAGCCCGGCCGATACCCGTGACCCGATCACCAACGAAAAGCAGGGCATCGGCCCTCACCACGGCATCCGCGGCATCTATGGCGCGGCCGTCGCCGTCTTCGACCGGACATCCATGGACGATTTCCTCACGGTCGCCCTCGGCATGAAGAAGGAAGCCGACAGCGACGAAGGCCTGATGTTCTCAGTCCCCAATGCAGGCGGCCCTTCGAGCATGGTGGAGGTCATTCACCAGCCGACCGGACCGCAAGGGACCTGGACCTTGTCGGGCGGCACGATCCATCATCTTGCGCTGAACACCGGCAATGAAGAAAACCAGATGAAACTGAAGGCCCATATCGAAGGCCTCGGCTTCACCGACGTCTCCGACCAGAAGGACCGCAACTACTTCAAGTCCTGCTACGTCCGCTCGCCCGGCGGCGCGCTTTTCGAGATCGCCTGGTCTGTCGAAGGCGGATGGGCCAAGGACGAGCCGGCCGATGCCATCGGCTCGACACTCGTCTTCCCGCCGTGGTTCGAGGATCGCCGGGAGGAACTGATTGCCGGCCTCGAACCAGCCGACTTCTGAAGAGAGGTGCCGGCATGGCAATCCATGGCGAGCCACACCGCTGCGGCGTCTCCCCGGCCGAGGCCGAGGTTCTCTGCGTCTTCGTGCACGGGCGGACCCAGTCGCCCGAGGACATGATGGAGCAGGTCATCGGCCGGCTCTCGGCCGGCCGGGTATCCTACTGCCTGCCGCGAGCCTTGGGAAACAGCTGGTATGCGGCCCGCGCAACCGATGCTCTTCTGGACGGCACACGGGAGCAACTCGGCCTGTCGCTCGACTACCTGCGCGGGCTGATCGAGGACATCCGCGACGTCGGTGGCCGCCACAAGCCGTTGGTGCTCGGCGGCTTCAGCCAGGGGGCCTGCCTGTCGCTGGAATATGCGATGAAATTCGGCCCCTGGAACGGCGCCATGGTCAATCTGACCGGCTGCCGCGTCGGCCAGCCCTCGGACGAGAGACCCTTTGCCGATCTCGACGGCCTGCCGGTCTATCTCACCGGGTCGGACCAGGACCCGTGGATCCCGGTCTCGGCCTTTGCCGAAGCCTCCGAAGCGCTTGGGAGGGCGCGGGCGAAGCTTCGGTGCGAGCTCTTTCCCGGACGCCCGCACCAGGCATCCGGGATGGAGGTCGCAGCGCTCGACGCCATCCTGGCGGACCTTGCAACCGGCAGCCGGCCCTTTGGTCGCGTCGCCGCCTGAAAACCAGACAAGAATGGGGAGGACAGCATGATCACGCGCAGAAAACTCTTGAAGGCGACCGCAGCAGGCACGCTCGCCTACGGCTTCGGAGGCCTTTCGGCCCCCGCGATCGCGCAGGGAGCCAAGATCAAGCTCGGCTATGTCAGTCCGCAAACCGGACCGCTGGCAAGCTTCGGCGAAAGCGACGCCTATAACATCGCCTCGTTCCTCGCGACCGAAGCGGGCAAGAACTTCGAAGTCATCGTCAAGGACAGCCAGTCCAATCCGAACCGCGCCGCAGATGTCGCCAAGGAGCTGATCCTATCGGACGAGATCAACCTGATGCTGGTGGCATCGACGCCGGAAACCACCAATCCGGTGGCCACCACCTGCGAAGCGGAAGGCGTGCCCTGCATTTCCACCAAGGCACCCTGGCAGCCGTGGTTCATCGGTCAACAGGGCAATCCCGGCGACCCGCAGAGCTGGAAACCCTTCGACTTCGCCTATCATTATTTCTGGGGTCTGGAAGACGTCATTGCCGTCTTCACCAACATGTGGAACCAGCTCGACACCAACAAGAAGGTCGGCGGTCTGTTTCCCAACGATGCCGACGGCAATGCCTGGGGCGATCCGAATGTCGGCCTGAAACCGGGTCTGGCACAGGCCGGCTACGAGCTTCTCGATCCCGGCCGTTACCAGAACCTCACAGATGATTTCACCGCCCAGGTCAACGCCTTCAAGGACGGCGGATGCGACATCATCACCGGCGTCGTCATCCCGCCGGACTTCACGACCTTCTGGAACCAGGCCAAGCAGCAGGGCTTCACGCCCAAGGCACTCACCGTCGCAAAGGCGATCCTCTTCCCGCAGTCGGTCGAAACCCTGGGGCCCGCCGGTCACAATCTGTCCTCCGAAGTCTGGTGGTCGGCCCAGCATCCGTTCAAGTCGTCTCTGACAGGACAGAGTGCTGCCGAGCTTGCAGCCGACTTCACGGCCAAGACCGGCCGTCCCTGGACCCAGCCGATCGGCTTTATCCATTCGCTGTTCGAGATGGCGACCGATGTCATGGGTCGCGTCAGCGATGTGACCGATGCGGAAGGCGTGGCAGCGGCCATCGCCGCCTCCAAGGTCGACACCATCGTCGGCCATGTTGAGTGGAACGGCCAGGGCGTCCCCCCCTTTGCGGCGAAGAACGTGACCAAGACGCCGCTCGTCGGCGGGCAGTGGCGCCGCAAGGACGACGGAAAATTCGACCTCGTCATCGTCGACAATAAGACGGCGCCGAACATTCCCACGGCCGGCACGATGGAAGCCTTGAGCTGACGAATATCCACGCACGCAGGAAAGGGTGCCGGGCATATTCCGGCACCATCTGGCCGGTCCCGCACCTGGACCGGATCCGGAAAGACGAGCAACGATTGACCCGCCCCACCCTGGCAGGCCGAGCAGTTTTCCGGCCAAGGGACCATGCCCATCGCACACGGTATGTGTGCTATGCGTCATAGTCCTTGCCCGGCGCGGCGAGACTGCCCTATATGGCCGGATGACGACTGATTCAAAGATATTCGTCGGCCTCCGGTCGACCAAGAAAAAGCCTGTAGCACAACGCGTCGAGAGCGGTCCGAAATGCCAATGGGACGGGTGCGAGAAGCATGGCGCCCACCGTGCACCGGTTGGCTGCGATGCGGACGGACTTTACCTGCTCTTCTGTCAGGAGCATGTGAAGGACTACAACAGGGGCTACAACTATCAGACTAGCCTGTCCGACCCGGTCACGGCCCGCTACCAGCGGGAAGCCGCAAGCGGCGCCCGCGCAACTGTTGGCACCGCCACCACCCAGGCGAAGGAGATACCGCTGCCGCTGAAAACGCGCTCCGGTTCCGCCAAGGCGCTGAATGCCCGCAAGGCTGCGGCCGAGCGACAAGCCGCAGCCGCCGACCTCCAGAAGCGCAAACTGAAAGTCCTGGAAGCAAAGGCCTTCGAAACGCTCGATCTTTCACCTGACGCAACGCCGGAGGAAATCCGACGCCGCTACAAGGAACGGCTGAAGATGCACCACCCCGATGCCAATCAGGGGGATCGCGATTCCGAAGACAAGCTCCGCGCCTCGATTGACGCCCACAAGATCCTGAAATTGAACGGCTTCTGCTGAAACAGCGCGTCGGAGTTTCTGCCGCAGACCGCGCGACACGATCTGATCCGCGCGCTCGAAGCCGTCACTGCGTGCTTGCTGGAGCCTCACTGCCAAGCTTGGCGGCCGATCTTGCGGCGGCCTGGCGGCGCCTGTCACGATAGGCGACGAATTGCGTGTCGGCGATCACCCCGGCCAGGATCACGGCCCCCATCACGGCGAAGTTCAGCGAAGACGGGATGCCGAGCAGATTGACGAGGTTCTGCAATTCCTGCAGCAGGACGACGCCCAGAACCACGCCGACGATCGATCCCTCGCCGCCCCGCAGCGAAAATCCGCCGAGCACGGCCGCCGCGATACCGTAGAGCTCGTAGAAATTGCCATGCGAGGATGGCTGGACGGACTTGGTGTACATGGCAAAAAACACCGCCGAGACACCTGTCAGGAACATGCACAGCATATAGGCCTGGAGAATGACGCGCCGCGTATCGATGCCGGAATAGCGCGCCGCCTCCTCGTTTTTGCCCACCGCCATCAGATGCCGCCCGAAGACGGTCCGATGGAGCAATGCCCAGGCCAACACCGCGAAGGCGGCAAATGCAATCACCGAATGGGGAATGCCGGCGGTGCGTCCGACAAACAGATATTCGAGTGTCGGCAGATCCGTGCCGAAGGTGAATCCGGCCGTTCCATCCTTCGTGTAGAAGCGCGCCACACCGCGATAGATGAGCAGACCGCAGAGCGTGACCACGAAGGGCTGCAGCTTGAGCCGGGTGATCAGCCAGCCGTGAAGGAGCCCGATCAGCAAAGACAGCAGCATGACGATGACGAGCGCCACCGGCCAGGGTACGCCGTAGGAGGCGATCAGGTCGATGAAGATCACGCCCAAGAGCGCAATCACCGAGCCGATCGACAGCTCGATCCCGGCTGTCACGATGACGAAGGCTTCCGCAATGGAGAACAACCCGAACAGCCCGATCAGGTTGGCCGTATTTGCCAGATTGATCGGCGACAGGAAGCGTGGATTGACCAGCGCGACGATCGCCCCGACGGTAACCACGAGAACGGCAAGGCCGATGTCTTTCTTGTGCATCTGGTATTCCTCTATTCGACCGCAAGCCGCAGCACGGCTTCCTCGGAGAGATCCTCACGTTCGAGCACCCCGGCAATCACACCACGACGCATCACCGCGACACGATTGGAGACGCCGATGACTTCCTCCATGTCTGAGGAGATCATCAGGATGGCCGCCCCCTGCTCCGCCATTGCACGCATCAGGCTGTAGACTTCAGCTTTCGCACCGACGTCGATACCCCGGGTCGGCTCGTCGAGGATGATCAGCCGCGGATGAAGCCCGAGCCATTTGGCCAGCACGACCTTCTGCTGGTTCCCGCCTGAGAGTTCGCCAACCGGCCGGTCGAGCCGCCGCGCCTTGATCGACAGCTTCTGACGAAAGTCCTCGGCGATTTCCCGCTCAACTCTCCCATCGACAAATCCATGCCTTGCGATGGCCGCCAGTCTCGGCATCACGATGTTGCCGGCACTGGTGAAGTCGAGAAAGAGCCCCTCTGTCTTCCTGTCCTCCGGTACAAGACAGATACCCGCGTCGATGGCGGCCCTGACCGACCCCGGTTCAACCGGCTGTCCACCGATTTCCGCGTGTCCGGCCTGCACCGGATCGATGCCGAACAAAGCCCGTGCGAACTCGGTTCGGCCCGCCCCGACCAGTCCGGCAAGTCCGAAAATCTCGCCGCTGCGGATGACAAGGTTGACCGGCGCATCCGGATAGGTCCGGGTTCGAAGCCCGACGGTGCGCAGCACGACGGCGCCGGCCTGGCGTTCAGGTGGAACATAGAACTGCTTGACGTCCCGACCGATCATCAGGCGCACCATGGCATCCTTGGTGATCCCCTCTCGGGGAAGTTCACCGGCATTTGTGCCGTCACGCAGCCCGACCACCCGATCCGCCACCTCCTCCACCTCATTCAGGCGATGGGTGATAAACAGGACGGCGACCCCTTCGTCGCGAAGCCGCCGGATAACGGTGAGCAACCGCTGTGTTTCCGCAAGCGTCAGGCTCGACGTCGGCTCGTCGAGGATCAAGAGGCGTACATTGATCGACAGTGCCTTGGCGATCTCCAGCAATTGCTGATCGGCGAGCGACAACTCGGACACGGCCGTCGACGCGGTGAAACGGGTGCCGAGCATGTCGAGCAGTGGACGAACGCGGCTTTCCATCGCCTTCCGGTCGACAAAGCCGAAAGGGCCGCTGCGGATTTCGCGTCCCAGCAAAACGTTGCCGGCAACGTCGAGATTGGAGAAGGGGTTCAGCTCCTGATGGACGAAAGCGATACCGTGCGAGACGGCCGCAGCGGGTGTCATCTCCGCCAGAGGCACTCCGTCGATGACGATCTCTCCCTCGTCGGGCGCAATCGTACCGCCCAGCACCTTCATGAGCGTCGACTTGCCCGCCCCATTCTCGCCGATCAACCCGACCACTTCGCCGCCGCGAATCGACAGCGATACACCGTTCAGCGCAACGGCACTCGGATAGACCTTGGTGATCCCGACAAGATCGAGAGAGATGCGGGTATCAGCAGACATGCGCAAATGCTCCTCGGCGGCAGACAGACGGTCTGCGCGGACCGGGGCGGCCCGCGCAGACCTTAAGGGGTATCGGCGACACCGGATCAGCCGCCGATACGCTCCTTGAGCTGCTTTTCGAAAGCATCGACATTGGCCTTGTCGATCACCTGCGTCGGCACGATGATCAGCCCGTCGGCCGGAACCTGCGACTTGTCGCCCTTCACATAGGCCGCCATCAGCTTCATGCCCTGATAGCCCCACTGATAGGGATCCTGCACGACAGTTCCGGCAAAGCTGCCTTCCCTGACGGCACCGAGCGTGATCGGATCCTCGTCGAAGGCGATGACGGTGATGGCGCCCAGCTTGCCTGCTGCCTGCAGAGCCTCGTAGATCTTCGGCGGATTGTAGGAATAGAAGCCGACCATGCAGTCGATGTCGGGGTTAGCCGCCAGCACGTCGTCGACATTCGAGCGGGCGCGGGCGAAGTCCACATCGTCACCGCGCACGTCGACCAATTCGATGCCCTTGCCTTCGACGGCCTCGCGGAAGCCGGCGATGCGCTCCTTGGCGTTGTCGGCACCGAGGAAGCCGACAAAGCCCATGCACTTACCACCCTTGGGCAAAGCCTTCACGGCAATCTCGCCCGCCTGGATGCCGGCCTTGGTGTTGGAAGAGCCGAGATAGGCGATCCGCTTCGACTGCGGCGCATCGCTATCGGTGGTGAACAGCGGGATTTGCCCGGCGATCTTGTTGAAGGCATCGACCGAGTTCTTCGGATCGACGGATGAAATCATGATCGCATCCGTGCCGGCGGCGACCAGATCGTCCATCAGCGCGTTCTGAAGCGCTGCGGTCCCCTGGGCCGGATAGCGGAACTGCAGGTCGAAATCCGGAAGCTCGGCCTGGGCCGCCTTGACGCCGGCTTCCGCAAGTTTCCAGAAGTCCGAGGCCGCGTTGACGACAAAGGCAAGCGCCGGCTTGTCGTCAGCCAGCACCGGCGTCGCCGCGATCGTGAGTGCGGCTGCAAGCGCCGTAATCGAAAGTCTCTTCATTTTTATCCTCCCGCAACCCTCTCCATCGGGCTGCCATCATGTTGAACGGCAGCACGCAGGACGGCCCCTCCCGAGCCGTCCGCATGCCGAACGAAGTCAGCCAGAGAGCAAGCCCCTCTGCCTGGTGTGTCAATTGTCCTTGCAGAAGCCGGGGTCTTCGGTGTTGCAGACATCGAGACCGGTGAACAACGGATCTTCGACCTTCTCGCCCTTGATCAGCTGGATCATCACATCGGGCGCCTTATAGCCCATTTCGAAGGGTCGCTGACCGACCTGCGCATGGCTGCGCCCTTCACGGAAGGCCTGCGTTTGCGGCGGCAGGGTGTCGCCCGCCACGATGACCAGATCCTTGGACTTGAGCTTGTCCATCACCTGATCCGTGACCTGGGTATAGGCCTGAGGGGCAAACTGCGCCCAACCGCCGACCAGGATGAACGCGTCAAGATCGGGATGCGCCGTGAAGACATCCGACATCTGCTGGTTGGCGAGATCCGCCTGGTCGTTTGTATAGACCGGGCAGCCCTCGATTTCCGTCCAGCCGTTCTGGCCGGTCAGGCGGTCGACATCCTTGGCACCGGCGATGGTGTCGCGGAAACCCTGCGCGCGGGCATTGATATTCGCGGCTGCGACATTGCCGAGCTGCAGGCAGACGGATCCGCCTTCGGCTTTCAGCTTCTTCGCTTCCTCCGCCATCTTGACACCCATCAGGTAGTTGTCGGTGCCAAGATACGTCTTGCGAAGATCGCTGTCCTTTTCGAGGAAATCGGCATCGACCGTCATGACCGGCACGGATGGAGCGATCTCGCGAATCCGGTTGGCCATGGCAGGCGCATTCGATGGCGAAATGGCGATGGCCGCCACCCCGCGGCTCAACAGATCGTCGACGATCTGCACTTCGCCGGCCTCATCGGCCGAAGAAGCAGGCCCCGTGTAGAGGCATTCATATTCACTGTCGGGATTTTCCGAGAGCCACTTCTTGCAGCCCAGATTGATCTGCTCGAAGAACGGGTTGTCGAGTCCCTTGACGACGATCGCCAGCGTCTTCTTGCCCTCGGCGGCGCTCTCCCCGGCCAGGGCCATGAGAACAGGTATTGCAGTGAATGCCAGATAACGCATTTTCATTGCTTTTCTCCTCCTCCAAATTGCCGGCGAAAGCCCTCCTGCTCAGCCGGGATACCAGATGATGCGCGGATCATCCGCCGCGCGCCGGTAGTTCCAGGCCCGCTCCACGAGCCGATCGAGATCAATCTCGGGCCTCCACCCGAGGATTTTCCGCGCCTTGGAATTGTCGAGCCAGTTGCTGTGAAACGGGGTTTCGATATCTGCCGGCTCAAGCCCCGCAACGGTCTTCACACGCTCCGAGACACGGCCGTAATCGACAGGTTCGTCCATCGCGATATTGAACAGCTGGCCGAAGGCCTGCGGATTGTCGATCGACGACAGGATCGCGCGGACGAGATCGTCGACATGGATGAAGCTGCGCTTCAGGTAACTGCCACGGGCATCGCGCATTGCAGGAAAATATCCGCCAGCACGGATCTGCTCATGCCGCTTTGGATCGATGAGCGACGACCAGGGCGGCCCGCCGAACTGCTCACCACCGAACGCGAAGGCCTGGCGAAAGTCGTCCTTCTCCATGATCCACGGCGCCCGAAGGGTCGTCCAGTTCAGCCCGGATTGAATGCCGACCTGTTCGATCATTACCTCTTCAAGCACCTTCGTCAGGGCATAGACGCCGGGATAGGCCCTGCGCGGCGACTGCTCGGTGATGGGTTCCGGATAGTCCTGAAAGATATGCCCCACGACACAATCGCCACTCAGGAGGATGAACTGTCGCGCATCCTCGAGCTGGCAGAAGCGGTCGAGCAGCAGGTAGAGCCCCTTGAGCGCAACGTCGATCGCCTGGTCAGGGGTTTCCTTGACGGCCGCCAGATGCAGCACATGCGTCACACCGGAGAGCGCCGCCGAAACCACATCTTGATCTGCGACCGACCCCTTCACCACCGACAGCCGATCGGCAGCGTCGATCACCCTGTTGTTGCAAAGCGCCACGACGCTCCAATCGGCAAAGCGGGGCTCGCGCAGGAAGGCGGGAAGGAAGGCCTGGCCAACCTTTCCGGTGGCGCCCGTGACAAGCAACCTCATTCAACGCCTCCCCTCGCCCACTCATTCACTGGTTGCTCGAATTAATATTTAGTAATAATATTAAGTCAAGCATCATTAATATCAAAATGGCCGTTGACCGTCTCGACGCACGTCGGCATGCTGATGCTGGAGGAGCAAAAATCCGGGGGAGGACCGCGCGTGTCGCGACTTACACTGAATGGAATATCAAAGAGTTACGGCGCAATACAGGCCTTGTCATCAGTGGCGCTGTCGATCGAGCCGGGAGAGGTTCTGGGCCTGATGGGCGACAACGGTGCCGGCAAAAGCACCCTTGTGAAAATTATCGCCGGCAACTTCAGACCCACCACCGGCGAGATCCGGATTGACGGCCAGCCCGTGAGCTTTCACAACCCCCGCGACGCACAACGGGAGGGTATCGAGGTCGTGTATCAGGACCTCGCGCTCTGCGATAACCTCTCTGCAGCATCGAATGTCTTCCTGGGACGGGAGGCGACGAAACGGCTCGGGCCATTGCGCTACATCGACTACGGGCACATGAATCGCGTCGCCGCCGGCCTCTTTCGCCAGCTGAAATCCGAAACCCGCCCGCGGGATCTCGTCCGCCGCATGTCCGGCGGTCAGCGACAGGCGGTCGCCATCGCCCGAACCCTGCTGTCGCAGCCGAAGATCGTCATGATGGACGAACCGACAGCGGCAATCTCAGTGCGCCAGGTTGCCGAAGTTCTGGATGTCATCCGGCGGCTCCGGGATCAGGGGATCAGCGTCATTCTGATCAGCCACCGCATGCCCGACGTCTTTGGGGTCTCCGACCGCATTGCCGTGCTGCGCCGTGGTGAACTGGTTGCCAACAAGAAGGCTGCCATGTCCTCACCCGAGGAAGTGACCGGTCTCATTACCGGCGCAATCGAGACCGCTTGAGGAGAGGATGAACCCATGACCACTCTGGAAGACGTCATTTCGAGAAGCGAACACAGGAACTGGCTGTCGCGGGTCGCAAGCCTGCAGCTGTTCTGGGTGTTTCTTGCAGCCATCCTCGCCTGCCTTGCCCTGACATTCCTGACCGACGCATTCGCCAGCGAGCGCAATCTCTTCAATGTCGCCCGCAATTTCGCCTTTGTCGGCATTATCGCGATCGGCATGACGGCGGTGATCGCCGCCGGAGGCATCGATCTCTCGGTCGGGTCCTCGGTCGTGCTCAGCGCCATGGTGATCAGCGTCACGATGGCAGCCGGGGCACCCTTTCTGCTCGCAGCCGTCATGGCCCTCGGCGCCGCCCTGCTCGTCGGCCTGCTGAACGGCCTGCTTGTCGCCTATGCCGGCATGCCGCCCTTCGTCGTGACCCTTGGAACCCTGTCGGCCGCCAGATCGCTCGCCATGGTGCTCTCCGACAACAAGATGATCTGGGATTTCGGTCCCGACCACAATGTGCTGATCTGGGTCGGCGGCGGATCGACCCTCGGCATCCCCCACCCCCTTTACGTCCTTGCCGCCCTGACACTGATCATGTCGCTCGCCTTCAAATGGACCCGCTGGGGCCAGCATCTCTTCGCCATCGGCAGCAGCGAGAACGCAGCTTTGCTGACCGGCATACCGGTGCGGCGCATGAAGGTGAGCATCTATATGTTCTCGGCTTTCACCGCAGGCCTCGCCGGCATCCTGATGGCGGGATGGCTCGGCAGCGTCACCACCAACCTCGGTCAGGCCATGGAACTGACGGTGATTGCGGCAGCGGTCATCGGCGGCGCCAATCTGGCGGGCGGGGAAGGCAATGCGCTTGGCGCCGTCGTCGGTGCGCTGTTGATAGAAGTGATCCGCAACTCCCTGATCCTGCTTGGCATCTCGACATTCTGGCAAGGAATGTTCATAGGTACCTTCATAGTGGTTGCCGTCGCCTTCGATCGTATCAGGCTATTCAGATCCTGAAAGCCGTCTTGCGCTTCGGAAACCACGGTGTTCGTCATGGAGAATGCCTTGAAACCGACGATGATGGATGTAGCGGCACTGGCGCGTGTGTCCCAGGCAACCGTGTCGCTCATCCTGAATGGAAGTTCCGGGGCCCGCTTCAGCGAGACCACCCGCAAGCGCGTCTTCGATGCCGCCGAACAACTCGGGTATCGCCTCTCGAATAAATCAGCGACACCGGCCAACGCGGGAAGCCGGGTCATTGTCTTCGTGGTCGACGAACTCACGACGGATCCCTGGATGGCCATGGCCTTCGAGGGTGCCCGTGAAAAGGCGCTGGAACTCGGCATCATCGTCACGCTTGGCGTCTTCCGCAAGGGCGAGGACCCGGATGGCGGCATCTTCTCCGTCTGTGATGGCCAGGTGCTCGTCGGCTACATCTTCGGCACGATCCTGACCCGAAAGATTGATCCGCCCGAGCCGTTGTTCCGCGCTCCGTCGGTTCTCGTCAACTGCTACGACCAGCAGCGCCGCCTTGCCTCGATCCTTCCCGGCGACGTCGCCGGCGGCCGCGCCGCGACCGAACGACTGATCGCCGCCGGCCGTAAGCGGATCGCGCTCATCAACGGACAGGAAGGCCTCGACAATCCGCGCGACCGCCTGCGCGGCTACAAACAGGCACTGGCCAGCAACGACATCACCTATGACCCCGACCTTGTCCACTACGGCAACTGGGAACCGTCTTCCGGTTACGAGAAGACCCATGCCCTGATGAAGCTGCCGGAACCGCCGGATGGGATCTTCTGCGCCAACGATCTCATGGCGCTCGGCTGCATCGACGCGCTGAAGGAACTGGGCAAGACGGTCCCCGGCGACATCTCGGTCGTCGGCTTCGACAACCGGGACATCGCCCAATTCACCATGCCGCCGCTCACCACTTTCCACCTGCCGATGTTCGAGATGGGGGCGATGGCCGTCGAAGTGATCTCCGACATCACAGGCGGCCTGAACAGTTCCCACGACCAGTTGAAGGTCGAATGCCTGCTGGTGGAACGGGAATCCGTCTGAAACGCCTCGCCGAGAGCAACTCCGGCGAAAGTGGAATCCGGTTTCGCCTCCGGAATTGCTTGATGACAAAGAGATAGATCATTTCTGTGTTTCCATGAAATACGGACATGATCTGGCGGCCGGCGCGTCACTCTTGCCCTTCCCCTCGCGCCACAGACATCTCCGCTGTTGATCAAACCCAAATTCCTGATATAGATCCGTGATCACGGGGAGGATCGATGTGAGCAGCCGATTTTTGATGATCACGCCCGAGGACGGCAAGGATGTGCTGAAGAGCCTAGCCGCACCCGCTCGACTTTCCATTCTGGAACTTCTGCATGCCCGAGGCCCCCTCAACGTCAACGAGATTGCCGAGGTTCTCGACCTGCCGCAGTCGACGACATCGACGCACCTCAACCAGATGGAAGAAGCGGGCCTGATCCGCACCGAAGTGCAGAAGGCCCGCAAGGGCAGCCAGAAGATCTGCCATGCCGTGCACGACGAGATCGTGCTGACCTTCACCCGCCCCAACAAGGCCACCGACGAAGCGATCGAAGTGTCGATGCCGGTTGGTCTCTACAGCGGCTACGACGTCTATGCCCCCTGCGGCATGTGCGCAGCGGAGGCGATCATCGGCTATCTCGACAGCCCCGACACCTTCCTCTCCCCCGACCGCATGAAGGCTGGCCTGCTCTGGTTTACCAGGGGCTATGTCGACTATCAGTTTCCGAACAATGCCAGGATCAAGGGCGCGCCTATCCGGGAGCTGGAACTGCTCCTGGAGCTTTCCTCCGAAGTTCCCGGCACCTCTGAGAACTGGCCGTCTGACATCACCATTTCGATCAACGGCAAAGCCGTCGCGACCTGGACGTCGCCCGGCGATTTCGGCGACCGCCGCGGCAAATTCACACCCGACTGGTGGAAGCTGCGCGGCAGCCAATATGGCGTCTTGAAGAGTTTTCGCGTGACGGAAAACGGCACCTTTATCGACGGGATGCGCGTGTCCGATACACGACTTGACGACCTGGAACTGCTTGAGCACCGCTCGATCCGCGTCAGGATCGAGGTGCCGGAGACGGCCGAACATCCCGGTGGTATCAACATCTTCGGCCGCGGCTTCGGCAACTACGATCAGGACATTGTCCTGCGCATCAAGACCTGACTTCACCTGCGATTTTCCCCTCCATATTGCCGGATTGACCTCCGGTCGATCCCGTGTATCATATCCTCAATTATGATAGATATCCGAAAAACGGATATATTTGGAGGAAATACACATGCGGGCTGTGGGCACCGTTCACCGCGATTATAAAATCAGCGCGATCGATCCGCGCCTTTATGGCTCGTTCGTCGAGCATCTCGGCCGCGCGGTCTACACCGGCATCTACGAACCCGAACACCCCACTGCCGATGCAAATGGCATGCGCCAGGACGTGATCAATCTCGTCCGCGAACTGGATGTACCCGTCGTTCGTTACCCCGGCGGCAATTTCGTTTCGGCCTATAACTGGGAAGACGGTATCGGCCCGAAGGAAGAT
Organism: Rhizobium sp. AG855; assembly: GCF_003610655.1. Lineage (NCBI taxonomy): Bacteria > Pseudomonadati > Pseudomonadota > Alphaproteobacteria > Hyphomicrobiales > Rhizobiaceae > Rhizobium > Rhizobium sp. AG855. Next base: position 187,236 of record NZ_RAQG01000003.1, on the reverse strand, counting down.
CGCCCGGTTCGGCTCGATCTCGCCTGGCACACCTCGGAATCCAACCAGGTCGGCATCCACGAATTCGCCGATTGGGCCAAGGCCGCCAACACCGAAATGATGCTGGCTGTGAACCTCGGCTCGCGTGGCCTGGATGAAGCCCGCGCCTTCCTCGAATACGTCAACCATCCGGGCGGCAGCTACTGGTCGGATCTGCGCCGCAAGAACGGCCGCGAAGAGCCCTGGAACGTCAAGCTCTGGTGCCTCGGCAATGAAATGGACGGCCCCTGGCAGATCGGCCAGAAGACGGCCGAGGAGTATGGCCGGGTCGCCTTCGAGACCGCCAAGGCCATGCGCGCCTTTGACAAGTCGATCGAACTCGTCGTTTGCGGCTCGTCCTCACCGAAGATGCCGACCTATCCCGCCTGGGAGGCGACAGTTCTCGACTACACCTATGACAGCGTCGATTACATCAGCCTGCACATGTATTTCGAGAACCATGCCGGCGACACCGCCGCCTATCTGGCGCAGAACGCCCGCCTCGATGACTACATCGAGACAATCGCCTCCGTCATCCGGGTCACCAAGGCCAAGAAGCGCTCGAAGAAGAACGTCTATATCAGCTTTGACGAGTGGAATGTCTGGTACCATTCCAACGAAGCCGACCGGAAGGTTCTGGATGGCCGCGATGGCTGGCCGCATGCGCCGGAACTCTTGGAAGACATCTACAACTTCGAGGACGTGCTGCAGGTCGGCTGCATTCTCAACACCTTCATCCGCCGCGCCGATGTCGTGAAGGTCGGCTGCCTCGCGCAGCTCGTCAACGTCATCGCCCCGATCATGACCGTGCCCGGCGGCCCGGCCTGGCGCCAGACGACCTATTATCCCTATCTCTTTGCCTCGCGTTACGGCCGCGGCATCTCCTACCAGCTGTCGATCGATTGCCCGAGCTACAAGACCGACTTCGCCGAAGCCGTACCCTATCTCGACGTCTCCGCCGTCGAGAGCGACACCGACGGCGCGCTCACCCTCTTCATCGTCAACCGCCACGAGACCGACGCGATCACTCTTGATGTCGCGCTCGAAGGCTTCGGCGATCGCAAGGTGATCATGGACAAGGTGATCGCGGGCCATGCGCTGAAGGCAGTCAACGGCCCCGACAAGCAGACCGTCGAACCGGTCGATGGAAGCGGCGTGTCTGTCGGGGAGGGACGCCTCAAGGCGGAGATCGCTCCGCTCAGCTACCGGATGATCCGGCTCGGCCAGTAAACCAATCGACGACGGGGAGGAGAAACCATGTCGGCTTCGATTGAAATTGACAATGTCACCAAGCGCTACGGCGCACTGACCGTCCTTGAGGACATTTCACTGTCCATCGAGGCGGGGGAATTTGTGGTCTTCCTCGGCCCTTCGGGCTGCGGGAAGTCCACGTTGCTGCGCATGATCGCGGGCCTCGAGGACGTCACCGGAGGCACCATTTCGGTGGCCGGCCAGCGCGTCGACACGCTTCCGCCCGGCAAACGCGGCGTGGCGATGGTTTTCCAGTCCTATGCGCTTTACCCGCATATGACGGTGAAACAGAACATGTCCTTCGGGCTTGAGAACATCGGGATGGCGAAAGGCGAGATCGAGAGCCGCGTGCTGGCCGCTGCCGAAACGCTGGAAATCGGCCATCTGCTCGATCGCAAACCGCAGAAGCTCTCAGGCGGCCAGCGCCAGCGCGTCGCCATCGGCCGCGCCATCGTCAAGGAGCCCAAAGCCTTCCTGTTCGACGAGCCCCTGTCCAACCTCGATGCGGCACTCAGAGGCCGCACCCGTCTGGAACTGGCCCAGCTCCATCACCGCCTCGGCTCGACGATGATCTTCGTCACCCACGACCAGGTGGAGGCAATGACGCTTGCCGACCGGATCGTCATCATGAATGCGCGCAAGATCGAGCAGATCGGCACGCCGATGGATGTCTACCAGCGGCCAGCCACAAAATTCGTCGCAAGCTTCATCGGCTCGCCGGCCATGAACTTCCTGGCTGTGACGGGTTGGAGCCAGGTAGGCACCGGCCTCGCGGTTACGACGGCCGGCCTCGGAACGGTCGAAACGGGCTTTGCGGTCCCGGGTGCAGTCAATGCGCAGGGTGCCACCATCGGAATTCGTGCCGAAGACATCACCGTCCTGACGGACGGGCGTCCCGGTGTCCCGTTGACCGCCGAAGTGGTCGAACGTCTCGGCGATCGTTCGCTGGTCTACGGCGTGCTCGATGATGGCAGCAAATTCGTCGTCGAAGCGGACGGCCGTTCCCTGATCAAGGCTGGAGACCGGCTGATGATCTCGCTCGACCCCAAGGCTTTTCATCTCTTCGGCGCCGATGGCCGGGCCTTCTCAAGGGAGACGGACTGACATGGCCGAAAGCTATCGCCGCAGCCAATGGAGCAATGGGCTTTTCATCCTGCCCTACCTCCTGGTCTTCATCGCCCTGCTCGTATTCCCGCTCTTCTGGGGCATGTGGCTGAGCCTGCACAAGGTCGACCTTTTCGGCCCCGGCCGCTTCGTCGGCCTGACCAACTATATCCGCGTCGCCGGCGATGCCGTCTTCCTGCAGGCGTTGCGCAACACCATCCTGTTTGTTGTGGTGAGCGTCCCCACGCTGGTTGCCCTTGGGCTGTTTCTGGCGCTCGCACTCAACCGCACGACGCGCACCACCAGCTTCTTCCGCGGCCTGTTTTTCTCGTCCTCGGTTCTGTCTGTCACCATCGTCACGCTGATCTGGCGTTTCGTCTTCATCCCCGGCGACGGCCTTCTCTCGGTTCTCTTCACCCAGGCCGGAATTGACCAGATCAACTTCATCTCGACCAAGGGTTGGTCGCTGTTCGCCGTCGGCGTCGCCACCGTCTGGTGGTGCGTGGGCCTGCCGATGATGCTGTTCCTCGCCGCCCTGCAGCAGGTGCCACAGGATCTCTACGAGGCAGCGGCGCTCGACAATGCAAGCCCCTGGCGGGTGCTGACCCGCATCACCCTGCCCTCGATTGCCCGCACCATCATGCTGGTCACGATCATCCAGATCGTCTTCCAGTTCCAGCTCTTCGGTCAGGCGCAGCTGATGACCAATGGCGGCCCGAACGGGACCTCGCGTCCGCTCGTCATGTACATCTACGAAGTCGGCTTTGTCCGCTGGGATGTCGGCCGCGCGGCGGCAGCATCGCAATACCTCTTCCTCATCATCCTCGTCGCGGCCATGGCGCAATACGTCGTGTCCTCGCGCAAGACGGAGGACGGTGCATGAGCAACTCGAACGACACCTACAAGCCAGACGTTCTGACGGCCAACCGGCCGCTCCTCTGGGGAGCAGCCTTCCTGTCCGTCGTGATGATGGCGCCGGTTGCCTGGTTGGTCGGCCTCTCGATCAAGAGCAACCAGGACCTGATGATTGGCACGGACTCGGTCTTCCGGGCGCCTTATACGATCGCCAACTATCTGAACATCCTGCATTCGTCGCAGGTCTTCGGCTGGTTCTTCAACAGCCTCGTCGTTGCCACCGGCGAAACACTGATGGTGCTGATCCTCTCCTCGCTGGCCGGTTATGGCTTCGCGCGTCTCGAGTTCCCATTCCGGCGCACGCTGTTCGTCATCGTGCTCTTCGGCCTCGCGGTACCGGAGCAGGCGGTCATCATCGCCCGCCACCAGATGTTCAACTGGTTCGGCCTGCACAACACCTATCTCGGCCTGATGCTGCCGGGCATGTCGGGTGCTTTCGGCGTCTTCCTGATGACACAGTTCTTCCGGGCGATCCCCAAGGAAATCGACGAAGCCGCCCTGCTCGACAATGCATCGCAGTGGAGGATCTTTTGGAAGATCATGCTGCCGCAGACCCTGCCGGCCCAGGCAACACTCGGCATCTTCACCTTCCTGCATGGCTGGAACGACTATTGGTGGCCGCTGATTTCGGCGACCAAGAAGGAAATGTACACGCTCACCGTCGGACTCGCCTCGTCGCAATCCAATTTCGCTCAGAGCGAGGGTCTTGGATTCCTGGCAGCCCAAGCGGTCTTTGCCAGCGTCCCCGCACTGATCGTCTACGTGATCTTCCAGAAACACATCGTGACCGCCGTCTCCGGAGGCGCGGTGAAGTGAAGCCTGCCCGGTCGGAGAGGAGCCGCCCGGAAATGTTCAACAGGGTCAAGAGACCCGAAAAAGGGAGTGAGACACGATGAAACGCATATTGATGACCACCGTCGCCATGATCGCGCTGGGTTATGGCGCATCAGCTCAGGCGCAAACCAAGATCGAACTGCAGCGCTTCTTCGGCGCCTGCGAAGCCGACTACGGCAAGGTGACGGACGTCTCCGCCGCCGTCGGCGAATGCGGCATCATCACCGCGCTCGTCAACAAGTTCGAAGCCGACAATCCGGATATCGATGTCAACGTGACCACGGTCGAATGGCCGGGCTACGACCAGCTCAATGCGCAGATGGCTTCCGGAGCGGCACCCGACGTCGTCTCGATGCACTATTCGGCCATTTCCGATTATCAGAGCCGTGGCCTGATCGAGCCGATCGACGAGGTCCTGGCGGCACAGGGTGTCACCCCGGACAGCTTCACCGATGCCGGCCGCAACGGCGTCACCAAGGAAGGCAAGCTGTACGGTCTGCCCTTCGACAACTGGACCATGCTTTTTCACGTCAACCTGAACCTGATGAAGGAAGCCGGCCTCGTCAACGCAGACGGAACACCGATCCTGCCGAAGTCGGGTGAAGAACTGATCGCCCAGGGCAAGCAGTTCAAGGAAAAGACCGGCAAGCCTTATCTCATCCAGATCATGGCCAACGAGACGGCCTCCTATACCCGTATCCTCTACACCCTGCTGCAGCAGCAGAACTCGGACTTCTTCGCCGATCCGACCGCCATCAAGCTCAACACGCCGGAGGCCAAAGCCGCCGTCGAGCTGATGAAGGCGACGAAGGACGAAGGCATCTCCACGACCGGCCTCGACTATGCCGCCGCCGTCTCCGGCTTTGCCAACGGCGAAGGCGGCATTGCCGTCAACGGCACATGGTTGATCGGTGATTATGTCGCCCAGTCTGAGAAGGATGGGACGGCTCTCTCCAAGGGCTACACTGTCTATCCGGTCCCGCAGCTCTTCCCCGGCCAGGACAGCACCTATGCCGACGGCCACAGCTGGGTGATGCCGAAGAAGGATCGTTCGCCGGAACAGGTGGACGCGGTGGGCAAGCTCTTCAAGTTCCTGGCCGACAACGACTTCCAGTGGGCCCGAACCGGTCACCTGCCGGCTGCCAAGGCCGTCTTCGACATGCCGGAATTCAAGTCGCTGCCGCATCGTGACAACATCGCCAAGATTGCGGAGATCGGACGTCCGCTGCCGGCGGAAGTCCAGCGCCAGTTCCCGATCCAGGACATCATCGGCGAAGAAGTCGGCGCGGCTATCAACGGTGACAAGTCTGTCGACGAGGCCCTCGCCTCGGCCGAAAGCCGCGTCAACGAACTGCTCGGCGACCTCTGAGCCGAAAAAGGGCACGGCGCCACGCGCCGTGCCACCCCATGCCTCAGGGAGGCAGCAATCGGAAATCGGCGCCTTCCGGCAGCAATTGACCGCCGTCCACGACGATCGTCGTCCCGGTCACGTAACTCGCATCATCGGAGGCGAGGAACAGGAAGGCATTGGCGACGTCGCGCGGCGAGCCGAGACGTCCGAGCGGAATGGCAACCTCCATGTTCTTGATAAAGGCCGCGCCGCGATGCAGCTGGATGGCCTCGGTCAGAATGTTGCCCGGCTCGACACCGTTGACATTGATCCCATAGGACGAGAATTCCAGCGCCGCCGACCGGATGAAGCCGTTGATGCCCGCCTTGCTCGCCGCATAATGCCCATGTCCGGGGCTCGTGACATAGGGGCCCGTGATGGATGACGTGAAAAGAATGCGCCCTGACCCTTGCGCCTTCATCGGCACCAGCGCCGCGCGCGCCGCATTGAAGCAACCGCGCAGATTGACAGCCATCACCCGGTCCCAGTCGTCAGGCTCAGTATTCTCGATCAGCTGCCACGGATAGATGCCGGCATTCTGGACGATGATGTCGAGCCGACCGTGCCGTTCAACGGTGAACGAGACCGCAGCGACCGCATCATCCATTTTCGAAATGTCGGCGACGACAAAATCGGCCCCGATGTCATCGGCCGCCGCCTGCCCTTCCTCCGCCTCGTGATCGGCGATGACGACCTGCGCCCCCTCCTCCTTGAAGCGCAGCGCAACGGCTTTGCCGATACCTCTGGAGGCGCCGACGACCAGGGCCACCTTGTCTTTCAATCTGTCTGTCATGCGAGCCTCTGGCGGAGCCTTTGTTTGAAGGTATCGAGAAGCACGGCGGCGAGCACCAGGAAGCCGTGAATGACCTGGGTGTAATTCGCCGGGAGCCCCATCAGGTTGATGGCCGTGTTGATTGACGAGAGCAGCAGCACCCCGGCATAGACGCCGGGAAGGGCGCCGACACCACCCTTGAGGCTGACGCCGCCGATGACGACGGCTGCAAAGGCGTTGAACAGCAGCCCGACACCGAGATTGGCAGTGGCACCGGACGTGCGGATGGCAAGCAGCCAGCCAGCGAGCCCGGCGATCGCTCCCGCCATGACGAAGGCGATGATCAGATTGCGGGTCACGCGGATGCCCGCCCTGAAGGTCGCGGTTTCATTGCCGCCGATCATGATCAGATGCCGGCCGAACGGCGTCTTCGCCATCATCACAGAGAAGATCAGGAAGCAGCCGATCGCGATCCAGGCTGACAAGGGAATGCCGGCGAAACGTTCGATGGCAAACCAGCGGATGGCCGGATCGAGATCCTGGGCGGAGCGTCCACCCGAGACGGCAAGCACGATACCGCGCACCCAGATGAACGAGGCGAGCGTGATGATGAAGGCGCTCATCTTCAGCTTCACGACCAGAAAACCGTTGACGAGGCCGATCAGCGCGCCGATGGCGCAGGCCAGCAGAAGCGAGACAGGAACCATCAGCCATTCGGGATTGAGCTTGATTCCGAGCCCGATGCCAGCCGAGCAGAAGAGGATTCCGACCGCCATGGCCGAGAGAGCCGCGACGGATTCGACGGACAGGTCCATATGACCGGTGATGATCACCAGCGCCAGACCGATCGACATGACCCCGAGCACGCTGGAGGCTTCGATGATGTTGGTGAAAATGCCGATCTGGAAATAGTTCGGGATCAGCGCCGAAAACAGCGCGAGAACCACGATGAGCATGAACCAGACGAGATTGTCGAGGATGAATTCGAGAATGGTGCGACTACGAGGGTGCATGCGGCCAATCCATATTGAAGGAAGGGAGGTCCCGGGGCCCTCGGACCCCGGGTGGAAAAGCCGTCTTACTTGACGGATTCGACCGTCCCGGCCGGCGGCTTCATATTGCCCCAGAAGGCCGGGTTATCGACATTCTCCTTGGTGATCGCAGCGCCGGGGATCTTGATATTCGGCCCCCAGGCTTCGATCGTCACCACGCCCTTCAGGCCGAGCACGTCGTATTCGCCGGCCTTGATGTCCTGCTTGCCGACGATCTTGTCCATGAACATGGCAACGGCGGCGGCCTGTGCGTAAAGGGGCTGCTCCACCTCGGTATTGAGCCAGCCCTTGCGGATGAGGTCGAGACCGACGGGCGCGCCATTGGAGCTCATCATCATGACATCACCCGGCTTCTTGCCGGCAGCTTCGAGCGAGGCGACGGCCGCGACCGAAAGATGGGCTGCATGCAGGAAGATCAGGTCGATATCGGGATTGGCGAGCATCTGGTCGGACACGATCGTCCCGGCATTGCTGGCTTCCCATTGCAGAGCAGGCACGGAAATGATGGTGACGCCAGGAAACGCCTTCATCTTCTCCTCGAAGCCCTTCTGGATATCGAGCGTGTAGGGATCGCCCGGATCGCCCAGGACCTGAAGGATCTTGCCTGAAACGTCACCCTTCTTGGCCTTCAGCATGGCTTCAGCCTGGTCTGCAGCGACGTGACCGATCTCGATCGTACCGGCAACCGAGGTGAAATCGGACATGGTCGAGGTGATCTGCCGGTCAAATTCGACCACCGGAATACCGGCCTCACGGGCAGCTTCGATGGACGGCTTCAGCGCATTGAAATCGACCGCAGCAAGAATGATCGCGCTGGGCTTCAGGGCGATGACGTCATTCATCTGCGATTGCTGCATATCGGTCTTGTTATCGGCATTGAGCGTTTTCATCTCGTAGCCGGTCTGCTTCAGGAACATCTCGAGCGCCCCGACCGAACCGGTCTGGAACTCGTCGAGCAATGTCGGCACGAGATAGTAGACGACGCCTTTCGATTGGGCGGCGGCCGTCGTGAGCATGGATAGGCCGAGCACGAGAACGCTCAGCAATGCAAGCATCATTCGCTTTATCATTGTTCTCTCCAGTTTTGAGCCGGACCCCTTTTCATTCTCTGCCCACCGGTCCGGCTCCGGCGAGTGCTTGCCCTGTGATCATTTCGATCACTGCATCCGGGCTTGTCTTGGCTCTCTCGACATCGCCGGCGACGACGCCGTGGCGGATGACGACGATGCGGTCAGCGACCTGGAAGGCCTGCTGCATGATGTGCGTGATGATGACGACGCCGATGCCCTGGCTCGCAACGTGGCGGATCATATCGAGTCCGCGCCGTGTCTGTTCGACGCCGAGTGCGGCAAACGGTTCGTCTAGCAGTACCAGCTTGCCACCCCAATGAACGAAGCGGTTGAGCTCAATGGCCTGGCGCTGACCGCCGGACAGATGTTCCACTTTCGTGCGCATGGACGGAATGCGGGTGCCCGCACTGGCAAGCGCCTTGGACGTGACCTCTTCCATGGCCTTCTCGTCGAGGAACGGGATGCCTGCAATCTTCCGCGTGATTTCGCGGCCCATGAAGAAATTGCCGACGACGTCGACATTGGTGCACAGCGACAGGTCCTGATAGACGGTCTCGATACCGACGGCCTTCGCCTCGGCCGGCGTCTTTGCCTGATAGTCCTGCCCTTCGAACAGCATGCGCCCTGACGTTGCCTGCAAACCGCCGGAGATGATCTTGACCAGGGTCGATTTGCCGGCCCCGTTGTCACCCAGGAGAGCGACGACTTCACCCTTGCCAATCGAGAAACTGATGCCCTTGAGCGCCTCGATCGCCCCGAAATTCATGCGGATGTTATCCAGGACGAGCAGTTTCTCGGTCATCAGGCAGTCCCCTTTTCTGGTGTTTCGAACATTTGCCCGTATCGCGGCGACATCACGCCGAAGACCGCAAGAGCCGCAGCCCCTCGCAAGGCCGAATGCTGGCAATCGCTCGCCATCACCACACGCGGCATCGGCCGATTGGCCCGGGCGGAAATCGAATTGTCGAGCCCGTCGACAAGGGTGGCGAGCTGGCTGATGAAGGCATGCGGCGCGAGCGCGCCGAGAACGATCGTCTCGGGATCGAAAAGGTTCTCGATCGTCCGGACTGCGCTGCGAAAGAACGGCGCGACCTCCGCGACCCATTCGTTCGCCGGCAAGCCGCGGCGCTCATAGGCATCGAGCGAAAGGTAACGCTCCAGGCAACCGCGATTACCGCACGGACATGGCTCCCCATCGGGTACGGCCGGAATATGGCCGATTTCACCGGCATTGCCCCAAGCCCCCCGGAATACCGCCCCCTCATGCATCATGGCGCCGCCGAGACCGACGCTGAAGAAGAGATAATAATAGTCGGACAGCTGCTGGCCGAGACCGTAGAGCTGCTCACCCAGGGCAGCGGCCGCCATATCGTTCTCGATGAAGGCCGGCAGTCCTGTCGCGTCAGCCAGGTGTTGGCGAATATCCACGTTTTTCCATCCGGTCATCGTGGTCGAGCCGACAAAGCTCATGGATTCCACGTCGAATGGTCCGGGAAGTGCCAGACCTGCGCCGAGCAGGCGACCGCAACGCGGGCTTGCCTTCAGCCGCTGCACCAGCTCGGAAATGATGGAGAATGCGTCTTCCGGCGTCGCATTGAGCACGTCGCGACGCAGGCTCTCCAACACATCGCCGCGAAGGTTCACCAGAGCTGCTTCAATGCCGAGCGGCGTGACATGGATTCCAAGCGCATGGCCGCCGTCTGGATTGATGGTCAAGGTGGAGGGGGGAATCCCCCGCCCCTCGGGCGCCTTCTGCGCGGAGAGGATCAAGCCCTCGTCTTCGAGCTCCCTGACGATCGTCGAGACGGTCTGAACGGTGAGACCGACGCTGCGTGCGATATCACCGCGCGTTATGGGTCCCCGAAGGCGGATCGCTTCCAGCACAATCCTGCGATTGTACGGTCGTCCCGTCTCCTGGTTTGTCCCCCGCAACGCCATGGAAAACCTCCGCTGATGTCAGAAGAGTGACAGCGGAAATTTATTTAGTCAAATCATTTTCAAAAAAGACTCCGACCTCGCGAAAACGCACGGACCCCGCCGGGTTGGCATTGAGGCGCATACTGGAAACAAGGAGGAGCATTTCACCATGTACCGCCCATGGACGGCGCGATGGATCGCTGATCAGCCGATGGCCTGTTGGTTGAGGTGGCGCAAGGCAAGGACGGATCGATCGAGGGCTGATAGGTCGACGTTGGCAGCACCGACTTGCAGCGCGTCGATGGTCCCAGATACCCGCGCAATCATGGCACTCAATAGCTCGCGAAGCACCACATCAGGTTCCGGTTCGTAAGGCGACGCTGACGAACCCGAAAGCAACCCGACCTTGAGCGCCGCCTCCAGGAGAACCTCGATCGCTTGGGCGATATGCTCTGCGTCCGGACCAAGTGTCAGGACATGATCTCCCGGCAGATGCAAATCCGAACCGATCTCCATCTGATCAAGCGCGGTTGCCGGCAAGGCAGCGATGCCCCTCCCCGACCGTTCGTCGACGACAGGCAGAATTGTCCAGTCCTGATGCAAGGCCGGAACGATGTCCGTCGGCACTGCCAGGCTGAGGCCGATCCCGTCGGCATTGGTCCTGGCATCGGCAATGCCGAAGCCGACATGGGCCAGACACTCGCCGAGCATGACACGATTGTAGAGGCCGCGCCTCTGCTCGTCTGTGCCGGATGACCGGACCAACTCCAGCGCCACGAAGTGAGACAGCGCGCGGCGCGCCACCTCTTCAGACCGGCGTGCAAGCGCCTCGACCAGTTCCGCGATCAGTTCGTTGGGGAGGTCGGCTCCGCCGAAATCGCTCGGCACAGAGATCGCCAGCAGCCCTTTTTTCGCGGCGGCATTCAGCAGTTCATCGTCCGTGCCAAAGGCTGAAAGGTCTTCGATGGCCCCCCGCGCCTGTTCGTCGGACACCAACGGATTGGGAACCGTTCGAAGCTTGTCGTTCAACTGCGTGATGGAACCCATCTCTTCCGCTTCCCTTCCCGCACCGATCCGAAACTATTCCGCCCCGCGCATACCATGCCTTATCGGCCGTTCCGGTCCAAGGCGGATCATTCGAGAATATGGTAGCCGCCATCGACATAGGCCAGCGACACCGCATCTCCTGGCCGAATGGCCAGCACACGCCCGATGATCAGGACGTGACTGTGTCGCTCGATCGCCTCTTCCAGCTCGCAATCGATCGCAGCCACGGCATCCGCCAGAATGGGGGCGCCGGAGATCAGACGGGTCCAGACAGCGCCGCTGTAGCGCTCGGCTCCTTTCAGCCCGCCCACGCCGGCGAATTGGTTGGCCAACGCCTGGTGCCGCGCGCCGGCGACATTGACAGCAAAGCTTCCGTATTTCTGCAGAACGGGCCAGGTCGATGAGGTCTTGTTCAGCGATACAAGCATCCTGGGCGGATGAACGGACAGCGCCGTCGCCGAAGTCACGGTGGCTCCGGTACGATCGAGGTCACCGCCCGTGGTGATGATCGAGACGCCACCCGCCAATTGGCGAAGTGCCAGCTTGAGCGCCTGCGGATCGACGTCCTGAACCGGCTCGATGGCGGGTTCTGCTCTCAGGTTCAATTTATGTGCAGTCTGGATTGTCATGGCAACACTCTCGAAGCCTTGGAGAAGGATGGTGCATTTGGCAGTCGGGACGGAAGCGAGGCGCCGTCACGTAAAGGACGGACGGGACCCGTCCTGCTGCTTGGGTGGACGGCCTCAAAGACCGAGGATCACGACCGCAAGGAAGACAAAGGAGACACAAGCCGCCAGGCGGCCAGTCCATAAACTCAGGTCGCGGCGCCCCATGACGGCATGCCGTGAAATTCTCGACCGACGATCAATGTTACCGAGATAGGCCATCAGAACACCTCAAGGGACAGGGAAATAGCCGAAACCCCAAAAGAGCTTGTCTGAGGTTTCATTCCGCAGACGGCGCTCCTCTTCATCGTCGGATAACGTCGTCTGATGCGAATGGTTGCGCGCATCACCGTCGTCATCAGACTCCTGGCTCCGGCGCCGAAATGCCTCGTACAGGTCGAATGAGAACAGGTTGAAACCAATGGGCATATTGAGTTCCTTCTTCGTCATCAGCACACCCGAAGTGTCGCCCTCGACCACGATGAAGTCAATGTATTCTACAAAATTAGTATTCTATTTTCGAGTTGATCCAAGCAAACCGGTTCGCACCTGGACGCGTTTTTGAGTTGGCCAGGACCCGCGCATCTGGACGCAGAAGGAGCCCGTGATGACACGGGCCTAGTCGCAAGAAAGCCCGCTTCGCGTTGGCGAAGCGGGCTTTGCACAAGTCGGCGGGAGGATCAGCGCGGCTTGTAGATCTGGTCGAAAATACCGCCATCGCCGAAGTGCTCGGGCTGCGCCTTCTTCCAGCCACCGAAGAGCGGATCATCGATCGAGACCAGCTTGATGTCAGGCAACTGCTTGAGAAGTTCCGGCTTGACGAGCTCGGGCTTGGCCGGGCGATAGAAGTGCTTGGCAGCGAGGTTCTGACCTTCCTCCGAATAGAGGTAGGCGAGATAGGCTTCCGCCTGCTTGCGCGAACCCTTGGCATCGACATTCCCATCGACGACCGTCACCGGCGGCTCAGCCAGGATCGAGATCGGCGGAACGACGATATCGAAGGAATCGGCACCGAATTCCTGGCCAGCCAGATAGGCTTCGTTTTCCCAGGCGAGCAGAACGTCGCCGATCTGGCGCTGCGCAAAGGTCGTCAGCGCACCGCGGGCACCGGTATCAAGCACCGGCGCACGCTTGTACAGCTCGCCAATGTAAGCCTTGATCTTCTCCTGGTCGCCGCCGAATTCCTCGTTGGCCCAGGCCCAGGCCGCCAGATAGTTCCAGCGCGCGCCACCCGAGGTCTTCGGGTTCGGCGTAACGATCTGGACGTCGCCCTTCACCAGGTCACCCCAGTTCTGAATCCCCTTGGGATTGCCCTTGCGCACCAGGAAGACGATGGTGGACGTGTAGGGCGACGAGTTGTTCTCCAGGCGACCGCGCCAGTCTTCCTTGATCTTGCCCGTCTGCTTGGCGATCTCGTTGATGTCGCCTTCAAGCGCAAGCGTGACCACATCGGCGTCAAGACCGTCGATGACCGCACGGGCTTGTTTGCCGGAACCGCCATGCGACTGCTGGATGCTGACGTCCTCGCCGGTCTCGGCTTTCCAGTGGGCTGCAAAAGCCTCGTTGAACTCCTTGTAGAATTCGCGTGTCGGGTCATACGACACGTTGAGCAGCGTGGTCTGCGCAAATGTCGAGGTCGCGCCCGAGAGAGCAAGGCCGATGCTGAGTGCAGCCACCAGGCTTTTGGAGATGAGAGACATTCGTTTCCTCCGTTCGTGGATGGGAGAAAGCCTATGGATTAAATAGACATAGTCAATTGACCAATTTGAGAACGGAAAACTGGTTTCCTTTGAAGACGTTTCTTGGCAAAGCCTTCAGACCTCTCCGCCGGGAACAGCAAGCAAAACCAAGAAATCGCTCCCACCCGGAATGCCGTTTCTGAAAATCAGGGCCAATACCGCGTACGGGCGCGCCCGTGGCAGCGTAATGCCCCTGCCGATCACCGTTCTCCAGGCTGCGCGCCATCGTCAGGCACGGACGGATTGCCCTCGGCGCGGTCACGGTGAAGTGCCGCCCTCGCGAGAAGAATCAAGGTCACAGGTGTCGTAAGCGTGACGAAAATTCCGATCAGGATCTCGTGCAGCACGGGGCGCGAACCGGCGACCGAGAAGTAGACGATGGAAGCCAGCATGATCGCGCCGATGCCCCAACTCGTTCCAAGCGTCGGGGCGTGGATGCGTTCGTAGAAGGTGGGCAGCCGCAGGAGCCCGATCGCACCGAGCAAGGTCAGCCCGGAACCGATGAGCAGCAGTGCGGAGACGATCAGCACCACCCAAAGAGGAAGATCGCCGACAGGCATGGTCATTCGATCACCTCCCCGCGCATCAGGAATTTCGCCAGCGCCACGGTCGCAACAAAACCCATCAGGCCGATCACCAGTGCCGCCTCGAAATACACCGTACGTCCGCTGCCGATCCCGAAGGTCACAAGCAGCAGCATGGCGATAACATATGCGGCATCCAGTGCCACGATCCGGTCCTGAGCCCGCGGACCGATGAAGATGCGCACGACAGCGATCATCAGCGCGACCGCCAGAAGGATCTTGGCGAGCGAAACGGCGGTGAAGAGGATGATGACGCTCATTCGATGATCTCCAGCAACAGGCTTTCGTAACGCAGCTTGATGTTCTTCACCCACTCGTCCTCGTCAATCAGGTCGAGAACATGGATCAGGACGGTCTTCCGGCGTCCGTCATAAGCGAGCCAGGCGGAGCCAGGCGTGCTGGTCAGGATCACGGCCATGATGGCGAGTGCCGTCGGATGCTCGATCTCGAGAGGCACGGTGATGAAACCGGCCGTATGTTTCTGCCGCTTGCCACGCAGGATCAGCAGGGCAACCGCGATGTTGGAGCGGATGACATCCGTGAAGACTCGCCAGAAGAGCTTAAGCAGCAGATACCACTTCTTCAGTTTCGGCTTGTCGGGCCTGAGCGATGCCATGGCCCAGCCGCCAAAGACCGCGACCACCGAACCGAGGATCAGATGGCCGAGCGTGAAGTCGTTGAGCAAAAGCCACATGACGATCAGGGAAAGGGTCAGAAGCGGATACGGGATCATGGCGCACCTCCGCTCTGAACCGGCTCCGACGTATCCGGGTTTGCAACCACACGGGCGTTGCGCACCGCATCGACGTAGAGCGTCGGATTGGCCAGAGCCCGGATGGTGGTGTCCATATAGGTCATGGCGGGGCGGGCCTGGACGGTCAGGACAAGCGTCAGGGACAGAAGCAGCATGACAGGCAGCAGTTCCACGACAAGCACGCGCGGCACGGCACCCTCGATCGATCCCCAGAATGTGCGGATGCCGGCTCGGGTCATGGAAATCAGTGCAGCGAGGCCTGAAAGGATAACCAGCACGATCAGGGCCCAGACCGCAGCGTCGGGCGTCATGCCGATCGATCCCGTACCCATCATCGCCGACAGCATCGCGAACTTGGCGATGAAACCCGAAAGGGGTGGAAGACCGGAGAGAAGAATGCCGCAGGCTGCAAAGCAGATGCCGAGGATCGCCATTGTGCCCGGCATGGCTGTACCTTCCCCCTCCTCGATATCGGCCTCCTCCCCGTCGCCATAGGCTTCCATGGTGACGGCAAGCACGTTGGCACCGGCGTCCTGCCCGCGCTCCACCAACTCGATCAGCATGAAGAAGGCGCTGATCGTCAGCGTGGAACTGACGAGATAGAGGAGCGCGCCGGACGAAACCACGCCGTCATTGATGCCGAGCACCATCAGCAGCGTCCCGGAGGAGACGAGCACGGAATACCCGGCAAGACGCCCGAGTGCCTGGGAGGCCAGAACACCAATCGTCCCGAAGATCAGGGTCGCCATGCCGCCGATCAGCAGGATCTCCGCACCAAACCCGGCCGATGGACCGTCGCCGAAGAGAAGCATGGTCAGGCGGAGAATGACATAGATACCGACCTTGCTGAGGATGGCGAACATGCCGGCCACAGGCGCGGATGCCGCACTATAGGCCGTCGGCAACCAAAAGCAGAGCGGCCACATGCCGACCTTGATCAGGAAGGCCACGCCCAGAACGGCCGCACCGGCCTCCATCAGGATCAGCCGATCGGGCTCCATGTCAGGCATTCTGAGCGCGAGATCGGCCATGTTGAGCGTGCCCGCCGTCCCGTAAACAAGGCTCACCCCGATCAGGAAGAACAGTGCCGCGACCAGATTGACCGCAATGTAATGCAGCCCCGCCTTGACGCGAAGCGTGCCGGTTCCATGCAACAGCAGGCCATAGGAGGCCGCCAGCATGACTTCGAAAAAAACGAACAGGTTGAACAGGTCACCGGTGAGCAGCGCGCCGTTGACGCCAACCAGCAGAAGCTGGAACAGACTGTGGAAATGCGCGCCGACGGCGTGCCATTTGGCGAGCGAGAACGTGAGCGCAGCAAGTCCCAGGATCGCCGTCAGCAACAGCATCATCGCCGACAGGCCGTCGATCACGAGCACGATGCCGAATGGGGCCGCCCAGTTGCCGAGGAGATAGACGTTCTCAAAACTGTTCGGTCCACTTTCGACCAGGAACAGGATCAAGGCATTGGCCAGAAGAAACACGACGGAAACGAAGCTGACGAGCGCCTTGGTCGTTCTGTTGCGCTCATCGATGAACAGCAGAACGGCGGCTGTCATCATCGGAAACAGGATCGGCGTGACGATGAGGTGGTGGCTCAAGTGTGTCACGGCTATTCGTTCCTCCCGTCGACATGGTCGTTGCCGGTCAGTCCGCGAGCGGCCAAGAGCACGACGAGAAAGAGGGCGGTGGTGGCAAAACCGATGACGATGGCCGTCAGGACAAGCGCCTGCGGAACAGGATCGCTAAGCGTCGTCGACACCACACCATCCTCGAGGATCGGCGGCATGTTGCTCTTCACGCCGCCCACACCGAAGATGAACAGGTTGACGGCATAGGACAGAAGCGACAGCCCGATGATCACCTGATAGGTGCGTGGACGCAGGATGAGCCAGACCCCGCAGGTGGTCATCAGGCCGATCGCTAAAGACAGGACGATTTCCATCAGCGTTTCTCCCCTTTGGCTTCAAGCGCCCTCAGGCGATTGATCCGGATCGACTGGTGGGCAAGGGCGACGAGGATCAGGACGGTCGCGCCGACCACGAGCGAAAAGACACCGAGATCAAAGAGCAGTGCGGAGGCTGCCGGCACCTTGCCGATCAGCGGTATCTCCACATAGCGGAAATGCGTGGTCAGGAACGGATAACCCAGGAGCCAGGCCCCGATCCCCGTCAGAGCGGCCGTCAGGATGCCAGCACCCATCCAGCGCAGCGGCAGGATGCGGATGCGATCTTCCGCCCAGCGCGTCCCGCCGGCGAGATATTGCAAGAGAAACGCGATGGACAGCGTCAGACCGGCCGAGAACCCTCCGCCGGGCATGTCGTGGCCGCGCATGAAGAGATAGACGGCGAAAGTGATGATGACAGGAAAGAGCCACTGCATCAGCACGGAGGGCACGAGCAGATACTCGCGCATCATGTCACCGGGCGAACGTTCCGGCTGCTCGTCATCGAAGCGGTTCTGGCTGAGCTGTTGCTCAGGCAGTTCCATGCTGTCCTCGGCCGGACGGAAACGGCGGAGCAGACCATAGACCGTCAGGCCGACGATGCCCAGCACGGCGATTTCGCCCAGCGTATCAAAGGCGCGGAAATCGACGAGGATGACGTTGACGACATTGCGACCACCGCCCCCTGTGTAGGCGTTCTGCAGGAAGTAGGAGGCGATGGCATCGGGCACCGGCATGGTCATGACCGTGAAGGCCACCATCGACATGCCGATGCCGCAGGCGATCGCGAGCGAGAGATCCCGGAACCGCCGGAAGCGGCTCTGCAAGGTCATCGCCTCGCCCCGGTCTAGGCTGCGCTTCGGCAGCCAGCGCAGTCCGAGCAGAATGAGGACTGTCGTCACGATTTCGACCAGCAACTGCGTGATGGCAAGATCCGGCGCCGAGAGCCAGACAAAGGTCGTGCAGACGATCAGCCCCACCCCGCCCAGCATGATGAGGGCCGCCAACCGGTGATATTTGGCGGACACCGCAGCGCCGATCGCCAGCGCCATGCCGATCAGCCACAACAGCCCGAACGACGGATCGATGGTCGAGAAGACAATGGGCCTGCGCTCGAAACCCGAGAGATAGAGCGGCAAGGTCGCTGCAACGAAGCCGGTGACAACGATCCATCGGAGTTGCGGCTGGAGATTGCGGGTGCCAAGCCGGCTTTCCGCCAGACGGGCCCAGCGCCAGGAGACGGTCACGAGCACACGCTCGAAAAGTCGCTGTCCGCGCAGCCGGCGGAGATAGGGAGGCCCGTCTTCGCAGCGGGAAAGGTAGTCGCGCATGGCGAAATAGAGCACGAACCCGCCGATCAGCGCGATGACGCTCATCAGCAGCGGCACGTTGAAGCCGTGCCAGATGCTGAGACTGTATTCGGGCGTTCGGTCACCCAGGACACTTTCGACGGCCGTCTGCAGGAAGGGCCCGATGGAAATCGCCGGCACGATGCCAACGACGAGGCAGACGACAACAAGGATCTCGATGGGAACGCGCATCCAGCGCGGCGGCTCGTGCGGCGTCTCTTTCGGCAAGCCCTCCGGCAACGGGCCGAAGAAGACCGTGTGGATGAAACGCAGCGAGTAGACAACGCTGAAGACGCCGGCAAGCGTCGCGACATAGGGCAGGATCACGTCGAGATAGGAATCCGCGTGGGTTTCCACCGCCTCCGCGAAGAACATCTCCTTCGACAGGAAGCCGTTCAGCAACGGCACGCCGGCCATGGCGGCGCTCGCGACCATGGCCAATGTCGCCGTGGCCGGCATGAAGCGATAGAGCCCGCTCAGCCGCTGCATGTCGCGCGTGCCGGTCTCGTGATCGATGATCCCGGCCGCCATGAAGAGGGAAGCCTTGAACGTCGCGTGATTGAGCATGTGGAAGATCGCCGCCACCGTCGACAGCGGACTGCCGAGGCTCAGAAGCGTCGTGATGAGACCGAGATGGCTGATGGTGGAATAGGCAAGAAGCCCCTTGAGATCCCGCTGGAACATCGCCAGGAACGCGCCGAGCAACAGGGTCGTGACACCCGCCAGGCCGACCAGGATGAACCATTCATACGTGCCTGACAGCACCGGCCAGAAGCGCACGAGCAGAAAGACGCCCGCCTTCACCATGGTCGCGGAATGCAGGAAGGCGGACACCGGTGTCGGCGCCGCCATCGCATTCGGCAGCCAGAAGTGGAAGGGGAACTGCGCGCTCTTCGTCAGCGCACCGAGCAGGATGAACACCAGGGTCGGCAGATAAAGCGGGTGCGCCCGCACGATGTCCCCGGAAGCGAGGATCTTGTCGAGATCGTAGCTGCCGACAATCTTGCCGAGGAGAAGCATGCCGACCAGAAGGCAGAACCCTCCGATCCCCGTGATCGTCAGCGCCATGCGCGCACCGTCTCTGGCTGCCGCACTGGTGTGCCAATAGCTGATCAGCAGGAAGGAGAAGATGCTGGTCAGCTCCCAGAAGATCGACAGGAGGATGACATTGCCGGACACGATGATGCCGAGCATGGCGCCCATGAAGGCCAGCAGGAACGAGAAGAAACGCGGGATCGGATCGTCTTTGCCCATGTAATATCGGGCATAGAGGATGACGAGAAAGCCGATCGAGGTGACCAGCATGGAGAAGATCCAGGCGAAACCATCCAGGCGCAGGGAAAAATCCAACCCGAACTGCGGCAACCACTCCGCCGTGAACCGCAGGACGCCATTCTGCCGGACAAACGGATAGGCGGCTCCGGTCAGGATCAGCGTCAGAAGCGTCGTTGCGCCCGCCACGAAGACCGGCAGATCGCGCGACGTCGTGTTCAAGATGAAAGCCGAGACAACGCTGCCGGCAAAGGGAAGGACCAGCAACAGCAGCAAGAGGGTCGAAGCGTCCAGCGTTACCCCAAATCGAATTCCTCCGGTACAATGAGCCTGCGCATGAAGACCACAGACTGGAAATATCTCAAACGTCACCCTAAATAGGCAATATCACCCTAAATGGGCAACTTTGGCGATGATTCAACCCGTTAACGACAATGTTTTTTCACCCGCTCTCTGTCGCGCAGCCCGTGGCTATCTCGGTTGGAGCCAGGACGAACTGGCAAGCCGATCCAGTGTCTCGCGCAGCACCATAAGAGATTTCGAGGGCCACCGTCACGGTTTACATCGCTCCACCGAAGCACAGCTGCGTCTGGCATTTGAAAACGAAGGCCTCCGCTTTACCAATAATGCGGGCTTTCCAGGCCTCATGTGCTGCACCTCGAACGAGGGCTGACCGGGCGAGCCGGCACCGCTCGCCCGATCACGTCCAAAGCCGTCAGACTGCCGGCTGCTCCTGGGCACGCGCATCCATCCGCGACTTGCGGCGCGTCCGCCAGTCTCCGAGGAACAACAGGATCGGCGCTGCGATGAAGACCGACGACGATGCGGCGATGAAGATCCCGAACACCATGGGCACGGCAAAACTCTCCACCGCACTGCCGCCCCAGATCGCCATCGGGACCATTGCCAGGAAGGCCGTCGCCGACGTGTAGAGGCTGCGCGCGAGCGTCTCGTTGATCGACAGGTTGATCAGATCCCTGAAAGGCATGGCCTTGTAGAGACGCATGTTTTCACGCATGCGGTCATAAACCACAACCTTGTCGTTGACGGAGTAACCGACCAGCGTCAGCAGGGCCGCAATCGCCGTCAGATTGAAGTCAAGCCCGGTCAACGCGAAGAAGCCGATCGTTTTCGTGACGTCGAGGATCAGGGTCGCGATGGCACCGACGGCAAACGGCCAGTCGAACCGCACCCAGATATAGACGAGCATTGCCAGCGACGCGAGGATGACCGAGGTCAGACCCGCCGTCGCAAGCTCGCCGCTGACCTTCGGCCCGACCACTTCTGTCCGCTCGATCTTGGCGGAGGCATCAAGGGACAGGATGGTCTGACGGACCTTCTCGACTGCATCGGTCTGTGCCTGCTCGCCACCCGGCTGCCGTTCAAGCCGCAGCATGACATGATTGCTGTCTCCGAACTCCTGCAGTGCCACCTCTCCGAGGTTCAGCCCCTCGATACCGGAACGTAGCCCCGCCAGATCGGCCGGCCCCGTCGTCGAGAGTTCCAGCTGGATGCCGCCCTTGAAATCGACGCCGTAATTGAGGCCGGGGGTGATGAACAGGATGACGGAGGAGATGGACAGGAAGGCCGACACGCCGATGCCGATCATCCGCGCCTTCATGAAGTCGATCTTGGTTCCGTCCTTGATCAGCCGGAATGGTAGGAGCGGTTTGATCGAGATCGTCTTCAGCTTGTAGCGACGGGCAATGGCAATCATCGCCACCCGCACCACCGAAACGGCCGTGAACATCGAAATCGCGATGCCGAGACCCATGGTGACGGCAAAGCCCCGGACGGGACCGGAGCCGAACCAGAAAAGCAGCACCGTGGCAATGAGGGCGGTGACATTGCTGTCGATGATGGTGGAATAGGCCTTGGCAAACCCGTGATCGATGGCGGCAAAGGCCCCTCGCCCCTTCCCCACTTCCTCTCGGATGCGCTCGTTGATCAGCACGTTCGCGTCGACCGCAAGGCCGATGCCCAGCACGATACCGGCGATGCCGGGCAAGGTGAGCGTCGCCCCAAGCAAAGACAGGCCCGCAAAGGTCAGGATGACATTGAGCGTGAGTGCCAGAACGGCAAGCAGCCCCCAGGCGCCGTAAAGGCTCAGGATGAAGACGACGACGAGACCGAAACCGGCGAGACCAGACATGATGCCCATCTCGATCGCGTCGCTGCCGAGATCGGCGCCGACGGTACGTTCCTCAATGACCGTCAGCTTGGCCGGCAGAGCACCGGCCCTCAGCAATGCCGCGAGCGTGTTGGCCTCGTCGACCGAAAAGTCGCCGGAAATCTGGCCGGCACCGCCGGTGATCGGCTCGCGGATGACAGGCGCGCTCAGCACCTTGTCATCGAGCACGATGGCAAAGGGACGACCGACATTGTCACGCGTGATGCGGGCAAACCGGTCCGCACCGACACTGTCGAAGCGGAACGAGACCACCGGCTGGCCGCCTTGCGGATCGAACTGCACGCGGGCATCGGTCAAACGGTCACCAGCCAGCAACACGGTCGTCTGCACCGGATAGGAACGCCCTCGGTCATCGACGAATGTCTTCACGCCGGCCGCCCCGGTCTCTCCGAGCAGATGGAAGCTCATCTTCGCCGTAGTGCCGAGGAGCGCGCGCAGCCGCGACGGATCTTGCTCGCCCGGGAGCTGGACGAGGACGCGGTCGGCGCCGACGCGCTGAATGGTGGGTTCGGCGACGCCGACCTGGTCGACGCGCTGACGGATTACTTCGAGGCTCTGCTCGACGGCATGGCTCATGCGGGCGGTGATCCCCTGATCGGTGGGGGACATGCGAAGGGTGTCCGTGCCGCTGGTGGTGATCGCAAGTTCGGACGTGCCCGTTCCGGTGAGCGTCGCCACCGGGTTGTTGAGCACAGCGAGCGCGGTTGTCGCAGCGGCAAGCTGCGCGGGGTTGGCAAGCGCTATGTTCACGGCATTGCCATCGCGGCGAACACTGCGCGTCTGGATCCGAGCTTCAAGCAAGGTCGAACGGGCTTCCTGTGTCAGGCTTTGCAGCCATTCGTCGATCAACGCCGGGCGATCCACTTCAAGAACGAGATGTGAGCCACCGCGCAGGTCGAGGCCGAGCGATACCCGCTGATGCGGCATCCAGGAAGGCAGTCTGGAAAGCGTTGTGTCGGGCAAGACGTTCGGCAAGGCGACGAGCAGGCCGAGCAGGATGACGAGCATATAGCCCATCACCTTCGAAAAGGAGTTTTTCATCGTAAATCCAGCATGTTGCGACCACAGCCATGAGGCGGTGGCACAATCGGGTCGAGCCATCGATCAGATGGCGGCGAAACGGTCAGGCAGGGAGCTGGATTTCAGGGGGCGCGCGAGACCAATAGGGATGCGGCGCGCCGGGATGCAAAAGGGCGGCCGAAGACTGCTGTGTCCGATCGCCAAGACGACATGTCCACAAGGTCGGCAAGTCAACCGGAAGGCAGCCGTCGCCAGAGACCCATGGCCGCAGTTTCGGACGCACGGATTGATCGGCGGACGTGAGGAAGCGCGTATCGCCATGACCACCCGCCACAGCCTGCCCGGTGTCAGAGCGAGACAGCGCGCCGGCGACGGAGGGACCCGAATGGAAACGGCCAGAAACATCCCCGCCGAACAGAAGCAGCAGCGACGCGAACAGGCTAACGATGACGGCTGCAAGATGGGTATGCGGTCGGACCCGCGTCTCATCTCTCAGGTTTGGATCGTCCATGATCATCCTTCCACGGATGCATGTGGCACATTTCGCACCATTTTGCCACCCGGCAACGGGAAGGTATTCATGTGTTGATCAGCGCCCGGTCCTGAATGGCGCTCAACCCGCTTTGGGCGGGCTTACTCTCCCGCGCATCGCAGGCAGGGAAGATCCGGCCGACAAGGCAGTCGGCCGGGTCGGGGTTTGTTACTTCGTCAGATCTGTCCAGATCCGGGCATAGATCTGCTGCACTTCGGTCGGGCAGGTCACCTGGAAATGGGCGGCGGATTTGAACTCGGCCGGAATGTTCATTTCAGGTGCCTTCGGCAGCTCGGGATCCATGAAAGCTTCGGAACCGAGGATGGAGTTGGCATAACGCGTGTAGTTGGAGATCAGCGCCGCGTTTTCCGGCTCCATGATGAAGTTCAGGAAGAGCTTGGCATTGTCGACATTCTTGGCATCCGCGAGGATGGCGACATTGTCCTGCCAAAGCGAGAAGCCCTCTTTCGGGAAACCATAGGCGAAGCCGGGGTTCTCGGCGCGAATGCGCATCGTGGCGCCCGACCAGAAGATCGAGGCGTTGAGGTCTTCCTTGATGAATTTCTCGAAGCTCGCATAGTCGATCGAAGCCCAGAAGGGCTTGGCGGCCATCAGCTTGTCACGGGCAGCTTTCAGGATCGCCTTGTCGGTGGTGCAGGCCTCGCCGCCGACATAGTTGATCGCCATGTCGATGACGTCGTTCATCTGCGGCACGACGTTGATCTTGCCCTTCAGCTCTTCCGGTGGATCGAAGATGACGGCAGAGGTGTTGATGTCGCCCTTGTAGACCTTGGTGTTGACCATCACGCCGGTCGTACCCCAGACCCATGGTGCGGTATAGTGGCGGCCGCTGTCCCAGGAGACGTCGACCCATTGCGGATCAACGTTCTTGAAGTTGGACATCTGGCTGGGCTCGCTCTTCATCAAGAGGCCCTTCTCGATGTAGATCGGCACCACGGAGGCAGACGGCACGACGATGTCGAACCCGTGACCGCCGGCCTCGATCTTGGCCATCGCGGTCTCGTTGGAATCGTATTCGGTCAGCGTGACCTTCACGTCGTACTTTTCTTCGAATTTCTTGATCAAATCCGGCGGCGTATAGAGGCCGAAGTTGAAGATGTTCAGCTGCCCTTCGGCCAAAGCCGGGAGTGCCGTTGTCAACAGGAGACCTGTCGCCATCGCCAGTCTGGATGCATTGTTCATTGCGTTCTCCTCTGAAAGTTCAGTCTTTCTTTCGCGTTGCTACCCACGACCCGGCCACGATCAGCACGCTGATCAAAAGAAGAAGCGAGGAAATGGCGTAGATTTCTGAGGTGAGGTTCCGTCGGAGTTCACCCATCAGATAGGTCGGCAGGGTTTCCTGCCCTGGAGATTTCAGGAAATCGGTCATGACGAGGTCGTCGAGCGAAACCACGAACGCCAGCATGAAACCGGCCATGATCCCGGGCGCGAGCAACGGGAGCGTTACCCGCCGGAAGGCATAAAAACGGCTCGCATAGAGATCGGCGGCAGCCGTCTCGAGATTGAGATCCATGCTCGCCAGCCGGGCACGGATCGGCAGATAGGCGAAGGGAATGCAGAAGGTGGTATGGGCCGCGATCAGGAAGCCGAGCCCGGTATAACCCGTCGCCTGCTTGATCTGGCCGATGATGATCAGCAAGGCGATCGCCAGCACGATTTCCGGAACCATGAGCGGCTGGTTCAGAATGACATGCACGATCCCCTCACCGCGAAAGGCAGCCGTCCGGCTGGTGGCCAGGGCAGCCATCGTCGCCATGATGGTCGCAAGCACTGCCGCCGTCGTGGCAAGAATGAGAGAATTGACCGCCGCATCCATGAATGCCGCATTCTTCAGCGCCGCTGCGTACCACCGTAGCGAAAAGCCTTCCCAGTTGCCGATCACCTTGCCCGCATTGAACGAATAGGCAACCAGGATCCCCATGGGAATATAGAGGATGACGAAGCAGGTGATGGCCAGGAAGGCCGCACCGGGCAGCCGCTTGACGTTGAAAGTGCCCTCAGCCATGGCTGCGCTCCTTCTTGTCCGAGGTGATGCGCGTGTACCAGACCAGAGCCAACAGCACGAGAATGGTCAACGTGATGGCCAGCGCCGCACCCAAGGGCCAGTTACGCCCTTGGCCGAACTGCATTTCAATGAGATTGCCGAGCATCATCGATTTACCCCCACCCATGATGCGGGGTGTAACATAGGCACCCAGCGCCGGTACGAAGACCAGAATGGAACCCGCGATGATGCCGGGCCTGACCAGCGGCAGAATGACCCGGCGCAGGCAGTAGTATCGGGAGGCGTAGAGATCGTAGCTCGCTTCGGCCAGGGTGAAGTCGAACTTTTCGATGGCCGCGTAAACCGGCAAGACCATCAGGGGCAGGAAGACATAGGCCATGCCCAGAAGCACCGCGAAGTTGGTGAACATCAATTGGAGGGGCTCATGAATGACTCCGAGCGCCAGAAGGATGCGGTTCAGCACGCCTTCGGAGCGGATCATTTCCTGCACCGCGATGGTGCGGACCAGAAGATTGGTCCAGAAGGGTATGGTGATCAGGAACAGCCAGAAACCGCGCTGTGACAGGGGGCGGGTGGCAATGAACCACGCCGTTGGCAGGCCGAAAATCAGGGTAATAAGGGTGGTTGCGAGCGAGAGACCGACCGACCGGCCGAGGATGACCAGATTGGCATTGGACACCGTCACGGTGTCATCGAATATGTCCCGCTCGAAGAGGACGGAGAACCAGCCGTTTGTGGAGAAGATCCATTTGACATTGCCGAAATCGCCGGGGCTCAGGAATGAATAGAGGAGCACGACACCGAGCGGCAGGATCGAGAACAGCATGATCGTCACGATCGCGGGCATCAAGAGGCCCCAGCGGCGGGACGTCTCGGTCAGTTTCATGAACGCTCCTCCCCATCTGCAATAATCCGGAGCGCCTCGACAGGCAGCGCGACGGAGATCGCTTCACCTTCGGCGAAACTGCGCCCCCCGTTGAGGCTGTTCTGCACACGGGCGACGAGAGCCGTGCCATCGGGCAGAGCGAGATGCACGTGGCTGTCGGTGCCGAGGAAGACGACCTGCGTCACGGTTCCCGTGAGGTTGAGTGCATGGGGAAGGCTCGCCCCCAGCGCCACGTGTTCGGGACGCACCATCAGCGTCACAGGGCCATCCGCAGCACCTGGCATGGCAACCTGCGCCGCCCCGACATTGACCAGACCATTCGCGGCCCGACCGGACAGGAAGTTGGATTCTCCGATGAAGCCTGCGACGAAACGATTGGCCGGGTTTTTGTAGAGCTCGCCCGGCGTGGCGATCTGCTGAACGCGTCCACCGCTCATGACCGCAATCCGGTCAGACATGGTCAGGGCTTCTTCCTGGTCATGCGTCACGAAGATGAAGGTCAGACCGGTCTCGCGCTGCAGGCGCTTCAGTTCGACCTGCATCTCCTTGCGCAATTTCATGTCGAGTGCCGACAGGGGCTCGTCGAGAAGCAGGATCCGAGGCTTGGCGACGAGCGCCCGGGCAAGGGCCACCCGCTGCTGCTGTCCACCGGACAGTTCGACGCTCTTGCGGTGTTTCAGGTGCGACAGCTGAACCAGCGTCAGCATGGCATCCACGGCGGGGTCGATCTCGCTGCGGGGGCGGCCCAGAGCTTCAAGCGCAAAGGCGACATTCTGGCCCACGGTCATATGTGGGAACAGCGCATAGTTCTGGAACACGGTATTCACGGGCCGCCGGTTGGGCGGCATCGGGGCGATGTCTTCGCCGTCGAGCACCAGAGACCCGCTACTCGGGCTGCTGAACCCGGCGATCAACCGCAAAAGCGTGGTCTTGCCACAGCCCGAAGGCCCCAGAAGTGTGAAGAATTCGCCCTCAGCAATGGAGAAGCTTACTTCATGCAGCGCGGTGACAGTCCCGTTCCCATGACCGAACCGCTTGGATAGTTCTCGGATATCAAGCATGTGCCTCTCGTTCCCCAAAGGTCTTTGTAATATGCGTATTGACAAAATTTCTTTAGTCAATAAAATTTTTTATCGAAGCAAATATTTTATGGCGAAATGCTGATGACCGAACTGTCCAGTCATGTAACCTCAGGGGAGCCCGGGCTGAGAAGTCGGAAAAAGGCAAAGCGACGCGATGAGATCATAGCCGTCGCAAGGACGCTGTTTGATCAGCAAGGGGTCGACGCGACCACCATGGCTGACATCGCCGCAGCAGCCGGCATATCCCCGCCCACGGTGTTCAATTACTTCGGATCGAAGGATGGCGTTCTCATCGCGCTGATCAGCGAGGGTACGACGGAGGCCCGCGAAAGCGACCGGCACCAGCACTGGCGAGAAGGAACGGATCTTGGGGGCCTGCTGGTCGGGCTGTTCCTTCGTGTTTCGCGTCGCACTCTGGAGATCGCAGACAAACGGGTTTGGCGTTACGCGGAAGCGGCAGCCATTCGCCATCCAGACACCGAACTCGCAGTGCAATATCAGGGCGTTTCGGAAGCGTTGGTCGAGGTTGTCGGAGAATTCGTGGCGGATCTCGATATTCGAGCGAAGTCCGGAGAAGAAATCCCGCCGACTTTCGTCGCCAGGCTGTTCCACGATGTCTGGATGCCCTGCTTCATCAGCCTCATCACCAATGAAGACCAGAGCCTTGCGCAGCATGAAGCCGTTCTGCGGCGACGGATACTGCCACTCGTGACCCTGCTGTTCGACGAGCGCAGCATCCAGACTCCCAAGCGCAAAGGATAATCCGCATGACGGCATCGCTGCTCTTCATCAATGCCCGCGTCCTGACGATGGATGCAGGTAGACCGCATGCGAGTGCGCTTGCCGTTGCCGGCGATCGTATCCTTGCAGTCGGCGACGAGGGTGATGTTCGCGCGTTTGCCGGACCAGAGACCCGCATCATCGATGCCGACGGTGCGACCCTCATGCCGGGTTTCGTCGAAAGTCACCTGCACATCTTCTCCGGTGCCTATGGCCAAACCCTGCTGCAGCTTGCCGAGATCAGGGGCTTCGATGCCATGAAGGCGGCGGTTGCCGCTTTCGCCACCGCACGACCGGATGAAGGCCTTCTGTTCGCACAGGGCGCGGACTACGAAATCCTCGGCAAAGGCACCCGTCTCGATCGCCACGCACTTGACGCCATGTGTCCCGATCGGCCCCTGGCCGTCATGGCCTACGACTTCCATACGCTCTTTGCCAATACGGCGGCCCTCAAGGCGGCCGGCCTCCTGCACGGACGCGACCTGCCGGTTGGGAATGAAGTGGTCATGGGCGACGACGGCCTGGCGACGGGAGAACTGCGGGAGAAGTTCGCACTTCTCCCCGTTCTGGAACTGCGCACCTCAGGCGGACGCGAAATGCTCGGCATGTCCGGCATCGAACCACCTGTGGCGCCCACGGAAACGGAGTGGCGGGAGGACATGGACGTCCTGAAAGCCGGAATGCGTTTCGTCGCATCGAAAGGCATCACCTCCATCCACAATATGGACGGCAACCGGCACCTGATGGAACTGTTGCGCGACGTGGAAAAGGAAGGCGGATTGCTGGCCCGCAGCTCCGTCCCGTTTCATCTGACGCGCGAGATGCCGCTCGCTGAACTGGAACGCGCCTCCGCCATGACCCGCGACTTCACGGGAGACACGCTGACCTGCGGCCGAGTCAAGATCTTCGTCGACGGCGTGATCGAAAGCGGCACGGCGGCAATGCTGGCCGACTATGCCGACCGTCCGGGTCACAGGGGTGAGCCGATCTTTGACAGCGAGAGTTTCCGGGAAGCGGCAATCGAGGCGGATCGTCGCGGACTGCAGATTACCGTCCATGCCATCGGCGACGCAGCCGTGCGCATTGCACTCGATGGCTATCAGGCGGCCCGAGACGCGAACGGTTCCCGTGACAGTCGCCACCGCGTCGAGCACGTGGAAATGATCGACCCCGCCGATGTCCCGCGATTTGCTGAACTCGGCGTGATCGCCTCGTTCCAGCCGCTGCACGCGCCGGTCGGTGAGACACCGACATCTCGCAGCATCGGGGCGGAGCGCGCACCGCATGCCTATGCCTGGCGGACCCTTGCAGAAGCCGGGGCGACCGTTGCCTTCTCCTCGGATTGGCCGATCGTGCCGGTTGACCCGCTGCTTGGCATCCAGACGGCGCTTACCCGGGAACCGCACATCGCCGGATTGCCGGACCAGCGTCTGTCACTGCACCAGGTGCTCGAGGCCTTCACCTGCAACGGCGCCTATGCCGGTCATATGGAGCAGAAGACCGGCCAGCTGAAACCGGGCATGTTTGCCGACCTCGTGCTCCTGTCCGGCGACATCGAAACGACACCGGCGCAGAACATTGCGTCACTCGGCATCGCCATGACCGTCTGCAACGGAAGGATCACCCATGAAGCCTGAGGACGTCTCCGCCGACATGACCAGCCTCGGTGCCGGGGAGACACTGGGGCCACCGACCCTCGTCAAGGCTTGCGTAATCCGCGCGGATATCGGTCCTGCGATCGAATACACGACGACGGACGGCCACGTCCGTGCCTTCTTCCCCATTGCCGGCGGCGAAGCACGCGGCGCTGGCTGGATGGGACGCATCCTGCCGGGCGGTGCCGATTTCGCCATTGCCTTGCCGGATGGCTCCTATGCGATCGAGGCTCGGTACTTCCTCGAACTCGACGACGGCACACCGCTCATGGTCACCAATGCCGGCAAGATGGTTCGGCAAGCCGATGGCAGCTATCGCGGGCGGACCCGCGCCACGCTTGAGGTGCCAGAAGGTCCGCATGCGCATCTCGGCAAGCAGGTCTATTTTGGCACGGCACTGGCCGAGCCCGACGACCAGGACCACGTCTATATCGAGCTGTGGGCAGCGCCGATCTGAAGGCGAACGACGCACCCTTCGCCAGCTACGACGGCCGAAACCGTCAATCGGATCGGGCCGTTCTGGCAGCGTCCTGGAGGCTGAGGAAGGCACGGTAACGTCTTTCATGGATATCTGCGATGCCCCCGCCGCTCGGATCATATTGAGCGGCCATATGGGAAAGTGCGGCCATCGCATCGCGAACATCGGCGAAAGCACCTGCCGCTACGCTGCCAAGAATAGCCGACCCCAAAATCACAGGCTCGGCTGCAGCCGTTGCAACGACAGGCTTGCCGCACGCGTCAGCCAAGATCTGCCGAACAAGCGGACTTGCCCCGGCACCTCCGCTGATCACGACCCGCTCGACGGAAGCACCGGCCTTGGCCTGAGTTTCGATGATCTGACGCAATCCATAACCGATACCACAAAGGCCGGCGACGTAGAGCGCGACCAGATTGTCGAAGTCTCGCTCCATTCCGAGACCCGCGATGATCGCCCGGGCATGCGGATCGGCAAAGGGAGCACGGTTGCCGAGGAACTCCGGCACGACATGCAGACCGGCCGCAAGCGTAACCGCCTCTGACGCCGTAGAGACCTTGCCGGCTGCGATCCCGGCCATATAGGCCGGAAGTGCCTGGCCCGCTTCACGCGCCTGGGCGGCTGCTTCAGCGGCGGCCGGATGAAAGGACAGCAACTGATCGATCGCCGCACCGGCGGCACTCTGGCCACCCTCGTTCAACCAGAGACCGGGGACCATGGCGGAGTAATAGGGTCCCCAAACCCCCGGCACGAAGATCGGCTCGGCGGTGGAAGTCATGGTGCAGGACGAGGTGCCGAAGACGTAAGCCAGGTTTTCCGACGGATTTCCGCCGATGCCGACGGTGCCGATGCCGCCGGCATGGGCGTCGATCATCCCTGCGGCCACGGACGTACCGGGCGTCAACCCCATCGCTTCGGCCGCCGCCACGGTGAGCCCCCCCTCCAGGCGCGCGCCCGGCTCCACCATCTGCGTACCGATACGGGAAAAACTCTCGGCCGCGAATTCCTCGAGGCCGATCTTCTCGAAATAGCTCGCATCCCAGCGCGCCTCATGGGCGAGATAGGTCCATTTGCAGGTGACCGTGCAGGTCGAGCGGGAGAGATCGCCCGTCGATTTCCAGGTGAGAAAATCGGCCAGATCGAAAAACTGCCATGCGGCCGCAAAGGTCTCCGGCCGGTTCTCCTTGAGCCACAGGATCTTTGGCGTTTCCATCTCCGGCGAAATGCGCCCGCCTACATAGCGAAGCACATCGTGCCCCCCGGCATTGATCCGCTCGGCCTGGACTACGGCGCGATGGTCCATCCACACGATAATGTCGCGCTCGGCGTCTTCCGACGGACCGACAGCGAGCGGCATTCCCCCCTCGCCGAGCACGACGAGCGAGCAGGTCGCGTCGAATCCGAGCCCGATCACGTGCGCGGGATCAACACCCGACCAGGCGACCGCCTCGCGGATGGTGGTGCAGACAGCGCTCCAGATCTCCGTGCTCGACTGCTCGACGATCGAACCCGCCTCACGAAAGAGCGTGATGTCGCGCTTGGCGACGGACAGCATTTTGCCGGTAAGATCGAAAAGCCCCGCACGCGCGCTGCCGGTTCCGACATCGACGCCGATGACGTAGCGGGGCGCGCCCTCGGTCGAGTTCTGTGCTGGGGCCATGATCATCCGCTCGGTTGTTCGTATCAATTCGAAACCCTGGGACGCGCGATATCGTTCGAGCCTTCCGCTTCGGGACCCAATCCGTAGCTCATCCGCTTCATCTGGTCGATCACGCGCGACATTTCCTCATCGGACAGTATCGGAGGTTCACCCAGCGTCAGCACCTGCACATACATGCGTGACAGGGTCTCGACCTCGATCGCCAGCCACAGCGCCTGTTCCAGGTCCTTGCCGAGCGAAATCTGGCCGTGCTGACCAAGCAGGCAGGCGAGGCGGCCGTCGAGCGCCTTCAGGGCGTGATCCGAAAGCGCCTGGGTGCCAAAGGTGGCGTATTCCGCGCAGCGAACCGTCGTTCCGCCGGCAACGCCCACCATGTAGTGGAAAGCCGGAATGGTCTTGTGATGGCAGGCGAGCGTTGTGGCATACATCGAATGGCAATGCAGCACCACGTTGATATCAGGCCGGTTCTTCAGGATGTCGCGGTGGAAACGCCATTCGGAAGACGGTCTGCGGCCGACATAGGTGCCGTCGAAATCCATCTCCACGAGATCGTCCGGCGTCATGATGTCATAGGGCAGCGAGGATGGGGTGACCAGAAAACCCGTTCCAGAACGGACGGAGAGATTGCCGGCCGTGCCCTGATTGATGCCGCTGGAATTCATCCTTCGGCAGATCTCCACCATCTTGCGACGCAGGTCGTGGTTTTCAGTATCCGTCATGGGAATGTCCTTTCAGAAGAAGGTTTTGCCTGGCGGGCAAGTTCACGCCAGCGTCGGTGATAGGAGGTCGTGATATCAGGGGGCGCCTGGAAAACGTCGGCGCTGCGCAGATGCAGACTGTCGGAAGCGCTGCTCGTGCCGTGGGATGCGAGAAGTGCCGCACCCGTCGCAACGCCATAGGCGTCGAGATTGAAAAGCGTCTCGCCCCTGCCGCGAAAGGCGGCGACCAGAGGGGCAAACAAGGGGTCCTTCAGATAGGTGCCGTCAAGAACTGCCGTTCCCTCGACCTTCAAGGCATCCAGACACTCGGCCGAGAGTTGAGCCACGTAGATGAGTGCCAAGGCACGGCGCTCGACGGCGCTCTGTGGTTCGGGCCCGACGACATGCCCGAGCCGCGCACTGCCGGGGAAAAATCCATCGCCGTCGCCGAAGCTTGGCACCGCCATGGTACCACGCCCGATCAGCACGATCACCGTGGCAGTGTCGACGGCAGCACTTCCGGTGCCCTCACCTGCAACATGAACGAACTCCCGGCCACCCATGGCCAGTGCACCGGCAACCGGATGCCCGAACACGTCGCTGTTGATCGTCATGCCAGCCGCTTCATCGAGATCATCCAGCCGGGTCCTGCGGCTCATGCCGACAATCCAGGTGCCGGTGGACAGGATCGCGGCATCGGTCAGACCGGCAGCCTGGTAGCGGTAGAGATTGGCGCTGCTATCGTGGATGCCGACAAGCACGTCGAGGGCGCGCGGCAGTCCGAAGCGCTGGGCCAGAGCCGGACGCACAGGACCAAGGCTGGACCAGGCCGGTGCGAAGGGAGGCAGCAGACGTTCCCACCCCCTCGTCGTGACGATCGGCGTCGGGCTGTTGTCCGGGATGTTCCACAGATGTGATTGTGCGCCGAGGCATGAGGCTTCCGAAACGGCACTTCCCGTCATCCGCCAGGCCCAATATTGCGGCAGGCAAAGGAACCAGTGGGCGGTCGCGAAGCGCTCCGGTTCGGCCATCTCCATCCACAGCATCTGACGTGCCTGATGGGTCGCGCCGTGCATGATCGCACTGCCACGATCACGAAAGGATCCGGCAAGCGGCGCATAGGCCTCCCGAACCGCGGACGGCAAGGGCTGTTCATAGTCGATCATCGGCAGCACCGCGCCATCCCCTGCATCGGGATCGGAACCGACCAGCACACCACCGGAACCATGGGCGGCAGACACGAAAGTCTTGATCGGATGCCGGCGGGCGAGCGTGGCAAGTCCTTCGAACACCCAGTCGCCAAGTGCTGCGAGATCGTGGTGCTGCCACGGCGGGCCGGGCCGGACGGGATTTGCAATGGAGAGTGTCTCCACCACGTCACCCGTCGCCGTCATGGCGTTCAGCTTCACATTGGTCTTGCCGACGTCGAGGACGCAGATGCTGGCTGATGCCGTGTGATCAATCATCCTCGCCCCCCGGTGAACGTTGGGAGAATGCCTGCGGATCGAAATCTTTCATGGCGCTCCCGTCTCCCTCAGTTGGCGAGCCGCAGGTCCGGATCGGCACTACCCTCGATGATCGCGACGCCGTTTGGCAGATCGTTCTCCTCCAGCTTGAACCGGATCTGCTCCGGCGAAAGACCGTATCCCTGCCAGCGTTCCGTGAGACGCCGCCGAAGCTCCGCCTGCGTCACATCGACGAATACGGCAAAGTCGAAGATCGGCTTCAACCTGTCCCAGGGTGGCTGCCGCAGCAGCAGATAGTTCCCCTCGCAGAGGATGATCCCGGTCCCACGGTCGATCAGCCGTCCGCCTGCCCGTGCGATCTCGATCTGGCGGTCGAAGACGGGCACCGCGATCGTCTCCTCGGCGTTCTCCTTCAGTCGCAGCAGCATGTGCCTCAAGCCATGGGCATCAAATGTGTCGGGTGCACCCTTGTGGGCTCGCCGTCCCATCGCGTCGAGCACATGGTCGTCGTAATGGTAGCCATCCATCGGGAAGACAGCGGCAAGACCCGGCCGGTCACGGTTGATGCAGTCGGCGACGGCTTCGGCAATCGTCGACTTTCCCGATCCGGGCGCGCCGGCAATGGCAAGCAGGACCCGCGCACCGCCCCTGTCCGCATGCAACCTCAGGGCTTCCCGAGCCAGTATGCTTATATTGTCTTCGATCGCCGCCATCGACAGCACTCCCTGGCGAGGTCGGACCCGGCAAAATGCCGGATGCCGACAGATCTCTTCCTATCGATCAGATGAGGCCGTATTGCGCAGCCTTGTTGCGCAGGAAGGGAAGGCCATTGTCCATCACCTCTTCCATGTCGCGCGCCACCGGCCGCCAGACGGCAAGCCCGTAGGCCACTTCGGGCGGCATGTTGATGAAGCTTTCCATGGCGAGCCCGCCCTTGAAGCCGATGGCAGCAAGCGTTGCGTAGATCTCGTCCCACGGCACATTGCCGTATCCGGGCGTGCCGCGATCACTTTCCGAGAGGTGGATATATTTCAGGTGGTCGCGCGCGACGAGAATGCCGTTCGCCGCACCCTTTTCCTCGATATTCATGTGGTAGGTATCGAGATG
Organism: Rhizobium sp. AG855; assembly: GCF_003610655.1. NCBI lineage: Bacteria > Pseudomonadati > Pseudomonadota > Alphaproteobacteria > Hyphomicrobiales > Rhizobiaceae > Rhizobium > Rhizobium sp. AG855. The sequence continues at coordinate 151,980 of NZ_RAQG01000003.1, read as the reverse complement.
CACGAAGACATTGTCGGCACCCACCCGCTCGACGACATCGACCGCCTGCTGCGCCGAATTGACCAGGTGGTTCTCGTAGCGGTTCACCGCCTCGACGCCGAGCTGTATGCCGAAGCGCTTGGCATGCTTGGCAGCTGCATCCAGAACGCGGGTGATATTGTCGTATTCGGCCTTGGTCGGCGGCACGCCTGTCCGTTCGCCGATCCCGCCATAGATGACGCCCGAAAGCGCTTCGCCGCTCATCTCTGCGGTCTTTTCGATCGCGACCTTCAGATGGTCGATCGCCGCATCCGGACGGACCGAGGCCCAGGCGCTCTCCGGTAGCCCGAGCGAGCAGACGGCCCTGAGCTTGTTCTTTTCCAGAAGATCGCGCGTATGCTTCGCATCGACGGCCGGTGCGTTGAGCAGGGCGATCTCGATGAAATCCATCTTGTAGTGAACGGCCCCCGCGATCGCCTTTTCCGCGCCTGCGCGATCCCAGTTCATGGTCCACATGCTCGTGTGAACGCCAAAGCCTTCCATAACCATACTCCTCTATTTGTTTTTCTTAATGAATTTGACCGAAACCCAGCGCAGCATCATCACGGCGATGAGCAGCAGCCCCCAGAAGGCCGTCGCGAGATGCTGGTTTGCACCGAGCAGATTGAGCCCCGACGACAGCAGTTGCAGGACGACGAGGGCGACAAACACCGGGATCACCCGTCCGAAGCCGCCGAAGGGATTGATGCCGCCAAGGAAACAGGCGAGCACCGTGATGAGCAGGTAAGATTCGCCATGGCCGACGCGCACGGAGTTGAAGCGTGCGAGCATGATGATCCCGGCAATTGCCGCGATCGCCCCGGACAGCACATAGACGAGCACCAGCACCTTGCGCGTATTGATGCCGGAATAGCGGGCGGATTCGATATTGGAGCCGATCATATAGGTCGAAAATCCGAGCTTCGTCCGCGACAACACGACGTGTGTCGCGGCCACGCAGCCAAGAAGGATCAGCAGCGGCACCGGCATTCCGAGTATGCTGCCATGGCCGATCGGCGCGACGAAGCTCGGGAAGCCCGAGATATCGCCGCCACGGGTCAGAAACTCGCCGAGACCGCGCAGGAAGATCATCATCGACAATGATACGAGGATTGGGTGGGCCCGGGTAAACGCGATGACCAGCCCCATCACCAGTCCGCTGGCCGCTCCGACACCGATGGCAAGCACGGATCCGAGAACGAACGCCGCCGGACCGGCATCGATGCCACCATTCGCTTGCAGAACCCAGGCGAGCGTCAGACCCGCAATGTTGGCGGTGAAGGTGATCGCAAGGTTGAGGCCACCAGTCAGGATCGGCATCAGCATGGCGAGCGTCAGGATCCCGAGTTCCGGCAGCTGGAACGCAACGGACCCGAAGGTGGCGGCGGTAAAAAACTGCGGCGAAGCGAGGCCGAAGACGATCAGCACCGCAAGGAGTGCGGCAAGTGGCCCGGCCATGTCAGGCCCGAAGATGGCGTTGAAACGTGCGACGAGCCTATTCATGCCGCCCCTCCCTTTGAATCGGTATCGGACAGAGCCTGTTTGCGCGGACCGAAAAGCCCATCAAGGCGTCCGCTCGACAACGTGATGGCGACGAGGATGATCGCGCCGACAATCATCTTGAAGGCGAAGGGCGATACGCCCATCAGGTTCAGGCCGTTCTGGGTGATCGACACCAGCAGCACCCCGAGCACGCAGCCCATGACCGAGCCCTTGCCGCCGCCCAGGCGGGCACCGCCCAGAACCACGGCGGCCAGCACGTCGAGTTCCCGGCCATAAAGGGCATTGGGCACCACTTCCTGGGCATAATGCGCCTGCATCAGCCCCGCGATGCCGGCCATCAGTCCGAGCCAGCCAAAGGCGATATACTGCATCGCGCCAACATTGATGCCGAAGCGGCGCGCCCCTTCCGGATTGTCGCCAAAGGCATAGAGCTGACGGCCGGTCGTGGTCCGCGTGACGAAGAGCCATGTTGCGACGACGCAAATCAGCATGACGACGACGGGAAGCGTGATTTCAGCCCAGCTGCCGTCGGCCATCTCCCGCTCATAGACAATCACGCGCGTCGTCAGCCAGTCGGGCAGGTTGTAGATCGACACCCCCTTGGTGAAGAACATCAACAGACCGAAATAGACATTGAAGGTCGAAATCGTCGCAACGATCGAGATGATGTTGAAGCGGTGGATCAGGAAGGCATTGATCAGTCCGAGAGCGATACCGAACACTGAGGCGATGAGCAGCCCCGAGATCCAGTCGCCGCCGCCGATCTGGGCGAGTGCAAGCGCGGTCGCGTACTGCACGACCGAAGCCGCCACGGCAAACGAGATGTCGATGCCGCCTGCGATCAGCACCACGAGCAGGCCAACGGCGAAGATGATGTTGACCGCACTGATGTTCAGCAGGTCGAAGGCATTGCCGAGGGTGAAGAAGCGATCGGTCAGGAACGAAAGCGCAAGGCTCATCGCCGCGATCACCAGGATCAGGACCATTTCGGTCGTATGGGAAACGAGCAGCTTACGCATAGACGGCCGCCTCCATATCCGTGAGCGTCGTCATGCGCGGATCATAACTCGCCTTGATCCTCCCCTTGTCCATATGCAGGACCCGGTCGGCATTGAAAAAGACTTCCGGCACTTCGTCCGAAATAAGGATGATGGCGAGCCCGGCCTCGGCAAGACGAGCCACGATCTCGAAGATGCCGGCCCGCGCGCCGACATCGACGCCCACGGTCGGGGCATCGAGGATCAGGACCCGCGGGTCCGTGGCCAGCCATTTGGCAATTGCCACCCGCTGTTGATTGCCGCCCGAGAGCGTGGAAATCGCGTCTTCGGGACGTCCAATCTTGACGCCAAGGTCAGCAATCCAGCGTGAGACGAGTGCCTTCTTGTGATCAGGTGCGATCAGCCCGCGGCGCATGATGCGGTTCAGAGACGCCATCACCAGGTTGTCGGCAATCGATTGCGGTTGATTGAGGCCGAGCGCCAGCCTGTCCTCGGAAAGATAGGCGATACCGGCCGAGATCGCCTCCCGGTTCGACGCAAATGACAGCGGCCGCCCATCGAGACGGATCTGCCCCGCATCCGGACGTCGCATGCCGAAGAGGGTCAGTGCGAGTTCTGTGCGCCCCGACCCCAGAAGGCCGGTGATGCCGAGCGTTTCCCCGCGACGCAGATCGAAACTGATCTGCGAAAACTCCCCGTCCCGGCTCAAACCCTCGACGGAAAGCACCACCGGCTCTTTCCCCATGTCACGGGCGCGCACATTCTGATCGAAGGTACGACCGGTCATCAATTCTGTGACCTTCGACTGGGTCATGCCTTCGACCGGGTAGACGCCGACGAGTTTTCCATCCCGCAGCACGGTCAGGCGCTGCGAGATTTCCAGAACCTCGGCCAGCCGGTGGCTGACGAAGACGACCGCCACGCCCGACGCGGAGAGATTACGCACGATGTCGAGCAGATAGTCCGTTTCGGTCTGGGTAAGCGAAGCCGTTGGTTCGTCCATGAAGACGATCCGGGCGTCCCCGACCAGTGCGCGCGCGATGGCGACGATCTGCCGTTGCGCAATGGCGAAATCCTTGAGCGGCCGGTCGACATCGAAGGTCACGCCAAGTCGGGCGAGCGCCTTCTCTGCAATGTCCCGGATCCGCGTATAATTGACGAGCCGTGGCGTGGCACCAGACAGCGTCTGGAAGGCAATGTTTTCGGCCACCGTCATTTCGGGAAACAGGGCAAGATCCTGCCAGATGACCTGAATGCCGAGAGACTGCGCCTTGCCGGGGCTCATCTGTGCGACGGGCTCTCCGTCGAACACGATCTCGGCGCCGGGCGCCGGACGATAGACGCCGGTGATCACCTTGATGAGCGTGCTTTTGCCGCATCCGTTTTCGCCGGCCAGGCAGTGCACTTCACCGGGCATCACCTCGAACGAGACGTCTTTCAGGGCCTGCACGCCTCCGAACGTCATGTTGATGCCGCGCAACGAGAGAAGCGGCCGGGCCACCTTGCCCTGATCCGTCACGGTATTCATGGAAGAACCTGTCTGCTGTCATGCCGGGTTGGGTCCGGTGTCCGGCTAAGGGCTGCCGGACACCGGTTGCTCAGCGAAGATCCGGAGCTGCAGGGGGCTACAGGTCCGGAACCGGGGAGGTCTTTCGCTGGATCAGAGCCCCATGGCCGCGAGTTCGTCGACGGTATCCTTGTTGATCGCCAGCAGCTGGTCGACGATGATGTCGTTGCCAGCCGGCTTGATCACGCCGAGACCCGGGATGTCGTCGCCTTCCTTGATGCTTTCACCCTTGATCAGGCGGTCCGCCATGGTGACGAACACTTCGCCAGCCTGCTTCGGATTCCACATGAAGCCGCCGGCAATGGCATCGGCCTTGATCAGCTTCTGGCCCTGGCCTGGCGAGAAAGGACCGATGACGAAGATCTCGCCTGTCTTGCGGCGTTCTTCGACGGCACGGCCGGCACCGATCGGGCCCTGGCTGCCGAAGGCGAGGAAGCCCTTGAGATCCGGATGCGCCGCGATCAGATCGAGCGCGGTGGAGCGGCTCTTGTCGACATCTTCTGCGACACCGTAGCGATCGCCGACCAGCTTCATGTCGGGATAATTCTTCTGGAGATAAGCGATGGCCGCATCTGCCCACGCGTTGTGGAGCGGGACGGTGAGCGAGCCGACATAAACGGCATATTCGCCCTTGCCGCCCATCTTCTCGGCAAGCAGCTTGGCATGCGCTTCACCGAAACCTGTCGATGACGCGAGTTCGAAATTCCAGTCGGCGCCCTTCTGCGAGGGCGATTCATGCGTCACAACCTTGATGCCGGCCGCTTGCGCCTTTTGAAGTACGGGCTCAAGCACCTTGGCATCGTTCGGAACCACGCCGATCACCTTGACGCCCTGGGCGATCAGGTCTTCGATGGCACGGACCTGCAGAGCCGGGTCCGCACTGGTCGGGCCGACCATGAAGGCGTCGATCCCGAGCTTCTGCCCCTGTTCCTTGATGCCGGCCTCCATGGCATTGAACCACGGAATGCCACCGATCTTCACGACGACGCCGACTTTCGGCGCATCGGCCGCGTAGGCGACAACGGCACCGGCAAGCGAAAGCGATGCGGCAAGAGCCGCCACGATAAGCCTTTTCATGTTCTCTCCTCCTCAAGGATCGTCAAAAACGATCTCCACCCGCAGCCTTCGCTCACGGACGTCTCAGGTTTCCTCTTGGCCCGGGAATACCCTTGCCTCCCATCGCCTCCTCCGGCGAACCACCCTGCACAATCGATGTTTCTTTTTTGCACAATCGATGGTGCAATCAATATCCGACAAGGTTACACTTTCGTCAAGAGGGGAATTTTCCTAAAGAAGGCCGGCAGGGAGACGCAGATGAGTGACATGGGGAAAAAGAAGGCGACGATCTATGACCTTTCGGTCCTTTCGGGATGCTCGCCATCGACCGTGAGCGCCGTCTTGAACGGCAGCTGGCGCAAACGCCGCATCAAGGAAGCGACCGCGCAGCTCATCCAGGGGCTCGCGGAAGAGCATCAATACACCGCGAATTTGCAGGCCCGGGGACTACGCTCCTCGCGTTCCGGCCTTGTCGGCCTGCTGCTGCCCATCCATGACAACCGCTACTTTTCGTCCATGGCACAAACCTTCGAGGCGGAGGTCAGAAGCCGCGGGCAGTGCCCCGTCGTTGTCAGCGCATGCCGTGACCCTGAAGAAGAGCGGCAGATCGTCGAAACCCTTATTTCCTATTCGATCGATGAGCTGTTCATCGCCGGTGCCACGGATCCGGATGGCGTGCACGAAGTTTGCATCAAGGCGGGCCTCAGGCATGTCAACATCGACTTGCCCGGCACACGCGCGCCCTCGGTGATCTCCGACAATTTTGAAGGTGCGCGCATGTTGACCCGCGCCATCATCGAGCAGGCCCAGCAGGACGGTGCGGTCCCGATCACCGCAGACGAGGTCTACCTCTTCGGCGGTCGTGACGACCATGCGAGCCGCGAACGCATTCGTGGCTTCCGCGACATCAAGATCGCGATGCTCGGAGAGAGCCCGGAAGCCTGCATCCAGCCGACAGGTTACTCCCCCGCCATGACAGCGCGCGCCTTTGAAACATTCTATGAATCCCATGGCAAACTGCCACGGTGTTTCTTCGTCAACTCCTCGATCAACCTCGAAGGCCTGATGCGCTTCCTCGGACAGCATCCACACGAGACCTTCGCCGACATCGTGGTCGGCTGCTACGACTACGACCCGTTCGGATCATTCCTGCCCTTCCCCGTTTACATGATCCGGCAGGACAGCGAGGCCATGATTGCCGAGGGTTTCCGGATCCTCGACTCCACACGCCCTCCGGCGATCACGCATCTCATTCAGCCGATGCTGGTGCCTCCAAGGACCGCGCTCACCGGACCGCTTGATGCCCTGAAGGACATCGACTGAAGGCAGGTTGCGCTTGCCCCGGTGACGGGCAAGTTCTGCAACCCGCTGAATTGGCGGCCCATTTTCGTGCCGCGTTTGTCTCAACTCCAAAATTCGAAACCTGCCGCCGGTCGCGATCCGCCACGCGTCCGCGCGCTCCCTTGCCCTGCCCTGCGGCATATCGGGCATGGCGCGTGCGGTGGCCTCGATCACCCGGAATTGAGCACGATTGACAATCGACGCAACTCTCAAATAGTCTCCCTATCATTTGATAGGGAGACTCAAATGGGAGAGCAGACTATGAAAACATCGACACAGGGAGACGCCAGCCAACTGGCTGACCTCGGGTTCAAACAGGAGTTGAAGCGCGATATCGGGTTGTTCTCGGTATTCTCGATCGGCGTGGCGACAGTGGCGCCCGTCGTCGGCCTCTACGCGATCTTCTCGCTTGGAATTCAGCTGACGGGACCGGCCTGGATCTGGCTGCTTGTTCTGTCCTTGGCCGGCCAGTTGACGGTTGCCTTTGTCTATTCGGAACTGGCGTCCGAGTTCCCGGTGGCGGGTGGGCCTTATCACTGGACGAGCCGGCTCGCGGGCAAGGGCTATGGCCTGGTCACCGGCATTATCTATGCCCTGGCGGTCACCGCCGCCTTGGCGACCGTTGCCTATTTGGCAGCCCCGTGGGTCAGCCTGCTCTTGACCGGGACCGAACCCAAGGGAATTGCACGAGCGGCTATCGCGATGGGGCTGCTTCTGGCCGCGCTCATCGTCAATGCCCGCGGCATACGCCTCGCGTCGTTCCTGGTGAACATCGGCATTGCGGCAGAGGTCCTGGGTTCGCTCGGCATCGGCCTCGTCCTGATCCTGTTCTTCCAGAACCAGCCGGTCAGCCTCCTTGTCGAGAACCTTGGTACGGCCCCGACGCTCGCAACCTATCTGACCGCACTTGCCGTATGCGGCTGGGCCTTTGTCGGCTTCGACGCCAGCGCCTCGGTCGCCGAGGAGACGGCCGGCGCCGGCAGCAACATTCCAAGAGCCATCATGGGGGCGACGGCCACCGTCGGCGCGCTCGTGGTCCTCGTTGCCGCAGCCATCACCCTGGCCAGTTCGAACGTCCAGGCGCTGGTCGCCGGAGAGATTGCCGATCCCGTGACGGCGGCGGTGACCGAAAACCTCGGCGCCTGGTCCGAACGACCGTTTTACGCGATCGTCGTCACCACCTTCATGGCCTGCATCGTTTCCATGCAGGCCTATACGGGCCGCATCGTTTTCGGCCTGGCCCGTGACGGAGCACTGCCCGGCTCCAAAAAGCTTGCCGGCGTGAGCACTGGCAGCAAGGTGCCCCTCGCGGCGATGGCACTGGTAACGGTGGTGGCGGGTCTCGCCCTGCTGCTCGGCTTGAATGACCAGGCGATCGGCACGATGATTTCCTTCGGCACGATGGGGCTTTATGCCACCTTCTTCCTGGTGGTAGCAGCCGCGCTCTATGCGCGGGCAAGCGGACGATGGAACCCGGCAGGCGCATTTCGCTCTGGCGCGCTCGGCATGCCCATAAACACCATCGCCTTTCTCTGGCTGGCCTTTGAAACCGCCAACATCGCGTGGCCACGTCCCGAACTCGCACCCCCCGGAGCCTCAAGCCTGCTGGTGGCCGCACCGCTCATCATCTTCGCGCTTGTCACGGCTTTCGCGATCATCCTCGCCACCCTGAGACACAAGGAACAAAAATGACCTTCATCACCCAAGCAGGGCTCGTGCTTCTGTCCATCGGCGGGATCTCCGGAATGTTGCTCTCCGTCGCTCTGGACAAGCCAAAGGGCTGGTTTGCGATCAGGCAGATCTCGCGCCTTCGCCAGGGTCACGTCGATGCTTTGATCATCGGAACCGTTCTGCTGGCATTGGGCTATGGCGCCACAATGCTGCACCCGGCCATTGGCTGGCTGCTCATCGTAAGCGGTTTCTATACGGCAATCGGCACCGGCGCCCTTGCCTGGTGGCCCGATTGGCCGACGCGCACCCGCCTCGTCTGGTGGCTGGACTTCTGTTCCCTGTCCACCTTCGCATTCGGACTGACGGCTGCGGCCGTTTCCTCCTTTCTTTATCCATGAGGTCAATCCATGACGAAACTTCACATCATTCAAGACACGCCGCCGCTCCTTGATCTCGACGCGGCGATCGCCATGGCGCAGCAGGCCATTCGGGTCGCGGCGCAGGATGGCGCAGATCTCGTAGTCTTCCCCGAAACCTGGTTGGGAGGATATCCGTCCTGGGTATTCGGCATGGCAGGCTGGGACAGCGCAGAGGCCCGCCACTGGTTCGGAAAACTGGTCGAGGCCAGTCTCGTCCTCGACAGCGCTCCGGGACGCGCCCTTTGTGATGCCGCACGCGAAGCGGGCATCACGGTGGTCATGGGCATCAACGAGCGCGCCCGGTCTTCGGCGTCGATCCTGTTCAACAGCATGATCACCATTGGCCCGGACGGCACGCTGCTCAATGTCCACCGCAAGCTCCTGCCGACGCACACGGAACGAAACGTCTGGGCACCCGGCGATGCTGCCGGACTGTTGGCCGTCGACACTCCGGCGGGGCGCATCGGAGGCCTGGTCTGCTGGGAGCACTGGCATCCCCTCGCCCGGCACGCTCTTCATGCCTCAGACGAGCAGATCCATATTGCCGCATGGCCGGACATGCCGATCTCGCATCAATTGGCCTGCCGGACATATGCCTTCGAAGGTCGTTGCTTTGTGGTAAGCGCCGCCACCTACCTCCCCGTCGCGCGTGTGCCGGAAGCGCTCCGCGAGGCGTTCATATCAGGTCTTGGCGGCGAGGATGGCCTCAAGGGCGGCTCGGGGGTCGTCGGCCCGGACGGCGAATTCCTCGTCGGCCCTGTATTCGGCGGCGAGACAGTCGTTGCGACAATTGATCTTGCCGACACGATCCGCTTTAAGCACGATCTTGATGTCGTAGGCCACTACGATCGCAGAGACGTCTTCAACCTGACCGTCAACAGACGCCGGGAGATCGGAGGCGCGGTCTAACGCAGGAGAAGCCTCATGGAAACAGCCGATACGAGACAGGAAATCCTGATCCAGGCATCGAAGCTGTTCAAGAGGCTGGGCTACCGCGCCACCACCACACGTGAGATCGCGAAGGCTGTGAATATCAAGCAGCCTTCGCTCTTCCACCACTTCCCCAACAAGAAGGCGATTGTCGAAGAAATCTTCGCCCTGAGCCTGAATGAAGCCGCCATCCGGATCGATGAGGCATGCCGTCAGCAGGGTTCAGTGTCTGAACGTCTGCACCAATACCTGGTCTGGGATTTTTCCAGTCTCCACCGCATGCCGATGGCCATGTCCGCCATCTATACCGGCGACGCCCTCAAGAGCCCCGAACTGGCCGAATTGGCCGACAAGCTCAAAGCATTTTATCGCTCTCTCGAAGACCTGATTGCCCAGGGCATTCGCAGTGGCGAGTTCGTCGAGATCGACCCCGCGCTGGGCCGACTGATGGTCGCCAGCATTACCATCGCCCATCTTGAATATGCCGAAGAGGCGGTGATCGAAGACCCCGACCGCTTGGCACGCGAGGGCGCTGATTTCGTCTTGCGCGCGTTTCGACGTCCCGAACAGGCCTAACCGCCGGCATCGGATCGTCGCGTCAGACGAAAGCGTGCGTCGTCTGCGGTTCGAAGCTCAACCAAGCCTGATCGCCCCGGCTGATGCTGGAGATTGCCTCGTGCCCGAAGGGCAGGCGCACGGACAGGCTCTCGCCATTGCCCGTCTGCGTACTCACCTCGACATTGTTGCCGAGGAAGGTGATGTCGTTGATCGTCACGGCCAGACCATTGTCGATCCGCGCGCTGGACAGTGACAGGCGCTCCGGCCGCAGCAGCAGCGAAGCCGACTTGCCGGCCGCCTTGCCGGCATGCATCGGCACGCCGTCGACGACAGTGCCGCCTGGCAGCGAGAGCTTGGCCTTGCCATCCGCCGCCGAAAGCACCTCCGCATTGATGAAATTGCTGTCGCCGATAAAGCCCGCGACGAAATGCGTGGCCGGGTTGGCATAGAGTTCCTGACCGGTGCCGATCTGGTCGATCTCACCCTGGCTGAAGACAGCGATCCGGTCGGAGAGCCGCAGCGCTTCTTCCTGGTCGTGGGTGACATAGAGAATGGTCACGCCGGTTTCCTGGTGAATGCGGCGGATCTCGAACTGGATCTCCTCGCGCAGCTTCTTGTCCAGTGCCGAAAGCGGCTCGTCCATCAGGAGGACCGGCGGATTGTAGACAAGCGCACGGGCAAGCGCCACGCGCTGCTGCTGGCCACCGGACATCAGCGCCGGCTTGCGATCTTCGAAGCCTTCGAGCCGCACCAGCTTGAGGGCCTTCCTGACCCGCTCGGTGACCTCCGCCTGGCCGACACGACGGATGCGCAAGGGGAAGGCGACGTTTTCACCGACGCTCAGGTGCGGGAAGAGCGTGTAGCGCTGGAAGACCATGCCGATATTGCGCTTGTGCGACGGGGTCGAAAGAAGGCTCTGACCTTTGAGCAGGATGTCGCCATCTGTCGGATCCTGGAAGCCGGCGAGGATGTAGAGCGTCGTCGACTTGCCCGATCCGGAGGGACCCAGAAATGTCATGAACTCGCCCTCGGCCACGTCCATGGTGACATCCTTGACGGCGGTGAAGGCACCGAAGGTCTTACGGATGCCGCGAATGCTGAGAAAGGGTTCGGTCATTTGCTACGTCCCTTGCGGAAAAGTGCGGCCAAAACCATCAGGAGAATGGTGAAGGCGATGAGGAGAGTGGAAGCAGCCGCGATCACCGGCGTCAGGTCCTGGCGCAACGTCGCCCAGATCTTGACCGGCAAAGTCTGCAGGGTCGGGCTCGCCATGAAGATCGCCAGCACAACCTCGTCCCAGGAGGCGAGGAAGGAGAAGACTGCAGCGGCAAAGATGCCGTGGCTGACGGCCGGTACAGTCACCCGCAGCCGGGCCTCCCATGGGCTTGCGCCACACAGAATGGCCGCATCCTCGATCGAACGGTCAAAGCCCTCGAGAGCATTGCCGATCGAGATGATCGAGAACGGCAACGCGATCAGAAGATGCGCAATAACAAAGGCGAAAGTCGTCCCTGCGAGGCCGAGCTTGAGGAAAAGCGCGTAGAGCGAGACAGCCAGCACGACGACCGGCAGGATCATCGGTGTCAGAAACAGGGCTCTGAGTGCATCGCGACCGTAAAAATCGCGGCGGTTCAGCCCGAGGGCGGCCAGGAAGCCGATGACCACGGAGAGCACGGTGACGATCGAGGCGATCTTCAGGCTCGTCCAGGCCGAATAGAGCCAGCGCGGATCAGCGAAAAGGTCGTGATACCACTTCAGCGTCCAGGACGGCGGCGGGAAAATCAGCCATTGCGACGAGCCAAATGAGAGCGCTGCAATGAAGGCGATCGGCAGGATCAGAAACAGACAGACCAACGCCGTCAGACCGATCAGGACGATTTTGAGGCCGCCGAGCTTATCGAAATCGAGCAGCATGCTTCACCCTGCCTTGTTCGGATTGAAGTAGCGCAGTTGCACGGCGTAAAGCGCGAGCGTGACGACGAGAAGGACCAGCGCCGCAGCGCCCCCCATCCCCCAATTCACCAGCGACTGGACGAATTGCGCGACGAGTTCGGCAAGCATCATGTTCGCGGTCCCTCCAAGCAGTGCGGGCGTGACGAAGTAACCGAGCGACATGACGAAGACCATCAACGCACCGGAGGCGACGCCGGAAGCCGAAAGCGGGAGGAGCACCCGAACAAAACACTGCCAGCGATTGGCGCCACAGAGTGCTGCGGCCCTCAGGGTGGCTGGATCGATCGAACGGATCACACCGATCAGCGGCAGGATGACGAAGGGCAGCATGATGTAGGTCATGCCGATAGTGACGCCGACGAGGTTGTTGACGAGTGCCAGCGGCTTGTCGATCAACCCCAACCCGATCAGCGTCTTGTTGATCACCCCGGTGCGCTGCAAGAGAACCATCCAGGCATAGGTGCGCGCGAGGAGATTGGTCCACATCGACAGGATAATGATGGCAAGCACAATGCGCGACCAGCGCTCGGGCATGATGGCCAGCAACCAGGCGACGGGATAGCCGATGACGACCGAGATGAGTGTCACCAGACCTGCCACGATAAACGTATTGAGAAAGATGCGCAGATAGGTGGTCGACCCGAGAAGCGCCTCGTAATTCTGAAGTCCGAGTTCCGGCTCGAGAATGCTGCGCAACAGCAGCATCAGCACGGGCACGATGAAGAACAAAAGCACGAGCAGAAAGGCCGGCATCAGATAGCCGAATGCCCCGTCCCGTTTGGACGGCTTGGCGCCACCGCCGATTTTTGCCGCTAAGGTCATGTCTGGTCTTCCGGTGTTCGCGGTTGGTTGGGCCGGACATGCCGGCCCAACCTTGCGGTCGCGCTTGGGATCTTACTGGGCCTGCCAGGCGTACCAGCGTGTTCCGATTTCATCACGGTGCTCGGCCCAGTAGGTCATGTCGGCATTGACTTGCGTCTCGGCCTGCATGTCGGGAAGCGTCTTGCGGATTTCGGCATCCATCAGAAGATTGGAGTCGAGATTGGTCGGAGCATACCCGGTTTCCATGGCAAAGCGGGCCTGCGCCATGTCGGTTGTCGCATGGGCGATAAATTTCATCGCAGCGTCCTTGTTCTTCGTTCCCTTGGGAACGACCAGGGCATCGGCAGCGGTGATGTTGTTGGTCCAGGAGGTCTCGACATTGACACCCGTCTGGGCGAGCGCTGTCAGACGACCGTTCCAGAAGGAGCCGAAAGGCGCCTCGGCAGATGCGAGCAGCTGCTGCGACTGGGCGCCACTATCCCACCAGACGATATCGGCCTTGATGGTGTCGAGCTTCTTGAAGGCGCGATCGAGATCGAGCGGATAGAGTTTGTCTGCCGCAACGCCGTCAGCAAGCAGGGCAGCTTCGATCACGCCGGGAGCCGACCACTTGTAGAAGGCGCGCTTGCCGGGGAACTTGGCAGTGTCGAACACATCCGCCCAGCTTTTCGGGCATGCCTCGACGGCATCCTTGTTGCAACCGATGACGAAGGAATAATAGAAGCTGCCGACGGAGTAGTCGGTCACGAAACGCGGATCGAGCATCTTCTTGTCGATGATCGAGAAGTCGAGTTTTTCCAGAAGCCCGGCGGCACCGGCCTGGACGGCATAGTCGCCTTCGACGTCGACCACATCCCAGGTCACATTGCCGGCTTCGACCATGGCTTTGATCTTGCCGTAGTCTGTCGGGCCGTCCTGCACGACGTTGATCTGGGTCTGCTCGGTGAACGGATCGGCCCAGTTCGTCTTCTGAGCGTCCTGGGTCGTTCCACCCCAACTGGTGAACACCATGTCGGCGGCATGCGCCGGGCCGACAAAGGCTGCGGCGGTTGCCATAAGGGCGATAATCAGATGCTTCTTCATGTTTTCTCCTCCCTGAGAAAAGCGATGGATCGCTTGTGAGACTGCGTGCCTAGGCGGGGTTTGTGCCGCCAAGTGGCGAAAAGGCTGCGGGTGACATGATCTTGTTGTCCGCCGTGACGATGAGGTCGCGGATCTTCGGCAGGAAGGCCTGCCAGTCCGGGTCGGCCATCAGACGCGTGCGACGGGCCTGGCGGTCATCAAGGCTCTCGAACCCCCAGATGTGGACGATCTCGTTGATCGGCCCGATTTCCGAGGAAAAATAGCCGACGAGATTGCCGAGATGCTTCTTCTGGATCGCGATGCCGATCTCACCGACCACCTTGAGGTATTCGGGGATGGCGCCGTTCTTCAGCCTGTAGGTCCTGATCTCGTAGAACATCGCCGTCACCGCATCACGAAGGGGTCAGGGAACGGTTCGTCGGATGTCCGCAGCCAGACGGTCTTTGTGCGGGTGAAATCCAGCGCTGCGGCCATCCCGCCTTCCCGTCCATGACCCGATTGGCCATAACCACCAAAGGGCGCGATCGGCGAGACGGCACGGTAAGTGTTGATCCAGACGATCCCGGCACGGATGCGTTTCACCATGCGGTGCGCGCGTGTCAGGTTCTGCGTGAACACGCCGGATGCGAGGCCGTAGCGGGTGTCATTGGCCAGAGCGACCGCCTGATCTTCACTGGTGAAGGAAACGACGGACAAGACGGGACCGAACAGCTCCTGTTCGAACGAGGGCGATTGCACACCATCGCAGTCGAGGATCGTGGGCGGGTAGTAGAAGCCGTCACCCTCGACTGCCGAGCCGCCTGTGACGACCTTCGCCCCGGCCTCAACGGAAGCAGCGACCACGGTTTCGATATGCGCGCGCTGGCGCGCCGTGCAGAGCGGACCGACTTCGGTCGCCATGTCGAGCGGCGTGCCGATGCGGATGGCTTCCGCCTTTTGCTTCAGCAGGGCGAGAAACGCATCCTTCACCGAGCGCTCGACGATCAGCCGCGAGCCGGCGACGCAGCTCTGGCCGGTGGCCGCAAAGATACCGGCGACCTGCGCATTGGCGGCACTTTCCAGGTCGGCATCGGCAAAGACGATGAAGGGCGACTTGCCGCCGAGTTCCAGCGAGGTGCTGGCAAGGTTTTCGGCCGAGTTGCGAACGACCTGCGAAGCCGTGGCCGGTCCGCCGGTAAAGGCGATATGGGCAACGCCCGGATGGCGCGTCAGCGCACTGCCGCAGGAGGGACCGAAACCGGTGATGACGTTCAACACCCCCTTGGGGAAGCCTGCCTCATGTACGAGACGGGCAAATTCCAGCAGCGGTGCCGGACCATCTTCCGAAGCCTTGACCACCAATGTGCAGCCGGCAGCAAGCGCCGGGCCGATCTTGACCGCCGCAAGAAAGAGCTGGCTGTTCCAGGGCACGATGGCCGCCACAACGCCAACGGGCTCCCGCCGGGTCCAGACATCCATATCGGCCTTGTCGATCGACAGCGTCGAGCCTTCGATCTTGTCCGCGAGCCCCGCATAATAGCGGTAATAGTCGGCCACATAGGCGATCTGGGCGGAGGTCTCACGGATGATCTTGCCGGTATCGCGGGTTTCCAGCTCTGCAAGGCGGGGAGCATTGGCCTGCACGAGATCCGCCAGCCGATACAGCAGCTTGCCGCGAGCGGTCGCTGTCATCGCCGGCCAGGCGCCGTTCCACAGTGCCTGCTCGGCAGCCTTGACGGCGCGATCGACGTCCGCTTCGCGGGCTTCCGGCATGGAGGCCCAGACCGCGCCCGTCGCCGGATCGATGCTGTCGAACCGTGCCGAACCGTCGTCGAAGACACCGTCTACGTATTGCTGGAACCGCTGCATATCGACCTCACCGGAACGCTGGCATGACATCGGCGATGAAGCGCTCGAGCGAGGCTTTCTTGCGCTCGAAGCTCATGCCGGTGTCGATCCAGAACGAGTATTCGTCCCAGCCCTGGGCCTCGTATACCTTCAGGCGGTCGATGACGGTTCCGGCATTGCCGATCGGCATGTTGGTCGTCATCTTCTCAGGCAGCAGATTGGGATTGGCCGCCAGTTCCTCTTCGCTGAGCGTCTGGATCAGGCCCTGGCTGATCGGGCGCTCGTTCTTGAACCAGGCGAAGAAGTAGTTGTAATAGGTGCTGATTTCCTTGGCGGCCTGGGCGATATCGGCCTCGTCCGATCCGACATAGGTATGCTGCAGCAGCATGATCTTCGGGCGTTTCACCTGCGGCGCCTTCTCGCAAGCCGCATTGAAGCGCTCCATCAGGCTGGCAATCTCGGCCTCGCCATTGGCAAGCGGCGTGCATTGCACGTTGCAACCGTTGGCGACGGCAAATTCGTGACTGTTGGGATCGCGGGCTGCAACCCAGATCGGCGGATGTGGCTGTTGAACCGGCTTCGGCGCCGACGTGGTTGCCGGAAATTTCCAGAACTCGCCGTCATGGGCATAGTCACCCGCCCAGACACCCTTGACCGCCGGAATGAGCTCACGCATGCGCTGGCCCGCACCCCAGGCGTCCAGGCCGGGCATCAGGCGCTCATATTCGAAGCTGTAGGCGCCGCGGGCAATGCCGAGTTCGAGCCGACCGCCGCAGATGAGGTCGGTCATCGCCGCTTCGCCCGCCAGCTTGATCGGATGCCAGAAGGGCGCAATCACCGTGCCGGTGCCAAGCCGCACGTTCTTGCAGCGGTTTGCCAGATCGGCGAGGCTGACGAAGGGGTTCGGCGCGATGGTGAAATCCATGCCGTGATGCTCGCCGGTCCAGATGGCGTGCATGCCGCCCTTGTCGGCGATCTCGCAAAGCTTGATGAACTCCTCGTAGAGTTCCTCGTGGTTCTGGCTGGCGTTCAGCCGTTCCATATGAACGAAAAGCGAGAACTTCATCGGATTATCCTTTTTTGGCCACGGCGTGAACGCGGCCCTTTTCCTGATTGCCGAAATAGATACCGAAATTGCCGAGCATGCTTTCCTGCCCGTAGCGCTTCACGGTCTCGCGAACGGCTGAATCCTTGATCCTGTCGAGGGGCAGTTGCTGCAAGGGGAACAGCTGCCCGACCTTTGGCACGCCCTCGCCGAGCGCCGCCCGATAAACGATATGCTGACGACCGGCATTGGTGTCGTCATAGATCGAGTAAAGAAGGCCCGTACGGATCGACAGGCCGATCTCCGCTGTGAAGTGCGCCTCCAAAGCCTCCATGCTCTCGCTTTCGGCCTTGTCGAAGAAAGGCAGCGTCAAGCCGTCGTCACCATCGGGCACGAGAAGGATCTCGCCGGACCGTTCAGCGACCGCGCCGAGGCAGAGGCTGCCATCGACATTGGCCAGCAGGTTCTTCTCCGTGAGAGCGGGAGTGAAATATCCACCCCGCGCATATCCCAGACCCGTCCTGCCCGAATTCTCGAAGGCCTCGATCTTGCCGATCAGAATGACATGGTCACCGGCATCGACACGATCATGGGCCGAGCAATCGAACCAGGCAGCAACCTCCGAGAACACCGGCGAACCGAATGGGCCGGCCCGCCAGTCGACTGCGGCAAAGCGATCCTCGACGGGGCGCGCAAAAGTATTGGACACATCCTTCTGATCCTCGGCGAGGATGTTCACGGCAAATCCGCGCGCGGTCATCAGCGTCTGATAATTGCGCGAGGTCTTTGCCAGGCAGACCAGAAGCAAGGGCGGATCGAGCGAAACGCTCGTAAAGCTGTTGGCGGTAAAGCCGATCGGTGCGCCCTCGTCCGAGACCGTCGTCACGACGGTCACCCCGGTCAGGAATGCGCCGAAGGCGTCCCGAAGCGCTCTTGGATCACTCATTGTCACTCCTCCCAATCCCTTCATCACGCCGGCTGCCAGGTGAGCCAGTCGGCCAGTGCCTCACTCACCTCCTCCGGCGCCGTGAGATTGACCATGTGTCGATGGCCCCTGATGACCACCGCTCGTCCGTGCGGCGCAGCCCTGGCCATCTCCTCGGCCATCTCGGCCGTCGAATTCTTGTCGCCATCGCCGGTCAGAAACAGCGCCGGGCAGGTGACCTGCGGCCAACGATCCGAATAGACGGCATCGCCCGTGGCAAAGGCCCGGTATGCCGCCGCATAGCCCTTGGGATCGACCGCCTGCAGGAGGTCATGCACCAGGCGATAGGCGGCACCATCCTTCTCCGCATCCGAGAACCACCGCTCCAGCGGCGCCTGCCGGTCAAAATTTCCCGAGACGATTTCGTCCGCCCGAGCTTCCACGGCCTGCCGCGCTGCCGGCGTACGTTTGTGAACGCCGTTCAGAAGCGCAACCCGGCGAAGCCTGTCACCGTTCGTTGCGGCAAATCCGGCCGCAATCAACGCCCCCATGGAATGTCCAGCAACACTCACCGCGTCGAGCCCGAGTTCGTCAACCAGCCCCGAAAACCAGGCAACGAAATTGGGCAGCTCCGGCGCAGCATCGAGCGGTCGAGAGAACCCATGCCCCGGGAGGTCGACCGCAATCACGCGATGCTCGCGGGACAAGCGCTCGATCTGCGGCCCCCAGGCCTCGATCCGCATGCCCACCCCATGGATCAGAACCAAGGTTTCACCACCCTGGCCCCGGTCAACATAGGCAACACCGGAAGGGGTCTCAGACCGCGGCAGGGTTTGCAGCATCGTGGCCAAGCTCCTTCAGATCCTGGTAACGGTCGCCGATCCGGTGATGCGGGCGACCGCCGATCGATGCGCCGAGCGCAACGACGATCTCGTCGGCTGCCGGCGCATCCGGGATGGCGCACTGGATCGTCAGGTAATGCGACCGGCGCCCTTCATCGTTCTTGTCCATCAGCGGGATCATGATCGGCGCATTGGCCGGGCCGCGCGTATTGCAGAAGGCGAGATAGGACTTGGCGCCGACAGCCGTGCGGTAGTGATTTCCGAACCGGAGCGTGTGGATCAGCGCCGAAGCATGTTCGATTTCGCCATCAAGACCGACCACGGCCGACTTGCCATAGGCCTCGACGACTTCACCCGATCCGGCGGTATCGATGATCATCTTCGTCAACAGTTCGCCGAGTATTGGGGCAACCGCATGAATTTCCGGCTTCAGATCCTCGACGAAACCACGACCGGCCCACGGGTTCTTCACGACGGCCAGAGCCGCAATCAGCTTGAGCGGCACGGAAGCCTCTTTCCCGCCTTCGATATGCGTCGTTTCAATCTGAAGAAACGTCTTGCGGATCAGCGATGCCATCAATTCTCTCCTGCAAACTCATCTGCCTGTATGTTGGTATACCATCATATCAGATGTCAATGGCTTGCCGGAATCATTTTTACCGACTATGCAAAAGCATGAGCAAAAATGCCGACAGCCTTGCCGCCCTCAGGATCGAAACCCCGCCGGCCACCTTGCGCGAGATCGCTCTCGACCGCATGCGCCGCGCCATCATCAGCGGCTTGTTCGAGCCGGGTGCGCGGCTGGTGGAACGAACGCTTTGCGACCAGCTCGGCGTTTCGCGCTCGGTCATCCGGGAGGTGATCCGTCACCTTGAGGCCGAAGGCCTTGTCGAAATGCTCGCCAAGCAGGGGCCAATCGTGGCACGGCTGGAATGGGATGACGCACGCCAGATCTATGAGATCAGGGCCGCACTCGAGGCGACCGCCGTTGCGGATTGCGCTCGGGTGGCCGATGCCCGGGTGAAGGACGAGTTGCGTCAATCGCTCGATGAACTTGAGCAAACCTCCAGACAGAACTCCCCGCTTGGCATCCTCGATGCCACGACGAGTTTCTATCGAACCATTTTCTACGCAGGCGGCCACACGATCGCCTGGGACATCGTCAGCCGATTGAACAGCCGCATCTCGCGCCTGCGCGTCATGACACTGTCGACCACAAACCGAACGACGTCGGGCCCCGCGCAAATTCGCGAGATCTTCGCCGGTATCGAGAGAAACGATCCTGACGCCGCAGCGGCAGCCTGCCGCGCCCATGTGGCCGCAGCAGCATCAATCGCGGAAAGCATCATCGGCGGACGGAAATCGACCTAAGGGACCGGCAGCGACGGCATTCCCGGAAGCGGATACGCAACCCGGTTCACGACAGCCTGCGGCTCTCTCCCGAAGCCGGTCACCATGGTCTCAGGCCTCACCGGATGGAATTGGGCTTGAGGACTCGAGCAACACAGTCTCCGAGCGCCGCCTTGTCGTACCCACCTTCGAAGACGAACATCTTCGGACCCTTCAGCGCAGCGATTGCGTCACCAATGCGGGAGAAATCCTCTTGCTGCAGGTCAAGCTTTCCGGAAGGGTCGCCTCTGTAGCCATCGACACCGAGCGCGATGACGACGAAGTCCGGAGCAAATGCTCGGATCCGGGCACTTGCGGCACCGAGCGCTGCCGCATAGGTGCTCCAGGTCGAACCTGGCGCCAGGGGCAAATTCACATTGAATCCCTCCCCCGACCCGCCGCCCGTCTCATCGGCATAACCCGAGAAATACGGGTAGTCGTGAGCGGGGTCCGCATGGATGGACACGGTGAGCACGGAAGGATTGGCCCAGAAGATGTCCTGCGTCCCGTTGCCATGGTGGGCGTCGACATCAAGGATGGCAACACGAGCGCCGCTTGCTCCGAGCGTGGCTGCGGCCAAGGCGGTATGGTTCAGGTAGCTGGTACCACCGCCCATGTTTCGACCGGCATGATGGCCTGGTGGTCTCACAAGGGCGAATGTCGGCTCGCCGGTCGCCGACAGATGGTTGGCCGCGGCACGAGCAGCCCCGGAAGCCCCCGTCGCCGCAGACCAGACATGCTCGGTGATCGGGCTCACTCCATCGAAGAAATAGTAACCGAGCCTGCCCTCGATCGCCTGCGGTATGCGTGGCGGGCGATTGCGGTGTGGCCACACGAAGGCGATACCGTCGAGATCCGGGCTATAGCTCTTCACCCATTCGTCCCAGGCCGTTTCGAGAAACGACAGGTAATCATGATCGTGAACGGACAGAAGTTCGTCTGACGTCAAACGCGGGCAATCGGTTGCTGCGCCAAAACCCCGCGCAGAAAGGACGTCCCAGACAAGGTCGATGCGATCGGCTGTCTCGATCGTCGGAACGAGCTCACCGGGAATGAGCTCGCACTTCGCTTCGTGGGCGCGATGTGCACCATGCGTGAAGATTTTCATCAGGCCACCTTTGCCTTTCGTGACTTTTCCGGAGAGCAGCTCTCTGCAGCCGCGTTCATGATCCGATCGATCAGAATGGCGAGTGCACAGATGGCCAGACCAGCAACCAGGCTCCGACCCGCCTGAACCTTGGCAATGGCCTCGATTGTCTCCAGTTCCAGGCCCCGCGTGCCGATGAGCGACGTGATGACCACCATGCCGACGGCCATCATCAGCGTCTGATTGAGGGCCAGCAGAAGCCCCGGCCACGCAAGCGGCAGGCGCACCTTCATGAAAGTCTGCCAGTAGCTCGCGCCGAACATGTCGGCCGCTTCCAGCACGCCTTTGTCCACCTCCTTCAAGGCATGGGAGACATAACGGATGGTCGTCGCCATGGAATAGATGGCAATGGCAAGGACACCGGACACATCACCCGGGCCGAGAAGCATCACGATGGGGATCAGATAGACGAAAGATGGCAGGGTCTGCAGTGTCGTGACGATCGCGTCGGTAAACTTGTAGACCCGTCGCGACGATGACGCCCACATGCCAACCGGCACGCCGACCAGAAGAGACAACAGAGTTCCGGCAAAGACCAGATGCAGCGTGATGATCGCCGGCTCCCAATAGCCGATGGCGGAGATCGCAAGGATGATCACGACGGAGAGAAGAGCAATCTGCGGCCGGCCAAGCGCGAGGCATAGAAGACCGATGCCCAGCGCGGCCGGGAACCAGCCGATGCCCTGCATGACACCGAGCAGCGGTCGCAATATCCAGAAGGTCGTCGTCGCCCGGAAGGCCTCGAAGAACCACCCCCAATGCCCGTTCAACCAAACGATGGCTTTCGACCAGATGTCCGAGGACGACACCGTCCAAGCTGCCGGGAACTGACGAAAGGCCGGGACCAGAAGCGCCAGAACAACGGCAAGCAGGACAACGGAACCGAAGACGATGGTCCGCTTTCGCTTCTCCTGGCCGTCCTGATGGGACGGACGCCGGGTGGCGATGGCATGGCCGAAACTGTAAAGGTGTATGGCCATCAGGGTAATGGCGATGCCGGCTTCCAGTCCACGCCCGAACCGGAGTGACTGCAACGCCTTCAAGACCTCGCCGCCGAGACCACCGGCCCCGATCATCGACGCCAGAATGACCATGGCAAGGGACATCATCACGAGTTGGTTCAGTCCAAGCAGGATATCCGTCCGCGCTGTCGAGATCAGGATCTTCCTCTGCTGTTGCCAGAAATTCGCGCCCGTCATGTCCGCGAGCTCCATGACCGAAACGGGCACGCGCCGGAGCGCATAGGCCGTTGCCTTCGCCATGGGCGGCAGGGCGAAAATCATCGTGGCCACGAGTGCCGCAACCGGACCGAAGCCGAACAGCACCAGCACCGGAACCAGATAGCTGAACGGCGGGATCGTCTGCATGATGTCGAAGATCGGGTTGAGCACGGCCTCCAGCCGCGGCCAGCGCCACAGCGCGATACCCGCCAGAAGGCCGATCACGACCCCGAGAGCGATGGTGACCGACACCGATGCGAGCGTGAGCATGGCCTCGTTCCACAATCCGAAAACGGCGAAATAGGCGAAGGTCGCAAGGGTGAAGATGGCGAGGCGATATCCGGCGGCCAGCCAGGCAGCTGCGGCAAAAAATGCCGTCACGACAAGCCAGGGCATAGGTGGAATCGTCGCGCGAGCACCACTCGCATCCGTATAATTCCAGCCGTTCGCCAGCGCGCTCTGGATGAACCGCATCGGCACACCCAGCACTTCACCAAAACTGCGCGTCCACATCCGAAGCGGCTGATCGAAAATCACCGTACGGCGGAGAAGCTGATCGAGCCACTCGTTGGCCGTCGCCTGCAACGGGATACGATAGGCGTCTGGCCAGACATACAGGCTTTCCGGCAAGGCTCCCCTGGCGAAATAGCCGACCAGCACGACAGCGAGCGCGGCCCAGAGCAGAACTTTCGTGCCATTGACCCGCAAAGCGCCGGCGGCCGAAGCCGCCGTGCCTTCTGAACCTGCCATCAACGCAGCCATGACGACCAGATCCCGGAATTCGCGTCGATCCATTCCTGGGCCGCCTGCTCCGGCGTCACGCCGTCGACATCCTGGCGGGAAATTCCCTTCGCAACGTCGTCCGACGTCAGCTTGAACTGATCGAAGATCTTGAGCACGTCGGGCGCCTTTTCGGCGAATTCGACATTGTAGAGCTTGACGATGTCACCGGTCGACAGGGCGCAGTCCCAGACCGCATCGGGGTTTTCGCCCCAGCTCGGATCGGTCGGGCAGCGATCATCGAATTCCGGAAACTCGACGAACTTGCCCTGGTCGGAACCGTAGAGCCAGTGGGGGGTCATGCCCCAGCCGATGATCGGTTCCTTTTTCTGGATCGCACCCTGCATGGTCGCAACCATGGTGCCCACAGTGCCCGGCAGCGTGATGTGGACGTTGAGACCCAGCGCCTTGATGCGTTCATCGTCATAGGCTGCAAAGTCGGGCGGCGTCCCGAGATAGTTGATCTGGTCGCCTGAGGCCGATGTCGACAAAGCCTTGATGCAGGCCGGGTCCTTCAGCGCCTTCCAGTCGGGAAGACCGGGGCAAAGCTCGCCAACATAGTTGGGATACCACCAGGTCTCCTTGGTCTTCACACCGGCAGAGCCTGCATTCTTGACCGAGCCGGACTCGACCGTCTTGTCGATCAGATCCTTGCTGGTGCCCCAAACGGCCGGCGACAGATCGACATCGCCGAATTCCAGGGCGGTGAAATGCGCCGTGTAATCGATCTTCAAATATTCGACGTTGTAGCCGGCCTTCTGCAGAACCTGGCCGAATGTGTAATCGACAAAGTCGGAGTCAGGCACGTTGTAGACCGGGATCCGAACGGTGCCCTGGAACTTGGCGTCCTGGGAGAGGGCCATCCCGGTTGAGGAGGCAAGCGCTGCCGCGATGGCTATGGTCAACTTGATACGGTGATTTTTCATTAACGTTCCCCTTTTCACTGCGTCCCAAGTGAGAGCCGATCGGGGCAATCTGTCAATCACAAAATTATCCCAAAATGAAAAAATGCCGATATTGACGCGTTTTTCTTATTGATTTGTGATTTTTTTGTGCTTCTTATGGTTTTAACAATGTGAAGGCTTGGCGACGCCGCTACGGCCTGCTGAGAGGGAACCAGATGAAAATCCAAAGAGATACGCCGGTCGCAATGGTGACGGGAGGCTCGCGCGGCATCGGCCGTGCGACGGCAGAGCACCTTCTCAGGGAAGGCTATGACCTGCACGCCACCTACCGGACGAAAGCGGATGCCGCCGCAGGGCTCGTTGCCTATGGCGAGAGCCTGGGTCGACAGGTCACCCTCCATCAACTGGATACGAGCTCGAAAGACAGCCAGAACCGGTTCATTGGCGAGCTTTCCGGCGTCTCGTTCGACTGCATGGTCTTCAATGCCGGCATGATCGAATTCGAGGATTTCTCGGAATATGACGAGGACATCTGGGACAGGACGCTGGAAACCAATGTCAGCTCGATCCTGCGCCTGTCGGTTCGCCTGCAGAATTCGTTGGTGGATGGCGGCTCGATCGTGGTGGTTTCATCCACCGACGGTCTGATAGGCGCCTATGCCAGCATGGCCTATGCTGCATCGAAGGCTGCACTCAACAATCTCACCCGCAGCCTCGCCTGCAATTTCGGCCCGCGGAATATCCGCGTCAATGCGGTGGCTCCAGGCTGGATTTCCACCGACATGACCAATGAGGGGTCCTCGGACTCCGCTTCGGTTACCCCGCTGGGCAGAGATGGAACACCGGACGAAGTCGCCAATGTCATCGGGTTCCTGGCATCGAAAAAGGCGAGCTTTGTCAGTGGCGCAACGATCGTCGTCGACGGTGGTTACACATCCTCGGATCCCATCATGCTGAACGAGGCCAGGCACTTCCAGGCCTCCAAGGTCGTCGAATCGGGAGAACAGCAATGATTATCGAATGTCAGAAACTGTGGAAGGTATACGGGGACGGCGGTGCGGCTTTCGGCAACGAGGACCGGTCTGTCCAGGAGAGGATCGAACTGGCGGAGAAGGCCGGCGCCTATGTCGCGCTCGCCGACATCGACATCGGCGTCGAACGCGGTGAGACCCTCGTTGTCATGGGACTGTCGGGATCGGGAAAATCAACGCTGCTGCGTTGCCTGACCAGGTTGATCGAGCCGACATCCGGCGAAGTCAGGTATGAGGGGCGGCCGATCACCAATCTGCCGCGCACCGAACTGCTGGCCCTGCGCCGGCAGCATATGAGCATGGTGTTCCAGAACTTTGCGCTGCTTCCGCACCGCACGGTCCTCGGGAATGTCGAGTTGCCGCTCGAAATTCAGAAGCAGGATGCAAGGTCTCGCCGGACGGCCGCGCTCGAGATGATCGAGCTGGTCGGTCTCAAATCCAAGGAAGACCATTACCCGCACGAGCTGTCCGGCGGCCAGCAACAACGTGTCGGCATTGCGCGCAGCCTGTGCAGCAATCCGTCGCTCTGGCTTCTCGACGAACCATTCTCGGCCCTCGACCCCCTCATCCGGCGCGAGATGCAGGACGAAGTTCTACGGCTGCAATCCTCTTTGGCAAAGGCAGTCATATTCGTGACGCACGACTTCGAGGAAGCGGCGCGCGTGGGTGACCGCATCGCCATTCTGCGCCGGGGTCGCCTGGTTCAGTGCGGCACGGCAGAAGAACTCGTGAGCAACCCGGTGGACGATTATGTTCGTGCCTTTACTGCCGAGGTGGATCGTGGCCGGGTCTTCAAGGTCGAGCGCTTCATGGAGAGAGGCGAACCCCAGGCTGCCGATAGACTTGTGCCGATGAACACCAGCCTCAAAGACGTCTCGCGCATCTTTGCCGAAGGCGCAAACGTTCTGGCGTTTTCTGACGACAAGCATCAGACGGTCGGTTTCATGCGGCGGGAAAAACTCGGCGAGGCCTTGGCGGCTGCCGAGTTCGGTGGCCCGTTCTAGGCGAACGTTGAACGCACCAGCTGGAAGCCGGCTCTTCCTGTCGAGGCATCGTCGCGTTCGAAGTCGGGGAGCACGGTTTTTCGTGCGATGGTCGAAGGAGAAGACCAGGTCGATGCCGTCGATAGGTCTACACTACGGAAAGCCGGAAACATGAAGGACAAGCAGCGCGCCATCGAGGCCGGCAAGGAAACCATTGCCGACCAGATCTACAACTCCATCCGCAAGGATCTGATGGAGTGCCGATGGCCGGCCGGCCATACGCTCAAGATCAGGAACCTTGCGGCGGAATTTGGCGTGAGCGCCATGCCGGTTCGGCTTGCGTTGAAACGACTGGGCAGCGAAGGCGCTCTGGCGATCGAGGAAAATCGGTCCGCACGCGTACCCGTGATATCGCAGCGCCGCTTCAGCGAATTCTACGAAGTCACGGTGCGGCTGGAGAGGTTGGCACTCGAAAAGACGTCACAAAGGATCACGCCGCAGCAGCTCGGCGTCCTCTTCGCTCAGGCAGACGCCATCCGGCAGGAAATCGACCAAGGCCGGACTGCCGGCTACGCCCAACGTTTCAATGCGATGCTGATGGAGCTTTACCGCATCGGCGGATCCAGCGCCTTGATCGAGATGATCGAATATGCCTGGGTTCATGTCGCGCCACCGGCAAACGCCATTTTCGAATCCCCGGCATTTGTCAGCAAGATCCACATTCACTTGATCGAGATCCTCGAAGCCCTGCGGCGCAAGGATCACGTCGCCGCCGAAACCGCGCTGGCGGCGGCACTCAGCTATGCGGAGCGGGCAATGAACCTGTTGATGGACATGGAACGAAGCTCGAACTCGCTCCGGGGCCAGAAGCACCGGACGCAGAAAAGAAGCGATCTGACCGGGACTATCATCACGATCGCCTGAGCCCACCGGCTGCTCAGGAAACGGACGAGAGCCTGGAGCTTTCGGCTGCCGAAAGAAAGGCGGAAATCACAGCGTTTGAGGCGCTTGTCGTCCGAAATGCGATGCGATGGGTGGAAACGAAGTCGAAGGCGCTGGGCTTGATCGCTCGAAGTTCGCGCTTGGCGACCCAAGGCTCGGCAAAGTGGCAAGGGAGAAACCCGATGAAGTGCCCCGAAAGGATCATCATCGCCTGAGCCTCCATCTCGACGGCCGATGCGCTCGCTTTCGGATGCCCCACCATGTAGATATCGTCGAAATGCCGATAGCGCCGAACGCAGAAACGGCTGTTCTCAATGTCCTTCGCATCGATGGCGCTATCGGCCTTGCCGAAGAGCGGATGCCCGGCACCGCAATACAGCGAGTGTGGCTCGGACCCGTAATCCCGGTAGGTCACGGTCGGCGCGCGCTGCGACAGCGGACCTATGGCGATATCGAGTTCGCCATCCACGACCTTTTGCTCCAGCTCGGATGGCGTGCCGAGCGTCAGCTCCAGGAAGACGTCCTTCCCATCGGCCAGGAAGCGGCGGATGGTGTGCTGAAGTCCCAGCGTTTTGCTGGTAAAGGTTCCATCTGAAGCCCCCAGACGCAGACGACCCGCCAGGCTTCCGGTCGCAGACCCTACCCGCCGGGTAAATTCATCGAGATCGAGAAACAGCTTCTGCGCCGCATTATAGGTTGCCTGTCCGGCCTCGGTCAGCCGGAACTGCTGTTTGCCCCTGAGGCAGAGTTGCGCCCCAAGCCGTTTTTCAAGCTCCGCAAGATGGGTGCTCAAGGTGGATTGCGATAAATTCAGCACAATCTGCGCATCGGCGAAGCCCCTTGCATCGGCAAGCGCGACAAACACCCGCAACAGCCTGATATCGATATTGTCCAGCCTGCGCACGAAACACCCAACATTGAAGATATTCGATACAAGATCGCAAATATTTTGATTTACTTCAATGTGTGGCGTGGCACGCTTCCCCTCATAAAACCAAAAAGGGGAATGACCATGAACAGATTGACCAAGCTTGCCTGCATCGCCACCATATTGTCGTCAACCGCCTCGTTTGCCGACGCGGCGGAACAGATCCGTGTGCTCACACCGACCTGGCTCGGCTTCGCGCCTGTGCATGTCGCCATGAAAAACGGCTGCTTCGAGAAACGCGACCTTGATGTCTCCATGAAGTTCGAGGACGATCTCGCCAACGTGATGGCCGCCATGTCACGCGGCGACATCGAGATCCAGATGCGGTCGGTGGGCGAATATCAGGGCCGCCCACGCGACAAGGATACCCCCGGCGTCATCATCGGGGTGATTGACGAGTCCGTCGGCGGCGACGGGGTCATCACGGATGAAAAGATCAAGACTGTCGCAGACCTCAAGGGCAAGGCGGTCGCTTCCGAGCTCAACATTCCCGCCCGCCTGCTGCTCCAGATGGCCCTCAAGCAGGCCGGCATGACGCTGGGCGACCTCCAGATCAAGGATATCGCTACGGCGGATACCGCTGCAGTCTTCGGCGATGAATCGATCGCGGCCATCGCCACCTATGAGCCGTTCATGTCGCAGGCCGTCCAGAATTCCTCGCGGGCCGGCGCGCGCACCTTGCTGACCTCGAAGGACTATCCGGGCCTCATCATCGACGCCATCATCGCCCGAAACGACGACCTGAAGGCCAGCCCGAAGAAGTATGCCGACTTCCTAGCCTGCATTTACGAGGCCATCGACTTCATCAAGGCAGAGCCCGGTCAGTTCGCCGAAATGGTGGCCCCGGAATTCGGCCTCACGGCGGACGAAGTGACCGGCGTGGTAAGCGGTAGCCTTGCCTACACGGACCTCGCCACCGCGAAGGGCTACATGGGCACCGATGGCAAGCTCGGCAAACTGGGTGACATCTTCAACACGCTCATGGACCTGAATCTCGAGAACGGCGCTGCCGACACCAAGCTCGTGGCGACGGACCAGATCGATAATTCGATCATCAGCACCGTCGGCGCCAAGTAACCGATCATCCAACCAGGTCTTCGCCGGGCGGCAACAGCCGTCCGCGAAGCACCGTTTATCGGCGGCAACTCATGATTTCCGGTCTATTCAAGTTCAGGGGCAAGACCAGCCCCGCCATAGAGGCCACGGTCGGTGTCATCGCGGCAGCGGTTCTTCTGCTACTTTGGGAAGGTTCAGCCCGCGGCGGCCTCGTCAGCCCGCAGTTTCTTCCAGCACCCAGCCGGGTGTTCTCCGCACTCTGGAACATGCTGCTCAACCAGTCCCTCCTTTATCACGTCGGTGTGTCGTTCGCCCGGGTATGGGGCGCATTCCTGATCGCCGCCGCCATGGCCATCCCGATCGGCATCATGATGAGCAGCTACCGCATCGTCGGCGCCTCGCTGGAACCCGTGATCGATTTCATCCGCTATCTGCCCGTGCCCGCGCTGGTGCCGCTGTCGATCATCTGGTTCGGCGTTGGAGAGACGACCAAGATCTTCCTTCTCTGGCTCGGAACCTTCTTCCAGCTGGTTCTCTTCGTTGCCGACGACATGCGCCGGGTCCCCAACGAATATGTCGAGGTCGCAAGAACGCTCGGCGCCAGTTCGCGCAACGTGATGACGGACGTTGCCTTGAGATCGATGGCCCCCTCGCTCGTCGACAATCTCCGCATCACGCTCGGCTGGTGCTGGACCTACCTGATCATTGCCGAGATCGTGGCCGCCGATTCCGGCATCGGATATCTGATCTGGACAGCCCGCCGCTTCATCAAGACACCGGAGGTCATCGCCGGCGTCGTTGTGATCGGCCTCATCGGACTGGTGACCGACCAATTGCTCCGGCTGCTTCATCGCAGCATGTTCCGTTACCTGTGAGGCGATGATGACCGAAACCTATCTCGAGTTCGACAATGTCTCGAAGTCCTTCGGCCCGGTCGAAGTGATCACGCCGACCAGCCTCTCCATCGACAGGCAGCAGTTCGTCGTCTTCCTCGGCCCCTCCGGCTGCGGCAAGACAACCCTGATGCGGATGGTCGGCGGCCTGGACACGCCGTCCAAGGGACAGGTGCGTCTGTCGGCGGAGACGGTTGAAGAGCCCGATCGCCGCCGTGGCATGGTGTTCCAGTCCTACTCCTCCTTCCCCTGGCTGACGGTGGAGGAAAACATCCGCTTCGGCATGAAGTACCGGACGGATCTGACTGCGGCTGAAAAGACGGAACGAACACACCACTATCTCAGTCTGGTCGGCCTGGAGGATTTTGCGAAGTCCTACCCGAACAGGATTTCCGGAGGCATGCGTCAGCGCGTCGCGATTGCCCGCACTCTCGCGGCAGGATCTGAAGTCCTGATGATGGACGAACCGTTCGGCGCGCTCGACGCGTTGACGCGTGAGCGCCTGCAGGTCGAATTGCGACTGATCCAGGCCCGTGAGCAGAAGACCATCATCTTCGTGACCCATGACGTCGAGGAAGGCGTCTTTCTCGCCGACCGGATCATCCTCTTCTCGAAACGCCCTGCCCGCGTGGTTGCGGATATCGATGTGACAGCGAAGCTGGGTACCGAGCGCACCCTGGAAACGCGCGAACTGCCTGCCTTCTACGAGCTGCGAAACCATGTTCTCCACCTCATCAGAAACGAGACGGGGGACATGTTGTGAGCGGGTCGTTTGCCGGCAAGACGGTGGTGATTACAGGTGCAAGCCGGGGCATCGGGCTGGGGGTCGCAGCCAGCTTCGCAGCCGAAGGCGCCGACATCCACCTGATCGCGGATGACGACGGCGTTGTGGCGGCGGCCGAGACGATCGGCGCCAGTGCCCATCAGGCAGACATCACGGATGCGCCTGCGGTGGAGACGGCCCTGTCCTCGATCTCCCGGATCGACATCCTGATCAACAATGCCGGCTATGAGCGGATGACACCCCTGGTCTCCGAAAGCGACCGGGTGGAAGAGACCTTCAAACGCGTGATCGAGGTCAACATCATCGGCACGAGCAACGTAACGCGCCGGGCCATTCCAAAGATGCGCCCGGGGTCTGCCATCGTGAACACCGCCTCGATCTGGGGGCGTGTCGCAGAAGCACAGTTCGATGCCTATGTCGCGTCCAAGCACGCGATCATCGGCATGACCAAGACCTGGGCAAAAGAGCTCGGCCCACTGGGGATCCGGGTAAATGCGGTCTGCCCTGGCTGGGTCAGGACCGAAGCTTCGATGCGCTCCCTCGGTTTGATGGCCGCTGCTCGGGGCATGGATGAGGAGAGCCTGCTTCGCGACGTCGTGGCAGGTCAGGCGCTGAGCGGGCTCATGGAGCCTGAAGACATGGGCGAAACCTACCTGTTCCTGGCATCCGACCGTGCCGCCAACATTACAGGGCAGTCCCTCGGCGTCGATCGGGGAGAAGTGCCATGGTGAGGCCACTCGACGGAAAGACGGCCATTGTCACCGGTGCGGCCCGAGGCATCGGGCGGGCGAGCGCGCTGTCGCTTCAGACAGAGGGTGCTCAGGTGATCGGCCTCGATCTGAAAGCGGGCCGCGACGGGTTCGAAACCCTGGCCTGCGACCTGACCGACGAGGCCGATGTCACCCAAACCATCGCTGCGGCAGCGGGCCGACTGGGCAGGATCGACATTCTAGTCAACAATGCCGGCATCCTCGAAGAGCGCGCATTGGGTGAGATCGACACCGCCCATCTCGATCGCATGTTTGCGGTGAATGTCCGGGGCGCCGTCCTTGCCGCTCGGGAATGCCTGCCTCACATGCCGACGGGCGGGCGGATCATCAACATCGTGTCGGAACTGGCCTATCTCGGCCGCAGCAACGCCTCCGTCTACTGCGCCACCAAGGCCGCACTTCTGGCCCTCACCCGGTCATGGGCGCGCGAACTCGCGCCCCGCATTCTCGTCAACGCCGTTGCGCCCGGACCCACCGATACGCCGCTTCTGGATTTCGGCAACCTCACGGCGGCTCAACAGGCTGTGGAGGTCGCCAATCCGCTGAACAGGATCGGAAAACCCGAAGAAGTCGCAGCCAGCGTCGTGTTTCTCGCGGGACCCGGCGCCACGCTTTTTACCGGACAATGCCTTGGCCCGAACAGCGGCGCGGCGATGTATTGAGGAGCATGCAATGAAAGATAGCGTCTATTGGGCCGACCAGACATGGCCGGAGGCTAAGGCCATGGTGGAGAAAGGGGCACCGGTCTTCCTGCCGCTCGGCTCAACCGAACAGCACGGGCATCATATGGCGGTCGGCGTCGACATCATCCTGCCCACCGCGATCTGCGAACGTGTTGCGCGCCAGGTGGGAGGCCTCGTGCTGCCGACCATTCCCTATGGCAACCGTTCCCAGCCCCGTTCCGGCGGCGGACCCGCCTTTCCGGGCACCATCAACTTGTCTGCCCAAACCTTCTCCCTCGTGGTGCGCGATGTGATTGTCGAGCTGTTCCGCCAGGGTGTGCGGCGGGTGGTCGTCGTCAACGGGCATTATGAGAATATCTGGCCGTCGATCGAGGGCATCGAACTCGCACTCGACGCCATCGGCCGCTCCAATCTGGAGGACCTCAACATCCTGCGGATGGATCACTGGGAATTTGCGCGCCCCGAGACGATCGCCCGGATCTTTCCGGATGGTTATCCTGGTATCGAGCTTGAGCATGCCAGCGTCATCGAGACCTCGATGATGCTCGCCGTTCGGCCGGACCTCGTCGATCTCGACCGCTCTCTCCACGATGGGCCGGCACAGTTCCGGCCTTACGATCGCTTCCCCAGACCTCCCATCGAAGTCCCGCCATCGGGCGTTCTCTCGATGACAGAGGGATCGACGGCGGAAAAGGGCGAATGGCTGTTCGCCGATGCGGTCGAAAAGATGGTCGAGATCGTCAGAGAAGAATTTGAAATTGGGAATTGATCATGAGAGACACGTTTCATCAGCCCGTTGACGCGGCCCGTGTGCCCCGTTTTGCCGGCCATGCCACCTTCATGCGCCTGCCCGCCGTCGGATCGGCAGAGGGCCTGGATATAGCGCTGGTCGGCATCCCCTGGGATGGCGGCACGACCAATCGGGCCGGCGCGCGCCATGGCCCGCGCGAAGTCCGCAACTATTCGAGCCTCATGCGCAGCACGCACCATGTGTTTGGCACAGAGCCTTACAAGGTCGCCAATATCGCCGATGTCGGCGACGTCGCGGTCAATCCGATCGATCTTCTCGACGGATTGAAGCTGATCGAAGCCGGAATTGCGGATATCGTCGCCAAAGGTGCATTGCCGCTCTCCGTCGGCGGCGATCATCTGACGACGCTACCGGTCCTCAGGGCAGTCGCCCGGAACCGCGCCGTCGGGCTCATCCATTTCGATGCCCATTCCGACACAAACGACACCTATTTCGGCGACAATCCGTACACCCATGGAACGCCCTTCCGCCGGGCCATTGAAGAAAAGCTTCTCGATCCCCGTCGGGTGGTGCAGATCGGAATTCGCGGTTCCATCTATGGGCCGGACGAGCACGACTGGGCAAAGCAGCAGGGCATTCGCATCATCTACATGGAGGAATTTGCGGCACGCGGCCCCGAAGCTGTCATGGAGGAGGTGCGCGCCATCGTCGGTGATCTTCCGACATATGTCACCTTCGACATCGACTCGATCGATCCCTCCATGGCGCCAGGCACTGGCACCCCGGAAATCGGCGGCTTCTCCACCAGGGAAGCACAGCAGATGCTACGCCTGCTCGACGGATTGAACCTTGTCGGCGCAGACGTTGTGGAGGTCTCGCCGCCGTTCGATGTAGGCGGAATGACCTCGATCGTCGGCGCAACCATGGCTTTCGAATTGATGTGCATCCTCGCCAGACAGGTCGAACGGCAAAGGGCAGTGTCCGCCGGCTGAACTTCAAACTGCGCGAAGACCTGTGACAAACCTCAATGGCCTCCCGCCCAGGCGGGAGCTGCAGGAAGTCCGGCGATCTTGGCGCTCTGGAAGAGATCCGCCGGCGCGCACTGTCGCGCCTTGATCCCCCCCTTTATCATCGGACTGCATCGGGAGGTGGTGGGCATTCTGGTGCCTGTCACCTATCTAGCCCCAACAAGCGGCTCCATAAGTTATCACAGAGACTTCGTGATAACCCTCTCACTTCAGCGACGTGCGTGCCACTTCACGGCTAAGCATCGATTATCTATGTCTTCAGCCCGCACAAGTCAGCGGCCGCTGTCATTTTGTGATATTTTTGTTATTGTTGAACTGCCATTCCGTGATAACAATCGTGCCGGCATTTGGAGGCACTGCGGCGCATGCCAGCGCAGGAAATGGAATGCAGGATGGCCGGTTCGAGACGCAGTCGGACCACCCCGTCCATCTGAACACAGGTCTGCACCACCATCCGGAATGGTTCCACGAACTTTCGCCGGATCGATCGTGAGCGTTCACAATTCTCAAACGACACCGCCTTGGAGGAGGCCACCATGGAAACCCAGGACAAAGAAGAGGCCTTCAACAGCCGGATGATGCGCTTGGTCGAAAAATGCCACCGCGAAAACAGGCTGATCATGAACCACGTCTGTATCCGGGTGGACGATATCGACCGCACCGAAAAAGTGCTGACCGAGTCGTTCGGCATCGGCGCAGAAGGTTTTGTACGCGTGCAGGGCTCTTTGTTCAAAGGCGAAGCCGCCGTGAGCGGGACCTGGGTCAATGACGAATTCTACCTTGAACTGATGCAGCCGCTCGAAAAGCAGACACTGGGATATGATACTGGCTGCGGCGCCCCGATCGGGCACCTGAGCGAAGTTGGCTTCCTGACGCCGAACATGGACGCTGAACTCGAACGCCTCTCCAAACTGGGCTGGCAGATCACTGACAAGCTCTCCTCCGATCACTCGACAGAGGTCAAGATGGACATGAATCCATCCATCGGCTTCCCGATCGAGCTCATGGAGATAAAAATCGCGAAGAACGAGAACTGATCGCGCCCTGACAGACGCGAAACTGATAGCATAGCCGGAGTTCTGGATGGCCTATATTGAAATTCTCCCCAAATCTTCCGAGGCGCAGCAGACGCTGTTCGACGACAGTCACTCGGCGCTGAACCTTCTCTTTGAAGCAGTGAAAGAGACCCTCGAAGTTCCTGACCACGATATCATCGTCGAGCTGAACCAGTGCACCGTTCTGGCGTTCAACGCCACCGCAGTGAAGGCAGGCTCGGCACCGGATGTCGTCATCAAGATCGCCACCAGCGACCACCACTTGCAGCCACGGTTTCAGACCTTGAGCGACCAAATCGTCGCCGGTTGGAACGCGCATTTCGGCAGCGCGTTGAAAATGGAGCTTTGGATCGGCTTGATCGACACCTGGGGATGCAACATTCAGTTCGATGACACTGACGATATGGACGTCGCCACCTCAGCCGTCGCTTGAAGCAATCCCAGCAAACTGCGCAGCGGTTTTGCGCAAAAACAAAGATTGAGAGCCTTTTCGCAATTCGAAGAGAAGCGGAGAAGCTCTCGTTGGACATGGGGGAAACCGCCTCCCTTGGCGCATCCTGCGGAGACCAAGGTAGGCGGACCGAAATCGTTGCCGACCGCGCAGCGCTTGCCTGATGGCTAGGCTGCGCGGTCAGTGACAAAGGCGTAATCAGGCGGCTCGAACCTTCTTCGAGACGCGAGCCCATTCCGGAATCCAGTCACCATGGGCGGCCAGCAGATCGTCGGTCAGAGACCAGATTTGATCGAGATCCAGTTCGGCCGCCGTATGGGGGTCCATCATCGCCGCGTGATAAAGATGCTCGCGGTTTTCGGTCATCAGGGCCGCAACCGTCAGCTCTTGCACATTGATGTTGGTGCGGATCAGCGCCGTCAACTGTGGCGGCAGGGCACCGATATAGGTCGGTTGAATGCCGTTCTCGTCGACAAGGCACGGAACTTCCGCAGCGCAGTTGTCCGGCAGTGACGTGATGCAGCCATTGTTGCGCTGGTTGCCATAGATGACCGACGGTTCGCCGGTCCAGACGGAATTCATGATCGAAGATGCGTATTCCTTGGACTGCGTGACCTCGATCTTGTCGGCGGATCGATAGGCAGCGGCCTGCCCCTCCCATTTTTCCACCTGCTCAATGCAGCGCTTCGGATATTCGTCGAGCGGAATGCCGAATTTCTCGATCAGGTCTGGGCGCCCTTCCTTGATGAAATAGGGCGTGTATTCGGCAAAATGCTCCGA
This sequence comes from Rhizobium sp. AG855, assembly GCF_003610655.1. Classification (NCBI taxonomy): domain Bacteria; kingdom Pseudomonadati; phylum Pseudomonadota; class Alphaproteobacteria; order Hyphomicrobiales; family Rhizobiaceae; genus Rhizobium; species Rhizobium sp. AG855. Next base: position 115,846 of record NZ_RAQG01000003.1, on the reverse strand, counting down.
GCTTTCAGTGACGAAATAACCAAGCCGGGTGAGCATTTCGTAACGCACCTTGTTCGGGCAGCGCGGGTTCCAGGTGGGCTTGGGCGCCCGCCCCTCCCGGTAGCCGCGCAGGAGATCCGGATAGAGATCGCGGTAGGAACCATCAGCCTGGCGGTGCTCGAACTTCAGGAAGAAGGCCATGTGATTGATACCGGCCGACCGGTAGCGGATCTCCTCGTAGGGAATATCCAGATCGTGAGCCAGCTCCATGGCCGTCCCCTGCACGGAGTGGCACAAGCCCACCTGCTTGATCCTGGGATATTTCTCCGAGATCGCCCAGGTGTTGATCGCCATGGGATTGACGTATTGCAGCAGGATCGCCTCGGGGCAGACCTGCATCATGTCTTCGCAGATCCGCCAGAGATGCGGAACAGTCCGCAGCCCGCGCATGATGCCCCCGACACCCAGCGTATCGGCGATTGTCTGCCGCAGCCCGTACTTCTTGGGGACCTCGAAATCCGTCACGGTGCAAGGCTCATACCCCCCGATCTGGAAGGCGACGACGACGAAATCAGCCCCCTCCAGGGCTTTGCGCTGGTCCGAATGCAGTTCGACAGTGGCCTTGACGTCCAGCGTCGAAATCAGCTTGCTGACGACGACCGAACTTTCCTCCAGGCGTTGCGGATTGATGTCCATCAGCGCGATCTTCGCCCCTGAGAGCGCCGGACGCTGCAGAACGTCGCCGATGATATTCTTCATGAAAACAGTGGAGCCGGCGCCGATGAAGGTGATCTTGGGTTGTCTCGTCATGAATGATGCCTCGTGTCTGTGAATTATGCGGCGACTTCGAATGCGGCCCGGACGAGCCGTTCGGTATAGGCGGTCTTGGGATGGGATAGGACGTCCTCAACCGGCCCCTCTTCGACAATCCGGCCGTGCTGCATGACCACGACGCGGTGGCAGAGAGCCCGCACGACCTTCAGATCGTGAGAGATGAAGAGATAGCTGAGACCTTTCTCGTCCTGCAGCTTGCGCAGCAGGTCGATGATCTGCGCCTGGACCGAGAGATCCAGCGCGGACGTCGGTTCGTCGAGCAGGATGAATTCCGGCTCGAGGGCGACGGCGCGGGCGATCGCGATGCGTTGACGTTGGCCGCCCGAGAACTCATGCGGGAAACGCGCCAGGATATTGGTGGGGAGACCGGCGCTCGCCAGAGCCTCACGCACCCGGTCAAGCCGCTCGCTTCGGGTACTGCCCAGTCCGTTGACGATCAGGCCTTCCTCGATGATCTGACCGACGGACATGCGCGGATTGAGCGAGGAGAACGGATCCTGGAAGACCACCTGCATGCGCGAGCGCAGCGGACGCATCTGCTCACGACTCCTGGTCTCGATCGATTGGCCGTCGAAGAAGATCTCGCCACCTTCGACCGCCTGGAGTCGGATCAAGGCCTGGCCAAACGTCGTCTTCCCGGAACCGGACTCGCCGACGAGCCCCAGGGTTTCGTGGCGATGAAGCTTGAGATTGAGGCTGTCGACCGCAACCAGCTCCTTCAACCGGGGCTTGAAGAAACCGCCGGCCTTCAGCATGAAGGACACACGAACATCCCGGCCCTCCAGAATGGTGGCGGAGCCGGCCGGCATCGGATTGGCCTTTCCGCTCGGTTCGGAGGCCAGCAGGTGCCGGGTATAGGGATGCTGCGGACTGCGGAAGAGCTCTGCCGTCGTGTTGTGCTCCTTCACCTCGCCGCTCTGCATGACATAGACATAGTCGGAGAATTGCCGGACCACCGTCAGATCGTGGGTAATCAGGATCACGGCCATGCCGAGTGTCTTCTGCAGGTCCCGGATCAGGTTGAGGATCTGCGCCTGCACCGTGACATCGAGGGCCGTTGTCGGTTCGTCCGCGATCAGCACATCCGGATTGTTGGCAAGCGCCATGGCAATCATCACGCGCTGGCGCTGCCCGCCTGACAGCTGATGCGGATACTGGTTGAAGCGCGATTCCGGGTCGGGGATCTGCACCTGGCGCAAAAGCTCGAGCGTCCGGTCCGTGGCCTGCTGGCGGCTCATCTTCTGATGCACGCGGATCGCTTCGATGATCTGTGCGCCGATCGTATAGACCGGGTTGAGAGAGCTCATCGGCTCCTGAAATATCATCGAGATCCGGTTGCCACGCAGCGCCCGGCGTTGCCGATCGGAAAATTTCAACACGTTCTGGCCGTCATAGGCAATGCTGGAGGCTTTCGAGACCGAGGCGCGCTTGGTCAGGAGCCCCATCACCGCCCGGGCCGTGACGGATTTACCCGAACCCGACTCCCCGACGACCGCGATCGTCTCCCCCCGATAGAGCTGGAACGACACGTCCTTGACGGCGTCCACCTCGCCGTTCTCAACCTTGAATGTCACCGCCACATGACGCGCATCGATGATCGGTTTGCCAATGGCGGCCGCGTGATCATGCCGTTCTTCGGGGGCGAGCTTACTGATGTCGACGATGGCCATAGTCAGCTCCTCAATAGGGGTCGATCGCGTCGCGCAGACCGTCGCCAAGCGCATTGAACGCAAAGACGGTGATCAGCACGAAGGCAACGGGTGAGAGGATCCAGGGGTAGGACCCGATGACGGAATAAGTGGCGGTATCCTGCAGCATGAGACCCCAGGACATCAGCGGCGGCTTCACGGCAAACCCCAGGAAGCCGAGGAAGGATTCCAGAAGCACCACGCTCGGGATGGCGAGCGTGACAGAGACGATCACGTGGCTCATCACATTCGGAAAGATGTGCTGGAAGATGATGCGCCTGTCGGTCGCGCCGATTGCCATGGCCGCCCGCACATATTCGATACGGGCCAGCGCCAGCGTCTTGCCGCGCACTTCGCGTGACATCTGTGCCCAGCCGAGCGCCGACATGACGAAGATCACGAAGGCCAGGAAGACATGGGTGGGCGCGGTGACGGGGATCAGCGAGGTGAGCGCGAGGTAGAGCGGCAGTTGCGGGAAGGCGAGCACCAGTTCGACGAAGCGCTGCATCCAGGTGTCGAAGCGGCCACCGAAATAGCCCGACACCATGCCGACGGTGGTCCCGATGATCGTCACGATAAAGACGACCGTGAGCGCGATCATCAGGGACACCCGAGACCCATGCAGGATGCGCGACAGCACATCCCGTCCGAATTTGTCGGTGCCGAGAAAATTGACCGGCGTCCCGTCAAGGCCCCCGAAAAAATGGCGATCCGTGGGGATCAGGCCGAGGAGCTTGTAGGAAAAGCCCTTGACGAAGAAGCCGAGGTCAACCGGATTGGCGTAATCGGGGCCGATGATCGGCTGGAAAGTGATGGGGTCGAGCTCCGTGCCTTCGCCGAGCTTGTAAGTGCGGGGCCAGACCAGAGAGCCGTCCTGATCCGTGAGGCTGACGGTCTGCGGCGCGGCAAATGCAACACCTGTCAACTTCGGGTCCACGGGGGAGAAGAATTCGGCGAAGATCGTCATCAGCATCAACAGGCAGACGAGGACCAGTCCCGTCATCCCGGTCCAGGATCGCTTCAGACGCCGCCAGACAAGTGCCTGATAGGTTTCACTGTGATGGATTTCGGTGGCCGTTTCGACCATGGCGGGGCGGACATCAGCGGTCATGCGTGCGCTCCTCCACCCAGGCGAACACGTGGATCGAGCAGGGCCAACAGCATGTCCGCGATGATGTTGCCGACGATGAGCGTGGCCGAGAGAACCAGCATGAAGGTTGCGGTGACATAGACGTCGCCCACCCACATGGACCCGACAATGGCAGGGCCGACCGTCGGCAGCGCGAAGATGATGGCCGTCTCGATTTCGCCCGTCAGCATGTAGGGCAGCACGACGCCCTGATACATGACGAGCGGATGCAGCGCATTGGGCACGGCATGGCGCATGATCACCCGGCTTTCGCTCAGTCCCTTGGCGCGGGCGGTCTCGACATATTGCGCGTTCAGCGTATCGAGCAGATTGCCGCGCATGACCCGCATATTGTAGGCAAGCCCGCCAAACGTGGCGATCGCGATGACCGGCCAAACGTGTTTCAGAAGATCGACGAACTTGTCCCACGACCAGGGCGCACCGCCGTATTTCGCCGAATGGAAGCTGTTGATCTCGGTCACATTGAAATGGAAGACCAGGATGTAGACGATGATCAACGCCATGAGGAAGCGCGGCACGGTCATGCCGAGGAAGGATATGCCCGACAGCAGACTGTCGACCCAGGTATACTGGCGTGTGGCCGCGAGAATGCCGAAAGTGATGCCGATGACGGAAGCGAGAATATGGCAGACGAGCGCCAGCGCCAGCGTACGCGGCAATCGTTCGCCCACCACTTCGGACACCGGCTTGTTGTAAAAGAGGCTATGGCCGAAATCACCTCGGGTGACGATCCCTGTGACCCAGTTCACATACTGGACGACCATCGGTTTATCGAGCCCGTTGGCGATCTTGTAGGCTTGCGCCTGGGCATCGGCCTGCTCGAAGGAAGCGCCGCCCTGATTGATCATTTGCGAGCGGATGTAATCGCTATAGTCACCCGGCGGAGCCTGGATGATTGCAAAGGTGACGACGCTGAGCACGAACAGAACGGGTATGGCTGACGCGATGCGCACAAGCAGAAATCGGAACATGGCTGTTAGGTTCTCTTGTGTGTTCGGGGACATCGGGCCGCACCACAGCGCGGCCCGACGGGAAGCATGGATCAGTTGATCGGACCGGTCTCGCCGGGCTTGCCGGGGAGCTGCTGCGGGAAGAGTTCGAAGTCCCCCTGCTTGTCGGCAGCCACGTACATGCGCTCACGGATCACGGTGTCTTCCGCCCAGTTGAACATGAAGATCGGAGCACCCACCGGAACGTTGGAGAAGCGCTTGTTGATGATCAGAGCGCCCGGATATTCGGTCAAGCCGACCGTATCGACATTCTCGGTCGCAATCTTCTGATACTGCTTCATCAGGTCGGATCGTTCTGCATTGTCCTGCGAGGCGATGAACTTGTTGACGATCGTGACCATGTCCTTCTCATAAGGGAGAAGGTCGACGGAACCGTCAGTGCCTGCGCGATGGTGCCAGCTGGTCCGCGGCCCGGTCGGGGCAAGCTGGGTGGTGCTCTGCACAACGGATGTCAGCTCGGGATCGTTGCGGCGGATCGTCCAGTCGAACTGCCCGGCATAATGCGCATTGTCCTTCTTCACACCGTCGAGCGAGTTCAAGGTAACCTTCAGGCCGAGCTGCTCCATCTGGCCGATCACGCCTTCGGCGAGATTGCGGTCGGTGCCGTAGTCGCTATTGCCCAGCAACACGATCTGAACGTCCTTGCCTCCCTCGGTCCCCTCCGGGAAATTCACGAAGCCGTTGCCATCTGTGTCCTTCAGACCGACCTTTTCGAGAAGAGCCTTCGCACCCTCGAGATCGAAGGGATAATAGACGGTCGACGCACGATCGTAGAAGCTGGTCCCGGAGGACAGGCCGCCCGGATAAATGGCCGTGAATGGTCCCTTGACCAGCGAGTCACCGATCTTCTTGCGATCGAGCGCCATGGTGACGGCCTTGCGGAAGTCCGTGTTGCGATTGAGCTCGCGCACCGCCTTGGCCCGTCCGTCTGGTTCGCCCCAGCCATTGCCCGAGAGGTTCATGCGCAGATTGTAGCCGATCAGTCGGCCGCCGAAGGCGAGACGCGCCGGCGCCGTTTCCTGGGCGGCCCGTTTCAGCGACTCGACGAAGTTTTCGGGCTGCTCAAGATTGGAGAAATCGCCCGAACCCGCAATCGCCTGCACGTCGCGGTCGGCCCAGGTCGACAGCTTGTAGTGCATTTCGTTGATGTAGGGCAGCTGCTGGCCGTTTTCGTCGACCTTCCAGTAATAGGGATTGCGCCGCAGGACGATGATGTCGTCGGGCCGATACGAGACCGGAACCCAGGCGCCCATGACGGGAATGTTCATGAACTCGGCCGGGAAGCCGTTCTTGTACTGGTCGTAGGTCATATCCTTGTTGTATTTCGGATGTTTGGTCTTGAGGATATGAGCCGGGCCCGGGCAGAAGGTGCCATAGGCCATGGAGTAGAGATACTGCCGCGGGAAGGCCTCTTTGAACGTCCATTCGACGGTATAGTCGTCGATGGCCTTGAGAACTGTCCCTTCACCGAAGGTTTCCGGTGTGGCGCCGTTGAGCGGCGATACGTTCGTATCGACGACGTTGTCATTCCAGTAGAACATCACATCTTCCGAGGTGAAGGGCACACCGTCCGACCACTTCGCGCCCTCGATCAGATGCATGGTCAGCTTGTGACCGTCTTCGGACCATTCCCAGCTGCGCGCCAGGTTCGGCAGCGGCTCGACATCCTTGGCTTCGACCTGGAACAGGGGAGCCGTGCGGGTCAGGCATTCGGACATGGCGATGTCGATACCGCCCCAGCCCTGGGTCTGGCCGGCGGAGTAGTTCCAACCTTCAGGTCGCCCGCCAATGACGTGACGCAAGGTGTCGCCATAGACGCCAATCCCGTCCGGCATGTTGCCGGTCTTGAAGACCATGGGTTCCTTTGGCAAACGCTCCGCGACCGGGGGCAGCTTGCCCGTCTTGACGAATTTCTCCGTCACCCAGTCCGGTTCGTGATATTCGGGCAGCGCCTTGAATTCGAGAATGGAATCCCGTGGCACATAGGTGATCTTGCCCTGAGCCGGGAAAGGCGGTGCTTCCGGCACCACGGTCGGTTGCGACGCCATGGCGCCGATGGCAAAGCTGGATACGCCCAGTAGAAGGGCAGCAGTGGATCTCAGATAGCGGTAGCGTTTCATTGTCGTTGTCATCCCTCATGCTCCAGACCACCCGGAATGGGCGGCTCTCCTCCAAAAAGCACCCGGCCTGACGACGGCATGCCGCCGACCGGAGGAGAGGACGAAACCTCGCCCAACTCCCCGACGCGGCTCCTCCTCAAAAAGCCGGTCGGAATTTCACGTCATAACCAGCCTCAGCCCGCCGGCTGCAGCTTTCTGGCTTCCTTCTCCGCGCGCAATTCGTCGATCGAACGAACCTCGCGACGCGCAACACCATTCCAATCGCGGGTCTTGACGGTCGACCGGCTCAGCCTTTCCTTGGCCGCAGGGACGGCATGAGCGTATTGCGGCAGCCATTGCGCCTGGGCGACGACCATTTCATCGACCATCTGCCACACCTCCTCCGGCGTGCAGATCGCGCCGACCAGCGGGTCATGCAGGACCGCCAGCTTCAGGAGATCGATATCGCCGGAAATTGCGGCGTGAACCGACATGCGCTGGACATTGATCGACGAGATGCAGGTGGCGGCACAGGCTTCCGGCAACGTGATCCCGGCCACCATGTTGATGCCGAAGCGATCGACGAAACCGGGTGACTCGATGATCGCGTCCGACGGCAGATTGGTGATGACGCCGTTGTTCCTGACGTTGAAGTGGCCGCGATAGACACGCTCTGTCTCCAGCGCCTCAAGGATATGGCTGGCATGTTCATTGGACCGACGGGCAGGGTCGATCGGCTTGCCGGCGTCTTCCAGGAACTGCGGAAACTCCGTCTCGAACCAGTTACGGGTTTCGGTCGAGTAGCGCAGATACCCACCGGTCTCGCCGTGAATCCAGTCGGACATGTCGATCCAGCGACCGATCTCGTCCGGCCGCTTGCGATACCAGGGAAGATATTCCGACAGATGACCGTTGCTTTCGGTGGAATAGACGCCGAAGCGCTTGAGCACGTCTATCCGTAACTTTTCCTGTTTCGAGAAGATCGGATGTGCCTCGAAGGCGGCGACCAGTTCGTCCTTGCCGATCCGCCGGCCCTTCAGACGCACATCCACGAACCAAGTCTGGTGATTGATGCCGGAGCAGATGTAGTCGAGTTCTCCGGGCCCGGCGCCGAGGATTTCCGCGATCTGTTCGGCGCCGTGCTGAACGCCGTGGCAAAGACCGATCGTGTCGACCTTGCCGTATTCGATCGCCGCCCAGGTGTTCATCGCCATGGGATTGGCATAGTTGAGGAATTTCGCGCCCGGCTCGGCCAATTCCCGGATATCCTTGCAGAAATCCAGAATGACCGGGATATTGCGCTGACCGTAGAGGATGCCGCCCGCACAGATCGTATCGCCGACGCACTGATCGACGCCGTATTTCAGCGGGATACGGATATCATCCGCATAGGCTTCCAGCCCGCCGACACGCACACAACTGATGATGTAACGCGCGCCGGCGATGGCTTCGCGGCGATCGGTCGATGCGGTGACTTTCGCCGGCAGGTTGTTCGACTGCACGATCTTGTCGAGGATCGCCTTGATCATCCCGAGATTGTGCTCGCTGACATCGGTCAGCGCGAATTCGACATCGCGAAACTCCGGCACGCACAGGATGTCGGTGAAAAGTTTCTTGGTGAAGCCGACACTACCGGCACCGATAATGGCAATCTTGAAGCTGCTCATGCTGTCCTCTTCGCTGATCATTCGGTCGGCAGAATGGACAGGGTAAAATCAACGCGCCAAGGGTCGAAGTGCAAGCACGCCCTCCCCTCCTCACACCTCCCTGCCGACACCGCTCCAACCCGGTCATCTTGCATTGTTGGATGCCATTATGCGTATAATGAAAGCCGTCACCAGAGAGGTATTGTGCTTTCATGGGTAATTCTGTGCTGAACCGACTGATCGAAAATGGGCCGACCATGCGCACGGTTTCTTTGCCGCGCGGTCGCCACAGCCTTCACACGATGCCGACAAGCACGGGCTACGAGGTCCGCACAGACCCGAGTTATGACTGGGATGGACGAAAACGCGGGCAGACACCGTTCACGGTGCTGCAACACACAATCGCGGGGGCCGGCAACCTGCGGTATGAAAACCGCAACTATCGGATCAAGGAGGGTGAAACCCTTCTGGTCCTCGTGCCCCACAACCATCGCTACTGGCTGGAGCAGAACGGCCGGTGGGAGTTTTTCTGGATCTCCATGAACGGCGAGGAAGCGCTGCGCATCCACAAGGCCATCCTCGCGACCAGCGGCCCGGTCCTCAATCTGAAACCGGAAACGATCGAGCGCCTCGCGGACTGCAGCCTGCGGCTGATCGCCGGGGGAACGGATGCGCCCGGCAAGGCATCCGCCATTGCCTACGAAGCCGCCATGGTTCTTTACGACGATGTGTTCGGCTCACATCCGGTGTTCAGCGAGGAACAACGCCGGATGAAGCATGTCATCGATCACATCGCGGCCAATTTGGAGCATCCTCTCCCGGTCGAAACGCTTGCGGAAGTGTCCGGCCTTAGCCGCGCGCATTTCTCCAGAGTGTTCACGATGAGCGAGGGCGTGCCGCCGGCCGAGTTCGTGATGCGCAAGCGGCTGCAACGAGCGACCAAACTCCTGACCAAGGCCGCCGACCTGTCAGTGAAGGAGGTCGCCGTCATGTCCGGTTTCGAGGACCCGAACTATTTCGCCAAAGTCTTTCGCCGACATTTCGGCGCAAGCCCGACCGATTTCCGCACCACCGGCATGTATTCCAGCATTGCCGCAAACGGTTACGTCTCTGCATCGACCCGCAACGAGTAGCGGTCTTGCAAGCGGAATGGGACCGCGCGCCATGCCGAGGCAACACGCGCAAGCTCACGGCGAGCGGCCCGTAGATGCACGCCCGAAACGCAGTCAGGCGCATCTACGGCATGTCAACAACAGCGGGTTTTGGGCGCCTCACGGCGCCACCCTTCAGTTGTTCAGGACGTCTTCAGTGCTCACGACATTCGCATAGGCGAACGCCAGAGCGGCCATGAACGATGCGTGCACATCGGCGGCAGCGACTGTCCTGCCGGCGAATTCCAGATCCCGGGTGGCGACGGCATCATGGACGACAGTCACGGCATAGCCGAGATCGGATGCGGCGCGGGCGAGCGCATCGATGCACATGTGGCTCATCGCGCCCACGACAACCAGATTCGTCACGCCCTGTGCATCCAGGATCGCCTTGAGGTCGGTTCCGAGGAAGCCGTTGATGTTCGATTTCGTCACGACCGCTTCGCCTTCCACCGGCGCAACCGTCGTATTGATCTCGGCGCCCGATGTTTCCGGAATGAAGAAACTCGCATCCTCTTCCCCCGCATGATGGCGGATATGGACGATCGTTTCCTTATTGGTCCGGAAACGGTCAAGGATTTTGCGGGCCTTCTCCGCCGCCTGGGCGGTACCGACGAGGGTAAATGCCCCACCATCGAAATAGTCGTTCTGGAAATCCACCAGGACCAAGGCTGTCGCGGTCATCTCTGCTCCCTGAGAGTTGGTTTCGTTGATCGTCACTTCGAGGAAGGAATGGCATCAACACACCTTTCCGTCCATCGTTGAAGGGGCCTGCCGCTAGACGACATGCCCGTAAAGCGCCCATTCGACCTCGGTAACCGTTGAGGCGAGCCGTTGATATTCTGCCTTTTTGACGGCGATGAAGGCCCGGTGTAGGTCTTTTCCAAGTACCTCCTCCACGAACGGAGAACGTTCTGCGCGATCGATGGCATCCAGCCAGGAGCGCGGCAAGGTTGCACCATCCGCCGGATCAACTCCGGACTTGGCCGGGCCGGGGTCGATTTTCCCGGCGATGCCGTCGAGGGCGCCTGCGAGGGTAACCGCAGCAACCAGATACGGATTGGAATCGACGCCCGCGACCCGGTGTTCGAAATGGCGGGCATTGCCACCGGACGCCGGAACGCGGATGGCAACGGTACGGTCCTCGACACCCCAGTCATCGGATGCGGGCGAATAGGATGTCGAGGCAAATCGGCGCCAGGAATTGAGGAAGGGCGCCAGCACCAGCATGGTGTCGCCGATCGTCCGCCTGATGCCGCCGATCGCCTGCAACATCAACGGGTTCAGCTTGTCGCCGTCGATATCGGCGAAGAGATTTTCGCCAGCCTGGCCGGCAAGCGACAGATGCAGATGCATGCCGGAGCCAGCCTCGCCTCCGAATGGTTTGGCCATGAAACAGGCCTCCATGCCAAATCTGCGCGCCGTGGTTCGGATCAATCTCTTGGCGACAATCACATCATCGGCGGCCCTCAAAAGATCACGATACTTGATCGTCAATTCGTATTGGCCCGGCGCATATTCCGAGATCAGGGACTCCAGCGTCAGGTCCAGATGTCGGGCGCCGGCATAAACCGCCTCAAAGAATGGCGCCATCTCATCGAGTTCGTCGACCGCCATGGTGTTGCGGTAGGGCGAGCGGCGACCGGTCAGGGCATACCGCGCGGGTCGCCTGTCACCGGCAGGACCTGCTTCCTTGTCGATCAGGTAGAACTCAAGCTCGAAGGCCCCCATGGGCGCATAACCCGACTGGCGGGCGCGTTCCATCTGGGCCACCAGTGCAAAACGCGGATCGGCGGAATAAGGCTGCCCGCTCTCGTCATACATGCTGACGAGAACCTGGCCGCGCCCCGTCGACGGCAGAAACCCAAGTGTGCCGGGCAGAGGGAAGCAACGCTTGTCGCCGCCCCCATCCGTCAAAACCTGTCCCGACTCCTCGACATCATCGCCCGTCACGTCCTGCCCGAACAGCGAACTCGGCATCGCCCTGCCGGAGCGGTAGAGCGACTGAAGCTCGTGCCGACGAATGATCTTGCCGCGTCCGATGCCATGGCAGTCCGTCATGACGACGTCGATCGCTTCTGCCTCGGGATAGGTGGCCAGAAAGGTTTCGGCTTCGTCAGCCGAGGCACCGGATGGGAGGTAAATCATGTCGTAGCGAGGTCCACCTTGGAGATATCAGGCAATCAGCCCGTTGGATTTTGCGTCGGCATAGGTCAGTTCGATGACCTTCTGCGCGATCGACACCAGTTCGTCCGCTTCCTCATGGGTCAATGTGAACGGAGGCGCAATCACCATGCGGTCACCGACGGCACGCATCACGAGCCCGTTCTTGAAGGAATGCTCACGTGCGATCATGCCGATGCGCGCATCCTCGTCGAAGCCCTTCCTGGAAGACTTGTCCTTCGTAAACTGGAACGCGCCGATCAGACCTTCCATGACAGCCTCGCCGACGATGGGATGGTCGGCAAGCGTCTTCCACTTATGCTTCAGATAAGGGCCGATATCCGTGCGAACGCGATCGACCAGCTTCTCCTCGCGGAGAATTTTCAGGGTCGCGATGGCTGCCGCGCAAGCGGCGGGATGGCCGGAATAGGTATGACCATGGGCGAATTCGCCGCCCTTTTCGAGGAGAACCTTGGCGACCCGGTCGGACACGCCGACAGCACCGAGCGGGATGTAGCCCGAGGTGATGCCCTTCGCCATGGTGAGGAAATCCGGTTCCGTCCCCATCAGTTCACAACCGAACCACTCCCCGGTCCGACCGAAACCGCAGATGACTTCATCCGAGATGAGAAGGATGTCGCGTTCCTTCAGACCGGCCGAAAGCGCCGGCCAGTAAGTCTTCGGAGGAACGATAACGCCACCCGCACCCATGATCGGCTCACCGATCATGGCGCCAATGCGATCTGAACCAATCGCGTCGATCAGCGACAGCGTCTGATGCGCCACATGGAGGCCGAACTCATCCGAGCTCATGTCGCCACCATAGCTCCACCAGTCCGGCGACGGGGCGTGATAGATGCCGGGGATCGGCAGGCCACCCTGCTTGTGCATCGAGCCGAAGCCACCCAGCGACGCAGCAGCGACCGTGGAACCGTGATATCCGCCGCGCCGGGAGATGAAGATGCTCTTCTCCGGCTTGCCCTCAAGTTCCCAGTAATAGCGGACGAGACGGAAGATCGTGTCGTTCGATTCCGACCCCGAGCCGGTGTAGTGGAAATAGTTGAACTGAGGCGGCGTGACCTCGCTCAGCAGTGCCGAAAGCTCGGCGACCGACGGGTGAGTCGTGTTGAAGAAGGTGTTGTAGAAGGTCAACTCTTCGAGCTGGCGCGAAACGGCATCGATGATGTCGCGGCGACCATGGCCAGCATTGACACACCACAGACCGCTCATGCCGTCGAGGATGCGATTGCCTTCGGAATCGTGGAGATAAACTCCCGACGACTGGGTGATAACCCGCGCACCGCGCGCATTGAGCTCACGCGTATTGGTGAAGGGATGCAGATGATGGGCGGCATCGAGGCGGCGGATCTCTGCCGTGGAATTCGAGAGGGTCATGGCATCTCCTGTTCTTGGCTCTGCGCGAGCGCGACATGAAGGGGGCCGGCATCAGCCGGCGAAAATATAACTGGTCTTGACGGTGGTGTAGAATTCGGCGGCGTAGCGGCCCTGCTCGCGCGGACCATGGCTGCTGCCTTTGCGACCGCCGAACGGGACGTGATAGTCGACGCCGGCTGTTGGCAGATTGACCATCACCATCCCAGCCGTCGAGCGACGCTGGAACTCGCGAGCGTATTTGAGGCTGCCCGTGCAGATGCCGGAAGACAGTCCGAACTCGGTGTCATTCGCGACGGCGACCGCCTCTTCGAAATCGCCAACCTTGATCACGCTTGCGCAGGGGCCGAAGATTTCTTCACGGCTGACGCGCATGTCGTTCGTTGCGCCTACAAAAAGTGCAGGTTTCTGGAAATGACCCTGCGGCAATTCATCAATCCGCTCGCCGCCCAACACCTCGCATCCCTCTTCGCGGGCCAGCGCGACATAGGCGAGGTTGTTATCGAGCTGGGACGCGGACGCCACCGGCCCCATCTGGCTTTCGGCCGCAAACGCCGGTCCGACCTTGAGCCCCAGCGCCGCCTTGCCCAGCGCCTCAACGAAGCGGTCGTGAATCCGCTCTTGCACGATCAGTCGAGAGGACGCCGTGCAACGCTGCCCCGTCGAGAAGAATGCACCGTTGAGGCATGCCGCGACGGCAAGATCGATGTCGGCATCATCCATGACCACCATCGGATTCTTGCCACCCATTTCGAGCTGAACCTTCTTCAGGCTCTCAGCGGCAGAGCGGGCAATGCCCCGTCCCGTGGGAACGGATCCCGTAAACGACACGGCCTGGACCAGAGGATTCGACAGCATGGCCGGGCCAATCCGCGAGCCGGGCCCCATGACGAGATTGAACAAGCCGGCGGGGCAGCCTGCCTCGACAATGATCTCGGCAAGAAGATGTGCAGTTCCGGGCGTCAGGTCTGCCGGCTTCAGGATGACGGCATTGCCATAGGCAAGAGCGGGCGCGATCTTCCAGGCCGGGATCGCGATCGGGAAATTCCAGGGGGTGATCAGTCCGACGACGCCCAGAGGTTCACGCCGAATATCGACATCCACACCGGCTCTGACGGATGCAACGCTCTCGCCCGAAAGCCGGAGCGCCTCCCCGGCAAAGAAGCGAAAGATCTGGCCGGCGCGGAGCGTCTCGGCGCGCGCCTCAGACAGGACCTTGCCCTCTTCGCGTGCCAGCATATGGGCAAGTGGCTCGACCTTTGCCTCGATCCCGGCCGCGATCCTGTCGAGCAGATCGGCCCTGGCCTGAGGCCCCTTGGCATAAAACGAACGTTGCGCATCGGCAGCCGCTTCGGCCGCACGATGAACATCCTCGGCGCTACCACTGGCATAGAGACCGATCAGGTCGGAAACATCCGAAGGATTGCGATTCTCGGTGAGCGAAACCCCATCCAGCCATCGGCCGGCGACGAGGTTCTTATGCGTGTCGGACATGGGGCCCTCCGATTGACGGATTTCAGATGAGGTTCTGGCGTCAGACGAACGCCGGCGTCATTGCGCCGACGTTCCGCCATCGACCGGAACGAGGGCGCCCGTCATGAAACCGGCATCGTCGGAGGCGAGAAAAGCGATGACTTTCGCGATCTCGTCGACACGCGCAACGCGCCCCATGGGAATGGTTGCGGCAAGCTTTTCGAGCTTCCAGTCGCGGCCATCGCCTTCATAGGCGAGATCGAGCATCGGCGTGTCGGTGTCTGTCGGGCAGATCGCGTTGACCCGGATGCCGTCTGCGACGTGGTCCAGCGCCATGCAGCGGGTGAGCTGCGCCATCGCGGCCTTGGAGACGCAATAGGCAACGGCACCGCGAGCGCCCATCAGCGCCCAGTCGGACGCCACATTGACGATCGCACCCTTGTTCGCCCCACGCATCGGCGCAATCACCGCGCGCGACATGCGCATGGCCGAACCGAGATTGATATCCATGATGCGATCCCATTCGTCATCGCTGGTCTCGTCGACCCTGCCATTGATGAGCACACCTGCATTGTTGATCAGAACGTCGATGCGGCCGAAGTGCCGGAGACTTTGCTCCACGATGCGATCCGGCGCGGAGCGATCTGCCAGATCGGCCTCGATGAAGAGCGCACGCCGGCCGCTGGCCTCGATTTCCGCAGCCAGTGACGCACCCCGCGTGACGTTCCTGCCGACCAGCACGACGTCCGCTCCGCGCTGAGCGAGCTCCAGCGCAGTTCCGGAGCCAATGCCCGATGTTGCACCGGTGACGATACAGATTTTCCCATTTAACATGCCGGCTCTCCAAATTTGATCAAATAATTTTTACGATCTGCGATCGCATTTTTCAAGAGCGTGAGAAGGCCGCAGATCAAAAAAAAGCGCCGGTGCCGGCGCTCAAATTATCCGTTGATTCAAAGCCGCAAATCCTCAGCCGTCAGCGAAGTCGGCATTTTGCGTCAAAAAGGCGAGTCCCTCGGAAATGTCCTTATACATCAACACAGCCGCGACCTTTCCGTCACCGCGGGCAAGGGCTTCGACGATTTCCTCGTGGTAGTCGATTTCGAGAATGCCGGAGAGGTTGCCCCCGAAGCGCCCGCCGAATTGCCGCAGGAACGGCCCGACCTGCAGCCAGACGGTCTCGATCAGGAACAGCATGCTGTCGGATCCGGCAGCCCTGTAGATGCTGAACTTGAATTCGTAATTGTGCAGCAGATAGCCATCAATGTCCTGATCTTGCGCGGACTGGGTCAGAGCTGCCGCCTCTTTACGGATCGCCCGAAGGTCGGCCGGCTTGATGTGCCGCGCGGCGATCTCCGTCAGCGCAGGCTCACATATGATGCGGCTCTGCATGAGATCCGCAAATCTCTCTTTGGTCATCGGCGGAAGCACATGCGAGCCGTTCGGCAATTGCTCGAGCGCCCGCAGAGCCTGCAGCTTGGCAAGCGCCGCACGGACGGGCATGTCGCTCGTGCCGAGTTCCTTGGCAAGCTTGCGAGACGTGAGCTTCTGCCCCGGCTTGATTTGCCCGGCCATGAGGGCCTTGTTCAGCCGCTGGTAGACAATTTCGTGCAGCGGCGTGAGGTCGACCGTGCCAAGCCCGATAACTGCAGGTGATTTCACCTCTTGCTCCCGTCTCGATGCGTCTGGACTGAGCTTGTGGAAAGCCCTGATTGTGCGTCTGTATGGATGTCCTCCGATACCACCGAATGAGCGGGGAAGACAGAGGACATCCGTTGGCGGAATGTCAGGCCGCGTTGGGCCAGCCACTGATCGCCTTGACTTCGAGATATTCCTCGATGCCCCAGACGCCACCTTCGCGCCCGATACCCGACTGCCCGAAGCCGCCGAAAGGTGCTCCGTAAGGCAGATCCGTCCCGTTGAGACGCACCATGCCGGCTCGCAGCTTGCGGCTGACGCGGCGAGCCTTCTCCGCATCATCAGTCCAGAGATAGGCAGCCAGGCCGTAGACGCTGTCGTTGGCGATCTCGATCGCCTCTTCTTCGGTGTCGAAGGGCAGGATGGTCAGGACTGGCCCGAAGATCTCCTCGCGAGCAACCGTCATGCCGTTATGCACGTCGGCAAACACGGTCGGGCGAATGAAGTAACCGCTGTTGATCCCTTCCGGCAGATCGGCGCCACCGGCGACAAGCCGCGCACCTTCCTGAATTCCGGCCTCGATCAGACCGCGGATCCGGCCGAACTGGCCGGCATTGACGACCGGCCCCATTTCCGTGCGATCGATGGCCGGATCCCCGACACGAACCTCCTTTGCGACGCGCGCCGCTGCCGCGACCGCCTGCTCATACACTTTGCGCTGCACCAGCATGCGCGAAGGCGCATTGCAGGACTGTCCGGAATTGCGGAACATGTGACGGGCAGTCGCTTCCGCCGCCGCCTCGACATTGCAATCGTCGAAGATGATATCGGCGCCCTTGCCGCCAAGCTCAAGTCCCACCCGCTTGACGGTCTCGGCAGCAGCCTTGCTGACGGCGACGCCCGCGCGCGTGGAGCCGGTCAGCGAGATGACAGCCACGTCAGGATGGCTCGAAAGCCGTTCGCCGACGGCCACGCCGGTGCCGTGGACGAGATTGAAGACACCCGCCGGCACGCCGGCCTCATCCAGGACTTCGGCAAACAACGCAGCGGAAAGCGGTGCGAATTCGGAGGGTTTGAGCACCATGGTGCAACCCGCAGCCAGCGCCGCACCCACTTTGAGCGTCACCTGGTTCATCGGCCAGTTCCAGGGCGTGATGAGTGCCGCGACACCCTTTGCCTCAAGCACGATCTGGTTCGAGGTATCGCCAGGGAACAGCGGGCGCTCCCAGTGGATATCGTCCATTGCCCGAATGAAATCTTCGAGATGGCCAAGGCCCGAACCGGCCTGAGGACCGCGGGCAAGCCCCTTGGGCGCGCCCATTTCGATCATGATGGCATCGGCAATTTCGTCACTGCGCCGACGATAGACTTCCACGACACGCTGAAGCACGGCCTTGCGTTCCGCAGGCGCGGTGGCGCTCCAGCTGTCGAAAGCCCGGACAGCCGCCGCAACGGCAAGATCCACATCGGTCCGGTTTCCGAGCGCGAGCTTGCCGCAGGCCTCTCCATTGGCAGGATTGATGATATCCATCACATCGGCCGAATCCGGCCGAACCCAGGCGCCACCAATGTAAAACTGAAGGGTATTCATATGTCACTTCCCCGAATTAGAACGGCCAATGGCCGGCACTGCATCTGAAATTTCGGCGGCAAATGCCTGCCACGCATCGCTCGGCGAACGCTTCGCATCTCCGAAATGGCAGTATTGACGAAAGTTTCACGAACTTCTAGCCTATTTTGCGATCGCAAATCGCATAATGTGAAAAATTCGTGCTCTGAGGTGTTCATGACCACTCGTCTCGCTGTCATAGGTTGCGGCCTGATTGGTGAAAGCTGGGCGGCATTGGGTCTGGCGCGCGGCTGGGATGTCTCGGCATGGGATCCCGCCGAAAAAAGCCGCGCCTCGCTGCCAGAGCGCATCATCCGTCCCCTGACGCATCTCAACGAGTTGCATGGCTGGCCTATATCGACAGCGAAGCTGAGGGTAACCCAAACGCTGGAAGAGGCCGTCGAAGGTGCGATCCTGATCCAGGAAAACGCGCCTGAGCAGGTTCCACTCAAGCAGGCCCTCTATGCTGATATCGAAGCCGCAGCGGATGCACGGGCCATCATCGCATCCAGCACCTCCGCATTGACATGGTCATCCCTCAGCGGAACGCTGAAGGTGCCCGAGCGTTTCATCACGGCGCACCCCTTCAACCCGCCACATCTCATTCCCCTGGTGGAAATCTATGGCGTGGATGAAGACATCCTGTCCCGTGCAGAAGCGCTCTATCGTGAACTCGGCCGCAGTCCGGTGCGGCTGAAGAAAGAGGCCGTCGGGCATATCGCCAACCGGCTTGCCTCCGCGCTTTGGCGCGAAGCCGTGAACATCGTGGCGGAGGGCATTGCAGACGTTGCGGATATCGACACGGCGATGCGGGACGGCCCGGGCCTTCGCTGGTCCGTCACCGGTGCCCATATGGCCTACCATCTTGGCGGAGGTCCCGGTGGCATCCGTCATTACCTCGCCCATCTCGGTCCGAGCCAGGTAAAACGCTGGCAGTCGCTCGGCACGCCCGAACTGACGCCCGAGCTTTGCGAACGCCTGATCGACGGTATCGAACATCAGGCGGCCGGCCGGACAATTCCTGAGCTCGAAAACGAGCGGGATCGGCTGTTGATCCAGCTGCAGAAGGCGCGCCAGAGCGGAAGCAATGATCATGGCTGAAGAGACAAGAACGCGGATTGCTCTCATCCATGCGCTGACGGAATCGGTGCTTCCAGCGCATCAAGCCTTCCGTGCGCTTTGGCCCGAGGCATACTGCTTCGACCTGCTCGACACCTCCCTGTCTGGCGATCTCGCGGCCGGCCAAAGGCTTGAGGACGGCATTGCCGACCGCATCCGACACCTGGCGGACTATGCTGCAGCGTCTCAAGGGGAAGCGGGCGAGACCAGGGCTCTTCTCTTTACCTGCTCTGCCTTCGGACCGGCGATCGACGCGGTCAAGGAGCACATGCCGATCCCCGTGCTTCGTCCGAATGAAGCGGCGTTCGAACAGGCGCTTGCCCGCGGCGGCCGGATCGGCCTTGCCGTGACATTCGGCCCGTCATTCGCGTCGCTGAGGGACGAACTCCTCTCCATGGCGTCACAACGAGGCCAAGCGGTCGAAGTTATCCCCGTCCTGGTGGAAGGCGCCCTTGCGGCCCTTAAGGCCGGAAACGGCGACGAGCATGATCGCCTGGCAGCAGAGGCCTGCCGAAAACTGCCATCCGTCGATGCACTCGTCCTCGGGCAGTTTTCGCTCGCCCGCGCGGCAGATGCCGTGCGGCATTACATCGACGTACCGGTCCTGACGACGCCCTCAAGCGCCGTCCTGGCACTGAAGAGCCTGACCAAACCGACACCGGACCTTCGCAAACCTGGAACAACATCATGACTGATCAGCCGAACGACACCCTCCGCGACATGGACCGGGCTAGCCTCTTCCATCCCGTGACATCCATTCACGACCAGCAGACAAACGGCTCGCAGATCTACCAGTCGGCCTCCGGCGTGGAGTTGGTGTCGGCTGAAGGCAAGCGCCTGATCGACATGGGGGCGGGTCTCTGGTGCGTGAATGTCGGCTATGGGCGCACCGAACTGGCAGACGCTGCGGCAAAAGCCATGCGTGACCTGAGCTTCCAGCACCTCTTTGGCGGGGCAGCCTCGGAACCCTCGATCCGCCTTGCAGACCGTCTGCTGTCCCTGTTTCGTGAACGCGCCGGTGCTCCGCACATGGCCCGCGTCTTCTTTGGCACATCCGGCTCCGATGCAAACGATACCGCGTTCAAGCTGGTGCGCTACTACAACAATCTGCGTGGCAAACCTGCAAAGAAGAAGATCATCTCACGCATCGGCGGCTATCACGGCGTGACCCATGCCAGTGGCAGCCTCACTGGCATCGATGGCTATCACAAGGCATTCGACCTTCCTGTGGACGGCGTGCTGCACACCAGCTGTCCGCATTACTTCACGTTCGGCCTCCCGGGCGAAACCGAGGAAGGATACATGAACCGCCTGATCGCGGATTTGGAAGACATGATCGCAAGGCAAGGCGCCGATACGATCGCCGCCTTCATCGCCGAGCCTATCATGGGCACCGGCGGCGTCTTCCTGCCACCGACAGGCTACTTCGAACGTGTCCAGGCGGTTCTCGACCGCCACGACATTCTGCTGATCGTGGACGAGGTCATCACGGGCTTTGGTCGCCTTGGGGAATGGTTCGGCACCGGTGCCTACCGGCTTCGCCCCGACATCGTCTCGCTGGCCAAGGGGCTGACCAGCGCCTATTTCCCCATGTCGGCCTCGATCATCTCCGACAGGATCTGGTCTGTGCTGGCCGACAAATCGGCGGAAACCGGCGCCTTCATGCATGGCTTCACCTATTCCGGACATCCGGTCGGCGCGGCCGTGGCGCTTGCCAATCTCGATCTCATTGAAAGAGAAGGTCTGGTGGAAAATGCCGCAGCCGTCGGGCCGCACCTTCTGGACACCCTGAAACAGGCGCTGGCGGACCATCCCTTCGTCGGCGACATCAGAGGCCACGGCCTGATGGTCGGCATTGAGTTCATGGCCGACAAGGCAACCAAGCGACAGTTCCCCAAGGGGACCGCACCGCATCGAGTGGTCGCACGGCATGCAACGCAGCACGGCGTATTGACCCGCGCCCTGCCATTCCTGCCCGTGAACTCGTTCTCTCCGCCATTATCGATCACCAAAACGCAGATCGATATTGCCGTAGAACGCTATTCAGCCGCGGTAAAGGCCGCCGAAGCCGAGTTAATGTCCCTGGCAAGAGGTGCTGACTGACCTGCCACGGAAAATTTCCTGCAGAATGAGTGATTTCAGGAAGGTACGGTCAATCCGTGGTCGATTGCATTTACGGGCACCATCGCGAGGTAGAACTATCCTCTCTGCCAGCACGTTTTCTGTTTAGGTAAAGACGGCGGGCATAAACGCCGGAAGCTCCTCGGCGAACATGCGGAGGGTTTTGAAGGTGTGAGCGCTTGCATTCCGTTCCCATCGTTTTGGCGAGCCCGAGCCAGCGGGAATTTTCCGCGCCCACCTCATAAAGCTGCACGGATCTATCGACTGGCACCTGTCGCCCACGGGGGAAATATACCGTATCCGTGACGATGACCTATATCCCGACCGCACGGGCCGCGTCCTTATCTATCCCCAAGCTACCAAATACGTGGCGACACAAAGGGATCAAATGCGGCGGCTGTGGCACAACATGGAGCGTCTCTTGGCGCCATCCCGGCGCTGACCAGCAGCTTCACTTTGAAGTGCTCACGGAGCGCCCGCAACCTACCGGAGGGGCGGATTTTTTAAAAGCAACGCAAAAACCGCCCCTGGTGGACAGAGGCGGTGAAGGAGATTTTTGCGGTTAAGCGCCTGTTATATTGGTGTGACAAGCGAGTTATGTAGAAATTGGTTGCGGGGGCCTGATTGCACGGAGACTTGCCAAGTCCGCTGCCTTGAAGAAAACGAACCATCAGCAAATGGATCAGTCACGCTCGTTCCTCGTGCTGAGGATCGGCTGGCTTGAAAGCCACGTTACCGATGGCGCGCTCTCAGCAGCCCCCATGGCTCAAAGGTTTTCCTTGAGCAGAATTTCAATGCGGATCTTTTCCTGTGCGGCGAGCGGCTCGCGGGCATCTGCGCGGGCGCGCATGATGCGAATTGCGCTGCGGACCGCATGGCCCGGATCTTGGGCGATCACGGCATCGATGCGGTCGTCCCGAAGCGCCTGTTCGGTAAAGGGCGTCCGCTCGTGCACGACCACGGCGATGCCCCCGAGCTCGACGTTTCCGGCAGCAGCCAGGACCGGCACGCGAGCCTCTGAGCTCAGCACATAGATACCAGAGATGTCACGATTGCCGGCCAGCACGCGGGCCATGACCTGCCGGCTCCGGACCTCGTCGGCATGGGTTTCGATGGACGGCAGACAGGTCAGATGCGGAAAGGCACTGTTGATCACATGGTCAAAGCCAAGCCGGCGCTGGATGCTATCCAGCGACTGCATGGTCTCCGCGATCACCATGACCTTTCCAGGCTCAGGACCCGCCAGCATGCCCATCAGCTTGCCCGCGGTCGCACCCGCCGCAAAGTTGTCGATGCCGACGAAATCGGCCTCGGGCAGCTTTTCCTGACCGGACAGGAATTGAACGACCTTGATGTTGCGCTCCAGAAGCCGCGCCATGGCGTCGCGAACCTGAGGCGATTCAGGCGCCATGACAGCCACGCCGTCCACCGTCTCCTTGTCGAGGCTGGAAAGAAGCTTTGCCACCCCATGCGCATCGTCGATGCCAATCTGGCGATACGCGATCTCGGTAAGGTCGCCCTTGAGTGCACCCGTCAGCTCTTCAACATGACGGAGCAGTTCCTTGAGGTAGAGATCGCCGCTCGCCGGCAGCAGGAAGAGGAAGCGGTAGACCTTGTTGCGGGCAAGACTGACAGCAGCCGGATTTCGGATAAAGCCGATCCGCTCGATTGCGTCATTGACCAGCCGTGCGGCCTTCGGGCTCACATTCGGCCGGTCGTTCAAGACACGGTCGACGGTCGCAAGACTGACGCCTGCAGCCTCGGCCAGATCTTTCGCTGTTGGACGCATGAAGCCTTCCTGTTGATTTCCGCCGTCCAGAGCTTTCCTTCAAAACGGCTCCAAACGCAAGAATTGATGTGCGCACCTCAAAAATTGCTTGCGTTGAGGTGCGCACATCAATTAGCTTCCATCTCGGTTCGGGGGGAGATGCATTTACTGCAGCCCGTTCCGCTGGAGGAGGCCGGCCAGAGATCAGGTCCGGAGCCGGCATGTGGCCCGCAAGGGCGTTTCGCCATCCGTAGGAGACCGGACGGCGCTGGGAGGATGACATGATGAAATCGCTTTACATGAAAGGCCTGCTTGCTGCCGGAACGGTCGCCTGTTCGATGAGTTTCGGCACGGTGATGGCGCATGCCGACGAGAAGGAACTGACGCTCTGCTGGGCCGCATGGGACCCGGCAAACGCTCTCGTCGAACTCAGCAAGGGCTTTGAGGCGTCGTCCGGCATCAAGATGAAATTCGAGTTCGTCCCGTGGCCGAACTTCGCCGACCGCATGCTCAATGAACTCAACTCGGGCGGCAAACTCTGCGACCTGATGATCGGTGACAGCCAGTGGATCGGCGGCGCCGCCGAGAACGGCTGGTATGTGAAGCTCAACGAGTTCTTCGACAAGGAAGGCATCAAGATGGATGCCTTCGTACCGGCAACGGTCACGGGCTATTCCGAATGGCCGAAGAACACCCCGAACTACTGGTCGCTGCCGGCCTTCGGTGACGTTGTCGGCTGGACCTATCGCAAGGACTGGTTCGAACGCCCGGAAATCCAGACGGCCTTCAAGGAAAAGTACGGTCGCGACCTGACGCCGCCCGCAACTTTCGACGAACTGAAGCAGGTCGCCGAATTCTTCCAGGGCCGCGAGATCGACGGCAAGACCGTCTACGGCGCCTCGATCTATACTGAGCGCGGCTCGGAAGGCATCACGATGGGTGTGATGGACGTACTCTACAGCTATGGCTTCAAGTACGACAATCCGGAAAAGCCCTATGAAATGGAAGGCTTCGTCAATTCTGAAGGCGCCGTAAAGGGCCTCGAATTCTACAAGTCGCTCTACGACTGCTGCGTCGCTCCGGGCACGTCCAACACCTACATGGGCGAAGGCATCGACGCCTACAAGTCGGGTCAGGTAGCAATGCAGATGAACTTCGCCTTCACCTGGCCGGGGTTCGAGGCGGATCCGAATGTCGGCGGCGGAAAGACCGGCTACCTCGTCAATCCCGCAGGTCCGGGCGGCGAGAAGTTCGCCCAGCTCGGCGGCCAGGGCATTTCGGTCGTCGCCAACACCGACAACATGGACGGTGCACTCGCCTACATCAAATGGTTCGCCCAGAAGGATGTACAGGACAAGTGGTGGTCCATGGGCGGCTTCTCGTGCCTTAGCGCCGTGGTCGAAGACCCGAACTTCGCCAAGAGCCAGCCCTATGCACAGACCTTCCTCGACAGCATGGCAATCGTGAAGGACTTCTGGGCAGAGCCGTCCTATGCCTCGCTCCTCCAGGCATCGCAGAAGCGGTTCCACGACTATGTCGTGGCTGGCAACGGCACAGCCAAAGAAGCGCTGGACGGGTTGATTGCCGACTGGACGGAAACCTTCGAGGACGAAGGTAAGCTCTGACAGAAATAGAGTTTGGCTCCCGGACCAGTTGTCCGGAAGGCCGTCCCTCAATCTCTCCCCCGGCGATCCGGGGGAGACCTCCCAAAGCCAGCGTTGCCGCCGGCATCAACCTTTGACACCACACGCCGGCACAACCCGAACTTTGCCTCGTTGCCTCAAGGGACAAGGTACAGTGCGCGGCCGCCCTTTGGAAACGCCACACGGATCCGGACGATGACCGATACCCCCGCAGACCGCCTCGCCCGCGCTACGCCAAAACCGGTCGCAAAACGCATCCGGGGACTGAGCGACAGGGCCATTGCCTGGATCTTCGTGGCACCCACGATCTTCCTGCTTCTGTCGGTCAACATATTTCCGCTGATCTGGACCATCCGTCTGTCCTTCACGAACTTCGCCGCGAACAAGCCCAATGCAGAAGTGAAATGGGTCGGATTGCGCAACTACACGCGCATCCTGACGGACGCCGACACCTGGGCGAATATGCAGACGACTGCCCATTTCCTCATCTGGACGATCTTCTTCCAGGTGCTGATCGGCTTCACCCTGGCATGGCTGATCAACCGCAAGTTCAAGGGCAACGACCTCGTGACGACACTGATCGTCATCCCGATGATGCTTTCGCCCGCTGTGGTCGGCAACTTCTGGACCTTCCTCTACCAGCCGCAGATCGGCCTCGTGAACTACGCCGTCGAATTCCTGACCGGCATTCCGGCCGACAGTTTCTCGATGCTTGGTCCGGGCGGCTGGGCGCGCTGGGCGATCGTCATCGTCGACACCTGGATGTGGACGCCCTTCGTCATGCTGATCTGCCTGGCCGGCCTGCGCTCCATACCCGACTATATCTATGAAGCAGCCGAGGTCGACCGCGCATCGAAGTGGCGACAGTTCTGGACGATCACCCTGCCGATGGCACTGCCGTTCCTGATGCTGGCGGTCCTGTTTCGCGGCATCGAGAACTTCCGGATGTTCGACCTCGTGGTCCTTCTCACCGGTGGCGGGCCGGGGGACGAAACGCTGCTCGCCTCGATCGATCTGAAGCGCGAAGCCTTCGAGAAATGGCGAACTGGCTATTCCAGCGCCTATGCCATTGTCCTGTTCGTCACGGTATTCGGCCTCGCCTCCATCTACGTGAAGGCCCTGAACAAGGTGAAAGAACGATGAGTGCTCATTCCGTCACCGAACCGTCGCCCGCCTCCAAGTGGATTGCCGGCATCCTGGTCGGACTTTACGCGGTGATCACGCTGATCCCGCTGCTCTGGATCATTTCGACAAGCTTCAAGTCAGGCCCGGATTCGATCAGCTATCCGCCGAAGGTTGTCTTCCAGCCGACACTCGAAGGCTACGTAAACCTCTTCACCACGCAGTCCCGCCCCTCGGCGGAGGACCTGGCCAAGCTGCCGGCACCCACCACCTGGTATGACAAGATCACCCGGGAAAGGGGTATGATCATTTCGGGGCCGTCGCGCTTCGGACAGCGGTTCCTGAATTCGGTCATCATCGGCTTCGGCTCGACATTCCTGTCGATTTTCCTCGGAACGCTCGCCGCCTATGCCTTTAGCCGCTTCAAGGTGCCGCTCAAGGATGACCTCCTGTTCTTCATCCTCTCGACCCGGATGATGCCACCGATCGCAGTCGCAATCCCGATCTATCTGATGTTCCGCCAGCTCGGACTTTCGGACACGCACCTCGGCATGATCCTGCTTTATACGGCGGTCAACCTGTCGCTGTCGGTCTGGCTGCTGAAGGGGTTCATCGATGAAATCCCCCGCGAGTACGAGGAGGCGGCACTGATCGACGGCTACACCCGCTTCCAGGCCTTCTACAAGGTCGTGCTGCCGCAGGCGGCAACAGGCATCGCCTCGACCGCGATCTTCTGCCTGATCTTCGCCTGGAACGAATATGCCTTCGCCGTTCTCCTGACGAGTGGCAACGCCCAGACGGCGCCCCCCTTCATCCCGACCATCCTGTCTGTCGGTGGCGGTATCGACTGGCCGGCGGTTGCGGCGGCAGCGACACTGTTCCTCATGCCCGTGGTCGTCTTCACCGTGCTGCTGCGCAAGCATCTGCTCCGCGGCATCACCTTCGGAGCGGTGCGCAAATGATGAACTTTCTTGTCCGCCTAGGCCGGTTCCGCCGGTCCGAATGGGAAATGCTCGCCTCGGCGCTGATCGCGCTCGGCGTGGTCATGCTGATGCAGCCGCTTTCGCTGACGCTCTTTACCTTCTCCTTTCCGGTGACGCTGATTGGAACCGTCATGTTCATCGTCGTCAGTCATTTTCCGGAGTAAGTCATGGCCCAGATTCGCGTTGAAAACCTGCGCAAGGACTTCGGAGCCTTCAATGCGGTGAAGTCGTCCACCTTCACCGTCGAGGATGGCGAGTTCTTCATGCTGCTCGGCCCGTCCGGTTGCGGCAAGACGACGACGCTGCGGATGATGGCCGGCCTTGAACTGCCGACCAGTGGCGAGATCTATATCGGCGGCGAAGAGGTCGGCATGAAGCGCGCAAGCGAGCGCGACATCGCCTTCGTCTTTCAGATGTTCGCGCTGTATCCCCACATGAACGTGCGCAAGAACATCTCCTACCCCCTGGTCAGCCAAGGCATATCGCGCTCCGAAGTCGATCGCCGCGTGGCCGAAGTCGTCCGCATCCTGCAGATTGAATCTATCCTCGACAAACCGGTCGGCGGTCTCTCGGGCGGCGACCGCCAGCGCGTCGCACTCGGCCGTGCGATCGTGCGCCAGCCGAAAGCCTTCTTCATGGACGAGCCCCTCGGCGCGCTCGACGCGGAGTTCCGCGAGCATATGGCAGAGGAGCTGCGCGCCCTGCATGACCGCATGGGGGCGACAACCGTCTACGTCACCCACGACCAGCTGGAAGCCATGCAGATGGGCGACAAGATCGTCGTCATGAACCATGGCGTCATCGAGCAGTTCGGCAAGCCCCAGCAGATCTATGACTGGCCGGCAACCAAGTTCGTGGCGAAGTTCATCGGCTCGCCGCCGATGTCCTTTCTCGAGTTCGAAGGGACGATCGACGAAGGGGGCAACGCGGTTATGATCGGTGGATCTCGCATCGAGGTTCCCACATCCCGCGAAGGTCGCAAGGGGGCGCTCACGCTCGGCGTCAGGCCGGAACATGTCCGCCTCTCGGACGCAGCCGGTCTTCGCGGACGGGTGGCCGCCGTCGAATATCTCGGCACCACGCAGATCGTCACGATCGAGACTGCCTACGGAGAGATCAAGGCGAGAACGGCGTCGAGCGATGCCATCCGAACGGACGCTTCCGTCGGGCTCGAATTCGATCGCCGCTCCCTCACCCTGTTTGATGCGAAAAGCGGGAGGGCGCTGGTGTCCGAAGCGAATGAAGGAGTGCTGAGCCGTGGCTGAAGTCGTCCTTTCCAGCATCAGCAAGTCGTTTGGCGCCACTGACGCGCTCGACGACGTGACGATGACCATACCGGACGGGTCCTTCGTCGTGCTCCTCGGCCCGACCGGAGCCGGGAAGACCACGCTGCTGCGCCTGGTGTCCGGCCTCGATACGCAGGACGGCGGCGACATCAGCATTGGCGGAGAACCCATGGCGGGGCTGACGCCCGCGCAACGCAATGTCGCGATGGTTTTTCAGCAGTATTCCCTCTACCCGCACATGACGGTGCGGCAGAATCTCGAATTTCCGCTGAAGTCGCCCCTGCTGCGCACGCCGCAGGCGGAGATCGACCAGAAGGTGAAGGCGATCGCCGAGATGCTGCAGATCGCCCACAAGCTCGACAACAGGGCAACCGCCCTTTCAGGCGGCGAGATGCAGCGTGTCTCGATCGGCCGGGCCCTGGTCCGCAATCCGCAGATCTATCTCATGGATGAGCCGCTGAGCTCGCTCGACGCGAAACTCCGCGCCGATCTTCGGGTAGAACTGAAGAACATCCAGGCACGGTCCGGCGCCACCTTCCTCTACGTGACGCATGATCAGATCGAGGCGATGACCATGGCAACCCATGTCGGCGTACTCAAGGAAGGACGCCTGGTGCAGTTCGGATCGCCGCGCGAGATCTACGAAGCCCCTGTTAGCATCTATGCCGCGACGCGACTTGGCCAGCCGCGCATCAACGTGCTGCCCGCAAACCTCTTCCCCGGAGCACCGGCGAGGGCCCAAACGATCGGGCTCCGGCCAGAGCATATTCGTGAGGGAGAAGGCCAGGAAGCGAAGGTGATCCGGGTCGAGCATCTCGGCGATCAGACGCGCCTTCATCTCACGCTTGGGGAACACCCGATCATCACCGTCACCGATGCCCATACCGCCCTGAAGGGCGGCGACATCATCAAAATCCAGCCGCACCAGCCGATCTATTTCGATGCGGCCGGAATGCGTCTCGTCTAAGGGAGGGTCTCATGTCTCAATTCCTCAACAGCAGGGAAAATGCCGTCACCGAGGCGATCGACGGTGTGCTCATGGCTTCGGCAGGAGCCTTGAGCCGTCTCGACGGCTATCCGCATATCCGCGTCGTGGTGCGATCCGACTGGGACAAATCGAAAGTGGCGATCGTCTCGGGCGGCGGTTCCGGCCATGAGCCGGCCCATGCCGGCTTCGTCGGGCGTGGCATGCTGACGGCGGCCGTCTGTGGTGATGTCTTCGCCTCGCCGAGTGTCGATGCGATCCTGGCGGCAATCCTCGCAGTCACCGGCCCGCTCGGCTGTCTGCTGATCGTCAAGAACTATACCGGCGACCGGCTGAACTTCGGCCTCGCAGCCGAGCGCGCCCGCGCCTTCGGGCTCAATGTCGGCATGGTGATCGTGGACGATGACATCGCCCTGCCCGATCTGCCGCAATCGCGCGGTGTCGCAGGCACGCTCTTCGTGCACAAGATCGCCGGTGCCATGGCAGAAAACGGCGCGAGCCTCGATGCCGTCATCGACACGGCCCGGCGGGTGATCGCCAACACCCGCTCGATCGGTATTTCACTCGACACCTGCACGGTGCCGGGTTCACCGAAGGAAGTCCGCATTCCAAAAGGACGTGCAGAACTCGGTCTTGGGATCCATGGCGAGGCCGGTGTCGAGCAGATCGATTATGACGGCGTCCGCGGCGCGGTGGCCGCTATGGCGGAAAGGCTCGCTGCTGGCATGGAAGAGAAGCCGCATGTGGTGCTTCTGAACAATCTCGGAGGCACGTCCGTCCTTGAAATGGCCGTTGTCGTCAACGAACTCGTACAGTCGCCGATCGGCGCGCGCATCTCGCATATCGTCGGACCGGCATCGATGATGACCTCGCTCGACATGCATGGCTTTTCGCTCTCCGTCATGCCGGCGGAAAAGGCCGATCTCGACTTGCTGGCCAAGCCCGTCGACCTTGCGGCATGGCCGGGCGTGACGGCCATCCGGCCCGTCAACATCATCGCCCTGCCCGACGGACTGACCCCAATCGCGCCGCTGGCCTCGCAGCACCTGCCGACCCGCCAGTTCCTCGCCGAATGCTGCAAGCTTCTGATGGATGCCGAAAAGGACCTCAACGCCCTCGATGCCAAATCCGGCGACGGCGATACCGGCTCGACCCTTTCAAGCGCCGCACGCGCCCTGATCGAGGCCCTCGATCGGCTGCCGCTTGCCGATCACACGCAGTTGCTGCGCGCCATGGGCCAGGAACTCAGCCAGACGATGGGCGGTTCTTCCGGCGTCTTGCTCGCGATCTTCTTTGCCGCGGCAGGCGATGGGGCCTCGAGTGGGCTTGGCATGCGCGACGCGCTGAAAGCTGGTCTTGCCCGCATGCAGGAAATCGGCGGCGCAGAACTCGGCGACCGCACGATGATCGATGCGCTCTCCCCCGCACTGGACGCCTATGACAAGGGTTTTGCAGCAGCCGCCAGTGCGGCCCGCGCCGGAGCCAACCTGACCGCAACCTATGTCAACGCCCGGGCCGGCCGAGCGGCTTACATCAACGCCCGGCAGATCGAAGGTCACATCGATCCCGGCGCAGAGGCCGTCGCACGTCTTTTCGAGTTTCTAGCCCTTCGACATAGCAGATCACAGGGCAAGACCACAGAGTGACAGCATGACACTGAAACTGGCTCCGAGCGTGCCATCCGACATTCTGCCGCCAGTGTGTGCACCCGTGTTAATCGCCCATTCCGCAATCATGTCCTCAGTTCGAATGGATAAAACAGGCGAATGTTCAAAAGGATCACGAGTCACCCACGCGGCCAGACAAATTCGACGGCCGCGCTATGACGACTTGCGCCGGCGGGTTCCCACAGCCTTGACTGCTCGCGCCGCCCGTAAGCTTTCGCTGCATCATCTGGAGAGCGCCATGGCAACCGTTCATGCTATTCGAGGTAGTTTCAGCCGTGAATGTCAGAGCTTTCGCAATGGCTGCGAGGCCGAAGTCATCTCAATGCCCTATCAGTTTTACCTAAAAAATCACAATCTTCATCGAGTTTTGCCGCCGTAAACGCAAAGAGCGGCCCCATTTATTGGAGGCGGTTGAAGGATTTGTTTTGGAATTGTTGGTTGCGGGGGCCTGATTGTACAGAGACTTGAATAAAGACCCCGTGAAAGGCGCTAAAACTAGCCCTGTGTGCGGTAAGCATAATTATGGAACAGTTTTCACCATCGATCTGCGGCCTCCACTCGAGCCCCTGGGAACAATTCGACAAGGAGTTCCACCTGGTCAATATCCTTCAGAAGGCATGCTGTCGTCGAAAGCGCGTCTGCGACCGCCGCCGTGGGCGCAGAGATCGACAAAGCGCGCCATATAGCCGGTGCTGGTGTTCCGCTCGCTGGATCAAGAATGTGGCCTTGCCGCCCTGCAGCGTCGAATGTCGTACCAAGTGGCGACGAAGTAGCGAGAGCACGTTGCCGCAAACCGACAGACCCGCTAGCTTCGAGCCGGACCGGCCACTCGCCCCCCTCTGGACTGCCGCCAAGAGCACGAAATTCTCCTGTATCGATGAGGATGTCCGTCAGTCCCTCGGCCTCCAGTAACGCTGCCACTCGGTCGGCGACATAGCCCTGGCCGATGCCGTTCAGCGTCAGCGCCATGCCCGGCCGTAGCGCGATTTTTGCCGTATCCAGCTCGACCTTATGCCAGCCGACCAAGGCTTTCGCCGCCGCAATCGCCTCAGGGTCCGGCCGCCCGCCACGCACGGCAGCTTCAGCCCAGAGCGTCCAGAGCGGCTGCACGGTCGGATCGAACCGCCCGCCGCTCGCATGGTTCACGGCGCTGGCCAGCGACAGGCATTCCAGCAACTCGAAGGGCGGCTCGGCAAGATGGCTCTGCCGGTTGAGCCGCGACAGCGCGCTATCGGCGCGATAAAGGCTGAGGATATCCTCCAGCCGATCGATTTCGGCCATCACGCGGGCGGCAATCGCTTCACTATCTGGATGGTCGATTCGGATCGAGGCACGCGCGCCAAGCGCCTGCCCGGTCCAGTGTTTCGAGGTCTGCGGGGCGGCCCGCGCCACGGCCGGCAGAAGAGCCAAGGCGGCAGAAATCGTGATCAAACGGCGGCGGGTTATCGGCATGGCTCAGCCTCCAGCTTTGTTGTGCAGGGCGCGCAGGCGGTTCTCAAAATCGATATCGCCGCTCTCCGCGTTCGGATCGGACCTGACTTGGATCGGGGTCAGCACCATGTCGTCGGTGATCTCCGCAAAGGCCAGCACCCGGCCCCCCTCGGCACGTGCAAATACCTCTGCCTTCTCGCGGCTTGAAAACGGCACCGTCTCCGGCGCGCCCATGCCGCCTTGCCGCGTTGAGCCGACGACGTAGACGGCCTTGTCGACGGCGATCCAATTGCCGTCACCGGGATGATCCCAGGTTGCGCCCGGAGCTCCCATGTCGTTGACATAGACGGCGACGATGGGCGCCATCTGCTCTGGTCCCCGCATATAGGCGATCACGTCGCGCACCTGGCTGAAGAACAGGGGCGCAGGCATGCCCTCGAGGAACACCTGCCCTTTGGGGCCAGGATGTTCCAGCAGGTTCATCTGGCAGTAATGACCGAGCGTTTCGGCCGTCATGTCCTGCGGCGTCGTATCCTGCACAGTTTTTTGCTGGCAACTGGCCAACAGCGCCAGCCCGAGGATGAAGAGGATCGGGCGAAGCAACGCTTTCAACGGTGCTTTCAATGGATCTCTCATGGCGTGACCTTTCGAAACGCGGCGAGTGCAAGCGCGATGGCGAGCAAGGGCCAGGCAAACAGCGAGGTGGCCGATTGCCAGAGCGGGATTGCACCAGCCGCGCCGCCTATACCGCCGGCAGCGGCCACCGCCTCGCCTGCCGAGAGATTGAAGACACGGAAGGCGTCGGCGGGATTGGCCAGCAGAGCGACGGGCAGGGCCTGCGTGGTGAAGGCGCCGCCGCCATCCGTCACGATCAGCGCCAGAAGCGCCAGGTCGTAAAGCACGACCGCAACCAGCCAGAGCGCGATGGCAAGACCGGCAGCGCCGGAGGGACGGCGCGCCAGCGCTGACAGTGCATAACCCGCACCCAGGAAGGTCACGCCCAAGAGAACAGAGGACCAGATCAGCCTCCATAGCGAGCCGATACCCTGGATCGCGCCCGGATCGGACCAGATCGCAACCACCAGCGCTGCGCCGTAACCGAGCGTGACGGCGAGTGCCAGGATTGCCAGATGCGCGAGAAGCTTGCCGAGCAGGATCTCCAGGCGGGAGACCGGATAGGTGAGAAGCAGAGGCAGCGTGCCGCGCTCCACCTCGCCCGCCACGGCATCGAAACTCATCAACAGCGCCAGAAGCGGCACGAGATAGACGGCCAGCGACGTCAGCGAGGCGACCGTGACCGACAGCCGATCAACGCCAACATCGCCTGTCGGCGCAGAACCGGCGGCGGCCAGAACCAGGGCAAACAGCACCATCATGCCGGTGGCGATCAGCACCCAGCGATTGCGAAACGAAATGCGGAATTCGGTGATCCCGGTGGCGAGGATGCGGCTCATTGCCCGTCCCTCCGGCTGAAATGGCTGTAGATATCCTCGAGGCTCGGCGGGATCACGTCGAAGTCGGCGACGTCTGCGCCACGCGCCGTGATCCGGGCGAGCAGCGGCAGCTTCTGCGCCTGCGCGCAGGAGATGTGCAGCAGCCCGTCGGCGCCGACAACGGCCTCCGGAAAGGCGGCCGCGAGCGGTGCCGCATGGGCTGCCGCCGGGCGAACGAGGAGCATGATCGGCAGGGCGGCCCGAGCGCGCAGATCGGCAAGCGTGCCCTCGGCTACCAATTGTCCGCCGGACAGGATCAGGATGCTGTCGGTGCGCGCCTCGACCTCGGTCAGGACATGCGAGGACAACAGGATCGTGGTGCCGTCTGCCGAAAGACCGTCGAGCAGGTCGTAGAAATCCCGGCGGGAGACCGGATCGAGGCCGGACGTCGGCTCGTCGAGCACCAGAAGACGGGGGCGACCGATCAAGGTCTGGGCGAGGCCGACCCGCTGGCGCATACCCTTGGAATAGGTTCCAATCCGACGCCGCGCCGCGTGGGCGAGCCCGACACGGGCCAGAAGCTCCGGCGCGTTGCGCGGATTTTCACCGCGCAGCGAAAGATAATGGCGGATCTGTTCCTCGCCGGTCAGCGCCGGATGGAAGGCGACATTTTCCGGCAGATAGGCCACCTGCATGCGCGCGGCAGCCGAGCCCGGCGCCTCGCCGCAGACCGTGACGTCACCGCTGTCGAACGGGATCAGCCCCAGAATGATCTTCATCATCGTCGACTTGCCGGCGCCGTTATGCCCCAGCAACGCGGCGCGCTTTCCCGGCTGTAAGGACAGCGAGACCTGGTTCAGCGCCTCGACGGAGTGGAAGCGCTTAGTGAGCCGAGAGATTGTCAGCGTCGGTGTCATCGTAATGTCCTTCGGCCCAGCGGCCGGCGGCCTGGGTTTCGTAACCAAGGATTTCGGGCGGAACGGCAATGGTCAGGGGCCGCATCAACGGCGCACTGTCGCGCACGCCGCCCGGGAGCGTGGCGGGGAAGTCCCGCTGGCTCCAGCGGACGAGTTGGACGGCTGGCGAGCCGATCAACAGGCTTGCGGCGGGCTGGGACCAGAGGATCTGGTCCATCACGTCATTGGGACGATAAAAGCTGTCGGCAACGCCGTCGCCATTCAGATCGAAGGCCGGATGGTCGGACCAGAAATTGCCCCTGCCCTCATGGCTCCACTCCATGTTGCGGGTGCCGACATATTTAACCTGTTCGCGATTGGCGATGAAGGCATTGCCGGTCAGCACGTTTTTCTCAGAGCCAGCGGTGAAGTGAATGCCGATATCGCACCCCTCGAAACGGTTGTTCCAGATCAGGTTCTTGTGGGCGTTGTAAATGAAGAAGCACTTCTTCGTGCCGCCGCGCACCAGATTGCCGGTGACGTCGGCATTGTTGGCATAGTTCAGCATCAGCCCGTGCTCGCGGTCGCCGAGGCTGAAATTGTTCAGGATCCTCGCCTGGTTCGAGAACATGATGGCGAAGCCGAGATGGTTGCCGATCGAGATATTGTCGGAAACCTCGGTGTTGCGCGTATACATGAAATGCACGGCAAACCTGAGGTCGCGCATGAGATTGCCGCGATAGATGCTGTTCGAGCTGGCATTGGAGAAGATACCGTCGCGGCCGAAGCGGATGACATTGTTCTCCAGCAAGGTGTCGGGACTGTTCCAGACATAGATGCCATTGCCGCGCTCGTTCATGCGGGGGCTATCGAGGCCGATGATCTCGTTGCGGGCCACCACCGCATCACGGCCACCATGCACGTCGATGCCATGCAGATTACCAGTCACGAGCAGGTCTTCGACCTGGGAGCGATCTGCGCCCTTGTCAATCTTCACGCCAGCATCGAGGTTCTGGTTGATGCGTCCGGAGCCGGTGACCGTAAAGCCCTTGAGGGCGACGTCAGAGGCGGTGATGGTGATCACGCTACCGGAGCCCCGGCCATCGACGACAGCGCCGCGCGGGCCGGTGACGACAAGCGCCCGATCGACAACGACAGGTCCCAGATAGGCCCCGTCGGTCAGCATCAGCACATCGCCGGGTGCTGCCTCGGCGATGGCGGCGGCAAGGCTGCCCGTTCCCGGCGCGACCCTGTGCTCCGCCGCCGCCAGCGGCGAGGCGAGAACAAGGCTGAACAGGAGGACGGGCAGCCACATGGATCAGGCGCCCTTCCGTTCGACGAACATGCGTCCGCGCATTTCCATGTGCAGGGCATGGCAGAACCACTGGCAATAATACCAGTAGACGCCCGGATTGGCCGCGACGAAGGTGACAGAACTCGTCTGCTGCGGTCCGATCTCCATCGCCACACCATGATTGCCCATGGTGAAGCCATGCGTCAGATCGTCGATCTCGTCGAGATTGGTGACGATGACGGTGACTTCGTCGCCTTCCTTGACCGTGAAGCTCTCCTGGCTGAAAGCCGGAGCGACGGAGGTCAGATAGACGCGGACCTTGTTGCCGTCGCGGATCACCGCATCCGTCCATTCATCGATATTGACGCCATCGGCTTCGGCCTGCTTACGCGTCTCTGCCCAGAGCGGATCCTTGCGATCCCAGGTCGAGCGAATGTTCGGCAGGATCGACGGAGCAACCGCGATCGCGTCATGCGGCTCGGCAAAATTCGGGCCGTCATGCACGAGCTTCATCTTGTCGCCGGAGATGTCGATCAGCTGGTCGTTTTCCGGCTTCAGCGGGCCGACATTGAGGAAACGGTCCTTGGAGAACTTGCACAGGCAGACCAGCCAGTCGCTCGAAGCATCCAGCGTTTCGCCCATGACCGTCTTCAGGTGGCCCGGCTGATACTGGACGTCGATCTTGTCCTTGATCGGATTGATCTTCTCGCCAGCATAGGCCTTGATGGCGTCCTCGATGTTCCACTTGGCAACCTGGCTGTCGAGGAAGAGCGAGGTATAGGCATTGCCGCGGCCGTCGAAGGCGGTGTGCAACGGGCCGAGGCCAAGTTCCGGTTCGGCAACGACGGCACTGCGCGGTTCGGCGTTGTCGTAAAACAGGGCATCGAACTTGGTCACGTCAAGCACGGTGACGGTCGGCGAAAGCTTGCCGCCAATGCACAAGTGCTTCTTGTCCGGGGCCATGTTGCAGCCATGCGGATTGTTGGCGATCGGGATGTAGCGGGTGAACAGTGACTTGGCTTCCTTGCGACCGTCGAGCACCTTGACGCCATTGACCTCCTCGAATTGCCCGGCGGCGATCGCCTTTTCGATTTCGGCGAGGTTGAAGATGACGACATGGTCCATTTCAGACTTGGTCATCTCTTCGAGGGTCATCCCCATTTCGGAGTTGTAGCTGGTGGAGAAGGCCCATTTGCCTTCGTAGTCGGCGTCGCAATTGTCGAGATTGCCCGACACCTTGACCTGCCAGGCGACATCCCACTTTTCGGCATCGACGGCCGTGAAGATGTTCACATAGGTGGAGACATCCGTCATCGTCGAGCCATCATTGACGAGCGGCGCTTCGTCTTCGCCGTTGCAGAAGACGTAGTTGGTCTTCGGCCATTTCTGCGGACGCATGCCATGGATGCCCTTGGCATTCGGGATTTCCAGAATGGCATCGGTCTTCATGACGTCGCAGCGAACGCGGGCGACGCGGGTGTTGGCCTTGTCGTTCATGAACAGGAAGCGGCCGTCATATTTGCCCTCGGTGAAGGACATGTGGACGTGGTGAAGATCGCCATTGTCATGGATCTTCTTGCCGTTGGCGGCGAGCTGCTTCTTGGTCTTCTCGGACATCGTCCGCTGATGGATGCGGATCGATTCGTTGGTCTGGCCCCAGCCGGTGGCCGAGCAACGGTTGAACACCGGAACGCGCATCAGCTCGCGCATCGAGGGAATGCCAAGAATGCGCATTTCACCGGTCTGGCCGGAGGACCAGAAGCCGTAATAGTCATCGAGTTTGCCGGGCGCGACAGAGCCGTCGCCTTCCGCGGCCGCGAGCGCCGGTGTCGCCATGACGGCGGCTCCGAGGCCCAGTGCGCCGGCTCCCATGCTTCCGGCCAAAACGGCACTGCCGGCCGTGGCGCTGAACAGCTCTCGCCGGCTCAGGCCCTTGGTTTCTTTGGTTTTCATCGTCGATGTCCTCCTTCGGTTAGATTTGGCTTCAGTTAGACTTTGGCTGCGGATTGGTTGATCGGTGCCCCGCCCGGGCTTGCCGCTAGCTTTGCCCGCGACTTCATCTTCTTGATCACCACGGGGCAGACGGTTTCGGACTGGTAGAGCACCTGGCAGTGGAGGCAGTTGATGCACTCGTTCGGATTGATTTCGCCGGTCTTGTGGATGGCCTGCACCGGACACTGATTGGAGCAGGTCTGGCAGGGATTTCCGCATTCGTGGTAGCGCTTCAGCCAGTCAAACATGCGCATGCGGGCCGGGATCGCGAGTGCGGCACCCAGCGGGCAGAGATAGCGGCAGTAGAAACGCTCGACGAACAGGCCGGCAACGAGAAGGGCGCCGGCATAGGCCACGAACGGCCACGCACGGATGAACTTCAGGATGATCGCCGTCTTGAAGGGTTCGATCTCGGCCAGGTGCTCGGCCTGCTCCACACTCATCAGCGAGACGCCGAACAGACCGAGGAAGATCATGTACTTGAGCGGCCACAGGCGCTCATGCAGTCCCCAGGGTAGGGTCCATTGCGGGATATGCAGCTTGCGGGCGATCTGGTTGGTCAGTTCCTGCAGCGCGCCGAAGGGACAAAGCCAGCCGCAATAGGCGCCGCGCCCCCAGAACAGAAGTGCCGCCGCCACCGAGAACCAGAGGATGAAGGTCAGTGGATCGAGCAGGAAAGCCTGCCAACTGAAACCGGTGACGAGACTACCGAACAGGGCCATCAGGTTGACCACGGAGAGCTGGGCATTGGCATACCAGCCGAGGAAAACCAGTGTCACCGTCAGGAACAGGATCCGGAAGATGTAGAAGGCGCGGGCGTTTCTGACGGCATAGGTCTGGAAGAAGAAGACCGCCGTCAGCACGAAGAGCATGGCACCGAGCACCGTGATCTCCAGCGTCTTGTCGCGCCAGATACGCTTCCAAAGATCCGCCTGGGCGGAGCCCTCGTCCTGCTCGGCAACGGCCTTGACCTCGACGGGAGGGGCGACGACGGCCTTCAGATACGTCTGCGGCAGCTGATAGCCAAGCTCGAAGGTATGAAAAACCTTCTCGATCGGCCCGACCTCGCGATGCGCCAGAAGCTGGATACGGAACGGCTTGCTCGGATCGAAGCCGACATTCGCAGGAATGCGAAAGAGGTCCATCTCAGAGAATTCGGGCGCTCCAGGCAGTGCGATCCCGCCCAGGCGGCGATGATCGCGGTCGCGAAAGCGCACCGAAACGTCATCCTGGATCAGCACGATGCGATCGAAGATGCCGCCGCGCACATAGCCGGAGCCTTTGAACGAGTAGAGCCCCCTGCCAACGATGGCGATGGCGCTTTCGCCCTCCTTCAACCAGCTCTTTAGATTGGCCTCCTCGGCCGGGCCAAGGAGAGCCTTGCCGATGGCAGGCACCGAGACCAGCGCCGCATGCATGTCGATGAAGGTGGTTTCAGGCGGCTCCGTCAGGGCACGCTCGCGGGCACGCACATCGGCATGTTCGGCGAATGCGGCATTGACCTGCGCCACGTCCAGCGACAGCCGGCGGATCGTCCCGTCTCCCTCCGCCTCGGTCCAATCGACCGGCGCAGACGCATCGACATTGACCGTGAAGCGTGGGCCGGCCTGGTCGCTCTCCGGCGTCAGGCCACCAAGCCCGAGCGCCCGCGCCACCTTCAGGCCGGAGCGCACGATCGAATCGTCGATCACCATCACGGTGACCGTCGCACCGGAGATGATATCCACATCGTGGGACGTACCGCCGGATTTCGCCTCGGCGGCGAGGTCCAGTCCTGCATAGCCCGACACCAGCGCCTTGACCTTGGCTTCGGGAATACCGATCAGGACGATCGGCTCGGAATGCTTCACCAGCTGCACGCCGATAATCTTGGCGTCGAGACCAACGGCCACCAGGGTGTGGATGGGTTTGCCGGAATAGCCGGTCGTGCCGACGAAATCCGAGGTGAGGAAGATCCAGCCCACAGTCTCGCCGCCCTTCAGTACGGGCGCGACCGGCAGATCTGCGCGGATGGGACCGAAGCCGTCTGCCCCCGGCACCAGATCGGAGACCTTGGCCGCCGGCAGATACTTTTGCAGCACCGATGCCGCGCTAGCCGAGTAAGCGAGGCAGAGAGAGGCACAGAGCAAAAGAACCAGACGGAAGAGTTTCATTCCAGATTTCCCGCAAATCGTTGCAGGAGCATTGGCGTCTTCCGGGTTCAGGATCGTTGCGCCAGATCAAGCATCGAAGCAATTCTTGAATGATTGCAGGCGACTGGAAGGCGGCATATCAGTTGGGTGATCCGAGAGCCGCCGACGGTTGCCGACGGCCCGCAGACTGCGGGTCAACCTCTCGATTTCCCCGGCAAACAATGACATTGCACGCCTCGGCGACCGGCAGATCCGGGTCTCATCTCGCGTTTTTACAGTCGGTGGCGGTGGCATATGAAGAATGAGAGCAGCGCGAAGCCGGAACAACTGGACCGCCCTGCCCTCGGCATCATGCTGCGCATACTCTCCGGCGCACTCTTTGCGGCGATGGCTGTTTTCGTCAAAGCGGTTTCTGCAGATGTGCCCGTGGGCCAGATCGTATTCTTCCGGTC
Source organism: Rhizobium sp. AG855 (assembly GCF_003610655.1). Taxonomy (NCBI): domain Bacteria; kingdom Pseudomonadati; phylum Pseudomonadota; class Alphaproteobacteria; order Hyphomicrobiales; family Rhizobiaceae; genus Rhizobium; species Rhizobium sp. AG855. The sequence continues at coordinate 75,690 of NZ_RAQG01000003.1, read as the reverse complement.
GGCATTCGCGCTCGCACCCCTCGTCTGCTTCCTCTGGATACGAGGGGAGTTTCCAGGCGGACTGGCGACAAGGCGTCCACTCGATCACCTGTTGCGATCGGCACTCGGCGCGGCAGCCATGTTTGCGTCCTTCGCCTCGATTGCCCGCCTGCCACTCGCGGAGGCAACCCTCCTAGGTTATCTCTCTCCCGTTTTCACGGCAATTGCGGGCGTCCTCATCCTTTCGGAACGGGCAACGGTCTGGCGGATCGCGGGGGTCATCTTGGGCACTCTCGGCATAGTGGCACTCGTCTGGCCGGAACTTGGTCAAGCAACGGTCGATGATACACGTCTAGCCGGCTTCGGCTTCGGTCTTCCGATGGGGCTGCTCACGGCATTCGCTCTGATTATGGTGCGCAGCCTCAGCCGAACGGAAAGTACAGGCGCCATCGCATTTTATTTCGTCGTAGCATCCATGATCGGCGGCATCGCGACGCTCCCATTCGGCTGGGCAGCGCCGAGCCTATCCCAATTGCTGTGTCTCGTCGGCGCCGGCATTTTCGGAGGCTTTGCACACATCTGCATGACGCTGGCCTTCCGCTACACGGAAGCCTCGCGCCTCGCCCCGTTCGAATATCTGGCGATCCTGTGGCCGATCTTGGCCGATCTCGTCCTGTTCGGTCAGCCGCTGACGCATCCCTTTCTCCTCGCCCTGCCGCTCGTCCTATCGGGGGCCGCCGTTGCGGCACTCGAAGCAAAGCGGCGGGCCTCGCCCTCAAAGAGCAAGGCCCCATGAGCTTGCAGACACATTGTTTACCCGCGCCAGCGCAACGATGACCGAGCACACCTTGCACCGCAGCACGATGTCATCGAAGTGACGCGCAGCAATGCGAAGACTATCCTGACTGGTCCATGCAGGAGGCTCGTTACCCCTCTGCGTTCAACTCTGTCGAACCGGACAGCATGGCAAAGGCAGGCGGGAACAAAGCTGCATCCATCGTGTTCGGCAAACCAAAAAACCGCATTCGGCGAGCCGATCGCCGCCGTCTGACTGCCACCTTGCAGCCCACGGCAACCCACTCCTTTGGGGAGGTGGAGAATACTGATGAGGATCACTTTTTGACTTCTATCAAGCGGAGGCAGGGGCTAGGTTGCCGCTCACGAATGGCGAATCGTTCGCAACCGGTGCGGATGACGGCCCGCGCAAAATCGCTTCGGTAAAGTGAACTAGAAATCACGGTCGCTATGGTAAACTCGCAAAAGAGGAACACCCGATCGCTCCCCAACGCGCGGGGCTATGTCGTCGCGGTTGTCGGAACGGTAGCGGCCATCGGTGGCGCACGTTTTGCCATGGGCGACGCCGCTTCGGAAACGCTCTCCCTGTTTCTGGCGATTTCGGTCGTCGCCACAGCTCTGATTGGCGGGGCGGGCCCGGCCCTGCTCGCAGCTATCTTGGGCCTCACCGGTTGGCTCCTTTCCGGTCAGTTTCATCTCCCCGAAACAGCGGGCTTCGAAACAGGCGCGCTTGCCGTCTTAGCCGCGCTTATTGTCTGGCTTGCCTGGCGATCAGACAAAAATCGAGACACGCAGTCGGAACTGAAGGAAGCACTGGACGACCGCGAGGCGCGGCTTGGGTCGATCCTCGACACCGTGCTCGATGCCACCATCGTCAGCGACGAGAACGGGATCATCATTTCGTTCAACTCCGCAGCCGTCCGTCAGTTTGGTTATTCGGAAGACGAAGCGATCGGTCAAAACCTGAAGCTGCTCATGCCTCAGCCCTACCGCCTGGAGCATGATGGCTACATGCGCCGCTACATGGAAACGGGCGAAAAGAGGATTATTGGTGTCGACCGGGTCGTGGTCGGCCAGCGCAAGGACGGTTCGACCTTTCCGATGAAGCTTGCCGTCGGCGAGATCAAACGCGGCGGAAAACGGTTCTTCACCGGGTTTGTCCGCGACCTCACGGAGCGAGAAGAATCCGCGGCGCGCCTGCAGGAGATCCAGACCGAACTCGCAAGGCTCGGCCGATTGAACGAGATGGGCGAGATGGCGTCGACGCTGGCGCACGAGTTGAACCAGCCATTGTCGGCTATCGCCAACTATGTGCATGGCTGTGCGCGTTTGTTGCAGAACGCGGTCGACGATCGCGATATCCAGGTTCGCGACGCCTTGCTGGAAGCGGGAGAACAGAGCATCCGCGCCGGGCAGATCATTCGACATCTGCGCGAGTTCGTCACCAAGGGCGAGACGGAAAAGCGCACGGAGAGCCTGCGCCAACTCGTGGAAGAGGCCGGAGCGCTGGCGCTTGTCGGCTCACGGGACAAGGGCGTGCGCACTGTGTTCGATTTCACCTCAGACAATGATCAGGTCTTTGTCGACCGCATCCAGATCCAGCAGGTGCTGACCAACCTCATGCGCAATGCGATCGAGGCGATGAAGCAGACGGAAAACAAGGAAATCCGCGTCAGCGTCCGCTCGGACAAGATGGACCTGCTGACGGTCAGAGTTGAGGATTCCGGTCCCGGGATATCTGCTGAAGTCGCTCAGGATATCTTCAAGCCATTCACAACCACCAAGGCAGGAGGAATGGGGATCGGCTTGTCGATCTCCCGGCGGATCGTCGAAGCCCATGGCGGAGAGATGACCGTGTCCAAAAGTGAACTTGGCGGCGCCTGTTTCAGTTTTACCCTTTTGCAGCACGACGAGGGCCAGAATGCAGCCTGACGATTTTACCGTCCACATCGTTGATGACGAAGAGGCACTTCGCAAATCGCTGGCGTTCATGCTCACGGTGAACGGTTTCGGCGTGAGGCTTCATCCGACCGCAACCGCCTTTTCGGAGATTGCCCAGAGCCTTCGCAACGCAGTCCTGATCACGGACATGCGCATGCCCGACATGAGCGGCCTGGACCTGGTGCGCAAGATATCGAGCATCTCGCCACCGATACCCTCGATCATCGTGACAGGGCATGGCGATATCCCGATGGCTGTCGAAGCGATGAAAGCTGGCGCCGTGGACTTCATCGAGAAACCGTTCGAAGAGGCCGTGATCATCGAAGCGGTGCGACGGGCGGCCGAAAAACTGGCTGATTCCTCTGCGGGCACGGTGAGCGTGGACGATATCCGCTCACGCATGGGTAGCCTCAGCGAACGAGAACGGCAGATCCTGGCAGCAGTCGTGGCCGGGCAGCCGAACAAGGCGATTGCTTTCAATCTCGACATCAGCCCGCGGACCGTCGAAGTCCATCGCGCCAATGTGATGACGAAGATGAAGGCACGCAGCCTGCCGGAACTGGTGCGCATGTCGCTGACCGTCAGCATCTAGCCTGTCCAGCAAAGTTCTCTTAGCGGTTTTGCGTCCGGACTGCGGAAAAACTAATAGATAGAGAATTTCAGGTAATCGGCTTTTCACCGGAAATTCTCTAGCCGATTTCTCGCGCAATCCGGCTTACGCTTGATCCATGACAAGGTCGTGCATCTGCCAATATGCGATCATGAAGCTTGGTGAAAGATCACGACCGAGCTTCTGAGATCCGATTGTCCACGCTGTCTGCCATTGTTGCTGTTGTCAAGGACCCGGCCTTGCTGCGGTCGATCAGCTTTGCCCTCAACACGCACGGCCAGACAGTAGAGCAGTTCAACGACTGGACGATGGCTGCCGAGGCGATCAGTCATGCGCAATGCGTCATTCTCGACACCTGCCTCCCGCCCGCCGATCTGACGGCCGGCCTCAGCCTGGCCAGCCGCGGCGTAAAAGTCGTCTTGCTCGCCGAGGACGACAGAGACTACGAGGGCGTGAACCCGGACGACATTTGTGTGCTGTCCAAGCCCCTCAAGGGACCGGATATTGCCAATGCCGTATCGGCCCTACGTAAGAACCCGTAGTGGAAGAACTCAATAGCGACAAAGCCTCCGATCCAACATGATCTCCTCAACCAGAGGGGACATGCCGATGCAGACCGCCGCTTCGATCACACTCAATTCGCGTATCTCCGCCCCGCCGCGTGCGCGGAGCCAGGCGCATATCAGGCCCGTGATCTTTCATGCGCCGGATTGCGTGATCTACGCCCAGGGCGAACGCACGCGTTCACTCTATCAGATCGAATATGGGGCGGTGCGCATTTACCGCCTGCTGGCCGATGGCCGCCGTCAGATCGTCGCCTTTCACCTCGTCGGTGAGACCTTCGGCTTCGAGATCAACGACACCCACAGCTTCTATGCCGAGGCCATGGTGAACACCGGTCTGATCTCCATCGAACGCGACGCCGGCGGCCAGCTCAACGACCGCCTGGTCGGCGTTGCCTTGAAAGCCATGGTTCGCGCCCAGGAACACTTGCTGGTCGTCGGCCGCCAGAGTTCGCTCGAGAAAATCGCCGTTTTCCTGGTGGACCTCGCCGATCGCGAGGGCGGCGCGGATGTGATCGACCTACCCATGAGCCGCATCGACATCGGCGACTACCTGGGGCTGACCATCGAAACCGTTTCGCGCACGATCTCGAAACTCCGCGATATGGGGATCGTCAGGCTGCGCAATGCCCGCAGCATCGAGATCGTGAAACCCGAAAAGCTTCGGATGCTGAGCAACTAGAGCAAGTCCAGCAAAAGTGCGAAGCGGTTTTGCGTCCGAAATTGCGTGAAAACAAAGAGATAGAGCATTGAAGGCGCATCCGTTTTCGCCGGAAGTGCTCTATAGTCTTTCCGGCAAAACTGCGTCGGCATATGCGAAACAGCGGACCGAAGCCGGGCCCTGAGAAACGGTCGTCGCTCGGTCTCCGCACGGATCACCAGATCACTCATCTCCGCTTGCGACACGACGCTCGTCGTGACCGAGGCGACACCGCCCCCCCAGGCGACATGGAAGGTCTCTGCCTGCCGGAACGCGCGGAAGCGCGATCCACATAGAGGCTGGTTCAGTCAAAAAATGCCGCCCAGGGCCTCCCGGGCGGCATTTTCCATTCTGCAACAATCTTCCGGTTTACTTCGCTGCGGCGACAGCAGCGTCGATGCGCTCGCGGGCCTTCTTCGGAAGCTTGGCGGCGTTGAAGGCGTCGAGATTGGCGGCAGGGGCGTCCCCAACGAGGATGGCAGCGACCATACCCATGCCGACATGAGGCGCGCATTTCACACCGTAGACACCGGGAACCTCGAAGGTAACCTTGATCGTCTCGTTCATCTTGCCCTTGAACTCCGCAGCACCATCCGGGATCATGCCCTTGATGGTTTCGGCATTGTGGCCCTTGTCGGTGGGGATGAAGGTGACGGTATCACCGGGGGCAATCTTCAGGCCCGCAGGCTCGAACACCATGGCACCATCTGCACCCTTGTTCAGCAACTTGACTTCGAAGTCAGCAGCGATCGAGAGCGCCGGGGCCGAAAGCAAAAGAACGGCTGCCATGGTTACACTACGCAGTTTCATTTTCATCTCCTAAGACGGGAACACCTCGTTCCGATGGAGAAGAGATAGGCCGGGATGGACGAGCCTTCTTTGCGCAATATCAAGTAAGGGAACGCTTTCCCTGGCTATCGACGTTCGGGAAGCGAATCCGCCAGCGATGCCAGTTCGGCCATATCGCGCACAAGCAGTTTCTGACGACCGCCTTCGATCAGGCCTCTGCTCTCCCAGGAACTGAATATGCGCGAGACCGTATGAATCGTGGTTCCGGTCATTTCGGCGATATCCTGCCTTGAAATCGGAAAATCGATCCGAATTCCCGCAGCCTCCTTGCGACCGGCCTTCTGCGCCAGCCGCAACACGGTATGCGCTACCCTCTTCTCGACTTCTTGCGTGGACATTTCGCGAATGCGGACATGCGCTTCCTCGAGCCTTTGTCCGATCGTCTCCATCGCGCTGACGGCAAGCCTTGGATTCCGTTCCACGAATTTCGGCCACATATCAGTTGGCCAGGACAGAACAATGCTTTCGGCAGCAGCAAGGGCGGTTCCCGGATAATCGTGTCGTTGCAGAGCCTTGGCGAAGCCGAACAGGTCACCTGGATGGACGACGCGCACGATGATCTGCTGACCCGCGCTCGTGACCTGCGTGACCTTCAAACGCCCATGCAGAAGGAGGAAGAAATATGAAGCCGGCTGTCCCTGTTCGAACACGGACTCACCGATCGGCAGTCGTCTCGTCTGCGCGGGAACGAGCAGCGCGTCCAACTCGTCATCGGTCATCTTGTCGAATAATGACAAGGACTTGATGATCGTCCGATCAAGTTTCAAAACAGATCCCTCTCCCGCCAACCAGCGTGCACTTTCAGGCCTTGAGGAACCCGATAACGACTGTCATGGCGAGTGTCCAATGCGACAGGGGCAACCTACCTCACAAGGCACCGATCGAAAAGAGCAAAGGAGCGTACCAGCGACGATCTTCGACCAGCCGGAAGCCGACATGGTCTGGAGGAACACCGACAGAACAGCCACCGCTTTTAGGGTCGCGGATGAACGAACTCAGGGGCGATCTGTGTTTGCCGGTGGCAATATAGACGCCGCAGGCTTCGGTTGTGACCGACCGTCCCTCCGTGACGAGATCGACGCGTTTATTGCAGGTCGTCGTCCATTCCCAGACGTTACCAGCAAAATCGGCCAGACCATGCTCGTTCTCGCCAAAGCTGCCATAGGGAAGCGGCTCTGGCTCCTTGGATCTCTTGCGAGCGGCTTCGCGCTCGTAGTCGGCGAGCCAACGCAGTGCCGGGTTCCGAGTGTCCGGATCTATGCCGAGGGCGTCATCCGGAAACTTTTCACCAGCCGCAAAGGCCAACTCCACGTCACTCGGCAGACGCCAGACCCCACCGCTCTTTTCCGAAAACCAGCGGGCATAGAGTGTCGCGTCGTCATGACTGACGCCAGTTGCCGGCATGTCGGGGCGAGATAGGGTGGCCGATTCCCGGGCCGGGCATGCCCCATCGGCAACGCAGGCATCGTAATCCTGCGTGCTCACCTGATACTTCATGATCGTCAGAGGCGCTGTCATCACATAGTCTGCCTTCGGCCCGTCGACGGCATATCCGGCGCGGTAAAACTCACCGGGCTGGCGGTAGGTGAAACTTGCCGGAGCCACCGAGATCGTCTGCGGCGGGAGCAGATCAGTGCCACCACTCAACCGCACGATCCCCGATTGAACCAAGACGGCAGTGGACAAAGCACCGATGAGCAGAAGCGGCAGCAATACCGAGCCGACCGAATTCGGATGCCTGGGGGTGAGAACAGCGCCGGACATGGCGATTTCCAACAGATTAGAGAGGAAGTTCACGGGGCGCTCTATCAGCACCCCGTGCGTCGCAAGGATCAGCTGTCCGGCTTGACCACGGCGGTCATCAGATCGTCGTTCCAGTCGCCGGTGACCTTAAAGTGTGCGGCCGCACCCTTTTCGAAGGCTTCGATCAGGTTGTGGTTCACATAGGCGTAGATGCCCGGCTGCTGGAAGGTGTAGTAGGCGGCACCCGCAGCGCCTCCGGGAATGAACCAGGTTTCCTGATCGAGTTGCGGCGGGTTGGCGAACTTGCCGGTTGCCCAGACATAATCGCCATGGCCACCGATCAGATGCGGACGGGTATCGCGATTGGCCTGCGAATGCAGGATCAGAACCCGTTCGCCGACCGCAGCAGTCAGGGCATTGTCGCCCGTCAGGGCTCCGACCGCACCGTTGAAAACAATGTGGCTCGGGGTCAGCGTGTTCATGACTTCGAGCACATCGGCATAACCATCGCCGGCACTTTCATACTTCTTGTAATTGCCGTCGGCATCCTTCGGAACATAGAAGTCCTGCTCGCCAACATAATAGACCTTGTCATAGGGTAGATCGTTGCCCTTGTGATCCTTCAGGCCGTCGCGCGGCAGAACCATGATCGCGCCATTCATGCCCGAGGTGACATGCCACGGCACCATTCCGGGAGGTGCGCAGTGGTAGACGAAGACACCTGCCTTGGTGGCCTTGAAGCGCAGGACGGCTGTCTCGCCCGGATTGACCAGCGTCAGCGCACCACCGCCAAGGGCACCTGTGGCCGAGTGGAAATCGATGTTGTGCTGAAGCGTGTTGGTCTCGGGATTGATGAGGGTCAACTCGACATAATCGTCCTGATGAACGACCATCATGGGACCAGGGACCGAGCCGTTGAACGTCATGGCATGGACTTCGGTTCCGGCATCATCGACGATGATCTTCTTTTCCTGGATGGTGAGTGTGAACTCGACAACCTTCGGGGGCCCTTCAGCCTTCTGCGTATGGGCATGAACGAAGGGCGGCGCCACCAGGTCGACCTTTACCCGCTCCAGCTTGGCAATGTCGGCGGCGGTGGCAGCGGCGTTGGTTTTGATGTCACCGCCTTCGGCGCGAGCAACCGTGCCTGACAAAGCAGGTGCGAGTGCGCTCGCGAAGACAGCGCCGGCAAGCATTGTTCTTCTGGTTAGGTTCAGGCACTCGGTCATGGTCGTTTCTCCTTATCAATCAGTGAGCGTTTCGCTCGAACTGTTGACACTGTTTTACTTCATGACGCGCCGATCTATTTGTTCTGGAACAATGAACTTCGGAGGGCGACTGCGTCATTCAGCCGCCGATCTAATAATAGGATTGTCGGCGCCCTTTGATCGAGATCAATTACTTCGTCTGAAAATCTTCGAGGCAGCATCATCGGCGACTTTGGAGAGCAAGTTTCATGAAGGAAGAGACACGACCAACCCGTGGCGGCATTCCTCGCGGCCTGGGGCGCGACGGCGCCATTCTGCTATCCTACGGATTCCGGCCTTTCTATCTCGGCGCGTCTCTTTGGGCCATTGCGACGATCACGATCTGGATCTGCACGATTAGCGGCTGGCTCCAACCAGCAGAAACATATGGCCAGTCCGCCTGGCACGCGCACGAACTTCTTTTCGGCTTCATGCCGGCGGTACTGGTGGGATATCTGGTGACGACCGTCCCGAACTGGACGGGTCGCTTTCCCCTCTCAGGCAAGCCTCTCGGCCGCCTCGTCTTCATATGGCTTGCGGGCCGCCTCTCCATGCTGATGGTCGGGGAAACAACGGCCGTCATCGCGCTCCTGATCGACTGGATCTTCCTTCCACTCTTTGCGTATTTCTGCTTGCGGGAGGTCTGGGTCGCGAGACGAATTGCGGATGTAAAGCCAATCCTTTGCGTTAGCTCTCTCGCGCTTATCAATGGCGGGTTTCATATCGCAACCATGCACGGCGGAGACGTCGGAGCCTGGGCACGGGCAGCCCTTTCCGTCTATGTCCTGTTGATCACCGCGACCTCCGACAAACTCATTCCAAGCTTCACAAACAGCTGGCTTGCCCAGTCAGGCAGACCGCGCCTCGCCACCGGCAATCGCATTGTCGATAGCTTCGTCCTGACTGCCACGCTCCTGACCGCGACGATGTGGACATATGAACCGTCCAGTCTGCTTACGGCGACCCTGGCGGCTGTTGCGGCTGGTGCGCACCTCGTTCGCGCAGCAAGATGGTTCAGGCCAATGATCCTGCGATCTCCCCTGATCTCAGGGATGCACTTCTCTTACGGCTTCATCCCTCTCGGGCTATTGGGAATGGGCGCGACCGCACTCGACCTGCTCGGCCCGCTTACGGCAATGCATCTTCTAGCCATCGGATCCGTCACGGGGATGATGCTTGCGGTTATGAACCGGTCGATCCGGCTTCATACCGGTCGAAACGAGAAAATTTCGTGGGTTCAGCGGCTGTCCGTTCCATGCGTGCTGTTTGCAGCAGGCGTTCGCATCGCAGCCGACCTCATTCCGGAATACTATGGGCCCGTTATCGCAACGTCAGGACTGTTCTGGATTTCCGCCTTTGTCTTGTTTCTCAGGGACAATGCGGGTCTCCTATGCCACGTTCAGCGGCAACCGGGTCGTCAACCTTCACCGCCAACCCGGATCAACATGCGATAGGCGCGCTTCGACGCATCGAGATTGCCGACCCATTGATGACCGCGCTGTTCCAGCTCCGCGCATAAAAAGCGCGATTCCTCTGACAACACCGCGAAAAGCACTTCGCCGGGCTCCATGAGTTCGATCAGCGAGAGAACCTTTTCCATCGGTACCGGGGGCTGCTGCTCAGAAAGGTCGACCCGCCACAGCGGATCAGGCCAGGCCGCTGCTTCTTCTGCCCCGATCGAGTGGAGAACTTCTGCGGAAGCTTCCGTCACCGGAAGGAACATCACCTCCCACTCGCCGTCATCCAGTTCCTTCAGTTCGGCCGAATAGCCCCGGCGCGCCATGACGCTCAGCAGCGGTACCGGGCGAAACGTTGCCAGCAGGCGCAGGCCTTCTCCCGGCTGCAAGGACTGAACCGCATCCATGATCGCGGGAAACGGCTCCCCTCCGTCACGAAGGATGGGCCTTACGTCGAGTTCTTTGAAGTTGGCTGTCGTCGACACTTGACCTCCCAATTTCCGACTTCACCTGTCCGATCACCATGGATGGCGTGGAGCGACCGCTGTCTCCCGATCGCTCCCTCATGGTTCAGTGACCGCCACCGCAGTTGCAGTTGCAGCCTTCGTGCTTCTTTCGGCGAATCCGGACTTCCCATATCTCCGGACCGCGGGAAAGGTATTCCCATCCGAACATCCCATCATAATGCATTTCCAGATGGTAGTAGAGCGGGACCGGATCATGATCGACGGTCAGGAGCAGCTGGTAATCCGGAAGCAGCGCATTCAACATTCCGAATATGCGGGGATGTCTTTCCATGTGGGGAATTTCGCGCACGTCGAGTTTGAGAACATGATCTTCAACAACGGTCATTCGGTGGCTTTCTTCAATGCAGGTTTGCAGGTCGCATGCAGCTCTGCCGCACCACAGGACATTGCAGCCCGCGTGCCCAGCCTTCGTTGTGCTGTGACAAGCAAAAGCTGGAAAGCAGCGTTCCTCTTTGCCTTTCGACAACGAAACGACGGCACCTGACAGTATCGTCACGGCACAAAACCGGAGCGATATGATGAACTCAGAGATTATCCGCCGTTATGGCGAAAGCCGCCTGCCCCGTTACACGAGCTATCCGACGGCGCCCCGCTTTTCGCCCAGCATAGGTGCGGGCACCTATCGCGACTGGCTGGCCGCCGTGCCGGAAAACGATCCGGTCTCCCTTTACCTGCATGTGCCCTTCTGCCGCTCCATGTGCTGGTATTGCGGCTGCCACACGACGATTACCCAGAAGGATGCACCGATCCTCGACTACCTGACCGTGCTGAAACAGGAAATCAGACTGGTGGCGAAGGCCATCGGACGGCGGCAGGACGTCAGCGACATTCACTTCGGCGGCGGCACGCCCACCATCATGACGCCGCAGGAATTCCGAGATCTGGCTGCCACGCTTGCCGCAGCCTTTGGCACCGGGAGCACGACAGAGCTTGCGGTGGAAATCGACCCGAGAACGCTGACCGTCGATATGTTTGAAGCACTCGGCGAAGCAGGAATGACCCGGGCGAGCCTCGGCGTACAGAGCTTCGATCCCAAGGTTCAAAAGGCGATCAATCGCATCCAGTCGGCAGAACAGACGGCAACAGCCCTTTCAAACCTGCGCAAGGCAGGAGCCAGAAGCGTCAACTTCGACCTCATCTATGGTTTGCCGCATCAGACCGTCGACTCCGCGATTGAAACTGCGAAGATGGCGGCCGCCATGCGTCCCGAACGCTTCGCCGTGTTCGGCTACGCCCATGTTCCGAACTTCAAGAAGCATCAGCGCCTGATCGATGCGGCAGCCCTTGGCGATGCTCATGAGCGGCATGCCCAGGCAGAGGCAATCGCGGCAACGCTGTGTCAAGCCGGATATCGCCGCATCGGCCTCGATCATTTTGCCCTTCCGGAGGATTCGCTTTCGATCGCGGCCGATCGCAAAGCACTGCGCCGCAATTTCCAGGGATATACGACCGATGACGCCTCGACACTCATCGGGTTTGGATCCTCGGCGATCGGACGCCTTGACGAAGGCTACGCGCAAAACGACGTCGCGATCGGACGTTATGCAAATGCCATCTCATCCGGTGAACTGGCGACGTCGAAAGGCTATCGTCTCATCCGAGAAGACCGCGTCCGTGCCTGGATCATCGAGCGGCTGATGTGCGACTTCCAGGTCGATTTTGGAGCCATGCCGGAAGGTTTCGAACTTCCAGACGACAGCATCGGCAAAGCCAATCTGCCACTGAAGACGTTGTTGGAGGAAGGTATCGTTAGCTGGCGTGGGGATCTGCTGAGTGTCGATACGCAGCACAGGTTCCTGGTGAGAACGGTGGCTTCGTGCTTCGATGCCTATCTCGGTGAAACGGACAGAACACACGCCACTGCGGCCTGAGACAAAACGGTGAAACGAGAAAGCCCGGACCGATCGCTCGGTCCGGGCTTTCCCTTTGCGCGATCGCGGATCAGCGAACGAGCGCGCGGTAGATCTGCGGCAGGGCTGCCGGCAGGCGCCGGATATCGGGTACGACGGCATAGCCGTGATGGCCGAACACGGCGGGCACATAGGTCTTGGCATCCTGGTCGACGGTCACGCCGAAGACATGGATGCCGCGGCGGCGCGCCTCGGTCACTGCCCGGCGGGTATCTTCAAGCGCAAAACGGCCCTCGTAGTGATCGACATCGTTCGGCTTGCCATCGGTCAAAACAAGCAGCAGGTGCTTGCGGTTGGGACGTTCGGCAAGCTTGGCCGTCGCATGGCGAAGCGCTGCGCCCATGCGGGTGTAGTAGCCGGGCTTGAGCGCGGCGATGCGATGGTGCACATGCGCACTCATCGGCTCGTCAAAGTCCTTGATCGTCTCGACACGCACCCAGTCCCTGCGCCTCGACGTGAAGCTCAGGATCGAATGCATGTCACCACAGGCGGCAAGCCCCTCGGCCAGCACCAGAAGGGCCTCCTTCTCGACATCAAGTACCCGGCGGTCGTTTAACCAGGCGTCAGTCGACAGCGATACGTCGACCAGCAACGTGACGGCGAGATCATGGGCCTGCGGCCGGCTTGCCAGATGGATACGGTCCGAACATTCACCGCTCGCGGCCAGTTCGGTACGGCTGCGGACCACAGCGTCGAGATCGAGATCGGCACCGTCTACCTGCGCGCGCAGCATCTCGTGGCGCGGGCGCATCGCCTCAAACTGTCGCCGCACTCGGCGAACCAGCGCCTTCATCTCCGGCGACGGGCCAGGCGAAAGGCCTTCATCGGATGCCGGGCCGGCAATGACCCGGCAGTGGTCCTTGAGATAGACCCCGTGCCTATAGTCCCATTCCGGATAGGTCGTTTCAGCTTCGATGGCAGAATGAATGAGCGCTTCCGGCGGCAGGTCGAGGTCGAAGCGGAATTTCGCCGCAGGTCGGCCCTTGCGTTCGCCAAGCACCATCTCGTCGAGTTCATCGGCAGCCGACGCATCGTGATCGTCGCTGTCATCGGCGGGACGATCGACATTGACCATTTCGGCCATGGCGAGGATCTTTTCGAAGCGGTTGAGGATGAAGGGGCTGCGCTCGCCCTTGGCGGCAGAATCCTTTTCGCGCGTCGCGACATAGCGGCCAGCGGCTTGTGCATCCGCCTGACTGGCGCCGACCGGCTGGTCCGTGTACTGGCGATCAGCCCATTCTTCCCGGACGACGGCTTGCGGCCAAAGCGGCACGGGCAACATCGGCAGATAGCCTGGAGGCGCCCTCCCCGGCATATCATCCCCCGCCGAAAGCGGGGCAAGCCCGACACCACGGCGCAGGAGATCGATGATACGATCCTCCAGCAACCCCTCGACCCTTGGCAGAGAGCCACGCCGGCGCTCCGACAAGAGGGCGCTGCAAAGCCGGCGATAACAATCAATGAGACCGGGAAAAGCCTTCAACACCCGCTCTTCAAGCACCGACGCCGCCTCCAGCATGGCGAGATCTGCCTTAAGCGGATCGATTTCGGTGATTGGCTGAAGCGGCATGACGGCCATGGCAGCCGCCAGCCAGATATAGAGATCGCGGTTGAGCGCCTGCTCCGGCATCAGGTCGAGGACCGGGGGCAACATCACGCTTGCTTCGTCCCGCGCCGGGTGGATGAGCTTTTCCTCGCCGAGCCCCATGCGCTGGCGCAGCTTCAGCCGGTGTTGCGAGGTCTTGCCCCGTGCGGGGACCAGTTGCACCGTCTTTTCCCCACCGAAGCCACGGAAGCAGACGGAAAGCACCGGAAGCACCTCTTCCAGCATGACGGCAGCGTTTGGGTAACGCGGCCAAGTGCGGGTATCGCCAGCGAGCCTGTGCCAGGCGCGCCCGACCGTTTCCTCGAGCTCCAGAAAGTCCAGCATGACATTCTCCTAGCGGATGACCGCCTTTGCCAGTTCGAGAAGGGCAGTGCGCACGTCGGGTTCGTCGGTCAGCGGCTCGATCATGGCGGCGCGAACGGCGTCACGCGGAGACAGACCGGCATCGATCAGGCTGGCGCAATAGACGAGGAGGCGCGTCGAGACGCCTTCCTCCAGGTCATGACCTTTCAGTGCGCGCAGCCGTCTGGCGAGTTCAACGAGGGGCTCGACCGTGACAGCGGGCAATCCGCTCTCGGCCGAGACAACCTCGATTTCCCGCGCCTTGGGCAGGAAGTCGAATTCAATGGCGACGAAACGCTGGCGGGTCGAGGGCTTCAGCGCCTTGAGCAGGCTCTGGTAGCCGGGATTGTAGGACACGACCAGCATGAAGGCCGGCGGCGCCGCGAGTTCTTCGCCGGTGCGTTCCAGAGGCAGGATACGCCGGTCGTCGGTGAGCGGATGGAGGACCACGGCGACATCCTTGCGCGCCTCGACCACCTCGTCGAGATAGCAGACGCCACCGTCCCGGACCGCCCGGGTCAGCGGTCCGTCGACCCAGACCGTCTCTCCGCCCTTGAGCAGGAAGCGGCCAGTGAGATCGGCAGCGGCCAGATCGTCGTGGCACGAGACGGTGGTCAGCGGCAGATCGAGCTTCTGTGCCATATGGCTGACGAAACGGGTCTTGCCGCAGCCCGTCGGACCTTTGAGGAGCAGCGGCAGTTGCCGTGTCCAGGCTGTTTCGAACAGGGCGCATTCGTTGCCGGCTGGAGAATAGGCCGGGATTTCAGGCTGAATGTTGCGGGCGATGAGATTCATGGTGCTGATCCTTCAGAAGTTTGGAAAGGCCCCGCCGCCGTTTAAGCAGCGGGGCCGCTCAGTCACTCGGCAGGCTCGATGTAACCGCCGAAGGCAGGCTCTTTTTCCTTGCCGGGTATCAGCACGGCCCAGACGAACATCAGGGCGGAGACCAGGACGACGGCGCCCGAGCCGAGGCGCACCCAATAGAACAGGGCCAACTGGTCCTGGACGTCCATGTAGCTTTCGCCAAGCACGCGCTGCAGATGGACCTGCAGGACACCGGCAAAGGTGAGCGCGAAGGTCATGACCGACATGGCCGTGCACATCATCCAGAAGCTCGCGATGGACAGCCACTGGTTATAGGGCTGACGTCCGCGCATCTCGGGAATGGCATAGGCCATGATCGCGAGGTTCAGCATGACATAGGCGCCGAAGAAGGCGAGATGTCCGTGAGCTGCGGTCACCTGCGTACCGTGGGTGTAGTAGTTTACCGACGACAGCGTGTGCAGGAAGCCCCAGACACCGGCCCCGAAGAAGGCCATCACCGAGCAGCCGAGCGACCACAGGAGTGCCGCCTTGTTCGGATGCTTGCGGCCGGCCTTCCAGGTCATGACGAAGGTGAAGATCACCATGGTGAAGAAGGGGGCGACTTCGAGCGTCGAGAAGAGCGAACCGATCCACTGCCAGTAGCCCGGCGCACCGATCCAGTAATAATGATGGCCCGTGCCGAGGATACCGGAGAACAGCGCCAGACCGATGATGACATAGAGCCACTTCTCGACGACCTCGCGGTCGATGCCGTTGAGCTTGATCATCAGGAAAGCGAGCACGGAGGCCATGATCAGCTCCCAGACGCCCTCGACCCAGAGGTGGACGACATACCACCAGTACATCTTGTCGAGCGCCAGGTTGGCCGGGTTGTAGAAGGCGAAGAGGAAGAAGATCGCGACGCCCCAGAGCCCGAAGATCAGGATGTTGGTGACGACGGTCTTGCGACCTTTGAGCGATGTCATGGTGACGTTGAACAGCAGCATCAAGGCGACGATGACAATGCCGACCTTGATGATGAAGGGCTGCTCGAGAAACTCGCGTCCCTCATGAATGCCGAAGAGATAACCGACGACGGCGGCAGCAGCAGCGATCAGGAAGATCCAGAACTGCGCGATTGCGAGCTTCGGGCTGTAGAGCTCTGTCTCCGCCTCTTCAGGCAGCAGATAGTAGGTCGCGCCCATGAAGCCCATGAGCAACCAGACGATCAGGGCGTTGGTGTGGATCATGCGCACGATGTTGAAGGGGACGAGTTCGGACAGCGTGTTCGGCAAGACATAGATCGTGCCTGCCAGCACGCCGAAGAGAACCTGTGCGAGGAAGAGGCCGAGCGCGCCGTAGAAATACAGCATCGCGACCTTCTGGCTTTGATATTTCATGATAGATCTCCTTGGGTCACGAAGGGCTCAGCCCGCCTCGTTCGGCGGCCAGTTCTGCGTCTTGATCTTGCTGGTCCATTCGAGGAAGTCGGCGAGATCGTTGATCTCGTCGTCGGTCAAATTGAATTGCGGCATCTGCCGTCGGCCTTCGATGCCGGAGGGCTGCGAGGCCATCCAAGCGCGCAGTGTTTCGCGCGCGCCATCCCGATCATCCTTGCCGCCCCACCGGGTCCAGACATTGCCGAGCTCAGGTGCAAAATAGGCACCCTCCCCCAGAAGCGTGTGGCAGTTGATGCAGGCGTTCTTTTCCCAGACATGTTTGCCGCGGGCGACGCTGTCGGTGAGCGTCGCCTCGTCGGTCGAGGTTGTGCGGATGTAGTAGTGGCTGTGGGCCGTGAGCCCCACGAAAATCGCAAAAAAGAATACGGAGCCGCCGTAGAAGACGTTGCGCGCTCCGGTCTTGGTCAGGCGCTCTGCCATGCCTTTGTCCTTCCGTCTGCCGGGCTGGAAAGGCCCGACCTGGTTTCCCCGCCTCGAACGCTCCGGCGATCCCCTCGCCGGCTCTGCGGGATGTCCTTTTCATAGAGAGTGCCGGGCGTCGTTCTTTGCGCTTCGGCAAGCAACCAAGCGAATGTTCAGCTGATCCAGAAAGCCGTCAGGGACCGGGCGAAGGCGGCAGTCAAAAGGATGCAAAGCCAGGCGAGCAGCGCGACCCGCATGGGATGATGTCCGCCACGCAATTCCAGGAAATCGAGGACCACGAGGCGCCCCTTGGCAAAGGCGATGCCCAGAACGGCCAGGATCGGGATGACGGTATCGCCGGCAAGTGCTGAGACGACCGCACCTCCAATCGCAAAGGTGATCAACATGGCGAGGATACCCACCAGTTCTTCGTGTTGTCTGCGGGTCATGACGGTCCTCACGCAAGATAGACGACGGGAAAGACAACGAGCCAGACCAGATCGATCACATGCCAGAGGGTCGCGATCAGCAGGACGTTCTCCCGGGATGGGCGCCAGGCCACCAAAAGCAGGGCGATCGCACCGAAGAAGACGTGCAAGAGATGGAACCCGGTGATCATGAAATAGAGTTCGAAAAAGCTGTCGAGCGTCGCATCGCCGGTAAAACGAGCTTCGCCCCAGTATTCGAAGAGCTTGACGGCGACAAAGCAGAAGCCGAGCCCCGCCGCCACGATCAACGGTCGTTTCACGGTCTCGAGTTCATTGCGTCGCCGCATGGCAACCGCGACCTGATAGCCGCTGACCAGCAGAATGAGCGTGTTTGCACCTGCGATCCCGGGCCTGAGATGCAGACGGGCGAGTTCAAAAGCCTCCACCTGGACGGCAGAGACGACCAGAAAGCCAAAGATCAGGATGCCGAATGCGATCAGCTCGCTCCACACCAGGATCCAGAGCAACAGTTGATCGTCCTTTGCCTCATCGTGGAGGCTCCTATGCATGGCCATGGTTACATCTCCGTTCAGTCCTCGCCCGTTTTAAGGAGAAATCCGAGGCGCTCTTTGTGGGAGCGCAAAGAAGACTGACGAAAGACAAGGCAGACTGCCTCCACAACAGAAGGGAATGACTGACATGACGGATGCACAGATCGGCCTTGTGGTTGCGGCACCTGTGATCATGGGGTTTGCACTCATGCTCAAGCGCATGGGCGTATTGCAGGGCGGGGGCACGCTTGCCGCGGTCCTCGCGTCCTTTGTCATCGGCGTCTTCCTGTTCCTCGGCCAATAGGGAGAGACAGATGGAAACGAACGGAACCAACCTCACTGTTGCCGAGGTCAGGGCGCTGGAAGACAAACATCGCGATCTTCTCGTGCTGTGCCTGCGACTGGAGGAATTCGCGATTGATTTCGACGCCGGCGAGGTCCCGCGCGGCATCGGCAAGGTCGCAAAACATATTGAGCCGCTGATGGCGGCCGCACACACTCTGGAAGAGCAGAAGCTCTATCCCGACCTCCAGGTTCACGCAGGTTCGTGCTTCGGGTCCCTTCTTCTCGATCAGGTGAAGTCCGAACATCGCGTCGACCGACGCGCGGCGCACGAGTTGTCCCTCACCTTGGCCGCCGTCGCTCGCAAACGATGCAGACTGAGCCTGGAGACCGTGGCTCACATGGTGCGCGGTTTCCAGGAAGCCGTACGCCGCCACATCACGGCGGAGCAGATGCTGCTGCAGCAGCTTCTCAGCGTGGAACCCGAGAGACGGGCGTTGCCACGATGAGCCAAGTCTTCCTTGCCCTTGCGGCATTCCTGTTGCTGCATTCGGTGCCAGCCATACCGACCATTCGGGGAAAGCTGACCGCAGCGCTCGGATTGCGTTTCTATCTCCTCGTCTATTCGGCAACCTCCGTGGCACTCCTGATATGGGTTCTGCAGGCAGCCGGGAGCACGGAATACATCGAGATCTGGCAGCCGGACCGCTGGAGCGCCCTTGCCAATCTGGTTCTGTCCCCTGTCGGGCTTTTTCTGGTCACCGCCGGCCTCATCAGCCCCAATCCAGCATCTGTCAGCTTCAGGTCAGGCGCCGCACCCGGCGCGGTCACGGCCATCACGCGCCATCCCGTGTTGTGGGGATTCGTCCTCTGGTCTTTCGGCCATGTCTTGGCAAACGGTGACACCAGATCCCTCCTCGTTTTCGGCGGCCTCGGTCTGTTCTCGACTGTCTGCATCTTCGTCGCCGAAAAACGCGCGCGGCGCAGGATGGGAGCCGCATGGCCATCGATTGCGGAATTGACATCGATGTTTCCGCTGATTGCCTTGGCCTCCGGGCGTTCCAAGCTGCGTCTGGATGCACATCTGGTCGCGGCACTCGCCGGGACGCTGCTGCTGACTCTTTGGCTGCTCATGGGCGGGCATGCCGCACTGTTCGGCGCAGACCCCATCCTCGCCCTGGACATCTGAGGGCACCGGCAATTCCACGCATTCCTTGCTCTGCGTCAAACTTCCCATGCGACGCAGAGGATAACAGGACTGACATTCAATATTTTTTGGCGAGCGGGCTGCCCCACACCATGAAGCCGACAAGCAAGACGAACAGGACTGAAGTCGATCAGGCCGGCTATGTGCCGACCCGTCGCACACTGTGCAAAGGACTGGTCGCCACACTCGCCCTTCCGTTCCTAAACAAGCGGGCGCACGCGACAACGCTCGACCATCTTATCCTCTTCGGGCCTCCCGCCGGGCCGTCGATCACGCTGGCCTATGCGGTCGGCAAGGGCCTGCTGCGCGAGGTCGCCAACAAGGTGGAATTCAAGACATGGCGGACGCCCGATGAAATGCGGGCAGGCCTGTCTTCCGGTTCGATGCACGCAGTGGTCATGCCGACGACGGCAGCGGCGAACCTGCACACGCGCGGGCTTGGGCTGAAGCTGGCCAATGTCATGACCAATGGCCTTCTCTACGTCGTTTCACGCCATGACACGATCACTTCTTTCACCGATCTCGAAGGGCAAAGCGTGACCGTACCATTCCCCAATGACACACCGGAACTCGTTTTCAACGCGGCGCTCGCCCATCATGGGATGGAGGGCAAGGTCAAGCTGGAGCGGGCTGGCACGCCCATTGAAGCCGTGCAAATGCTGCTTGCCGGCCGAATAGACACGGCGCTCCTGCCTGAGCCAGCTGTCTCAGCCGCCATATTCAAGGCCAGTACCGGTAATCAGGCGCTCCATCGGGTGATCGACATGCAACAGGAATGGGGCCTTGTTTCTGCAACATCGCCGGTCATGCCGCAGGCAGGGCTCGCCCTGACGCAGAGCTTCCTGGACGATCATCCGGATCAGGCGAAAGCGCTTCTGGCCAGACTTGCGCAGGCAGCAGCCGCGGTGAACGCCGATCCGGCGGCAGCCGCAAATCAGGCTGCATCGGCCCTCGAACTGCCCTGGCCGGTTCTGGAGGCGTCGATCCCCTATTCGAACCTCGTCGCGGTCGCCGCGCGTGATGCACGCGCGTCGATAGAGACCTTGCTCAAAACCGTGGCAGCGACACACCCTGAAATGATAGGCGGTCGCATGCCTGACGCCTCATTCTATCTCTGAGGCCGGATCATGAAGGGCTTCACGGATCGTGTAGGCAGGATATGCCGCTTTCTCTGGTCCGGCTGGGCGGGTCTCAGCGGCCTCGCGGTCTTTGCTGCCGTCTGGCAGCTCGGAGCGGAAACCTATGGCAGTTTCGTGTTGCCCACTCCGGCAGCCACGATCCGGACCCTGTTCGGCCTGATCGCAAATCCGGACAACCGGCTTCTGGTGCTCTCGACGAGCCTCAGAGCGGTCGCCGGTTTTTCCCTTGCCGCCGTGGTGGGGACGATGGTGGGCGTGTTGGCCGGATATCATCCGGCGGTCATGCGTCTGGCGCGTCCCCAGGTGAGCTTGCTGCTCGGCATCCCGCCAATCGCCTGGATCGTGCTTTTGATGATCTGGTTCGGCATGGGCGCCGGAACGGTCATT
This sequence comes from Rhizobium sp. AG855, assembly GCF_003610655.1. Lineage (NCBI taxonomy): Bacteria > Pseudomonadati > Pseudomonadota > Alphaproteobacteria > Hyphomicrobiales > Rhizobiaceae > Rhizobium > Rhizobium sp. AG855. The sequence continues at coordinate 54,761 of NZ_RAQG01000003.1, read as the reverse complement.
GCGACAGCCGCCATCGCCGCCTTGCCGCTCGTGTTCGTCGGTGCAGCCGAGGGCATCCAGACCCGGGACCGGGCGTTGGAGGACATGGCACGCATGGCCGGCCTGTCGCCGCTCATCCGGCTGTTCAAGATATCGCTGCGGCAAATGCTGCACGCCCTGTTTCCCTCGCTGGTCATGGCACTCGGCACGGCCTTCAAGGCAGCCGTCATGGCCGAGCTTCTGGCCAATGCCGGCGGTATAGGAGGCGCACTCGCCAATGCCCGCGCCGCTCTCGATGTGGAAGCGGCCCTTGCCTGGATCCTCCTGTCGGTCATCGCACTGATCAGCGTCGAATATGGAATTGTTCAGCCTTTGCGCGCCGAAGCCGAGGTATGGCGAGAAGCCGCCCGACCCTGGGGCGTGCGCCGATGACCCTCCTCCAGCTCAAGGCCGTAGGCCACGTCTTTCTCGGCCGCGCCGTTCTCGAAAACGTCAGCCTTCATGTCGCACGCGGAGAGATGGTCGCGCTGGTCGGGCCGTCCGGTTGCGGCAAGAGCACGCTTGCTCAGATTGCCGCCGGGCTGATCATCCCACGTCACGGCCAGGTCATACGAGGCTACGCGCGCTGCGCTTTCGTCTTTCAGGAACCGCGCCTCCTCCCTTGGGCGACGGTCGAGGCAAATGTGGCTTTGGGGCTGTCGGGTGTCACTGTTGCGCGAGCCGAGCAAAAAGCGAGAGTTGCTGCCGCCTGTAATCGCGTGTCGCTGGAAGAAAACGACTGGCAAAAGTTTCCATCGCAGTTGTCAGGTGGCATGCGCCAGCGCACCGCACTCGCCCGCGCGCTCGTCGGCAACCCCGATTTCCTCTATTTCGATGAGCCATTCACCGCGCTTGATGCCGCCTTGCGCCGACGGATGCAGGATCTCGTCGTCGCAACGGTCTTAGATAACGGCAAGGGCGGGCTCTTCATCACTCACGACATCCATGAAGCGCTGCGGATCTGCCATCGGATCGCGGTTCTCGATCGCCACGGCCATGGAATTCTCGACTGCGTGACCGTTCCGGAGACGCCCGGAAACCGCAGTGACAAGATGATCTTCGAGACGGCGCGACGGCTGATTTCGGATCATCCGCTGTTTGCCGTCGTGGACGAACATGACGAGCGGAGGCTCGCATGAGCGTGCTGCCAGCCATACGCATCCTTCCCTCGACCGATCTGATCAAGGCCATGTCTGCGGAGGGCCTGCGACTGATGTTTCCGCTTGCCGCTTTTCATGCGGCGATCTGGCCGTTTCTATGGGTGGTGGTCTGGTCCCTCGATCTGCCCTTTGCCGTCTCGTCCCTGCCCGGACAATGGCACGCCGAGGAAATGCTGGTGGGGTCGTTCGGCGGCGCGCTTTTGGGCTTCCTGACCTCTGCCTTGCCGGAATGGACGGATACGCAGCGCATCAGTGGACGCCCGTTGTTCCTTCTCGCGGGCCTCTGGGCCAGCGCGCGTATGCTTGGCTTCCTCGCCGTCGAAAAGGGCTGGCTTCTCGCCCTCGTGTTCGATCAAGCCTGGATCCTGTTCCTGCTTGCCTATGCGCTGCGTCTATCCTGGATCAAGAAAAGCACTGATCTCCTCGGCTTCGTCCTGTTCGTCACTGCCTTTGCCGTCGCCGCAGCCCTCTTGCGGATCGCGATGGCCGTGGAAGCCTATGATCTCTCCGAAAGCGCGATCAGAATTCTCGGGCTCTCACTTCTCGGCCTCCTCGGTCTCGCGCTGGCCCGCATCACCGTACCCGTCACCAATCTGATCCTTGATCCGACGGAAAGGACCTCGCCCTACAGACCGCATCCGGGCCGGGTCCACCTCTCGGCGGGGTTGACCATGCTGCTGATCCTGGCAGAGGCCGCCACGCTCTCGAACGCCGTGCGCGGCTATCTGATGCTGGCCGCCGGCGCGGCCTTCATGGACCGGGTGGCTGAGGGATTTGTCGGGCGCGAAGGGTTCTCCTTCGAGCTTGGCGGCCTTTGGCTGTCGAGCGCGCTCGCCGGCACCGGTCTTCTCGTCTGCGGACTTTCCCTGATTGGTTTGCCATTGCCCTGGCTAGGCGGGCTGCATCTTGCACTGATGGGTGGGCTGGGCCTCGGTGTCCTTCAGGTTCTGTCGCTCGCGGGTCTCATCCATACCGGTCAACTGTTGCGTTTCTCCTGGACGACCCGGCTGTCGATCCTGCTCTTCGTATTCTCGGTGCTTCTGCGCGTCCTCCCGGAATTCACACCTACTCTTACCCTGCCCTTCGGCCCGCACGGTCTCGCGGCGACGCTGTATTCGCTTTCATTCCTGCTTCGGGCCAAGGCCTATATTCCTCTGCTCTGGTCGCCGGAAACGGTGGATCAGGAAAGGTGCTGACATGACCACAATCCCCGGCCCCTCTATCATCAGGCGTCTCCTCTCCGGTGGATTCCGCCTGTTCTTTCCGGGCAGCGCGCTGCTCGCCGCCCTCTCCATTGCAATCTGGGTTCCCTGGTTTCTCGGCTTCCTGCATGTCCCGACCCTGTTGCCCCCGGTTGCCTGGCACCAGCACGAACTTCTGTTCGGCTTCGTCCCGGCCGTGATATCAGGCTTTCTTCTGACAGCCGTTCCCAATTGGACCGGCAGGCCTGGCCTGAAGGGCCTGCCTCTTTTGGCGCTCTTTCTCCTCTGGATCGCCGGACGGCTGGCGATCAGTTTTTCGGAATGGACGGGCATGCTCGGTGCGACGCTCGTTGCGCTTTCCTTCCTGCCGGTATTGGCCATCTTCGTTCTGAGGGAACTCGTCGCGGCATCGAACCGACGAAACTATAAGATCGTCGCCGTCCTCGCTCTCCTCAGCGCCGCGCAGGTCCTGTTCCATTATGAAATCGAGCGCTACGGGCGGGTCGAGATTTCCGACCGACTGGCTCTTTCCGCCATTCTCATCCTTGTCTCACTCGTCGCAGGACGCATCATCCCGGCATTCACCGGCAACTGGCTGAAGGCGCACAATCCAGGACGGATGCCCGAAAACTTCGCCCGTTTCGATCTTGCAGTCATGATCCTTTCAGGTCTGGCCCTTGCGATGTGGATCGCGGTAGCCGCCGGTCTGGAGAACCTCGGCTCTGCCGCCGGGGGCCTGATGGTCCTGACGGGCATCGCACATCTCGTCAGACAGGCCAGGTGGTGCTCCGACCGCACGCTGCGCGAGCCGCTCGTGACCATCCTGCATATCGGCTATCTCTTCATCCCCGTCGGCTTCCTGCTGACCGGCCTGTCGATGCTCGTAGACCACTCAGGGCTTGTCTCTGCAGGCATCCATGCTTGGACGACGGGCGGCATCGGCGTCGTGACGCTCGCGGTGATGACCCGCGCCACCAGAGGCCATACAGGCCAGGCGCTGGCGTCGCCGCCCACGACAACCTGGCTCATCTATGCACCAATCATTCTCTCGGCTTTGCTGAGGATCCTTGTCGCGCTCTCGACTCAGCACACCATGCTGCTATTGCCGATCGCCGGCATGGCGTGGATCATTGCGTTCCTGGGCTATGTCGTCTTTTACATGCCGCTGATATCTCGGAAGGGATAGATAGGAGGTGCCTTTCCGACCTTACCCTCTCCACTCCGGTATCGATAGTGTATCGGTCAAGCCGAGAAGATCCACGGCGCGTGCCGCGATATGGGCGACGATATCCTCGACGGTCGCGGGATTGCGGTAGAAGGCGGGAACCGGCGGCATCACCATCGCACCCATCTCGGTCACGGTGACCATATTGCGCAGATGGCCGAGGTGAAGCGGCGTTTCGCGGGCAAGAAGCACCAGCCTGCGGCGCTCCTTGAGCTGCACATCGGCGGCGCGAATGAGGAGATTGTCGGTCATCCCCGTCGCGATCGCGGCAAGAGACCGCATCGAACATGGGGCGACGATCATGCCGGCCGTGCGGAACGAACCGCTGGCGATCGAGGCTCCGATATCGCCTTCCGGATGGAAATGATCGGCAAGGGCGATGAGCCGCCCAAGCGCCTCGTCGCCCGCCTCATGTGCAATCGTCCGGCGCGCTGCTGACGTCACGACGAGATGCAGTTCCACATCATCCATAGCGGCCAGCAGCCGGCCGATTTCTAGACCGATCGCGGCCCCCGAAGCACCTGATATCCCGAGTACGACACGCCTCATCGTGGTTGGTTCGCTCTCGCGCTGCCCGATCCAAGTCCGAGTTCGTCCCAGATCGTATCGACGCGCGCAGAGACCTCGGGCGTCATCCGGAGAACCCGACCCCATTCCCGATCGGTCTCTGCGCCAAGCTTGTTGGTGGCATCGAGACCGAGCTTCCCGCCGAGCCCCGGCTTGGGAGAGGCAAAATCGAGATAGTCGATGGGTGTGCCGTCCACCACCACCATGTCGCGCGAAGCATCGAACCGGGTGGAAAGCGCCCAGATCACATCGCTCCAGTTTCTGACATCAACGTCGGGATCGACCACGACGATGAGCTTGGTATAGCTGAACTGCGGCAGCATTGACCAAAGCCCGAGCATGATCCGGCGCGCCTGCCCCGGATACCGCTTGTCGATAGAAACGACGATTGCCCGGTAGGAGCAGGCCTCGGGCGGCAAATGAAGATCGACGATTTCCGGAAACTGCCGCTTCACGAGCGGCAGGAACAAGGCATTCATCGCCTCGCCGAGCACCGAAGGCTCGTCAGGTGGACGGCCCGTGAAGGTCGAGAGGTACACCGGATCCTGGCGCATCGTCATCGCGCTCAAGGTCATGACGGGAAACGGCTCGACGGAATTGTAGTAACCGGTGTGATCGCCGTAAGGCCCCTCGGGTGCCGTCTCCACCACTGATACGGTCCCTTCTAGCACAATTTCCGCCGTGGCTGGAATATCGAGTGGCTGGGTGAGCGCCCGCACCACACGGCTGCGCTTTCCTCTGAGCACGCCGGCGAATGAAAGCTCGCTGATGGCCTCCGGCAGCGGCATGACAGCAGAGAGGATCGTCTGAGGATCAGCACCGATCACGACCGCAATGGGCATGTCGTTACCAGTGGCCTGCCACTGCCTGAAATGTTTCGCCGCGCCGCGGTGGGCGAGCCACCGCGTGATCAGGCGCCTGCGATCGAGCGCTTGTAGCCGGTAGACGCCGACATTGACATCTTTCGGATCGGAAGGCGACGCCGTGACGACCTTTCCCCAGGTGATCAGCGGTGCAGGTTCGCCTGGCCAGCACCACTGGATCGGCAGCCGATTGAGATCGACGGCCTCGCCTTCGAAGACGACATCCTGGCATTCCGCCTGTGACACCCGCCGGCATCCCAGTGCCATGGCCGACCGAAGCAGGGGCAGTTTGTTCACGGCATCCCGGAGCGAGGAAGGCGGTCTCGGCTCGCGCAGTTCGGCGAGCACTTCCGCAAGATCGCCGATCTTGCCGTCGCCGATCCCGTAGCCGAGCTCTATGCGCTCGCGCGTGCCGAACAGATTGGCGAGCAGAGGTATATCCGACATTGAGCCATCCGGCCGGACCGGACGCTCGAAGAGCAAGGCTGGGCCTCCTTCGGCCAGAACCCTTCGGTGGATTTCGGTAACCTCATGGACGAGGCTGACCGGCTCAGAGATACGCTTGAGCCGTCCCCGCTTTTCCAGTTCCGTGATGAAAGCTTGCAGGCCGTCGTAGCGACGCGGCGGTGTGATCTGTGTCATGCGGACCGCTATGGCTCGCGGATTCGCTTGCGTCTTTGCGCTGGCGCAATCTCGATTGTGGGGCGCTCCCCTAGGTTTGCGCCGGTTCAAACCATCAAAATTGGCGCAATGCAGATTTCCTCCCTTCTGGCTCTCCCGCTCAAAGCCGTGCCACTCATGCCCGTCGAACGCGTGGCGCGCCGTCTCTTCCAGCTCCTGCTCTCGGCCCATGGCGACATGTTCGATCGTCTGGGTGACTATAAAGGCTGCCGCTTCTCGTTTGCGCCAACTGACCTGCCGCTTGTCTTCCTGATCGAGCCTGACATTCCTCGCTTGACGGTGGTGCGCAAGGGCGACGCTTTCGCCGCCAATGCAGGTGTCGAGGCCCCTCTGGTGATGCTGCTGGCGCTGCTTGAAGGACGCTGCGATGCCGATGCTCTGTTCTTCTCCCGCGATCTGCGCGTGACCGGAGACATAGAGGCCATCCTTGCCATGCGAAACGCACTCGACGACTGCGACATAGACCTGCCACGCGACCTGGCCCGTATCGGCGGACCGGCAAGCGGTTTGGTTCGAAAAATGGCCGAGGAGATCCGCAGACAGTCGCTGAAGGAGATGCCGTAATGGAACTGATCTGTCCGGCGGGAACACCAGCGGCTTTCCGCGAAGCCGTCGATGCGGGTGCCGATGCGGTCTATTGCGGTTTCCGCGACGAGACCAATGCCCGCAATTTTCCAGGCCTCAATTTCAGCCGCGAGGAACTGCGCGACGCCATTGCCTATGCCCGCCAAAAGGGCTGCATGACATTCGTTGCCCTCAATACCTTCATACGGGCCGGCGACGAGGAAATTTGGTATCGGGCGGCGGCTGACGCAGTCAGGCTGGGTGCCGATGCACTGATCCTGGCGGATTTCGGTCTGATGGCGCATGTCAGGGAACGCTATCCGGAGCAGCGGTTGCATGTGTCGGTCCAGGCGTCTGCCTCCAATCCCGAGGCGATCAACTTTCTCGTCGAGGCCTTCGACGCAAAGCGGGTCGTCTTGCCGCGAACGCTGACGATCAGCGACATCGCTCGCATCGGCCGCAAGGTCAGATGCGAGATCGAGGTCTTCGTTTTCGGCGGCCTTTGCGTCATGGCCGAAGGACGCTGCTCGCTCTCGTCCTACGCCACCGGCAAATCACCGAACATGCACGGCGTCTGCTCCCCGGCGAGCCATGTACGGTATCGGCAAGACGGCGCCGACATGGTCTCGGAGCTCGGAACCTATACGATCAACCGGTTCAGCCAGGGCGAGGCCGCCGGTTATCCGACGCTTTGCAAGGGGCGCTTCGACATCGGCGATGCCCGTGGCTACGCCTTCGAGGACCCCGTATCCCTGGATGTCATGGGCGAAATCGAAGCCCTGAAGGATGCCGGTGTCTCCGCCTTGAAAATCGAGGGACGCCAGCGCGGCAAGGCCTATGTCGCCGAGGTCGTATCCACGTTACGCCAGGTGCTCGCAACCGCCCCCTCGGGACGGGGTCCGTTGCTGACCCGGTTGAGAGCGCTGAGCGAAGGGCAGAAGACCACGGTCGGTGCCTATGAAAAGCGCTGGAGATGAACATGAGCGAACTGACTCTGGGGCCCGTCTACTATCTCTGGGACGGCCCGAAATGGCGCGATTTCTATTTTCGGATGGCAGATGAGGCACCGGTCGATCGCGTCATCCTCGGCGAGACCGTCTGCTCCAAGCGGCAGCATTTCATCGAGCCCTACGTGGCGGATGTGGTGGAACGCCTGGAACGGGCAGGAAAATCAGTGGTCATTTCGTCGCTCGCGCTGGTTACGCTGGAGCGCGAAAGCCGTATCGTGAAAGACCTGATCGAAACCTCCGACCATCCGATTGAGGTCAACGACCTCTCCGCTATCGGCCTGATCCAGGATCGGCGCCACCTCGTCGGTCCCTTGGTCAATGTCTATAACGGCCCAACGGCACGCTTGCTGGCGCGACGCGGGGCAGACCGCATCTGTCTTCCGCCGGAGCTTCCGTTTCGCTCCATCGCAGAGATCGCCGCCGACGTGCCTGACGTGGCTCTGGAAGTCCTGGTGTTCGGCCGCTTGCCGCTTGCCATTTCGGCGCGCTGCGCCCATGCCCGTTCGAAAGGCAGGATCAAGGACAATTGCCAGTTCGTCTGCGGCGACGAGCCGGATGGTCTGCCAATCAAGACGCTCGACCGCCAGTCCTTCCTCGTGCTGAACGGCGTGCAGACCATGTCTCACACCTGTCAACTCCTGCTCAGCGAACTGAAAGAACTGCAAGAAGCCGGTATCAACGCCTTCCGCCTCTCGCCACAGGACTGCGACATGACACGTATTGCTTCCATCTTCAGGGCAATGCTGAGCGGCAGCGTGGGGGCCGACGAAGCTACAGCGTTGATCGGGGATGCTTATCCCACAGCCAAGTTTTCCAATGGCTTTCATCACGCGCGAGAGGGAGCGGCCTGGGTATCACGAGCGAAAAACAATCCGCACGCGGCCTGATGCTTTGGGGACAAGAGAGCCAAACTTGTTTGCGAAAGCGCAACGACCGTATCGGCATTCGCCACCATAGTCGGCACCACAGCAGTAACGCATTGCAGTGCAAGCATGGTGAACCCAATGGAAGTCGACGCAAATCAGACGGTCGCAACGATCGCCACAACGCTGCCCGGTGCAGCCGCTCTTTTCCGCCGTCACGGCATCAGCTTCTGCTGCGGTGGATCCGACAGCATCGCGTCTGCGGCCGAAGCTGCAGGGCTTTCATCGGAAGTCCTGGTCGGCGAATTGCAGGGCCTTGTCGCCGCTGCCTCGGCAGAAGCACCGGATGGAACTATCGATCTGATCCATCACCTCAGGACACGCTACCACGACACCCACCGTGCGGAACTTATCTCACTGATCCCGCTCGCAGCCAAGATCGAGCGCGTCCATGGCGATCATCCCGATGCACCCATCGGACTGGTCAATCTCCTTGAGCGCATCCAGAGCGACCTGCACAGCCATATGCATCGCGAGGAGCTCATGCTCTTCCCGCTCATGGAACGCGGGGATCATCAAGCTCTGAGCAGATCGATCGAACAGATGCGCTACGAGCATGATGTGGAGGCACAGCATCTGGCGGAACTCGAGCACGTCACGGGGGGATTTCATCTTCCGGAAGGTGCCTGCAATTCGTGGCGTGCACTTTACACGGGCGCAAAGAAGTTCGCCGACGATCTGGTTCAGCACATGCATCTGGAAAATGAAGTGCTCTTTTCACGCTTCACCGGCGAGACCGCCTAGGGCGTCGCCATCAAGGCATACGAAAAATATGATGAAGTATCTGAAGTTGCGCCAAGGCAGTAAACCTGAGAGGCTCGCTCCTCCAGTCGTTTCGAGATCGCGCCGCGAACAGGCCTGTGACACCATCTGCGATATGCATGAGTGCGTTATCAGCGGCAGTGTGGGAACCGATACTGTCGGCTATTTTATGGACCGGATGCTGTCGCTTGAACCTCGACACACAGGCGACAGGCGATGACCCGCCCATCCATATTTACCAAAGTCCTTGTATCAGGAACTTGCGCGCAAAACGCGCAATTCTTGACTATCGTACTGGCCACATACGCGTCGGATTGACGCACGTTAGAGTTTATTCGAGGCAACCTTGGCAATCGTCAAACCGGCGTCGGACACGTTAGGCAAGTCTTTACCCGGACACATCAATCCTCACTAAAACTCACATCGTATCATGATGTTACGATACTCGGCATGATGCCTCAACTCAGGACATACTGAAAGATGCGCATCACCGACTTTTCGATCAGCAAACGCCTCTGGCTTGCGATCATGATCCCCCTGGTTGCAGCACTCACCCTTGCCTCGATGGAGTTTCTGAACTCGTGGCGCTCCTACCAGCAGATGCAAATCGTCGTCAAAGTGAGCGAGAACATTTCGGCGATGGGCGAGATGATCCACGTGCTTCAGGGAGAGCGGGGGCAGAGCGCTGGATATATCGGATCAAAGGGCAGCACGGACAAGCAACCGCTAGTCACAGCGCGCCAGTTGACGGATGAAGCTCTGGCAAAATTGCCAGATCTCGCAGATGCCTTGGCGGACGTCGACAACGCGGAGCTTAACCGTCGCTGGAGCTCCGCACAGGACACATTGAAAAGCCTCGCCGGCACCAGGCGATCCATCGACAACCTTTCCTTCACCGGAAAACAGTCCTTCGACTTCTACAGCGGCCTGATTGGCGAGCTTTCGGGCATCGCCTCGGAACTGTCCCTCCAGGGTGTCGGCTCGAGGATCGCCGCCGAAATGATTGCCTATAACCTGCTCATGCAGGCAAAGGAGATTGCGGGCCAGGAACGCGCTACCGGCAACACCTTCATCACGTCAGGCGACATTGACCCCGAGCGCATCGCTCCCTTTGCCCGCATGGCTGGTGCGCAGAACATTCTGATCGACAATTTCCTCGCCCTGCAACAGAAGGAACGGCAGTCCGCCTACGCTTCCCAGCTATCCATACCCGCATTGAAAGAAATCGAAACCACGCGATCGACCTTGATTGGGGCTGGTTCAACAGCCGCCAGCGACTTGACTGCCGATCGCTGGTTTGCAGCCGCCAGTCAGCGCATTGACGCAATGAAGGCTCTGGAAAGCGCAAGCCTCGAACGTCTCGGCAACGAGGCACGCGCTATCGCCGCAGCCGCATTCACTCGGCTCGGAACGGTTCTGATCCTTTGCATCGTCGGGGCCATTCTGGTCATCGCCTTGTCGGTGTTTCTGGCAGGAACCATCAGCCGTCCGCTGAAGGCACTCGTCAATTCGATGCGCAGATTGGCGGAGGGTTACCTCGAACCCACCGGGCAATCTGCCCACCGTAAGGACGAAGTCGGAGACATGATCAAAGCGGTAGAAGTCTTCCGCCTTTCTGCGATCCGAAATCGCGAACTGGAACTGGAGGCAGAGCGTGCGCGCGACGAGGCCGAACGCGACCGAGTTAACATGCAAATCGCAGCGGAGGCTGAGGCCGAAGCACGCATGAACAAGGCAACCGGCACACTGGCCCAGGCCTTGAGAAAGCTTGCTTCCGGCGACCTTCTTTGCGAGGTGACCGAGGCCTTTGCACCGCAGTTCGAAGAACTTCGCCATGACTTCAATCGCTCGGTGGTGCAGTTGCGGCAAGCACTGGTCGGCGTTGGCCAATCGGTGGCGACTGTCACCGGCGGAGCATCCGAGGTCTCTTCGGCATCGGATGACCTGTCGAGGCGCACCGAGCAGCAGGCCGCCTCGCTTGAAGAGACGGCCGCTGCACTGGAACAGATCACAGCCAATGTCACGGCCACTTCAAAACGCTCGGATTTGGCCCGAAGCGTAACGAAGAGCGCACGCGAAAGAGCAAGTCGATCCGGTGAAGTGGTACGAAACGCCGTGGCGGCGATGGACAAGATCGAGCAGGCATCGAGCCAGATCAGTCAAATAATCGGTGTGATCGACCAGATTGCCTTCCAGACAAACCTGCTCGCTCTCAATGCGGGCGTCGAGGCAGCCCGCGCCGGCGAGGCCGGCAAGGGGTTTGCTGTGGTTGCCCAGGAAGTCCGGGAGCTGGCCCAGCGTTCGGCGCAGGCAGCCCAAGAAATCTCGGGGCTCATCGACAATTCTGAGTTGGCTGTTCGCCAAGGCGTCGACCTAGTCTCCGAGACCGGCACCGGACTGGCCGAAATTGGTGAGCTCGTGCAGGAAGCCGCAAGCCATGTGGACGCCATCGCGATCGCAGCGCAGGAACAGGCAGTCGGCCTTTCGCAGGTCAATGTCGCGGTGAACCATCTGGATCAATCGACACAACAGAACGCGGCCATGGTGGAAGAGATGAACGCTGCCGGCGCAGCCTTGGCCAGCGAAAGCGCCACCCTTCAGAGCCTGCTTCTTGGCTTCCGCTTGACCTCACCTGCCGATGGCAACATGGTCCCAGAAAGGATGAGGGTCTGAATCGACTTAGATCAGATATCCTCAAGCACGACGGACGACAGAGCGGTCCGGAGCCGGTGCTCATGCCGTTCGCAGTTCGGAGCGTTGAGCCCTGCTAACTGACGCCATCAAACGTCTGCTCGAGCTATTCCTCGGGCCATCGCGGCGATTAAGTCGGTTCGCGTGACAATACCGATGAGCTTCCCATAATCCAGGATGGGAACCGCATCGACATCTGTATCGCCCAACAAAGGCAACAACGCCCCGAGTGGCGTTGTTGCAATAGCGCGAGGGACCGTGACGCTCATGATGTCGATTGCTCGTATTGGCCTGTCCCTTTCCGGGTCGATCAGCCTTCGCAGAGCGGGGATGAGACCTCGATCAAGGCGAAGTGCATCTTCCCTTGCTCGGCTGATGAGATGCACCTGGAAGATGATGCCTATGAATCGCTGCTTCTCGTCGACCACGGGTAGCGATGTAAAACGATGACGCCGGAAGAGATCAGCGACTGTGCCCAAATCTGTGTTTGCCTTCACCGTAATCAGGTTCGAGGACATGATGGCGGCCGCAGTTGGAGTGCCGGTCTGGTGTGCTGCCGCCTGGAGCTCCGCTGCACCGATAAGACGTGCCAGATCTTCAACGCCGAGATTGAATGACTGTCGATACCGTTGAAGGATATCGCTTAGCTCAGCTTCGGAAAGGCCCAGCCGTTCAACAGCGATCCTGTCAGATGTCCCATGCCTGTTCTGCTGGTCGAATTGACGAAATGGATAGCGGCGCCCTGTCAGCCGGGCATAGGCGATCGCAATCAGGACGAGGCTGGCCGTGCCCGTGGCAATTGGCGCAAGCGCGAACCAGAATCCAAGATGCTCCACAGCTTCCGGGCTCATGGCAGCAGTCATGGCAACGGCTCCTGCCGGCGGATGTACCGCTCGCAGCATGAACGTCACGATGATCGCAAGAGCGACAGCAACGGCGATCCGTAACGCTGGCTCGTGGATAAACATCGAGATTGCCACGCCGGCAAGAGCTGCGACAGTATTGCCGATGACTGCAGACCATGGCTGAGCAAGTGGACTGTTGGGAACGGCAAACAGGAGAACGGCACTCGCGCCGAGCGGTGCGACAAGGTAGAGGCCACTTTCGAGATCGACGCCGGGAGACAGCAAGAAATAGCCGGTCAACCAAAGCCCCATGAAAGCTCCAAGGCCCGCGCGCAGAGCCTCCAACGGAGCAGTGCCAGTCACTGCCGGCCCAAATGAACGTAAGAACTGCAATTGAATGATTCCGATCGATCGAAAGCACAAACTTTCAGCAATTGATTGAAGTTTCAACCGGCTGCTCGCGCTCCGAGCCGCCTTGATCCCAGAGCACCAACTATGGTCCGCCCTCTCACAATATCAAGTTTCTCCGATCGTTGGCGGAAGGTCAGGATCGACGTTTGACCGAGGCTTTTCCACGCGACCAGCACCGCGAGCGCGCATGGTTCAACACGTTGAACGAGGCCTATGTGAAGGCACGGTATTCTAAGCATTTCGAGATCAGCGAAGAGGCTTTGGTCTGGCTCCACGAGCGAACGGTCGTATTGCTCGATCTGGTCAGGCAAGTATGCGCCGAAAGGCTTCAGTTGCTGGCTCGCAATGAATGAACGATGCCGGTGTGTAGGGAGTGTTCGGGCCTCTAAAGTCTAACATTGGATCCGATCTCTGCATTCTTCCGAGTTCGACAACCGATCATTCTTCGTCCCCCGGATCAAAGCCGCGCTTGTGCGAGATCCGGGTGTACAATGAAGAACATCGGAGCTTTCAGCATCGCGGCGACCGCAGCTCGCGAAAGCGGGAATTCTCGTCACGCCAGGGTCGGAACAAAGGAAGCCGCAGGAGCCTTAGCGGAGCGACCCGAAAGGGTCAGGCGGGACCGACTTCACACAGGCTTGGCGTTCCGCATGAAACGCGCCAATTAGACGTGCGAGCTGTGTCTTGATGCAAGTCGTTCGCTAGGATCAGCATCGGCAATAGACGTAGATCTGCGAAGCCTCCGCCTTGAACGGATTCGAACAGGCGCCCCGCCTGAGTCCTGCTTCAGCGCCAGCTTTTTGCAATCGATGGCCGATTACGCATGCGCCCAACAGCTGATCAGCGAAGCAGTGCCGACGGCCGTCCACCATCATCTGGATGATGGATGTTGAAATCCACCCCGTAGATGCGCTTGAGGTGATCGGGCGTCATGATGTCACTTGGCGATCCTCTGGCGATGAGGCTACCGTCCCGGAGCGCAATGATCTCATCACAGTAGCGGCTCGCCATGTTGATATCGTGGAGAACCATGACGAGGGAGAGCCCCCTCACCTTGGTGAGTGTATGGACGAGATCGAGCACCGCGATCTGATGTGCAATGTCGAGTGCCGAAATGGGTTCGTCGAGCAGGAGACATTTCGTATCCTGTGCGATGAGCGCGGCGATCCAGGCGCGCTGCTGTTCGCCCCCGGACAGCGTTTCGACGGAACGCTCCGCAAGCGTCGTGGTTTGCGTGAGGTCGAGTGCTTCCTCCACCTTTTCTTCATCCAGCCTGCCAAAAGCGCCAAGAGGACCATGCCAGGGATAACGTCCGAACTTGACGAGCTCGCGGACGCTGGTTCCTGCGGGCACCGGCGTCTGTTGTGGGAGGTAAGCAAGGTGCCTGGCGAATTCGCGGTTCGACCAAGTTTCCAACCGGCGTTCATCCAACAGAATTTGTCCGGTGCTGGGCCTGATCTGCAGGGCCAGCAGCCGGACCAGAGTGGATTTGCCTGAGCCGTTGTGTCCGATGAGACCGATTGTTTTGCCCGCCGCAAGGTCCAGATCCAGCGGCTGCAGGATCGTGCGGCCGGTAACGCTGAAGGAAACTCCCTGCAAGGAGAACTTCGGCGCCATCTGTGCGGGGACCGGTGTTGGAAGCGGCATGGGAATATGTCTCCTGCTATCGCTGGAATAGAATGGTTTGCAATGACAAGGGCTATCTGCTCACTGTCTCTGCTGACGGCGCAGTTGCCAGAGGAACCAGGGTCCGGCGACGAGCGCGGCCAACAGGCTCGGCGAAAGCGCCCAGGGCCAGACAAGATTACGGCTTAGCCACTCCGCGAGCGTCATCAGCAATGCGCCGATGAGACCGCTTGCAACGCATGCCTCTGCTGCCTTGCGAAAACCCAGGATTGCGGCGGCATGGGGCACCATCAGGCCGAGGAAACTGATTGGACCGACAACCATGGTACCGGCGGCCGTCAGGATCGCGGCGAGAGCAATTCCGGCCCCGCGCACGACGGCCACCCGCAGACCGAACCCCGTGGAGGCCGCATCGCCCAGCGTTATCAGGTCCATCTGCCGATGGAGCAAAAGGCAGGCTAGGAGACCGGCACAACCCACCAGGCATGCAGCGACCGACGTTGCAAGATTCACGCCTGCGGTCATGCCTGAAAACCATCCGAGGAGTGCGGCGCCTCTTTGTCCGCCACCGGCAAGCGCGATGACGAGCATGGCATTCGCCATGCTTGCGAGGCCGACGCCGAGCAGCAGCATGCGCGTGGGCTCAAACCGCGCTCGAAGCCCGAGCAATGTCACGACCAACAGGGCGGCAATGGCGCCTAGAGAGGTGACTGCCAGTTTTGTTGCAACCCCGAGCGTCGGCAGGATGACGATAGCGACCGCAAGAGCGAGGCCGGCACCGTGGCTGATGCCAAGAAGATCGGGGCTGGCAAGGGGGTTGCGCAGCAAGCGCTGCAAAATGAAGCCCGCGACCGCGAGGCAGAGGCCAGCACCGCTTGCTGCCAGGAGCGGCGGAAGGCGCCATCGCCAGACCAGAGCCAGATCGTCCCACCCCGCCAGTGACCATCCTTCCGGTCCTCGTCCCACGAATGCGGCGATCCCGAATGCAGCCAACAGAAGCAATGCCAGAATCATGAGCTGCTTAACATTCCCATGCCCGCGTACCGCGAAGGCGAGCGTGAACGGCCTAGACGCGTTGAGCGTGGCCTTTCGCGCAAGAAAAACCAGCAACGGCCCCGCCAGGAGCCCTGCAGCCGCGCCGACCGGCAGATCGCCCACCACGCTGGAGAGCAAACGCATGACCTGGTCCGTCAGAAGCAGAAGCAGAGCGCCCGTCACACCGCAGCGGATCAACCCCGCCTGCGTCTCGCGCCAGATCGCGCGTGCAAGCGCCGGGGCCGCCAGCCCCACGAGACCGATCTGGCCAAACTCTGCTGTGACGGACGCGGCCAGCAGCGAGGCGATGAGAAGCAGGATCAGCTTTACCGTGCGCACCGAAAGACCGAGGCTCGCGGCCGCACCATCCCCAAGAGAGAGCAGCCGTAGCGGTCGTTCCAGGAGAAGAATCGGACTGAGAGAGAGAGCGGCTAGCGCCGCCAGGCGAAGCGACGGAACCCAGCCACTCTGCTGCAGCGAACCGGCCTGCCAAGTCAGGAGATTGCTGAGAAAATCATGATTGAAAAGGACAAGGCCTGCATAGGCAGCGTTGCAGAAGAGATTGATCATCACACCGGCCAGCACCAGTGTCTGGGACGAAAGGTTAGGCCCCCAGGCAACGGCGAAAGCCGTTGCAAGTGCTATGAGCGCGCCGGCAAGTGCTACGATTTGATATCCGTGTGACCATAAGACCGGGGCAAAGACCAGCGATGCGGCGAGACAGAGTGCCGCTCCTCCGGAGATGCCGAGGAGGGACGGTTCGGCAAGCGGATTGTCGAAGGTTCTCTGAAACACACCGCCCGCCAACCCCAGAAGGCAGCCGGAAACCAGCGCGGCAACAATGCGCGGCAAAGTCGCGTAGAAGAGGACGGCCGGTTCTTTGACCTGGACGATGGCCAGCGCGGCAAGAGCAAGAGCCGGCAAAGCCAGCAGGGAGATCAGGACGAGGCCACGCGGTAGACCGCGTCGGGCAAGGGTGAAGCTCATGGTATACCAGCTCCGAAGGGATTTTGAAGCGCGCGCGCCAAAGCCTCGGCAAGATGAAGCGTCGAAATACATCCCCCGAACGGATAGAACTGCTGCATGCGCACCACGCGTCCTTCTCGAACCGCGGGAAGCCGATGCCAAAGCTGACTGTCGGCCAGGGCCCTGTTCGTCTGCGGAGCAAGTGACGGGATCTCGATCTGCATAAAAACGGCATCGTCCAGCGTCATCAGCTGATCGAACCCGACCTGAATGAAACCATTGGCGTTGGTTGGTCCCTGCCACGCATTTTTTAGACGAAGACGGGTGACCACCGAGCCGGGCATACTGCCATTGCCGTAAACCATGGCGCGGCTGCCGCTTTGATCCGGCAGCAAAATGCAAACCGGCCGCGCAGGTGAAACGCTGGCGGCAAGGCCCTGCATTCGCTGTTCTATGTTTGACAGGACGGCCTCGACTTGACTGGACGGAAGGCCCGCAGCACGTCCGCATTGACGCAGAATGGCTGCCGCCCGCCCGTAAGCCTTATCGCCGGTCATATCCTCGACCACCTCGACAGGCGCGATCTCGCTGAGACGCGGCGTCATGAACAGGCTAGCAGCGCCAATGAAAATGAGGTCCGGGCGGAGCCTGTCCAGCAGTTCCAGGTTGACTTCCCAGAAGGGCCCGATGTCGTGGGTCGCGACGGGCAGGAGTTGCGGCATGCGTTGGTTGTAGTAGCCAGTATCGGCAACGGCGAGCGGCGTGACCCCCAAGGCAAGAAGCGACTCGGCGGCAGCCCAATCCACGGCGGCAATGCGCGTTGCGTCCTCGGCCAGAACTGGCATCGAAGGCAGAAGAGCGGCAAGGCTACCGGTGATGAAAAAGCGTCTGTTCAACATGACCTTCGTGGAGGCGCGACCTTGCGGCCGCGCCTTCCCCAATCTCAAAAATCGACGGTCAGCTTGCCGATGACAGTACGTCGATCGCCCTGATAGCAGGAGTAGCTCGCCTCGCAGGTCGAAAAGTACTTCTTGTCGAACAGGTTGGTCGCATTCAATGAGACCTTCGCATGCTCGTTGATCCGGTAGCTTGCCCCAAGGTCAACCAGCGTCCGGCTGGGCACTGAGAACGTATTGGCATTGTTGCCGTAGACCTTGCCGACATAACGAACGCCGGCCCCGATCGATGCCCCTTCCAGAGGGCCCGTCTCAAACGTGTAGTTCAGCCAGGCCGAGGCCTGCTGTTCCGGCACGAGCATCGGGCGTTTTCCCACATTGCCGGTGGCATCGCGTGTGATCTCCGCATCGGTGTATGTGTAGGAACCGACAATATCCCAGCCGCCGCCCAGGCTGATCTTGCCCTCCAGCTCCAGACCGCGCGAAGCGATCTCGCCCGTTGCCACGGCAAATCCGTTGGAAAGGTAGTTCAAGACATTGGTTTTTTCGATGTCAAAATAGGAGATCGTGAACAGCCCATCGAAGCCATCAGGTTGATACTTCACGCCCACTTCCCACTGGCGGCCCTTCGAGGGATCGAAGGTGTTGCCGCCTTGATCCACACCGCCGTTCGGGACGAAGGACTGCGAGTAGCTGACATAGGGAGCAAGACCGAAGGACGTGACGTAGCTCAGGCCGGCGCGACCGGAAAAGTTACCGATGTTGGTATTGGTATCAGCATCCGTCAGACGATTATGCGTGTCCAGGTTGAGCCAGTCATAGCGCCCCCCCAGCGTTGCGATAAAGCCATTGCCGAACTTGATCTGGTCCTGGGCGTAGATGCCCGTCTGACTGTAGCGTTCCGCATAACTAATCATGGGCGTTTTGGGCGTCGGGACAGTGACGCCGTAGACAGGTGCGTAAGGATTCAGAGACGGCGCCGCCCCCTGGAAACGCCTGACATCGGCATCAGACCAGCTGTAATCAAGACCGAAAAGCGCTTGATGGGAGAGGGCACCCGTTTCGAACTCGGCTTGTGCCTGGTTGTCGATTGAAAAGGTATCAAAGCTCTCATCAAAATGCCGGGCAATACGGGTGAGGCCAGATGGGGCGAGCCCAGATAGAAAAAGGTTGTCGAGTGTGAAGTCGACGTGGCCGTAGCGCGCGTTCTGGCGAAATGTCCAGGTCTCGTCGAACCGATGCTCGAACTCATAGCCGATGCTCTGTTGCTCCTGGGTACTCTGATTGAAATTGGGGTCACCTAGGAGAATGTTCGTCGGCGTGAAGAGCATGATCGTGCCACCGCTCTTATCCTTCAGCGCCTGACCGGTCACCGTTAGCGTGGTATCCTCATCGGGCTTCCAGGTCACCGCCGGCTGAATCATCAGCCGGTCGTCCCCAATATCTGCGCCGTTGGAATACTCAAACTGAGTGTTCGCATTCCGAGCGACGCCAATGATCCGGTAAAGAACGCTCTCTTCCTGGTTGACCGCACCACCCAAATCGAATGCCACCTGTTTCCGGTCGTGACTTCCGTATTGCAGTTCAACCTGCCGAACCCTGTCTGCTGTCGGCTTCCGCGATGTCTTGTTGACAATGCCGCCAGCGTCACTTTGGCCGTAGAGCGAAGATGATGGGCCACGCAGAACCTCGACACTGTCCAGGGCGTACGGATCAGTACGGAAGAAACTGTAGCTGCTGGAAACCTGTCTCAGTCCATCGAGATAGGAACTTGTGGCTTGAGCGTTGAAGCCCCGCATCATGATCCAGTCATAACCCTTCGGATCCGGTCCGTAAGTTTCGATCGCAACACCTGGAACATAACGCAGTACCTCCGACACGCTTTGTGCGTTCTGCGCTTGAATCTGCTTGCGGCCGATCACCGACACCGATTGCGGGGTTTCTATGAGAGGCGTATTTGTCTTGAGTGCCCCCGTGGAACTGGACGAGACAAAACTGTTGGCCCCGTCGTTGTCGCCGACAACCGTGATCGGATCGAGGACGGTGGAACCCTCGGCGGCCGCTACACCTGCATCTGCCGCTTGGGGGCCGACCAGAGCCGCCGAGCCTGCGCCGCTGATCCTGACCGTGATGCCGGTGCCCTTGACAATCTGCTGCAAAGCCGCAGACGGCTTCATGCTGCCGGAAACGGCCGTCGAGGTCTTGCCGGCGGCCAGCGCCGACGAATAGCTGATTTGCCAGCCACTCTGGCGGATGAAAGCATTGATGGCTGCCGACAACGGCTGGGCCGGGATCTGGAAGCTGATTGTTTCCGTGGCACCCGCGACAGACTGCGCCTGGGCAGACGCAATACTCGGAGCAAAACCGACCATGCAGGCGAGCATGGTGGATGCGAGAAGCACCGTTGTCTGGTGCCGACGACGCTCTTCAGTTGTGGTCTCAACGCGTTTTTTTTTGCCCCTTGCCATACTCGTCCTACCCTCGCTCAACACATATGAATCGGCCGCACAACAGGCGTTGCGACCCCTCTGTCAGCAAGGACGCAGCAGGGTTTCAAAACCGGCAAAAAAAGTTGAAATTTTATTGAAGGATTATCAGGCCGCCGGGAACGCGGTAGAATCCGGCCCCTGCCGCGTCGGCGAGAGTCCGAACCGCGCCCTCGACATCATCGAGGCGATAATTGCCGGTGACCTTCATCCGGTTCACCCGCTCATCTGCGACCAGAATCGCTCCACCGTGATAGCGACGCAGTTCGTCGAGAACATCACCAAGAGGCGCGTTTTCGAAGACGATCCGGCCCTCGCGCCAGGCAAGCGTCGCGGATGGATCGGCGGCATGAACCGGCGACACGGACGCTGCCGTTATGCTGACCGTCTCGCCCGGCTGCAGCACCGCGCTATCCTTGCCATCGCACAGACAGAGAACCTGGACACGGCCCCGCTCAAGCATGACCGCATCTTCGTTAGCGCCGGTTCTGATCGAAAAAGCCGTGCCCAGCACTTCGACCTCGCCATATTGGCCGCTGACGGTAAAAGGATGGGCGGCATCGTGTAGGACATCGAAAAAGGCTTCGCCGCGCAGCAGGCGGATGTGACGCCGGCCGGCAGCGAAGTCCAACGCCACCGCCGTATCGGTATTGAGCAACATCGTTGAGCCGTCCGGCAGCGGAACACGCCTCTGTGCCCCCGTCGCTGTAACGTAATCCGCCTGGAGCGCAATCGTCAGCGCCGGGAATTGCCAGATTCCCGCAGCAATCAGAACCGAGGCGGCCAAAGCAGTAGCCCTCAGTGGCCAGCGGGAGCCGTTCGGCCGCATCAGTACGGACCGGGTGACAGACAGGGCTTTCACGGCTCCAAGAAAAGGTTCCGAGTTCCACACGATCTCAAGGCCTCGAAACTCCTCCTCATGTCGCGGATCCTTCGCCAGCCATGCACGAAAATCAGCGCGTGTCGCCGCATCCTGCTTGCCGTCGCGCAGCCGCAAGTGCCAGCCCAGGGCCTGATCCACCACAGGATCGGCATGGGTGAAGTCGCTGACCGTCCGGTCCTTGTCCTGCGCGTCCTGATGTCCCACTTAGCCGATCCACTCAAAGCGTGTTTGCGGGTTCCTGATACCTTGACGCATGAGCACCTCCAATCCCGCAAAATTCTTCATAGAGACGAACAGTCGGCCCGTATTCACAGTAATCACTGCGGGCGAGACCGTTAAAGAAAACGCCATCCTGTTGTCCTCACTTTCCGTCCAGACGCGCCATGGCGTCCCGGCAATGGGCCATGGCGAGTTTTAGATCATTGAAGACGGTCCGTTCGGAAATGCCGAGATGGTCTGCGATGCGGACATTCGACCACTCTTCGATGCGGCTGAGGACCAGAACCGTCTGCGCGCGCTTCGGTAAGGCAGCAAGCGCCTGCTGAAACACGTCGAACGCCTGCTTCTGGATCAAAGCCTGTTCGATAGAGGGGATGTCAGCCGAGATCCCAGCAAGCGAATGCTCGTCCAGACCCTGCACTTCGGCGCCCGCCCGTGTCCTGCGACGCCGCAGATGGTCCAGCGCCAGATTGCGGGCCGTCTGGTGGAGAAAGCCCTCGATATGCTCGACCCGTCCGCTCTCAACCGCCTTGTGAGCGCGCAGATAGGTCTCCTGCGCCAAGTCTTCCGCCGTCTGCGGGTCGCGCACAATACGCATGACGGTCCAGAGCAGGGAGCGCCGGTGGGCGGCAAAAATCGCGTTCAATATGGCAGGCACGCAATCTGCCCTCCGCATGCTTTTCGCACCACATCCGGGAGAGCAAAATCATCTCCTCGATGAAGCACCGTTCGCCATTTGATACGCACCAGGGGCATTTGGCACTCAAAACATCCGTTGGTCGCCGTCAGTGTTCCCTTCCTAAATCGGGGCACGGGACCACGCAACAGATAACTTGATTTGTAAATACAAGTTATTTCTTCATGACAGCCAGATGGATGCCATATTGAGCGTGAAACACCGTAGCTATGAGTCCTCCGTCTGATCATGCTTCGCCTTGAAGGGATTTAATCCCGCGACTTGCTATTCCTCCATGATCAGCGAGTAGAAAGCGAGCCAGGCGAATTTAACTGGCTGTCTATCGTTGCCCTCCCTGTCCTGCTCAACCTTCTGTCATCAGTTGACCGAACAAGGCTGCCCTCTTATTAAGAAAACGGCATCGACCCGACCAGCTTCCTTCACGTTTGTTGCCATATGAAGCCTCGTCAGACCTTCACCACAGACAATTTAAACGCCGCGACATCTCAGACTGGAGATCGCGATGTCGAGGTTCGCTCGAAGCGGGCCGGCGCGCTCGCAACCGGTGAGATCAGTGTCATTGCCCTCGGTTACGTTCGAGTGCTGGCTGGAAAGCTCTATGGACAGCACCCGTTTGAGGCGACGGTTAAGGCTGAGCCCGGCCTTGCAATTGAGGTCAGAATGAAGAGACAGAGCAGATCTAATGATGTTGCTCTGGGGCGATCCTGCCGATGACGGAATGCGCACTATTCTCATGTTGCCTCCGCTGCCCATCGCGCTCGGGACACCGCTTGTGGCGCTGGCTGAGATGACAACCACGTTGCTGCACTCTGAAGACTACGGCCGCGCAGCCTCTTTGCAAAGCGCGGCTGCGGGCCTCGCCGGGCTCCTTCTCGGGGCCGTAGGCCTCTATCTTTTGGGCAGTTTGGGCTGGCGCGCAGTTGTAGGTGCAGTTTTCCTTCAGTCAGCGCTGAGCCTTCTTCTGATGCTGCTCCACAAGCTGGACCAGAAGACAATCAAGAGCACGACAACCTCCGTCGCCCATACTTTCGCAGCCATCTTCTCCCTCTTTCGACGGAAGAACTTGGCTGCCTTATTCAAAGTTATCACTGTGACAACGGTGGGGATCGATATCGGTTATGGCATGAAGTGGCTGATCGTGTCAGACGCGGGCCTTGGAGTACAACAGGCAGGCCTTTGGGGCATCGTTGTCGCTAATCTCGCTGGAATGCTGGCGGCTTTCGCAGCCCGCAGCGTCATCACGCGCGTCGACGAACTGAAGGTCTTGTTGGTGCTCGGCGCCCTATCGGGTGTCTGGACTCTCACGTTCGCCACTGTGCAGACAGTGGATGACGAAGCCCGCCCGGCGATCGCTTTCATCGTCGGTGCGGTCGCACTGGTGTTCGCGGGAGCCGTGGTGTCTCAGTCATTGCTGATGCGCCTGGTTGATCATCGCACTGCGTCAACGGAGATTGCGGTCTTCGGCGCCCATGGCGGCGTCGCCGCAGTCCTGATCAATGCAGTGGGATCCGCAGCGTTGGATCGACTTGGCTTGCCTTCCGTATTGCTAGTCGGGGGCACTGTTTCGCTGGCTGGTGCTGCGCTTGGAGCCTGGATAGCGCGAAATCAAAGACTTCTAAAGGAGGCGGCATGATCAAGGTTTCAACGTCCGTTGCGGCAACCTCGGCCGATAGCATCTTTCTGGCGTTGCAGGATCACATCGTTGAACACGGCTTTTCTCCGTCGCATACAGATACGCGCCGACTGACCATAGAACATCAGGGGAACATGCTGTCGATAGAACTTGAGCCTGAGGCGCTAGTCGTGGACATAGAAGCGGTGAGTGCAAATGCCCTTTTCTTCTTGAAAGAGGCGGTTGCCCACCATCTCGAAGAATGCGACCCGGAGGTCGCAGCAAAGCTGCGATGGCCTGATCAAGACCGACAGATGTTCCCGCCAAACTTTCGCGAGCTTCGAGTCGTGGAGCGACTTCGGCCTATCCCGGGCATGACGCGATTGTGGCTTGAGGGCGAGGATCTTCAGCCGCTTACTCAAGATGGCATGCATGTAAAATTGATGCTTCCCGCTCAGCTTGGGCGCCCTCCGACATGGCCGGGCGTTCATCCAAACGGAGCAACGCGTTGGCCCAAGGGTGAGGACCGGCTGCATGTACGGTATTTCACGCTGCGGCATGTGAACCCGGAAGCGAGCAGGGTTGCTATAGACTTCATGCATCACACCGGTGGAAACATCTCAGACTGGACTGTGTCGGCGGCCGAAGGAGATGTGATTGGCGTGATGGGACCTGGAGGAGGCCTGCCTCTAAAGCATAATGGGCGACCTGCCATCATCGGAGGAGATATGACGGCACTCCCCGCGATCGCGAGGATGCTTGAGGAGCCGGATTGCCCGCTGGAGGGGCACCTGCTGGTCGAGATGCCTGAGGAAGTTGATGCTGCGACCTACCTACCTGCGAGCAGCCTTGAACTTCACAGATTTGGCTTGGGGCGCTTCAACCGTGAAGCACCATCAAAAATGCTCGAACTGGCCGCCGCTGGATGGCAAGGTTTAGTCTGGTTCGGCGCCGAACATAGTGCGGCAGAGGTTGTCAGGAACCACCTGAAATCGGTTGACTTCGACTATAGGACTGACGCTCAGGTGGTAGCCTATTGGCGCGCCGGTATCCGTGGGGGCGCACGTCAGGAAGATTGAAGACTTGAACATCGCCAGACCGAGGCCGCGCTTGATGCCGAGCGCGAGAATAGATTCACGCAGGTTGCCGCCTTGAACGGATTCGAACCTAGAATCCACCACTTGCGAGAGGTAGTAGTAATGTGTTTTTTCAGATGCTTGGCCAATTCATCGGTAATAACCAGCTGAATCGGTTCCACAAACAGATGCTGTCGACGCAGCTCTACGGCTGCCAATCTATCATCTGCAGCACGTTTCCTCCGAGCTTCTGAAACGCCCGCTGGCGACAGGAGAACACGATGATCTGCTGGTCCCGAGACTGCCTGTGGAGTGCGTCGAACATCTTTTCGATGCGGTCGTCATCCGAATAGACCAGCGCATCATCGAGGATAACAGGGGCCGGCCGGCCGTCGCGTGCGAGAAGCCGCGCAAACGCCAGCCGCGTCAGCACTGACAACTGCTCCCGCATTCCGCCGCTCAGGCGATCGACATCCTCTTCCTGCCCATTCCGCAGGATGGTCTGGGGTAGAAGCGTCTTGTCGTCGAAGGTGATCGCAACATCGTCGAAGAGCAGTCTCAGCAGCGGTCTGAGCTCAGCCATAACAGGTTTGAGGTAGAGCTCGCGCGCCTCAGACCTGGCATCGTCGAGGGCGGTGGTCACGCGCTGGAGGACAGCCACTTCCTTCTCATATGCAGCCACCCGCGCAGTCGCCGCATCGAGTGCCTCCGAAGTCTCCCGCCACTTCTCTTCCACCGCCTCTTCCGATTGTGCGCGGATCTCTGCGTTCAGTCCGGCCATGGTCTCCCGCAGCGCATTGATCTCCTTTTCGACTGCTGCTTCGATCGAGCGAGCACGCGTCAGCGCCGCCTCGATCGACGCGAGATCACCGGCATCTGTACCAAGCTTCAGGACATGCGCCTCCGCCTCAGAAAGCGATTGGTCCAGATCAGCTAGAGTGGCAGACAACGAACGCTCGCGCTCGGCACGCGCTTCTTCCGGCCCGAGGACCACAGCCAACTGCGTCTGATCGGAAATCAGAGACGCCAATCTCGTCTCCGCGGCGACGAAGGCGTCATCGGCACGAGACTGGTCTGGCTCTACCTCACGGAGGGCGAGACGCGCCTGCTTGCGGCGTTCTTCGGCTTGTGCCAGCGCGTTGCGAAGCAGCGCCGGATCCTCATCCAGGTCGAGACCCTCAAGGCTGATCGTACTACCTACTTCGACTTCCTCTCTGAGTTTCGCCAGTCCCTCTGGAGCAATGAAGGACAGCCGGTCTTTCAACCCCCGCAGGTCAGCATTGGCCTGCTGTGCCCTTGCCTGCCTGTCTCGCGCTGCAGAAAGGCTATCGACGCCCATTGACGCAAGAAGGGCGGTTCTTGCCGCTTCTGCCTGCACCAGTTGGTTGTCCCTCCGACCGGGGCGGTTCGAACGCAAGCTGATTGTCCCAATTCCCGCGACTTCAAGCCGAGCAGGTCCGGAGGTCCCTCCCCTGATCAGGCTGGTGATGAAGTTTTCTGCCTCATCTGCCTGGGCGACAAGACGGCCGGATCCAAGATCCACCACACGGGCTGACCTCCCACCATAATACTGCTTGGTAATTCGGAAGCTGCCCTCGCCGGTCGTGATATCGGCTTCGACCAACGGGTTCCCACCACTATAGGGGCGCAATCTCTGAACATCACCCGGGGTGCCGGAATGAGGTTGGAAGAAGAGTGCATGCAGGGCTTCAAAACTCGTCGATTTGCCGAACTCATTCGCCGCGCAGAGCACGTTGACGCCATCGCCGATACCTTCAATGGCAACGCCGCGGCCGGCAAACCGTTTGACGTTGAAGAGACGCAAGGCTGAGATCTTCATGGCGTGATTGCCTGCGTATAGGAATATAGGCGCATCAAGGCCGCCCGCGCGATCTCGCGCTCGGATATAGGTCGACGTTCATCTGTAGACTCGGCAAGCAGCGCATTGGCAGCTTCACGCAGGGCACCGCCACGATCGATCTGATCCAGGTCTTCCAGCTCGCATTCTGTGGCTAGTCCATTCTGATCCAGCTCCAGAAAAGCGAAATCCGGAGCTGCCTTTCCAACGGCGGCGACGAGCTCAGCACGCGCAGCAATACGAGTGTGCCCTGATGCCACTACCCGGAGCAGCGAGTTCCTCCGTTCTCGTAGAGCCGGGAGCAAGGTATTGAGAGCAGCCTCTGGGGCGTCACCGTCAAGCAAATGAAGATCGAGGTTACGCCAGGCAAACGTCGCGGTAGGCAATGCCTGAACATCTGGGGTACCGGACGAGCCGGCAATCGTGACCAGAAGAGCCGTACCCGGCGCGTCGTGCTTGAAACGGTCAGGTTCCGGTGTCCCGCAATAATGGGTTCGCTGGTCCACACTGACCACGCCGTGCCAATCGCCGAGCGCTAGATAGTCGAGCCCTGCGCGTCTTGCCCGGTCCGGCGCGATAACCTCGGACGCGCCTCCCTCTTCTGAAAAGCTGCGAATGGCTCCATGAGCCAGTCCAATCCGCAGCGTCCCATCGGGTGAGGCATGACCATCCATCCATTCCGTCAGGTCTCGGCCGGGGCGACGGGTGGTGCAAGGTGCCGGCAACAAGACCACACCGCTCGCTAATTCGATCGGCTGGGGCTCGACCGCGAGTACGGCGTTTTCTGGTGCTTCTGCCTTTAGCGTCGTCCAGAGTTGCGAAGCCTGCAGAGAATCGTGATTTCCTGGCAGGATGACCCACCTGATGGCGGGATCATGCGCCATTTCGGCAAAAGCCTGGCGTCGCACATGCGGTGCGGGCGTCTCGGTATCGAAGGTATCTCCTGCGAGCAGCACCGTCGTGGCGTTTTGCTCGCGAGCGTGTGCAGCCAGCCGGGTGATCACCGTGTGTCTTGCTTCGCGCAAGCGGCTGGGCAAGTCACCCTCGAAGTTGCCAAAACGCTTTCCGAGATGAAGATCGCTGGAATGGATAAATCGAAACATGACTACTCAGGTGTTTGGATGGTTGACGCATGCGACCGCGCCACTGCAATTGCTTCGTCCAGCCGTGCGCGGGAAACGGCGGCAAGGCGTTCGACACCGAGCAGTCGAGCCAGATCACGCGCCGGGTCTGGCTGATCCAGCAGATCTGGGTTGTCGGATACGACAGAGGCAAGTTCCGCAAGCGGTATATCTGCGATCGACCTGCGCGCGTCCTCGCTGGTCGGCTGCCGATACGGCATGATCTTTGAAACGGTGCCCACCTTCCAGATGAATTCGCCGCTCGACTCCTTGGTCGTGTCATAACCGCGGAGGTGGAGATCTATCCGCTCCCTGATCCGCCCGCCCGTGCGCAACCAGCCATGCGCCCGGGATATACGCTGGGCAAGAATGTCTGCGCGTAACGGGCTTTCAGTTTCGATGACTGCCTCGATCATCCTGCGCAGGGTATCGCGATAGCCAAATTCAAAAAACTGATCTGGCTCGGCTCGGAAACTGGAAAGATCGGTGACCTTGTATCCCCGCTCGTTCGAAGTTTTGTTGCTGGCCAAGGTGGGCGTGGGTGGCATTTCCAGAGTTTGCGGCTCGCTGGACAGTGGCCGCTCCTCCGCAGAAACGCGTTCAGCCTCGAAGGCGACCGGCGGGAGCTCTATCGGCTCAACGGAGGTTGTAGTCTCGTCGATACGATTTTCTTCGGTCCCTTCAACCTCGTGTCCCATATCCCAACGGGTCACAGCGCTTTCTGTTTCTGCAGCACGAAGTACCCGGCTCTCCTCCAATAGGGCCTCCAGGCTGCCATGAAGCCGCTCGGCGCAGCCTGTGGCATCGAACCACCAATCGGTCGACCAGATGCGGAGGATGTTCCAGCCGAGACCTCTCAACACCTGTTCACGGACCTTATCGCGGTCTCTAGCGGTGGCGGATCGGTGATACGTCGCCCCGTCGCATTCGATGCCGGCGAGGAAAGTGCCAGCCAGATCTGGGTGACGGATACCAAAATCGATCCGGAATCCGGAGATGCCGACCTGCGGCACAATACGCCAGCCACGCCGTTCCAGTTGCGCTGCCACGGCCTCTTCGAAAGGAGACTCGAAACCGCCGACAGAGCCGATATCCGCAGCCGGCAGGGCGACCGGACCGCGCTTGGCATAGTCGAGGAAAGTCTTGAGGTGATGCACGGCCAGTGCCTTGGTGCGTGTCGGGTCGATCTGGTCGGCCGTGAAACCCGAGAACACGACAAGTTCCTGCCGGGCACGTGTGACTGCGACGTTCAGACGACGTTCGCCTCCATCGCGGTTCAGCGCACCGAAGTCCATCGTCAGCTTGCCTGCGGTATCCTTCCAGAAGGTGATCGAGAAAAGAATGACGTCACGCTCATCGCCTTGAACATTCTCCAGGTTCTTGACGATGGTGGGCTCGACCCGCTCTTCGGCAAAAAACCACTCGAGCTCCGGCTCATCGCGGCGCGCGGCATCCAGAAGATCGAGAATCAGAGATTGCTGCTGCGCATTGAAGGTGATCACTCCCAACGTCGGGCGATCGGTTTCAGGCATCTTCAGCCATGCCTTCATTCGGGAAACGGCTTCTCTTGCGACAGCATCCGCTTCTGGTCGGTTGGTTCGGCTCTTGCCGCGGTCATAGACACCCGTTGGGACTTTCCGCAGATGCACGGCACGGTCTTCGACGACCGGCGACGGAAAAGTCACCAGCCGGTTCTGATAGTAATGATGATTGGAGAAGGCGATCAGAGACTCGCTTCGGCTGCGATAGTGCCATCGCAGATCGCGCGTTGGGATGCCAGCGGCCTTCGCCTCGTCGAGAATGCTCTCAAGGTCTTTCTCATGATCAGCGACGTCTTCCTCTTCCTCGTTGCGTCCGAAGAAGTTCGTCGGCGGCAACTGCTTGGGATCGCCGACGATGATCGTCTGGCGGGCCCGCGCGATGGCACCCACAGCGTCCCAAGTCGTAATCTGCGACGCCTCATCGAAGATCACAACATCGAACAGCGCCTGGTTCGGTGGCAGATACTGAGCGATCGACAAGGGTGACATCAGCATGCAGGGGGCGAGCTTCGAAAAGCTCTGCGGCATCTTGCTGATCATATCCCGTATGGACTGGCTGGGTCGCTGCAACTCCATCTGATAGCGCAGCAGCCCGAGCTCCGAATTGCGGGGAACGCTCTGCACGGGCGGTAATCCGTGGGCGATAGCGCTGATGACGCGCGATGTCGCGTGTGAGCGCACGAGATCGTCAATGTCGCGGAATTCAGTGATCGCGTTCTCGTGCTGGAAGCGCCTAAAGTTTCGCAAAACCGGGTCGGCGTCGAGGACCTTCGGAAGCCACCACCTGGCATAGCCCAGGCGAAACGAAGCCCGTGTTTCATCCGGTCGGATTGCGCCTGTTTCGAGCTGTTCGACCAGCGATGACAGATTCGCCTGCACCGCCTGATTTCTGATCCGGCACCAGGCTGACCAATCACGAAGCAGATGCCTTGCGCCGATGAGGGCGTCGAGTTTGTCCCTCACTGTCGCGAGGTCGGCACCATCCTTCCCAAAAAGACTGTCGCGCCCGGCGATCGTGCTGAAGCGCCGTTGCGCCTCCTTCATGCCGTCGACCGCCGCCAGCAACCTGTCGCCTGCAGGTCGGACCACATCGTCTTGGACGACCGCGCGAAGACATGGCGCAAGAGCGCGGAGCGTCATCCGGGTCTCTTCCTGATCGCGGCCCGGTAACGGGATTATCGCACGAAGCTCCCGCGCAATGTCCAGCACTGCCGCAACGGCTCCAACATCTGTGGCCAGACCACTGACCGGCAGAGGCTTACCGTTCAAGAAATTCTGATCAATTGCCAAAAGGCAATCCTTCATGCGCCGCAAAAGGGGAAGATCCCGCTCCGGATCCACGGAACCCTGCTCGACATAGCTCTGGAGGAGCTTCTGAACCTTGCGTTTGCCCAGCATCGCATTCGGCCAGAATGAAGCACTGGCCTCACGCCACTGGCGATCCAGGACGTCTGCTTCGAGGTCGCGGACGGCGGCGGCACTGTAGGAAGCAGCAGCACCGCGCTCTGCTTCTCGATAGGCATTTATGGAGGTGGCGAGACTTTCCAGCGCTTCCGCGCATCGGGGAAAATCCCGATCAAAGACGATGGATACGTCATGGCCGCGCGATTTCCGCAGCACCCATGCCAAGCTTAACAGTGCCTGCAGCTCAATTCGTGACAGCCGCTCCTGCGGTTTGAGGCCAAGGCGGGCGACAAATTCATTCGCCGAGTCAACCAGCAATTCTATCGCATTCAACAGCGACTGTGCTGCCGCTATCACGCCATCCTGCCAGTCGGAACTCCATTCGTTGACATTGATGAGGTCGAGTACCGGCTGACGTTCAACTGAACCGAAGACGAGACCGAGTTCGCTGGCGAGCTCTTCGAGCTCGCGTAACGTCTGTGAGTCATGTGCGTCGCGTTCCAACCAGGACAAGCCTGGTGCTGGCGCCTCCGCAGCTTTGAGCGCGATGCCCAACGCGAGATACGGAGTCCATCCGTTTGAGTAGCGTCTGTGCAGTGCCCCGACATAGGCATTCAGCTCGTCGCGACGCAACCGAAGGCGCTCGTTGATCGCGATCCATTCGGACGCATCATTCCGTCCACCATGCTCCCAAGCCGCTTTCAGTTGCCCCAGGAAATGCCGGCGATCAGCCTTGTTCGAGTGCAGTTCGACGCAATGATCTCCAAGACCATGTGTCCGCAAGCGGCGATAAACCACGTCGAGCGCGGCCGTCTTTTCAGCGACGAACAGCACCGTCTTTCCAACGGCAAGACAGTTGGCGATCATGTTGGCGATCGTCTGGCTCTTACCTGTGCCGGGCGGGCCAACGATGACAAAATCCCGCCCTTCGGCTGCGGCCAAGCTTGCTGCTGTCTGCGACGAGTCTGATGGAAGAAGACAGATGATGTCCGCTGGCGCATAAACCTGATCGAGCTCACGCTCGTCGCGGAACGTCGTTTCGCCGCTTCCTTCATGAAAGGCCTGCTCAGGCGTGTCGATCAAGTGTCGAACGACCCTGTTCTCGCGCAAGGCGTCGGTGCGTTCAACGAGATCCTTCCACATGAGAAATTTCGCGAAGGAGAAGGTCGACAGGGCCGTTTCGTCCACAACCTCCATCCCCGGAACATCGCGGATTGCCTGGCGCATCAATGCGAGGACGCGCGGCACGTCTATCCCATTGTCGTCGAGCGGCAGGTCGCCGTGGAATTGTGGGAGGGACAGGTCAAAATCCCGTTCCAGAAACTGTAGAAGAGTCGCATTGAAACGCGGCTCATCTTCATGGAAGCGGATGGTGAAGCGTGAACTGGCACTGCGGCGCTCAAGTTTGACTGGGACAAGTAGAAGCGGCGCACGATAGCTGCGCTCGTCTTCCGGCTTCTTCTTCCACCTGAGGAATCCGACAGCCAGAAAAAGAGTGTTGGCGCCACCCTCGGCAAAATCGTTGCGAACCTGCCGATAGAGATCGATCAACCGAGCTTCGAGCTGGCGCACGTCGAGGGGCGAGGGCAACTCGTCCCGAAGCAATGCTTCCGCCGCGAAGCCACGTTGGAGATCCCGGCCATGGACATCCCGATAAAGTGCTGCATCCCGTTCACCGAGCGGGTTCTGCTCAGGCAAGGATATGATGCGTATTGCTGCGCCGTTCGCCAGCCGATCTTCGAGATAGGCCACGTCCGTGCAGAGAAATGGGATCGTTTTCTTGGAATCCGGGAAGTTGAGAAGTCGATTGCGAAGTGTCAGATCGAGCAGTTTTTTCTGCCATCTGTCGATGCGACCGGCAGCGTTGGTTGGTTTTACCTCAACGGTTTCAGCAGGCATCTCAGCAAAACTGGGGGCGGAGGGAAGCGGCAAGTCGACCACAACGGCCGAGTCATCCTCCTGAACATTGCGGCGGATAGGCTCATGTGAGGCAAGGGGCATGATACCGCCGCTACGCGATCGCCTGACATCAATGGCGGCCACAAAAGCATGGGCCTCGTCCACTCCAAGGCGGCCGTCCAGTGCCCGAAGCGCGCTTTCAAACGTCATGGCAGGCCGATGTGTCACGCCGGTCGTTTCAAATACGATCAACTCGCGCGACGCCAAGGCCTTGCGAACCTCCATCTGGTCCGGTTCTACGGCATGAGCGAAAGTTCTCTTCGCAAGCCACACACCAACGGCAGCATGCCCCTTGAACATCAAGATCACGGGGTTCAACCCAGCGGCTTCCAACCCGGCGGCGAAAAGAAGCGTGGTATCGAGGCAGGTGGCGAGCCGCTCCTCAGCGACCGTGCTCGGACGCCGGATCTTCTGGCCGCGATTCTCGAAGCTTGCAGGCGGCTCGGCATAGTGCAACCCGATCCCTGCAATCGCTGAGTAGACTGCCGCTGCCAGCATATAGGCGCGCTGGGGATTGTTTGACTGGTACCCATCCAGTCCACCTGAGTGGCCATGAGCATTGAGCCTTTCCGCAGCCATTCGCAAAACGGTGGCCACACCAGGATCATTGGGCATGACAAAGGCCGGGAGCAACTGCACCATGTCGGCAACCCCTCCCCATTCGTCGCGTGCAAGCAGTCTGACGGGAAGGCGCCGCTCGTCCAGAGTTTGTCCGCCGGAGGCAATGCGAAGTGTGATCTCGCCGCGCTCTGCTTCGTTCAGCCCCGAGAGGTACCCTGGGTCGAATTCCACTTTTCGATCTGCGAGCACAAGCCGATCCCCAGGCACCAGGCGATCAACGATCCATGACTTCGGCCGCAGAAAAGGTGGAGACGCCGTCAGCTCTATGCGGCAGTTCTCGAAGTGTCTGTCCGTATTGTTCTCGACCAGGATCGACCGGACAACTGGAATCGCATTCTGGTAGGACGCATAGGTGAAGCAGGCGGCAATATCGGCAACAATAGCAGGATTGTCGGATTTAGTGGTCCCTTGGTTCTCCGTCCCACTCATTTCTGAAAACTGCATCGCCGTATCCCCCCGGCGGGAGATTAGCGGCGTTTTTCAACTTTAAGAAGACTAATATTAGAAACAGAGTAACTTTTTGAAGGTTCTGCCCGCCATTGCGGCACCTGGGTTCTACTCACTAACGCCTTTGGTGCGCGTTCGTGTAGCAAACGAATAACAATGCGCCAAAACCATCCCCATAAAAGGAGACGACCGGATGCCCCGCTCTCTCAGAAGCATTCGCCTTGACGGGAGCGGAGCCGTGGACCCGTCATTTCTGCTCGGAAACGTCTGCGCTTTTAGATTTCTCTTCCTTTCGGGGGCTATGTCCGAATTCGAGAACTGAAGCGACAATGCTTGGATAGTCAAGCTCATCGGCTCGCTTAACGCTCGACTATTCGCCTTCGCAAGCGAACGGGTCGGCCCGCTTCTCCCGGATCATGGCGCGGACCCGGCAAATGCTGGCTGAATAAAAATAAAAACGGGCTTGACAGCTCTTTTCTTGACCTATATAGGTCTACCATTGGCGTTTTCCTAATCTTCCTTATTGACGCGCTGCCCAATTCGTACTATATTGTACGTTGTCGGGCAAGCGCGTCATTTGCGTTTGCCCGTTTCGCGTTTTTCCAAATTGAAGAATTTATGACCGAATGGGAGATTTATGAAGAAATTTGAGTTTGTGAATGAGGCAGCAAAAAGGACGTTCCTGGATCTGCCAAAAGAGATAATTAGACAGTTTGGCGCGGATCTACAGGCGGTTCAAAATGGCGAGCGGCCATTCTCCGAACACAAGAACATCAAGGAAAGCGTTGGGCCTGGAGCGGTCGAGTTGATCGAAAACGGGAGCCCCGCGTACCGGGCCGTGTATTGCGCAAAGTACGAGGACACGGTTTGGGTCCTCCACGCCTTTGAAAAAACGACGAACGGGGTAGACCGCAAAGCAATGAACACCGCCAAAGAGCGGTACAAGGAAATGCAAGAGATCATCAGAGAGCGAAAGAAGAGAGGCCGTTAAGCTGCTTCCAGTACCTCGCAGATCACCTTGTGATTTGCATCGACGGAGGGCTTGAGGCGAACATTCATCTTCGCTAGGAAGCCAATCAGTTTATCAGCTGAGAAAAGGTCGATTTTGCCTCTTATGAGTTCGCTGACCCGCGGCTGCGAAACACCGAGCGCCGACGCTATGTCGGCTTGTTTCCAACCGCGGTCTTCGAAGATCCTCCGGAGTGTGATCATCAAGTCAGCTCGGAACTGCAAATCTGCCGCTTCGCTCGAGTCTTCGGTGATTGCGTCGAATATGTTGTCGTAGCTGAGTTTGGTCATGCTAGCATCCATCTTTATACGTGATTACGTATATTACTAGTGCGCCAGCCTCAGAAAATCAAGCTTTTTGATTCAACCTTAGAAGATCTGCGAAACGACGGGGCCGCTCAACCCAATCTTTCGATTTCATGCGGCTCCTCGTTCGACCTTCAAGAAGCACTCCTATCTATCGATCGAAACTCGGGCAGAGCCTGGAAACTGGGCACCACGCTAAAATCGAACGAATTTGCAAAGGCACGCCGACTTTTCATGGATCGTAGATCAAGGTCTACAAGCATGTCAGGTCGATCTCCGCTAAGCAGACGTAGGACTTCGGCGAGCATAATGCAGCCGCCGATCGTCCCGACGAACGGCACGCCCACGGCCGTTTCCGCGAGCTGTTCCAGTCCGCAGACGTTGCGCTTTCCTTCCGACAAACGTCTATAGGCGGGTCTATCCAGATCAATGGTGCTCTGAGTTTTCCGCTCGCCCCAAAGTTCAGCGGGTCTCTTGCCGGATGACGGAAAGGTGTGAACGCGAAGTGCGCTAAAGTCCATCGACGTGTGCCCAATCCCGGCTTCAACAATGAACGGGAAGCCTGGGGTCTCGAGTCGAGATCTCGCCAGAGCATTGTCTACGCCGCAGACTAATACGGCTGGGTCCATTGTGCCATCATGCTTGAAATTACCATCGAAAGGGCGCTCTATGAGCGTCGTCCGAAACCCCCGGGCTTCGAGAATAGAGCCCACGTCGCGTGTTTTTCGCTCTCCGACCCTGCCCGGCCACGACAGGATCGAGGTGCTTTGCGTTGAATTGCTAACGCGATCCATATCCTGAAGCGTGAGGCGAACCTTCTGCGGCTCGGGGAATTCACAGAGCATCAAAGTCCAGAGAAACGCTTGGCCAAGATGGCCAAGCCCGAGCACCCATAGATGATCGGGAAGCGCCACGAGCTCGGGGCCATCGCTGTCCGATCCTAGCCAATCACCTGAAGCATCGGGGCGCCAAAGAGATAGGCCAACGGCACGCTTGCCTGCCTCAACATTGCCTCGCAACATAGAAAAGGCCTCGGCGGTTGCCATAGCTCCAGCAAGAACCGCTGCTGGCATCACGCTCGTCATTTCGCTCAACCGCGCAGAGCTGCGGCGGACGATCCCGCCCCTCCAGCCTTCGAAGGTCACGATGATCGCGGGCTCTGACTGTTCGGACACCGTTCCGATGACGATCGTGGGTAACCCGGGCTCGAACTTGCCGTCAGTACCTCCAAGCTTCCGCACGGCCTCTCCTAACGGTAGGCCCATATCTGGGCCGATGAGACTTGCAGCACCGAGATCGCCGTCGACGAAAACGCCTCCGAGGGCAAAACGATGCGCAATGTTTACAACGGTCAGCAAGGCAGCCTGATGCGAAGCGCTCCTGGCGACTTCGAAACCTACCCGCACCTGAACACGATGCGTCTGCAACCGCCTGACGGCTTGTTCAAAATCTGCAACTGAACCGCCGTCAACATCAAGTTTCGCGGTTCGATTGAGGGATTCCTTCAGTTCGACGGGATCGTTGTAGTTCACGAGTGACCTCCAAATTTTAGCGTGAAAAATCCAACCGACGGCGGAGACATCGCATCCCACTTCTTGGCGCCGCGGTAGCGAAAGTGACCGACGCCCGACAGGTCGAACATACTTCGCGCAAACCGCGGGATGATCATTGCAATATGCCCGCTGGTCGCGATCATCGGATACTGCTGGTCAGACCTGCTCTGCTCAGAACTGCCAGAATGAGTATGGACATCTGCAAGAACCTCGAGTTGCTCGCTTTCACAGACTTCCCAAACCGCCGACATCGCGGATCCCGAAAGGCGAACAATGCCGGTCTTCAGAGCATTGGGGTCGATATCGTCGTAATAGAGGATCCGCGATGCACGCAGCTTGGCGCCGTCCCGACGCCCCAGGATAAAGGCACCGGATTCCCCGCAACCACGGCCACGCCGGCGAAGCTGGCTGAAAAGGCCCCACCAGAGCCAGAAGGTGATGATGAGTTCTGGGTCTGAGTTAGCCACGATAGCCTCTTGAGTTGAGGAGACGATGAACCTCCGAGATATGTTGAACCAACCCCATCGCTGGATCCCATATGAGGTGCGGATGAGTGCTGATCCAGTCGGGGTGGCCCGTTCGGGAGACGCGATCGAGCGGGAAATAGAGTGCCGCGCCCTGGCGCCAGTCCCAACGTATTACGCTTTGAAAGACGTCATCGCCTTTTGGCCACTCGTTCTCGAGCAGATAACGCTTATCACTGATATCCCAGAAGCCGCCCGTCGGGGGTTGCGCCGGAAAGCCGCAACAGTCGAGTCGAAGGACAAACTCTCGTGCATCCCTCGCCATGATTGCGACCAACAAATAAGGCCAGTCAACGTCGACGAGACGCCACCGCCCCCGAGCGACCCCCTCTTTGAAGGGAGCCGCGCTTAAGTCGCGCTCGAGTGCCACGCGGTCCGGAGTCATTACTGGCCCCCGTTGACGCGATCGGTCGGAACGAGGTCAAAATCGATCTTGCAGCCAGGGCAACTGACGAGCGAACCGACGTGAGTGGAACCGTCGGGGCGATCGACCGAACCGCTGATCTGCAAGGACATTTCCGCGGCATCGACGTCATCGATCTTGAGCTTGCGCTCGGCCCAGCGCTTGATGCGGTCAAGAGTGGAGCCCGGACCGAACTCACGGGAGACCTGCCTCCCTGCATAACGAACGCTGACGTCAACCGACTTGCAACGGTGACGGTGAATGACTTTTAAACCATCTTCATTGTGGCGGATAAGGTAGTCATCGAGAAGCGGCTCATCAGCATCTTCCTCAAAAAGGAAGAAAGATGTGTCCTCATTCCCAAGCTGCGCCTTGAGCGCCGCGATCGTGGCACCGTCGTGAGTCTCGCGAAGGATCGGATCGCGCTGACCTTCCTGACGGACGAAAATTTCGATGATCTTGCTCATTTTTTGAACTCCTTTCTGGCCTTGATTGGCCCGTTCAAGGAGTTCATCGGCCGACTGTCGAAAAAACCTCTGGCGCCTTCATCGCCAATCTAAATTTTTCTATCAGTCTCTCTCTGCACCCTCGGCCGGGCAAGAGAAGAAGTGCGCGCATCGCATGCAAGTACGCATCTCGCGGCGGGGCTTGAGTGCGCCAGATCGCACGGCCTTAAGTATGTTTGACGCTTGATCTCTATCCGCAAGCGCCTCTTGCGGCGTTCTGCGAATCTTCACAATGTCTCCGCTCGACAGCTGCGCAACTTCGACCGCTACATCCTCACCGACCGCCATCCTTGCTGCAGCGTGTAGCATCCCGGCCCGCATTTTCTTCGGGTCCACGGTGCGTAAATCGACATATCGAGCAACCGACCCGTCAGCGGAAACGAGGGGCGCTGGCAGCACGACATGTCCCCCACTGATAGGGATCTCGAC
This sequence comes from Rhizobium sp. AG855, assembly GCF_003610655.1. NCBI lineage: Bacteria > Pseudomonadati > Pseudomonadota > Alphaproteobacteria > Hyphomicrobiales > Rhizobiaceae > Rhizobium > Rhizobium sp. AG855. Next base: position 16,663 of record NZ_RAQG01000003.1, on the reverse strand, counting down.
CATGCTGTCTGCCGCACGCCGGAAGCCGTGCAGCATCCGATCGAGATTAGACAGACTATTGTCAACCAACTTGCGATACTCGGACCCAAGGCTGTGCTTGGTGGGACCACGATCTGACCAAATCTGTTCAACGAGAGTGTCGCGGTCAGCATCCGGCATGTCCGCAAGCGTGCCGACCTTATCCAAAACCTCGTAAAGCACACCGGAGGCTTGCAGGTAGGGTCCCTCATGGCGCCGACTTCGGATCGACAGCCGGTGACGATAGGCGATCTTCAGCGGACAGCTTTCGAAGTCCGAAATATCGAAAAGCGTCAGCGTGTCGATCGCGATTGGACGGCTTCCGTCGTTCACGGGAGCAATGGCGTCCTGGCTGAGAGTCAGGCCTTTTTCTGAGTTTAAGGCTAGATCCGATAGGAAGCGCGACGGGCTTCTGGCTTGTACAACCGCTTTCTCAGTATGATAAAGACGCAGATGATCTTCTGCCCTACTTACCGCGACAAACATTGCGCAGTCTTCTTCTTCTGCGTGAGCCGCGCGAGGATCGCGCCCGTCTTCGATGCCGGGCGGTACCTGACAGATGGGACTGCGAAACTGCAACGGAAATCCGTTCTCATGTAGACCGACGATGTGCGTCGCCTTGAATTCGAGCCCCTTCGCAGCATGCACTGTCATAAGCCTCACCGCGTCCGCACCGACGCCGAGCCCGGGATCACGCAAGTCCCTATCATCCGACATCAAGATGACCGTGCGCACGCGTTTCAGGATTTCTCTTGCATTCAATGGCTTTCCATCCAGATCCGTTTGGTCCAGGAATTCCAGCAGTTGGTAGATAGCTGCGCGGGACAAATCGCCTTCGATGCCGGGCGTCTCCGCCACCCTGCGCAGATAGTCGCAGCGTTCGAACAACCATTCCGTGACGAGGTCGAAAGCGGCCATGTTCAAACTCATGCCGGCAATCGAGCGCCCAAGACGCGCCATATTCGCGGCCCCAACTTTACTTACTCCTGCAAGAGTGGTCGCACCGACCAACACTTCGGCAAGCGCAATGTCTTTTTCTCGGGCGTGGGATATTACAGTCGAGGCATCGGAGCCCAGCGCTCTGAACTCCTCTATGGTTGCCAGTCGCACAAGCGCTGCGCCGTTCGGTTCCGCGATCATCGCCAGAAGCGACAGCAGATCTCGTACTTCCTCTCGCTCGAAGAAACTGCCGAGATGAAGAGTAGGAATTCCCCTTGTCGCCAGCTGCTCAGCGAGCTCATCGAGCCGGCCATTGGCTCGCGCCAGAATAGTTTGCTGGGAAAATGGGACCCCTTCTTTCCGCAATGCATTGATTTCGGCCGCGATGAGGTCGGCCTCGATCTCATCATTCAAGCCGACCAGGACTCTTGTCTTGGAACCGACATTGCCCCTCTTGGCAGCCGCCCGATAGGCTGACCTTGGTGTGTACGGCATACCCCCGTGCGCTTGGCGCCTATCCATCGCGTCCGCAAGTCTTTGCGAAAGCTGTGTGATATGCTCGCTCGATCTGTAGTTCCATTCCAGAGGCGTGCTCTCAGCATCTTCGAATTCGGATGTGAAGCGAGCCATATTGACGGCCGAGGCACCTCGGAATCGGTAGATGGATTGTCGCGAGTCCCCTACGACCCACAACGTCACGTTTGGCCCGTGAAGAGCCTTCAGCAGGCGCGCGCACGCTCTATTAACGTCCTGGTACTCATCGACCAGAATCTCGTCATACCGTTCCAAAAATGATCGCCTGACATCCTCGTCGCTTTCAATGAGCAGTGTGGCGCGCATAACCAGATCGGCAAAATCTATGCACTTGTTCTCCCGTAGGAGCGCTTCATATACTTCATAAACGGTCGCCGCCTCCAGCGTCTTTTCCGCGGTCAAGACAGCCTTTTCTGCACTGGTTCGAGCCTTCCCAACAGCACCGGAAAGGCTGCGTTGTGCGGAAACAAGCGCATCTTCGGCAAGTTTTCGGAACCCGGTAGGGCTGACGAGCTCATCCTTCGCTCGCCCGATAGGCTTGAGGATCTCTTTCAACTTGCTGCCTGGATTTCGAAGGTCGTGAAAGTGCCGCAAGCCCAAGAGAGGAAGTCTTTCCTCGAGCATCTCAACAGCCTGAGAAGGCGATAAAAGGCGGATGTTTGCGCCTAGTCCGAGCTTTTCATAGTGAAGTCGCATCACTTCCAGGCCGAAGGCGTGGAAAGTCCCCGTCCAGACCTCAACCGCGTCATCCGGTCTTCGCGCAGAAATCCGGTCCGACAATTCACCCGCAGCCTTATTAGAGAAGGTCAAGGCAAGAATCCGCGATGGGTGGACACCGTCATTAAGCCGACGCTCGATGCGCGCGACGAGGGTGCGCGTTTTGCCGGACCCTGGCCCGGCCTCGACGAGCAAAGCACGCCCGTTGAAGTCGACAGCTTTTTGTTGGCTTGAGTCGAGCTTGATTACGCCGGCGCCACTATCGTCATGCCCCACGGAAATATCAGGGATGAGAATGGCATCGAGAAGTTGTCGCCGGACCTGGGGAAGCGGCATTCCGATGCGCTTCGATATCTCCGAGGCCGTGAGATTTTCCACTAGGAACAGCTGCCTTGCGATGTCGCGAGGCAGGAGAAACTCCCGCGCGAAGACGTTCGCTTGAAGCTCTCGCCTCTCACGTGGACCATATGTTTCCACTCGAGAAACCACCCGTGACTTATCACCTTGGTCCCCGTCTCCAAGATCGCATTTATCATGCGGCCTGTGCAAGATAAGATGACCAAGCTCATGAGCCGCCAGTAGGGCCTTTTGCTCATCCGAGACGTCATCTCTCACCAGGACTTGCGAGAAGTCTCGATTGAGCTGGGCATCGTCGCCGCGAAGCAGGACCCCGTTCTTGTCAACCGCGTTGATTTCGTAGCCGTTGTTTCCAAGCGCCTGCCGGACCACGTCGAAGCTGGAGACCAGCCCCTTGCTAATGGTTGCGCGAAGTGTTCGCGCTTTAGACTTCGCCAGCGCGAACGCGTCCACAGGGCTACTCCGATAGCCAGCGCTTTTTCAGCGCGTCAGGTAAATTCGAAGCCGACACTGCGTCCGAGAAGGACTCCACCTCGGGTCCAGTCTGTTTGCCGGAAGCTTTTCTTTCGATACCGGCGGCCATTGGAGTCCCACCGGCAGTAAAGTGGACTTTAAGGCTGCTGAGTGCCACTCCCATCGCGTCGGCGGCGTCACGTAGGAATCGAGGTGTGGGTGTGGACACCTTTGCCGCGAAGAGTTTCATTATGAACGGCGTATCATTGCCAAAGAAGGATTTTGCACCCATCCAGGTCTTTGGATCGCGTAAGCTTGGAGCGGATGTAGAAGAACCGGTCTTCGCGAGAAGACCCTCCACGTCAGCGTCGCTCACGTCCGGTTGCTCGCCGTCGCTTGCGTCGGTGTCGACGCTTGCCTCCAGCATGGCTCGGACGGCAAGCCGATCAAAGAATGTTTTCCTTCCATCTCCAATTTGAGCGAGCGCAGCGCGAATATCGTCCGTGCGAGATCCGTTTTCGAAGACTTCATCTGCAGCTGCAATCGCCCTCTGTCTGAGGTCGTTACTCATGTCGTTCGCTCCAGCGCTCTCTTGAGCTTTGCCTTAATTTTCGTTTTGATTTCACGCAGTGTCCCTTCCGGCTTTCCGAGTGCACGGACAAGATCGATGCTTGCCTCCGGGCTGCATAGCGGAATGTCCGAAAGCATCAGCGGTTGAAAATATCGCATCTCTTCCTGCGAAAGCACGGATGAAGCGAAACCCTCGATCAGGGTAGTTTCCATCAGGTCCCGCACCTCTGACCCGTCATCGCTTCGTCCGTGAACATCAGTGTCGTATTCGACGTGGCCATTCCGGTAGCGATCAGCGTAATACTCTTGGTATTGGTCAGCCGCTGCACGGTCACGTTTTCTGGCAAAGGTAATCTCCCAGAAGTCTATCGTCCTTGACTTTTGCACATCGCTTGCAATCTTCTCAAGCAAGGCGCCCACGATCTGCTCACGATCCTCCTCGGCCAGCGTCGAGTAGGCCTTCCGCGCCCAGACCTTGAGATCAGCCAAGAGGCGCTTCCAGGCAGCATGCTCGGTCAATCGTTCTCCGTCTATCCGTGCGCGGCGGATTAAACGGACGAGAACCTCACCTGACATTTTCAAGCCATCAGGCGTGCAACCTGCCGCTATAAACTTGCGAAGCTCTGCATCGGACAAGCCGTCAAGTTGATCGAGAGCCGCCGTCACATGTGGCGGATGATAAAGAACCTGCTGCATACTCACACCTTAGCCACGGACTGCGGACCTGCTCCACCTTCATCGGGGGGATCGCAAAAAAACCTCTGGCTATTTGCCCAAAAATAAATGAATGGGAGCAAGGCACGAAGACAGGGGTAAATGCGAATTCAAGCAGTAGTCTATTCAACAGTTGATTCGCGCTAGGACTCTACTACGCAGAGGAGCAAAGAAGCAGACCAAAGATAAAGGTCTAAACTGAATTATAGCCACCGGAGAGCTTCCGTTGTCCATCAGTTCGCGGCCTGAATGCTTCGATCCTTCTGAGCGCCATCGGCGACGCTATCTCGATTGCAGCAACGTCTGAATGCCTACCCTGAACAGTCCATAATTTCGGAAAGAAGATCATTGACGTTGCCAACGGGGGTGGAAAGGCGACCGTCTACGTAATGGGAATGCCCCATCTCGCTCTCGAATTCGTAACTTCGTCTAAATTCTTCGGCCTCGCCACCCGTGATCTGTATTCCGGCCGCGGCCAAACGCTCGTACGCGCGGACGACGAAGTTGAACAGACACGGATTGATGTTCACGGCCGTCCCGTACCAATGAAAAGTTTGTTGGCAGGCTGCCCGTGTCTGTACCTCATGGCGCGGCGCAGTTTGCTTAATAGCCTCTTCCACCAATTCGCCTGGGGTCAAACACATGTAAACCAGATCCGATACGATTGGCAGGTTAGTGATCGGAATCAATCGAACGGTATGCTTCAGTTCGTCGTGGTGGTGGAAAAAATTCCTTAACCATTTCAGCGCAAGAACCTCGGGTACGTTGAGAAAATTAAAGTGCAGCCCTTTCGTAACCCTATCATTAAGGCTGTGTATCGATCCAAGAAGTTGAAACAGGGTATCAAGATCAGGAGCCGTGCAGTGGCCATAGTATGCACGGAAAAGCCGCGCCGATGCTGCCGATACGTTGGCAATGTTTTTGTCAGTCATAGCGCCTCACTGCTCAAACTGAGTCGTCTTCATACAACACCCCAGGCCCGAAACCTCCCCCTCCCCGTCATCTCCCTCAATCCGAGTTCCTGCACGATCCGCCGCGCCGCCTGCGGCGTCACCTCAAGCGTCTTTGCGACCATGCCGGCCGACACCAATGGCTTTGCCATCACCAGCTCAACCAGCTCCGGCAGTTTCGACGACGTCCGCCGTCCCTCCAGTTTTCGGTCCATCATCGTTTTCGCCAGAGTCAGCCGGTCATGCTCTTTCAAGCCGATCTCGGCGGCCGCCAAGAATCCGTGAGCAATGGCGAGCAACCGGGTTTCGCGATCGCGATGCCGGCGCCGGTCGACCGGAATGGTCTTGAGGCCAAGATTGATGGCGGCCAGGTGCGCGCCGGTGGTGACACCGGCCTGACGCAGGATCGAGGCGGCAAATAGCCGGCCGAGCCAGGGTGCATGCTGCAGGACGGCAAGCTCGTTCCAGGCATCGAGGGCGACGATGGCCTGCAGCACCGCCGGCAGATTTTCGGCCTGGCGCAAGACGCTACGCCATTCATCAAGCCGGGCATCCTCGTCCCAGTCGAGATCATAGATCAGCGGATCGGCCGGAGCGCGGCCAGGCTTTTTGACTCGTTCGATTGCAGCGTCAGATCGCGCGAGCAGCGCATCGATAGCCGCATAGTCGACGCCGGGGAGATCTTGGGTGTCGTCGGCGTCATCCCCCTCCCCTTCCGCGTCGATCGCGATCGCCGGCCGAATAACTCCGGTCGTCGTAGCCTCGTTGGCGCCGCCCGACCCGATCTCTGACGTTTTCCGCAGCGAGCGGATGCCGTCGGCAGAGAGCGCCCAGTCCGGGGATTGGCCGGCGAGGCGCCGACGGGTGCGCAGCACGTCGCGGGCGATTGTCAGCTCATGGGTGGGTGTGCGGATATCGCGAGTGGCGTCATGGAGGACGAGGTCTTCGAGATGCACGAGTTCGCCGTCGATCCACAGCGAGGCGCAGGCGTCGGCGAAGTGGGACCGCTCGATCCAGCCGTGCCCGACCGGTGAACGGGCGATGCGCTCGTCGAGACGCGTCAACGCGATGCCAGCGTCGAAAGCCGGCCGCATCAGGGCTGTCATGCTGATTTTCGTGAGATCGTAAGCCATTGAAATCATGGTAAACGATTTATTAAACGAACTCTATATGAAAGTTAGAGTTCTTCACTTCGCATGCTTGCGGGTTTGGTGTCTAACCTCCGACAAGTACCTCTTATCAGCCGCCACATATAAAAATTCACTTTTTTTATTTCCGCCGACAAAAATACTGAGGTATAATATATTCATCGTCGAATTGCGACATATAGAGCATACGAAAATGGAAGAATAATATTACTCTGACAGCACATACGATATAGGCTTCGTCTCGCCGAATGGTAGCCACATCATCGGGACCGCCGAGATCCTGCTCGCAACGGCCCGGATCTCGTGGATTGATCCGGATACGGGCGAGCCAGAATACGATGGTGGCACCGATATCCATTGGAATAGCCAAGAGACGGCTGAGCGCGACGGGAAATTGCTGTACGTTTGCGCGGAAGGGAAGGAATGGACGTTCGATGAGTTGAAGCCTGTCTGAGCGCCAGAAGGGAGTGTCTCGTAGCAGTTGTCTTGATAACGGGCACATGCCCACTGCAAGCCAATCCGTGCTCGGCATGCGTCTCAGATCCGTTGTGGATCCGTAGCCCCAGAATACAAGATGTTTCCGCCCCCAATAGGTGATGCACCTATTGGGGGACAGAATTGGAAGAGGCAACCGAGCTGAGGAAACAGCCTCCGCTCGGCACTTACACCCGCAGCTCCATTGATGGTTAGCGCTGCCGCTCACTTGCCAACGATGTCAGATTAACGATCCAGGATCCTGCCTTTCAGGAATTCGTTGAATCATGCTTGTCCCAAATATGCCGCGCAACACGGATTAGGTGCTCTACAGTCTCCATGCCATCATAGTTGCGATACGCGAGATTGATGGCATCGATTTCATCTACCTCTTCTTCGTCGATCAGTACCTGTGCGTACTCCTCTGTCGTCAAAAGATTTGCGACCTGCGATACGAACTTGATTGCATCTGAGGCTAGCCCCGATTTCGAATTTGTTTCTTGCATGCTTTTCATTCCTTTACGGCGCGATGCCGCTGTTTGATTGACCTTCTTTCAATTGTCCGTGGAGATTTTGATCGGCGTCAATAGCCGACAGCGAGCGATAGTATGACGAGGAGATATCGATGGATCCGGTTGTTCTCAATTTGCACGAGCAAGGCCATGTCCGGACACTCACCGCCGGAAGCAATCGCTGAAGTCTTGAGTTTTTTGCGATCGCAGGCCGGTCGAAGCTATTGCCGCCGACGGATTTTGCATTGAGCCTAAGAGCAGGATTAACGCGGACTACCACGATGTGGATTGATTTAGACGAAACGGAAGTAGCTCACTTATCACATGACACTGTACCGGCCTCGGTCTTGAAGAAGCTTCAAGCGGCCCCGCACCGGGACGCAACGCTGTTCCAGAAGTTTGCTGTCGGGTGGAGCGACTACCTGCATGTGCATGACGGCGCTCCCGTAGAGCGAACTCGCAACGGTGCCTATGTGCTCTCATGGTTGTGGGTGTACAACGAGCAAGTCGGCCTGCCGAAGTGCAACGACTTCGCCGACTATGATCTGAGCTTGGAATGCCTCGACCTCCTGGAGCAGATCCAGGATTTCGACATTACCGATCTTGATTCAGGGGCTGAGCACCATCTTGGATCAGGACGCCTCAAGGGACAGCAGTGGAGCCTGCTGCACAACAGCGGGCTGCTGACTGTCATCTTGCTACCCAGTGCGGACTGCCCGCCACGGGTCTACTCCGAGACGCCGAGGACAGTAGGCGGCACGACATCGGATGACCTTACGGACGAGCGGTGCATTCGTTTTCTGCTGGATGCGATGAATACGTTTAGCACCCATCAAGCGCTTCCATCGGAGGGACAACAGCTCTCGCTGCTATGACCGCTTTGCTGACAGCTGAATAGCAACTAAGGGCTGAACCGATCGGACCTTCATCGGTCCGATCATCTCAAAAAGAAGCCTGAACTGGATAAAGTCAGGCAGCTGAACCTTCAGTTAACCATGTTTTCAAAAGCAGATCGGCTAGCGATTGCCATCGTTACTCCTCCTGATCTATAGGTACCCGGCGTGACGCAGACGCCCCGCAAAAGCAGCTCTCACCAGTGCTGGTAACACCGGTGAGAGCCTAACCCTCAACCTTCTCGTGAAAGGCCTTGGGCTAACATGTGTAATATCCAAATTGTGTTGACGGGCAAGCCTCGTCCAAAATCTCCTGCTGATCGATTAAGCCTTGGCATGACCGCCTCTCCGCCTGAAGGCGGCCTTGTCGTTTTCTGTCACCGCTGATCAGACAGGACATACATTATGGAAAACATTAATTTCGGCCCATCGGCCGACACGCCTTCGCATGTCCTGAAGATAGCGCCCGAAGCAGTCGCTAAGCTGATCAAGCAGGCCATTGCTGCAACAGTTACACCCGAGATAGCGCGTTCTGCGGTCGAAGGTGATGCTGGAGCTTTGGCATCGTTCGGGCGAGCAATCGCTGTCCAGGAAGGACATCTCTTGGAGGCTGTCATCATCGCCCTTGCCTCGACGCATCCGGCAAGGTTGGCACTGACCGATCTTCGCCTCGCAGTACTCCCGGCCGCGATTGAGGTTATCAAGCGCAACCGCAGAACTTTGTATCAGGGCATCAGCTTAGAGGCCCCTCCGCAGACTGGAGCGACTTATCACCCTGATCTCGTCATCGCCGACCCCCGCGGTCGTTACGCGCTTATCATAGATGTAAAACGAAGCCTTTCCGGGTATTTGGGCGGTAGCAAGCTCCTTGAGCTTCAACAACGGATGACGGCATCTGGACTTATACTGCCAGACCTGCTGTGGCGCGACCATCAAAGACTGGCTGTCGAAACCGTCGGCACAGCCATAATCGACGGATCCAAGACATCGACTGATGTTTCCGATGGGGTGTGGCCGCTGTCTCGTCTGGATGAGCTTTTGCAAATCGAGGGTGCTGCGCGGCTGGCTATCGAGAGCATGGAGGCCTTTCGCGACGGGATTCGCAAGGAGTGGCAAACGGCAATCGCAGCTGCTGTAAAAGGCCAACGAGCTGCTGCAGAAACAGTTGCCGCTGAGGCGCATCTTTCCCAGCCACAAACAAAAGAGATCGCGCCGCGCCGACGCGGCCGTCCCCCCAAGGCTCGACCGTCAATCCAGGTCGGCCTCCTTGGGCCCGGACTGCGACCGCACTAAGCGGCGCACATCACTTTTCATCCTATCAAATTTGCCGGACGCGATCCGGCCACGGAGGGCTTTTGCCTTGAACCAGCACATCATTGATTTTCAGATTTACAGGTTGCGCCACAGATACGGGGCAATGAGAATTGGCGTCACCAGTACAACCGATGCCATGCAGCTTTCGACCGTTTCCCAGAAAGACACAGCGATACCTAGCGACACCGCCGCGCTCGTCACGGCACTCGTGCTCAGGATAGCGAGGCGGCGCGGGCGCGCGCTCAGCACACTACCGGGCGCATTGCGCGACGCCCTCTGCGATCAAGTCGCCCAAGGCGATCCCACTGCACGGCTGCTTTTTGCTTGGGTCGATCGCGAGCAGGACACCGACGCGGCAGTGATGGAGGCGGCGCGACAACCAGATACATGGCGCAAACAGCTGCAATTTGGGTCAAAAACCGAGCGCCCCATCTATCGCCATCACCGATTCTGGAGGCTGCACAGCAGCCGCCTCGCGGAACTTGACCGTCGTCGTCTGTCACAGCTGCAATCGCTGCTGGAAGAGGAGATCCGCCATGACCGTTGATCGTCTAGAGCGCTACTTGCTTGGCCGCCTCAACCGCCGATCGCTGCGGATCGCATATCGGGCGGCAGTCGCGGCCGATATCTTGCGCGCGCACCAGCGGACCATCGGGATGCATCCGGTGACCATATATACGCCTGGGGCAAGGGCTGTGACATTGACCGGAGCTACCACCGCAGACCGACGCACTCTATTGCGGTCTATTTCAAGGGATGCATTGCTGCCTGTCTTGCCACCGGTGACAGTCCGCAGACATGATATCGACCTGGTCATTGAAGATACCGTCGGTGACATCGACGCGTCTGGGACAGGCGCTGAGACCGAGGCGACGCCGGCCGAAGCAGTAGAACGGCCGCAGCTTCGCGAGGGTAGTGGAGATCATAGCCAATACCTAGTGAAGCTCGCCAAGCTCCTGCAAGCAGTCGCTCATCCGCCACCCATCACAGAGACGGTCATTGTCCTCAGCATTGTTGAGGCAATTAGGCGGTCACATCTGACAGCCGCCCAGGTCCTTGAGGTCCTTTCCAGACCTGCTCCCGTGGTGCTTCTGCGGTTACCCATCCGAGGATTTGAACAAACTGTTGGGTTGATGATCGAGCACGGCATCATCGGACGTGCCATGCGCCTGCGGGACGGCGGAGGCGGATACTCACTCAGTAGACGAATACATTCTGGTCAGGAACCACACGATCAGAACACGCTGATTACGTTCCGGGCCGGAGAGATTACAAATCAGAGTACTGAGACCCGACGCCAACTGTTGGCCAAGGCACTCTCCACCGGGAGACCAGTCCTCGTAGCTGCTGAGGATGAAGAGCCCTGGCCTGATCGCATGACATCAAGCGCGGACCTGATCCTTGATGCGCCAAAAATCGATTGGCAGCTGCTCGGCCAAGCAATCGAGATCACGACAGGGCACTCACGCGCCGAGGTTGAAGAGACGTCCCGGGAATACACGATCGAGCTGGGGCGTCTCGGTCTCGGTGATTTCGCACTGGCGATCAAGCCCGGACGCACGATTAGCAACGTCCTCAGCCGACTGGAAAGCTTTGCGCAAGAGGATGCTGACGTCCAACGCGACGACGAAGGAGCCGGGTCCACTAAGCAGACTGTTGCTAACGGGGAGCGAGGCCGTACCTCGAGCGGTTCAGAACGCAGCCGCCGTGTCGACAAAACGCTGTCGATGGACATAATCCAACCAGCACAACTCCCAGCAATAACAAACGGGAAACGAGCTGCACAGCATCTCCGTGTCGAGCAACTTACGGGCTATGGCGATGCTCGCCAATGGGCACTCGACCTCAAGACTGATCTAGTACTTTGGGGGAGTAAGGAGGTCTACTGGGCAGACATGAGCACCAAGCTACTGCTGAGTGGCCCGCCTGGGACCGGCAAAACAACTTTTGCACGCGCGCTATGTAATTCCTTGCAGATCCCGCTGCTCGCGACGTCTGTTGGGCAATGGCTGGAGCCGGGATACCTGGGGGACGTGCTCAAACGTATGACGGCCGTTTTTGAGGTGGCCAAAGAGCATGGACCGGCGATCCTTTTCATTGACGAGGTCGACGGGATCGGGCGACGCGACGGTGGAGCCGGACGGACATATGACGACTACTGGATCTCCGTAGTTAATCGGCTCCTCGAACTTCTCGACGGGACAGCAAAATCCGAAGGCCTCATTGTCGTCGGCGCAACCAATCGGCCCGGGGTCATTGATCCGGCAATCCGACGGTCCGGCCGACTGGAGCGACATATCGAGATCCCGCTTCCCGACATCGATGCCCTGGAAGGCATCATCCGCCATCACCTTGGGGGAGATTTTAGGAGCGTGCTCGCAAGCGCAAACCAGTCTGTTTCCGGACGGAGTAAGAATTCCGAAGGAGCAGCCCATGCTACACGTTGACCGACCAGCGAACAACAAACGCTCCTCTCCGCGCAAAGATCGGCAGGCGGCCCTGAAACATCTTGCTCTTGCCGCACAAGGCATGACCGGCGCTGATATCGCTCGTCTGATCCGCGACGCACGCGGCATCGCCCGTCGCGCAAAACGCAAACTCCGTTATCACGATATCTTGGAGGTGCTGGACCGGCAGATTGGGTCAGTGCCACCGGATGTGAGATGGCAAATCTCAGTACACGAAGCGGGTCACGCACTTGTATTCGCCGCATTGGGCATCGCGGAGGTCCAGTCGGTATCCACTGGACGTGGCGATGGCGGTGCCACATCGGTACGATGGCCTGAGGTGATGCCCCAGACCGAGAATGGCGTGATGCAGGTGATCGCCTGCTATCTCGCAGGCCGCGCAGCCGAGACTTTGATCTTTGGTGAGAGCTTGATCGGGCATGGTGGCACCGAAGGTAGTGATCTTGAGATTGCAACGACGAACGCGGTTCGGCTTGAGACCGTGCTCGGATGCTCTCAGGATCTGCCTCTCCTCTACATCCCGAGTGACCGCCCGCAGCATGATCTGCGGTACGACCGCGATCTGGCAGCACGTGTCAACAAAAGGCTCGAACTTGCGCTCGCCATGGCGACGGCTATCCTCGGTCGTCATCAAGACGCACTGCTCCGCCTGGCCCGGGAGCTGGACCACCGGCGCTATCTCGATGGTGCCGAGGTACGAGAGATCCTCGCGCTGGATCCGGGCAGATCAGGATAAACGCCGTTAGCGGCCACCCGGGCGCATGTCAAAACTCGTCCGGGCGGCATCTTGCGGCGTTTCACATCCTCAACGATGCGGATCAGTGCATCTCGATATGCTGGCAAATCGGTATACCACCAGGACAGATCGTAAGGCCGGTAAACTGCCTTAGCATACATTGCACATTACCGATTCAGGGTTTGATACCATCGATTCAGACTGCGGCTCAGCCGATTCAGATTCGAACGGCGTCTTCACGATTGTGGGGGCTAGATGCCCCTATGCATTCGTGGACCGCATCCTCTTTTGGCTGGCGATCGCGGGCTTGAGGTCCGGCGCTTATGGCAAACGCTGTGCCAGAGATACCGCCATCAGATCCACTCGGTCATTGACGCCGACAAAAATCCGCCTGAGCCTAGATTCAGGTGCAACGCAGTAACCAAAATTTATGACCATAGATAATCCGACAACCACACAAACTAAGGTGGATGCGCCCCCCTCTCGCCCACTCGCCAAGCGTCAAATCCTCAATAATCGCGCACAGACCCCGTCCGTGAAGACAGAGGTCGGACAATCAGCGGCCAACATCCTGACGCCTGCAATCTACACGTCCTTCGCCGAGTTTAACCCGTCTGTCGAACTCGGTAGCCTCTACGTCAGCCAACCGGTCTTTCACGGCAAAGCAATCGCGATTGAACTAAGTCAGGGAATGATCCAAGGGGCTACCGATTCCGTCATCGGCGATCAGAGACGGTTAGAGCGCATTTGCGATATCTACGCGTCGGAACTGCATCGAGCCTATACCAAACTGACGACACGATACGGCGGCGAGTGCGTCAGGCTGGACGGTAGTTTGGTGCAACTGAGTCCAGAGCTGCCGAGCTTCATCGACATCCATCGCATCCTGCTCCTTGATCGGGGGCAACTCCTCTTCGAGCGACCATATCAAGAGCAGATTTTCGAAGAGGACTGCGGACATGTCCCACGCTTGGTCACGTCAATCAGATGTGTCGAGGAGACGGACAGACTGACCCAGGATTGGACCTCAGCAATGATCCGGGCGAACATTCTCGACGACGCGGAACCTGTCCGTATCCAAGGCTTTCTGTGGTTGCCCTTTAGACCCGACCGTTTTCGGCCATCCGTTTTCAAGGACTATGATCCGTCACGATTCTCAGAGCTCGAAGCCTGTTCAATCAGCAGCGATCTTATTCGCGGTAAGGTCGACAATGTCGTCTACATGCAAGGGCTAGGTGACTGAGATGCACGACGCACAATCTACAATCCCTTCAAAACGTCAGGCCGCCGAGTGGGATCGCCGGGTCCGCGATTTCCGTTCGCGAGCTACCGCCTGTCGACCACGGTTGCTGCCAGCGCTATCTCCGATTCCATGTTCGACACCACCGATTCCCGGACAAACGCCGTTTGCGGGAGGTAGCTAAGATGGCGAGATCACGCACTCAGCGCCTGCGAGACCAACGCGAGCGCCAGCAGGCCTACCGGGATGAGCAGCGACGGCTCCGGCGACCGGGGCGCGACGACATCGCCCGCGTCGCGCTTCGCTGGCTCATCCTCGGGACTGCCAAACTCGCCGAGCGGGAAGGCAATCCCGCGCGGATGAACAAGGTCGAGACCGATATTTTGGAGGCTCTGGTCGAGCAGGGCTTCGACCGGAATAAGTCCGACGAGGCACTCGGCGACCTGATTGACAGATACGTTGACGGCAAATGGGATTTCCGGCGAAAGGTGCATTTAACCGGTACTGACACGCACGAATGACGGGATCATATGCCGCCAAAAAGCAATGCGGCAGGCAGCTGGCGCATCGCAAACGGCGTCTGCAATCTAAATCTTCTCTCCCCCCATTACTCCATAAAACGCCGTTTGCACCATAACCGTGGGAAGCGGGCCCCTTGTGGCAATAGGTACCATTCACTAACTGGCGAGGATCACTGGGGGCCGCAATGACCGCAAAAAACGCCAAAACCGCCATAATCTATGCGCGCTACTCGACGGATCGACAGACAGATGTGTCCATCGAGACCCAGGTCGAACTGTGTCAAAACTTCATCACAGACCGTGGCTGGCAGCTGGCCGACACCTATTCCGACAGAGCGGTCAGCGGCTCCAACTATATGACGCGCCCGGGCATCCAGCGCGTGTTGGAACGTATCAAGAATGGCAAAGTGGACGTCGTTCTGTGTGTAACCGTCGACCGTATTTCACGCGACGCCGAGCACGGCAATGGCTTCCTCAAGCGCCTCCGCTACAACTCCACGGAACTATGGACGGTGCACGGCGGGTCGTCGGTCACAGATATCGAGATGAGCCTTCGCGTCACGCTCAGCCAGGAACTCGTCGAGCAGATCCGCTTCCGGACGAGGGAGGGAATGAAGACCGCGGTCCGCCGAGGCAAGGCCACAACTTGTCTTGCATATGGCTACCGGATCAAACTCGAATACGATGCGCATGGAGAGCGCATCCCGGGCCTCCGCGAAGTCGATCCTGTACAAGCCGAGATCGTCCAGGAGATTTTCAGGTTATATGCCGACGGTGTATCTCCGAGTGCCATCGCGGTCGGGCTCAATAAGAAAGGCATCCCTGGCCCGCGTGGTATCAGGTGGCGCGACACTGCAATCCGTGGCCACGTCGACCGCGGCACAGGCATTCTCAACAACGAACTTTATGTCGGTCGAGTCGTTTGGAATAGGCGCGAGTATCGCAAGAATCCGGACACGGAACGCAGGATCGCCCGCCATAACGATAGCGACGATTGGGTCGTGGACGAACGCCCGGAACTGCGCATTATCCCCGACAAGCTCTGGTCATCGGTCAAACGCCAGCAGGCATGCGTGCGCAACGAGTTCGCGCGGACGGCGTCTAATCAATTGAACAGGTCTCACCGTCCAAGCTATCTCCTCAGCGGTCTGCTTGAATGCGCCGAGTGCGGCGGACCTTATGCCGTCATGGCAAAAGGTCGGTATGGCTGCACCAACCATAAAAAGAAGATCCCCCTGGATGTTCTTGGCGGAGCCTGTTGCAGTAATCACAAGACGGTACTTCGCAAGGAACTCGAGGACCGTATCCTGACATCCATCCCTGCAGCCTTGGTGCACATGGATGTCTTCAGGCGGACAGTGGAGAAAGTTCTGCAAAGCGAACTCGCGGAGCAGAAGACTGCTGCCCATCAGGCCAAGGATATCGAAGCCGCTCTCCAGCGCAATAAACGCGAGCAAGAGGGCATCATCGCCCAGATGTCACAACGTGCCGCCGAAGGCCGACGGCCTATCGCGGCCTTCGACGACCAGCTCGACAGGCTCGACGAAGAACGAGAAGAGCTGGAGCGGCAGCTGGCAAGCGCTCCATCCGCGGATCAGCCCGTCAGCGATGCAGAGCGCCTCGCAGCTCTGCGCGCGGAGATCAACGAGGACACAGTTCGCACGGTGATCCACGCCATCCTCTACATGATGCGCGATCATGCTGATGCCCAGACCAAGCAGCCACTGATCGGCATCATCCGCCAGCTCGTTCAGAAAGTGGTCATTGCCAACACGCCGGGCCGTCAACCGCCGGCGCTCGAGGTGCATGGTCGTATTGCGTCGATCCTGGCAGCTATGGAGACGGCACAGCTGATGGAAGCAAAATTCAAGGCAATGGTGGATCAGGATGTGCTGGCACGTCAGCTGTCCGGTGAACTCGACACGGAGGACAAAAAGCAAAAGCTCCTCGCGGCTTACGCTGAGGAGCTTTCAAGGAAGCGACTTGAATGGCAGCAGATTCAAGTTTCGGTGGTTGCGGGGGCAGGATTTGAACCTGCGGCCTTCAGGTTATGAGCCTGACGAGCTACCGGGCTGCTCCACCCCGCGTTACCAGGTATTTGCATT